>NZ_CAMFKM010000002.1 GCF_945957355.1 uncultured Reyranella sp. | reverse complement strand
TGATCGGCGTGTTCCACACCACGCGCCAGCCGATGCGCGGTTTCGTCGACAAGCTGATGTCGATGGAGGGCAAGGACGGCGTGCTCTCGCTCTCGGTCGCCCATGGCTTCCCGTGGTCCGACATCAAGGAGATGAGCAGCCGGATCATCGCCATCACCGACGGCGACAAGGCGAAGGCCGAGAAGATTGCCAAGGAACTCGGCCAGGAGTTCTTCGCCATGCGCGAAGCCACCCAGCCGCCCTACGTGACCCTGGACGCCGCCATGGCGCGGGTCAGCTCGCACAACCTGCCCAAGCCCATGGTGCTGGCCGACGTGTCGGACAATGCCGGCGGCGGTGCCGCCTCTGATTCGACCTTCATCCTCCAGGCCCTGCTCGACGGCAAGGTGAAGGACGCGGCGATCGCCATGTTCTGGGATCCCGGCGCCGTGAAGCTCGCCTTCGAAGTGGGCGAAGGCGCCGAACTGGACATCCGCCTCGGCGGCAAGCTTGGGCCGCAATCCGGTGCGCCGGTCGACGCGCGTGCCAAGGTGCTGAAGCTCGAGAAGAACGTGTTCATCCAGTTCGGCGGTGCCCGCAAGGGCACCAGCCCGATCGGCGATGCCGCCGCCCTGCAGATCGAGGGCGTGACGGTGATCGTCAACTCCACGCGCTCGCAGTGCCACAGCCTCGACTGCTTCACCAAGCTCGGCGTCGATCCCTCGACCAAGAAGGTCGTGGTCGTGAAATCGATGCAGCACTTCCATGCCGCCTATGCGCCGATCGCCAGCGAGGTGGTCTATGTTGCCGCTCCGGGCGCGCTGGTGCCGGACTGGTCGCTGCTGCCCTACACCAAGGCCGACAAGACGCAGTGGCCCTTCGTCGCCAACCCGCACGCCTGAGGCGTGCGGGGTTTCGAGGGCCTGGCGATCGGGAGCGGCGAAAAGCCCATATTTCAGGGCGTTTACAGCGCTTCGACTCATTGGTATGTTCCGCCCCGTCGCGGCCCGGGATGGCCGTTTTGTTGTTTTAGATCAACGACTTAACACCATCCCGCCCCGGCGCGAGGGCAGCGATCCATGAAGATTATCACCGGCAACAGCAACAGACCGCTGGCCGAAGCCATTTCCGCCAAACTGGCCTTACCGCTGGTCAAGGCGAATATTCGACGTTTCTCCGACAATGAGATCTTCGTCGAGATCCTGGAGAACGTGCGCGGCGAGGACGTTTTCGTCATCCAGTCGACGAGCTTCCCGGCCAACGACCATCTGATGGAACTGCTGATCACCATCGATGCCCTGCGCCGCAGCTCGGCGCGCCGCATCACCGCGGTGATCCCCTATTTCGGCTATGCACGACAGGACCGACGCACCGGTTCGCGCACGCCGATCTCGGCCAAGCTGGTCGCCAACCTGATCACCCATGCCGGCGCCCATCGCGTGCTGACGCTCGACCTGCATGCCGGCCAGATCCAGGGCTTCTTCGACATCCCGCTGGACAATCTCTATGCCGGCCCGGTGTTCTCCAAGGACATCAAGGAGACCTTCTCCAACCGCAACCTCACCGTCGTGTCGCCCGACACGGGCGGTGTTGTCCGCGCCCGCGCCATCGCCAAGCGCATCGATGCCGACCTCGCCATCATCGACAAGCGCCGCGAGGCGGCCGGCGTCAGCGAGGTCATGAACGTGATCGGCGACGTGAAGAGCCGCGACTGCATCCTGATCGACGACATCGTCGATTCGGGCGGCACGCTCTGCAATGCCGCGGTCGCCCTGATGGACCAGGGCGCCACGTCGGTCTCGGCCTATATCACGCACGGCGTGCTGTCCGGCGGCGCGGTCGCCCGCGTCGCGGCCTCGCCGATCGAGAAGATGGTGATCACCGATTCGATCATGCCCACCGAGGCGGTGCGCGTGTCGCCGAACATCCGGCCGCTCAGCATCGCGTCGCTGATGGCCGAGGCGATGCGGCGCATCACCGACGAGGCATCCGTTTCGAGCCTGTTCGACTAGGAATTTCAAGAGATCCGGCGATGGGCACCCCTGGAGGCCACGCCGCGATGACAGAGCAACCCAAGGAGAATTGAAATGGCAGAGACGACCAAAGTCGTCGCGAAGATGCGGGACCGGGCCGGCAAAGGGGGCGCCCGTTCCAGCCGTCGCGAAGGACTGATTCCCGCCGTGATCTACGGCGACAAGCAGCCGGCCGTGATGATCGCCGTCGAGCCGAAGACGATCGAGCGCGAGATTCACAAGGAAGGCTACTTCAATCACCGCATGAAGATCGCGGTCGACGGCACGGACTATGACGTCCTGCCGCGCGACGTGCAGGTCGACCCGGTGACGGACAAGCCTCTGCATCTCGACTTCCTCCGCATCGGCCCCGACTCGATCATCACCGTGCAGGTGCCCGTGCGCTTCCGCAACGAGCTGGCCTCTCCCGGCATCAAGCGCGGCGGCGTGCTGAACGTGGTCATGCACGAGGTCACGCTGCGCACCCGGGCCGATTCGATTCCGGAAATCTTCGAGGTCGACCTGACCGGCCTCGAGATCGGCCACTCGATCCACATGTCGGCTCTCAACATTCCCGAGAGCGCGCGCGTGGTGACCCGCGACAAGAACGCCACCGTGGCGTCGATCGCCGCCCCGACCGTGGCGCGCGAAGCGGCCACGACGGAAGGGGCTGCGGCCGAGGGCGCTGCCCCAGCGGCAGGCGCCGCTCCGGCGGCGGGCGCTGCGGCGGGCGGCAAGGCCGCTCCCGCCCCGGCGAAGAAGTAACGAGCGGGCGAAGGCTCCGCTCCGTCGATGCTTCTGCTGGTCGGGCTCGGCAATCCCGGGCCGCGCTATGCGGGGCACCGGCACAATGTGGGATTCATGGCGGTGGACGAGATCGTCCGCCGCCGTGTCTTCTCCCCGTGGCGTGCGCGGTTCAACGGCGAAGTGGCCGAAGGCCATCTCGGCGGCGAGCGTGTCATCGTCCTGAAACCCATGACGTTCATGAACGAGTCGAGCAAGGCCGTGGGCGAAGCCGT
The DNA here is from genome assembly GCF_945957355.1 of uncultured Reyranella sp. Lineage (GTDB taxonomy): Bacteria > Pseudomonadota > Alphaproteobacteria > Reyranellales > Reyranellaceae > Reyranella. Next base: position 504,585 of record NZ_CAMFKM010000002.1, on the reverse strand, counting down.
GCGTTTCCTCAAGGTTCCGCTCGACCGGCTGGTCGTCTTCCACGACGAACTCGACATCGCGCCCGGACGGGTGCGCATGAAGAAGGGCGGCGGCGCCGGCGGGCATAACGGCCTGCGCGACATCGACGCCCATGTCGGCAAGGATTATCGCCGCGTCCGCATCGGCATCGGCCATCCCGGCCACAAGGACCTGGTGCTGCACTGGGTGCTGCACGACTTCGAGCGCGACGAGCGCGATCCCAAGGACGGCTGGGTCCCGAAGGTGCTGCACGCGCTGGCAGAGGAAGCGGCGCTGCTGGTCGAAGGTGGCGCCAAGGCCGACGAGAAATACATGAGCCGGGTGGCGCATCTCGCGCCGCCTCCCGACCTTCCGGCCCGCCTCGACATCAAGGGCCTGGGCAGCAAAGAGTAGATCATGGGTTTCAATTGCGGAATCGTCGGCCTGCCCAATGTCGGCAAGTCGACCCTGTTCAACGCGCTGACCGCCACCCAGGCGGCGCAGGCGGCCAATTATCCGTTCTGCACCATCGAGCCGAACGTCGGACGGGTCGCCGTGCCGGACCCGCGGCTCGACAAGCTCGCGTCCATCGCGGGCTCGGGCAAGATCATCAACACCCAGCTCGAGTTCGTCGACATCGCCGGCCTGGTGAAGGGCGCGTCGCGCGGCGAGGGGCTGGGCAACCAGTTCCTCGGGAACATCCGCGAGGTCGATGCGATCGTCCACGTGCTGCGCTGCTTCGAGGATGGCGACGTCACGCACGTGAGCGGCAAGGTCGATCCGGTGAGCGACGCCGAGGTCGTCGAGACCGAGCTGATGCTAGCCGACATGGACAGCCTGGAAAAGCGCCTGCCCAATCTCGAGAAGAAGGCCAAGGGCGGCGACAAGGAAGCCGCGGCCGAGGCCCCCGTCGTGAAGAAAGCGCTGGACGCACTGCGCGACGGCAAGCCGGCCCGCGAGGCCAAGCTGACGGACGACGAGCGCGCGGTGTTCGCGCGCCTGCAGCTCATCACCGCCAAGCCGATGATGTACGTGCTGAACGTCGAGGAGAGCTCGGCCGCGACCGGCAACGAGCACAGCGCCAAGGCCGAGGCCTTCGCCAAGTCGCGCGGCATGCCGTCGGTCGTGATCTCGGCCGCCATCGAGGCCGAGGTGGCGCAGCTTCCGGCCGAGGACCAGGCCGACTACCTCTCTTCGCTTGGCCTCGAGGAGACCGGCCTCGCCCGCGTCGTGCGCGCGGGCTACGCCCTGCTCGACCTCGTGACCTTCTTCACGGTTGGCCCGAAGGAGGCCCGCGCCTGGACGGTGCGCCGCGAGGCCACGGCGCCGCAAGCCGCCGGCGTGATCCATACGGATTTCGAGAAGGGCTTCATCCGTGCCGAGACCATCGCCTTCGACGACTATGTCACGCTGAACGGCGAAGCCGGCGCCCGCGATGCCGGCAAGCTCCGGCTCGAAGGCAAGGAATACGCCGTCAAGGACGGCGATGTGTTTCATTTCAGGTTTAATGTTTAACGCGCCTGCGGCGCGTTAAACATTGGCGAGCGGCAGCGCTTGTAATCAAGCGCGAGAGCTCGCACGGCGCAGAATAGATAAGGATCCCTCGCTACGCTCGGGATGACACGGTTTCTTTGTCATCCCGAGCGTAGCGAGGGACCTTTCTCTTAAGTTCCTATCTGCCCCCCACCCTTCTTCGTGATCGCGATCACCGACGGCCGCGGCGGCATGCCGTCCGTGAAGTCGGGCCAGCGGGTCGAGGGCTTCTCGAAGGTCGAGCCGCGATCCTCGCCCGGATGCTGGATGGCGAGGAACAGCGTGCCGTCGTCCGGCGCGAAGATCGGCCCGCACACTTCGGCGCCGGTCGGCGCCTGGTAGAAGCAGCGCGTCAGCGCCCTGCCGAACCCCACCGTGTCGGCGGCATAGATCCCGTCGGCTATGCCCGCAGCCGAAGGACCGCCGTCGGTCGCGATCCAGATGCGGCCCTTGCTGTCGAAGGCGATGTTGTCGGGACAGCTCAGCCAGCCGTTCTCCGAGGTCGCGCGATGATAGCGCGCGCCGGCATCCTGCCCGGGCTTGCCGCCCATCAGGAAGATCGACCAGGTGCCCTCCGACGCCGCATGGTCGCCGTCCTTCGGCGCGATCTCGATTATGTGGCCGTGATCGTTGGGGCCACGCGGGTTGGCCTTGTCGATCTGGTCGGGCTTGCGCAGGCCGTTGTTGGTCAGCACGACATAGACCCGGCCGTTGACCGGATTGGTCTCGATGTCCTCCGGCCGATCCATCGGCGTGGGCTTCAGCAGGTCGGCGGCGAGTCGCGTCTTCACCAGCACGTCGCCCTGCGTCGCGAAGCCGTTCGCCGCCGTCAGCGGGCCCTGCCCCTGCACCAGCGGCAGCCATTCGACCTTGCCGTCGGCATTGAAGCGCGCGACGGAAAGCGTGCCTTCGTCCAGCAGGTTCTTGTTGGCTGCCCGGTCGTTGGGATTCCAAGGCTTCGAGGTAACGAAGCGATAGACATACTCGAACCGTTCGTCGTCGCCGCTGTACAGCACCACCCGGCCGTCCTTGGCCAGCGCATAGGTGCAACCCTCGTGCTTGAAGCGTCCCAGTGCGGTGCGCTTCACCGGCGGCGAGCCGGGCTCATAGGGATCGATCTCGACCACCCAGCCGAAGCGGTTGGGCTCGTTCGGCTCCTTGTCGAAGTTGAAGCGGTCGACATGCCGGCCCCAGGCGTTGGTGGCGCGCGCCACACCGTAGCGCTTGCCGAGTTCGGTGTCGGCCAGCCGCGCCGCGTCGCCGTCGAAGTAGAAGTGGAAATTCTCCTCGCAGGTCAGCCAGGTGCCCCAGGGCGTGCTGCCGCCGGCGCAGTTGCCGAAGGTGCCCAGCACTTTCGTGCCGGTGGGATCGGCCGAGGTCTTGAGCCTGTCGTTGCCGGCGGCGGGGCCCGAGATCACCATCGGGGTCGTGGCGGTAAGGCGGCGCGCGAACCGGCTGTCGGGCACGACCTTCCAGCCGGCGCCGGCGCGCGCGATCTCGATGACCGCGCCGCCGACCGACGCCATCTCGACCGCGACCTGGTCCTTCGTGGCCTTCAGCGCCGCACTGCGGCCACTGCCCAGGCCGGCGAACATCAGGTTGGGGTTGGTGTATTCGTGGTTGGCGACCATCAGGAAGCGGTCGCCGCTGCGGCTGCCGGCCGGCAACGGATAGAGGCCGAGATAGTCGTTGTTGTAGCCGAACCGCTTCTCCTGCTCGGCGGCGGTCAGCGATTTCGGATCGAAGTCCGCGCCAGCGCCGATGATCGGATCGCCCCAGCGGATCAGCACCTGCATATCGTAGCCCTCGGCGACGTGCTGCGTGCCGTCGAGCGTGTGGGCGAGTTCCTTGAAGGTGAGCGACGAGGGACCGTTGACCTGGGCCTGCGCGTCCGTGGTGGCGAACGGGCCCGCGAGCGAGGCCGCGATGCCGGCTCCCGCGAGGCCGCGCAGCGCATCGCGCCGACTGAGGCGCCGCTCGATCAGCGCGCCGATCGACGGCTCGGTGCTGGCATTCACGCCGATATCGTCGGGATCGGTGTAGTCGTCATCTCGTGCGGCGGCCATCTTGAACTCCTGGAAACGCAGGTCTGGCGTAGCGGGCAATAGTGGCGTTTCCGTTACGATCCTGCGCGCGCGACGGCGCCTTCCACAAGGACCGTCAGCAAACCGTAGCGCTCAGCCTGTAGCAGGCGGATGTCACACCTCATGAAGAGACAGACATGAAAACACATCTGCTGCTTGCGGCCTCCGCGACCGCGCTCCTGCTCGCGGCCTTCCCGGCCTCGGCCCAGACCCGGTATCCTGCCACCCTCGAAGGGCACGCCATCCTGCCGGCCATGACCCTCGTCCCCGCCCCGGCCGATGCGCCGCAGGAGCTGCAGATCTCCGGTCGCTACGCCGGCCCGGCCGGCCAGCGGGTCGACACGCCCGAGAGCGTGCAGGCTTTCTCCGCCCTCTCCGACAAGGCCGCCCCGCGCCCCACCGGCCTCAGCCTGCCGCTGAAGGGCCAGGCCGTGCAGGGCCTGTCCGGCATCAAGAACCTGAAGGACGGCACCTTCCTCACGTTGACCGACAACGGCTTCGGCTCGAAGGCGAACTCGCCCGACTCGATGCTGATGTTCCATGTGGTGAAGCCCGACTGGAAGAGCGGCGCCGTCGAGCGCGTCTCGACCACCTTCCTCAGCGATCCCGACCGCAAGGTGCCGTTCCGCATCGTCAACGAGAACACGCCCAGGCGCTACCTGACCGGCGGCGACTTCGATCTCGAGTCGGTGCAGCCGATCGGCGATTTCCTGTACTTCGGCGAGGAGTTCGGCCCCTACCTGATCAAGACCGACAAGAGCGGCAAGGTCCTGCAGATCTTCGAGACCAAGGTCGACGGCAAGGTCGTGCGCTCGCCGGACCATCCCGCGATGACGATGCCGGGCGCGCCCGGCCCGGTGAAGTTCGAGGTCCGGCGCAGCAAGGGCTTCGAAGGCATGGCGGCATCGCCCGACGGCAAGTTCCTCTATCCGCTGCTCGAAGGCCCGCTGCTGACCGCGTCCGGCGAACCCGAGGCCAAGGACGGCAAGCGCTTCCTGCGCATCCTCGAGTTCGATGTGGCCAAGGGCGAGTACACGGGCAGGAGCTTCAAGTACACGCTCGAGGCGCCGGCCAACGCCATCGGCGACTTCAACCTGATCGACGCCAGCACCGGCCTGATCATCGAGCGCGACGACACCGAGGGCGACGCCGCCCAGGCGTGCAAGGACGGCGCGGTGAAGGCCGACTGCTTCAACGCGCCGGCGAAGTTCAAGCGCATCTACAAGATCGACCTCGGCCAGGCCGACGTCGACGGCTTCGTGAAGAAGGTGGGCTACATCGACCTGATGGACATCCAGGATCCGAACAAGGTCGCCCGCGCGGGGGCCAAGGACGGCAAGTTCACCTTCCCGTTCTTCACCATCGAGAATGTCGACCTGGTCGACGCCGACCACATCATCGTCGGCAACGACAACAACCTGCCCTTCTCGTCGGGCCGCGCGCTGGGCAAGTCCGACGACAACGAGCTGATCCTCCTGAAGGTCACCGACCTCCTGAAGGCGAAGTAGCTACTCGGTCACGTCGAGCGCCACCTTCTCGCGCTTCTTGCGGAGCGCGGGAAGGAGCGGCGCGATCAACAGGAAGACCGCGATCGCGAGGCAGGCGACGGAGATCGGCCGCACGACGAAGATCTCGAACGATCCCTGGCTCAGGATCAGCGACTTGCGCAGGTTGTTCTCGAGCATCGGCCCGAGCACGAAGGCCAGCACCAGCGGCGCCGCCTCGTAGCCGAACTTGCGCATGAGATAGCCCAGCAGGCCGGTGCCGATCATGACGAACACGTCGAACACGGCGTTGCCCGAGGCGAAGACGCCGACGATGCAGAACATTAGGATCAGCGGGAACAGGATCCTGTAAGGCGCCTTCAGGACCTGAACCCACATGCCGATCAACGGCATGTTCAGCACCAGCAGCATGATGTTGCCGACATACATGCTGGCGACGATGCCCCAGAAGACCTTGGGGTTCTGGCTCATCATCAGTGGTCCGGGCTGCAGCCCGTGGATGACGAAGGCCCCCAGCAGCAGCGCCATGATGACGTTGGGCGGGATGCCGAGCGTCATCAGCGGGATGAAGGCGCCGCCCGCCGCCGCATTGTTGGCGGCCTCGGGTCCCGCGACGCCCTCGATCGCGCCCTTGCCGAAGCGCTCGGGCGTGCGCGACAGCTTCTTCTCCATGGCATAGGACGCGAAGGAGGCGATCACCGCGCCGCCGCCCGGCAGCACGCCCAGCAGGAAGCCGAGCAGCGTGCCGCGGCCGACCGGGCCGGCGCTCGCCTTCAGGTCCTCGCGCGAGGGCCACAGGCTGCCGATCCGCGATTGCACGATGTCGCGGCGGATCTGCTGCTCGATGTTCGCCAGGATCTCGGCCACGCCGAACAGGCCCATCACGACCGGCACCAGGCCGATTCCGTCGACCAGTTCGAGACGGTCGAAGGTGAGGCGCGGCATGGCGGTGATCTGATCGAGGCCGATCAGGCCGACCACGACGCCGACCGCCGCCATCAACAGCGCCTTGGCCATCGAGCCCTGCGTGAGGAACGACAGGATGGTGAGGCCAAGGACCATCAGGCTGAAATATTCCGGCGGGCCGAAGGCCACGGCGACCTGGGCCAGCATCGGCGCCACCAGCATCAGGGCGACGATCGCGAAGGTGCCGGCGACGAACGATCCCAGCGCGGAGATGCCGAGCGCCGGGCCGGCCCGGCCGCGCTTGGCCATCTCGTGCCCGTCGATGCAGGTGACGACCGAAGCGGCCTCGCCCGGGATGTTCACCAGCACCGCGGTGGTCGAGCCGCCATACATCGAGCCGTAGTAGATGCCGGCCATCATGATGATGCCCGACTCGGGCGAGCCGGAGAGCGTGACCGGCAGCAGGAGCGACATGGCCGAGATCGGTCCGATGCCCGGCAGCACGCCGACCAGCGTGCCGATGAACACGCCGATGAAGCAGTAGAGGAGATTGACCGGGTCGAAGGCGACCGCGAATCCCTGGTAGAGACCGGAAAGCACGTCCATCGCGTCAGCCTGCCAGCCAGGAGAGATAGGGAACGTCTTCGAGCCAGCTTCCCTTGGGGAGCTGCACCAGCAGGACCTTTTCCAGCACGTACCAGACGCCGACCGATGCGGCCAAGGAGATCGGAATCGAGAGCTTGGGCTCGACCGGATCGACGAAGGTCATCAGGAAGAGCAGCAGCGCCAGGCTGCAGAGCACGAAGCCCAGCTTCTGGAACAGGATGCCAAAGACGATCAGCGCGACGATCACCATCACGACGTTGCGCCACCGCGCCCCGCGCCAGAGATCCGCCAGCAGCGGCCCCTCGCCCCGCGCGCCGGCGACGGTGATCGACAGCGACAGGGCCGACATGAAGAGACCGAGCCAGAAGAAGACGAAGCCCGAGCCCGGCTCATGCAGGGTGCCCAGTTCGAGCAGCCAGCCCTGCCAGGTGACGAACACGCCGACACCCAGCCAGAAAAGGCCTCCCCAGAATTCAGCGCGACGCAGCATGCTCAGCTCTTCTTGGCGAGCCCGAGCTGGTCCACGACCTCGCGCTGCTCGTCATATTGCTGCTTGGCGAACCGGGCGTAGTCCGCCGTGTTCATGTAGCGCTTGGGATAGTCGTACTTGGCCATCAGTTCGACCACCTTGGGATCGTCGAGCGCGGCCTTGAAGGCGTCGTGCAGCTTCTGCACCACGGCCGGATCCATGCCCTTCGGACCGGCGAGCCCGAACGGCGAGTCGAGCGTGAGATTGTAGCCCAGCTCCTTCAAGGTCGGCGCGTCGGGCCAGCGCGGGCTGCGCTCCTGCGTCCAGATGCAGAGCAGGCGGAACTTGCCGGCATCGACCAGTGGCGCCCAGCCGGTTGCGTCGGCGTCGGCCATGACATGGCCGCCTTCCAGCGCCGCCCAGCCCTCGGGCCCGCCCTTGAAGGGCACATGGGTGAACTTCACGCCGGCCTTGTGGGCGATCTGCTCCATGCCGACGTGCAGCGAGCTGCCGGCGCCCGGTGTCGCATAGGTGAACTTGCCCGGGTTGGCCTTGGCGAAGGCGATGACGTCCTGGAAGGTCTTGAATTGCGAGTCCGCCCGCACGACCACGCCGAACGTGTAGGCCGAGGTGTGGAGGATCCAGGTGAAATCCTTCATCGGATCGTACGGCGTCTTCTGCATGTGCGGCAGACGGAAGATCGTCACCGGCATCTGCGCGATCGTGTAGCCATCCGGCTTGGCGGTCGCGGCCATGCTGGCGGGGCCGCTGGTTCCCGAGCCGCCGGTGCGGTTGTCGATCACCACCGGCTGGCCGAGGATCTTGGCCGCGGCGTCGCCCAGGGCGCGATGCCAGACGTCGACGCCGCTGCCGGCCGGCCACGGCATGATCAGCGTGATCGGCTTGTTGGGAAAATCCTTGGCCCCCTGGGCATACCCGATCGCGGGCGCAAGAGCGGCGGACGCAACCGCCCCCGACGCCGCGATGAACGAACGACGACGCATGAACTCCTCCCTCTTCAGTCCGGCCACGGTTGTCCCGGGCGTATTAGCTCTTGGCGGCGAGGCCGAGCTTCTCCAGCGCCGCCTTCTCCTCGGCGTAGAGCTGGCGGGCGAACTTGTCGTAGGCGGCGGCCGGCATGTAGCGCGGCGACATGTCGTACTTCTCCAGGGTCGCGATGACGTCCTTGTCCTCGAGCGCGACCTTGAACGCCTCATCGAGCTTCTTCACCACCGCCGGGTCCATGCCCTTCGGTCCGCCCATGCCGAACGGCGAGTCGAACACCATGTCGAAGCCCAGATCCTTCAGCGTCGGCACGTCGGGCCAGTTCTTGGTGCGCTTCTCGGTCCACACGCAGAGCAGGCGGAGCTGGCCTGCGTCGACCAGCGGCTTCCAGCCCGTGGAGTCGGCCTGCAGGGTCGTGTGCTTGCCGAGTACGGCGGCGTTGGTTTCCGCACCGCCCTTGAACGGCACCTGCGTCCACTTGATTCCGGCCTGGGCGGCGATGCGCTCCATGCCGATGTGCAGCGAGGTGCCGGCGCCCGGCGTGCCATAGGTCACCTTGCCGGGATTGGCCTTGGCGTATTCGATCACGTCCTTGAAGGTCTTGTAGGGCTGGTCGGCCGCCGTCGTGACGCCGAACGTGTAGCCGCTGAGATGCGAGACGTAGGTAAAGTCCTTCAACGGATCGAACGCCGTCTTCTGCATCACCGGCAGACGGAACACGGAGATCGGCAGCTGGGACAGCGTGTAGCCGTCGGGCCGCGCGGTGGCGGCCATCGTGGCCGGCCCCAGCGTGCCGGAGGCGCCGCCCTTGTTGTCGATCTGGAAGGGCTGGCCCAGCACCTTGCCGGCCCGCTCGCACATGGCGCGCAGCGTGATGTCGCTCGATCCGCCGGCGGGCCACGGGACGATGAAGGTGATCGGCTTGCTGGGATAGGTCTGGGCGCGGGCCGCCGGCAGGTACAGCGGCATGCCGACGCCGGCAGCGATCACGGTTCCCAGACCACGCTTCACGAGACCACGACGACGGATCGTCATCTTGTTTCCTCCCTTTGATTGGCGAGGAAATTGGCCGATGGTTCAGTCGATGTAAAGCAATTGCATCGGCTGCGTCATCACAGCATGCGCCTCATCCATCGTGCCGTCGACTGCGCGTCCTGGTTGTCGCTTTCTTCGAGTTTTTCGATCACGCGCTGCCGGTCCTCGACGTCGCGGTTTTGGCTCAGCTTGATCTTGGTCTGCAGGCGCGCGATCGGCATGCGCAAGGCGACGATGCCTCGGGTCTGGGCCTCGGCATTACCCGGCGGCAGGCGATCCAGTCCCCAGGACGACGCATCCGTCCCTTCATAGGCGGCCGCGAGCTTCGCGAGCACGTCGAGCGCGCCCTCAGTGTCCTCGACGATCTGCGGGCGGCCGTAGGCATGCACGGTGACGTAGTTCCAGGTCGGCACCTTGGGGCCCGGCGTGTACCAGGTCGGCGAGACATAGGCATGCGGTCCCCAGAACAGGGCCAGCGACTCCGCCGGCCGCTCGAACAGCTTCCAGTGCGGATTGGCGCGCGCGATATGGCCGATCAGCGAACCGTGTTCGCTGCCGTCGTCCTGCCAGAGCAGCGACAGGTGGGTGGCGAAGGGCGCGCCGGCCTCGTCGGTCGTCATGAGCAACGCCCAGCTATGGGCCTGCATGACCTCGCGGCCGACGGTTTCATCGCCTGCGAAATGCTTCGGAAGATACATGGTGCAGATTCCTTGAACGGCGCGGGCTTACCATGGTCCAATACCGTTCACACAGGGAGGATTATTCATGGGCGAAGATATCCGTCTTAAGTCTGCCGCCGGCGAGATCGGCGCTTACCTCGCCACCCCGGCCGGCACGCCGAAGGGCGGCATCGTGGTCATCCAGGAGATTTTCGGCGTCAACCACCACATCCGCGGCGTGACCGACAAGTTCGCAGCCGAGGGCTACCTCGCCCTGGCGCCGTGCTTCTTCGACCACATCAAGCCCGGCATCGAGCTCGGCTATACGCCGGACACGATCGCCGAGGGCCGCGGCTACGTCATGACGCCGGGCTTCACCGACAAGGCCGTGCAGGACGTCCAGGCGGCGATGGACGAGCTGAAGAAGCGCGGCGTGAAGAAGGTCGGCGTGACCGGCTATTGCTGGGGCGGCACGATCAGCTGGCTGGCCGCGACCCGGCTCAAGCCGGATGCGGTGTCCGCCTACTACGGCGGCGGCATCCATGGCGCCAGGAACGAGAAGCCGACCGTGCCGACCCAGATGCATTTCGGCGACAAGGACATGCATATCCCGATGGCGCATGTGAACGAGCTGCGCGCGCTGCATCCCACCGTCGAGATCTTCGACTATCCGGCCGATCACGGGTTCCATTGCGACGAGCGTGGCAGCTGGGACGCCGCCGCCTCGAAGAAGGCGATGGAGCGCACGCTCGAATTCATGGCCAAGCACGTCGGCTGACGCACGAGGCCGTTCCCGCCACCATTGTCATCCCGAGCGCCAGCGAGGGACCTTTCAGGGCATCGCCAAGGGTCCCTCGCTGCGCTCGGGATGACAGGATTTTCGTTACCGAGAAATGCCCGCCAAACGTCCCTCCAAGAAATCATTCACCCCCGACGCGCGCGGCCCCCTGAACGGGGTCCGCGTCGTCGACCTGTCGCGACTGGTGGCCGGCAACGTGCTGACCCTGCAGCTTGCGGACTTCGGGGCCGAGGTCATCAAGATCGAGCCGCCCGAGGGCGACACGTTGCGTTCGTGGCGCGTCAAGGGCGTCGAGACCGCCTGGAAGGTTTACAGCCGCAACAAGAAGAGCGTGGCGCTCGACCTGCGCTCCGATGCCGGCCGCACCATCGTGCGCGAGCTGGCGAAGACCGCCGCCATCCTGGTCGAGAGCTTCCGGCCGGGCGTCATGGAAGACATGGGCCTGTCGCCCGCCGAGCTGCACGCGATCAATCCGAAGCTGGTGATCGTGCGCATTTCCGGCTGGGGCCAGGACGGACGCTATCGCCACAAGCCGGGCTTCGGCACGCTGATCGAGGGCTATAGCGGCTTCGCCTCGATGAACGGTTTCGCCGACCGCGAGCCGGTGCTGCCGCCCATGTACCTCGCCGACTGCATGGCCGCCCTGAACGGCTACGGTGCCGTGATGGTGGCGTTGCGCGAGGTCGAGATGAACGGCGGCAACGGCCAGGTGCTCGACCTGCCGCTGTTCGATCCGCTGTTCTCGATGCTGGGTCCGCAGGCGGCCAACCACAGGCTGACCGGCGAGGTGAAGGTGCGCACCGGCAGCCGCTCGACCAATGCGGCGCCCCGCAACGTCTACCAGACGAAGGACGGAAGCTGGGTCTGCCTCTCGGCCTCGACGCAGGGCATGGCGATGCGCGTGCTCGCCAAGATCGGCCGGCCGGAGCTGATGGAGGATCCGCGCTTCTCGACCAACATCGAGCGCGTACGCAACGGGGTCGAGCTCGACCGCATCATCGGCGAGTTCATCGGCGCGCGCGATCTCGACGAGAACCTGCGCTATTTCGACGAGGCCGGCGTCACCATCGGCCCGGTCTACGACATCTCGCAGATCGTACAGGACGACTATGTGCTGGAACGCGAATCGCTGATCGAGATCGACGACGCGGACATGGGCGAAATCCCGACCCATCCGGTCGTGCCGCGCATGTCCGGCACACCGGGCGCGCTGAAGAGCGCGGCGCCCCGGGTCGGCGAGCACAACGAGGCCCTGCTGAAGCCGATGCTGGGCGCGGCGGAGTACGACAAGCTGTGCGCGTCGGGCGCGATCTCCGACGGCACGAACCCGGGAAAGAAGAAGAAGTGAACCGACCTGTTCCGCCCGTCTGGCGCTCGATCCTCTACGTTCCCGGCAACGTCCCGAAGTTCATCGACAAGGCCCACGAGCGGGGCGCCGACTGCGTTCTGGTCGACCTGGAGGACAGCGTGCAGCCGGCGCAGAAGCCGGACGCCCGCGCGATGCTGCCGGAGACCATGAAGAAGGTGGCGCGCGGCGGCGCCGACGTCGCCGTGCGCATCAACCGGCCACTGCGCCTGGCGATCCCCGACATCGAGGCGGCGGTGCGGCCTGGCCTCTCTGCGCTGTTCGTCACCAAGACCGAGGGCGTGCAGCATCTGCGCCTGCTCGACGAGGTGGTGACGGAGTTCGAGCGGGAGCGCGGCATGCCGGTGGGAAGCGTGGGCTTCGCCGCCATGATCGAGCATCCCCGCGCCCTCACCGAACTGAACGACATCGCCGAGCGCGGCCCCCGCGTCATCGCCATGATGCTCGGCGGTGAGGATTTCGCGCTGGAGACCGGCTCGGTGCCCGGGGACGAGACGCTGGAACTGCCCAAGCGCATGGTGGCCTTCGCGGCCCAGGCGCATGGGGTGTCGGCGTTCGGCATCCTGGGAACCGTCGCCGACTATTCCGACCCCGCTGCCTACAGGAAGAGCGCCGAGCGGGCGCGGCGCTTCGGCTTCTCCGGCGGCACCTGCATCCATCCCGGCCTGGTCGCCGCGCTCAACGAGCGCCTTCACGCCGACGGCGGACGACGTCGCCTATGCGCGGAAGCTGATCGCGGCCGACGAAAAAGCCGCGGCTGAGGGCCGCGGCTCGTTCTCGGTGGATGGCAAGATGATCGACATCCCGGTGATCGATCGCGCCCGCCGTCTGATCCAGCGATACGACGCGATCGAACGGCGTCTCAAGCGATAGAGTCTTTCCGTCTCGGCTTGACCCATTCCCCCTCATCCTGAGGAGCGCCGCGAAGCGGCGCGTCTCGAAGGATGGGCAACAGACGCGGTGCTCGTGCCCATGCTTCGAGACGCGCTCCTGCGGAGCGCTCCTCAGCATGAGGTTGGTGTTTGGATGGGCGACTGATCTAGCGCCGGAAGGCAGGGGGTCTTTCCGACCTAGATCGGGCCGGTCGCCCCCCATTGCTTCCCCATTCATATGGGGAAGTGCCCCGTCATACGGGGCGATGGGGTCATGGGCTTCGCAACGCCATGACCCCTCCGTCGGCGATTACGTCACCGCCTCCCCATTTGAATGGGGAGGAAGTGGCTCTAACGCTTTTGCGTCAGTGCTTGTCGGCCCAGACCGTGCGCTTCACGGCGTACATCAGGCCGGCCAGCGCCAGGAGGAACAGGATGACCCGCACGCCGGTGCGCTTGCGGTCTTCCATGTGCGGCTCGGACGCCCAGGCCAGAAACTCGACGACGTCGGAGGCTTCCTGGTCGAGCGTGGCCTTGGTGCCGTCGGCGAAGGTCACCTTGTCGTCGCTGAGCGGCGGCGCCATGGCGATCTTGTGGCCCGGGAAGTACTTGTTGAAGTTGTCGTCCTTCTTGACGTCGAACTCCTTGATCTGCTCCGGCGTCAGCTTGTCGTACGGCACGTAGCCCGTGAGGATGCCGTAGATGTAGTCGGGACCGAACTCGCGGGCCTTGACGATGACGCTGAGGTCGGGCGGCGCCTTGCCGTTGTTGGCGGCGGCCGCGGCGGCCTCGTTCGGGAACGGCTTCTTGAAGCGGTCGGACGGGCGGGCGGGCCGGTCGACCGGCGCGCCGTCGTCGTTGAGATCGGAGACGGAGATGTCCTTGATCAGGCCCTTCACCTGGTTCTCGGTCAGGCCGAGTTCGGTCAGGTTGCGATAGGACATCAGCGACAGCGAATGGCAGGCGGCGCAGACTTCCTGATAAACTTGGAAGCCACGCTGGGCGGCGGCGCGATCGAACGTGCCGAACGGTCCCTGGAAGTGCCAGTGCTTGTGCGGCGGATGCTCGCCGCCGGCCGCGATGGCGACGGTGCCGGTGGCGAGGGCCGCGAGCGCGATGGCGCCGGAGACCAGGAGATTGCGGGCGAAAGGCTTGCGCATGGCTCTTAGACCGCCTTCTTCTTGAGCACCGAGTCGGCGATGCTGGCAGGCAATGGCAACGGCCGTTCGATCTTGCCCAGGATCGGCAGCAGGACGAGGAAGTGGGCGAAGTAGTACAGCGTCGCGAGCTGCGACAGCGGCACCCAGAAGCCTTCCGGCGGCTTGGAACCGCAGATGCCCAGGACGATCACGTCGACCACCAGGAACATCATGAACCACTTGTAGATCGGCCGGAACGTGCAGGACCGGACACGCGAGGTGTCGAGCCACGGCAGGATGAACAGCACCGCGATGGCGCCGAACATCGCCAGCACGCCGCCGAGCTTGTCGGGGATGGCGCGCAGGATCGCGTAGAACGGCAGGAAGTACCATTCCGGCACGATGTGGGCCGGCGTGACCAGCGGGTTGGCCGGGATGTAGTTGTCCGGATGACCCATGTAGTCGGGCGCGAAGAAGACGAACACGGCGTAGACGATCAGGAAGCAGATGACGCCGAAACCGTCCTTCATCGTGTAGTACGGATGGAAGGGAACGGTGTCCTGCGGGCCCTTCGGATCGATGCCGGTCGGGTTGTTCGAGCCGTGGATGTGCAGCGCGACGACGTGCAGCGCCACGACCGCCACGATGACGAACGGCAGCAGGTAGTGCAGGGCGAAGAAGCGGTTGAGCGTCGGGTTGTCGACGGCGAAGCCGCCCCACAGCCAGGTGACGATCGATTCGCCGACCACCGGAAGCGCCGAGAACAGGTTGGTGATGACGGTGGCGCCCCAGAAGCTCATCTGGCCCCACGGCAGCACGTAGCCCATGAACGCCGTCGCCATCATCAGCAGGAAGATGACCACGCCCAGGATCCACAGCAGTTCGCGCGGCGCCTTGTAGGAGCCGTAGTACATGCCGCGGAAGATGTGGATGTAGACGGCGATGAAGAAGAACGAGGCGCCGTTCATGTGCAGGTCGCGGATCAGCCAGCCCTGCGGCACGTCGCGGTCGATGCGCTCGACCGAGTCGAAGGCCATCAGCACGTGCGGCGTGTAGTTGGTCGCGAGCACGATGCCGGTGGCGATCATGAGGACCAGCATCACCGTGGCGATCGCGCCGAAGTTCCAGAAGTAGTTGAAATTCCGAGGCGTCGGGAACGTGTGATATTCCTTCTCGATGTACGAGAAGATCGGCAGGCGGTAATCGATCCAGGCGATCACCTTGTTATTGAAGACCGGCGGCGTGCCGTGTGACGAGGCCATTCTGGAACTCCAGCGAGATCTGAGGCGGACGACCTGGGTCGATCAGCCGATGCGAACGAGCGAGTCGGAAGTGAACAGGTAGTCCGGGATCACGAGATTCTTCGGCGCCGGTCCTTTGCGGATGCGGCCCGACGTATCGTAGCTCGAGCCGTGGCAGGGGCAGAACCAGCCGCCGAACTCGCCCTTCGGGTCGCCCGGCTTGTTGCCGAGCGGCACGCAACCCAGATGGGTGCAGACGCCGATCATGATCAGCCATTCCGGCCGTACCTTCTTGGCGGTGTCGGTGACACGCGCATTGTCGGTCTGCGGATCGGGCAGCTGTGACATCGGCACAGCCTCGGCTTCCTTGATCTCGGCCTCGGTGCGGTGGCGGATGAACACCGGCTTGCCGCGCCACTTCACGGTGACCGCCTGGCCGACCGCGATCGGCGTGACGTTCACCTCGATGGTCGACAGGGCCAGCGTATCCGCGGCGGGATTGAGATTGTTGATGAAGGGCCACGCGACGGCCGCCGCGCCGACGGCGCCAAGAGCCCCCGTCGCGACCATCAGGAAGTCGCGCCGAGTCGGTTCGCCGTGCCCGTGTACCGGTGTGCTTGAAGCAGCCATGATTACTCTCTTCCGTCCCCCCGAGGAGAAGGGCGGTATATAGCCGGGAAAGCCCCTTTTGTTTCAAGGCTCTGTTGGTCGCAGGGCCGATGCGCGGCATTGTGTGACCGCGTGCCGCAGAAGGAGCGTTCCGCGTCGCGGACGGGAGAGGTCAAGTTCATGCGTCTGGCCCTTTTTGAGCCTGATATCCCTCAAAATCTAGGGGCTTTCATCCGCCTTTCCGCCGGTTTGGGCATTCCGCTGGACGTCATCGAGCCCTGTGGCTTCCCGGTGGACGACAAGCGGATCCGCCGGGCGGCCATGGATTATTACGACCTGGCCACCCTCGTCCGGCACGCCTCATGGGCGGCGTTCTGCCGGGATCGGCCGCCGGGACGCCTGGTTCTGCTGACCACGACCGGGGCCGAACGGCTGCCGGACGCGACGTTCCAGCCCGACGACATCCTCCTGCTAGGCCGGGAAAGCGCGGGGGTGCCGGAGGAGATCCACGCGGCGGCCGGCCTCCGGGTCCGGATTCCGCTGCAGGCTGGGGCAAGGTCACTCAATGTCGCCCTGGCGGCCGCGATGGTATTGAGCGAGGCCCTTCGCCAGACCTCGGGATTCGAAAAGCTCGCATGAACGCCAAGCCCACCCGCACCGCCACCGGTCCCAACGGCCCCTCGCCCCTGCCCGACGAGGCGAGCCTTGCCCGCCGCAAGGAAGAGGCCGCTTCCTGGTTCGCCGGCCTGCGCGACCGGATCTGCGCCGAGTTCGAGCGGATCGAGGACGAACTGGCGGGCACCCACCGCGACCGCGCACCGGGCCGCTTCGAGCGCAAGGACTGGGAGCGCGAGAAAGGCCCGAACGGCGAGGATCGCGGCGGCGGGACCATGTCGCTGATGCGCGGCCGGGTGTTCGAGAAGGTCGGCGTCAACATCTCGACCGTGTTCGGCGAGTTCAGCCCCGAGTTCCGCAGCCAGATTCCCGGCGCCGCGCAGGACCCGCGCTTCTTCGCCTCCGGCATCTCGCTGGTGGCGCACATGCAGTCGCCCAAGGTGCCGGCGGTGCACATGAACACGCGCTACATCGTGACCACGCGCAGCTGGTTCGGCGGCGGCGCCGACCTGACGCCGATGGTACGGCACGAGCCCGACACGCGCGACTTCCATGCCGCCTTCCGCACCACCTGCGACGCCCACGATCCGGCCTACCACCCGAACTTCAAGGAATGGTGCGACGAGTACTTCTTCCTGCCCCATCGCGGCGAGCCGCGCGGCATCGGCGGCATCTTCTACGACTATCTCGACAGCGGCGACCATGGGCGCGACTTCGCCTTCACGCGGGCCGTCGGCGAGACCTTCCTCGACATCTATCCGAAGCTGGTGCGGCGCCACATGAACGAGCCCTGGACCGAAGCCGAGCGTGCCCACCAGCTCACGCGCCGCGGCCGCTACGTCGAATTCAACCTGCTGCACGACCGCGGCACCCGGTTCGGGCTGATGACCGGCGGCAACGTCGAGGCTATACTGATGTCGTTGCCGCCCGAGGTGCGCTGGCCCTGACGGACTGCACGGAGCGCGCATCTAGGCAAGCAAACGAAACATTCGAAACGAGAGTCGCACCCCCTGACGAATCAGGCCCGCCAGTCCTTTTGGAAAACCCATCCAACAGGCTGGCAAAGTAATTCCGTCGTCTCTCCACTCCGCACCTTCGATGCTCCGGTCGAGACGACGGGAATTATCGATTTGGCCAGTTCCAGATCGGCCGATCTTCGTCCTGGGCGATCGTCTCGCCCAGTTGCTTCGCCAGGGTGATCCGTCGCCCGCCGGCCTTGGTGAGCGCGGCGACGAGGCGTTCGGCGTGGGAGACCACGATGATCTGCGATCGCGTGGCCGCATCGGCGATCAGCCTGGCAAGCGGCGCCAGCAGGTCGGGGTGGAGGCTGGTTTCGGGCTCATTGAGGATCATGAGCGACGGCGGCCGCGGTGACAGCAGTGCGGCCACCAGCAACAGGTATCGCAACGTCCCGTCCGACAGTTCCGTAGCCTTCAACGGCCGCAGCAGCCCGTGCTGCAGCATCTCGACTTCGAAGTAACCGTCGCTCACCGCGACGTCGACCGAGCCGCCGGGGAAGGCGTCGGCGACGGCGGCCTCGAGCTGACCCTCGATGCCGATCTCCTGGATGGTGGCGATGGCGGCGGCGAGATCGGCACCGTCGCCCGCCAGCACGGGGGTGCGCGTGCCGACCTGGCGGCGGCGGGCGGGCGCCTCGCTGTCGGTGCGGAAGTGATCGTAGAAGCGCCAGTCGCGCAGCTGCTCGCGCAACGACAGGAGTTCCGCACCATCCTCGGGATTGGCGCAGTGCGTCAGCATGCTGTCGAACGGCTGAAGATGCGTATGGGCCTGCCTCCGCTGGCCGCTGCGGTCGCGCAGCGTCACCGAAGGACCGAGCCTTTCGGCGAAGGCGTTGGCACGCTGCAGGACCAGCCCGGTCCACAGCGACTCGGTCTTGATCACCGGATCGCGGCCGAACAGCCCGCCGGGGATCGGCAGGCCGAGATCGATCGCGTAGCCGTAGGAGTCCGAGGAGAACCCGAGCTTCAGGCTGACCGGCGCCTTGCGCACCGTGCCCTGCACCGCCTGCTCGCCGCGCTTCATGCCGCGCGAGAACTGCTCGGGGCCGGCCCACAACACCGACGAGATGCCGCCTTCCATTGCCAGTGACTGGATGATCCGCCCCTGCGCGACATCGGCCAGCAGCCGCAGGGCGCGGTAGAGGCTCGACTTGCCGCTGCCATTGGCCCCCGTGACGACGGTGAGCGGCTCGACCTCGAGCCTGACGTCGCGCAGGGAGCGATAGCCCGAGATGCAGAGCCGGGAAACGATGCTCACCGTGGGCTCACGACCGCCGCTTCGCCAGCGCCCAGCCCGCCAGCAGCGGCGCCGCGAACAGCACGAGCACCAGCAGCGGATAGGGTGCGCCCCACCAGAAGCCGAGACGATCGAAGAAGGCTTCGGCGCCTTCCTCGTAGGTCACGCGGGCATAGGTGAAGCCCGCCAGCATCGTCGAGGTCGGCCACAGCAGCGCCGCCAGCAGGGCCGCCTCGAACCACTGGCTGCCCGTGGTGCGCCGTGCGTGGATGATCGCCACCATCACGACGTAGGGAATCGGCACCAGCGTCTTGTACCATTCGACCGCGCGCACCGAGAGGGTGGCGGCGATCCAGGTGTCGCCCACCAGGTCGTTCATCACGACGACGGCGGCAATCGCGCACCACAGCGCGAAGACGAGTCCCGGCCGGATCACGCGGCGCGGACCCGCTTTTCCAGTTCGGCGAGACAGGCCGCACGATCCGCCGCGAAGTCGCCGTCGATCCACCAGCGCTCCACCGCCTCGATCAAGGCGCCGACCGCGGGACCGGGCTTCAGCCCGAGCTTCAGCGCATCGCCGCCGCCCACCGGCAGTTCCGGCGGCGTCCAGTCACGCGCCATGGCGAGCGCGGCCCGCCAGTCGCCCGGCGCTTCGGTCGCGAGCAGCAGGCGATCGGCGTAGAGGTTGCCACCCAGCGCATAGATCTGTTCACGCCACGCCTTCGGACCGCCGGCCACGTCGATGACCGGTTCGGCCGCCAGCATGACCTCGAGCCGCAGGGCTTCCTGCGTCGACAGCCTCAGCCGCTTGCCGATCACCGTGGCGTCCGCATCGGCCGGCAGGATCGATGCCAGGCGACGGACCGGATCGGGCCTGTCCTCGCGCGCGATCAGCGCCCGCAGCCGCGCCGTGCCGTCGCATTCGGGCAGCCAGTGATCGAGGATGGCGGCTTCGCGCATCGCGGCGATCGTATCGGCGGGAGCCGGCGCCTGGAGCAGACGCAGCAGTTCCTTGCGCACCCTCTCGCCTGAGAGGCCGCGCAGGCTGCCGGCATTGCGGCGGCAGGCCTCGAAGCCCGCCGGATCGAAGGGCGGCCGCCCGTACCAGGCATGGAAGCGGAAGAAGCGCAGGATGCGCAGCCGGTCCTCGGCGATGCGCTGGTCGGGATCGCCAATGAAGCGCACGCGCGCCTCGGCGAGATCGGCGCGGCCGTCGAACGGATCGTAGAGCGTGCCGTCGAGGTCGGCATAGAGCGCATTGAAGGTGAAATCGCGCCGGCTCGCATCCTCCAGCCAGTCGTCGGTGAAGGCCACGACCGCGTGCCGGCCGTCGGTCTCGACGTCGCGGCGCAGGGTCGTGAGCTCCAGGGGCCGACCGTCGATGACCGCCGTGACCGTGCCGTGCTTCAGGCCCGTCGGCACCGCTTTGATCCGGGCCGACTTGAGCGCCAGCATCACGGTCTCGGGCGACTTGTCGACGGCGAGGTCCGCATCCTTGCTTTGCAAGCGCAGGCCAAGCACCGTATCGCGCACCCAGCCGCCAACGAAGCGCGCCGAGATGCCCGCACGACCGAGCGCATCGAACAACGTCCCGATCGCCGCATCGTCCGACCAGGGCGGCACCTCCAGGCGACCGACGGGCTTCATGGCGCGAACAGGCCGCCGTAGCCCTGATCCTGGGTGAAGAACATGACGATGAAGCCCACGATGGCGCAGGCGAAGCCCGCAATGCCGAGCCAGGTCATCGGCATGTCCTGCCACGATGGCAACGTGCCGGCGACCTTGCGCTCCTCCTTGATCTTCACCGCCCAGGCCCAGAGGAAGAAGGCGCAGAACGGCACCATCACGAAGACCAGGATCAGGAGGACGGCGCGCATGAAAACTCCCGGCCAGCGTCAGGCGCTGGTGGTCAGGATGAAGTGGAGGTTCTTCAGCATACCCGCCGTTGCGCCCCAGATGTAGCGCTCGCCATAGGGCATGGCGTAGTAGCGCCGCTCACGTCCCTGCCAGACCCTGCTGTCGATGCGGTGATTGCGTTCGTCGAGAAAATGGTCGAGCGGCACTTCGAAGACGTCGGCGACCTCGCGCGGATCTGCACGCGTCGTGAAGCCGGGTGTGACGATGCCCAGGATCGGGGTGATCTGGTAGCCCGTGCCCGTCCGGTAGAGGTCGAGCGACCCCACGACGTCGATGAAGTCGCGTGTCAGGCCGACCTCTTCCTCGGTCTCGCGCAGCGCCGTCGCCGTCGCGTCGATGTCCTCGGCCTGCCGGCGACCGCCGGGAAAGGCGATCTGACCGGCGTGACTGGGCATATCCTCGGTCCGCTGGGTCAGCAGGACCGTGATTCCCGTCTCGCGTTTGATCAATGGCATGAGCACGGACGCGGGACGCCACACTTCGGGCATCGCCCCGACACCGTTCAGTGAGAAGTCGCTGCCGATCGGCGGCGACGCCACGGGCAATCCGGATGCCAAACGCCTGCTGCGCTCGGCCACCCTCCGCACAATTTCGTCAACCGTCATGCCCTTGTTCCGGCCTCATTTCTGGGCTTCCCTCAATCATATTCCCTCGACGACAGGAGCGCCCTGGTGGCCCCCGATACATCGACTGCAACCGACGCCGACGCCCAGGCTGCCCTCGCCGACATCGAGAGGCTGGGCGGACAGCTTCGTGCCGCCCGTGCCTCCATCGGCAAGGTCATTTATGGCCAGCAGGACGTGATCGATCAAACACTGGTTGCCCTCCTGTCGGGCGGCCATCTTCTCCTGATCGGCGTTCCGGGCCTCGCCAAGACCAAGCTGGTCGATACGCTGGGCGTCGTGCTCGGCATGGAAGCCAAGCGTATCCAGTTCACGCCCGACCTGATGCCGGCCGACATCCTGGGCTCGGAGGTGCTCGAGGAGAGCGACAGCGGCCGCCGCACCTTCCGCTTCCTGCAGGGTCCGGTCTTCGCCCAGCTGTTGATGGCCGACGAAATCAACCGCGCCAGTCCGCGCACCCAGTCCGCGCTGCTGCAGTCGATGCAGGAACGGCACGTGACCGTGGCCGGCAAGCGCTATGACCTGCCGACGCCCTTCCACGTGCTGGCGACGCAGAACCCGCTGGAACAGGAAGGCACCTATCCGCTGCCAGAAGCGCAGCTCGACCGTTTCCTGCTGCAGGTCGATGTCGGCTATCCCGATGAAGCGGCCGAGCGCCAGATCATGATCGGCACCACCGGCGCCGAGCAGGCCGTCGCCACGCAGGCCCTTTCCCCGGGCGACCTGATCGCCGCCCAGGCCCTGGTGCGCCGCCTGCCGATCGGCGAGAGCGTGGTCGATGCCATCCTGAAGCTGGTGCGCGCCGGGCGCCCCGAGCACACCGATCTCGACGTCGTGCGCCAGAGGGTCGCCTGGGGTCCCGGCCCGCGCGCCAGCCAGGCCTTCATGCTGGCCTGCCGCGCCCGCGCCATCATCCAGGGCCGCCTCGCCCCATCGGTCGACGATGTCGTGGCGCTCGCGGGTCCGATCCTGCGCCATCGCATGGCCGTCAATTTCTCCGCCCGCGCCGAAGGCGTAACCGTCGAGTCCGTCATCGCCCAGATGTGTGCCCGCCTCGGGTAATCTTCTGGCCTGGGCATTGCACTGCGGGAATTAATGGCTTCGCCTTCAACCCTTCATAGGTCCCTGGAACTTGCCGGCACGCTGCCTGCCCTGATGGTGGCGGCCGATCGCGTGGCCGCGACCGTCATCCAGGGCGTGCACGGCCGCCGCCGCGTCGGCCAGGGCGATGCCTTCTGGCAGTACCGGCCGTTTCGCGATGGCGACAGCGCGACCCAGATCGACTGGCGCCAGAGCGCGCGCAGCCGTCACCTGTTCGTGCGCGAGACCGAATGGGAAGCCGCCGCCAGCATCTGGCTGTGGCGCGACGCCTCCCCCTCGATGCATTACGCCTCGCTCAAGAACATCGACACCAAGGCCGTGCGCGCCGAGCTGATCACGCTGGCCGTTGCGAGCCTGCTGGCCGATGCCGGCGAGCGCGTCTCCGTCCTCGGCGGCGGCATGCGCCCGACATCCGGCCGCGTCGCCGTGCGTCGCGTCGCCGAGACCCTGCTCGACGAGAGCCGCGACACGTCGCGGACACCCGCCAGCCTGCCGCCGATGGTGCCACTGCCGGCTCATGGCACGGTCGTTCTCGTGTCCGACTGGCTCGATCCGCTGGAAAAGATCGAGGAGATCATCCGCTACTACGCCAGCGTCGGCGTACGCGGCCATCTCGTGCAGATCCTCGATCCCGCCGAGGAAGAGCTGCCGTTCGACGGCCATGTGAAGTTCGAAGGCCTCGAAGCCGAGGGCCAGCACACGATCCGCCGGGTCGAAGCCGTGCGCTCGGCCTATGGCGCGCGCCTTGCCGCCCAGAAGGAAGGGCTGCAGCGCCTCGCGCGCCCGGCCAACTGGACCGTCCATCTGCACCGCACCGACCGGTCGCCGCAGACCGTGCTGATGTCGCTTTATCTCGCCATGGCCGACATGGGTCGGCTGAACCTGGCCTGACGGCATGCTCAGTCTCGGCGCATTCGCCTTCGCTGCCCCCGGCATGCTGGCCCTGCTGGTGGCCCTGCCGGCGATCTATTTCCTGCTGCGGCTGATCCCGCCGCTGCCCAAGCTCGTGCGCTTCCCGGCGATCCGGCTGCTGGTCGGGCTGGAGCCCGCCGAGCAGACACCGATGAAGATGCCGTGGTGGCTGCTGCTGCTGCGCCTGCTGCTGGCGACGGCGCTGATCCTGGCCGTCGCGCGCCCGCTGCTGAACCCGCAGGCCGAGCTGCCGGGCCGCGGTCCACTGCTGCTGGTGATGGACGATGGCTGGTCGAGCGCACCGGGCTGGGCGACACGCACCGCCCATGCCGAGCGGCTGATCCAGCGTGCCGAGCGCGCCAACCGCCCGGTGGTCCTCGTCGGCACCGCTCCCGCCCCGCTCGATGCGCCCGCCGTCCGGCGCGGCGCCATGCGGCCCGACGAGGCGCGCACGTTGCTGCGCGCCTTCCGCCCCAAGCCCTGGCCGACCGATCGCGCGGCGGTAGCGACCGCCATCGACCAGATGCAGATCGATCCCGGCGCCTATGCGGTGTGGCTGAGCGACGGCCTCGAGGATGAAGGCGCGACACGCCTCGCCGAGCGTCTGCGCCGCTTCGACGGGTTGCAGGTCCTGTTGCCCGACCAGGCGACGACGCCGTTGCTCCTGCTGCCGCCGGCCGCCGAAGGCCGCGACCTCAAGGTGCGGGCCCTGCGGGCCGTCGCCGACGGTCCGCGCAAAGCGGCGGTTCAGGCCTCCGACGAACAGGGCCGCGTCGTGGCCCGCATGGACGTCGACTTCGCCGCGACCGCGACGCAGGGCGAAGGCGTGCTTTCGGTGCCGCCCGAGCTGCGCAACCGCATGGCCCGCCTCGACATCGAGGCGCAGGGCGGCGCCGGCAGCGCGATCCTGCTCGACGAGCGTCATCGCCGCCGTCCCGTGGCGATCCTCGGCGAGCGCGCCACGGCAGGCAACCAGCCGCTGCTGCAGGAGATCTACTTCCTCGAACGCGCCCTCGATCCCTATGTCAGCCTGAGCATCGGCGACCGCGAATCGGTGCTGACGCGCAACACCGCCGTGCTGCTGATCCCCGACGGCTCCACCCCGTCGGCCAACGACCGCGAGGAGATCGCCAAATGGATCGAGCGCGGCGGCATCGCCGTGCGCTTCGCCGGCCCCAACCTCGCCGCGGGGGCCGACACTCTCGTGCCGACGCCGCTGCGCCTGGGCGATCGGGCGCTGGGCGGCATCATGAGCTGGGGCGAGCCCAGTGCGCTCGCCGAGTTCCCGGCCAACAGCCCGTTCCTCGGCATTCCGATCCCGAAGGACGTCCGCATCTCGCAGCAGGTCCTGGCCGAGCCAACACCCGACCTCGCCGACAAGACCTGGGCGCGTCTCGCCGACGGCACGCCGCTGGTCACCGCCGAGAAGCGCGGTCAGGGCTATCTCGTGCTGATCCACACCACCGCCAACACCGGCTGGAGCAACCTGTCCCTGTCGGGCCTGTTCGTGAACATGCTGCAGCGGCTGGTCACGCTCTCGCGCGGCGTCGCCGGCGACGGCGTCAACAAGACGCTGAAGCCGTGGCGCACCCTCGACGGCTTCGGCCGGCTCGGCGCGCCGCCTGCCGGCATCCAGATGCTGCCGGCCGAGGCCGCGGAAACCTTCCAGCCAAAGCCTTCCTCGCCGCCGGGCCTCTATGGCGACGAGAACGCCCAGGTGGCCTTCAATATCGGCGGTCGCATCGCGGCGCCCAAGCCGCTGGTGCTGCCGAGCGGCATCTCGACCGACAAGCTCTCCGAAGGCGGCGAGACGGATCTCTCGAAGTGGTTCCTGCTGGCGGCCCTCGTGCTTCTGCTCGTCGATTTGCTGATCTCGCTGTGGCTGCGCGGCCTGCTGCCGAAGGCGGTCCGGTTGGGACGCGCTGCGCCCGCCGCCGTGCTGCTCGCGGCGCTGGTGTTCACGGGATCGCCCGACGCCGGGGCGCAGCAGCCTGCGCCGGCCCAGCGTCCCGGCGCTGCGTCGACACAGCCGGCGGCCAGGCCCGGCCCACCGCCGCTCACCGACGAGCAGGCGCTCAAGGGCTCGCTCGACATCCGGCTCGCCTACATCATCACTGGCGACAAGGAAGTCGACGACCTCAGCAAGGCGGGCCTCGAGGGCCTCAGCGAAATCCTGCGCAACCGTACCTCGGTCGAGCCGGCCGATCCGGTCGGCCTCGATCTCGAGCGCGACGAGCCGCGCCTCTATCCGCTGATCTACTGGCCCGTGACCTCGACGCAGCCGGCCCTGTCGCCGCGCGCGCAGGCCGCGCTCGATCGCTACCTGCGGACCGGCGGCATCATCTTCATCGACACGCGCGACCAGCAGATGAGCTTCGACCGGCCGGCCGGGGGCAATCCCGACCTCAAGCGCCTGCTGGCGGGTGTCGAGACGCCGCCGCTGGTCGCCATGCCGCCGAACCATGTGCTCAGCAAGGCCTTCTATCTCCTGTCCGACATGCCCGGCCGCTGGCAGGGCGGAAAGCTCTGGATCGAGTCGGGGACCGGCCGCGTCAATGACGGCGTGACGACCGTCCTGATCGGCTCGAACGACTATGCCGGCGCCTGGGCCACCGACCAGCGCGGCCGCGGCCTGCTGCCCGTGACTCCGGGCGGCGAGACGCAACGCGAGATGTCGTATCGTTTCGGCGTCAACCTCGTGATGTATGCGCTGACCGGCAACTACAAGGACGACCAGGTTCACCTGCAGGACATCATGCAGAGGTTGAGGCGATGAACATGACATCGGCCGTCTCGGTCGCCTTCGATCCGCTGCTGCCGTGGACGGTGCTGGCCGTGCTGGGCACGATCGGCCTCGTGCTGGTGCTGCTCGGCCTGCGCGCCGGCGCGCGCGGAACGATCTGGCGGCTGGGCTCCCTCGTCGTCGTGCTGGCGGCGCTGGCCAATCCATCGCTGATCGAGGAACAGCGCAAGCCGATCGCCGACGTGGCGCTGGTCGTCGTCGACGACAGCGATTCCATGGCGATCGGCGAGCGGCGCCAGCAGGTCCAGGCGGCGCGCGAGACCCTGAAGCGCAAGCTCGGCCAGCAGGAAGGGCTCGAAGTGCGCGAGGTGGTGCTGCCGCCGTCGCAGATCCAGCTGGGCAGCGAACGGCCGGGCGGTACGCGCCTGATCGAGACGATGCGGTCGGCGCTGATCGAGATCCCGCAGGAGCGGCTGGCCGGCGTGGTGCTGCTGAGCGACGGCCAGGTCCATGACGTGCCGGCCGGCGTGCCGCCGGAGCTGGGCGGCGCGCCCGTGCATGCGCTGATCGCCGGCAGGAAGAACGAGCGCGACCGGCTGATCGTGCTCGAACAGTCGCCGCGCTTCGGCGTGGTCGGCCGCGAGGTCACGGCCAAGTTCCGGATCGAGGATCCCGCCGGCGGCACCGCGCCGGTCACCCTGTCGGTCGGCGGCGAGGTCGTGAAGCGCATCGACGTGCCGGTTGGCCGCTCCGTCGAATTGCCGATCACCGTCGGCAATCCCGGCGCCAACGTCGTCGAGCTGGAAGTCGGCCCCGGCCAGAGCGAACTGACCCTCGACAACAACCGCGCGCTCTTCACCATCAACGGCGTGCGCGACCGTCTGCGCGTGCTGCTGGTCTCGGGCGAGCCCTACCAGGGCGAACGGGCCTGGCGGAACCTGCTGAAGAGCGACCCCGCGGTCGACCTCGTGCACTTCACCATCCTGCGCACGCCGCAGAAGGACGATTTCACACCGGTCCGCGAACTGTCGCTGATCGTCTTCCCGATGCGCGAGCTGTTCGAGCAGAAGCTGAAGGAATTCGACCTGATCATCTTCGACCGCTACGAGTCGGGGAACCTGATCACACGCGACTATTTCCGCAACATCGCCGAATACGTGAAGGGCGGCGGCGCCCTGCTCGTCTCGGTCGGCCCGGTGTTCGCGACGCAGCGCTCGCTCTATCGCACGCCGCTCGGCGCCATCCTGCCCGGCGCCCCGACGGGCGACGTGGTCGAGACCGGCTTCAAGCCCAAGGTCACCGAGATCGGCCAACGCCATCCGGTGACCGCGAACCTGCCGCAGGCCGGCGATCCCAACAAGGAACCGGAGTGGGGCCGCTGGTTCCGCCTGGTCACCTCGCGCACCGAGCGGGGCAATGCGGTGCTGTCCGGCGCCGAAGACAAGCCACTGGTCATCCTCGACCGCGTCGGCGAGGGCCGCGTGGCACAGCTCCTGTCCGATCACCTGTGGCTGTGGAACCGCGGCATCGACGGCGGCGGCCCGCAGCCCGAGCTGGTGCGCAGGGTTGCCCATTGGCTGATGAAGGAGCCCGATCTCGAGGAAGAGGCGCTGCGCGCCACCGCCGTCGGCGGCCGCATCGAGATCACACGCCGCACACTGGCCGCCACCTTCCCGCAGGTCACGATGACCTCACCGGGGACCTCGCCCGGCGGTGCCACCCGCACGCTCGACCTGCGCCAGACCGCGCCGGGTCTTGGCATGGCGGTGGTCGATGTCGACAAGCCCGGCCTCTACCGGTTCGACGATGGCACCCTGCGCGCCGTCGCCGCCGTCGGCAGCCCGGATCCTCTGGAGTTCTCCGACGTGCGTGCCACAGACGCGAAGCTGAAGCCGCTGGTCGACGGTACGGGTGGCGCGCTGATGTGGCTCGCCGACCAGTCGGATCCCGACATCCGCACCGTCCGCCCCGGCCGCGCCGCCGGCGGCTCCGACTGGATCGGCCTGCGCCGCAACGAAGGCTATACGGTCGCTGGCATCAACCAGCTGCCGCTGCTGCCTGGCATCCTGGTGGCACTCGCCTTCCTGATGGCCATCGCCAGCGCCTGGTGGCGAGAAGGAAGATAGAAACTTCCTCCCCCGTCTTACGGGGGAGGTGAAGGAAGTTAGTAAGTCGCCCGGCCGCCGGAGATGTCGAACGTCGCGCCCGTCGAGAAGGAACAGGCCGGCGACGACAGCCAGTAGGCGAGTTCCGCGACCTCCTCGGGTCGGACCATCCGCGCCATCGGCACGTTCGCCAGAAGCTTCGAGCGCCGTTCGTCCGTCAGCTCGCCGAAGATCGCGGTCTCGGAGGCCGAGGGCGTGATCGCGTTGACCAGCACGCCCGAGGTCGCGAGTTCCTTGCCCATCGACTTGGTGAGCGCGATGACGGCGGCCTTGGACGCGACATAGGCCGCGACGTTGGGATTGCCGTCCTTGCCTGCGATCGAGGCGATGTTGACGATGCGCCCGTAGCCGCACGCCACCATGTCGGGCACCGCCGCCTGGCAGCAGCGGAACGTGCCGTTCAGGTTGATGTCGAGCACGCGGTGCCACTGTTCCTCGGGATAGGACGCGATACCGGCCGAGGGGCCGAGGATGCCGGCGCTGTTCACCAGGATCGAGGGTGCGCCGAGTGCTTCCTTCGTCGCCGACCACGCGGCGCGAACGGACCTCGTGTCAGTAACGTCGACGGCGAAAGCATGCGTGCCTCCGCCGACCTCCCCGCCGACGCGCTTCGCACCGGCAAGGTCGACGTCCCACAACGCGACCTTGAGGCCTTCCTTTGCAAAGCGATGCGCGATGGCGCGGCCGAGGCCGCTGGCCGCGCCGGTGACGACGGCAGCGGCCTGCGTGATGGGGCTCATGGCTTGACGTTCGCCTGTTGCGCGATCTTGCGCAGGGTGGCGATGTCCTTGGCCGTCTGCGCCTTGAGATCGTCCGGGCTGATGGTCGAGGCGGTCATGCCGAACTCGGCCCAGCGCTCCTTGATGTCGGGCATCGCCAGGATCTTCATCAGCTCGGCGTGCAGGCGCTGCACGATCGGCTTGGGCGTGTTGAGCGGGGCCATCAGGTCGTAGCGCCACACGAAGTCGAAATCGACGCCCTGCTCGACGAAGCCCGGCACGTCGGGGAAGTTGATCGAGCGTCGCGTGCACGACACGACGACCTTGACCTTGCCCGACTTGACCATCGGCACGGCCGACTGCACGTCGGAGAAGCCGAGCTTGATGTGGCCCGCCGCCACGTCGTTCAGTACCGGCGCGGCGCCCTTGTAGGGCACATGGGTCATGTTGATGCCGGTGCCGGCCCGGATGATCTCGGCGCAGAGATGGCCGGTGGAGCCATTACCCCAGGTTCCGTAGTTCACCTCGCCGGGCTTGGCCTTGGCCAGCGCGATCACGTCGCGCAGGTCCTTCACCGGATAGTCCGGGGTGGCGACCATCACGACCGTGGCCGAACCGATGTCGGCCAGATGCTCGAAGTCCTTCACCGGATCGTACGGGAGGTCGGGCATGACCGCCGGATTGACGACGACGGTGCTGGCCGATCCGAGGACCAGCGTATAGCCGTCCGGCGGGGCCTTCTGGGCCGCTTCCATGGCGATGATGCCCGAAGCGCCCGGTTTGTTGTCGACGATCACCGTCTGTCCGAGTGCCGTGCCGAGCTTCTCCGCCAGTGCACGCGCCACCAGATCGGTGCCGCCGCCCGCCGCGAACGGCACGATCAGGCGGATCGGCTTGCTCGGCCATTTGACGTCGCTCGTCTGGGCCAGCGCGGGCACGGTCACCCCGAACGCCAAAGCCAGGGCAAATGCCCTCCGGAACATCTTCATTCTTTCCTCCACACAGGTTCTTGATTACGTCGCCGTCGGCGCCCCACAGGATTCGCGCAGCACGAGATCGACCGGCAGCAGCGCGCACGACTGGCCCTCCCCCGTGCCCCGCAAGCGTTGCAGCAACAGTTCGGCTGCCGCCCGGCCGACATCCTCCAGGCTCCAGCGCAAGGCCGTGATCGCCGGCGAATGCACGGCGGCGAGATCGGTGTCGCCGACGGCGATCACCGACAGGTCGCGCGGCACGGAAAGTCCGAGGTCGCGCGCGGCGCGCAGGGCACCGGCCAGGATGCGGGTGCCGAGCGCGATGATCGCCGTCGGACGCCGGTCCCGGCGCAGCAGTTCGAGCGCATCGCCTTGCGCGAAATCCATCGACGATGCCTGAAGGCAGATCAGCGCGCCCTCGGGATCGATGTCGGCTTCGGCGAAGGCCGCCTTGAATCCCGCGATGCGTTCACGGCCCGGCCGCATGCGCGCGCCCGGCGTCAGCAGGGCGATGCGGCGATGGCCGAGGCCGATCAAATAGCGCGTCGCGGTCCGGGCGCCTTCGCGATGGTCGACCAGCACCGCGGGCCAGGGCGTATCGCCCTCCCCGGGTACATCGCGGTCAAGGATGACGACCGGCGCGCCGCCGGCGGCGAGCTCGCGCCAGGCGCGGTCGTTCTCGTCGCTGCCGGGCGCCACCAGCATGCCGTCGAGACGCCGGCTGCGGAACGCCGCGACCATCGCCCGCTCGCGCGCCGGATCGTTCGCCGTGTTGGCCACGACCATCAGCAGGCCGGCCTCGCGCAGCCGGGCCTCCGCCGCCTGCACGATGCTGGCGTAGAGCGGATTGGCGACGTCGGACACCAGGCAGCCGACCATCCCGGTCGTGCGCGTCCGCAGGCTGCGCGCCTGGAAATCCGGCTGATAGCCGAGTTTCTCCGCCGCGGCAGCGACGTCGCGCGCCACCCGCGCGCTGACATTCTTGCCGCCGTTCAGCGCCCGCGACACCGACCCGACCGAGACGCCGGCCGCCCGGGCCACGTCTCGAATGGTCGCTCTGGAAACGATTTCTGCCATACGAAGCGTCATAATTGACATGCGGTGCCCAGCTTGCAAGGCTGAATTGGAAACGTTTCCATAGTGCGGAGTTTGGCGATCATGGGTGCTTCCGTTCCGGAACGCGCGAGTGCGAACGAGGCCGAGATCGACTGCGATGTCGTCGTGGTGGGCGCCGGCTTCGGTGGCCTCTACGCGCTGCACAAGATGCGCGAGATCGGAATGACGGTGCGCGGGATCGAGGCGGCGCCGGATGTCGGCGGCACCTGGTACTGGAACCGCTATCCCGGTGCGCGCTGCGACGTGCCGAGCCTGTTCTATTCCTACAGCTGGTCGCCCGAGCTGCGCCGCGAATGGCGCTGGACCAACCGCTATGCCGGCCAGGAAGAGATCCTGAGCTATGCCCGGTTCGCCGCCGACCGCCTCGATCTGCGCAGGCTGATCCAGTTCGACACCAGGGTCGCGGGCGCCACATTCGACGAAAAGAGCGATCGCTGGATCGTCGAGACCGATCGCGGCGAACGCCTGCGGGCCCGCTTCGTCATCATGGCGACCGGCGGCCTGTCGGTGCCCAACACGCCCGACATTCCCGGCGTCGCCGACTTCCAAGGGGCCATCTACCATACCGCCCGCTGGCCGCAGGAGCCGGTCGACTTCGACGGCAAGCGGGTCGGAATCATCGGCACCGGATCCTCCGGCGTGCAGGCGATCCCGATGATCGCGAAGGACGCCGAACGACTCGTCGTGTTCCAGCGCACGCCCAATTTCTCGGTCCCCGCACGCAATCGGCCGCTGACCGACGAGGACCACAGGAGCTTCGACGAGGGTCTGGAAACCTATCTCGCCAGCCTCGAGCAATCCGACTTCGGCCGCGTGCCGCCGACCGCCTTCACCGCCGAGGTCCCGCCGCGCGACGTCCAGTGGGCGCGCTACGAGCAGCTCTGGCACGAGGGCGGCAGCGGCGGATTCCTGAAGGCCTTCCCCAACATCCTGGTTCATCCCGAGGTCAACGAGGTCTGCGCCGACTTCGTGCGCCAGAAGATCCGCGAGACCGTGAAGGACGCGAAGACCGCCGCGGCGCTCACACCCACGGGCTATCCGTTCGGCGTGAAGCGCCTGTGCGTCGATACCGACTATTTCGACACCTACAACCGGTCGAACGTCGAGCTGGTGAACCTGCGCGAGGAGCCGATCGACAGGATCACCGCATCCGGCGTCGACACGGCGTCGCGGCATTTCGAGCTCGATGCACTGGTCTTCGCCACCGGCTTCGACGCGGTGACCGGCGCCCTGCTCGCGGTCGACATCCACGGTCGCGACGGAACCACGCTGAAGGACGCGTGGTCGGAAGGACCTCAGACTTATCTCGGCCTGACCGTGAAAGGATTCCCCAACCTGTTCACGATCACCGGCCCGGGCAGCCCCTCCGTCATCGGCAACGTGATCACCAACTGCGAGTATCACGTCGACTGGATCGCCGAGTGCCTCATGCACATGCGCCGACACGATCTCGCGACGATCGAACCCGATGGCGAGGCCCAGGTCGCCTGGGGCAGGCATGTCGCCGAAGTCGCCGACCGCACGCTCTTCCCCAAGGCCAATTCCTGGTACCTGGGCGTCAACATTCCCGGCAAGCCGCGCGTCTTCATGCCGTATATCGGCGAAGGCTACCGCACGACCTGCAAGGCGATCGTCGAGGACGGCTATCGCGGCTTCTGCTTCGGCGGCACGACACGCGCGCTGGGGGAGGCCGGCAAATGAGCCGCCTGTTCGGACCGGTCCGCCAGAACGGCTATGTCGTGCGCGACATCGAAGCGGCGATGAAGCACTGGATCGAGGTGCTGCAGGTCGGGCCGTGGTTCTACATCGACCGCGTGCAGACCGACTGGTTCTGCCATCGCGGCCAGGACTCGGCCGTCGAGCTGAGCATCGCGCTGGCGAATTCCGGCGACCTGCAGATCGAGCTGATCCAGCAGCGCAACGACGCGCCGTCGATGTACAAGGAATTCCTCGACTCCGGCCGCGAGGGCCTGCAGCACGTGGCCTTCTGGTCGACCGACTACCAGTCGCTGTACGACCGGGCGCTGGGGCTTGGGTACAGGCTCGGCCACGAAGGACAGATCGGCGGCGAGCAGGGTCGCTTCGCCTATTTCGATACCGGCGCGCCTGCCAATGCCCACGCCGGCACGGTCGTCGAGATCTCCGACATCAGCGGCAACAAGGGCCGCTTCTTCGAGTACGTCCGCAAGCGCGCCCAGGACTGGGACGGCACCGATCCGATTCGTCCTGTGCAGGGCCGATCGTAGCTTGGCCCCGTTACCAGGCAGAAACTTGATCCCCCTCCTTGTTGGGCCATTTTGGGAACAGCAAGGAGAACACCATGATCGAGCTCAGACCCTTCGATAAATTGGGCAAGTCGGACCACGGCTGGCTCAAGGCGAACTTCCACTTCAGCTTCGCCGACTACCGCAACCAGGACCGCGTCCACTGGGGAGCGCTGCGCGTCTGGAACAACGACCGCATCGCGCCGCAGTCGGGCTTCCCGCCGCATCCTCACCGCGACATGGAAATCGTGACCTACGTCATCAAGGGCGCGATCACGCACAAGGACCATCTCGGCAACGAGGGCAGGACCGAAGCGGGCCAGATCCAGGTGATGAGCGCAGGCAAGGGCATCCAGCACGCCGAATACAACATGGAGCAGGCCGAGACCGAGCTGTTCCAGATCTGGATCATTCCCAACAAGCAGGGCGTGCCGGCGCGCTGGGAGACGGTGCAGTTCCCCGCCGAGGCGCGCGACGGCAAGCTGGTGCCGCTGGCTTCGGGACGTGGCGACGACGGGGCGATCCCGCTCTATGCCGACGGTTCGCTGCTTGCCGGCACGGTGAAGGCCGGGCAGTCGACCCGCCAGAAGCTGAACGGCAAGCCGACCTATCTCGTGCCGGCCAAGGGCAAGATCGAGGTCCGCGGCAGCGACGGCAAGGTCGTGACGGCGAATGCCCGCGACGGGGTGGCGATCGTCGACCAGGACGAGGTCGAGATCGTGGCTCTCGAGGATGCCGAGATTGTGCTGGTCGAAACGGACCGGTTGAACTGACCTCCCGTCAGATTGACGCTATGGACCGGGCGGGGTTTGATCCCGCCCGGTTTTCGTTTGGGAGAGATGCATGGCCTACAAGGGCTTCGATCTGACGGGCAAGGTGGCGCTGGTGACCGGCGGCAACGGCGGCATCGGCCTCGGCATGGCCGATGCGATGGCGCAGGCAGGTGCGGGCGTCTGCATCTGGGGCACGCGCAAGGAGAAGAACGACGCGGCCGTCGAGCAGCTCAGGAAGCATGGCGGCAAGGTCCACGCCCAGATCGTCGATGTCGGCGACGAGAAGCAGGTGGCGGATGCCTTCGCCGAGACGGTGACGGTGATGGGCCATGTCGACAACTGCGTCGCCAATGCCGGCGTCTCGGGTCGCGGCAAAGGCTCGATCCTCGAGATGGACTACGCCGAATGGCGCCGCGTCCTGCAGATCAACCTCGACGGCGTTTTCTTCACGTTCCGTGCAGCCGCCAAGCACATGGTCGAACGCGGCCAGGGCGGTTCGCTGGTGGCGATGGCCAGCACGGCGGCGATCGAAGGCGCGGCCCGCTCCAGCCACTACGGCGCCAGCAAGGGCGGCGTCACGGCGATGGTGCGGGCGCTGGCCGTCGAGCTGGCGCGCTACAAGATCACCGTGAACTCGATCCTGCCTGGCTGGATCGAGACCGAGATGACCGCCAATGCCGTCGCCAATCCGAAGTTCGCGGGCAACGTCCTGCCGCGCATCCCGGCCCGGCGCTGGGGCACCGGCGCCGACTTCGGCCCGATCGCCGTCTATCTCGCGAGCGGCGCCACCGGCTATACGACGGGACGCGACTTCGTTATCGATGGCGGCTATACGTTGTTTTAGCCCGTCGCCACTGCAGCATCAGACTTTGGGGAAACACTCATGATCAATCGGTTCGCAGCCAGCCTGGCCGTCCTCGTCGCTTTCGGCGCCCTGCCGGCGCTCGCGCAACAGCAGCCCAAGCCGACGGCCGCCGCGGCGACCACCAAGGCCGATGACGACAAGTATGTCGGCTACTACTACCCGAAGCCGACCGCGATCGAGAACTACGCCTCGCCGATGCAGACGATCGCCGGCGCCGAGCGCGCCCAGCGCGTGCAGTTCGCCACGGTCGTCTCGCAGGGCACGATCCAGTCGGCCTATCGCGTTCCCTACTCGGTCTTCGTGAAGGGCGAGAAGGCGGACAAGATGATCATCGTCGGCCTGCAGCCCGGCGAGATGAGCACGATCTATCGCGCCCGCGCGATCCTCGCGAACATGACGACCATGTCGCGCCTGTCGCCGTTCTTCCAGGAGCGCACGATCGCCGAGGACGCGAACTTCTTCGACCTGCTGAAGCTGCTCGGCTTCCAGCAGATCACGATCAGCGACGGCGACAAGTTCACCCACCAGGTGAACATTAAGTAGGCGCCTTCACAGGCGCCGGCGGGCGGCAGCGCTTGTAACCAAGCGCGAGAGCCCGCACGGCAGGTTTGGCGCACCTCTATATTTTCTGCACCGTGCGGCGCCCGCGCTTCGGTCACTGCGCTCCCTGCAGCGCTACACGCCGCCAGTCGCTCCGCAAGCGGAGCGACTAAATTGAATTCATCCCGCCGTCGATCACCAGCTCGGCGCCGGTCATGAAGCGGGATTCATCGGAAATCAGGTAGAGCACGCCGTAGGCAATGTCCTCCGGCGTGCCGAAGTGGCCGATCGGCACGCGCTGGCGCGTGCGTTCGCGCGCCTTCTCGCTGGGCAGGATGTGTTCGCCCATCGGCGTCATGATGATACCGGGATGCACTGAGTTGCAGCGCACCTTGTAGCCCTTGCGCGCACAATCCATCGCCACCGTCTTGGTGAACTGGCGGACCGCGCCCTTGCTGGCGCCATAGGCCGAGAGATCGGGCGTGCCGAGGAAGGCCGCCAGCGACGACATGTTCACGATCGAGCCGCCACCCGAGGCGCGCAGCGCCGGCACGCCGTACTTGCAGCCGAGGAACACGCCCTCGACGTTGATCGACAGGATGCGGCGCCACTGGTCGAGGCTCTCGCCCTCGAAGGACGAGGGAAACGGTCCGGCAATGCCGGCATTGTTCACGAGTCCGTTCAGTCGGCCCTCGCGCGCCATGATATCGTCGATGATGCGCTTCCAGTCGGCTTCCTTCGCCGTGTCCTGTTCCTCGAAGCGTGCGTTGCCGCCTATTTGTTGAACAGTCTCCAGCCCGCCGGCACGGTTGACGTCAGTGACGATCACCGTCGCGCCTTCGGACGCCAGAAGCTTCGCCGAAGCGCGGCCGATGCCCGATCCGGCGCCCGTCACCAGCACGACCTTGTCTGCAACGCGACTCATGCGATCCCTCCCCGAACTTTCTTGTCGCAACGCTAGAAGCGGCGCAGGCTCGCGACAAGCAAGGAGGAATACATGGCCCGCACGCTGGAATTCTACTTCGACTATGGCAGCCCCTATAGCTACCTAGCCGACACGCAGGTCGAGGCGATCGCGCAACGCGCGGGGGCCACGCTGGTGCGCAAGCCGATGCTGCTGGGCGGCGTGTTCAAGGCCACCGGCAACCATTCACCGGCCGAGCTCCCGCAGAAATCGGCCTGGAGCGGCTTCGACATGCCGATGTGGGGGCGACACTACGGCGTACCGTTCCAGCGCAATCCCTTCTTTCCGGTCAACACGCTGGCACTGATGCGCGGCGCGGCGGCGGCGCAGATCGACGGCACCTTCGAGCGCTACCACCCGGCGGTCTTCAAGGCGATGTGGGTCGAGGGCCGCAACCTCAACGACATGAATGAGGTGGCTGCCGTGCTGACCGCTGCCGGCCTCGATGCCGCGAAATTCGGCGCCCGCATTCAGGATCAGGACGTGAAGGACCGGCTCAAGGCCACCACCGACGAGGCGGTCGCGCGCGGCGTGTTCGGCGCACCGACCTGCTTCGTGGACAAGATGATGTTCTTCGGCAACGATCGCCTCCCCTTCGTCGAATTGGCTCTCAAGGAAGAACTCAAATGAAGAAGTTCGGTGTCCTCATCGCCGCCGGTATGTTGTTCGCCGCGGCGCCGTCTTTCGCGCAGACGGTCGGCACCTGCCCGCGCGGCGGCGGCGGCAACCAGCCGCAGCCGGTGCGCGTCCTGTTCGCCCTCAACAGCTCGGTGGTACCGCCGGCCGAGAAGCCTGGGATCGCCCAGGCGGTGAAGACCGCAAAGGATCGCCAGGTCTCGGCCATCTGCCTGATCGGCCACACCGACAAGCTGGGCGACAAGGCCTACAATGAAAGGCTGGCGCGGGCGCGCGCCCAGGCGGTCGCCGCCGAGATGATCCGCGACGGCTATCCGGCGAAGAACATCACCATCGTCGCCGATCCCGAAGCCTTCGGTAACATGAGCTTGGGCAAGGAAAACGCCTCGGAGATCGACCGCAAGGTGACGATCTTCTACGCGCGTTAACGCATCATCTCGATCGCGACCTTGCCGACGACCTTGCGGTCCATGAGGACACGGAAGGCGGCGGCGGCCTGCTCCATCGGGAAGCGGTGCGAGACGTGCGGGCGCATCACGCCAAGCGCAGCAAGCCGAGGCAGTTCCTCGACATAGTCGCGGCCGAGTTCGGGCGACAGGCGAAGGGGTGTCTCGCCGGCGCGCACGCCCAGCACCGACAGGCCCTTGATCAGAATGTGGTTGGACATGAGCTTGCTCGGCCCGCCCGAGGTGAAGCCCACGACCAGCAGGCGCGCCCCATAGGCCGCCGCGCGCACCGACTTCTCCAGCACCTCGCCGCCCACCGGGTCGTAGATCACGTCGCAGCCCTTGCCGTTCGTCATCTCCTTCACGGCGGCGACGAAGTCGCCGGTGCGATAATTCACGACCTCGTCGGCACCGTTCTCACGCACAATGGCCAGACGGCCATCGTCGCTGCCGGTCGCGATGACCCGTGCGCCGAGATGCCTGCCCAATTGAACGGCCGCCAGGCCGACGCCGCCCGACGCGCCGTGAACCAGCAGGACTTCGCCCTTCTTCAGCGCGGCGCGATGGACCAGCGAGTGATAGGCGGTCTGCGCGGCGACGCGGAAGCCCGCGCCTTCGGCGAACGACCAGTCCTCCGGCAGACGCATCAGGTGGCCGCTGGCCTTCAGCTTCACGTATTCGGCGAAGGCGCCGGGACGCACGCCGAAGATCACCCGATCGCCCGGCTTCCAGTTCGTGACGCCGTCGCCGAGCGCATGGATCGTCCCCGCGCCCTCCATGCCGGGCACGAAGGGCAGCTCCGGCTTGTGTTGGTAGCCGCCGGCCACCATCAGCACGTCGGGAAAATTGACCGACGCGGCGCCGACCCGGACGACGATCTCGCCCGGCCCCGCTTCGGGGATCGGGCGTTCCTCGATATGGAGGACGGAAGGATCGCCCAGGCGATCGCAAACAATGGCTCGCATGAGGGGCGCGCGCATCGAAGGCGCGCTAGTCGAGCTCGAAAGCGTTCTTGTAGTCAAGCTTGAGCGACGGATCCTGGTCTTCCTTGCGCAACAGGCAGTTGCCGACCACTAGCACCTCGATCTCGCTGCCCATGAAGCAGCGCCACGCATCCTCAGGCGTGCAGACGATCGGCTCGCCGCGCACGTTGAACGAGGTGTTCACGATCACCGAGCTGCCGGTCTTCGCCTTGAAGGCCGAGATCAGGTCGTAGAACGGCTTGTTGGTCTCTTCGTGGACGGTCTGGATGCGGCCCGAATAATCGACGTGCGTCACGGCCGGGATATCGGAGCGCGGCACGTTCAGCTTGTCGATGCCGAACAGCTTCTCTTCATCGGCCGTCATCTTGCGGCGGCGCCCCTCGACGACCGGCGCGACCATCAGCATGTAGGGGCTGTCGGTGTGGAAATCGAAATACTTGTCGACGTCCTCGCGCAGCACCGCCGGCGCGAAGGGCCGGAACGACTCGCGGTACTTCACCTTGAGGTTCAGCGTCTTCTGCATCGAGGGCGAACGCGCGTCGCCCAGGATCGAGCGGGCGCCGAGCGAGCGCGGACCGAACTCCATGCGGCCCTGCATCCAGCCGACCGCCTTATCGTCGGCCAGCGCCTGCGCCGTCTGGTCGATCATCTCCTCGCGTGTGAGGCGCGAGAACTTGGCACCGACGGCGGTGAGGCGCTCGGCGATCTCGTCGTCGGTGAAGTCCGGGCCGAGATAGGAGCCGGCCATGCCGTCCATGTGGCCGTTCAGCTTGCGCGGCTGGCCGAGGAAGCCGTGATAGGCAGCATAGGCCGCGCCGACCGCGCCGCCGGCATCGCCGGCCGCCGGCTGCACCCAGATGCCGTCGAAGATGTTCTCGCGCAGCAGCTTGCCGTTCGCGACGCAGTTCAGGGCGACGCCGCCCGCGAGGCAGATGTTCTTGACGCCGGTTTCCTTCTTCACCGACCGGCCGAGGCGGATCACGATCTCCTCGGTGACGGCCTGGATGGACGCCGCGAGGTCCATGTGATGCTGCGTCAGCATCTCCTCGGGATTGCGCCGTGCACCGCCGAACAGCGCGCCGAACTTGTCGTTCGTCATGCGCAGGCCGGTGCAATAGTCGAAGTAGCTCTGGTCGAGGCGGAAGGTGCCGTCTTCCTTGAGGTCGACGATCTTGTCGAGGATCAGGCTCTTGAACTTGGGCTCGCCGTAGGGCGCGAGGCCCATGACCTTGTATTCGCCCGAGTTGACCTTGAAGCCGGTATAGTAGGTGAACGCCGAATAGAGCAGGCCGATCGAGTGCGGGAAGTGGATCTCGCGCAGCATCTCGAGCTTGTTGCCGCTTCCCATGGCAAGCGACGTGGTCGCCCATTCGCCGACGCCATCCATGCAGAGCACGGCGGCCTCTTCATAGGGCGACGGGAAGAAGGCCGAGGCCGCGTGGCTCTGGTGATGTTCGCCGAACAGCAGGCGCTTCTGCCAGTCGAAGTCGGGCTGCCACTTCTTCATCTCGTCGCGCAGCAGCGTCTTCTGGAAGAGCTTCTCCTTCAGCCACAGCGGCATGGCCATGCGGAAGGAATTGAAGCCGCGCGGTGCATAGGCGAGGTAGGTCTCGAGCAGGCGCTCGAACTTCAGGAACGGCTTGTCGTAAAAGGCGACGTAGTCGACGTCCTGGAGCTTGATGCCGGCACGGTCCAGGCAGAACTGGACCGCGTTCTGCGGGAAGCCCGCATCGTGCTTCTTGCGGGTGAAGCGCTCTTCCTGCGCCGCACTGACGAGATGACCATCCTCGATGAGCGCGGCTGCGCTGTCGTGATAGAAGGCCGAGACGCCAAGCACCCGCATGGAAGTGTCCTTACCCGCCTAGAACAGCGTGTAGATGAAGGGCGCGATCGCCGAACCCTTGGTGAGAACGATCAGGCCACCGAAGATCACCATCATGACCAGGATCGGCAGCAGCCAGAACTTCTTGCGCTCGCGCATGAAGGCCCAGAGTTCGACGAGGATGGAGCCCATGGATCGGTCCTTTCGGAATCAGAACTGGTTTTTCATGGATTGCGGCGGCGGGCCCGGCGGGGAACGGTCGATCCAGTAGCTCTTGGCATTCCGGTCGAGCTTCAGCCGCAGGAAATCCTTGCCGAACGCGCGCATGACGAGACCAATCGGCATGATCGTGACGAAGAACAACAAGCCGAGGATCAGCGGGTTCATCACCTTGTAGAGGAGCAGGCCGAACTTCAGCCACAACCGGTTCAGCGGCCCGAGCGCCCTCGGATAGACGAGCGCCACGACGAGGAATGCCGCCGCGACCGGCAGCATCCATTTCCACGCCGCGCCCTGTTCGGTGCCGTGATGCCACAGGTTGATCGCACTCAGGATTCCGAAGAACCCTGCGAACACGAACCCGAAACCGCGGTCGGAGCCCGCCTTGACGTGCTCCTCGCGCGAATAGTCTTCATGAAGCTGGCTGGTCGCCATTTACCGAGCGTTCTTCAGTTGATTGGGGCTCTTAACTCTCTGATCCCAAACGCCAAGTCAATCGGCGACCGCCAGTTTGTTATTCCGCCGCAACGGAGGCGAAACGATGGGTCAGCAGCGCCTCAAGCGTCATGCGCCAGACCGCGGCCGCCCGTTCGAAGCTGAGCCCGTCCCGGCGACGCAGTACGATCCAAGCGTCAAGGGACAGGGCGGCGCCGATCGCGTCCGCCAGTTCCTCCCGGGCCTGCTCATCAAGGGTCGCGAATTCCGGGGCGAAAGCCTCGAAAGTGGACTTCCGCAACTCCAGCTTGAACGCATTGCCGCGCTCGATCAGGGCCGGATGGTCGACGAACTGGCCGGCGGCGACCCGCAGCGGGACGATCTTGTCGAACACTTCGGCCAGACCTTGGACCACCGACGCGACCCGCTGCCCCAACGGACGGGAATCCGAAGCCTGCTGCGGCACCACGATGTCCTGTCCGATGGCATCCAGGACAGTTACAAAAAGTGACTCAACATCGCCGAAATGCTGGAAAACCGAGCGAACGGAAACGTCGGCCCGGCGGGCGACGGCCACCACGGTCGGCGCCGTGCTGGTCTCGGCGATCATGACCTTGGCGGCTTCGATGATCTTGCGACGGGTCTCGGCGGCGCGACGATTGCGGCCATCGGGACGAGCCGTCCCCGTCG
Organism: uncultured Reyranella sp.; assembly: GCF_945957355.1. Taxonomy (GTDB): domain Bacteria; phylum Pseudomonadota; class Alphaproteobacteria; order Reyranellales; family Reyranellaceae; genus Reyranella. Next base: position 462,981 of record NZ_CAMFKM010000002.1, on the reverse strand, counting down.
AGTCCGTTCCTGCTGCCACTACCGCCACTGCGTTGCCGCGCGGCATTACCGCTGCTTCGCTCATGTGCATATTCCTAATCCGGAGTTCAGGCTGGGATGGTCAACGTACGACCGGTCGCCTATGGAGGGCGTGAGATAAGGGCCGACTGAGGCAGCAACAAGGTAAAGACCGTCGCACCACCATGAATACGAGCCATGCAAAAACCCCGCTCGCGGTCCTGTGGGACTTCGGCGGCGTGATCCTCTCCAGCCCCTTCGACGCCTTCAATCGCTACGAAGCCGAGGCCGGGCTTCCCAAAGATTTCCTGCGCGGGCTCAATTCGCGCAATCCGGATACCAATGCTTGGGCAAAAATGGAACGAAGCGAGGTCTCGCTTCAGGGGTTCGTGGACCTGTTCGAGGAGGAGGCCCGCGCCAGCGGCTACCGGGTCGAGGGCTGGAAGATTCTGCAGGCTCTAAGCGGCGACATTCGGCCGCAGATGGTGGAAGCCCTGCGCCGCTGCAAGTCGGCGTTCAGGGTGGCCTGCATCACCAACAACATGAAGGCCGGTGAGGGACCGGGCATGGCGCGCAGCCCGGAGAAGGCCAAGGCGGTGGCCGAAATCATGTCTCTTTTCGAGCATGTCGTGGAATCGAGCAAAGTCGGTCTGCGCAAGCCGGATCCGCGCATCTACCAGCACGCCTGCGAGCTGTTGAGCGTGCCGCCCGACCGCTGCATCTACCTCGACGATCTCGGCATCAACCTGAAGCCGGCGCGGGCCCTGGGGATGCGCACCATCAAGGTCGGCGACCCCGACGTGGCGATCGACGAGCTGCAAGCGATGGTGGGGATTCCGCTGCGAGGCTGATGCCGTGAAGCGCACCGCCTCCCCGATCACGGCGAAATATCTCCAGAATGCCGCCGTGTTCTATCTCGAGCGGTACGCCAGTTCCGCCGAGGGGCTGAGACGCGTGCTGCGGCGGCGGGTGTCCAAGGCCCGGATGCTCGAAGCGCCCGTGATGGACAATGTCGACGAGGCCATCGAGGCGGTCGTTCAAAAATTCGTGACGGCCGGCCTGCTCGACGACAAGGCCTTTGCGCAGACCAAGGCGCGCGCCCTGCACCGCCGCGGGGTCTCCGGCCAGCTGACGCGTCAACGCCTGCAGGTGGCAGGCGTAGGGCGCGAGGATGTCGACAAGGCCATGGCCGCGCTCGACGACGAGCTCGGCACCGATCCCGCCAAGCGCGAAGTCCAGGCGGCCGTGGCCTTCGCCCGCCGGCGCCGGCTCGGTCCCTTCCGCACGAAGGATCGCGAGGAGAAGAAAGCACGCGACCTCGCCTCGATGGCACGCGCGGGCTTCGCCTACGAACTCGCCCGCAAGGTCATCGAGTCGACAGACCCCGATGCTCTGGACGAAACCTGAACCGCTCGCCATGGTTCGGCCCACGAGGAATTCATGACCGTCACGATCTGGCACAATCCGCGCTGCAGCAAGTCGCGGCAGACTCTCGACCTGTTGAGGAGCAAGGGCGTCGAGCCCACGATCCGCGAGTATCTCAGGGAGCCGCCGAGCAAGTCGGAGGTGGAGAAGCTCGTGACGCTGGTCGGCGGCGATCCGCGCGAGCTGATCCGCGACGGCGAGGCCGAGTTCAAGACGCTCAAGCTCAGGAAGGCGGACCTCACCAGGGCCCAGATCGTCGATGCGATCACCGGGCATCCCGTGCTGCTGCAACGCCCCATCGTCGTGAAGGGTGCGCATGCCGCGATCGGCCGCCCGCCCGAGGCCGTCCTCCCTCTCCTGAAATGACGTCATGACCGGACGGCTGCGCCTCTGGTCGGGCTACGTCCTCTTCTTCTACGTCGTCACCCATCTCCTCAATCACGCGCTCGGCCTCGTCTCGTTGCGCGTCCTCGAGGAAGGACGCCACTGGTTCACGCTCGCCTGGAGCAATCCCGCGGGACAGATCCTGCTCTACGGATCGCTGCTGGCTCACTTCCTGCTCGCCTTGTGGTCGCTGTACCGGCGGCGCGCGCTGAAACTGTCGCGCTGGGAATGGACGCAGTGGATCCTGGGCGCCGCCATCATTCCGCTGGGGGCGATCCATGTCGCCGGCACGCGCCTCGCGGCGGATCTCTACGACGTCCAGTCTGGATACCCCTGGGTGCTCGGCACGCTCGTCGCCGGCAGCTGGACCGGCGTCCTGAGACAGTTCTCCCTGCCGCTCGTCGTCTGGATGCATGGCTGCATCGGCCTGCACTTCGCGCTGCGCCTCAAGCCCTGGTATCGCGACTGGCTGCCGCTCTTCTACGGCCTCGCACTCCTGATCCCTGCTGCGAGCCTCGCCGGAGCCGGGGTCGCGCTGCGCGACGTCACCGAGCTGGCGCAACGCCCCGGCTTCCTCGAAGGCCTGTTCGAGCGCGCGCACATTCCAGCCCCCGAGCAGATCAACCATCTCTATTCGATCGCCGCCGGCCTTGAGTACACGGCGCTGGCCCTGCTCGCGGTGGCGATCGCCGCCCGGCCCTTGCGCGATCTCTGGGAACGGCGCGCCGGCGTGGTTCGGCTCGACTATGGCGACCGCCGCAGCGTGACCCAGCCCGCCGGCCTCTCGATCCTCGAGATGAGCCGCGTCGCCGGCATTCCCCACGCCTCTGTCTGCGGCGGTCGCGGCCGTTGCTCGACCTGCCGCGTGCGCATCGCCGGCGACGACCGACACCGGCTGCCGCCCGCCTCGCCCGAGGAGGCGAAGGTGCTGGCGCGCATCGGCGCCCCGGCAAACGTGCGCCTCGCCTGCCAGCTGCGGCCCCCGCCCGGGCGCTACCGGGTGGCGCTGCTGCTGCCGGCCGCCGCCGGCCCGGTCGAAGCCTATCGCCGCCAGCCGCAGGCGCATGGCGGCGAGCGCTACATCGCCGTGCTGTTCGCCGACATCCGCGGCTTTACGACGATCTCCGAGGGCAAGCTTCCCTATGACGTCGTGTTCCTGCTCAATCGCTACTTCCGCGCCACGGGGCAAGCCGTCGAGGCGGCCGGGGGGCGTCTCGACAAGTTCATCGGCGATGGGGTGATGGCGATCTTCGGCCTCAACAAGGACCCCGAGATCGCCTGTCGCCAGGCACTCGATGCAGCGCGCCGCATGGCACTGGCCCTCGCCGACCTCAACGAAGCGATGTCCGGCGATCTCGACCTGCCGCTGCGCATCGGCATCGGCATTCATGCCGGGCCCGCAATCGTAGGCGAGATGGGCTATGCGCGGGCCGCCCAGATCACCGCGATCGGCGACACGGTCAACACCGCGAGCCGGCTTGAATCGCTCACCAAGGAGTTTGGCGTCGAACTCGTCGTGTCGCAGGAGCTGCTCGATCGCGCCGGCATCGATCTCGGCGAGGCACCACGCCACGAGGTCGAGATCCGTGGCCGCCAGGGAAGGCTCGCCGTGCGGGCCGTCGCAAAGGCCGGCGAACTCACGGCAATGTCATGAGAATTTCGTTGTCCCACGGGCGAGTGAGACGACAATCCCGTGATCTTCAGGAGGAAACACAATGCGTTCCCTTTTCCTTGCTGCCGCACTGGCCGTGATGACCGTTGGCCCGTCCCTGCCCGCGCGGGCGGCGGGCGGAACCGCGGAGCCGGCCAAGCCGGTCGACGCCAACTACGCGCGTGCCAAGGCAATGATCGAGGCACGGGACTACAAGGGCGCCCTGCCGCTCCTGCAGCAGGTCGTGGCGAAGGATCCCAAGAATGCCGACGCCTACAATCTGATGGGGTTCGCCACACGCAAGTCGGGCGATCCCAACGGCTCGCTGCAATACTACCAGCAGGCGCTTTCCATCGATTCCCGCCACATCGGCGCCTACGAATATCTCGGCGAGGCCTACCTGATGCTGGGCCGCCTGCCGGAGGCCGAACAGCAGCTCGCCCGCCTCGACTCGCTCTGCACCTTCGGCTGCGCCGAGTACCGCCAGCTCAAGGCCGCCATCGCCGACTACAAGGCGGGCAAGCGTCCGACGACGAACTAGCGAAGATCCGCGACCCGGCGAAATTCAAGCCGCCGCCTCGCCGCGATGGGCTTTTGCGCCGGCCACTTGGCCCGCTATGCTGCGGCGAATAAACGCCCGTTCACGCCGCCGCATCGGAGGGCTCCCGCGATGAGCACCATCACCCCCGTTCCTCTCGTCTTCGGCGACTACGCCCTCGAGGACCGCTACCGGCTCGGCAAGGGCCGCGTCTACATGACCGGCATCCAGGCGCTGGTCCGACTTCCCATGATGCAGCGCCAGCGCGACCTCGCGGCCGGTCTGAACACCGGCGGATTCATCTCCGGCTATCGCGGCTCGCCGCTCGGCATGTACGACAACGCGCTGTGGGGCGCGAAGCGGTACCTGAAAGAGAACAACATCCACTTCCAGCCCGGCCTCAACGAGGATCTCGCGGCGACGGCGGTGTGGGGCACCCAGCAGACCAACCTGTTCCCGGGCGCCAAGGTCGATGGCGTCTTCTCGATTTGGTACGGCAAGGGCCCCGGCGTCGACCGCTCGATGGACGTGCTGAAGCACGGCAATGCGGCCGGCACCTCACCGCATGGCGGCGTGATCGCGCTGGCCGGCGACGATCATGGCTGCCAGTCCTCGACGCTGCCGCACCAGAGCGAGCAGGTCTTTGCCGCGGCGATGATCCCGGTCGTCAATCCGGCAACCGTCCAGGAGTATCTCGACTACGGCATCCTGGGCTTCGCCCTGTCGCGCTACTCGGGCTGCTGGGTCGGCTTCAAGGCGATCTCCGAGACGGTCGAGAGCGGCGCCTCGGTCTGGATCGATCCCGAGCGCATCCAGATCGCGATGCCGACCGACTTCCAGCTGCCGCCGGGCGGGCTCGGCATCCGCAATCCCGATCCGCCGCTGGAGGCCGAAAAGCGCCTGCACGGACCGAAGATGGCGGCGGTCGCCGCCTTCGTGCGCGCCAATGGCTTCGACCGCACCGTGATCGAGCCGACCGAGACCGGCACCAAGGCCCGCATCGGAATCATGACGACGGGCAAGGCCTATCTCGACACGCGCCAGGCGCTGGAGGATCTCGGCATCGACGATGCCCGCGCCCGGGCGCTTGGCATCCGCCTCTACAAGGTCGGCGTGACCTGGCCGCTCGAAGCGGAAGGTGCGCGCCGCTTCGCCGAGGGCCTGCAGGAAGTGATCGTCGTCGAGGAGAAGCGCTCGAACCTCGAGGACCAGCTCCTGCGCATCCTCTATCACCTGCCGGCCGACCGCCGGCCGGTGGTGATCGGCAAGGCCGACGAGAGCGGCCGCATCATCCTGCCGAGCGAAGGCGAGCTGACCCCGACCGGCGTCGCCATGGTGATCGCCGGCCGCCTGATGAAGCACGAGGGCGAATCGCCCGAGCTGCGCCAGCGTCTCGCGCGCCTCGAAGCCAAGGAGAAGCTCTTGTCGGCGCCGCCGCCCAAGGTGGCGCGCACGCCGTTCTTCTGCTCGGGCTGCCCGCACAACACCTCGACCAAGGTGCCCGAGGGCAGCCGCGCCATGGCCGGCATCGGCTGCCACGGCATGGCGATCTGGATGCCCGAGCGCCGCACCTCGCTGATCTCCCACATGGGCGGCGAAGGCGTGGGCTGGATCGGCCAGGCGCCGTTCCACTCCGACAATCACATCTTCCAGAACCTGGGTGACGGCACCTATTACCATTCCGGCCTGATGGCGATCCGCCAGTCGGCCGCCGCTGGCGTCAACATCACCTACAAGATCCTGTTCAACGACGCGGTCGCGATGACCGGCGGCCAGCCGCACGACGGGCCGCTCACCGTTCCGGAGATCACGCGGCAGGTCGAGGCCGAGGGCGCCAAGAAGGTCGTCGTCGTCACCGACGAGCCGGACAAGTATCCGATGAACGCCGGCTTCGCGCACGGCGTCACCATCCGCCATCGCGACGAGCTCGACGCCGTGCAGCGCGAGCTGCGCGAGGTCCCCGGCCTCACCGTGCTCGTCTACGACCAGACCTGCGCCGCCGAGAAGCGCCGCCGCCGCAAGCGCGGCACCTTCCCCGACCCGGACCGCCGCGTGTTCATCAACGACGCTGTCTGCGAAGGCTGCGGCGATTGCTCGGAGAAGAGCAACTGCGTGTCGGTGAAGCCGCTCGAGACCGAGCTCGGCCGCAAGCGCCAGATCGACCAGAGCAATTGCAACAAGGACTTCTCCTGCGTGAACGGCTTCTGCCCGAGCTTCGTGTCGGTGCATGGCGGCGTTCCCGCCAAGGCTCGCCCGCGCAAGCTCGAGATGGTGAAGGAAGACCCGTTCGCGTCGCTGCCGATGCCGACCCTGCGGCCGCTGAGCGAGGCCTACGGCATCCTGGTGACCGGCATCGGCGGCACCGGCGTGATCACCGTCGGCGCGCTGATCGGCATGGCCGCCCACCTCGAAGGCAAGGGCTGCACGGTGCTCGACTTCACAGGCCTTGCGCAGAAGAACGGCGCGGTGATGAGCCATGTGCGCCTCGCGCCCAGGCCGGAAGACCTCCACGCCGTGCGCATCGCCGCCGGCGGCGCCAACCTGGTGCTGGGCTGCGACATGGTCGTAGCCGCCTCTCCGGCCGCGCTGTCGCGCATCGAGCAGGGCGTGACCAAGGCCGTGATCAATGGCTACGTCCAGCCGGTCGCGGCCTTCGTGATGAACGGCGACATGGATCTCGGCGCCGAGTCGATGATGAAGGCGATCCGCGATGCCGCGGGCGACGAGGCGACCTCGTTCGTCGACGGCACCGGCCTCGCCACCGCGATCCTGGGCGATTCGATCGCCACCAACCTCTTCATGCTGGGCCATGCCTGGCAGAAGGGCCTGGTGCCGCTGTCGTTCGAGGCGCTCATGCGCGCCATCGAGCTGAACGGCGTCGCGGTCGAGAGCAGCAAGCGCACCTTCAACTGGGGCCGCCTCGCCGCGCACAATCTCGCCGCCGTGCAGGCGGCCGCCAAGCCTGCGCTGCGCATCGAGAAGCCGGTGGCGCGCACGCTGGCCGAGATCGTGTCGAAGCGTGTCGAGTTGCTGACCACCTACCAGGACAGGGCCTATGCCGAGCGCTACCGCGCGCTGGTCGACAAGGTGGCCAGGGTCGAGAAGGAAAAGGCGCCCGGGCGCCGCGGCCTCGCCGAGGCGGTGGCCAAGTCGCTCTACAAGCTGATGGCTTACAAGGACGAGTACGAAGTCGCCCGTCTCTACAGCGACGGCGAATTCCACAGGAAGCTGCGCCAGCAGTTCGAGGGCAATTACAAGGTCACCTTCCACCTCGCCCCGCCCCTGTTCGCCGATCGCGATCCGGTGACTGGCGAACTGAAGAAGAGCGAGTTCGGCGGCTGGATGATGCCGGCCTTCCGTTTCCTCGCCTCGCTGAAGCGGCTGCGCGGCGGCCGGTTCGACATCTTCGGCTACAGCGAAGAGCGGCGCGTGGAGCGCCGCCTGATCGGCGAGTACGAAACCACGGTCGAGACGCTGCTGGCCACACTCGGCCAGGACAATCACGCCCTCGCGGTCCAGATCGCGTCCGTGCCGGAAACGATGCGCGGCTTCGGTCACGTGAAGGAGAAGAACGTGAAGATCGCGAAGGAGCGCGAAGCCTCGCTGCTCGCTACCTACAGCAGCCCTGCCACCCAGTCGATCGCTGCGGAGTAACGCGACGCCGAGCAAGAAGCCGACGACGCGAAGACGGGACGCCCGCATTCCCTGTTTGGGGTTGGGGAAGGAACGCGGACGTCCCGGTACGCACCGTCGTCCGCGAAGGGAGGCAGGCGGTCGACGTACCTGCCGCTATAAGCCCGTTCGCCTGGGGAAGGTAAGCACAATCCAGACGCGAGAACGCACACCTCATGCACCGTAATGCATGTAGAGGACGACGAAGACGTCAGGCGCGACCGGCCTGGGAAGAGAAGGAGGCGAGGTCGAACTTGCCGCCCGGCAGGCCGCGGCCCAGCCGGTCGAGGGCGCGCTGCCACTTGGCGGCGAAATCGGCGTCGAACACCAGCTCGGCATCGCCGTCGACAACCAGCCAGGCATTGTCCTGCATCTCGCGGTCGAGCTGGCCCGGCGCCCATCCGGAATGGCCCAGGGCCAACCAGGCATTCTTGGGTCCCGTGCCCACGGCCATATCCCTCAGGATCTCGAGCGAAGCCGTGAGCGCCATGCCGCCGTCGATCAACAGGGTCTCGTCGCGCTTGTAGTCGGCCGAATGCAGCACGAGCCCGCGCGAGGTCTCGACCGGGCCGCCGAACAACACCGGCAGGTCGGCGGCCGTCTTGGGCACCTCGATGCCGAGCTGCTTGTAGACCTGGCCGAGCGGCAGGTCGTCGACCTTGTTGTTCACGATGATTCCAAGCGCACCGTCGTCATCGTGCTTGCAGATGAAGACGACGCTCTTCTGGAAGCGCTCGTCCGGCATGGACGGCGCGGCGACCAGGAAGCGGCCGACCAACGTGTCGGAAGGAGAGCTGGGCCCGGGCATGGCGTAATGATCTCCTATATCCATGGGGATTGTCCGGCCAAAGATCAAGGACCGGGGCCCGCCGCTTGGCGAATGACGGGCCTTCCATGGACAAAAAGCCCACCCCGGCCTAGGGTCCGGCAGTTCGTAAAGGCCGCGATTGGCGGCGTATTGGAGGAGCTAATAATGGCGAAAGTCGGAGACAAAGTCCCCAGCGCCACGCTGCGCATGCTGGGCCCGGAGGGCCCCAAGGCCGTGACCACCGAGGAACTTTTCGCGCCGGGCAAGAAGGTCGTCGCCTTCGCGCTGCCGGGTGCCTTCACCCCGACCTGCTCGGCCAAGCACGTTCCGGGTTTCGTCACCGAGTTCGACAAGCTGAAGGCCAAGGGCGTCGACACGATCGCCTGCATCTCCGTCAACGATGCCTTCGTCATGGGCGCCTGGGGCAAGGACCAGAAGGCGGGCGACAAGGTCATGATGCTGGGCGACGGCAACGCTGAATTCACGCAGGCGATGGGCCTGACGATGGACGGCTCGAAGTTCGGTCTCGGCACGCGCAGCCAGCGCTATGCCATGGTTGTCGAGGACGGCACCATCAAGCAACTGTTCGTCGAGAAGCCGGGTGCGTTCGAGGTTTCCTCGGCCGAGCACGTGCTGAAGAATCTCTAGCCCTGCGCGCCGCGCACGGCCAAGATCGGACGGCGGAGCGCAGGCTCCGCCGTTTTCCTTTGGGGTGCCATGAACCCGACAGATCCGCAGCTCTTCAACGGCTTGTTCCAGGTCAACGGCGCCACGCGCCTCTATGGCACGATCGGCGATCCCATCCGCCAGCTGCGCCTGACCGGCGTGATGCCGCAGGTCTTCGCCGCCACTGGCGTCAATGCCGTCTGGCTGCCCTTCGAAGGCGGCCCCGAACTCCTGCCGCTGATGCTCGACGCGCTGGCCAAGATGCGCAACCTCGGTGGCTTCACCGTCACCATCCCGCACAAGACCACCATGCTCGACCTGCTGGGTCGCGCCACGCCTCGCGCGACGGCGGCCGGCAGCGTCAACCTGGTGCGCCGCGACCCCGACGGGGTGCTGGCGGGCGACAATGTCGATGGCCTGGGCTTCGTGCACGGACTGGAGGCGCAGGGCCATCGCGTGAAGGGCGCCAGCGTCTGGCTGGTTGGCCTGGGTGGCGCCGGCGGCGCCATTGCCGCCGCGCTGTGCGAGGCCGGTGTCGGCCGCCTCCTGGTCACCGAGATACAGGAAGCGCGCGCCGCCAAGGCGATCGACCGGCTGCTGAGCCATTATCCCGACGTGCCTGTCGCGGAGGTCCGGTCGCCGCCCAAGGGAATCCATATCGCGATCAACGCGACGCCCCTGGGTTTGCGCGCCGACGATCCGCAAGCCTTCGACCCCATGACGCTCGATCCCGACGTCGTGGTGGCCGACGTGATCATGAGCCCCGCCGAAACCCCGCTGCTGAAGCGGGCCCGCACCCACGGACGGCGCATTCATCATGGCCGGCACACGCTCGACCACCAGGTGCCACTCTATCTCGACTGGTTCGGCATCGATGCCAAGGGCATCGACATCACCCGCCTGGTGCGTTCGATCGGGTAAGTCTTAGGCCGAGCTCCACTCGGTCTACAACGTGACGCCGCCGTTCACGTGCAGCGTCTGGCCGGTGATGTAGCCGGCGGCCGGCGAACAGAGGAAGGCGATCAGGGCCGCCACTTCCGCGGGCTTGCCGTAGCGACCCATCGGGATCGACTGCGTCACCTTCTCCATGCCGGCGCGCGGCACGGCGGCATGGGCGTCCGGATCCTTCTCGATGAAGCCCGGGGCAACGCAGTTCACCGTGGCCCCAGAAGCGGCGATATCGACGGCAAAGGCCTTGGCGAAAGCCTCGACGCCGGCCTTGGCCGCGGCCGAGGCCGGAAAGGTCATGAGGCCGCGCGCGAAAGCATGGGCGACGAAGGACGAGACGCCGACCAGGCGGCCCGCCGTCCCGGCCTTGACCAGCCATGGCTTGGCCGCTGTCGCCAGTTCGAAGAAGGCCCCGGTCATGGCGTTCTGGCTGGCGTCCCAGGCCGCACGATCGAGTTCGCCGACCGGCGTGCGGTTCGCGAATCCGGCATTGCTCACGATCACATCGAGATGGCCGAACGCCTTCACGGTCTCGTCGACGAGACGCGCCGCCGTGCCGGAGACGGCAAGGTCACCTTCGAGGATCAAGGTCTGCGCACCGGCACCGGCGGCAAAGCCCGCGACCCGCTCGAGTCCCGCACGGTTGCGTCGCGCATGCAGGGCCAGCGCTGTGTCGGGCGCGGCCAGTGCGCGGGCGGTTGCGGCGCCGATGCCCGAGGAGGCACCGGTGATGAGGATCACGCGGGACGGGGAAGTCATGCCGACAGCAGTAGAATCCTGCACGACTAGCGGCAAGCCTCGCGCACGACCGGCGCCAGCAGCGCCGCGAAGCGGCGCGCACCCGCGGCGGAGAAGTGTCCCTCGTCGACGAAGTCGGCCGGACCGAACGCATCGGGCGGCAAGGCGACATAGGTATCGCCCAACGCCCGCGCCGTCCGCTCCAGCAACGCGTTCGACTGCTGCAGCAACACTGGGAGATCGCGATCGCGGACGCGCGGCAGCCAGCCGTAGAGGCCATCGCCTTTCAGGCGGTCGCGGTTGACGACCTGCCCGACCCAGACCGTCGGCGTACCGCGCGCCCGGTTGATGGCGGAGATCGTGCGGACGTTGCGCTCGAAGATCGACGCGGCCGCCGGATCGGGCCCGCCGGCGGGCGGCAGCGCGTACGGGTCCTTGGCATAGCGCACCGTGTCGATCTCGGCGGCCACGAGACGGGCGAGCACCGTGAGCAGCGGCGAGATCGTGACGTTGGAGCCGCCGATGCGCCGCACCTTCAGGGAGTCGACCTGGCTCGGCATGTGGAAGTCGGCATAGCCCGCGTCCAGGTCGGGGATGTGCGCATTGCGCAGGTCGTTCCAGCCCACGAAGTAGACGGCGCAGCGCGGCGCCTTGCCGAACTTCTCGGGATAGAACGCCGTTTGCAGCACGTGCTCGGCCGTCGTGTAGCCCGGCACGCCGTGATTGACGACGACCAGCCCGTCGTCGCGCAACGCCTCGTCCAGCCGGTCGGGCCAGGTGTCGCCCTCGCCGTTGCCGATGTCGTAGGTCGCCGATCCGCCGAAGGTCGCCACCACGCCGCTGTCGGCCAGCCGGGCCGGATCGGGATCGCGACCGCGCGTGCCCTCGGAAGAATGGCGGATGGCGAGTCCCGTCGAACTGGTGAAGGCGAGACCTGGCGCCGGTACGGCCTGGAGCAGCGGATGCCACTGGAAGCGCGCCGGCTCGGCGGCGACCGGCGGCAGCAGCGATGGCGAGCCCGGCGGCGCCAGGGCCCACGAGCCCAGCCCCCAGGCGAGTTCGATGCAGGCCAGCACCAGCAGCGTCCCCGAGACGCGCGGCCAGCGCGCCAGCCCGATCACGAGGACGAGCAGCGCCGCGAGATAGAGGAAATAATCCGTCCGCGGTCCCGCGACCTTCAGCTCATCTATTCGAAAAAACCAAATCGTTGCGCCGGCAACGACGAGGAGGCCCAGGAGGCCGGCGACGCGAAGGAGACTGGACACGCGCCGCAAGTCTAAGCCGGCGCCCGCCATTTGGACAGGCTGGAGCTTTATGCCAATACGGCGCCATGGCTCTCTTCCAATGGTTGCTGGACGCAACGCGATCCGGCCGCCGCCGGCGCGTGGTTTTCGACTACGGTTACCTTCCCCGTCAGCGGGACTGGAGCAAGGCGCCCGGCGTCCAGGCGCTGGCGCGGAAGGCCCATGAATCCGCCGATGACTACGAGGCGCTGCTCGCGCATTTCGCAAGCCTCCGCCCGTGGTTCGAGAAGATCCCGGCACGCGCCCCCAACGAAGATCGGACTCCTCGCTGGATAAACGGGTCCTTTCCCGGCCTCGATGCCGTGTCGCTCTACGGCCTGCTCGCCCGGCACAATCCTTCGATCTATATCGAGATCGGCTCGGGTAATTCGACCAAGTTCGCCCGACGTGCGATCGAGGATCATGGCTTGCGCACCCGGATCGTTTCGATCGATCCGCAGCCTCGACGCGATATCGATGCGATCTGCGATGAGGTGATCCGCCGTCCGTGCGAAGAGATCGCCACGAACTTCTTCGCCGATCTGCCGGGCGATGCAGCACTGTTCGTCGACAACTCGCACCGGTCCTTCCAGAATTCCGACGTCACGGTCTTCTTCATGGAGATCCTGCCGGTGCTCGCGCCCGGCATCATCTGGGGCCTGCACGACATCTTCTTTCCCTATGACTATCCCGACGCCTGGAGCGCCCGTTTCTTCAACGAGCAGTACCTGCTGATGAGCTACCTGATGGGCGGTGGCGGCGCCGACGAGATCCTCCTCCCAAACAGCCTCGTCTTTGGCAGTCCGGCCTTCCGGCCGTCAGTGGCAGCGATCTTCGAGGGTCGACATTTCGAAGACGTCGAACAGCATGGCGGCTGCTTTTGGTTGCGCCGCGATGGCGGCCAGAAGAATTGAGCCGAGATCAAGCGCGAACTATTTTTCGCCCTTTTGCCACGGCCAGCGTCCGCTGACCTCGAGCTCGAGCGCGAAGCTGAGCAGGGTGCGGATCGCGACGATCGCCGCGAGGACGGCAAGATTGTGCAAGGTCGGCTCCACGGCCACTGTGCCGATGATGTCGGCGATGACGAGGAATTCCAGGCCGAGCAACATGGATCGCCCGAGATCGGCCCTCAGCCCGTGATAGGCATCGTGCAGGGTCGCCCCGCGTCGGAGGCGGACCAGGCACGCGATGATTGCGATGAGGGCGCCGGCCAACAGAATGAGGACGCCAATCAGTTCCACGATGTGGCCCGCCGTGGAGGCCAGCACGTCGATGGCCATCGGCATCATGCCACCCCGCGTGTCGTCCTCGGCGAACGAGCGGCGAGCCGCCGGACCGCCTGGCGCCGCTCGAGCGTGCGCCGCGCTTCGTCGAACAGTTCCGCCACCACATCCTCCCCATGGCGCAGGGCGTCGCGGGCGAGCGGTATGCCCACGGATCCTATGCGCTCGATCGTTCTGCCGCCCTGAATCAACCAGACCTCCAGGCGGTCCGTCCTGTGAATGAGCCTGGGGTAGGCTCGCGCCGCAGCCTGGGGCGATCTGGGCTTGCCTCGTTTCATGGCGCGATCCCGAGTAGCGGAGTTGGGACCGTAGCGGCGGGAGGCCGACATGCCTTGACTTATGTCAAGTTGCGGCGCCGGGCCGGCCTAGCTGTCCGACCGCCCCGACGATCCGCCGAGCCCTTGCAGATCGCCCTTGTTCGCGCGCCGGCGATCCTCGGGCTCGGGGAAGGCGCGGGCAACGGTCTCCTCGAGCAACGCCAGCTCACTCTGCAACGCCGGCACACGCGCCGCCGGCAGCCGGTGGACGAGATGTTCGAGCATCGCCCGCAGACGGCGAACGACCTGGGTGCTGGTGGCGCCGTACTGGCGCACCTCGGTCACGGCCAGGTCGACGATGTCGTCCCAGTCAGGCGTGGGGAAAACCAGCCGCAGTGTCCCGCGTGAATCGTACACCCGCGCGTTGGCGAGGTTCTTCTGGCCTGCGTAGCGCAGCAGCCGGTGGATCTGGTCGAGCGCCAGCACGGCCGTGGTTGGATCGTTGACGGCCGGCGAAAGAGCGCGCGACGCCACGTCCACCATGATGCGGAAGGCGGACATCGGGTCCTGGCGCATCGTGCGCTCCGGCCGGATGGCGGTCTCCGCGATTCCCAGAATACCTCCCATGCTGCATCGTTAGCCTGCAGGGCCGGCACGCGACTTGATCGTTGTCAAAGGAGCGGTACTCCTCGCAGGCCCGCGAGGGACCAATTCGCCGCCCGATCGTTGATCCAGATCAACGTGGTGAATGGCGCAAAGATGTCCTAATCGCGCCTCCATAAACCGAGCCTCCGAACCCGCATGACCGTGTCGCAAGCCTGGCTGTCGAGGATCGTCCTCGTCGTGCTCGTCGCGGGCGCAGCATATGCGGCTTGGCAATGGCTTCGTGCGCCGTCGCTGCCGCCCGGCTTCGCCAGTGGCAACGGCAGGATCGAGGCCGTCGACATCGACGTCTCGACCAAGCTGCCGGGGCGGGTCGAGGACATCCTGGTCAACGAGGGCGATTTCGTGCGGGTTGGCCAGGTGCTCGCGAACATGGACACGCGGGTGCTGCGGTCCCAGCTCCGCGAGGTAAAGGCGATTCTCGAACAGGCGCGGATTGAAATCGACACGGCACGCTCGCGGGTGACGCAGCGCCAGGCCGAGAAACGCGCGGCGCTCGCCCTGGTGACGCAGCGCCGCACCGAGGTCGACGCGGCGCGCCGGCGCGTGGCGCGCTCGGAGGAGCTGGCGCCGAAGGGCGCCACCGCACAGCAGGTTCTCGATGACGATCGCGCGCGTCATGACGGCGCCAAGGCCGCGCTCGCCGCCGCCGAAGCGCAGGTCGCTGCGGCCGACGCCGCCATCGGAACCGCCGACTCCCAGGTCGTGGGCGCCCAGGCGGCCTACGAGGCGGCGCTTGCCACGATCGACAGGATCCAGGCCGACATCGACGACAGCGCGCTCAAGGCACCGCGCGACGGGCGCGTGCAATATCGCGTCGCCCAGCCCGGCGAGGTCCTCGCGGCGGGCGGCAGGGTCCTGAACATGGTCGACCTTTCAGACGTCTACATGACGTTCTTCCTGCCGACGGAGGCGGCCGGCCGCATCGCCATCGGCAGCGAGGTGCGGCTGATCCTCGACACCGCCCCGCAATTCGTCCTGCCGGCCCGCGTCACCTTCGTGGCGGACGTGGCGCAGTTCACGCCAAAGAGTGTCGAAACGACCGTCGAGCGCTTGAAGCTGATGTTCCGCATCAAGGCCAATATCGATCCGGCCCTGCTCAGCAAGAACCTCGACCAGGTGAAGACCGGATTGCCGGGCGTCGCCTACGTCCGGACCGATCCCAGGGTCGATTGGCCGGCCAACCTGGCGGTGAAGCTTCCACCATGACCGACCCCGTCGCCCGGCTGCGCGGCATCGGCCTTCGCTACGGCAGGGTGACGGCCCTGGAGGCCATCGACCTCGAGCTGCCGGCCGGAAGCATCGTCGGCCTGATCGGTCCGGACGGCGTCGGCAAGTCGAGCCTGCTCGCGCTGGTGGCCGGCGCGCGCCACCTGCAGGCCGGGAGCATCGAGGTACTGGGCGGCAACATGGCGAGCGGCCGGCATCGCCGCCGCGCCTGCGCGCGAATCGCCTACATGCCTCAGGGGCTGGGGCGAAACCTCTACGCCACCCTCACGGTGGCAGAGAACATCGACTTCTTCGGTCGCCTGTTCGGCCATGGCCGGCGCGAGCGCAAGCGACGCATCGACGAGCTGACGCGGGCCACCGGCCTGGCGCCGTTCGTCGATCGTCCCGCCGGCAAGCTGTCGGGCGGCATGAAGCAGAAGCTCGGCCTGTGCTGCGCCCTCATTCACGATCCCGACCTCCTCATCCTCGACGAACCGACGACTGGCATCGATCCGCTGTCGCGCCGCCAGTTCTGGGACCTGATTGCCCGTATCCGCGCGGCGCGGCCCGGCATGAGCGTCATCGTGGCGACCGCCTACATGGAGGAGGCGGCCCGTTTCGATTGGCTGGTGGCAATGGATTCGGGGCGCGTGATCGCGACCGGCAGCCCGCTCGATCTGCTCGCGCGCACCGGCACCACATCGCTCGAGGCGGCCTTCATCGCCCTGCTGCCCGGCGAGCGCGGCCGCGACCATCAGCCGGTCGAGACGTCGCCTCCCGACAACGGGCACGATGCCGAGGTGGCCATCGAGGTGCACGGCCTGACCAGGCGCTTCGGCGATTTCGTCGCCGTCGACCATGTCGACCTGCGCATCGCGCGGGGCGAGATCTTCGGATTTCTGGGGTCCAACGGCTGCGGCAAGACCACGACCATGAAGATGCTGACCGGCCTGCTTCCGGCCAGCGAGGGCGAGGCCCGGCTGTTCGGCCAACCGGTCGACGCCCAGGACTTCGAGACCCGCCGTCGCGTCGGCTACATGTCGCAGTCCTTCTCCCTCTACAGCGAGCTGACCGTACGGGAGAACCTCGAACTCCATGCCCGCCTGTTCCACCTGCCCAAGGAGACGATCGCGGGTCGCGTCCAGGAGGTCGCCGAACGTTTCGAACTGCTCGACGTGCTGGACGCCCTGCCCCCGACCTTGCCGTTCGGCCAGAGGCAGCGTTTGTCGCTCGCCGTGGCGGTGATCCACAAACCCACCCTGCTGATCCTCGACGAACCCACGTCCGGCGTCGATCCGCTCGCCCGCGACGCCATCTGGCGGATGTTGATCGACCTGGCGCGCCGCGAGCGGGTCACCATCTTCATCTCGACCCATCTGATGAACGAGGCCGAACGCTGCGATCGCGTGTCGCTGATGCATGCCGGGCGCGTGCTGGTCAGCGACAGCCCGGCCGCTCTCGTCGCCCGGCGCGGCGTCGCCACGCTGGAGGAAGCCTTCGTCGGCTGGCTGCAGGATGCCGCGGGCGACGCCACGGCGACGGACGTCGCGCCGCCGGTACGTCCGGAAGCATCGACGCCCCCGCCCGGTCGCTCGTTTGAACTGCGGCGCCTGCTGGCCTACTCGCGTCGCGAAGCGATCGAGCTCATGCGCGATCCGATCCGCGCCACGCTTGCCCTGCTCGGCAGCGTCATCCTGATGTTCGTCATCGGCTACGGCATCAACATGGACGTCGAGGATCTGACCTTCGCCGTGCTCGACCGCGACGGCACGACGACGAGCCGCGACTATGCCCTCAACATTGCGGGTTCGCGCTATTTCATCCAGCGCCCGCCGCTCCAGGACTACGACGATCTCGATCGCCGCATGCGCTCCGGCGAGCTCAGCCTCGCCATCGAGATTCCCCCCAACTTCGCGCGCGACATTGCCCGCGGACGCACGGTCGAAATCGGCGCCTGGCTGGACGGCGCCATGCCGTCGCGCGCCGAGACCGCCCGGAGCTACGTCCAGGGCATGCATGCGAAATGGCTGGCCGGCACGTCGCTGGCCTTGCCGCTGGCCAATCTCGAAGTCCGGTTCCGCTACAATCCCGACATCCGCAGCCTGGTGGCCATGGTTCCGGCCGTCATCCCGATGCTGCTGCTCCTGATCCCCGCCATGCTGACGACGCTCAGCATCGTGCGCGAGAAGGAGCTGGGCTCGCTCGTCAACTTCTACGTCACCCCGGTCACCCGGCTCGAGTTCCTGATCGGCAAGCAGTTTCCCTACGTCGTCCTCGGCATGGTGAACTTCCTGCTGCTGACCCTGCTCGCCGTGACCGCCTTCGGCGTGCCCTTCAAGGGCAGCTTCGCGGCCCTGGCCGGCGGCGCGTTTCTCTACATCCTCGCCGCCACCTCCATCGGCCTGCTGTTCTCGACCTTCATGCGCAGCCAATCGGCGGCGATCTTCGGCACGACCATCGGCACGATGATTCCGGCGATGGAATTCTCCGGCATGATCGACCCGGTATCGTCGCTGCAGGGCATCGGTGCAGCGATCGGACAGGCCTATCCGATGACGCATTTCCTGACGATCGCGCGCGGGACCTTCTCCAAGGCGCTGGGGTTCGGTGATCTGCAGGCATCGTTCGTGCCGCTGCTGATCGCCGCACCGCTGCTGGTTGGCCTGAGCGCCGCCCTGCTGCGCAAGCAGGAAGCCTGACCGATGCGCGCCGCCAACATCCTGCTTCTCGGACTCAAGGAATTGCGCGGGCTTGCCCGCGATCCTGCGATGCTGGCGCTGATCGTCTTCGCCTTCACCTTCTCGATCTACAGCGCATCGACGGCCATGCCCGAGCAGCTCAACAAGGCGGCGATCGCCATCGTCGACGAGGACCGATCGCCGCTCTCCGCCCGCATCGCCGACGCCTTCTTCCCGCCCTTCTTCATGCCGCCCTCGATGATCGCGCAGCCCGAGATGGACCACCGCATGGATGCCGGGATCGACACCTTCGCCCTCGACATCCCGCCCGAATTCCAAAGGGACCTGCTGGCCGGTCGCCGGCCGACCATCCAGCTCAATGTCGATGCCACGCGCATGAGCCAGGCCTTCACCGGCGCCGGCTATGTCCAGAGCATCGTGGCCAGCGAAATCGATGCCTTCGTCCGGCGCTACCGCGCCAATGTCCCGGCATCCGTCGAGCTTACCTTGCGCGCGCGCTTCAACCCGTCGCTCACCATCTCCTGGTTCGGGTCGGTGATCGAGGTCGTCAACAACGTCACCATGCTGTCGATCATCCTGACCGGAGCGGCGCTGATCCGAGAGCGCGAGCACGGCACCATCGAGCATCTCCTGGTCATGCCCGTCACGCCGCTCGAGATCATGGCGGGCAAGATCTGGTCGATGGCGCTGGTGGTGCTGACAGCCTGCGCGCTTTCGCTGCTGCTCGTCGTGCAGGGGCTGCTCGCCGTGCCGCTGCAGGGCTCGGTCGCCCTGTTCCTGGCCGGCGCCGCCGTGCACCTCTTCGCCACCACGTCGCTCGGCGTGTTCCTGGCGACCGTCGCGCGATCCATGCCGCAGTTCGGGCTGCTGCTCATCCTCGTGCTCCTGCCCCTGGAGATGCTGTCGGGCGGCACGACGCCGCGCGAGAGCATGCCCGAGATCGTGCAGTACCTGATGCTGGCGGCCCCGACGACGCACTTCATCATGCTCGCCCAGGCGATCCTCTTCCGCGGCGCCGGGTTCGAGACGGTGTGGCCTCAGTTCATCGCGCTGGCCGTCATCGGCCTTCTCCTGTTCACCATGGCCCTCGCCCGCTTCCGCAAGGCCGTCGGCGAGACGGCCTAGCCGCAGCGCGGGGCACGGGCACTCCTGCGACCAGAGGAGCGATCGGGTGGCCCCGGAAAGGGCCGATTGGCGACCGAGCCGGCAGGCCTGAAACGCTCCCGCCAGGAGGGGCAAGACCCGAGGACATCAACCAGATCCTGAGGCGCCAATCGGGAGGCACACAATATCGAGTGCCGGAACCTCCTGTGTAAGGGGGTGCGACCTTCGTTTCATTTGTTTCGCTTATTTCGTTTATTTCGTTTGTTGGACGGGACTCGGACGCATCCAACGGAAGGCCAGGCCTCCTGCCTGGTTCCTCACGTGACGTCATCGCCTGCAGCGATCGGCGTGGCTTCGCGGACGCCAGAAGATACGCCGGCCATCGAAGCACTCGAAGTTCCATGGGGCCATGGACCGAAGAGTATCTTCGGTGCGGCCAGCAATCCTTACCGCGACCAGGAAGCGACCAACGCTCCCCCGGAAGGGGCTGTTGGGCTGCTAGGTCATTGAAGAGAAATGGCGCGCCCGGAAGGAGTCGAACCTCCAGCCTTCTGATTCGTAGTTAAAGATTTTGCCATTCCGCCCGGTTCTCTCTCATACCAACACGTCCCTAAAACGTTTATTTTATTGGCGTTCTGGCGTCATGATGATACCTCCACAGGCAGGAACATTCTTCTGTGGTGGGTCCCCCGTGGGTCCCATGAAGGCCCAAAATGAAGTCCAAGAAGCTCACCAAACAGCAAATCGATAGCGTCCAGCCCTCCGCGAAAGATGTGTATTTGTGGGATACCTCCCCGCCGGGGTTTGGCGTGAGAATTCGCAGCTCCGGGGCCAAGACCTTCATTTTCAGCTACCGCCCTGGTGGCGGGCGTTCAGCCAGCAAGAAGCGGCACACGATTGGGCGCTACGGAAAGATCACGCTGGAGCAGGCACGCACGCTGGCCCAGCAGCTTGCGGGGCATGTCGCGGCGGGGGGAACCCACCTGCGAGAACTGAAGCTAGAAGCGGAAATGTCAAAACTTCGAGGCCGACTTCCTTCTGTTGGGCTGCACGAAGTCTGCGCATCTTAAATGCCAGTGGCCCAGAAACCACAGCTGCCCGTCGCGCAACTGGTGCGACCTTTACATTACCGAGCGTCCTGATCTGACGCGGGCTAGCCATTAGAATTCGCTCCCTCTACAATTACGCTAGAGCAGACCTAGCCTGCGGCGCTTCTGGTTGCGGGCCATGCAGCTAGCATGAGGGTCGCGTAGTGGTGTTGCAAATTGCTGAATACACGGTGGGTCCCTGGTGGGTCCCCGGATCCGCCCGAACAGCTACAGCAATTTAGAGGAAAAAATCGGACAACAAGAAAGCCCCGTCTTTCGAGGCTTTCTTGTTAGGAGAAATGGCGCGCCCGGAAGGAGTCGAACCTCCAGCCTTCTGATTCGTAGTCAGATGCTCTATCCAGTTGAGCTACGGGCGCACGGCCGAGCCCCGAGGGGTCCGGCGAAGAGGGCGCACACTAGTGAAACTGTTCCGGCGATGCAAGCCGAGTCGACGGGGCATCATGGGCTGCGACCGGGCGCCGCCCCACCCCTCGAACAGGCCGCGAAACCGCCCCGGCGCCGAAGGCGCGACAACGCCAAGTCGTTCAACTGGTTGGGAAAAAGCCGGTCGGTTTTGCTTGCTTTCAATCGGCATGACTGCCATCTGGTTTTGGGGCATGTGCCCCGAGTCGGGCCTGTTTCGTGCGGGTGCCGCATCGGAGCACCAGAACGATGATACCGGGGGCGGGTTCGAGGCCGAAGATGGCGCTAAGAGTTCCACGATCCGCGCTTCTCCTGGCAGCGATCGTCCTCGGCGGATGCACAGAGGGCAGCGTCTTCGCACCGGCCGGCAGCCCCCCTCCGTCGAATACCAATCCCGCCATCACCCAGACCGGCACGCAGACGGTCCGCAAGACCATCGAGCAGCTGCGCAGCGACCAGGCCGCGCTCAACAGCGGCATCGCCGCCCAGCAGGGCCAGTTCAACACGACCCGGGCACAGCTGGCCACCGACGCGCGCACCTATTCCGGCCTGGTGAGCGGTATCACCTCGCGCCTTCAGGCCGGCACGACTCCGGGCAACCCGGACCTCGTGAACCAGTGGAACGCCGCGCAGGGCAGGCTCGACGCCGTGACCCTGGGCGTCGGCACGCTGAATTCGCTGGCCAGCCAGGTGACGACCCAGGCCTCGGTGGCGGGCTACCTGCTCGAGAACGTGCGCCTTGCCCTGATGGTGGGCGGCGCGACCGATGCCGATCATCGCAGCCTGCGCGCCATCGAGAGCGAGACGCGACGCTCGATGCAGCAGATCGACCGGCTGATCGCCGATCTCAACGCCGAGATCGCCCGCGAGAACACGTTCCTCGGCCGCGAGCGCACCAACCTGGCCGCCCTGTCCTACAACGTGAACATCGGCCGCCTCGGCGCGCCCGTCGGTGGACCGGGCGGAGCTGCCCCGTCGCAGCCGACCCGGCGGCCCGTCCCGCTTCAGTAGCCCCGCGCTTGGGCGTAGACTTGCGCCTATGGTCCTTCGCTTCTTCATCCTTTTCGGCGTGATGCTCGCCCTGGTATTGCCGGCACAGGCGCAGGTGTCGACGTCGGACCAGACCGCCATTCGCGAGGTCATCGAGCGTCAGGTCGAGGCCTTCCGCCGCGACGACGGTGCCGCTGCCTTCGGGTACGCCTCGCCGAACATCCAGGGCATGTTCGGCACGGCCGAGACCTTCATGGACATGGTGCGGCAAGGCTACCAGCCGGTCTATCGGCCGCGCGTCTTCGAGTTCCGCGAGATCGTCACCCTGCAGGGGATGGTGACGCAGAAGGTCCATGTGATCGGCCCCGACGGCCGGCCGGTCACCGCCCTCTATCCGATGGCCCAGCAGCCCGACGGCAGCTGGCGCATCGAGGGCTGCTACCTGCAGGCGCCCGAAGACCCTCAGGCCTGATCGTCCGCAGTCTCGCCCGCAATTGGGACCGGTAGGCCACTCTCGCTTTGGGCCGGGGCGGCCGCCCCGGCCCAAAGCGAGCAAACAGACTGATCAATTGCCCAACGGTGTCAGGGAAGTATCCAGACTATTCTGTCAGGCATCTATCGGGCTGCTCAGGGTCATTCCGTGCGTCGCCCCCCTCTCCTGGCCTCTCCCCCTAGCGGGGGCGAGGAACATGAAAGAGGGTCAACGCGCGCGCAGCTTCGGGCGAGGCATCAGGCAACAAGAGAGAGGACCGACCGTATGATCAGCCTAATAAATGTCTTCACGGTAGATCCAGCCAACCAGTACCGGCTCCTCGATTTGCTTGCGCGCGCGACCGACGAATTCGTCAGCCGGGCACCTGGCTTTGTTTCTTCGACCCTTCATCGGAGCCTCGACGGCACGAAGGTGACGATGTATGCACAGTGGCGCAGCGCGGAAGATTATGAGTCCATGCGTCAGGATCCTGGACCGCGACCCTTTCTCGAAGAGGCGCTCACGATCGCGAAATTTGAGCCGGGCATGTATGAGGTCGTGCGCACATTCTCGCCCATTGACAGGTAAGGCGCGCGCCCGCGCGTGAATCCAGAATCCCGCTGCTGGTCCGCGGCGTAATGAGTACTCACCCTAGCCCGCCATCTCGACCGCAACATCCATGTCTCGCGTTTCGCCCAAGGTGCTGGCGCTGCTCGGCACCCTGACCCTCATGTGGGGCACGAACTGGCCGCTGTTCCGGATCGCGCTCGCCGAGCTGCCGGTCTTCACCTTTCGCACCCTCGTCCTGTTGTCGGGTGTCACCGTCCTGGCAGCCATCCTGCTGGCGCGGCGCGAGACCTTCGCCGTGCCGCGAGACAAGTGGCCGGTGCTCCTGCTGGCCTCGACGATGAACATCGGCATCTGGAACATCGCGACATCGCTCGCCGTCCTCTACGTCCCCTCGGGCCACGCCTCGGTGCTGGCCTACACCATGCCGCTCTGGGTCGCGGTGCTGGGCTTCGCGGTGTTCGGCCAGAAGCTGACGGGCCGGCTGCTCGCGGCCATCCTGATCGGGGCCGCCGCGGTCGCCGCGTTGATGATTCCCAACTTCCAGAGCTACGCGACCGCCCCGGCCGGCCTGTTCTGGGGCTTGCTGGCGGGCTTCTGCTGGGCCGTCGGCACCCTGGTCGTGAAACGCACGAGCTGGCCCGGCATGGGCCTGTCGCTCACCTTCTGGCAACTCGTGCTGATGCTGCCGCCGATTGCCTTGGGCGCGCTGATCTTCGACGGGTTGCCGGCGCACCTTCCGTCGGCAAAGGTGCTCGTCGCCACGATCTATACCGGCGCCATCCCGATGGCGATCGGCACCAGCATCTGGTTCACTCTCGTGAAGCTGCTGCCAGCGCAGGTCGCCGCGATCTCCTCCATCGCCATCCCGATCGTGGCGATCGTGAGCGGCATCGTGATCCTGCAGGAGCCGCTCTCCACCCTGCAGGCGATCGCGATCGGCTCGACGGCGATCTCTCTCTGGCTCGCCCTCGTGCCCGGACGATAGCGGCAGCGGACAACGGTAGTTGCCTCCGGCTGCCGCAATTCCCACATTGGTGCGGGTATTGGAGGCCCGGGCTCATGAAGAGAGGCGATCCACGAGACTGGATGTGGTCGGAAGCGCTGCAGATGCTGGCGCAGGCCGAGCGACTGCATCAGCAGGTTTTCCGGCCGCAGACCGCGGGCCGCCTGCGTCCCAGCTGGGAGCCGCCGGTCGACGTGCTCGAGACAGAGCGCGAAGTCCTGATCCTGGCGGCGCTACCCGGCGTCGACGTGCAGAAGGTCGAGGCCGTGATCGAGAACGGCACGCTCGTCCTGTCTGGCGAGCGCACGGTGCCGGCCGAACTCAGGACCGCCAGGATCCATCGCATGGAGCTGCCGCAGGGCCGCTTCGAGCGCCAGGTGGCGCTTCCGCCCGGCGTGTACGGCGAGGTGCGACGCTTCGAGGCGAACGGTTGCCTCGTCGTGACCCTGGCCAAGGCCGGCGCACGGAGGCAGCCATGAGCCCGCAGGATGAAGTGATGCAGCCCGTGACCGCGAAGCCCGCCACCACGCCGGAAGCGAAGCCCCTGCCGTCCGACGCGCTGATCGTCGTGCCGGTGCGCGACCTCGTGCTGTTTCCCGAGATGGTATTCCCGGTGAGCGTCGGCCGCCCCTCGTCGGTCGCCGCCATCCAGCAGGCCGTGCGCGAACAGCGCCAGATTCTGCTGGTGCTGCAGCGCGACCCCGCGAAGGAAGAGCTGGCGCCCGCCGACCTCCACGCGGTCGGCACGGTCGTCAACATCCTGCGCTACGTCACGACGCCCGACGGCAACCATCACATCGTCTGCCAGGGCGTGCAGCGCTTCCGCATCACCGAGGTCGTCGAGGGATACCCGTTCCTGCTGGCGCGCGGCCTGCACCTGGCCGAGCCGACCGGCAGCGGACCGGAGATCGAGGCGCGCTTCCTCGTTCTGAAGCAGCAGATCCGCGACACGCTGGAACTGCTGCCACAGGTCCCGCAGGAACTGCGGCAGACGGTCGAGAGCACGACCTCCGCGGGCGCACTGGCCGACCTCGCCGCCTCCTATCTCGATTCCAAGCCGGAGGAGAAGCAGGAGATCCTGGAGGCGCTCGACCTCGTGCCGCGCCTCGACAAGGTGACCCAGCTCCTGTCCAAGCGGCTCGAAGTGTTGCGCATCAGCAGCGAGATCGGCAAGCAGACCAAGAGCTCGCTCGACGCCCGCCAGCGCGAGATGGTTCTGCGCGAGCAGATGGCCGCCATCCAGCGCGAGCTGGGCGAGGACGATTCGAACAAGCAGGCGATCGCCGATCTCGACAAGGCGATCACCGAGGCGAAGATGCCGCCGGAGGCCGAGACCGCCGCCCGCAAGGAACTGCGCCGACTGCAGCGCACGCCCGAGGCCTCGGCCGAGCACGGCATGATCCGCACCTATCTCGACACGCTGGTCGAGCTGCCCTGGGCGCTGCCCGAGACGCAGCCGATCGACATCGCCGAGGCGCGCAAGGTGCTCGACGCCGATCATTTCGGCCTGGAGAAGATCAAGAAGCGCATCGTCGAGTATCTCGCCGTGCGCAAGCTGGCGCCCGAAGGCAAGGCGCCGATTTTGTGCTTCGCCGGACCGCCGGGCGTCGGCAAGACGTCGCTCGGCCAGTCGATCGCCCGGGCGATGGGCCGCAAATTCGCGCGCGTGAGCCTGGGCGGCGTCCATGACGAGGCCGAGATCCGCGGCCATCGGCGCACCTATATCGGCGCGCTGCCGGGCACGATCATCCAGGCGATCCGCAAGGCGGGTTCGCGCGACTGCGTGATGATGCTCGACGAGATCGACAAGATGGGCAGCGGCGTGCACGGCGATCCGTCGGCGGCGATGCTGGAAGTGCTCGACCCCGAACAGAATGGCACGTTCCGCGACAACTACCTCGACGTGCCGTTCGACCTGAGCCGCGTCGTCTTCATCGCGACCGCCAACATGCTGGACACGATTCCCGGCCCGCTGCGCGACCGCATGGAGATCATCCAGCTCAGCGGCTACACGGCCGGCGAGAAGCTGCAGATCGCCAGGCGCTATCTCGTGCGCCGCCAGCTCGAAGCCAACGGCCTCACCGCCGAGCAGGCCGGCATCGACGACGAGGCGCTGCGCCTGATCATCGACGGCTACACGCGCGAGGCCGGTGTCCGCTGGCTCGAACGCGAAATCGGCCGCGCCCTGCGCCACGTCGCGGTGCAGGTGGCCGAAGGCTCGGCGACCAAGGTGCAGATCGGCAAGGCCGACGTCGAGGAGCTGCTGGGGCCCGTCCGCTTCGAGAACGACGTGGCGATGCGCACCAGCGTGCCCGGCGTGGCCACCGGCCTCGCCTGGACGCCGGTGGGCGGCGACATCCTGTTCATCGAGGCGACGCGTTCGCCCGGCAACGGACGGCTGATCCTCACCGGCCAGCTCGGCGACGTGATGAAGGAGAGCGCGCAGGCGGCATTGAGCGTCATCAAGAACAAGGCGAAGTCGATCGGCATCGACGCCGCCCTGTTCGAGAAGAACGACATCCATGTCCACGTGCCGGCCGGCGCGACGCCCAAGGACGGGCCGAGCGCCGGCGTGGCGATGTTCATGGCGCTGGCGTCGCTGATGACCGGCCGCACCATCCGCAGCGATACCGCCATGACGGGCGAGATCAGCCTGCGCGGCCTCGTCCTGCCGGTCGGCGGCATCAAGGAGAAAGTCGTGGCCGCCGCGGCCGCGGGCATCACCCGCGTGATGCTGCCCGCGCGCAACAAGCGCGACTACGACGACATCCCCGAGGAAGTCCGCAACACGCTCGAGTTCATCTGGCTCGAGAAGGTCGACGACGCGGTGGCGCAAGCGCTGACGCCCGACGCACCGGACGACAGCAACGAGGGGTAGACCTTCTTCATGTTCCTCTCCCCCTATCGGGGGAGAGGAGCTCGATAGAGAATCAAGCAATCGGCAGCGACAGCGGCGCGATCTCGTCGCCGGGACGGTGGGCGTAGTCGAGCTTGACCGAATCACGCAGCATCCGGGCCTGAGCCTCGGCGAGACGTTCCATGGCGGCCTTCGGGTCGAGATGGACGGGATCGCCGTCCTTCAGCACGACTTCGCCGTCGACCAGTACGATGCGCACCGCGCGGTCGGCGGCGTGGAACACGAAGGAGCGCAGCGGGTCGCGGGCCGGCTGCATCAGCGGATGCTCGAGGTCGACCAGCACGATGTCGGCCATCATGCCCGGCGCCAGCGCGCCGATATCGTCGCGGCCGAGCGCGGCCGCGCCACCGAAGGTCGCGGCCTCGAAGGCCCCGGCCGTGTCGAGGCTGCGGATGTCCTCGCTCATCAGGCGGCCGGCGACGATGGCCAGCCGCATCTCCTCGATCAGATTGTGCGGCGCGCAGTCGGTGCCGAGGCCGACATTGACGCCGCGCGCGCGATAGCGGCCGACATGGTCCATGGCGAGGCCGTAGCGTGCAAAGGGCTGTGGGCAGTGCGCCACCGACGCACCGGCCTCGGCGATCAGGTCGAGATCCTTGCGGGTGTGCCAGTTAACTTGCGGGTGGTCGTCCAGCAGGATGCAGTGCGCCATGATCGTGTCGGCCTTCATCAGGCCCTGCTCCGCGGCCCACTGGATGGGCGTCCTGTTGTGGCGGCGGATCATCTCGCGGACCTCGACCACCGACTGGCCGATATGGGTCGAGAAGCGGCGGCCCGTTTCATCCGCATGCTTGCGCCCCGCGGCAAACAGTTCCGGCGTCACCGTGTCGATCTGCGCCGGAAAGACCACGGCGTCGAGACGCCCCGAATTGTGCGACTCGGCTTCGTCCATCACGCGCTTGGCCTTCTCGAACTGGGCGAGGCCCGCCGCCTCGTCCCATTTCCAGGTCACGGTCTGCGGTGAGGCCATGCCCCAGCGCGCCGAGGCGAAGGTCGGCGCCGCGAAGAAACGCATGCCGCTCAGCGCCATCGTCTCCAGCCAGCCGTCGAACGGCATGGTGACGTCGCACGCGGTCGTGGTGCCGGCGCGCAGCATCTCGGAATAGGCCATCGTCGCCGCGCCCTGGCGGCCATCGTCGCCGAGCCGAAAGGCCTGCAGCCGCTCCATCAGGCCGGTCATCTGCTGTTCCGGCACGCCGTGATCCTCGCGGACACCGCGATAGCCGGGCTCGGTCGAGGGATGGGAGTGGATGTTGATCAGGCCGGGCAACGCCAGCATCCCCCGCCCGTCGATCACCGTCTCACCCGGTCCCGCCGGTCGCGCGCCGGCCGGCGTGATCTCGACGATGCGGCCGTCCTTCAGATGCAGGTCGACCTCGCGCCGGTAGACGTGGCGCTTCTCGGCACCGTCCCGGACCACGGCCCAGGAGACGTTCCGAATCGAATTGGGCCGCATCGACATGAGTTCTGCTCCCGCAAAGGCATGCCTGTTGCATAGGCACCGCAACGGGACGATAGAATCGGGAAAACGAGAGAACAAGGAGGCAGGCGATGCGGAAGATGAAATGGGCGGCTCTTGCCGCGGCGACGACGGCACTGTTCTCGGCCACGGCCGAGGCTCAGACCCTGAAGGTCGTGATGCATTCGGATGTGAAGATCGTCGACCCGATCTGGACCACCGCCTACATCGTCCGCAACTACGGCTACATGGTCTACGACACGCTGCTGGCGGTCGACGACAAGCTCGACGTCAAGCCGCAGATGCTCGAGGGCTGGAAGGTCAGCGACGACAAGCTCACCTACACCTTCACCCTGCGTGACGGCTTGAAGTTCCACGATGGCGCGCCGGTGAAGGCGGAAGACTGCATCGCCTCGATCAAGCGCTGGGCGTCGCGCGACGCAATGGGCCAGAAGCTCATGAGCTTCACCAAGGATCTCGCCGTCGTCGACGACAAGACCTTCACCCTCACGCTCAAGGAACCCTACGGTCTGGTGATCGAATCGCTCGGCAAGCCGAGTTCCAACGTACCGTTCATCATGCCCAAGAGGGTCGCCGAGACACCGGGCAACACGCAGATCACCGACTTCACCGGCTCCGGCCCATTCGTATTCCGCAAGGACCTGTGGCGGCCGGGCGAGAAGACGGTCTACGACAAGTTCAAGGACTACAAGCCGCGCGCCGAGCCGCCCTCGGCCCTGTCAGGCGGCAAGAACGTCTATGTCGACCGGGTCGAGTGGATCAATATCACCGACCCGCAGACCGCTGCGAATGCGCTGCAAACCGGCGAGATCGACATCCTCGAACAACCGCTGATCGAGATGTTGCCGCTGCTGGAGAAGGACAAGAATATCGAGGTCAAGGACCTCAATCCGCTGGGCAGCCAGTACAGCCTGCGATTCAACGTGCTGCACAAGCCGTTCGACAACGCCAGGATCCGCCAGGCCGCGCTCTACGCACTGAACCAGAAGGATTTCCTCCTGGCCGCCATCAACGACCCGAAATACTTCAAGGAGTGCAAGGCGCTCTTCATCTGCGGCACGCCCTATGCCACCGACGCGGGCTTCGAGGACAAGCTCGAATCCAATTTCGCGAAATCGAAGGAGATCCTCAAGCAGGAAGGCTATGACGGCACGCCCGTCGTGCTGCTGTTCGCGACCGACACCAACACCGGCCGCCTGACGCCGATCGCGAAATCGCTGCTGGAACGCGGTGGCTTCGTTGTCGACATGCAGGCGATGGATTGGCAGACGGTGCTGTCGCGCCGCGCCCGCAAGGAGCCCCTGAACGCAGGCGGCTGGAGCGCGTTCATGACTTCCTGGGTATCGGCCGACCTGCTCAATCCCATCGTCTCGGCCTTCGTCGGCGCTGCCTGCGAGAAGGCCGCGATCGGCTGGCCGTGCGACACCAAAATCGAGGAACTGCGCGACGCCTTCGCCAAGACGACCGATCCCGCCAAGCGCAAGGAACTGGCGACCGCGGTGCAGGTGCGCGAGTCGGAATATCCGACCTTCGCCCAGCTCGGCCAGTTCAACGTCCCGATGGCGTTCCGCAAGACCATCACCGGCAGCCTGTCCTCGCCGGCCCCGGTCTTCTGGAACATCAAGAAAGCGCAGTAGGCAACTCTTTCACCTCCCCCGCCTCACGGGGGAGGAAAGCTGAATCGTCAGCCGAGTTCGAGGCTGGTGATGCCGAACAGGCCGGCATAGTCGACGTCAGGGTCGGCACCCGTATACATGCGCGCGGTCTCGAACGAGGGTTTGAGGCCGATCTGTTGGGCAAGCTTCACGGCCGGCTTGTTGCGATCAGGTACGTCGATCGCAACGGCCGTCGCACCGAGCGTCGTGGCAAGCGCACCCACCAGCGCTGAAGCGATCTCCGGCGTCGCGGCGTAGAGCGGCCCGACGCGCGACGCCGCGGCGCAGGCGCGCATCACGGCAAAGCCCGCGATCTCGCCGTCGCGCAGGGCGACCAGGGCCGCGCGCTCCGGCAGCGAGATCCACGAAGCGAGGAATGAGTCCCGCGCCTCGGGAAAGAATCGGCGATCGTAGGCGGCGAGCCGGTCGAAGCCGACGCTGCGGGCATCGACCAGGGCGACACCCGCCGGCGGCTTGCCGGACGGTGGCGCGCCTTCATGGCGGATATTGTTCCAGGCCAGCCGGAAACCCGATTTCCGATAATTGCCCTGCTGCGCGACGACACCGTCGAGCCCGACATTGCGGCCCGTGAGTCGCGCCATGCCGGCCTGCCAGACCCGGATGCCATAGCCCTTTCCGCGCACCGCCGGCCGGGCGATGTAGAAGCCCAGGAAGCCGAAGCCCGGGCCGTATCTGACCACGGAGATGCAGGTCAGGGGCTCGCCGTCGAGTCGGCCGATCAGGAAGGCGCCGGGGTCCGTGGCAAAGAAGGCGTGGGCATCGGTGTTGCCCGGATTCCAGCCTTCGTCATTGGCCCAGGAAGCCATGCGCTGAACGTCGTCGGCGCTGCCGACGTTGATATCGAAGACCGGCATGACGCCTCCCCCTCACTCCTGCCCGGAAATCTGCGGATATTCGGCGGATGGTCAAGGTGCGTTAAGCCCAGCCCCCACACGAAGTCCGTCGGCCCGCCGCCGGATCGCCGGCGCGATCGCGAACTGCTTCAGGAGTTCGGCGCACACCAGATAGGCCACGACCAGAGCGGCGACGCTGGCGGTGACGGCAGGCGGCGGCGCCTGGAAGCCGAACCAGGCGTCGGCCTGCGTGAAGGGCAGGACCATCGCCACCAGCAGCGCGGCGAGCGACGACAGGGTCAGGGCGGGATGCGGCCAGTTGCGCCACGGGCGGCCGTTGGTGCGGATGATGAAGATCACCAGGATCTGGGTCGCCATGGACTCCAGGAACCACACGGTGCGGAACTCCTCGGGCACGGCGTGAAAGACCAGCAACAGGCCGGCAAAGGTCAGCAGGTCGAAGGCGGACGATAGCGGCCCCATGATACCCGCGAACACCATCAGACCGCGCATGTTCCAGACCTGGGGCGACGCCACCGCCTCGGGGCGCACGGTGTCGAAGGGAATGCCGATCTCGGAGAAATCGTAGAGCAGATTGTTGAGCAGGATCTGCGTCGGCAGCATGGGGAGGAAGGGCAGGAACAGCGACGCGACCGCCATGGACAGCATGTTGCCGAAGTTCGAGCTGGCTCCCATGCGCACGTACTTCAGGATGTTGGCGAAGGTGCGCCGGCCCTCCTCGACGCCGTCGGCCACCACTTCGAGATCGGGTGCCAGCAGGATCATGTCGGCAGCGGCCTGGGCCACCCCGGTGGCGCCGTCGACCGACAGGCCGATGTCGGCGACCTTGAGGGCCGGCGCATCGTTGATGCCGTCGCCCAGGAAACCCACGACATCGCCTCGCGACTGGAGCGCCTTGATCAGCCGCGATTTCTGGTCGGGGGCGAGCCGTCCATAGGCATCGACCGTCTGGACCTGGACCGCCAGCGCATCGTCGCTGAGCTCGTCGATGTCCGATCCCGACAGAACCATCTCCGGATTGAGCCCGACCAGGCCGGCCAGCCGCTTCACCACGACCGGATCGTCGCCCGACAGGATCTTGACCCGGATGCCGGCCGCCGCCAGCCGTGCGATGGCCGCAGTGCAGGTGGCCTTGGGCGGATCCGCGAAGGCGCAGATCCCCTCGAACGTAAGGCGGGTTTCATCGCTCGCCTCCAGCTCATGCGAGGTACCGGACCAGGGACGCGAGGCGACGGCCACCGCCCGCAGCCCCTGCTCCGCCAGCGCCCGCACGCGCGCCTGGGCGGCGAGATGACCGGCCGCATCCATGGCGACCAGCCCCGCCGCCGTCCGCATCGACGTGCAGAGCGGGATGAGCGCTTCCGGCGCGCCCTTGGCGATCAGCAGCTTCTCGTCCGGCCCCTCGGCCAGCACGGAGCCCACGCGTCGATTGAAGTCGAAGGCATGGCGCGCGAGCAGGCTCCAGCCCTCGGCAGCCCCCGGCGAGCCGGCCACCAGGGCGGCGTCGAGCGCCCCGCGATCGCCGCCGAGCGCGGCGGAGATCGCGCCGAGACGCGCCGCGCGGTCGTCAGCGGCGCCTTCGGCATCGAGGCTCTGCGCCAGGGTGATCTCCGCCGACGTGAGCGTCCCGGTCTTGTCGGTGCACAGGACCGTCATGGCGCCGAGATCGTGGATCGAGGCCAACCGCTTCACGATCACCTTGCGCGCCGCCATGCGCAGCGCCCCGCGCGACAGGGTGACGGTGGTGATCATGGGCAGGAGTTCCGGCGTCAGGCCGACGGCCAGTGCCACGGAGAACATCAGCGATTCCAGCACCGGCCGGCCGAACAGCACATGCGTGGCCAGCACCACCAGAACGAGGGCGATGGTGAGTCGCGCCGTGAGCAGGCCGAACGTGTGCAGGTCGCGCTGGAACGGCGATGGCGCCTGCGCCTCGGCCAGTGCCGAAGCGGCGGCGCCGAACAGGGTCGAGCGACCCGTGCCGACGACCAGTGCGAGGGCCTCGCCGGTCTGGGCGACGGCGCCCCGAAACAATGCATTGGAGGCTTCTCCGGCATTGCGGGCCGTCACCCTGCCCGGGCGCTTCTCGACGGGATAGGGCTCGCCCGTCAGGGCTGCCTCGCCGACGGTGAAGGCAGCCGCCTCCAGCACTAGCGCGTCGGCCGGAATGATATCGCCCGCGCGCACCCGCACGAGATCGCCTGGTACCAGAGTTTCGACCTCCACACGCACGAAGGCGCCGTCGCGCTTCGCCTCGGCCTTCAGCGCCACCGACCGCCGCAGCTCTTCGGCCGCCCGGAGCGCCCGGCCTTCCTGGAAGGTATCGAGGCCGATCGACAGCGCCAGAATGGTGACGATGATGGCGCCGCCGATACCGTCGCCGGTTCCGGCCGACACGATGCCGGCCGCCAGCAGGATCAGCGACAGCGGCTCGAGCAGGCGCCGGAAGATGGCGACCGCGGCGTTCGCACGCCGCGGTGGCACATCAGAGTTCGGTCCGTGGCGGGCGAGCCGTGCCGATGCCTCGGCCGAGGTGAGTCCGTCCGGACCACAACCCAATTCGGCCGCCGCCTCCTCCTTGCTGCGGGTCCAGAACGGAACGTGGTTCGGGGCGCCCATGCGGGGACATTATAGCCCCGCCTGCTCTCGCCGGGAGCTATTCCGCCGCCTCGCGATGGGCCGGGAAGAACTGGTTCTCCGGCCGCGGCAGGCCGAGATTCTCGCGCAAGGTCGTGCCTTCATACTCGGTGCGGAAGAGACCGCGGCGCTGCAGCTCGGGCACGACCTTGTCGACGAAGTCGTCCAGCCCGCCCGGCAGGTAGGGGAACATGACGTTGAAGCCGTCGCAGGCTTCGGTCACGAGCCACTCCTCCATCTGGTCAGCGATCATCGCCGGTGTGCCCAGCATGCCGAGCCCGCCATAACCGCCGAGGCGACCGGCGATCTGGCGCACGGTCAGGTTCTCGCGCTTGCCGAGTTCGATCACCCGCTCGCGACCGCTCTTGCTCGCCTCGGTCTCGGGAATGTCGTCGGGCAGCGGCTTGTCGGGATCGAACTGGCGGGCATCGACGCCCAGCGCCATCGAGACGGCGGCGATCGAGCTGTCGTAGTTCACGAGACTGTCGAGCCGTGCCCGCTTCTCCTTCGCCTCGTCGAGGGAGTCGCCCACCACCACGAAGGCGCCGGGCAGGATCTTGATGTGGTCGGGATTGCGGCCGATCTTCGCGGCGCGGCCCTTCACGTCGGCATAGAAGGCACGTGCGCCGTCGATCGGGCCGCCGGCGGCGAACACCATCTCGGCCGTCTCGGCCGCAAGCTGGCGTCCGGCATCGGAGGCGCCGGCCTGCACGATGACGGGCCAGCCCTGGACCGGGCGGGCGATGTTCAGCGGCCCGCGCACCTTCAGGTACTTGCCCTTGTGATCGAGCACATGCAGGCGCGACGGATCGAAATAGACGCCGCTCTCGACATCGCGGATGAAGGCATCGTCGGCCCACGAGTCCCAAAGACCGATCACCACGTCGAAGAACTCGCGCGCGCGCGCATAGCGCTCGGCATGGGGCATCTGGTCGTCCAGGCCGAAGTTCAGCGCCGCGTCGGGATTGGACGTCGTCACCAGGTTCCAGCCGGCGCGGCCCTCGCTGATATGGTCGAGCGAGGCGAAGCGGCGGGCGATCGTGTAGGCCGGCTCGAAGGTGCTCGACGCGGTGGCGATCAGGCCGAGATGCTTGGTGGCCATCGCCAGCGCGGGCAGCAGGGTCAGCGGATCGAACGAGGTCACCGTGGCGCTGCGCTTCAGTGCGTCCATCGGCATGTTCAGGACGGCCAGGTGATCGGCCATGAAGAAGGCGTCGAACTTGCCGCGCTCCAGCGTCTGCGCGTACTTCACCAGCGCCTTGAGATTGAAGTTGGCGTCCGGCGTGCCGCCGGGATAGCGCCACGCGGCAGTGTGGATGCTGACAGGGCGCATGAAGGCGCCGAGGCGAAGCTTCTTCTGGGTCATGGGCGGTATGTTGCGCCCGCCGAGCGGACCGGCAAGGCCCGCTCGGACGACAAGAACTAATTCAACGAATTATTTCCCCAATCAGACGATCGGCGGATGCTTTTTGTCCGTCCCCGCCACGCGTTCCCAGGCGCGCGCCACCTGGAAAACCGTCGCTTCGTCGAAGTAACGGCCGACGAACTGGACCGAGACCGGCATGCCGCCGACCGAGAGGCCGGCCATCATGGCGAGCGCCGGATGGCCGGTGACGTTGAACGGCGTGCGGGCCTGGCGCGGATAGGTACGTGCGACCTCGGCCGTATCCTCGATGCGGCAGGCCGGGTCCATCGAGCTGGCGCAGAGCAGCACGTCGACCTCGCGGAAGGCGGCCTCGACCTCGGCGATCATCTGCAGGCGGCGGCGGCTCGCCAGCATGTAGTCGCCGGCGCTCATGAAGGCCCCGGCCATCAGGCGCTGACGACCGAGCTTCCCGTAGTCGCCGGGACGTTCGCTGAGCCATGGTCCATGGATCGACCAGGCCTCGCTCTGGAGGATCACGCGGTTCACGGCGCCGAACTCGTTGAGCGACGGCAAGGTGATGGTACGCACCTCGGCACCCTCGACCTGCAAGCTGCGCGCGACATGCTCCAGTGCCGCCGTGACCTCGGGATTGGCGGGCGTGTCGATCTCATGGAAATGACGGACGAAGCCGACGCGAAGGCCGCGTATGCCGCGGTCGAGCGCGGCGCCGTAGTGACCCTGCGCGGACGCCGCGCTGCCGGGATCGAGCGGATCGTGGCCGGCGATCGCTTCCAGCATGAGTGCATTGTCGGCGACGGTGCGCGTCATCGGCCCGACATGGTCGAGCGTGAAGGAGAGCGGAAAGACGCCGCGGCGCGAGACCAGCCCATAAGTCGGCTTCAGGCCGACGATACCGCAGCAGCTCGCGGGGTTGCGCACGCTGCCGCCGGTGTCGGTGCCCAGCGCCATCGGGAACAGGCCGGCCGCCACGCCCGACCCGGAGCCGGACGAGGAGCCGCCGGGATGATGATCGGTGTTCCACGGATTGCGGGCCGGCGGCCACGGCAGGTCGAAGCTCGGCCCGCCGATGGCGAACTCGTGCGTCGAGAGCTTGCCCAGCACGATGGCCCCGGCGCCCCGCAGCTTCTCGACGCAGACCGCGTCGGCGGTCGCCATGTTGTCCTGCAGGACCTTGGAATGACAGGTCGTCGGAAGGCCTGCGACGTCGATGATGTCCTTGATGCCGACCGGCACGCCGTGCAGCGGCCCGCGCAGGCGGCCCGACTGGGCCTCCGTTTCGGCGGCCAGGGCGGCCGCCATCGCGGCCTCGCCGTCGATCCGGATGAAGGCATTGAGCGTGGGATCGAGCCGCTCGATGCGGTCGAGCAGCGCCTTCGTGAGATCGACCGGCGAAAGCTCCTTCGCGGCGATGGCGCGGGCGGCCGCGCCGACCGTCATCCAGTGCAGGTCGCTCATAGCGTCGTCCCCGCCTTCATCGGCGGCCACGGCTCGGCCCTCGGATCGGCCGGGCGCTTGATCTTCTGCGCCACGTCGGCCGCCTGCGTCGCGGCAATCGTCACATCTTCCGGGAAATCGGCCAGCGCCCTGGCAAGGCCGGCGCGGCGTGCCAGCATTTCAATCGTGTCCTTGTCCACGGCACCTCTCCATCATTGCGAAGGATGCAGGCACGAGTCGTGCCAGCCACCGCAGAGACTAACGCGTCGGAACCGCGGCCGGCGAGGCGAGACCCGGCGGGTGCTTGTGCCAGGCGCGGCCCTCCACGATCTCCCGCACGCCATATTCGTAGAGAGCGTTCATGTAGGCTTGGTCGAATTCGCCCTTCTTGGGCGCCTCGAAATCACGGCCGATGTAGGCAAGGTTGTAATCGACCTTGTCGCGCTGCGAGACGAAGTAGGTCCGCAACACGTCGTTGAAGCCGCTGGCCGCCAGCATCGCCACGATCGCGCGGCCGGCGATGGTGATGGTGCGGCGCTCGGCCATCGCATAATCCGGATCGAGGCGGGCATTGCGGATGATGTAGGCGTGCCGTTCGCGCTTCAGGCTCGCAATGTCGATCGACGGTGGATAGAGGAAAAGCTGGGCGATGGCGCCGCCGTCGACATGCAGCTCCTGGTACTTCTTGCCGTCGAGTTCGACGTCGATCAGCACCGGCTGGAAGGCACCGGGAATGGCGGCCGACGCGCGCAGGATCTTGCGGAAGAGATCGAGCGAGCCCGGATGCCCGCTGGCGGCGATGGCGCCGATGTTCCAGATCACCGGCCGCTGGGCGTCGAGGTCGGTGGTGCCGATCATCAGCAGCCGCCCCTTCTTGTACTCGGCGGCAATCGCATCCAGCATCTTCTGGTCGGCATACTTGGCAATGACCTGCGCGAGGGGCGTGGTATCCGCCATGGCGTCGTCGAACAGGGCCGCCGTCAGGCCGCGCATGCGGAAGACCTTGTCCGGCGTCATGGTCGTGTAGACCTCGCGCAATTGCGCGTCGTAGTCGGAGCCCAGGAAGGCAAAGGGCGCGATCAGCGCACCGGTGCTGACGCCGGTGACCATCTTGAAGGTCGGACGCGTGCCGACGGCCGTCCATCCATTCATGATCCCGGCCCCGAACGCGCCATTGTCTCCGCCGCCGGACACGGCGAGGAAATAGGCTGGCGGGATCCGCGTCAGCGGCTTGCCCTCGGCACGCAAGGCGGCTGCCTCACGCTCGCCGGACCGCACGCCCTCCTCGACCATCAGCCTGGCGTCGCCATCGGCGTAGAAGCGCGCGTTGGGAATGCCGAGCGGCTGCGCCAGATCCGTGTGGGTCCGCGGCACCGCGTCGCCGCGGTCGGGAATGGAACATCCCGTTCCGACCACGCACACCAAGGCCAATACAAGAAGAAAGCGAATTGCCGACATGTCCCCTCCCCCGAGGTCTCCGATCAGTCGAGTTGTAGCACCATCGCCTTGAGATAGGCCGTCTCAGGCAGGTTCGGATGAACCGGATGATCCAGCGCCGCGCCGCTGCTCAGCAGGATGCGGCCGGTCCGCTCGGCATCGCGCAAGCCGCGCCGGACCTGCTCGGCGAACAGCGGCGGGTCGACGAGGTGCGAGCACGAGGCCACGAAGAAGAAGCCACCCTTGGTGACCAGCGGTGCCGCCAGACGCACCAGCTTGCGATAGCCCTGAGCACCGGTCTTGAGGTCCTTGCGGCTCTTCACGAAGGCCGGGGGATCGCAGATCACGACCTCGTAGCTGCGCGGCTTCTCCTTCTCCAGCGCCTCGAACACCTCGCTCTTGCGGAAGGACACGATCTTGTCGACCCCGTTCAGCGCCGCCGCCTGCTGGGCCGCGTTGAGGGCGGGCTGCGAACGATCGAGGCAGACGACGGACTTCGCCCCGCGCGTCGCCGCCAGGACGCCGAAGCCGCCGCTGTAGCAATAGGCATCGAGGACACGCGCGTCCTTTGCGAGGCCCGCCATGAAGCGCCGGTTGTCGCGCTGGTCGTAGAACCAGCCGGTCTTCTGGCCTTCCGAAAGATCGGCGACGAAGCGCGCATCGTTCTCGATCAGCTCAATGCTGCCGGCCTCTCCCTTGGCCACGACCACCTCGCGCTTCAGCCCTTCGAGCTCGCGCACCGGCGAATCGTTCTTGAGAACGATCGTCTTCGGCGAGAACTCGGCTTCCAGGGCCTCCAGCAGGACCGGCGTCAGCGCGTCCATGCCGGCCGTATTGACCTGGACCACGAAGGCATCGCCGAAGCGGTCGATGATCACGCCCGGCAGGCCGTCGGCCTCGGCATGGATCAGCCGGTAATAGGGTACGCCGACCAGCCGGTCGCGCAGCGCCGCCGCCTGGGTCAGGCGACGACCGATGAACAGCGCATCGACCTGCGCTTCAGGGTTCGTGCTGAGAACGCGCGCCGCGATCAGCGAATGCGGATTGAAGGTGACCAGCGCCAGCGCCTCGCCGCCCGGGGCGCGCAGGGTGGCCAGGCTGCCGACCGGGATCGCCTTGGCGTCGGCGTCCATCAGGATCTCGTTGGAGAAGGCCCAGGGATGGCCGGCGCGGACGCGGCGATCCTCGCCGGCGCGCAGGATGACGGTGGGGAGCTTCTTCAGGGCCAAATCTATTCTCCTCGGGCAGCGCCATCGCGCCGCGGATCGGCGCCACCCTCCCACCCGTCGCCACTGCGGCGGAGGGCGGTCAGGCCGCCTTCATGCCGGCGGACTTGTACTTCATGGCCCAGCGCGCGCAAGGCGGCCGCCTGGTCGGCAATCGGCGTCCCCTCCTCCAGCTCGGTCGCGCCGTTCAGGTTGATCACCCGCGGCAAATCGACTGCGGCCTGGGCCGACAGGTCCCAGTCGAGCAAGCCGATCAGGGCCTGCAGCGTGTCGCCGATGATGCGTGCGCCGCCAGCCGACCCCAGCGCCGCCACCAGCCTGCCGTCGCGATCGAGCACGAAGGTCGGCGACATTGACGAGCGCGGCCGCTTGCCGGGCTGCACCCGGTTGGCCACCGGCTTCCCGTCGAGCTCAGGCCGCGGCGAGAAATCGGTGAGTTCGTTATTCAGCAGGAAGCCGCGCACCATCATGTGCGACCCGAACGGCGCCTCTATGGTGGTGGTGAAGCTGACGGCATTGCCCCAGCGATCGACGATGCTGACATGACTGGTGCCGCGCTCGACATAGCCCGGCGGGATGCCGGGACCGACCGGTCCCATGCTGCGGTCCGGCGACATCAGCTTGCGGCGCTCCGCGAGATAGGCGGGCGACAGAAGGCCGGCCACCGGCACGTCCACGAAGGCGGGATCGGCGACGTAGCGGTCGCGGTCGGCGAAGGCGAGCCGGCTCGCCTCGGCGATCAGATGGACGGCGCGAAGATCGTTGGGCGCATCGCGCTGGATGTCGAAAGGCTGGATCAGGCCCAGCACCTGCAGGATCGCGATGCCGCCCGACGAGGGCGGCGGCATCCCGCAGACGACCCAGACGCGATAGGGCCCGCACACGGGCTCGCGCTTGACCGGCTTGTAGTCGGCGAGATCGGCGGCGGAGAGCGTACCGGGCCGGGGGTGGCTTCGCACGCGCTCGACCATCTCCGTCGCGATCGGGCCTTCGTACATCACCCGCGCACCCTGCGCGGCGATCAGGCCCATCGTCTCGGCAAGCGCCGGATTGGCGATGCGCTCATTCAGCTTGCGGGGCGAGCCATCGGCATTGAAGTAAGTCTCGCGGATCGCCGGCTCCGCGCGCAGGGCGGGAATCCTTTGCAGCCACGCGGCGAGGCGCGACGAGACCGGGAAGCCGTCGCGTGCCGCGGCGATCGCCGGACTGAACAGGTCGGCCCAGGCAAGCTTGCCCTTTTCCTTGTGGGCGAGTTCCAGCATGGCCAGGAGACCGGGAACGCCGACCGAGAGTCCGGAAACGACGGCTTCGCGATAACCCAGCGGCTTGCCGTCGGGCGCGAGGAACATGCCAGGCGTCGCGCCGGCCGGCGCCGTCTCGCGACCGTCATAGACGGTGATGGCGTGGCTGGCGCCATCGTAGTGCAGCAGGAAGCCGCCGCCGCCAATGCCCGAGGCTTGCGGCTCGACGACACCCAGCACCATCTGGACGGCGATCGCCGCATCGAGGGCGGTGCCGCCGCGTCGAAGCATCTCTAGCCCCGCCTCGACCGCCAGCGGGTGCGCCGCGGCCACCATCGACTGCGGCGCCGCCTGCGCCAGCGGCACGCGGCAGGTCGCGACCAGCAGCAGCGCCATACCCAGCAGGCGGCTTAACTTCATGCGCGGCGCGCCACGATGAAGAGACGGCGGAAGGGAAACAGCGTGATGCCGTCGGGACGCGTCGGATAGGCTTTGCGCAGCAGCGCGGCATAGGCCTCGTAGAACTCTGTGCGCTCCGGCTCCTGCAGCAATTCGAGGTACGGCCGCAGGCCGGTCGACGACGTGTATTGCGCGACCGGATCCTTGCCGGTGAGCGGCTGCTGGTAGATCGTCTCCCAGATTTCCAGGTCCGAACAGAGCGGCTTCAGTACGTCGTAGTAACGCTCCGGGTCCTCGACCTTCACGATCGGGCGCACCCTGGTGAGCTTGTCGCGCCACGGACCGGCCTGGGCTGCCGTGTGCATCGACGCATGCGAGGGCGCTTCATGGTTGCGCGGCATCTGGATCGCAAGCTGTCCCCCCGGCGGCAGGAGCTTCACGAGGCCCGGGAACATGTCGATGTGTCCGTCGAGCCACTGATAGGCCGCGTTGCTGTAGAGAATGCCGGGCGGCAGGCCGGGCTTGAAGTGCGCGAGGTCGCCCTTCTCGAACGTCACGCGCGTATCGTTCGTCTGGCTGCGCGCCTTGGCGAGCATCTCCTCCGACGAATCGATGCCGATGACCGGCGCCCCGGGGAAGCGCTCGGCAAGAATGCGCGAGATGTTCCCCGCGCCGCACCCGAGATCGTAGATCGCATGCCCCGGACGCGCGGCGTTCGCCGGATCGAGTCGGCCCATCAGGTCGAGCGCGGGCCGCGTGCGATGGTCGGCGAACTTCAGGTAGAGGTTGGCATCCCACACCGTGGACTTCTGCTCGCTCACGTCACTTCTCCTCGAACGCCTCGTCGATCGGCACGCGATAGGCCGTCGCGATCTTGTTGCCCTTCTGCGCGGCCAGCACGACCGCCATGAACTCCCCGAACATCTCCTCGGTCATGCCCTTCTGGCGCGCCATGTAGCCATGCGAGTTGATGCAGTAGTCGCACTGGTTGGCGACGGAGACTGCGAGATAGATCAGCTCTTTCGTGAGACCGTCGAGCGCACCCGGCGCCATCACCGCCTTCATCTCGGCGGCGAAGCGTTCCATCGTGTCGGGATGGCGGGCCAGCGCCTTCCAGACATTGTTGATCTTCGCCGGATCGCTGCCGCGCGCTTTTGCGATTCCCTCGACGACCGCCTTGGCCCGCGGGTTCATGTCCTCGTACTCGGTCAGCTTGGCCATGCGTGATTGCTCCAGGAATGAAAAGGGCCGGCAGTGTGCCGGCCCCATCTTGGCTTTTTCAGGCCAATTGGTCAGTACATATGCTGGCCGCCGTTGATCGACAGGGTCGAGCCGGTGATGAAGCCGGCGTCGTCGGCGACCAGGAACATCACGCCGCGGCCGATTTCCTCGGCCTTGCCGAGGCGGCCGACCGGTATCTTGGCCACGATCTTCTCCAGCACGTTGGCCGGCACCGCCGACACCATGTCGGTGTCGGTGTAACCCGGCGCGATTGCATTCACGGTGATGCCCTTGGGCGCGCCTTCCTGGGCCAGCGCCTTGGTGAA
This sequence comes from uncultured Reyranella sp., assembly GCF_945957355.1. GTDB lineage: Bacteria > Pseudomonadota > Alphaproteobacteria > Reyranellales > Reyranellaceae > Reyranella. The sequence continues at coordinate 420,875 of NZ_CAMFKM010000002.1, read as the reverse complement.
GCCGTGGATGCCGGACTTGGCGGCGGCGTAGTTCACCTGCCCGTACTGGCCACCCTGGCCGTTGATCGAGCCGATGTTGACGATGCGACCGAAGCCGCGCGCATTCATGCCGTCCCACACCGCCTTGCTCATGTTGAAGCAGGAGCCGAGGTTGGTGTCGATGACGGCCTCCCACATGTCGCGCGTGAGACGGCGCATCGTGGAATCGCGTGTGATGCCCGCATTGTTCACCAGGACCTCGACCGGTCCGAGATCCTTCTCGATCTCGGCGACGGCCTTCTGGCAGGCATCGAAGTCGCAGACGTCGAACTTGTAGACACCGATACCGGTCTCGGCCTTGAACTTCTGCGCAGCCTCGTCGTTGCCTGCGTAGGTTGCGGCGACCCTGTAGCCCTTGTCCTTCAGCATCCGGGAGATGGCACCGCCGATGCCACGTGTTCCGCCCGTCACGACTGCTACCCGTCCGGCCATTTTTTCCTCCCTTGAGATGACGCTCCGCAGTCTAGCCGGTTATCCCCCGTCGCGGGCAAGCGTCAGATTGCCGTCGCGGCCCGGTTCGAATTGAACGACGCCGCCGGATAGAGAGGGCCGGCGCCTCGCCTCTAGAAGCAACGTCATGAAGCCCTTCACCGCCCTGCTCGGCGCCGCCGCCGGGACCCACGCCGCCGACCAGATGGCGCTCGCCACCCTGCCCCTGACGGCTACCCTCGTCCTCGGTGCCGGCCCCGACCTGCTCGGCCTGCTCGTCGCCGCACAGAGTGCGGCCTGGCTATTGGTCTCCCTGCCCGCCGGCACCTGGATCGACCGCCTGCCGCGCCGGCGGATGCTGATCGTCGCGCTGGCGCTCGGCCTCACCGCCTCTCTCGTCGCGGTTGCGGCGGCGGCCACCGGCCAGGTGTTCCTGCTGGGCCTTGCCGCCATCGCCGGCGCCTCGGGCACGGTCGTCTATGTCCTGACGTCGGTCTCGTTGTTGCCGAGCCTGGTGCCGGCGGGCGACCTGCCCCGCGCCAATGCCCGCCTCGAGCTGGCGCGCGCCGTCGTAAGCCTTGCCGCGCCGTTCGTGGCCGGCTTGCTGGCGCAACACCTGTCACCGACCTGGGGCTATGCGCTGGCCACCCTCGGCGCGGCCCTGGCGCTGGTCTGCGTGCTGGCACTGCCGAAGGGGGCGGCGCCGACCTCCGAAACCGGCCGCCCGGGCTTCGCCAACGCCATCCGGATCGGCGCCGTCTTCGTCGTCCGCAACGAGCTGCTGCGCGGCATCAGCCTCTGCGCGATCTTCTGGAACTTTGCCTTCTTCGCCCTGCTCGCCGTCTGGGCGCCTCTGGCGCTGGGCCCGCTCGGCCTCGACCCGGCGCATATGGGTCTCGCCCAGTCGACCTACGGCGCCGGGCTGATCCTGGGCGCGCTGGTGGCGCCGGTCAGCGCCCGGCGGCTGCCGCCACTCGTGACCCTGATCTTCGGGCCGGCCGTATCGATCATCGCTGCCATGCTGTTCCTGGCGGCTCCTTCGGGCAGCGGCCTGATCCTCGCGGCCGCCGGCTACTTCCTCGTGGGCTTCGGCCCGATGCTGTGGGCGATCTGCCAGACCACGGTCCGCCAGCTGGTGACGCCCTCGCCCCTGATGGGCCGGGTCAATGCCACCGTCCAGACGGCGATCTACGGCGTCCGTCCGCTGGGCGCCCTGGCCGGCGGCTTCGTGGCGGCACAGGCCGGCCTGCACGCCGCGCTCCTGATGATTGCCGTGGCCTTCGCGCTTTCCACCCTCGTCATCGTTCTGTCACCGCTGGCCAGGATGCGCGTCCTGCCGCAGCCCGCGGCGGGCGACGCACAGGCTTGACCCGCAGGCCGGTCCGTCGGACTTTGCCGCCGGAGGTCGTTGCATGATGAAGTTCCTGGGCGCCGCGTTGCTGGCGCTTTCCCTGTCCGCTTGCCAGAACTCGCCGTCGCCCTGGTACCAGGCCTATGGCACGACGTCCTTCCCCGTCGCCAAGGAGGGCATGGCCGCCCTCTACATCGTACGCGACAAGGCGCCGCCGGATGCGCCGAGCATCCCAATCTCCATGAGCCGCCATCCCGTCGGCGGGCTGACGGGTTCGACCTGGATGCGCCTCGACCTGCCGCCCAATCCCTACGACCTGCGCGCCTTCGGCAGCAGCGAGAGCACCGAGGTGGTCATCACCGTAGTACCGGGCGAGACGCGATTCCTGCTGGCGCAGCCCAAGGGCACCGACGACGCCGAACTCCTCTGGCTGTCGCAGGAGGACGGACGACGCCTCGTCCGCGCCGGCACCCAGGTCGGCAGCTACTACAATCCCTGAAAAGAAAACGCCCGAAGGATCACTCCTTCGGGCGTTTGAACTCTGAAGCGTCGACCGCAGATCAGTCGCGCTGGACGCACATGGCGATGCCCATGCCGCCGCCGATGCACAGGGTGGCGAGGCCCTTCTTGGCGTCGCGCTTCTGCATCTCATAAAGCAGCGTCGTCAGCACGCGCGCGCCCGAGGCGCCGATCGGATGGCCGAGCGCGATCGCGCCGCCATTGACGTTGAGCTTCGCGGCATCGAGGCCGAGTTCCTTGCCGACGGCGACGGCCTGGGCCGCAAAGGCTTCATTGGCCTCGACGAGGTCGAGATCCTTGACCGTCCAGCCGGCCTTCTTCAGCGCGGCCTGCGAGGCCGTGACCGGACCGATGCCCATGATCGACGGATCGACGCCCGTGGTCGCCCAGGACACGATCTTCGCGAGCGGGGTGATGCCGCGCTTCTTGGCCTCGTCGGCGCTCATCAGAACCAGCGCCGCGGCGCCGTCGTTGATGCCCGACGCGTTGCCGGCGGTGACCGAGCCGCCTTCCTTGGTGAAGGCCGGGCGCAGCTTGCCCAGCGCCTCGACCGTCGTGCCGTGACGCGGAAACTCGTCGGTATCGACGACGACCTCGCCCTTGCGGGTCTTGATCGTCACCGGGACGATCTCGTCCTTGAAGCGACCGGACTTCTGCGCCGCCTCGGCCTTGTTCTGCGACGAAGCCGCGAAGGCATCCTGCTCGGCGCGGGTGATCTGGTACTTCTGCGCGACGTTCTCGGCGGTGTTGCCCATGTGATAGCCGTGGAAGGCATCCCACAGACCGTCCTTCAGCATGGTGTCGACCATCTTGAGCTCGCCCATCTTGGTGCCGTCGCGCAGATGCGCGGCGTGCGGCGCCTGGCTCATGCTCTCCTGGCCGCCGACCACCATGATGCTGGCGTCGCCGTTACGGATCGCCTGCCAGCCGAAGGCGACGGCGCGCAGGCCGGAGCCGCAGAGCTGGTTGATGCCGAGCGCGGTCTTCTCGACCGGGATGCCGGAGTTGACAGCCGCCTGCCGCGCCGGGTTCTGGCCCTGACCGCCGGTCAGGATCTGGCCCATGATGACTTCGTCGACTTCCTCGGGCTTCACCTTGGCGCGCTCCAGCGCACCCTTGATGGCGACCTTGCCGAGATCGTGTGCCGGCACGGCGCCGAACGCGCCGTTGAACGAGCCGATTGGCGTGCGCGCAGCACTCGCGATAACGATGTCCGTCATGAAATCCTCCTTGGCAGGCCGCCCTTGCCGATATTTATAGGCCTGCCGCGCGGCGGGGCAAGGACCGCCGCTCCCCCGGAACGGTCGCCTTCATTCCGAACAGCGGCCTGATCCAGCGCCACGGCCGCACCAGACCTGCATAAATCAGCCATGTCCCGGCGAAGGTCGCCACGACCGCGGCGACGAAGCCGGCGAGCGGCGGCATGCCGATCTCGAGGAGCCCGTAGACCGCCACGACCGTCACGGTCTGGTGGATCAGGTAGAAGGGATAGACCGCCTCGGTCGCTTCCGGGAGGAAGGCGGGTCGCCGGACGAGATACCGGTGCGCGAACCCGATGATTGCGAACAGCCACGCCATGAGGTTGACCGCCGACAGCAGCGCAAAGACCGGACGCGCCTCCGGTGCGATGGACGGCCGGACGGTGCCCGCGAAGAAGCCGGCATAGAGGATTGCATAGGCAATGAGTCCGACGGCCAGCGAGAAAAGACGCTGGCGCTGCAATGCCTCCAGCAGCTCGGGGGATCCGAAGATGAAGGCGCCGTAGAGCAGCAGTGCGCCGTAGGAGACGAGCCCGTGCCAGTCGCCGATCAGCCCGTTGACGTTCCACGAGACCGGCGCCAGCCAGAGGGTCGAGGCGGCGAGCGGCAGGACCATCGCCCACTGCAGGCCCTGGCGGGCCGCAATCCGGCCGGCCTGACCCATGGCCGCCCGTCCTGCCGCCGACCGCGCCCACAGGAAGACCGGCAGCAGCGCCAGCGTCAGCACGAGGACGTAGGCCACGAACCAGAGGTGATGCCAGCTCAGGTTGCCCGTCGGATAGACTCCGTCGAAGGCCTGCGGCAGCCATTGCAGGAACGAGCCGCTGAACTGCCCGCGCGACAGCCGCTCCAGATAGACCTGCGGCGGCACGATCACGACCATGCCGAAGGCCAGCGGCAGCAGCAGGCGCTTCAGCCGATCGCGGACGAAGGCTCCCGGTGTGCGATCGCCCAACGCCAGCATGATGGCCGCGCCCGAGACCACGAAGATCAGCGGCATGCGCCAGCGGTTCAGGAACCGCATGGCCTCGCGCAGGCCTTCGAGACTGTCCGGGCTGGTGACGTGCCAGCTCCAGCCCGACCAGGCCATCCCGGGGTGATAGAAAATCAGCAGGCCGAAGGCGAGGACCCGCAGCCAGTCGAGATCGGCACGGCGGGTGGCTGGGGCGGCAGGTTGCATCGCGGGGCTCCAGGGCGGATGCCCCGACCTACTCTTCAAGCCCTTGATTCGGTGTCGTTTTGTGATGACCGGCGCATCCAATGGGACGACCGGCGCCCGTTGCGGGACGTCCGGTCAGGCCCTGACGGGCGCCAGCGCCTCGAAGCGCTGGCGATAGCGCCGGCTCAGGTTCACCTCGGCCCCGCCCTGCAGGCGGATGCGCCAGTCGCCGTTCACCCACGGCGTCACCTCGGCGACACGGGCGATATTGACCAGATGGGATTTGTGCACCCGCACGAACCGTTTGGGATCGAGCTCGCCTTCAAGCTTCGTGAGCGAGGAGCGGATCTCGAAGGTCTCGTCGCCGACATGCAGCACGGCGTAGTTTCCCGAGGCTTCGATCCAGTCGATGTCGGCGACCTCGACCATGATCTCCCGACCCTTGCGGCGGACGGCGAAGCGCTCCGGCAGCGGCCTCGGTGAGGATTCCGGTGCCGGTTCGGGCGTCGCCGCGCCTTGCACGGCCGGCGGCGGGACCGGCCGAGTGAGGTAATGGCGCAGCGCCACCGTGCCGGCGCTCAACAGGGCGTAGGCGATGATGTCCTTGGCGAATTCGTAGAGCAGCCGCTCGAGGGTGAGGGGAAAGCTGTACGGTATGCCGACGATGCCGCCGAACCACAGGAACCTTAGTGCCGCCATGCCAAGCGTGTGGGCGATGCTGAAGGGCACCAGCGCCGCGACGTGGAAGAGCAGGTTGCGCGGATGCTCGCCGATCGGCCAGCGCCGGTGCAGCCAGTAGATCGCGGGCAGCATCGCCGCCACGACCAGGTGGCTGGAAACCTGTATCGCCAGCGCGGTGCCGTAGGCCATCGGAATGCCGCGCGCTGTCTCGTTCGCCATCTCGACATGGGCATGCGCGAAGACGGAGACCGTCAGCAATGCCGCCCAGATCGCCGGCACGCGCCTGTCGAAGGGCCTAGCCGGTGACGACACGGGATCGCCGGGCGGGAAGAGCGGAGATCCACTCGATCAGCGGCGTCCAGCACAGCTCGCGGGCACGGCCGCTCACCACCATGCCGATATGGCCGAGCGGCAGATCGATCCGCCTGGCGTTCTTCAGGCCCTTCTTCGGGTCCGCCAGCGCGGCGGCCGACAGCGGCGGCACGATGCGGTCGCCCGAGGGAATCATGACCAGCGACGGTACCTTGATCTTCGCGGGCACGACGCGACGCCCGGCGACCACCCATTTGTTGCTGCCCGTCGTGTTGTTGCCGTACCAGTCGACGAGGCATTCGCGCGCCGTCGGGCCGGCGAGCGGCGCACCGCCGTTCAGCCAATCCTCGAGCAGGATGAATTCCCTTGCATGTTCACTCTTCGGATCCATGCCGATGAAGCGGCTGAACTTCTTCACCGCGAGCCAGGGATCGAGCGACCAGAACAGGGTCTGCAGGATGTCGACCGGCAGCTCGCCCACCTTGTCGGCGACCTCGGCGAGCACCGGCCCCATCGACAGCAGGAAAGCATGGCCGGTGCGGTCGGCGTGGAAGTCCCACGGCGCCGCCATCAGCGCCAGCCCGGCGACGCGGCGCGGCTTGCGCGCAGCCAGCGCCACGGTGAGCGTGCCGCCCATGCAATAGCCCAGGACTGCCGGCGCCCGGCGCGCGCGCTTCGCGACGAACGCGAGCGCCCGTTCGAGGCGTGCCACATAGGCCGTCGTGTCGAAGCCACGCTCCTCGGCATCGGGCGTTCCCCAGTCGACGAGATAGGGCCGCAGTCCTGCCACCGCCATGGTGCGCAACAGGCTCTTCTCCTGCGTGAGATCGAGCACTTCCCAGCGGTTGATCAGGGACGGCACGACGAGAACCGCGCGCGTGCCGCGCCTGCGGGCCGTGCGATTCGTGGTGCCGTAGTCGAGCAGCCGCGTATTTCCTTCGCGCCACACCGAAGGCGGATCGATCAGGGTGCGCTGAACGTCATTGCGCTGATAGGCCAGCACACCGTCGGCCAGCCGGACCTGGCGCCGGCGGATCTCGCGCTGCAACGCCTGCTCGAACTGGCCGGCGCCGGCCTTCGCTTCGAGTGCGGCAATCTCCGGCAGCAGGGCCGTCAGCGAATCAGGAGCCCCGGCTGCGGGATTCGAGCTCGGCGAGCCTTGCTTCAAGAGCCTCCACGCGCTTTCGGAGCTCGCCCACGTCATCAGGGCCGTTCCCAGATGGAGCGGCAGCGGACGGGGACCTAGTCGGGTCTGCATGAGACGCTCCCTGGGCAACCTGCATGGCCGCCGCGACCTGGGCGTTCGCGGCCGCGAACAGACGGGCGATCTGCTCGGTCACGGCCTGATCCGAGGCGAGACCGGATAGCTGGCTCTGCCACAGATCGAGGTAGCGCCGCGCCAACCTGTCGAAATCGGAGCCGGAATCGCCTTTCGTGTCATCGTTCTCTGAGGCCATCCACATAGTATAACGCATCGATGCGCAGACGCTGCTTTCGCGTGAGCAAAGCCTGCCTTGTCGCACTGCGGCATCGGCGCTAAGGTGACCAATCCCAGTAAACGAGCGTTCACCGCGCGCGGGAGCTAGAGGAGCGAAGCGTAATGGCCGATCAGGCAGTACCCGAAGGCGGACCGAAAGCGGCGCCTGTGGTGATCAAGAAGTACGCGAACCGGCGGCTCTACAATACCGCGACCTCGGCCTATGTGACGCTCGACCATCTATCGCAGATGGTGAAGGACAAGACCGACTTCGTCGTCTACGACGCCAAGACCGGCGACGAGATCACGCGCTCGGTGCTGACGCAGATCATCTTCGAGGAAGAGAGCAAGGGCGGCCAGACGTTGCTGCCGATCCCGTTCCTGCGACAGCTCATCTCCTTCTACGGCGACAGCCTGCAGGGCGTGGTGCCGCAGTACCTTGAAATGTCGATGACCCAGTTCGCGCGCAATCAGGACCAGATGCGGCGCTACATGCAGAATGCCTTCGGCTTCAATCCGTTCCAGCAGTTCGAGTCGATGGGCAAGCAGAACATGGCGATGTTCGAGAACGCCATGCGCATGTTCAACCCGTTCGGCACCGCGCCCGGCAGCCAGCCTCCCGGTGGGCAGGCCTCCACGCCGGCGGCGGCCAACGGCCACGAGCCGGCCAAGCCGGAGACCTCGGCGCCCTCCGGCGACACCGCGATCGACGACCTGAAGCGCAAGCTCGACGAGTTGCAGAACCAGCTCGCGGAACTCGGCAAGAAGCCCTGACGGCGCCATGACGTCGTCGCCAACATCCGCGGTCCGTCGCGTGATGTCGCCCTGTATCGGCATCTGCAAGCTCGACCAGAAGAGCGGCTTCTGCCTTGGCTGCAGGCGCACCATCGAGGAGATCGGCCGCTGGGCGATGCTCGACGACCCCGCGCGCCAGGCCATCGTCGACCAGTTGCCGACGCGGAAGTTCTAGCAAACAGGCCGCTGGAGGAGTCAGCGCCGGAAACGAAAGATCAGCCGGGTTGGACTTTCGCGTTCTCCGACACCTCGATCAACTGAGCGCTCGGCCTTCCCTCACGACAGCGTCGCCCCATCTCCACGGCCAACGGATCGTTGAAGGTCCTCGCAATGTCGTCGTAGGCGCGGGCCGCCGTCGCAAGGTCGCCTTCCGCCATGAGGGCGTAGGCCTCGGCGGTGCGTCGGCAGATCTCCTGCTCTGCCGGTGACGCCGCAAGATCGGCTTCCCCGCCGCGTATCGCCAGCAGCTCATAGATGAGAATACCGCCACGCCGTCCCTTGACGGCAACCTGATCGATCGGCCGCAGCCACAACCGCTCGCCGCACTCGCGGAACACCGAGTGGCTGACGCAGATCGCGGTCCCGAACTGCTTGTTGATGCCCTCCAGTCGGGCGGCGATGTTCACACCGTCACCCATGACGGTATAGCTCATGCGCTCCATCGAGCCGACGTTTCCGACCAGCACGGCGTCGCTGTGGATGCCGACCCGCATGCGCAGCTCAGGACTCCCCTTCTCCTGCCAAAGCACGTTCTGCGCGGCCAGCCGGCGCTTGGCATGCACGGCGGCAACGCAGGCATGATAGGCGTGGTCGTCATCGGCCAACGGCGCGCCCCAGAAGGCCATAACCGAATCGCCGATGAACTTGTCGACCGAACCCGACGTCTCGTTCACCGCGTGCGTGACCATGCCCAGGTAGGTCGAAACCTGATCCAGGAGAGCTCGCGCCGGACTGTTCTCCGCCAGCGTCGAGAAGGCTTCCAGATCGGTGAACATGATGGTGAGGTGACTGCTGCGCCCGCCGAGCTCGATCGGCCGGCCGGAAAGCAGCAGGCCCCGGACGACCTCGCGCGGCACGTAGGCGGTGAAGGCCCGCAGCGCCGTCTTCATCATCTGCGTCGCTGCGATGAGCTGCTTCACTTCCCTGATATTCGACGAAAGCCGGACCTCCGTATCCAGCGAGAATCTCTCGATGGTACGGATCTCGCGGACCAGGCCGACCAGGGGGCGCGAGATCAGCCGCGCGAAGCCGCTGATGAGAAGCAGCAGGACGACGATCACCGCCGTACCGACTATAGCCATCAATCGATTGTTCCGGCGCAGCGGCCCGATGAAGTCGTCGGTCGGCGCCACGATCACGATTTCCCAGGGTTTCCCGAACTCGGCAAGGAAGGGCACGAAGAGCGCCACATATTCGGCACCGTCCGAAAGCGCCGTGAACGTGAAGTAGTCGCTCTTCAGCTCGCTGCGCCGGGCGAAGGCGGCGCGAACCGCGGCGTTGGAGATATCGCCGACACGCCGCGACACGATCTCGTCGCCCTTCCGATCCGCCATCTCGGCGGGGTCCGGGTGGACGATGACCGTACCATCGCGCGACACCACCAAGGTCGTGGCATTCGCACTCGCAGGATGGGCCTGCAGGTACTGGGACACCCGATCAAGGGTGAAGTTCGTCGCCACCGCCGCCACGAGCTGCCCGTTGCGCACGACCGGCGCCGACACCGACATGCCAAACTTGCCGACGCTGCCGATGACATAGGGATCGGCGATCGCCACGGCGGATTGCGTCCGGTCGGATTTGAGCCGCTCGGCGAGGCGCCAGAAGGAACGCTGTCGGGCATCGTAGGTCGTGGGCCCGGCGGAGCCGTCGCCGAGACGCCGCGCCTCGGCATCCAGGAAGACATATCGATCGAGGGCGACATCACCCGAGGACCGGTCGATCATCCGGGACGCGAAGCGCGTCTCGGCCGGCGGCGTGATGCCGCTCACCTTGGCTCCCAGCGCGACCCGCTGCATCTGCCGGAAGGAGCCATCTGCAAAGCCGACATAGTAACTCGTCAGGCCGGGGCTATTACGGAGCTCCTGGATCATCATACGGTCCGAATCCGGGCCGCGCAGAAAGCCCGGCATCGCCGCCTCGACCTGTGCCGCAATCAGGACGGAATCGGCAAACCGCCGGAGCGGCGCGGCCATCGTGTTCTTGGCGTCCTCGGCCGCATTCTTGACGTCGCGTTCCGCATATTGGCTGATTAGGGCCAAGGAAGTATCATAGGACCAGTAGATCAACCCGGCGATCGACGGCGTGACCAGGATGGCGAAGATGGCGCCGATGCTGAATTGCAGGCGCCAGCCCTTCGGCCGCAGATAGGCAAGTATGCGCCCGGGATTCATGTCGCTGCCTCGGTCAAGTATTCCGTCCATTCGGCGCAACGGAGTGCAATAAGTATAGATGCCGCGGCAATGACGCGCTCCCGGCTCAACGCCCCCTGAAAGAGGGCTTGCGCTTCTCGCGGAAGGCGGACGTGCCTTCCTTGTAGTCCTCGGTAAGACCCGTCAGCACATTCTGGTCCGCATCCATGTGCGCAGCGAGATCGTCGAGGGCATGGGCGAGACGGTTGACCGACGCCTTGCTCATGCGCACCGGGATCGGTGGCTGGCGCGCGATGCGCCCGGCGAATTCCATCGACGCGGCGAGCGCCTGTCCGTCCTCCACGACGTTCTCGACCAGTCCCCAGTCCAGCGCCTCCGCCGCGCCGATCCGGTCGGACGCCAGGATCACCGCCTGCTTGGTGCGGGCCGGACCCATCAGCGCCAGCATGCGCGGGATCGAGCCCCAGCTCATGTTCATGCCGAGCTCGACCTCGGGAATGCGGAAATGCGCCGAGCGGCCGCAGGTGCGGAAGTCGAGCGACACGACGAGCGCCGCGCCGCCGCCGATGCAATGGCCTTCGATGGCGGCGATCGTCACCTGGTCCATGTCCTGCCACGCCTTGCACATCTTCGGCCCCAGCCGCTGGCGATGGATGCGCTCGCCGATCGGCAGACCGTCGCGGGCACGGCCGTCGCCATCCTTGAGGTCGAAGCCGGCGGAGAAGGCCCGGGCCGAGCCCGTCAGGATCACGACCGAGGTTTCGAGATCGTCCTCGAACTCGCGCGGCACGTCGCGCAGTTCGCGCATCGCCTGCTGGCTCAGCGCATTGATGTTGTCGCCGCGGTCGAAACGCACGACGGCGATGCGCCCCTGCGGCCCCAGGCCCTTCTCGATATTCACGAACTGACGGTCCATCGCGCGCATTTCCTCCGGCATGTGCCGCGACCCTAACGCCTCGCCTTTACAAGGGCGAGCCGCTTCGATTGACTGATCCTCATGCCGAAAGCGATTGAATCCACCGTCTTCGAACGCCGCGTCAACGCGCTGTTTGCCCCCTACACCAAGCCCGGATCGCCGGGCTCCGTCGTCGGCGTGATGCGCGATGGCGAGATCGAGTTCTGCAAGGGTTTCGGCCTGGCCAGTATCGAACTGGGTGTCCCGATCCGGCCCGACACACGCTTCCGCATCGCCTCGGTGAGCAAGCAGTTCACGGTGACGGCAGCCCTGATGCTGGCCGCCGAAGGCAGGCTGAAGCTGTCCGATCCGCCGCACAAATACCTGCCCGAGCTGCCGCCGCTGCCGGTGACGGTCGACCAGATGATGCGCAATTCGAGCGGCCTGCCCGACTTCCTCGAGCTGCTGCGGCTGGGCGGCCACGGGCTCGACAGGCCGGCGCGCCCCGAGGATCTGTTCGACGCCTGCACGCGCAACCGCCACCTCAATTTCGCACCGGGCAGCCGCTTCCTCTACAGCAACACCAACTTCCTGCTGCTGGGCCTGATCGTCGAGAAGCTGGCGAAGAAGAAGCTGGGCGACCTGCTGGCCGAACGCATCTTCAAGCCGCTCGGCATGGCGCAGACCTCGCTGGTGGCCGAAATCGATGCGGTGATCCCGAACCTCGCCACCGGCTATCTCGGCGACGCCGAGCAGGGTTTCCGTCGCGCCGCGCATGCCTATCCGCAGGGCGGCGAAGGCGGACTCACCTCGACCGTCGAGGACCTGTTGATCTGGAGCCGGCATTTCGACAAGCCAATCCTCGGCAAGACGATCCCCGCGCAGCTCACAGCCATCGCCGGCCTCACCGGCGGCCACGCCAACAACTACCGCCGCGGTGTCGCCGTCGAGGAGCTGCGCGGCCTGCAGACGGTGGGTCACGGCGGCCTGTGGCCGGGCTTCCGCACCGAATTCCTGCGCGTGCCGAGGGCCGGCCTCACGGTGGTGGTGATCGCCAACCTGGGCAGCATCGATCCGTGGCGGCGCGCCCGCGTCATTGCGGCGCTGGCTCTCGAAGACAACAGGAATATGAAGCCCGCCCTGCCCGCGATCACGCAGGCCGAGATCAAGCCGCTCGCCGGGACCTGGTTCAATGCGCAGGAGCCGTCGCTGTTCGACCTGGCGTGGCGCAACGGCGAGGCGACCGTGACGCAGAACGGCCTGCCCTTCGCGCTCGGCCGCCGCGCCGGCGGCTGGCTGGCGGCGGAACGCGGTTCCTACGAGTTCGCGCTGAAGCCCGGTCCGAAGGGCACGATGAAGGTGAATCTCGGCGCGGGGCGCGTGCTCACCTTCACGAAAGTGGGCAAGCGCGCAGCCGTGCCGACCGACCTCGCCGGAACCTACGTCTCGTCCGACTGTGCCGCCGTGTGGCGCATCACCCGCGACGGCAAGGACTGGAAGATGGACGTCGGCGGACCGCTGATCTCCGGCGGCGCGCCGTGGATCGTGCGCGGTCTCGACGCCGACACGGTGGAGCTGGAATCGCCGGGCAGCTGGATCAAGGCCACCCAGCTCGCCCATCTGGTCCGCGACCGCGACGGTGCGATCGCCGCGCTCGAAGTCTCGACCGGCCGTATCAAGAAGATGCGGTTCGATCGCGAGGATTGAGCCTTCGGACTCTTCCCCTTTGCGGATTCCGCAAAGGGGAAGAGCTTGATTCCTAGCGGAACGGGATCGCGTAGAGCAGGCCGCCGTTGGTCCACAGCGCGTTCTGGCCACGCTCGAGCTTGAGCGGCGTGGCCGGGCCGACATGGCGGTCGTAGCTTTCGCCGTAGTTACCGACCTGCTTGATGACGTTGTACATCCACTTCTCGTCGACGCCGACGGCCTTGCCGAAGCCCGGCGTGACGCCAAGGAAGCGCTTCACGGCGGGATCGTCGCTCTTCATCATCTCGTCGACGTTCTTCGAGCTGATGCCCATTTCCTCGGCCTCGATCATGCCCATCAGGGTCCATTTCACGAGATCGAACCACTGGTCGTCGCCATGGCGCACGATCGGGCCGAGCGGCTCCTTGGAGATGCGCTCGGGCAGGATGACATGCTCGCCCTTGCCGGCGAGCTGGCCGGCACGCACCGCGGCGAGACCCGACGCGTCGGTCGTGTAGGCGTCGCAGCGGCCGGCGGCATAGGCCTGCAGCAGCTCGTCGAGCTTCTCGATCAGCACCGGCTTGAAGGTCATCTTGTTCTTGCGGAAATAGTCCGCGAGGTTGAGCTCGGTCGTGGTGCCCGGCTGCACGCAGATCGTGGCGCCGTTCAGCTCCTTGGCGCTCTTGATGTTGCTCTTGGCCGGCACGATGAAGCCCTGGCCGTCGTAGAAATTGACGCCCGCGATGTTGAAGCCGAGCGAGGTGTCGCGCAGCAGCGTCTGCGTCGCGTTGCGGGTGATGACGTCGACCTCGCCCGACTGCAGGGCGACGAAGCGCTGCTGGGCGGTGGTCGGGGTGAACTTGACCTTCTCGGCGTCGCCGAACATCGCCGCAGCGATGGCCTTGCAGAGATCGACGTCGAGGCCCGTCCACTTGCCCTGGCTGTCGGCGAAGGAGAAACCCGCCAGGCCGGTGTTCACGGCGCACTGGACGAAGCCCTTGGCCTTGACCGCGTCGAAGGTCTGTCCGGCCGAGGCCGGTCCCGCGGCGAACGCCGCCATGCCGGCAAGCGTGGCGGATATGGTGATGGATTTGAATGACATTGCTGAAGCCCCCTGTCTGTCCCCGGTGGCCCCAGCATAGCAAAAGATGAGCCGTCTAGATCGTGCGTTCGACCATCAGCTTCTTGATCTCGGCGATCGCCTTCGCCGGATTGAGGCTCTTCGGGCAGGTCTTGGTGCAGTTCATGATCGTGTGGCAGCGATACAGCCGGAACGGGTCCTCGAGCTGGTCGAGACGCTCACCCTTGGCCTCGTCGCGGCTGTCGGCGATCCAGCGATAGGCCTGCAGCAGGATGGCCGGCCCCAGGTAACGATCGCCGTTCCACCAGTAGCTGGGGCACGAGGTCGAGCAGCAGAAGCACAGGATGCACTCCCACAGGCCGTCGAGCTTGGCCCGCTCCTCCGGCGACTGCAGGCGCTCGCGCGTCGGCGGCTGGGTGGTCGACTTCAACCACGGCTCGATCGAGCTCAACTGGGCGTAGGGCACGTTGAGGTCGGGCACCAGGTCGCGCACCACCGGCATGTGCGGCAGCGGGTAGATCTTGATGTCGCCCTTCACGTCGTCGATGAACTTGGTGCAGGCCAGCGTGTTGGTGCCGTCGATGTTCATGGCGCACGAGCCGCACACCCCCTCGCGGCACGAACGCCGGAAGGTGAGCGTGCTGTCCATCTCGTTCTTGATCTTGATCAGCGCGTCGAGAACCATCGGCCCGCACGTGTCCATGTCGACTTCATAGGTGTCGACCGTCGGGTTCTTTCCGTCTTCCGGGGTCCAGCGGTAGATCTTGAACTTCCGGATGTTCTTGGCGCCTGCCGGAGCCTTGTGGGTCTCGCCGACGCCGACCTTGGAATTGGCGGGAAGAGTGAACTCGGCCATGTCGTCCTCTCGAACTCAGTTCACGCGGGCGGTTAGTACACGCGGGCTTTTGGCGGGAACGACTGGACGTCGTTGCTCATCGGCTGCAGGTTGACCGGGCGGTAGTCGATGCGGGTCTTGCCGGTCTTCTCGTCGACCCAGACGACCGTATGCTTCAGCCAGTCCTTGTCGTTGCGGTTCGGAAAGTCCTCGTGCGCATGGGCGCCGCGGCTTTCCTGGCGGTTGGCGGCCGAGCGGATCGTGCCCTGCGCCTGAAGGATAAGGTTCTCGAACTCCAGGGTCTCCATGAGGTCGGAGTTCCAGATCATCGAGCGGTCCTTGACCTTGATGTCGTCCTTGCCGGCGAACACCTTGTCCATGTTCACGCAGCCCTCTTCGAGGGTCTTGGTCGTGCGGAACACCGCGCAGTCGTTCTGCATGGTCTTCTGCATCATGGCACGCAGCTGGGCAGTCGGCGTGCCGCCGTTGGCGTGGCGCGCCTTGTCGAGGCGGGCGATCGCCTCCTCTCCGGCGCGCGGCATGTCCTTGTGCGGCCGGCCTGGCGTCATCTGCTCGGCGACGCGATTGGCGGCCGAGCGGCCGAACACGACCAGTTCGAGCAGCGAGTTCGAGCCGAGACGGTTGGCGCCGTGGACGCCGACGGAGGCGGCCTCGCCCAGCGCCATCAGCCCGGGGACGACGGTGTTGGGATTGCCGTCCTTCACCGTCATGACTTCGCAGTGATAGTTCGCCGGGATGCCGCCCATGTTGTAGTGGCAGGTCGGCAGGATGGGGATCGGCTGGCGGGTGACGTCGACGCCGGCGAAGATGCGCGCGGTCTCGGCGATGCCCGGCAGACGCTCGTGGATGATCTTCGGATCGAGATGCTCGACGTGCAGCTCGATGTAATCCTTGTTGGGGCCGCAGCCGCGGCCTTCGCGGATCTCGATGGTCATCGAGCGGCTGACGACGTCGCGCGACGCCAGATCCTTGGCCGTCGGGGCATAGCGCTCCATGAAGCGCTCGCCGCTGGCGTTGGTGACGTAGCCGCCCTCGCCGCGCACACCCTCGGTGATGAGGCAGCCCGCACCGAACACACCGGTCGGATGGAACTGCACGAACTCGAGATCCTGCAGCGGCAGGCCGGCGCGCAGCACCATGGCGCCACCGTCGCCCGTGCAGGTGTGGGCCGAGGTCGCCGTCTGGTAGACGCGGCCGTAGCCGCCGGTCCCCAGCACCACCTTGTGGGCGCGGAAGCGATGGATGGTGCCGTCGTCAAGGTTCCAGGCCATGACGCCGCGGCAGACGCCTTCGTCCATGATCAGGTCGAGGGCGAAGTACTCGACGAAGAACTCGGCGTGGTTCCGCAGCGACTGCTGGTAGAGCGTGTGCAGGATCGCATGGCCGGTACGATCGGCCGCGGCGCAGGTGCGCTGGGCGATGCCCTTGCCGAATTCCGTGGTCATGCCGCCGAACGGGCGCTGGTAGATCTTGCCCTCGGGCGTGCGGCTGAACGGCACGCCGTAATGCTCGAGCTCGATGATCGCGCCGATGCCGTCGCGGCACATGTATTCGATCGCGTCCTGGTCGCCGAGCCAGTCGGAGCCCTTGACGGTGTCGTACATGTGCCAGCGCCAGTCGTCCGGGCCCATGTTGCCCAGCGCCGCCGAGATGCCGCCCTGCGCCGCCACGGTGTGGCTGCGAGTCGGGAACACCTTGGTGATGCAAGCCGTCTTGAAGCCCTTGTTGGCCATGCCGAACGTCGCCCGAAGGCCGGCGCCGCCGGCGCCGACGACGACCACGTCGTATTCGTGATCGATCACCTTGTAGGCGGTGTTGCCGATGTTGACCGTCCCTGCGACGGGCGGGTTGCCCTTGCCGCTGCTCGCCTCGGCCATGACTTAGCCTCCGAATCCGATGCGCATGCTGGCCACGATCGCAGCCAGCCCGAAGAATACCGCGATGAACTTGATCGCCACGATCAGCGCCAGCTTGACGCCTTCATTGTGCACGTAATCCTCGATCACGACCTGCATGCCGAGCTGGCCGTGGTACAGGCCGATGCAGATCGTCAGGATCAGCAGCACCATGACGAACGGCGAGCCGAGCCATGCGCGGGCCATTCCATAGTCGGCACCGCTCAGCATTACGAGTGACACGGCAAACCAGATCACGAGCGGGATCAGCGCGACCGCCGTCAGGCGCTGCATCCAGAAATGATGCACGCCGCTCTTGGCCGAGCCGAGGCCGCGCGCGCGGTTGAGGGGGCTTCTGAGATCGCTGTTCATCGGTCGCTCCTCAGATCAGCCGCAGGCCGACGATCCACGAGATCGCGGTCGCAACGAGGGAAGCCGCCACCACCAGCCAGCCGCTGCGGTAGGCGTCCTTGATCTCGAACCCGTACCCCACATCCCAGAAGAGGTGCCGGATGCCGTTGAACAGGTGGAAGAACACGCAGAACAGCCAGCCGCCGAGCACGAAGCGGCCGACGATCGAACTGTTGAACGCCTGGAACTTCGCATAGACCTCGTAGCTGCCCGACGCGCACACGACCCAGGCCGTGAGATACAGCACGCCCGCCGACAGGGCGATGCCCGTCGCGCGATGCAGGATCGAGAGAGTGGAGGTGAGCTGCGGGCGATAGACCTGCAGATGCGGAGAAAGCGGCCGATGCACCGGCCGGTTGGCGACGCTCATCCGTGATGACCTCTAGTGCCGAATATCGGCTGGCGCTGTTTTTAGCGCTCAGCCGCATCAAGTCAATGAATGTCGGCGTCGCGCGCGAGTTAAGCCCCGGATTTGCAAGCGAAAATCCGACTGCCGAGCGGAATTTCTAGGCAATGCGCCGCGGCATGAGCAGCCAGTAGTCGAGATCGAGCACGACCGCGGGATGGTACTTGCCGTCCGAACCCTTGCCGGGGAACGAACTGCACGGGCAGTCTTTCGCCGCAATGCTTCTCACTCGCAGCGCGCCGACGTCATTCCGGCCGGGCAGCGGCGCCGTCTCGAGCACTTCGGACCAGGCGTAGATCGTGTCGCCGCCGAAGGTCGGCGCGACGTGGCTGCCGGCGTTGATGGCCGCGACCCGGAAGCCGTTGGCCAGCCCGTCGAAGGACAGCGCCCGCATCAGCGAGATGACGTGGCCGCCATAGGCGAGACGGCGACCGAAGCGCGTGCTCTTGCCGGCGAAGGCGTCGAAATGCACGCGCGCGGTGTTCTGGTAGAGCCGCGTCGAGAACATATGGTCGGAGTCCTCGAGCGTGATGCCGCTCACATGGTCGATGCGCTCGCCCGGCGCATAGTCTTCCCAGCGATGCGGGGAACCGGCGGCTCCATCGTCGTATCCGGCGAGCGACAGGCCCTCCGGCACGATGAGATCCTCCGGCTTCACCGATGGCGCCGTCTTCGGCACGACGGCCGGCGGCACCACGGCGCCGGGGTCACGCTTGTGCACCATCACCCAGCGCACATAGTCGAGCACCATCTCGCCGTTCTGGTTGACGCCGGTCGAGCGCACCCAGACAACGCCGCTCGCCTTGTTGGAGTTCTCGCGCAGTCCCAGCACGGTGGAACGCGACGAAAGCGTGTCGCCCGGATAGACCGGCACGCCCCAGCGGAACTCCGCGTAGCCGAGATTGGCCACGGCGTTCAGGGAGATGTCGGGCACCGTCTTGCCGATGACGACATGGAAGACGTGCAGATCGTCGATCGGCGCCCGCGGCAGGCCGATGGCCCGCGCAAACACGTCCGACGAGTTGACGGCGAACCGCGAGCCGTAGAGCGCGATATTGAGCGCCGCATCGGCCTCCGTCAGGGTGCGCGGCGTGGCATGGTGGAATTCCTGCCCGACGCGGAAATCCTCGAAGAAGTTGCCAGTGCTGGTCTTGTTCGTGCTCTTGAGGTTCATGTTGCGGCCTGCAGCTCCTTGATCGCGGTGGCGAGCGCCAGCGCCCGCTCGGCCTGCTCGACGTGAAGGTTCTCGATCATGCGGCCATCGACCGTGACCACGCCCTTGCCTTCGGCCTGCGCCGTCTTGAAGGCGGTCACGATCTTGCCCGCCATCTCCAGCTCGGCGGCAGACGGCGCGAAGACCTCGTTGCACGGCTCGACCTGGCTGGGATGGATCAGCGTCTTGCCGTCGAAGCCCATTTCCAGCCCCTGCTGGCAGACGGCGCGGAAACCTTCGGCGTCCTGGATGTCGTTGTAGACGCCGTCGAGGATGGTGAGCCCATGGGCGCGGGCGGCGAGCATACCGAGCCCCAGCGCCGTCACCATCGGCAGGCGCATCGGCGTGTGGCGCGCACGCATGTCCTTGACGAGATCGTTGGTGCCCATGACGAAGAGCGTGAGCCGCGGGTGCGAACCCGCCACCTCTTCAGCGCGCAATATGCCCTTGGGCGTTTCCATCATCGCCCACACGGCCATCGACGAAGGCGCGCCGGCAGCGTCGAGCAGTCCGATCACGCTCGCCACCTCGGCCGCGCTCTCGACCTTCGGCACCAGAACCGCGTCGGCGCCGGATTTGGCGATCGCGGCGATGTCGGCCGCACCCCAGGGCGTCGCGAGCCCGTTGCAGCGGATCGCGATCTCGCGCTTGCCATAGGCTTTGCTCTGCGCCGCGGCGACCACGTTGGCGCGCGCCGCCTCCTTGGCATCGGGCGCCACCGCGTCCTCGAGGTCGAAGATCAGCGCGTCGGCCGGCAGGGTCCGCGCCTTTTCCAGCGCACGCGTATTGGCGCCCGGCATGTAGAGCACGCTGCGGCGCGGACGGACGGACTTGGACATCACTGGGCCTCCCCGAAAACGCGGCGGACTATAATGACGGGCCGCCTTGTGGCAAGGTGGCGCCGGCCATGCGCTTTCTCTCCCTCCAGAGCCATGTCGCCTACGGCTACGTCGGCAATCGTGCAGCAGCCTTTCCCCTGCAACGATTGGGCCACGAGGTCTGGGCGGTGAACACGGTCGAGTTCTCGAACCACACGGGCTATGGCGCCTGGCGCGGTCGCGCGGCTTCGGCAGAGCAGGTGGCCGAGATCGTCCAGGGCATCGAGGCGCTGGGCCAGTTCGCGCGGTGCGACGGCCTGCTGACCGGCTATGTCGGCGACGCGGCCCTGGCCGATGTCGTTCTCGATACCGCACGCCGCGTGCGGGCGGCCAACCCGCGCGCCCTCTGGTGCTGCGATCCCGTGCTGGGCGACACCGACACCGGCATCTACGTGAAGCCGGGGATCGACGCCTTCTTCCGCGACCGCGCGATCCCGGCCGCAGACCTCGTGACGCCCAACCACTTCGAGCTCGAATACCTGACCGGCCGGACCGTCTCGACCATGAGCGAGGCGCTGTCGGCGGCGCGCCTTCTGCTCGCAGGAGAACGACGGGGGCCGCGGCTCGCCCTGATCACCAGCCTGCGCCGCGCCGATGCCGCGCCCGACACGATCGAGATGGTGGCCGTGACACCCGACGCCGCCTGGCGGGTGGCGACGCCGATGATCGGGTTCCCCATCGCGCCGAACGGCACCGGCGATGCCGTCGCCGCCCTCTTCACCGCCCACTGGATCGCCGGCGACGATGTCGCCGAGGCGCTGGGCAAGGCTGCCTCGTCGATCTTCGCGGTCCTCGAAGCCACCGAGGCGATGGGCGAGCGCGAGCTTCAGCTCGTGGCGGCACAGGACCGGCTGGTCGCACCGCCGCGCCTGTTCACCGCCGAGAGGCTATAGCCGCGCGATGGCCGTGCCGGGCTTCGTCTTCAATCCCCTCTCGCTCGCCATCGAGGGCGCAGCCATCGGCTTCCTGATCGCCGTGCCGGTCGGACCCGCGGCCGCGCTCTGCATCCGGCGCTCCATCACCGTCGGCGCCATGGCGGGCTACATGACCGGCATCGGCGCCGCGCTGGGAGACGCCGTGTTCGGCGCCGTCGCGGCGTTCGGCCTGTCCTTCGTGCAGCAGTTCGTGATCGAGCGCGAGGCCTGGCTGCTCGGGATCGGCGGTCTCGTGCTGGTCATCATGGGCTGGACGACGATGCGTCACCGGCCGCGCAACGTCGGCGATCCCGTCGCCGACGATCGCGAGCACCAGTTCTCGACGCACTTCCACTACGCCAGCTCGAGCTTCTTCATCACCGTGTTCAATCCGCTGACGGTGATGGCCTTCGGCGCGGCCTTCGCCGGTCGCAACCTGGCCGGCGTGGGCGCGAGCCTGCCCGACGCCACCCTGCTGGTGGCCGCCGTGTTCTGCGGCGCACTCGCCTGGTGGACGATCATCTGCACGGCGTCGGTATCGCTGCGGTCGCGCTTTACCGGCGCCGGCCTGCTGTGGCTCAACCGCGGTTCCGGTGCCGTCATCCTGGGCTTCGGTCTGGCGGCCCTGATTTCGCTCCTGCCGCTGCCCTGGAAGAAGATCGGCGCCGTCTTCGGTTTGTAGCTCAGACGATCTTGCAGACCTCGTCGAACGCGAAGCGCGGGCTGCGGGCAAACACCTTCGAATGGTCCCCGTAGCCGATATTGCACAGGAAGTTCGTCTTGAACTTGCCGTCGGGGAAGAAGGCCGCGTCGACCTTGGCATTGTCGAAGCCGCTCATGGCGCCGCAATCGAGGCCAAGCGCGCGGGCCGCGACGATCAGGTAGGCACCCTGCAGGCTGCCATTGCGGAACGCGGTCGGCTCGGCCGAGGGCTTGCCCTTGAACCAGTGGACGGCGGTCTGGTCGTGCGGGAACATCCGCGGCAGATGCTCGAAGAATTCCGTGTCGTAGGCGAGGATCGCCGTCACCGGCGCGGTCATCGTCTTCTCGGTGTTGCCTGCGCTGAGCGCCGGCTTGAGCTTCTCCTTGCCCTCCTTCGTGCGCACGAAGACGATGCGCGCCGGCTGGCAATTGGCCGAGGTCGGGCCCCACTTCATGAGGTCGTAGATCGCGTGGAGCTGGTCGTCGGTGACCGGCTTGTCGAGCCAGCCATTGTGCGTGCGGGCGTCTCGGAAAATGGTGGCAAGCGCCTTGTCGTCGAGCATTCAGTTCCCCTTGAAAGTTGACCGACCGTAACGAAGCTTCGTCGAGCGGTCGAGACGCGCACATGTGATCGAGTTACCGTCCGGAACCCGGGCATTCCATTGCACGAATTGTGCTAGCGTCGGTCGCCAACGTTTGCTCAGGGTTCATGGATGCTGACCGTTCCGCTCGATCCCGCAAAATTCAAGGATGCCTGGATCACCGCCCGGGGCGAGACGCGCGCGCATGTCGGCCTGAAGGCGCTCGATACCCTGTGGTTCAATACCGGCACCCTGTGCAACCTCACCTGCCGCAACTGCTACATCGAGTCCTCGCCCCGTAACGATCGGCTCGTCTATCTCACGGCCGGTGAGGTTGCCGCCTATCTCGACGAGGTCGAACGCGATGGTCATGGCACGCGGCTGATCGGCTTCACGGGCGGCGAGCCATTCATGAATCCCGACCTGCCGGCGATGCTGGACGACGTGCTGTCACGCGGCCTGCAGGCCATCGTGCTGACCAATGCGATGAAGCCGATGCACAAGATGAAGACGGCGCTGCTCGACCTGCTGGCGCGGCATGGTCGCGACAATCTCGCAATCCGCGTCTCGGTCGATCACTACGAGAGATCGCTGCACGAGGAGGAGCGCGGCGCGAGAAGCTGGAAGCCGACGATCGACGGGCTGGTCTGGCTGGCCGAAGCGGGCTTCCAGGTGCACGTGGCCGGCCGCCACTTCTCGAATGAGACCGACGACGAAGTCCGCGCCGGCTATGCGCGGCTGTTCGAGCGGCTGAGTGTACCGATCGATGCCGGAAATCCGGCGACCCTCGTTCTGTTTCCCGAGATGGATCCAACCGTCGACGTGCCGGAGATCACGACCGCCTGCTGGGGCATCCTGAAAAAGTCGCCCGACAGCGTGATGTGCGCATCGGCCCGCATGGTCGTGAAGCGCAAGGGCGCGCCGCGGCCCGCCGTCGTGGCCTGCACCCTGCTGCCCTATGACCCGCAGTTCGAGCTGGGCGAGACCCTGGCGGAAAGCGTCGGCCAGGTGCGCCTCAACCATCCGCACTGCGCCAAGTTCTGCGTCCTGGGCGGGGCCGCCTGCAGCGCGTGACGACGGCGGTCGACATCGTCATTCCGACGCTGAATGCAGGGACGACGCTCGCCCGCACATTGACGGCGCTTCCCACCCATCCCGATCTCGCTTTCTCGACGACGATCTGCGATGGCGGCTCGCGTGACGACACCGTCGCGATCGCGCGGCAGGCCGGCGCCGCGGTCGTGACGGCACCCGCAGGACGCGGCGGCCAGCTCGCAACCGGAGCCGCGGCCGGTCGCGCGCCCTGGATCCTGTTCCTGCACGCCGATACGAGACTGGGCGGCGGCGCAGGCAACGTCATCGCCCGCTTCGTCGGGTCCATCGCCGACAAGGCCGGCTATTTCGACCTTCGCTTCGATGCGGACGAGGCCGGCGCCCGAAGAGTGGAGCGCCTCGTGGCCTGGCGCTGCCGCACCTTCGGCCTTCCCTATGGCGATCAGGGCCTGCTGATTTCGCGCGCGCACTATGAACGTCTCGGCGGATTCCGGCCGCTGCCGCTCATGGAAGATGTCGACCTGGTGCGGCGCATCGGCCGGGACAATCTGGCTCCCCTCGGCGCCGACGCGATCACCTCGGCGGCGCGCTATCGACGGGATGGCTGGTGGCTCCGTCCCCTGCGAAACCTGAGTTGCCTCATGCTCTATTTCGCCGGCGTCGCGCCGCGCACCCTGCGGCGACTCTACGGATGATGCAGCGCCATCTCGTCATCTTCGCCCGCGCACCGCAGGCCGGCCGCGTGAAACGCCGTCTGGCCGAGGAGATCGGCATGATGGAAGCCGGCCGCTTCTATCGCCGGATTCTCGACGCCCAGATAAGACGCATGACGCGCGATCCGCGCTGGACGGTGTGGCTGTTCGTGACGCCCGATACTGCGCTTCGTCATCCGGCCTGGCATCTCGTGCCCTTCCCGCACCGAAAACCGCAGCGGCCGGGCGATCTCGGCCGGCGCATGAAGCTGCCCTTCGCCACCTTGCCGCCGGGACCGGTCGTGCTGGTCGGCAGCGACATCCCGGCCATGCACGCGTCTCACATCGCGCGGGCCTTCGCGTTGCTCGGCCGGCACGATCTCGTCTTCGGCCCGGCACGCGACGGCGGCTTCTGGCTGGTCGGCGCACGGCGCTCGCGCCCATTGCCGTTCGCCCTTTTCGAGGGTGTGCGCTGGTCGACGCCAACGGCTCTTGCCGACACGCTGGCCAGCATCCCGCGTCAGGTCACGGTGGCGCTGGCGGACACGCTCGACGACGTCGACGATGCCGATTCCCTGCGGCGGCTTTCGATCTAGGCCGGAGTCGCTTTCTTCAGCGCGTCGAGTTCGCGTCGCACGGCGGCGAAGACGTCGTTCCAGTTTCCAGGAATCGTCTGCTGGAAAATTCGCGCCGTTGGATACCACGGCGCCTCGGTGCCACCCAGTTGCCAGCGCCAGTCGGCGACCGAAGGCAGCAGCACCCATGTCTTCACGCCCATCGCCGCCGCGAGATGCGCCACCGGTGCGTCGATCGAGATCAGCAGGTCGAGCTGCGAGAGGGCCGTGGCGGCCTCGGCGAAATCGAAGATGCCACGGCCGACATCGTGCACCAGCCCGCCGGCGCCGAACGACTGGATGTCCTTCTGGTGGACGCCGCCCTGCAGACTGAAGAACAGCAGCTCCGGATCGCCCGAGAGCGCCAGGAAATGCTCGAACGACACCGACCGCTGGCGATCCTGCGCCTGGCCCGGCATCGCCGCCCAGTAGATGCCGATGCGCAGCTTTGCCCGCTCCAGCCGGCCGAGCTTGATGCGGCTTTCCTCGGGCGCCCCGAGATAGGGCGGTTCGCTCGAAAGTGCTGCGAAATCAGCGCGACAGAGATGCGGCAGCGAGACCAGGGAGGCATGAACGTCGAACTCAGGCACCGTCTCGCCTTCGGCTACGACCACATCGATGTAATCGACCGAGCGCAGCAGTTCCTTCAGCAGCGCCTGGCAGAGGACGATCACCGTGGCGCCGCGCCGCTTCAGCTCGCGGGCGAAGCGAACGAACAGCAGCACGTCGCTCAGGCCCTGTTCGGGATAGAGCAGGATGCGTTTGCCCTGCACCGGCTCGCCGGTCCAGGCCGGCTGCGCGAAGTCCGGCGTCGGCGTTTCGGGCAGGCGCTTGCGGATCTCGTAGGCGTCGAAGCCCGCCTCGAGCTCACCGCGCATCAGGAGCGCGAGCGCGAACTCGACGCGCGCACGCCGATTGTCGGGATGGATCGTCAGCGCACGACTGAAGCAGCCGATGGCTTCGTCGAGCCGGCCAAGGTCGCGCAGGCAGAGCGCCAGATTGAAGAAGCCCTCGGCGTAGTCGCGGCTGAGGGCGATCGACCGGTAGTGATGCTTCACCGCCTCGTCGAGGCGATGCACGGAGCGCAGCGCGTTGCCGAGATTGGAATGCAGGGCCGGATTTTCCAGGTCGGCCGCCAGCGACAGGCGATGATGCGCCACCGAGGCTTCGAGCTTGCCCACCAGGCGCAGGGCAACGCCGAGATTGTTGTGCAGCTCTGCATTGTCGGGACGAACTGCCAGCAGCCGCAGATAGGAAGCGATCGCCTCGTCGAGGCGCCCCGCACGATGGGCCTGCGACGCCAGGCGCAGTTGCTGGACGAAGCTGTCGGCCGCGCTGCCGAACAACGGCGTGGGCGCGCCGGAGGCCGCGGATTCACGCTTCGTCGGATGGATGTGGGGCGTGTCGTTCACCTTCCCATTCTACCTCAGCGGCCCCTCGCAAGCATCCGCCCTCAAACGAAAACGGCGCGGACCGCGAGGTCCACGCCATTCGAAGTCGCGTCCGCGGAAGCGAAGCGGCTAGATGTAGCCCTTGATCAGTTCTTCGGCGATCTGGACGGCATTCAGCGCCGCGCCCTTGCGCAGGTTGTCGCTGACGACCCACATCGCCAGGCCGTTCTCCACCGTGGGGTCGGAGCGGATGCGGCTCACGAACACGCCGTCCTGGCCGGTGACCTCCTTCGGCGTCACGTAGCCGCCCGGCTCGCGCTGGTCGACCACCAGCACGCCGGGCGCCGCCGCGAGGATGCGCCGCGCCTCATGATCGTCGAGCGGCCGCTCGAGTTCGAGGTTCACCGCCTCGGCATGACCGACGAAGGTCGGCACGCGCACGCAGGTCGCGTGGACCTTGATCTTCGGGTCGAGGATCTTCTTGGTCTCGACCACCATCTTCCATTCTTCCTTGGTCGAGCCGTCATCCATGAAGACGTCGATCTGGGGAATGACGTTGAAGGCGATGTTCTTGGTGAACTTCACCGGGTCGAGCGTCTGGTTCACGAAGAAGCTCTTGGTCTGGCTGACCAGCTCGTCCATCGCTTCCTTGCCGGCGCCCGAGGTCGACTGATAGGTCGACACGACGACGCGCTTGATGCCGGCGGCCTCGTGGATGGGCTTCAGCGCCACGACCATCTGGATGGTCGAGCAGTTCGGATTGGCGATGATGCCACGGCCCTTGTAGCCGGCGATTGCCTGCGGGTTGACCTCGGGCACGACCAGCGGAACATCCGGATCCATGCGCCAGTAGGAGGTGTTGTCGACCACGACCGCGCCGGCCTTGGCGGCGCGCGGACTGTGCTCGGCCGACACCTTGGCGCCCGGCGAGCTCAGCACGATGTCGATGCCCTTGAAGTCGAACTTGGCCAGGTCCTGGACCTTCAGCACGGATTTGTCGCCGAACGAGGCCTGCTGACCGACCGAGCGGGCCGACGCAAGTGCCACGACATCATCGGCCGGGAAGTTCCTCTCGGCCAGGATCTGCAACATTTCGCGACCGACATTGCCGGTCGCGCCGACGACGGCGACTCTGTAGCCCATGACTATATGCGCCTAGCGTGCGCGCACCCCTGATTGAAGGACAGCGGGAGATACGCGCACGGCCCTGCTTTGGCAAGGATAGGGCCGGCCGCAGCCGGCTAATCGGCCGAGGCGCCCGAGGCCTTGATGATGGGCAGCCACAGCGCGAGGTCGTCGCGGACCAGCTTCTGCGCTGCCGCCGGCGAGCCCGGCGGCAGCATCTCGATGCCCTGTCCCATCATCTTCTCGCGCACCTGCGGCAACTGGCCGATGCGGTTGATCTCGGCATTGAGACGCGTAACCACCGGCTCGGGCACGCCGGCCGGGACGGCGAAGCCCATCCAGGTGTTCACGACGTACTCCTTGACCCCGGCCTCGATCATCGTCGGTGCGTCGGGCAGGAGGGTGGAGCGCGACTCGCTGGTCACGGCCAGTGCCTTGAGCTTGCCGCCCCTGATCAGGCCGATGACCGTCGGCGTGTTGAAGAGGCCCATCGCCACCTCGCCGTTGGCGACGGCCTGGATGCCGGCCGGCGTTGCGCGATAGGGCACGTGCTGCAGCTTCACGCCGGTCCGCAACTCCAGCAGCACGCCGGACATGTGGTGGCTGGTGCCGACGCCGCCCGACGAGTAGGTGAGCTCGCCAGGCTTGGCGCGGGCCTGCGCCAACAGGTCGGCCACGGTTCTGGCCGGATTGTCGGGTGAAACGATCAGGACGTTGGAGACCCCGCCGGTCACCGCGACCATCGCGAGGTCCTTCAGCGGATCGTAGCCCGGAGTCTTGTAGAGGCCGATGTTGAACACCATCGTGCCCTGCGAGACCAGGCCCATCGTGTAGCCGTCGGCCGGAGCGCGGGCCAGCTCGGCGGTGGCGATCGTCCCACCTGCGCCGGTCTTGTTGTCGACCACTATGGTCTGCCCCAGAGACTTGCCCAGCTCCTCGGCGAAGACGCGCGCGACGATGTCGGCCGTGGCGCCGGGCGCCAGCGGCACGATCATGCGGATCGGCTTGGAAGGCCAGGCCTGCGCCATGCTCCTCGTCGAGACGACGGCCAATCCGGCCGCCAGCAGGGTTCTCTTCGTCAGGACCATGGCTTTCAGTCTCCTAGAGGCCGACAGACTTCGCGACCAGGGATGCGAGCTGCTTGCGCAAGCGCGCGACCAGCCCCTTCTCCGATCGCTTGCCGATCAGGTTCTTCATTTCATAGGGATCGCTCTTCAGGTCGTAGAGTTCGTCGCACGCGACACCGTCGAGCGATTTCTGCGTCCAGTGGATGTACTTGTGACGCTTGGTGCGGATCGCCTTGTAGCTCATGCCCACGAGCCACGGCATGGCGTTCTCGCTGAAGTATTCGCACATGAACGAGGTGCGCCAGCCCTTTGGCTTGGCGCCCTTTGCGAGGGGCTTCAGCGACTGACCTTGCATCGTCTTGAAGTCGGCCGCCTTGCCGCCCGCGAGGTCGACCAGGGTCGGCGCGATGTCGAGCGCGAGGACCAGTTCGTCGTTCAGCGTGCCCGGCTTGAACCAGGCGGGGTAGCGGATGAGGAACGGCGATTTGATGCCTTCCTCGTAGGCGAAGCGCCGCTCCGGTCCCAGCCCGTGCTCGCCGAAGAAGTAGCCGTTGTCGCCCAGGAACAGGATGAAGGTGTTGTCGAGCTCGCCATTCTCCTCGAGCACCTTGAAGATGTCGCCCATGCCCTCGTCGACCGAGGCCATCATCGCGGCGCGCAGGCGGATCTCCTCGTCGGTGCCCGCGAGGATTCCATCCAGCACCTTGCGCGAGGCCTCGTTGACCCTCATCGCATGGGCTTCCGTCCAGGCCGGCTTGTCCTTCACCACATCGGCGGCCGGCAGCGCATTGGGCCGGCGCGGAAAGTGTTCGCCCTTGTAGAGATCGGCATGGCGCGGCGCCGGGCGGTAGCCGCCATTCGTGAAATCGATCGTGCCGTCGGCCGCCTGGAAGGCATCGGGATGCACGGCCTTGTGCGCGAAGAACAGCGCGAAGGGCTTGTCGCGCTTCTTCTTCAGGAAGTCGACGGCGTGACCGTTCAGCAGGTCGGTGATGTAGCCTTCGTACTTCTTTTCCTTGCCGTCGATGTTCAACACCGGATCGATGATCGAGCCGTGGCCCGGAAAGCTCACCCACTTGTCATAGCCCGGCCGCGGACCGCCGGAATTGCCCATGTGCCACTTGCCGATATGGGCGGTTTCGTAGCCCAGGCGCTGCAGGATGACGTGGTAGTTCGGCAGGCGATGGCTGTGAGCGTCGCGCGCCACGTTGTCGATGATACCGTGGCGGCTGGCATACTGGCCGGTCAGGATCGAGGCGCGGTTGGGCGAGCAGAGCGGCGTCGTATGGAACGCCGAGGTGAACATCGCGCCTTCATGGCCGATCCGGTCGATGTTCGGCGTCTTCATGTAGGGATGGCCGCAGATCCCCAGCTCGTCGAACCGCAGGTCGTCGATCAGCACGATCAGAAAATTCGGTTTGCGCTTCTTTGCCACGATCGGGGTTCCCATTTTCGAAATTCCGGCAAGCACACCGCGTGCCGAAATCAAACTAGCGAGCGCTGTTGACGGAGACCAGAGCGTCGCGCCCATATCGGCCGCGAAAGGGAAAATCCATGACCGAGACTGCCCTGCCGCTGGCGGGATTGCGCGTATTGGACATCAGCTCATTCATCGCCGCGCCGGCCGCGGCCGTCGTGCTGGGCGACTGGGGCGCCGACGTCATCAAGGTCGAGGGACCGGACGGCGATCCCAACCGCCGGATCATGCAGGATTCGGCGAACTATCCGAAAAGCCCGGTCAACTACCCCTGGCAGATGGATTCGCGGAACAAGCGGTCCATCGTGCTGGATCTCAAGCAGGCCGACGCCCGCGCCGCGCTCGACCGGCTGATCGCGGTCTCCGACATCCTGATCTGCAACTTCCCGCCGCCGGTGCGCGACAAGCTGAAGCTCGCCTACGAGGACGTGAAGCAGGTGAACCCCAAGCTGATCTACGCCTCCCTCACCGGCTACGGCGAGAGCGGCCCCGATCGCGACCGGCCTGGTTTCGACGCGACCGCCTACTTCGCCCGCTCGGGCCTGCTCGATGCGCAGCGCTATGAGGGCGGGCCGCCGGGCGTGCCCGGACCCGCGCAGGGCGACCGCGCCACGGCGATGGCGCTGGTCTCGTCCATTCTGATGGCGCTGATCCATCGCATGAAGACCGGCGAAGGCTCCTGGGTCGGCACGTCGCTGCTCGGCAACGGCCTGTGGTCGTGCGGCGTGATTGCCCAGGCGGCCCTTGTCGGCGCGTTCCTGCCGCACCGGCCGCCGCCCGACCGGCCCCGGTCGGCGCTGGGCAACATCTATCGCACCGCCGACGACCGCTGGCTGCAGCTCACCATCGTGCGCACCGACAAACTGTGGGCGCCGCTCTGCCGGGCGATGGGACTGGAGTCCCTGATCGACGACCCGCGCTTCGCCACCGAGCCCGAGCGTCGCGCCCGCGCCGGCGAGTTGGCCGGCATCCTGAGCGATACCTTCGCCACGCAACCCTACGAGCATTGGCGCGACGCGCTGGCGGCGCACAGCGTCACCTTCGGCGTCATCAGCCGCCCGCAGGACGTTCCCGACGATGAGCAGGCCGTGGCCTGCGGCGCCGTGGTCGAGACGGCGATTCCCGACATGCCGCGCACCCTGGCCGATCCGATTCGCCTGGGCTTCGCCCGCCAGCGCATGGCGCATCCCGCGCCGGAACTCGGCGAGCACAGCGAGCAGGTGCTGCGCGAGGCCGGCATGAGTGCGCAGGAGGTGGCGGCTCTCAAGGCGAGCGGTGCGCTTCGATGACGCCAGACGAACCGCTGCCGCTGGCCGGCCTCACCGTCCTCGACATCAGTTCCTTCATCGCCGCGCCCGCCGCGGCGGCCGCGCTGGGTGACTACGGCGCCGATGTCATCAAGATCGAGCCGCCGGTCGACGGCGACCCGCATCGCAACAGTTTCCGCAACGCCAGCTACCCGCAGAGCGACCGGAACTTCCCGTGGCAGCTCGACGGTCGCCACAAGCGGTCGATCGCACTCGACCTCAAGACCGACGGCGCGCGCACCATCCTGGAGCGGCTGCTGAAGCGGGCCGACGTGATGATCGTGAACTTTCCGCCGCCGGCGCGAGAACGGCTGCGGCTGCGCTGGGAAGACATCGAGCCGATCAACCCGCGTCTGGTCTACTGCTCGCTCACCGGCTACGGCGAGACCGGCCCCGACCGCGACCGGCCGGGCTTCGACATCACCGCCTATTTCGGCCGTTCCGGCATCCTCGATGCGGCACGCTACGACGGCGGGCCGCCGGGGGTGTCGCTGCCGGCGCAGGGCGACCGCGCCACCGCCATGACCCTGGTGGCGGCGATCCTGATGGGCCTGAGGCGCCGCGACCAGACCGGCAAGGGCGGCTGGGTCGGCACCTCACTTTACGCCAACGGCGTCTGGGCCAACGGCACCACCGCCGCCGGCGCGCTGATCGGCGCGCAACTGCCGGTCCGTCCGCCGCCCGACAAGCCTCGCAATGCGCTGACCAACCTCTACCGCACCAAGGATGATCGCTGGCTGCAGCTCCTGATGGTCCGCGACGACCGGCTCTGGGCCACCTTCTGCGACATCGTCGAGCGGCCCGATCTTGCCTCCGATCCGAGATTTACCGGACGGCCGGAGCGGCGGGCCCATGCCCAGGAACTGCACGACCTGCTGGCACCGGTCTTCGCCTCGCGCCTGTATGCCGACTGGGAGAAGCGCCTGTCCGGTACCGGCATCCCCTTCGGGGTCATCGGACGGTTGGCCGACGTGATCGACGACGAACAGGCCGAACATGCCGGCATCTTTGCCGACACGGCCAATCCCGAGATTCCACGCACGGTGAACACGCCGATTCGCCTGGGCTTCGCCAGGCCGCGCACCGCCGGGCCTCCGCCCGAGGTCGGACAGCACAATGACGAGGTGCTGCGCGAGACCGGCTTCAGCGAGGAAGAGATCGCGGCTCTCAAAAAGGCCGGCGCTTTGGGGTAGGCTCTGCGGATGGCCTCCCGCTTCCGGACCTACGCCGAGTTCTGGCCCTTCTACCTGCGCGAGCACGCGAAGCCGTCCACGCGGGCGGTACACTATGTCGGCACCATCGCGTCCGCTGTCCTTCTGGTCTGGGCGATCGCGTCGCAGAACTGGTGGTGGCTGCTGGGCGTCCCCGTGTTCGGCTACGGGCCGGCCTGGTTCGGTCATTTCTTCATCGAGAAGAACAGGCCCGCCACCTTCGAGGCCCCCGTCTGGTCGCTGATCAGCGACTACAGGATGTGCGGCCTCTTCCTGACGGGCCGGCTCGGTGACGAGTTGATGAAACACCAGGTCCGCGCGCCGTAGAACGAGCCCGATTCGGAGGTACGCTGGCCCCTTGCTTCCCGGGGGGGCCGACGCCACATTGCGGGCGAACACCCCAATTCCGCTCGAGGACCCATGGAAACGATGCTGCAGGGCGCCGCACCGCAGGCTGCCCCCGCCGACCTGATCAAGGACAGCGACCAGACGAAGTTCGCCAAGGACGTGCTCGAAGCCTCGCGCACGGTGCCGGTGATCGTTGATTTCTGGGCACCGTGGTGTGGGCCGTGCAAGACGCTCCAGCCGATGATCGAGAAGGTCGTCAAGGAGGCCAAGGGCGCGGTCAAGCTGGTCAAGATCGATATCGACAAGAACCAGATGCTGGCCCAGCAGCTGCGCATCCAGTCGATCCCGGCCGTCTATGCCTTCTTCGGCGGCCGCCCGGTCGACGGTTTCATGGGCGCCGTCCCCGAGAGCCAGCTGAAGGAGTTCGTCGCCCGCCTCGTCCAGGCGTCCGGTGGCGCCGGCGATCCGGCCGCCGCGGAACTCGCCGAGCTGCTCGAGCAGGCCAAGGCCGCGATCGCGCAGAACGACATGGATACCGCGGCCCAGCTCTACAGCGAGATCCTGGGCGTCGAGCCGACCAACGTCGTGGCCCTCGCGGGCCTCGCGCGCTACCAGGTCTCGATCGGCGACGTCGAGCAGGCCAAGGAACTCCTCGAGCAGATCCCCGCCAAGGAGCGCAACGGCGCCGACGTCGTGGCCGCGCAGGCCGCGATCGACCTGGCCGAGAAGGCAAAGGACGCCGGCCCGATCGGAGACCTCAAGGCCAAGGCCGAGGCCAACCCGAAGGATTTCCAGGCGCGACTCGACCTCGCCATGGCCTACTGGGCCGGCAACCAGAAGCAGGAAGCCGTCGACGAGCTGCTCGCCATGATCAAGGCCGACCGCAACTGGAACGAAGCCGCTGCACGCCAGCAGCTCCTCAAGTTCTTCGAAGCGCTGGGCTTCACGGATCCGATCTCCGTCGACGGCCGCAAGCGCCTGTCGACGATCCTGTTCTCATGAGCCCCTCTTCATGAGTGATTCGGAGCGCTCCTCGCAGAGGCCGGCGCGCAATCCCTTCGAACCGACCTTCGAGCAGCTGCCCGAGACGCTGCCGATCTTCCCCCTGTCGGGCGTACTGTTGCTGCCCGGCGGCAAGCTGCCGCTCAACATCTTCGAGCCCCGCTACCTCGCCATGATCTCCGATGCCCTGGCGGGCTCGCGCATGATCGGCATGGTGCAGCCGGTCCAGCCCGGCGGTTTCGCCGGCGACGGGCTGCCGACGGAGTATGGGCCGCCCAGGGTGCACCGGGTCGGCTGCGCCGGGCGCATCACCAACTTCAACGAGACCGAGGACGGGCGGTTGATGCTGGTGCTGAGCGGCGTCTGCCGCTTCGACATCGTGCGCGAACTGGATCTCGCACAAGGCGGCTACCGCCGCGTCTCCTCTGTCTTCTCGCCCTATCGTGCCGATCTCGACCATGCCGACGACGTCGTCGAGCTCGACCGCGACCGGCTGATGGCGGCGCTGGCCGCCTTCTTCCGCGGGCGCCAGCTCTCGACCGACTGGGATGCCGTGAACAAGGCGGCAGACGCCAACCTCGTCACCTCGTTGTCGATGGTGCTGCCATTCGGCCCGGCCGAGAAGCAGGCCCTGCTCGAGGCCGCCGACAGCACGGCGCGCGCCAAGCTGCTCATCGCCTTCCTCGAAATGAACGCCTTCGGCGACGCGTCCGACACGCCGCCCAGCCGCAAGAACTGATCGTCAGTCGCCGTAGGGCACCGGCGTGGACAGCGTCGGCTCCTCGTGTCGCGCCCAGTAGAGTTCCTCGATTCGGCGCGTCAACGAGCCGGGCCGGCCGTCGCCGACGGGTCGGCCTTCGTAGTTCACGACCGGCATGATGCCGCCGGCCGTGCTGCTGATGAAGATTTCCTCCGCCTCGGCCACTTCGCGCGCCTGCACGGAGCGTACCTCGCAACGCAGCTGGAGCGCCTCGGCGATCTCCATCACGGTGCGGCGGGTGATGCCCTCGAACAGGCCGTGCGCCGGCGTCGCGAGCGCGCCATTGCGGACGACGAAGACGTTGAAGCCCGGGCCTTCCGTCACGGTGCCGTCGGCGGCCGGCATCAGCGCGATGGTCGCATCGCGGTCATAGGCCTCGAAGATCCCCATCGTCAGGTCGAGCCAGTGGAAGTTCTTGATCCGCTGGTCGAGCGATTCCGGGGGGATGCGCTGGGTATGCGACAGGATCATGCGCAGGCCTTCTTGCCGCTGGGCCTCGTCGGCGATCCAGACGAAAGGCTGCGCGAAGGCATAGAGGCGGTTGCGGCACAGGCGCGGGTCGCGCGTACCCGCCGGCGGCAACCCGCGGGTACAGGTCACCTGCACGTAGGCGTCGCGCAGGCCCGACCGGCTGGCACACTCGATCATGATGTCGGCGATCTGCTGCCCCGTCAGCGGCAGCGACATACGGAGACCGGCCATCGACGCCTGGAAGCGTTCGACATGGTCCATAAGCCGGAAGAAGCGCCCCTTCCAGACGTGCGCCACATCGTAAGTCGCATCGGAGCGGACGAAACCGCGATCGAGGATCGGGACCGCCGCCTCGGACAGCTTCATCCAGCGCCCGTCCATGTAGGCAACCCCCTTGATGGCGGCGGTCTCGCTGTCATGGTCCATTGTCGGGCCTCGATCCATTTCGGGTTCTCAGACCCGACCATGACTCATCGGGTTTCGATCGTCACATGCGCAAGTTCATGCACCGGCACGAGGCGTTCGCGAATGGCCTCCCGGCCGGCGGTGCCGGCGACACTGACGATCGCGGCGTGGGCGCCGGGGCCGATCTGCCAGATGTGCAGATCCGTGATGCGCGCATCGCCCGGCCCCTCGACCTGTTCCCGCACCTCGGCCTCGAGATGCGGATCGCTCGTGTCGAGCAGCACCGCGGAAGTGTCGCGCAGCAGGTTCCAGGCCCAGACCGCGATCACGACCCCGCCGACGATGCCCATCACGGGATCGAGCCAGACCCATCCGAGATAGCGGCCGGCCACCAGGGCGACGATCGCCAGGACGGAGGTCAGCGCATCGGCCACGACGTGGGCGAAGGCCGAGCGGAGATTGTTGTCGTGATGGCCGTGCCCTTGCCCATGCTCGTGCCCATGCTCTTGCCCGTGGTCATGATGATGGTCGTGATGGTGTTCATGGCCGTGCCCACCCGACAGCAGGAAGACGCTGGCAATGTTGACGACCAGGCCCACGATCGCGACGAGAGTCGCCTCGCCGAAGGCCACGGGTGAGGGATCGAAGAGGCGCCCGATGGACTCGGCAGCAATCCCCAGCGCGACCATCGCCAGGATCAGCGCCGACGCGAAGCCCGAGAGATCGCCGACCTTGCCCGTGCCGAAGGTGAACCGGCGATCGGCGGCATGCCGCCGCGCGAACGCATAGGCGGCGGCCGCCACGGCAAGGGCGCCGGCATGGGTCGCCATGTGGAAGCCGTCGGCCAGCAAGGCCATCGAATTGAAGACGATACCGGCGGCGATCTCGCCCACCATCATCGACGCCGTCAGCATCACGACCCACAGAGTGCGCCGTGCATTTTCATCGTGCCGCTCACCCAGGAACACGTGATCGTGCACAGGCGACTCGATATCGCGCGTGGTCATGCCGTCCTCCTCACTTGGCGTAACGGCGAACCACGGCGATGAGCTCCTCGGCACCCGCCGCGCGCGCGGCCGCGTCGAGCCCCGGCCGCGCGACATGCTCGCGCACATGATCCTCGATCAACTCGCCCATCAGGCCGTTGAGCGCGCCCCGCGCACCGGCGACCTGCTGAAGGACCGCGGAACAATCCGCGTCCTGCTCGACCGCCTTCTCGATCGCCGCCATCTGACCGGCGATCCGGCGGATACGCGCGACCAGCTGCGCCTTGTTCTTCTGGAGATGTGCCATAGTATACCCCCCTATACTAAACCCCCTGCCTTGGAAACCCGCATGTGGCATCGTCGGCGCGGGCTAGGGGTGCCGGTGGACGCCGTGCTATAAGGGCGGCACAAGAATCAGGGAAACACCGCACGATGAGCCCTCCGTCGGACGAACCCGCAGCTCCCCGCCGTGCCGGCGTGGATCCGAAGCTGCTCGAGATCCTCGTCTGCCCGGCGACGCACGGTCCGCTGGAGTACGATGCCGCGGCCGGCGAACTGATCAGCCGCAAGGCCGGCCTCGCCTATCCGATCCGCGACGGCATCCCCATCATGCTGGTCAGCGAAGCGCGCCCGCTGCGCGACGTGCCATGACCGCGGACTTCCCCAAGGCGGTGCCCGACGGCGGCAGCTACGAATTGGACGCGGCGCCGTGGCCCGTCGAGTTGCGGGTCTTCAAGGAGGAGGGACGGCTCGAGATCGACTTCTCCGACGGTCATGCCTGCGCGCTTTCCGCCGAGTACCTGCGCGTCGAGAGTCCGTCGGCCGAGGTACAAGGTCACGGTCCGAACCAGAAGAAGATCGTCGGCGGCCGCCGGCACGTGAAGATCGCAGCGGTCGAACCGGTCGGCCATTACGCGATCCGCATCGTGTTCGACGATCGGCACGACAGCGGCATCTACAGCTGGGCTTACCTCCGCGAGCTCAGCGAAACGCGAGCCGAGCGCTGGGCTGCCTACGAAGCCGCCCTCGCCCAGCGCGGCCTGAGCCGGGATACCTGACGAAACCTGACGAGCCACCCATGAAGATCATCATTGCCGGCGCCGGAATCGGCGGATTGACCGCAGCCATGTGCCTGCATCGCGCAGGACACGACGTCCAAGTGTACGAGGCGGTGTCGGAGATGCGGCCGCTCGGGGTCGGCATCAACATCCAGGCCGGCGCGGTGCGCATCCTGTGCAGCCTGGGGCTCGAGCCCGCCCTCGCCGCCACCGCCATCGAGACGCGCGAGCTGCGCTATGCCAACCGCCACGGCCAGACGATCTGGGCCGACCCGCGCGGGCGCCATGCCGGCCTTCCCTGGCCGCAATTCTCGATCCATCGCGGCGAGTTGCAGATGATCCTGGTTCATGCGGCCCGGGAAATGCTGGGCGCGGACCGTATTCGGATGGGGCGGCGCATCGCGCGCTTCGCACAGCATCACGGCAAGGTCTCCGCACAGTTCGTCGATCGCGACGGCATGCCCGTCGAGAACGTCGAGGCAGACATCCTGATCGGCGCCGATGGCATACACTCCGCGGTGCGTGCGCACTACTACCCGGACGAGGGCCCGCCCAAGTGGCAGGGCATCCTGATGTGGCGCGGCGTGACCGTGGGCAAGCCCTTCCTGGGCGGCAACACGATGGTGCAGGCCGGCCATCACAATCAGAAATTCGTCTGCTATCCGATCAGCCGTGCCCATGCCGACCGCGGCGAGGCGCTGATCAACTGGATCTGCGACCTCCACATGGGCGATGGCGCCCTGCCCTCGCGCGAGGACTGGAACAAGCCGGGCCGGCTGGAGGACTTCCTGCCGCGCTTCGCCGATTGGAACTTCGGCTGGCTCGACGTGCCGGACGTCATCCGCAACGCCCATACGATCCTGGAATTCCCCATGGTCGATCGCGATCCGCTGCCGCGCTGGAGCCATGGCCGCATCACCCTGCTGGGCGATGCGGCCCATCCCATGTATCCGATCGGCTCCAACGGCGCCTCGCAGGCGATCCTCGACGGCGAGGCGATCACGCAGGAGCTGGCGGTCGGCGACGATCCCGAGGCCGCGCTCAAGCGCTACGAGGAGCGCCGCCTGCCGCCCACCGCGCGGATCGTCGAGAGCAACCGGCGCAAGGGGATCGACGTCATGCTCGACATCGTCGAACAGCGCGCGCCGCAGGGATTCACCGATCTCGAAACCGTGCTGCCGTCGGACGAGCTCGAAAAGATCGTCGGCGACTACAAGAAGCTCGTCACGCAGGACCGCGAGACGCTGCTGAAGCTCGCCGCCGCCGCGAAGTGACCGGCCCAAAAGAAAACCGGCCCCTCTCGGGACCGGCCGTGGCAGCGGTTTAAACCGACCATCACATCGCCGGCCGCTACCGAGGAGTAATATGCCCGAGAGCGATGACGAATTTATGGCTATGACGCAGTCAATTTGCGACCTTTCGCGGAGACCGCGCACGTGAGTCTCGCCCGCGCGATCGCGACGGTCGGTGGATTCACGCTGCTGAGCCGCATCGTGGGTTTCGTGCGCGACATCGTGCTGTCGGCGGTGCTGGGTTCCGGCGCTGTGGCGGACGCGTTCTTCGTGGCCTTCAAGCTTCCCAACTTCTTCCGCCGCCTGTTCGCCGAGGGCGCCTTCTCGGCCGCTTTCGTCCCACTGTTCGCCCGCGAACTCACGGGTGGCGGCCGCGAGGAGGCAATGGCCTTCGCGCGCCAGGCCCAGGCCGCGCTGCTGCTGGTGCTGGTTCCGTTCACCGCGCTGCTGATCCTCGCGATGCCCTGGGTGATGGTCCTGCTGGCACCCGGCATGCGCGACGATGCGCCGACCTTTGCCATGGCCGTCGAGTTCGGCCGCATCGCTTTCCCGTACCTGCTGTTCATCTCGCTTACTTCGTTGTACGGCGGCGTGCTGAACGGCATCGACCGCTTCGCCCATGTCGCCGCGACGCCCGTTCTCCTCAATCTCACCCTGATCGCCGCCGTACTGGGGCTGACGCCGATCCTTCCCAATGCGGGCTATGCCGCCTCGATCGGCGTGGCGATCGCGGGCGTCCTGCAATGGGTCTGGCTGATGGTCGCCTGCGGCCGCGAGGACGTCGCCATGGCGCTGGTGCGGCCGCGCTGGACGCCGCGGGTGGCGCGGCTGGTCAAGCTCGCGACACCGGTCGCGATCGGCGGCGGGGTGCAGCAGATCAGCGTCGTACTCGACGTCGTCTGGGCCTCGCTGCTCCCGGTGGGCACGATCTCGGCGCTCTACTACGCCGACCGCATCGCCCAGCTGCCGCTCGGGGTCGTTGGCATCGCCATCGGCACCGCACTGCTGCCATTGCTCGCCCGCGAGCTGCGCGCCGGCAACACGCAGTCGGCCATGACCAACCAGAATCGCGCCCTCGAGTTTGGCCTGCTGTTCAGCCTGCCGGCCGCCGTGGCGCTGTGGTTGCTGGCCGATCCGATCATCCGCGTCCTGTTCGAGCGCGGCCGATTCCTGCCCGAGGACACGCTGCGCACCGCGAGCGCGCTCGCCGCCCTGGCCGTGGGCCTCCCGGCCTTCGTGCTGGTCAAGGCGCTGGCCCCCGGCTTCTTCGCCCGCGAGGATACCCGTACGCCGCTCTACATCGCCGTAGCGGCGATCACCGCCAACGTCCTGTTGAATGTCTATTTCCTGTTCGCCACGTCGCTGGAGCTGGTCGGCATCGCGCTAGCCTCCTCGCTGTCGGGCTGGCTGAACGCGGCGCTGCTGGCCGCCGTCTTGCGCCGGCGCGAGCAATGGATCCCGGACGGCCGATTGATCTCGCGCGGCATCCGTATCGCTGGCGCCAGCGCCGGCATGGGGGCGGCCCTCTGGTTCGGTCTGCACTGGCTCGCCCGGCCCCTGTCGCGCGCCGACGTCGAGGGCGGCGTGGCGCTGGCCGGCATCTGCCTGATCGGAATCGTGGCCTATGCGGTGCTGGGCGCCGCACTCGGTGTCGTGAGAATCTCCGAGCTGCGCTACGTGATGCGCCGCCAGCCTGGCCTCAGGTCAGCCGACCCAGGCGAACAACCGTGACGCCGGGCCGCAACGGCCGGCTCGACGAGGGCATGACCAGCACGCAATCGTCGTAGGGCGTCGTCACAGGCTCGTCGTCGTCGTGGCCCAGCACGGTGCCCGCCTTCGCGATCACGTCCTGGCCCTCGAAGCGCTGCGCCGGCGTGAAGTTGCCGCGCTTCGTGGCGATCGCATGGGTCACCTCGACGACTCGCTGGCTGGCCGGCGTCGGTTGGCGCCACCCGGCCGGCAGATCAGACTCCTCGAGCGCTCCGGTTTCGACAAGGAAGCGCGCCGTCACGTCCTTGGCGACGACGACCGAAGAGGCGCGCCAGTGCTGGCCTGTCTCGATCAGCAGGGCATTCTTGGGGCTGTCGGGATCGCCGAACCCGCCATAGTCGCGCATGCGCATGCCGGCGGCGTGGCCTGCATCGCGCACGATGTCGACCGGGGTGCCGATCTTCTTTGCGAAGGCCACGCCCTTGTCGAGCGGGCCGGACAGCATCAGCGGCACGCAATCGTCATGCATCGAATGGAGATCGAGCAGCAGGTCGGCGCGCTCGACGAAGGGCTTCAGCACCTGGGCGCGCCGCGTCTCGACGGTGGTCGCGGGCTGGTCGAGGCGGCCCCAGACGCGGTTGAAATCCTCGTCGACCAGGCGCGACTTGAAGGGCGTGCGCCGATCGAACGAGTGATAGGCCTCGATGTTGTTGAATGACAGGATCAGCGTGCCCCTGCGCGGCTTCACCTTCAGTCCGAGCAGCGCATCGACCACGATGGCCCCGGAGACCTCGTTGCCGTGGGTCAGCGACGCCACCATGACCGTCGGTCCGGGCTCACCGCTCTCCAGCACGTGGATATAGGGGGCGGCCCCCTTCTCCCACTGGCGCAGGTCAGGAAAGGCGAACTCGATCGGCGGCGTATCGGACATGTTTCGGACCATCGGCAGGTTGCACCGTTCCTTCGCATGCTAGTTTGCGAGGAACAAGGAGAAGCCAATGGCGCGCAGCCGGTATCGCTGGTTCATCGTCATCCTGCTGTTCGCGATCACCGTGGTGAACTACATCGACCGGGCGGCGCTCTCCTACGCCATTCCCCTGATCCACCGGGATCTCGGCCTGTCGCCGGCCGAGACCGGCGCCATCCTGGGCGCGTTCGGCCTGGGCTATGCCGTCACGACCCTGCTCGGCGGTTTCGCCGTCGACCGCTACGGCGCCCGGCTGGTGCTGACGGTTGCAGCCGTGCTGTGGAGCCTGTCCATCGGGGCGACCGCCCTCGCGACCAGCGTATCCATCCTCTATGCAGCGCGTGTGCTGCTGGGCGTCGCAGAGGGACCCAACTTTCCCGCCCTCACCGGCGCGGTCAGCCATTGGCTGTCACCCCACGAGCGGGTGACGGCGCTGGCGAATGCGCTGCTGGCGGTCCCGCTGGCGCTGGCCATCGGCGGGCCACTGGTAACGCAACTGCTCGGCTGGCTCGACTGGCGGCTCACCTTCGTCGCGCTGTTCGCACTCTCCGCCGCCTGGATTCCGCTCTGGTACTTCTGCTTCCGGGACGACCCGTCCCAATCGCGCTTCGTGAACGCGGCCGAGCTCGCCCATATCCGCAAGGCCGAGCCCGGCATCACCGCCCCGCCGCACGCCGCGCTGAAGTTCTGGCCCGATCCTGGCGTGCTGAAGGCGCTCCTGACCAACCGCACCCTGCTTGCCAACTACTGGGCCTTCTTCGTCTTCGGCTACTTCCTGTTCTTCTTCATGACCTGGCTCCCGAGCTACCTGGAGCGCAAGTACGGGCTGAACCTGGGCGCCATCGGGCTGTTCTCGGTCCTGCCGTGGCTGTCGGCCGCCATCCTGCTGGGGGTGATGGGACGCTGGTCGGATCACCTGCTGAAGACCACCGGCAGCCTGCGCATCTCGCGCTCCTGGCTGATCGCCGGCAGTCAGCTGGTCGCGGCCCTCGCCGTCGTGCCGGTGGCCCTCACCGACAACCTCACCGTCGCCATCGCCGGCATCACCGTGGCCGTCGCGGCCTCGATGGGGGCCAACGCCGCCTACTTCGCGGTGAACGTCGATATCGCGCCGCAACGCGCCGCGACGGCACTCGGCCTCATGGATCTCGCCTTCGCCATCGCCGGCTTCCTGGCGCCGGTCATCACTGGCTGGGTGCTGCATCTCCGCGGCTCCTTCGCCGACGGCTTCCTGCTGATGACGGCGCTCGCCCTCTCCTCGGTGTTGGTGGTCGTGCTGTTCCACCACCCCGACAGGGATCGCGAGAAAGCGTGATGCTCAGCCCTCGCGATACCAGTTCGCGAGATCCCAGGTGTTGTTGTCCCAGCCGCTGATCTCGAGCACGAGGTTCGAGGCGGCGGCGGCGGCACCCGGTCGCATGACCAGCGGGATCACCACATAGTTCTCGATCACCAGCTCGTTGCACCGGATGAGCAGGGCGGCGCGCTTCACCGGGTCGAGCTCGACCTGGGCCGCCTTGTGCGTGGCGTCGTATTCCTGGTTCTGCCAGCGCGTGATGTTGCGGCCCTGCCACTTGTTGTCCTTGGTGGCGGCTTCCCAGGAGCAGAACTGACGCAGGAAGACCTCGGGATCCGGCGCGTTCATGCCGTTGCTGTATTCCTGAAGGTCGGCATAGAACTTGGTGTAGGTGTCGGGGTTGGCGACGTCGGAGGAGAAGAACACCGAGGCCGTCACCGACTTCAGTTCCATGTCTATGCCGGCGCGCTGAGCGGCCTGCTTGATGATCTGCTGGGTCTTCTGGCGCGGCTGGTTGATCGAAGTCTGGTAGACGAACTTCAGCCTCTGGCCATCCTTGGCCCGCACGCCATCGGCGCCGCGCACCCAGCCCGCCTTGTCGAGTACGGCATTGGCCTTGTCGACGTTGAACTCGTAGGACGTCTTCTTCGAGCGGAAGCGCTCGGGATTGTTGATGTAGTTGGCCGTCGCGATGCCGATGCGGCCGTAGATGTGGTCCTGGATCGACTTCTTGTCGATCACCAGCGAGAGCGCCTCGCGCACGGCGCGGTCCGACAGGATCGGATGCTTCGTTTTGAGGCTGGACCGCTCGCCGTCGACCTCGGTCCACGGATCGGTGGTGTTTAGCTGCATGTGCTCGATGCCGCCGCCCAGGGTGACGATGACCCGTCCCTTGCCGCCCTTCTCCATGCGCACGAGGATCTCGTCCTCGACCTGCAGGTTCCAGGCGAAGTGGTATTCGCCGGTCTGCAGCACGGCGCGCGCCGCCGACACCGCATCGCCGCCGCCCTTCATCTCGATGGCGTCGAAATGCGGCCGGTTGGGCTCGTGATAGTCCGTGTTGATCTCGCCGGTCACGAGATCACCCGGCTTGAAGTCCTTGAACTTGTAGGGCCCGGTTCCGACCGGCTTCAGGTTGGTCGGCGCCTCGCGTGATTTCGCACCGATATAGTCGGCGAAAAGATGCTTCGGGATGATGCAGCCCGCCCAGCCGACGAAGGTGTCGGCCCAGAATGGCGTCGGCTGCTTGAACTTCACGCGCACGGCATGGTCGTCGACCTTCTCGACCGTGACGTCGCGGTAGGAGCCGTTCGATACGGTGGCCGTGGCCGGGTCGTTCGAATACTGCCAGGTGAAGACCACGTCGTCGGCGGTGAAGGGCTTGCCGTCGTGCCAGCGCACGCCCCTCTT
The DNA here is from genome assembly GCF_945957355.1 of uncultured Reyranella sp. GTDB lineage: Bacteria > Pseudomonadota > Alphaproteobacteria > Reyranellales > Reyranellaceae > Reyranella. The sequence continues at coordinate 377,324 of NZ_CAMFKM010000002.1, read as the reverse complement.
CAGCTTCCAGACCACCCAGAGCCCATCGGCCGACAGCGTGCCGTCGGCGCGGTTCGGAATCGACGCCGCGAGCTTCGGCCTCAGATTGCCGTCACGGTCCCAGGCCGCCAGTGGCTCGTAGAAGAGCCGCGAAGCGTCCTGGTCCTTGGTGCCGACCGCAAAGTGCGGATTGAGGAGCGTCGGCCCCTGCCACCACATCACCTTGAGCAGCCCGCCGCCGCCGCGCTTCGTGGGCTTATAGACCGGCTTGGACTGGGCCATCGCCAGACCGGAGAGCGCCAGCAGCTGGGTCGCCATCGGTGCGGTCAGGCCCGCCGCCGTCAGGCGCCGGATGAAGCCGCGGCGCGACAGGCGGCCGGCTTTCACCTTGTCGACGAGACTCCGCAAGCCACGCTCGTTCATGGACGCCTCCATCCAGAGTGTCGAAGCAGCTTCCCTGACGCTCCTGCTATCCTGCAAGATGCGTGCAATTCGATGGGAACAGCCGGAGCCGCCGCCGTCAACCGCGCCGCCTTGATTAAAAGAGCCAGCTGCGCGATACCCGCGCGCCCCTGGCCTTCCACCGGCGGGGTGCGCGGAGGTCCAAACCCCGCGCCATCGACCTCCAGCGGAGTCCACATCCATGCCTGACGCGACAACCGCCACCACGGGCGCGCCCAATCCGCATCTCGCCCCCTACGAAGCGCGCGGCCTCAAGGGCCGGATCCTTTCTGGCGTGCAGCCCACCGGCAATCTCCATCTCGGCAACTATCTCGGCGCGATCCGCAATTTTGCGCGCCTGCAGAACGACTACGAGTGCCTGTACTGCGTCGTCGACCAGCATGCGATCACGGTCTGGCAGGAGCCGGCCCAGCTCGCCGCGCAGACGCGTGAGATCGCCTCGGCCTTTCTCGCGGCCGGCGTCGACGGCACCAAGCAGATCGTCTTCAACCAGTCGATGGTGCCCGAGCACGCGCAGCTCGCCTGGATCTTCAACTGCGTCGCCCGCATGGGCTGGATGAGCCGCATGACGCAGTTCAAGGAGAAGGCCGGCAAGGACCGCGAGAACGTCTCGCTGGGCCTCTTCGCCTATCCGGCGCTGATGGCGGCCGACATCCTGATCTACAAGGCCACGCACGTGCCGGTGGGCGAGGACCAGAAGCAGCATCTCGAGCTGACGCGCGACATCGCCATCAAGTTCAACAACGACTTCAAGGCGCCGGACTTCTTCCCGATCACCGAGCCCCTGATCTTCGGCGCGGCAACGCGCGTCATGAGCCTGCGCGACGGCACCAAGAAGATGAGCAAATCCGACCCGTCGGACTATTCGCGCATCAACCTCACCGACGATGCCGACGCGATCGCCCAGAAGATCCGCCGCGCCAAGACCGATCCGCTGCCGATGCCCGACACGCTGGAGGATGCCGGGAAGCGGCCGGATGCCGACAATCTGCTGGGCATCTACGCCGCCCTCGCCGACCAGGAGAAGGACGCCGTCGTCGCCCAGTTCGCGGGCAAGCAGTTCTCCGAGTTCAAGACGGCGCTGACCGAACTGGCGGTCGCCAAGCTCGGCCCGATCGGCGCGGAGATGCAGCGGCTGATGAAGGACCCCGGCCATGTCGACGGCGTGCTGCGCAACGGCGCCCAGCGCGCCCGCGCCGTCGCGGCACCGATCCTCGACGAGGTCTACCGCGCGGTCGGCTTCCTCAAGCCGTAGCCGTCAGCCTTCCATGCGCGTGAGGGCCCACTTCACGGTGGTGCCCTCGGGCGGGACCTGACCGACCAGGACGATCTGTTCGGTGCGCCGCACGCGGCCTTCCTCGCCGAGATAGATGCTTTCGGCCAGGCCGATGCCGGCGCCGGTCGCGCGCAGGCGCCAGCCGCGGCCGCTCGGCAGCCGCATCAGCACGGCCTGCCCGCTCTGCGCCAGGGTCGCCTTGACCGTCGGATGCAGATGGAAACGCACGATGTAGCGCCGGTCCGGCACGGTGACCGGACGGCCCTCGTAGCCGAGGAACGAATCCTCGCCGCGCAGGTCGCCGCCGTCGGGCGACAGCCACAGCCGCCGGCGATGGATGATGCCGTAGAGCGAGCGGTAGCCGTCGTGGCACATGTCGAGCCACTGGGCGCCGGCATCGTCGGCGCGATCGATCAGCACGTTGCCGGCGCGATATTCCAGCGCGCCATGGTTGGTGATCTCGGTCGAATTGACGTCGTCGACCACCGCCGTCGAATGCGCGGCCGTGAAGCGCATGAAATGCTGCCAGTCGCGCGGCGCGCCGGGATAGGTGCCGCAGTTCACGACCAGCCGCTCGTGCGCGGCGCTCATCTCGAAGCTGAGCGTGCCGGCATGGGCGATGCCGTCCATGCCGCGGCCCGGTGGGCTGCCGGCATCGGCGATCACCAGGGAGGTCCCGGCGGACAGCCGCTGGAAGCCGCTGGCCAGCGCCATCGCCGGCGCGACCTCTCCCGAACCGGTTCGCGCCAGTACGAGGTCGATCAGGCGGCGGTCGCCTTCCCATGTGCCATTGAACAGCGCCAGCCCGCCGTCGCCATGGCGGAAGAAGCGCAGCATCGGCGCCATGCGATCGATCGCAGCCACCAGCTCGGCCGGCGCCCGGCGCTCGGCCGAAGCAAGGGCCGCGCGCACGTCGATCAGGTGGCGCAGCACCGTGAGCTGCAGGTGCGGCGCCCTCTCCGACACGATGCCGTCATGCAGCACGTAGCGCTTCAGGAACTTCGAGAGCCGCGCCAGCGACTGGTCGAGGCTCTTCTCGAAGTGCTTGCCATCGCGAATGAACGCGAGATCAGCGAAGATCAGCGCCTTGTAGACGGAAACGGCCTCGTGGCCGACCATGCCGCGGCGTGCGACGCGGCGCAGATGGACCCGCTGGCGACCGAGCGAAAAGACGAAGCGGGCCGGAAAGCCGGAATCGGCCGCGGCGGCCATCCATTCATAGTGCCGGATCCAGGCGACCATGCGCGCCGCCAGCACGTCGCGCTTCCAGGTCACTGGCGACCAGCGCCATTCGCGGTTGGTCCAGTCGTCGACCAGCTTCGCGGCGAGCAGCGCGCCGTGCGGATCGCCGTTGTCGCGCAGGTCGCGCAGCCAGGCGAACCCGTTCAGCGCATCGAGCCAGAGTGGCGTCGCGCCGGCGCGCTGCCACGGCGGATCGTCCGAATCGGGCAGCACCGCGCCAACGCTGCCGGCGGCGGCCAGTTCGCCGGTCAACAGCAGCCGCTGCCCCAGCACCGGATCGCCCGGCCAGGAATCGGCCGCCACCGCGAAGAAACTGCGCGGCGTGGCCTGGCCCAGGGTCAGGGAATAGAGCGACGAGCCGAGGAACCAGCGGCCGAAGCCGCGACGCTCTCCCTTTGCTGCGGCAGAGGGGCGTGTCGGAACGGAACGGATGGGCCGGGCGCCGGAAACCAAAGGTTCCCCGGGCCGTCTTGTGTCAGCGACCAACGTCATCTTTTCGTTCTTTGGCCCGGGAGTCTCGAGCAGCCGGGCGGTGGAGGGATTTTGACAAGTTTACCCCAGCCGGAGCCCTCTGGCGATGGGTGGGCGGCCCCTTGAATGGCGACGACCGCATCCCAGATTCATTCCAAGGGAAGGCCCTCAGGGATTCCCCGCCACTCGCTCCACGGAGGGGGGTTCAGAATGAGTCGCGTTTCCATGTTTAGTTCACCCTTGTTGCTGGGCTTCGACCAGTTCGAACGGACGCTCGACCGGTTGGCCAAGAACGCCGAGGGTTACCCGCCCTACAATATCGAGCGGATTGGCGAGAACGGGCTGCGCATCACCCTGGCGGTCGCCGGCTTCACGAGTGCGGAGCTCGCCATCGAACTCGTCGAGAACCAGCTCACCGTCCGCGGCAAGCAGGCCGAGGATGGCAGCCGGGTCTACCTCCATCGCGGCATCGCCGCGCGCCAGTTCCAGCGGGCCTTCATGCTTGCCGACGGAATCGAGGTGACGGGAGCCCGTCTCGACAACGGCCTGTTGTCGATCGACCTGATGCGACCGGTACTGGAGCCCCGCATTCGAACCATCCGCATCGACTCCGGCAATGCCGCCGGCGACGCGGACCATATGATCGATATCACCGCACATCGCAGCCGTTGAGGCGGGGTGCGTTGACGCTGCCAAGGAGGTAGCCATGCAAAACGAAAACAATGTCGTGACGTTTACCCCTCTCGCCGAGGAAGCGTTTCTCAGCCTCGGTGCCGAGCACATTGCCTATGTAAAGGACGTCAGCCTTCCCGATGGCGCGCACGCCGTCGGCATCTTCTCGGCCGACGGCAAGCCGATGGCATCGGCTCCCTCGATCGAGATCGCCCAGGCGCTGATCCGCCAGCACGAGCTGGAGCCCGCGCTGGTGCACTGAGGAAGCCGGGCCGGGAAAGCTCAAGACTGAGGCGGTTCAGGCAGCGCTCTGTGCCTGCACCGTCTCGACAAGTAGCGCGTAGAGCGCCTCGGCATTCTCCGTCGCCCGCAGCTTCTCCACGAGGCTGCGGTCACGCAGCAGGCGTGACACGCGCGCCAACGCCTTGAGATGATCGGCGCCGGCACCCTCCGGCGTGACCAGCAGGAACACGATGTCCACGGGACGTTCGTCGATCGCGTCGAAATCGACGGGATGTGCCATGCGCGCAAAGACACCCATCGGCTTCGTCATGGTCGACAACCGGCCGTGCGGGATCGCGATGCCGCCGCCGATGCCGGTCGATCCCAGGCGCTCCCTCTCGAGCAGGCGGTCAAACAGCTTGCGTTCGTCGATGTTGAAAAGACCGGCGGCACGATTGGCGAGTTCCGCCAGCAGCGCCTTCTTCCCGGTCGCCTTGGCGCTGGCCAGAACGGCGTCCGGACCGGTCAGCAAATCGGCGATTTCCACAATGTCACCAATGGGTTAGCGAGCGCAAACTTTGGTCGCCCCTGCGAAGGGTGCGCCCCTATAGGCGCGTCCCCCGGTCGGGTCAAGCCATGGTTCGCGGGCACGCCGCGCCCCGCCGCGCGACCCGCCTCAGTCGGCCGAGCCGCTCATCGCCTGGGCGGCGGCGGCGGCATGCGGCAGAACTGAGGGCATCTGGCGACTCATGCCCAACCGGCCCAGGCGACGACGCTCCGCCGACGACGGTATGCGCATGGCCTCACGATACTTCGCCACGGTCCGACGCGCGATTTCGATGCCCTCGCCCTTCAGCAGGTCGACGATACGGTCGTCGCTGAGCGGCTGGTGCGCGTTCTCGCCGCCAACGAGCAGGCGGATACGCGACCGCACTGATTCCGAGGAGACGACGACGCCGGGCGTCCGCGCCGGCAGTGCCGAGGTGAAGAAGTACTTCAGTTCGAAGATGCCACGCGGCGTATTGATGTACTTGTTCGAGGTGACACGGCTCACCGTGCTCTCGTGCAGCTCGGTGGCGATGGCGATATCGCGCAGGACCAGCGGCTTCAGCGCGCTGACGCCGTGGCGGAAGAAGCCGTCCTGCTGGCGCACGATCTCGCGCGCGACCTTGAGGATCGTGGTGGCGCGCTGCTCCAGCGTCTTGACCAGCCAGTTGGCTGACTGGAATCGCTCGGCGACGAAGTCGCGATCGGGCTTGGCGCGGGCGCCCTTCATCAACGTCGCGTGATAGTTACGATCGACCAGGACCTTGGGCAGCGCGTCGGTGTTGAGCTCGATGTGCCAGCCATCCTCGCCGGTCTCGGGATCCTTGGCCGGCGTCAGATAGAGATCGGGCTGCACCGGCTGGATCGGCTCGAACTCGAAGGCCTGGCCCGGTCGCGGGTCGAGCGTGCGGAGCTCGGCCAGCATGTCACGCAGATCCTCGTCGTCGACGGCACAGCGACGGCGGAGCTGGCCGAGTTCGCCGGCGGCGACGAGATCGAGATTCTCGAGCAACGCCTTCATCGCCGGATCGAGACGATTGCGTTCGACGAGCTGCGCCGCAAGGCACTCGGCGACGGTCCGGGAGAACAGACCGGCAGGCTCCATCTGACGCAGCCGGGCCCAGATCTTTTCGACGAGTGCGATGTCGCTGGCGACGGCCTCGGCAACGGCGGCGACGTCGAGGCGGCAGTAACCGGCCTCGTCGAGGCCTTCCGCGATCTTCAGCGCGATACGGCGCTCCGCCGGATCCTTGAACATGAGCTCGATCTGCTCGAGCACATGAACGGCCAGCGATTGCGGACGCTCGGCCACGAAATCCAGCGCCTCGGGCGCATCCTCACGCTGGCCGGCGCGGCTCGCGGCGGCGTCGCCGCCACGGTCGGCATGTTCACGGGTCCAGCGATCGTCGGCTTCGGCAAGGGCCGGCGCGGCGGCCGAGAGCGCTTCGGCCGTATCGCGCGGCGTCTCGATGGCGGGGCCTTCATGGTCGACCGAAGGGCCCTCGTCCGAGGAGCCCTCGGCCAGCAGCGGATTCTTTTCCAGTTCCTGTTGAATGAAAGCGGCAAGCTCGAGGTGCGAGAACTGCAGCAGCTTGATGGCCTGCTGGAGCTGCGGCGTCATTGCCAAAGTCTGGCGTGACGCGAGGATTAGACTCGGACCGATACGCATGGCACCCCACCCTGAAGGTCTACGGACCTCCCCGTGAGGAAACTACAGCAAAAACCGTGCCAAATTCATCACGGCCGATATTTCAATGTGCGAAAATATCCGTCTCGGGCCAGCCCGCAATGTCCAGCCGTGCACGGGTGGGCAAAAAGGCGAAGGCGGCATCCGCCAGCTCACGGCGCCCCTCGCGTTCCAGAAGCAGGTCGAGCTTGGCCTTGAGGGCGTGCAAATGCAGAACGTCCGAAGCGGCGTAGGCAAGCTGCTCATCGGTCAGGCTATCGGCCCCCCAGTCCGAGGTCTGCTGCTGCTTGGAGAGATCGACACCCAACAACTCCCGGCACAGTTCCTTCAGCCCGAATCGGTCGGTGAAGGTGCGCACCAGCTTGGCCGCGATCTTGGTGCAATAGACCGGCTCGCAGCGAACGCCGAGCGAATGCTCGAGCACGGCGATGTCGAAGCGGCCGAAATGAAAGAGCTTCAACACCTTGGGATCGGCGATCAGGGCGGCGAGCCGCGGCGCCTTGGCCGCGCCCTTCGGCGCTCCCCGCGGAATCTGGACCAGATGGGCGTTGCCGTCGCCCGCCGAAAGCTGCACGAGGCAAAGCCGGTCGCGATGGGGGTTGAGGCCCATGGTCTCGGTATCGATGGCGACGACGGAGCCGAACGAGAGATCCGCGGGAAGGTCGCCCCGGTGAAGGCTGATCGCCATCTATAAATGCTCCAGCTGGCCAGCACGTCGTCCGGAGGCAAATGCTCCGGCGGCGCCTAAACTATTGATATTCCACATGAAGATGCGGCACGCGGTCAGTATGTACGCCAGTCCGGAAGCGACGTCCATATTGCCGGGATTGACGGTGACGTGCGGTACACACTTGATCCATCGGCCTCAGTGCCTGCTTTGTCGCAGCGACCGTAATCGATCCGTGCGAGAAGAAATGGCTATACTGAATCGTCGGCATCGGACCGAGGCAAGAGACAGATGCGATGAACTACATGGTACTGGCGGTCGTTGCGTTGTTTGCCATCATGGGCGCCGTTGTGGGTTGGCGGCGCGCGACAGCCAACATCGAGGACCCCCCGGGCAAATATGATTTCCCGGGCGGCATGACCCGCCGTGAACATCTGCGCATTCTCGCCCACAAGCACCGCAAGTGGCGAATTCCGATCACCCTGGCCTACGCAACCGCAAGCGGCGCAGCAGGCTTCGCCATATTGATGGTCTATGCTGTTTTTATCCGGCGTTGATCCGGGCGGCGACGTTGCTGCCGACGGCCGCGGATGCGGCTCGAATATCTGGCTTCAAAGGAGAAACCAGCCGCATGGTGCCCAGGAGAAGACTCGAACTTCCACGCCTCGCGGCGCTAGTACCTGAAACTAGTGCGTCTACCAATTCCGCCACCTGGGCACGGCATGCGGTCTAGTGCGGGCGCTGAGTTAGGGCCGCGTCGCGCCGATGTCAACCGGTGTAGACACTCGCGCGACAGCGCGCGGGCGCGCTTCGCCCCTTGAACCGTCATGGCATTGGGCTATAGGCAGCATCCATGAGCATCAAGCAGGTCACCGTCTTTGGCGGCAGCGGCTTCGTCGGCCGCGCCATCGTGCGCGCGCTGGCGCACGAGGGATACCAGGTTCGCATCGCCTGCCGGCGCATCGAGCTGGCGGAGCGGATCAAGACCGCAGGCGATGTCGGCCAGATCACGCTGGTGCGAACCAACCTGCGCAACGCCGCGTCGGTGAAGGCCGCCGTCGCCGGCAGCCAGGCGGTGGTCAATGCCTCCGGCATTGCCTTCCAGCGCGGCCGCCAGAGTTACCAGACCGTCCATGTCGAGGGTTCGCGGGCCATCGCCGAGGCCGCTAAGGCCGCAGGCGTCCAGCGCCTGGTACATATGTCCGGCATCGGCGCCGACCAGCGCAATTCGACGAACAAGTACATCCGCTCCAAGGTCGACGCCGAGGATGCGATCGTCGCGGGATTCCCGGACGCCACGATCCTGCGCCCGAGCGTGGTCTTCGGGCCCGAGGACGCGATGTTCAACCGCATGGGCCAGATCGCCAAGCAGGCGCCGTTCCTGCCGGTGGTCGGCGACGGGTCGGCCAGGGTCCAGCCGGTTTTCGTGGGCGATCTCGGCGCGGCCGTGGTGGCCGTGCTGGAACGTCCCGACACGGCCAGGACCGTGTTCGAACTGGGTGGTCCGCGCGTCTACACCTACCGCGAGATCGCCGCTCTCGTGCTGCGCGAAACCGACCGCCACAAGCGGATCGTCGGCATCCCGGCCAGCCTGATGCGGATCGCGGGGTTCTTTTCCGAGTTCCTGCCCGTCCCGCCCCTGACCCATGACCAGGTCGACCTGCTGGTGACCGACAATGTCGCCCGCCCCGGTGCCCCCGGCCTGGCGGCGCTCGGCATCGAGGCAACGGCCGCCGAGGCCATCCTGCCGATGTACCTCGACCGCTACCGCATCGGCGGCCGCTACAATCTCCACGCCCCGGCCTGACTGATCCAACAAAGACGTCACAGACGGCTCTTATGCTTGCCTGAAGCAATTAGTCCCATAATGGAATCATCTCAGGATTGACCGAATCGCTCCACGAGAGAATGATGGGTGGAGGCGTGAAGGCCGTCGATAATTAGGTCAACATAGTTGACTATCGACGAGAGACATGGTCTAAGGCCTCCAACAATGGCGTGAAGGCGCGGTCGGCGCGCTTCTTGCGTAATAAAATTTCACAATTTGTCCGAGGAGCCGGGGATGGCCGAGAGGATGCTGAAGTTCGTCGGAACGCCGCAAGCCATGCCCGACAAGCGGCCGGCCGCCGAACGGCGCCGCGACTTCGACGAGATCTATGAGGGCTTCGCCAGGGACAAGGCCGCCGAACAGGCCGCCCGTTGCTCGCAATGCGGCGTGCCGTTCTGTCAGATCCATTGCCCGCTCCACAACAACATCCCGGACTGGCTGAAGCTCACCGCCGAGGGCCGGCTCGAAGAGGCATACGAACTCTCCTCCGCGACCAACAATTTCCCGGAGATCTGCGGACGCATCTGCCCGCAGGATCGGCTCTGCGAAGGCAACTGCGTCATCGAGAAGGGGTTCGAATCGGTCACGATCGGCTCGGTCGAGAAGTACATAACCGACACGGCCTGGCAGCGCGGCTGGGTGAAGCCGATCCAGCCACGGCGCGAGCGGCCCGAGAGCGTCGGCATCGTCGGCGCCGGCCCCGCGGGCCTCGCCGCGGCCGAGCAGCTTCGCCGCAAGGGCTACCAGGTCGCCGTCTACGACCGCTACGACCGGGTCGGCGGGCTGCTGATCTACGGCATCCCGAACTTCAAGCTCGAGAAGGAGATCGTGCAACGCCGCGAGAAGCTGCTGCGCGATTCGAAAGTCTCCTTCCACCTGAACTGCGACGTCGGGCGCGACGTGTCGCTCGAGGAGCTGCGCGCGCGCCACGCCGCCGTACTCATCGCCACCGGCGTCTACAAGGCACGCGACATCGCCGCCCCCGGCGTCGGTCTCGCGGGCATCGCCCCGGCGCTCGACTATCTCACCGCCTCGAACCGTCACGGTCTGGGCGACTCGGTACCGGAATTCGAATCGGGCATGCTGAATGCGGCGGGCAAGGACGTCGTGGTGATCGGCGGCGGCGACACCGCGATGGATTGCGTGCGCACGGCTGTGCGCCAGGGCGCGAAGTCCGTGAAGTGTCTCTATCGCCGCGACCGCGCAAACATGCCTGGCTCCCAGCGCGAGGTGAAGCACGCCGAGGAGGAAGGCGTCGAGTTCGTGTGGCTGGCCGCGCCACAGGCGTTCCTCGGCCAGGAGACGGTGAGCCACGTCCGCACCGTGCGCATCCATCTCGGCATGCCCGACGCCTCGGGCCGCCAGACGCCGCAGGAGATTCCCAACAGCCACGTCAACATCGAGGCCGATCTCGTGCTGAAGGCGCTGGGCTTCGATCCCGAGGATCTGCCGGCGGCGATGAGCGCGCCTGACCTCGGAGTCACCGGCTGGAACACGCTGAAGATCGACTGGAAGAGCATGATGACCAGCCTCGACGGCGTGTTCGCCGCCGGCGACATCGTGCGCGGCGCTTCGCTGGTCGTGTGGGCGGTGCGCGACGGCCGCGACGCCGCCGAGCGCGTCCACACCTATCTCGCGGGCAAGGCGCTGGCCGCCGCACGGATCGCAGCGGAGTAGACGATGCTGAAGGTCTATGACTTCACCGGGTCGGGCAACGGCTACAAGGTCTGGTTGCTGATGTCGCAGCTCGGCCTGCCGTTCGAACGCATCGAGCGCGACATCCTGAAGGGCGAGACGCGCACGCCGGAGTTCCTGGCGAAGAACCCGAACGGCCGCATCCCGACGCTCGAGCTGGAGGACGGCACGTTCCTTTTCGAATCGGGCGCGATCCTCTGGTACCTCGCCGAAGGCACGCCGTTCGCGCCGACCGACCGGCTGGCGCGCGCGAAGACGCTGCAATGGATGTTCTTCGAGCAGTACAGCCACGAGCCCTATATCGCCGTGGCGCGCTTCTGGAAGCATTTCCTCGACAAGCTCTCGCCGCAGCAGGAAGCCAACCTGCCCGACATCATGAAGAAGGGTTACGCCGCCCTCGACGTGATGGAGAAGCATCTCGCGACCCGCACCTTCTTCGTCGACGACCGCTACGGCCTCGCCGACATCGCGCTCTATGCCTACACGCATGTCGCCGACGAGGGCGGGTTCGACCTGTCGCGCTATCCGAACATCACCGCCTGGATGGCGCGCGTGAAGGCAGAGCCCTGCCATGTCGCGATCGATCACACGTTCTGACCAAGGGAGAAGAAGAAGATGCCGATGATCAACGTCCAGATGTTCGAGGGCCGCACCATCGAGCAGCGCCGCGCGCTGGCGAAGGAGCTGACCGAGGGCACCTGCCGCGCGCTGGGCTGCACGCCCGACGCCGTGCAGATCATCCTGACCGACATCAAGAAAGAGAACTGGGCCGAAGCCGGCAAGCTGTTCTCCGACACATGACCTTCTGACCGAAAGACCCGTCGCGCTGCCTGCCCCCTCCCTGAAAAGCCGGAGGGGGGAAGCCACGGTAAGGATTAGTCCCATGACCACACGCCCCTTCGATGCCGAGCAGTTCGTCCGCGACTACAGGAGTGGGACCGAGAAGCTCACCGCCGCCTATGGCTACAACCCTGCCGCGGAGCTCGATTCCTGCGGCGTCGGGCTCGTGGTCGCGCTGGACGGCAAGCGACGCCGCGATGTGGTCGCGGCGGGCATCGACGCGCTGAAGGCCGTGTGGCACCGCGGCGCAGTCGACGCCGACGGCAAGACCGGCGACGGCGCGGGCCTCCACGTCGAGATCCCGCAGGACTTCTTCAAGGAATATGTCCGCGACTCGAGCGGCGAGGTCCCTCAGGTCGGCCGCATCGCGGTCGGCATGGTGTTCCTGCCGCGCACCGACCTCGGCGCGCAGGAGCGCTGCCGCACCATCGTCGAGACCGAGATCCTGCGCTTCGGCCACACGATCCTGGGCTGGCGCCAGGTGCCGGTCGACATCTCCGTCATCGGCGCCAAGGCCAACGAGACGCGGCCCGAGATCGAGCAGATCCTGATCGGCCGCGGCGACGCGAAGCTCGACAACCGCGAGTTCGAAAAGCAGCTCTACATCCTGCGCCGGCGCATGGAGAAGGCAGCGCTGGCCGAGAACATCGCCGAGTTCTACGTCTGCTCACTCTCCTGCCGCTCGGTCGTCTACAAGGGCATGTTCCTCGCCGAGCATCTGTCGGCCTTCTATCCCGACCTGCTCGACGAGCGCTTCGTCTCGCGCTTCGCGATCTTCCACCAGCGCTATTCGACCAACACCTTCCCGCAATGGAAGCTGGCGCAGCCCTTCCGCGTCCTCGCCCACAATGGCGAGATCAACACCATCCTGGGCAACGTCAACTGGATGAAGAGCCACGAGGCCCGTCTCGAGCACGAGAATTTCGGCCGCTTCATCGAGGACCTGAAGCCGATCGTGCAGCCCGGCGCGTCCGACTCGTCGGCGCTCGACAACGTGTTCGAGCTGCTGGTGCGCGGCCATCGCAACCTGCCGATGGTCAAGACGATGATGATTCCCGAAGCCTCGGCCACGAACCCCAACGTGCCGGCCGAGCATCGCGCCATGTACAACTACGTGAACGGCGTCATGGAGCCGTGGGACGGGCCGGCCGCCATCGCCGCCGTCGCCGGCAAGTGGGCGCTGGTCGGGCTCGACCGCAACGGGCTGCGGCCCATGCGCTACGTGATGACGTCCGACAACCTGCTGATTGCCGGCTCGGAGGCCGGAATGGTGCCGCAGGAAGAGGCCAAGATCGTCGAGAAGGGCCGTCTCGGTCCCGGCGAGATGCTGGCGGTCGATATGGACCAGCCCAGGGTCTACAAGGACCGCGAGCTGAAGGACATGCTGGCCGCCACGCACGACTATGCGAGCTGGACGCAGCGCACGGTGGAGCTCGATTCGCTGATCCGGCAGGACGCGCCGGCCGCCGAGCATTTTCCCGCCGACGAATTGCGCCGCCGGCAGTTCGCGGCCGGCTGGTCGATCGAGGATCTCGAGGCGATCCTCCATCCCATGGTGGAGGACGGCAAGGAAGCCGTCGGCTCGATGGGCGACGACGCGCCGCTCGCGGTGCTGAGCGACACCTATCGCGGCATGCACCACTACTTCCGTCAGAACTTCAGCCAGGTGACGAACCCGCCGATCGACAGCTTGCGCGAGCGCAACGTGATGACGATCCGCACGCGGCTGGGCAATCTCGGCAACATCCTCGACGAGACGCCCGACCAGAGCGAGATGCTGTCGCTGCAATCGCCGATCGTGCTGAACGCCGAGTTCGAGGCGATGCGCAAGTACATGGGCGACACGGTGGCCCGTATCGACTGCACCTTCGATCCGAAAGGTGGCCTCGACGCGATGCGCCAGTCCTTCGAGCGCATCTGCAAGGAGGCCGAGGACGCCGTCCGCAGCGGCTGCCTGCACATCGTGCTGACCGACGCCAATATCGGCCCGGACCGGGCCGCGCTGCCGATGATCCTGGCGGCCGGCGCCGTGCACTCCTACCTGGTGCGCCAGTCGCTGCGCACCTTCACCTCGCTGAACGTGCGCTCGGGCGAATGCCTCGACGTGCACTATGTCGCCGTCATCATCGGCGTCGGCGCGACGACGGTGAACCCCTACCTCGCCGAGGAGACGATCGCGGCCCGTCATGCGCGCGGCCTGTTCGGCAAGCTGTCGCTCGGCCAGTGCCTCGCCAACTACAAGAAGGCGCTGGACGAGGGCCTTCTCAAGGTGATGTCCAAGATGGGCATCTCGGTTCTGTCGTCCTATCGCGGCGGCTGCAACTTCGAAGCGGTCGGCCTGTCGCGCTCGCTGGTGGCCGAGTTCTTCCCCGGCATGCCCTCGCGCATCTCCGGCATCGGACTGCGCGGCGTGCAGGAGGAGATCGCCGAACAGCATGCCCGCGCCTTCGACGAGGACGTGATCGCGCTGCCGATCGGCGGCTTCTACAAGGCGCGCCGCGGCGGCGACCGGCACAATTTCGAGGGCGCGCTGATCCACATGCTGCAGGACGCGGTGAACACCGGGTCCTATGCGAAGTACCGCAAGTACAGCGAGGCGGTGCGCCGCCAGCCGCCGATCAACCTGCGCGACCTCCTGGATTTCAAGCCCGACCGCGCGCCGGTCGCGCTCGACGACGTCGAGTCGATCACCGAACTGCGCAAGCGGCTGGTCGCGCCCGGCATTTCGCTCGGCGCTCTCGGCCCGGAGGCGCACGAGACGCTGTCGATCGCCATGAACCGCATCGGCGCCAAGTCCGACTCGGGTGAAGGCGGCGAGGATGCCGCGCGCTACCGGCCGCGGCCGAATGGCGACAACGCCTCCTCGGCCATCAAGCAGGTCGCATCCGGCCGATTCGGCGTCACCGCCGAGTACCTGAACAACTGCCGCGAGCTCGAGATCAAGGTGGCGCAGGGCGCCAAGCCCGGCGAAGGCGGCCAGCTTCCCGGCCTCAAGGTCACCGAGATGATCGCACGGCTGCGTCACTCGACGCCGGGCGTCACCCTGATCAGCCCGCCGCCGCACCACGACATCTACTCGATCGAGGATCTGGCGCAGCTCATCTACGACCTGAAGCAGATCAATCCCGAGGCGCGCGTCACCGTGAAGCTGGTCGCGCGCTCGGGCATCGGTACGATCGCGGCGGGCGTCGCCAAGGCCAAGGCCGACGTGATCCTGGTGTCGGGCCACAATGGCGGCACCGGTGCCTCGCCGCAGACCAGCATCAAGTATGCCGGCATCCCGTGGGAGATGGGCCTGTCGGAGGCGCACCAGGTGCTGACCCTGAACCGCCTGCGCGAGAAGGTGCTGCTGCGCACCGACGGCGGCATCAAGACCGGCCGCGACGTGGTGATCGCCGCCATGCTGGGCGCCGAGGAGTATGGGCTCGGCACGGCCTCGCTGATCGCCATGGGCTGCATCATGGTGCGGCAGTGCCATTCCAACACCTGTCCGGTGGGCGTCTGCACCCAGGATCCGAAGCTGCGCGAGAAGTTCGAGGGTTCGCCGGAGAAGGTGGTCAACCTGTTCAGCTTCGTCGCCGAGGAGGTGCGCGAGATCCTGGCGCAGCTCGGCTATCGGTCGCTGCTCGAGATCGTCGGCCGCTCCGACCTGCTGAAGCAGGTCGGCCGCGGCGCGCGCCATCTCGACGATCTCGACCTCAACCCGCTGCTGACGCGGGCCGATGGCGGTCGCGAGATCGTTCACTGCACGGTCGAGGGCCGCAACGAGGTACCCGACACGCTCGACGCGCAGATGCTGCGCGACGTGCAGCCGCTCTTCACGCACCGCGAGAAGATGCAGCTCCAGTACAGCGTGCGGAACACCCATCGCGCCGTCGGCACGCGCCTGGCCGCCATGATCACGCGCAAGTACGGCATGACCGGCCTGCCGCCCGACACGGTGACGGTCCTCCTGCGCGGCACCGCCGGGCAGTCGCTGGGCGCGTTCGCCGTGCAGGGCATGAAGCTCGAAGTGTTCGGCGACGCCAACGACTATGTCGGCAAGGGCCTGAGCGGCGGCACCATCGTGGTGAAGCCGACCGTCTCCAGCCCTCTCGTGCCGGAGGCCAACGCCATCATCGGCAATACCGTCCTGTACGGTGCGACGGCCGGCAAGCTCTTCGCGTCGGGCCGCGCCGGCGAGCGCTTCGCCGTGCGCAACTCGGGCGCCGATGCCGTGGTCGAGGGGTTGGGCTCGAACGGCTGCGAGTACATGACCGGCGGCACGGCGGTGATCCTGGGATCAGTCGGTGTCAATTTCGGCGCCGGCATGACCGGCGGCATGGCGTTCCTCTACGACCCGGAAGATGCCTTCAAGCTGAAGGTCAATCCCGAGACGGTGACGTGGCAGCGCATCGACCATCCGCACTGGGAGTCCGTGCTCAAGGCCCTGGTGGTCGAACACGTCGCCGAGACCAAGTCGCCGCTGGGCGCGCGCCTGCTGAACGACTGGACCCGCGAGGTCGAGCGCTTCTGGCAGGTGGTGCCAAAGGAAATGCTGACGCGCCTGCCGCAGCCGCTTAGCCTCGCTCAGGAAAAGCGCGCTTAATCGCGCCCCGAAGAGCAGACGGCAGGAGGAAACCTCCATGAGCGACGCGCGGCCCTCGCGCGTGGCGTGGCTGCAGCTCGGCCTCGTCGTCGTGCTGTTCGGCCTGGCCTGGCCGGTAATCCGGATCGGCCTGGGCGCCGGCACGCCGATCTGGCTGGCAGCGGCGCGCGCCACCCTGTCGGCGACGACGGCGTTCGTCCTGGTGGCGGCGCTAAAGCGGCTCGCCTGGCCCGGCCGCGCCGACTGGCCGATCATCCTGTCGGTCGGCGCGCTGCAACTCACCTGCTTCTTCGCCTTCGCCAATCTCGGCGTGCAGATCGTGCCACCGGGCCGTTCGGGCGTTCTGGCCTACACGACCATGCTCTGGATGGTGCCCCTCTCCTGGATGGTCGGCGAGAAAGTCGGAAGCCGGGCCTTCCTCGGCGCCATGCTGGGGGTCGCGGGCATCCTTGTGCTGGTCGATCCGCTGCGCTTCGACTGGAGCGACCGACGGGTAATGCTGGGCCACGGCTGGCTGCTGGCTGCGGGCTTCACCTGGGCGCTGGCCATCCTGCATGCCCGCCGCCACTCCTGGCGCATGTCGCCGCTCGACGTGCTGCCCTGGCAGATGGGCGTGGCCACGGTGCTGCTCTGGATCCTCGCCTTCGTCCTCGAACCCGCCGGCCATCTCGACCCGCGGCAGCCGTCGCTGTGGCTGTCCCTGCTCTATCTCGGCGTACTGGCCGGCCCGACGGCGACCTGGGCCGCCGTCTCGGTCGCGCGCGCCCTGCCGCCGGTCACCGGCTCGCTCGGCATGCTGGGCGTGCCGCTGCTCGCCATCGCCAGCTCGGTCGTGCTGGTGGGCGAGCCCGTCACCTGGCCGCTGGCGATCGGCACGGCGCTGGTGATCGCGGGAATTGCCATCGTGATCCTCGACAGGAACAATTGAGCCCATGTCCCTGATCGAAATCGAACGGCGTGACGCCGGCGCCGCCACAATCGCCGTCGTCCGTTTCAACAATCCGCCCAAGGGCTACATGAACGCCGCGATGGTCGGCGAACTCGACGCGGCGGTCGACGGGCTGCTGGCCGACGACACCGTGCGGGTGCTGGTCTTCACCGGCGCGCTGAAGGGCGTATTCATCGAGCACTATGACGTGTCCGAATTGCTGGCGCTGTCGGCGAAGCTGCGTGCCAAGGGCGCAACCTTCTCGCTCGACCGGCCCTCGCCCGAAAGCGCCTTTCACAAAATCCTGACCCGCCTCGAAGCCGCGCCCAAGCCGGCGATCGCCGCGATCAACGGCACGGCGATGGGCGGCGGCTTCGAGTTCGCCATGGCCTGCGACATCCGCCTGGCCGAGCGCGGCCCCTATTGGCTCGGCCAGCCCGAGATCAACATCGGCATCCTGGCCGGGGCCGGCGGCACGCAGCGCCTCGCGCGCCTGGTCGGCGAGGCGCGAGCCCTCGAACTGTCGCTGCTGGGCCGCACCGTGTCGCCCGACGAGGCGGCGAGCCTCGGCATGGTTCATGCCGCAGTCGACGGGCCGGTGCTGGACCATGCGCTCACCCTGGCCGGGCGCCTGGCCGCCCAGCCGCCGCGGGCGGTGGCGCACATCAAGCGGCTGGTCCGGTCGGCGGCTGAAACGCCTCTGTCACAAGGGCTGGCCAACGAACGGACGCTGTTCATGGACCTCGCCGTGAGCGACGATGGACACCGGCTGATGGGGGAATTCGTCGCGGGAAAGCGCAGCATCCGCGACTGATTGACAGGTCAGTGCGACGGCTTCCATATGCCGAGACCCCCAGCGACTACGGGCAGGCGAGGACGGAACACAGCGATGGCGAACAAGGTCTACAAGGATGCGAAGTCGGCGCTCGAGGGCCTGCTGCGCGACGATCTGATGCTGATGTGCGGCGGCTTCGGCCTGGTCGGCATTCCCGAGAGGCTGATCGGCGCGGTCCGCGACTCAGGCGTGAAGGGCCTCACCTGCGTCTCGAACAACGCCGGCATCGACGGCGCGGGCCTCGGCCTGCTGCTCGAGACCGGGCAGGTGAAGAAAATGATCAGCTCCTACGTGGGCGAGAACAAGACCTTCGCCAAGCTCTACCTCGAGGGCAAGCTGGAGCTCGAGTTCAACCCGCAGGGCACCCTGGCCGAGCGCTGCCGCGCCGGCGGCGCGGGTATCCCGGCCTTTTACACCAAGACCGGCGTCGGCACCCTGGTGGCCGAGGGCAAGGAGACCAAGGTCTTCGACGGCGAGGAATATGTGATGGAGCGCGGCCTGTTCGGCGACATCGCGCTGGTCAAGGCCTGGAAGGGCGACACGTCGGGAAACCTGATCTACCGGAAGGCCGCGCGGAACTTCAATCCGATGATGGCGACCGCCGCGAAGGTCTGCGTCGCCGAGGTCGAGGAGCTGGTGCCGGTCGGCGAGCTCGATCCGGATCACATCCACACACCGGCGGTCTTCGTGAAGCGCATCTTCTGCGGTGCGCCCTACAACAAGCAGATCGAACAGCGCACCATTCGCAAGGCTTGAGGAGAGAACGATGGCCTGGACCCGCGATCAGATGGCGGCACGCGCCGCCAAGGAACTGGAAGACGGCTTCTACGTGAACCTCGGCATCGGCATCCCGACGCTGGTGTCGAACTATGTGCCCGAGGATGTCGACATCACGCTGCAGAGCGAGAACGGCATGCTGGGCGTCGGCCCCTTCCCCTACGACAACGAGGTCGATGCCGACATCATCAATGCCGGCAAGCAGACCGTGACCGAGGTGAAGGGCACGTCCTATTTCAGCTCGGCCGACAGCTTCGCGATGATCCGCGGCGGCCATATCGACCTCTCCATCCTGGGCGCCATGGAAGTGGCGGAGAACGGCGACCTCGCCAACTGGATGATCCCGGGCAAGATGGTGAAGGGCATGGGCGGCGCCATGGACCTGGTCGCCGGCGTGAAGCGCGTGATCGTCACCATGGAGCATGTCTCCAAGGACGGCGCCTCGAAGCTGCTCGCCGAATGCACCCTGCCGCTGACCGGCCGCCGCGTGGTCGACATGGTGATCTCCGAACTGGGAGTCTTCACCGTCGACAAGAAGGGCAATGGCGGCGTCACGCTGATCGAACTCGCCGACGGCGTCACCGTCGACGAGGTCAAGGCGAAGACCAAGGCCAAGCTGTCGATCACGGCTGGATTGAAGGTTGAGTAGGGATCCAGCCCTACAATAGCTCCGTCATCTCGACCGGAGCGCCGAAGGCGCGGAGTGGAGAGATCTTCTCTCCACCAAAAGCCGTCAACTCGTTGAGAGAAGGTCTCTCCACTCCGCCTCGCTGCGCGAGGCTACGGTCGAGACGACGGGGTTACCACTTCGACAGATACTGCCTGATCGGTTCGGCGCCAGGATTGGTGTAGCGGCGATCCAGCACGACGCCCTTCGCGGTCGCGCCGGCGCCGTAGTAGAGCGCGTTCCAGTCGTTGTCGGCGTCGATGTAGGAGCCCTCGATCGAGGCGCCGGCGAACAGGCCCTGCGAGTTGGCGAAGGCCACGATGTCGGCGCCGCCGGCCGCCGTCGAGGCGCCCTCCAGGCCGATGCCGACCGCGACCATGGTCACGCCCGCTTCCGCGCCGAACTTGAACTTGTGGTCGATGACCGCCTGCAGACCCTTCTCGGTCCGGATGATGAACACGATCTCGGAGACCTTGCCGCCAACCTGCAGGCCGACGCTGCCGGAGCCCATGAGGTAGAAGGCCGGGTAACTCCAGTTGTTGGGCGAAGACCGGCCCAACAGCACGCCGCGGCCGCCGGCGGCGCCGAAGATGAACCCGCCCTGGACGAGTTCGGGAATGATCAGGACGCCGCGTGCATTGACCATCTGTCCGGCGGCATCGGGAAAGTCGGGACCGCCCAGGATTTTCCGGGCCGTGGCGAGACAGGAATCGACCAGCGACTGCCGCTTGGCATCGGCGCGGGCCGGCTGGGACACGAGGAACGGCGCGGCGAACGCGGCCGCAGCCCCCGAAAGGACGGTTCGGCGATCGAGCTTCATTTATGGCTCCGTTTGGCTGGCGACCGACGCCGGGGAGCGCCTGGATGGTCACAACGGCCGAACCATACCACGTTTCGCCGCCGGGTTGAGGAGCCTCAGCGCGGCCGGGCCGGCCGGTCCTTCATGGTCAGGGGGAGGCCCGCTGCCATCAGGATCACCCGGTCGGCGCGCTCGGCAATGCGCATATTCAGCCGGCCCATCGCGTCCCGGAAGGTCCGGCCGAGCGGGGTCTCGGGCACGATGCCGAGGCCCACTTCGTTGCTCACGAACACCACCGGCTGGTTGTGATCATCGAGTGACCGCACCAGCTCGTCGGTCGCCTGGTCGACGTCCTCGCCGGCATGCATGAGGTTCGAGAGCCAGAGGGTGAGGCAGTCGACCAGCATCGGCTGGCCCCTGCTGGCCGCCTGCTCCAGCACCTCGGCGAGCTTCAGCGGCTCCTCGATCGTGGTCCAGACGGCGCCGCGGCGGGTGCGGTGGGCCATGATCCGGGTCGCCATCTCGACGTCGCCCGGCTCGGCGGTGGCGATATAGACCGCCGGCCGTGGCGCCCCGCCATGCAGGGTACCCGTCACCAGGCGCTCGGCATGGGTGCTCTTGCCCGAGCGCGCGCCGCCGAGGACGAGCGTCACCGGCGGCAGCGGGAAGGTCGAGATATGTTCCATCAGCCGGGCCGGGCGCTCACCAGCCAGCAGCCGCCCGGCAGCGACACGCCGTCCTTCGTGGCGTGCGGCGCCAGCGCCTCGACGATGGCGGCCTTGGCCCGGGCGGCCGCCGCCGGCTCGGCCTCGGCCAGCGGCCGGGCCAGCGGGCCGAAGCGGCCGGCATTGACCACGACATCGGCCGGGTCGCGGCCCATCCAGATCTCGACGTCGAGCGGCTCGATCGCGAGGCCGGTAAAGCCCGCCCCCTTCAGGATACGCTCGACCCGGGCACGGTCGCCGAAGGCGAACTGGCCGGGATCCTCTGGACCGGGCCGTGGCGGCAGCGTCAGAAACGGCGCAGCCGCCTTCACCGGCGCGAGGCTCCAGGGATTCTCCGGCGCGCTGCGCCAGCAGACGAAGGCCAGCCGGCCCGACGGCCTCAGGGCACGCCGTAGGTTGGTGAAGGCGGCGACCGGATCGGCGAAGAACATGACACCGAAGCGCGAGAAGATCAGGTCGGCGGACGCCCGCTCGAAGGGATGCGCGCCGGCATCGGCCACCACGAAGGTCGCGTTGGAGAGCCGCCGTGTCAGGGCGGCGTCGATCAGCACCCGGGAAATGTCGACGCCCAGCACGTGACCCGCGAGTCCGACCGAGGCCGCCAGCGCCGCCGTCGTGGTGCCGGGGCCGCAGCCCACGTCGATCGCCTTTTCACCGGGCTGCGCGTTCGCCAGCGCCAGCGCGTCTCGGGTGATCCCGGCCATCAGATGGTCGAGCCGCGCCTGCGCCTTCAACCAGTTCTGCCCGCCCGCACCGTTCCAGTGGGCCGCCTGTTCGGCCGCCAGCTCGACGGTGGACTTCGCGGCCGCCGTCACGCAGGCCCGCCGGCATGGGCCAGCACGATCTCGCGCGGCATGTAGTTCACGAAGGCCACGCGCCAGGCATGCTGGGGATCGGCCTGCTCGAAATGCTCGATGAGCGTGATCGAGACATTGTCGATCTCGAAACGCACCGCCGCCTCGGGATGGAGGTCGAAGGCATGCGCCAGCGCGGCGCGGATCGTGCCGCCATGCGCCGTCGCCACGATGTCGCGGCCTTTGTGTTCGGCGGTCAGCCGGTCGATGCTGCGCACCGTGCGCTCGCGCAGGTCGACGAAGCTCTCGCCGCCCTCGGGCCGGAATTCCGGCGGCCCCAGCCAGAACAGATGGTTGTTGGCGTGGTTCTCGGCGATCTCGACATAGGTCAGTCCCTGCCACGAGCCGAAATGCTGCTCGGCGAGGTCGGGATCGATGTTGAGCGTGTCCATCTCCGCCCCTGCCTTGGCGAGCGTTTCGGCCGTCTTGCGTGCGCGCAGCAGGTTGGAGGCGTACCAGACCGCGCCCTTGGGCAGAAGCTTCGCCTGGTGACGGAACAGCGCCTCGTTGCTCACGTCGCAATCCATGTCGGACTGGCCGTAGCAACGGCGCTCCGGATTGGGCACCGGCGCGTGCCGCACCCACCACCACCGCGTCACCGCTCCCGTGATCTTGGCGCCCGTCGCCATGCTCTTCCTCCGCTGGACTCTTACGCGGAGGCTTTCTTAGCCGCCGATGAACAGCGCCGCCACCACGAGGAAGACGACCTCCGCCTTCTGCTGCACGGCGCCCAAAGTGTCGCCGGTGTAGCCGCCGAGCCGCCTGGCGATCCAGTGCGAGGCGAACCAGGCGGAGGCGAGGACGGCGAGCGGCGCCAGGATCGCGACGAACAGGCCCTTGCCGAGCATCAGCAGGAACGCCAGCCCCGCGCCGATGCCGATGGTGATCCAGACATCGTTGTCGGTCGGCTTGCCCACGGTCGCGCCCAGCCCGTCGGCATGGACGGGCGAGAAGGCCAGCAGCGGATAGGCGAGCACGGCGCGCGACAGCGCGTGGGCCGAGATCAGCACCACCAGCCCGGTGGCGGCGCCGAACTGCGCGAGGCAGGCAACCTTGATCAGCACCGTGAGCGCCAGCGCCAGCACGCCGAACGTGCCGTTGCGGCTGTCGCGCATGATCTCGAGGCGCCGCGCCGGCTCCAGCGCATGCGGCCCCAGCCCGTCGGCGGTGTCGGCCAATCCATCTTCGTGCAGGGCGCGCGTCAGGATCACGGCGGCGCCGACGGCCAGCACGGCCGCCAGCCAGCCCGGCCCCGCGATGCCGCGCACGATGGCGAAGACCAGCCCGGAAGCCAGCCCGATCGCCGCGCCGACGAAGGGCAGCACCGGCAGGACGTCGGCCAGTGGCCAGCGCGGCAGGCCGACATCGAGCTTCAGCCCGGTGAAGAACGTCATCTGCTCCTTGAAGGCCTGCAGCCATTCGTCGAACGACGCCGGGCGGTGGGCGCCGCCGCCGAAGGAGGAAGAGGAGGGCTCGTGGGGACTGGTCATGGTGCCCCGAATATAGGATGGTCCGGCCCCTTCCAGAATGCCCCCGGACAAACAATGTCGGCTGCCTCCTTCGATGAAATGCGCCGGATCCTGCGCGACCTGCCGGGACCCGATCTCACCGCCCAGACCGAGGTGGTCCGCCGCCAGGCCGAACTGACCAAGCCGCCGGGCTCGCTCGGCCGGCTCGAGGAGATCGCGGAGTGGCTGGCCTGCTGGCAGGGCCGCGCCCAGCCGCGGGTCGAGCGGCCGCGCATCGCGGTTTTCGCCGGCACCCATGGCGTCGCCGCCCGCGGCGTCTCGGCCTATCCGCCCGAAGTCACGCAGCAGATGGTGAAGAACTTCCTGAACGGCGGCGCCGCCATCAACCAGCTCGCCGCCGCGATCGACGCCGACCTGCGCATCTACGAGCTCGACCTCGACCATCCCACCGCCGACTTCACGCGAGGGCCGGCGATGGACGAGACGCGGGCGGCCAACGCCATGGCCTACGGCATGATGGCGGCCGAACCCGGCATCGACGTGATGTGCCTCGGTGAAATGGGCATCGCCAATACGACGGCCGCCGCCACGCTCTGCGCCGCACTCTTTGGCGGCAGCGGCGCCGACTGGGCCGGGCCCGGCACCGGCGTCTCCGGCAAGGCGCTGGCGCACAAGGTCGCGGTGATCGACGAGGCGCTGGCCTTCCACAAGGACGCGATCGCCCGCCGCGATCCGCTCGAACTGCTGGCCGCGGTCGGCGGCGAGGAATTCGCGGCCCTGACCGGCGCCATCGTGGCCGCCCGCATGGGCCGCATCCCGGTGCTGCTCGACGGCTTCGCCTGCACCGCCGCCGCCGCGGTGCTGCGCGCCGTCGACCGCCGCGCCCTCGACCATTGCCTGGTCGCGCACCGCTCGGCCGAGCCCGGCCACACGCGCCTGCTCGCCGAACTCGGCCTGCGCCCGCTGTTCGACCTCGACATGCGCCTGGGCGAAGCCTCGGCCGCCGCGCTCGCCGTGCCACTGCTCAAGGCCGCCGCCGCCTGCCACAACGGCATGGCGACCTTCGCGGAGGCCGGCGTATCCTCGAAGGATGCGTAGACGCACCCTGCTCGCGGGACTCCCGCTTCTCGCTCTTGCCTCCGAAGCCTTCGCCCATCCGCCGCGCCAGCCCGATTCGGCGGAAGCGAAGAAGTTCATCCAGGAAGTCACCGACTTCCGCGCGAAACTCGCGAAGGCCGTACGCGCCAAAGACCTCGCCGCCCTGCGCGCACTCTACGCCGACGGCTTCACACACACGACCGAGACCGGAAAACTCGAAACTAGGGACGCCCGCCTCGCCGCCGCGATGGCCGGCGAGCCCATGATCGAAGCCGCCCCCGCCTCCGACCTCGTCTTCCGAGTCTTCACCGGCCCGACCGTGATCGTCACCGGCACGAGCCCGATCCTGAACGTTGCCGACCAGAAGACCTACGATGTCCGTTGGGTCTCAGTGTACGTGACGGCGAAAGACGGGTGGGAGCTGGCGGTGAGTCAGGCGACGCAGTTGGCGTAACCTCAGCGGATATCGTCGTCAGAAAGCAGGCTGCGGACTCGTAGTCGACGGTCGACGAACCAAAACGCGATAGCGCCGATAGCCGCCGACACGATCAAAACGAAAGCCATGCGAATACACCGTTCCTCGAACGTCGGTGGGAAATCGCTGAGATCGTCGTACAGCAGAAGCCATGCAGCTAGACAAAGTAGTGTTCCGTGCTTTCTCTAAATCATAAGCCAGATTTAGATTTATCCAGATGGCTCTTGGTCATTAGCAATAAATCGGACCGCACATCTGTCGACATCGCTTCGCGCCGCTCGCTTGATCGACCCAATAGGAAATTTGGGCGGAAACAATGGATCTTCTCAAAACCCTGTCGGCGCGGCCGTCTCTTGATACAAGGAGACGTGCCTAGCACGTCGTCTCGAAGGATGGGCAACAGGCGTGGCGCTCGTGCCCACCCTTCGAGACGCGCTCCTGCGAAGCGCTCCTCAGGGTGAGGTCGTTGTTGAAGCAAAAAGCCCGCCACGGCTTTCACCGGGCGGGCTTTCTCTTTTCAGGTACCGCGGCTCAGGCGTGGAGGCCGAAGCGGTCGAGGTTCATGACCTTGGTCCAGGCGGCGACGAAGTCGTTCACGAACTTCTCCTTCGCATCGGACTGGGCATAGACCTCGGCGAGCGCGCGGAGCTGGCTGTGCGAGCCGAAGATCAGGTCAATCCTCGTGCCGGTCCACTTCACGGCGCCGGACTTGCGGTCGCGGCCCTCGTAGACGCCGTCATCGCCGGCGACCGGCTGCCACTCGGTCGCCATGTCGAGCAGGTTGACGAAGAAGTCGGTGCTGAGCGTCTCCTTCCTGTCGGTGAAGACGCCGTGCGTCGAGCCACCGACATTGGCGCCCAGCATGCGCAGGCCGCCGACCAGCACCGTCATCTCGGGCGCGGTCAGGGTCAGGCGCTGGGCGTGGTCGACCAGACGTTCCTCCGGCGACTGCGCCATCTTCGTGCCGACGAAGTTGCGGAAGCCGTCGGCGGTCGGCTCGAGCGGCGCGAAGGAGTGCGCGTCGGTCTGTTCCTGCGAGGCGTCCGTGCGGCCCGGCGTGAAGGGGACCTTCACGTCATGGCCGGCGGCCTTCGCCGCCTTCTCGACGGCGGCGACACCGCCCAGCACGATCAGGTCGGCCAGCGAGACCTTCATGCCGCCCGTCACCGAGGCGTTGAACTCGGCCTGCACCGCTTCGAGCTTCTGCAGCACCGAGGAGAGCTCGGCCGGCTGGTTGACCGCCCAGTCCTTCTGAGGTGCCAGGCGGATGCGCGCGCCGTTGGCGCCACCGCGCTTGTCGGCGCCGCGGAAGGTCGCGGCCGAGGCCCACGCGGTCGTGACGAGCTGCGACACGGTGAGGCCCGACGCCAGCAGCTTCGCCTTGAGGGACTCGATCTCGGCCTCGCCAACCAGCGGATGGTCGACGGCAGGGATCGGGTCCTGCCAGATCAGGTGTTCCTTCGGCACGAGCGGGCCGAGGTAGCGCGCGATCGGACCCATGTCGCGGTGCGTGAGCTTGAACCAGGCCCGCGCGAAGGCATCGGCGAACTGGTCGGGGTTCTCGTAGAAGCGCCGCGAGATCTTCTCGTAGGCCGGGTCGAAGCGCAGCGACAGGTCGGTGGTCAGCATCGTCGGCAGGCGACGCTTCGACGGGTCGGACGGGTCCGCCGGATCGGGCACGGTCGCCTGGGCGTTCTTGGCGACCCACTGATGGGCGCCGGCCGGGCTCTTGGTCAGCTCCCAGTCGTAGCCGAACAGGTTCCAGAAGAAGTTGCTGCTCCACTTGGTCGGCGTCGAGGTCCAGGTGACTTCGAGGCCGCTGCCGATCGCGTCATGGCCCTTGCCGGTACCGAAGCTGCTCTTCCAGCCCAGCCCCTGCTGCTCGATCGGCGCGGCTTCCGGCTCCGGCCCGACCAAGGCGGCATCACCGGCGCCGTGGGTTTTGCCGAAGGTGTGGCCGCCGGCGATCAGCGCCACCGTCTCCTCGTCGTCCATCGCCATGCGCGCGAAGGTCTCGCGGATGTCGCGCGCCGCGGCGACCGGATCGGGGTTGCCGTTGGGGCCCTCGGGATTGACGTAGATGAGGCCCATCTGCACCGCGCCCAGCGAGCCCTGGAGCTGGCGGTCGCCGCTGTAGCGCTCGTCGGCCAGCCATTTGCCCTCGGGGCCCCAGTAGATGTCCTGCTCGGGCTCCCAGGTGTCGGCGCGGCCGCCGCCGAAGCCGAAGGTCTTGAAGCCCATCGATTCCAGCGCGACGTTGCCGGTGAGGATCAGCAGGTCGGCCCAGGAGAGCTTGTTTCCGTACTTCTGCTTGATCGGCCAGAGCAGGCGGCGCGCCTTGTCGAGATTGACGTTGTCGGGCCACGAATTCAGCGGGGCGAAGCGCTGCTGGCCGCCGCCGGCGCCGCCCCTGCCGTCACCGACGCGATAGGTGCCGGCGCTGTGCCAGGCCATGCGGATGAAGAACGGGCCGTAATGGCCGAAGTCGGCCGGCCACCAATCCTGCGAATCGGTCATCAGGGCCTTCAGGTCCTTGATGACGGCATCGAGGTCGAGGCTCTTGAACGCCTTGGCGTAGTCGAAGGCCTCGCCCATCGGGTTGGAGAGCGGGGAATGTTGGTGCAGGACCTGCAGGTCGAGCTGGTTGGGCCACCAGTCGCGGTTCGAAGGTCCCTTGGGGGCGCCGCTGAAAGGGCACTTGCTCTCGGTCGTCATCGTCCATCCCTCATGTTCTAGGCTCGCGGCCTAAATTTAGAACGATTCTAAATTAGAAGTCACGTTCTTTGTCGAACGGACTTGAGTTTCGAACGGGTGGGACGGGGGCGCCACCTATCCTTTGGCATGGTTCTCGCGTCTGCGGCGGCAACGACCACAAGGAAGACAGGGACCTTCGTCATGATTCTCGCCAAGAAAGCCGTTCTGGGAACCGTCGCGCTGCTGGCCTCGCTGGCCGCGACCCCGGTTCTGGCGCAGGGCACGCTGCGCATCGGCATGACCGCCTCCGACATTCCGCTGACCACCGGCCAGACCGATCAGGGCGGCGAAGGCATGCGGTTCATGGGCTACACGCTCTATGACGGGCTGATCAATTGGGACCTGTCCTCGGCCGACAAGGCCTCGGTGCTGGTGCCGGGCCTCGCCACCTCGTGGAAGGTCGACGAGGCCGATCCGACCCGCTGGACCTTCACCCTGCGCGACGGCGTGAAGTTCCACGACGGCAGCGACTTCAAGGCCGACGCCGTGGTCTGGAACCTCGAGAAGCTGCTGAACGAGAAGGCGCCGCAGTTCGACCCCAAGCAGGCGGCGCAGGGCCGCTCGCGCATTCCCGCCGTCGCCTCCTACAAGGTGATCGACGACCGGACGGTCGAGATCACGACCAAGACGCCCGACGCCTTCCTGCCCTACCAGATCTCCTGGGTGATGATGTCGAGCCCGGCCCAGTGGGAGAAGGTCGGCAAGGACTGGAACAAGTTCGCGCAGACGCCGTCGGGCACCGGCCCGTGGAAGCTGACGGCCTTCCAGCCGCAGACCCGCGCCGAGCTGTCGCCGAACAAGGACTATTGGGACAAGGCGCGCGTACCGAAGCTCGACAAGATGGTGCTGCTGCCGATCCCTGAGCCCGCGACCCGCACGGCGGCGCTGCGTTCGGGTCAGGTCGACTGGATCGAGGCGCCCTCGCCCGACGCGATCCCCAGCCTGGAGAAGGCCGGCTTCAAGCTGATCAGCAACGCCTATCCTCACAACTGGACCTGGCACCTCTCCTTCGCCGACGGCTCGCCGTGGAAGGACATCCGCGTCCGCAAGGCGGCCAACCTCGCCGTCGACCGCGAGGGGCTGAAGGTGCTGCTGAAGGGCATGATGATCCCGGCCAAGGGCTTCCTCACGCCGGGCAGCCAGTGGTTCGGCAATCCGAGCTTCGACGTGAAGTACGATCCGGAGGCGGCGAAGAAGCTGCTGGCCGAGGCGGGCTTCAGCAAGGCCAAGCCGGTGACGGCGAAGGTGCTGATCTCGAGCTCCGGCTCGGGCCAGATGCTGCCGCTGCCGATGAACGAGTACATCCAGCAGAACCTGGCGGACGTCGGCATCAAGATCGAATTCGAGGTCGCCGAGTGGAACACGCTGATCAACCTGTGGCGGGCCGGCGCCAAGTCGGATCAGGCCAAGGGCGCCAGCGCGCTGAACTTCAGTTACTTCATCCAGGACCCGTTCACCGCCTTCATCCGCCATCTCGATTCGAAGCTGGTGGCGCCCAACGGCACCAACTGGGGCTTCTACCAGGACCCGGGCATGGACGCCCTGCTGGAGAAGGCGCGCACGACCTTCGACCAGAAGGCGCAGGACGAGGCGCTGAAGAAGGTCCACGAGAAGATCGTCGACGACGCGCTGTTCCTGTTCGTGACGCATGACGTGGCGCCACGCGCCCTGTCACCCAAGGTCACGGGCTTCATCCAGGCCCAGAACTGGTTCCAGGACTTCTCGCCGATCACGATGAAGTAGAAAGCGGGACTTCAAGAGCATCACAAACACTTGGCCTCATCCCGAGGAGGTCGCCCCTCGAGTACCTCGGGGTAAACTCCACGACCGTCTCGAAGGATGGGCAACAGGCGTGGTGCTCGTGCCGACCCTTCGAGACGCACCGCTACGCGGTGCTCCTCAGGGTGAGGCCATATTTGTTTGAGCGGCCTTACGCCCGCACCCGGTCCCACCAGTCGCGGGTGCGATACCAGGCGCCGACGAAGGGCAGAACCCATTCGGGGTTGCCGTTGTAGAAGGGGACGGTCGGGAAATCCTGGCCGTCGAAGGCGTTGACCGGCGCGTTCGAGCCGCCGGCGATCTTCCGCGCCGTCTGGTAGCCGAGATAGGACATCATTGCGACGCCCGAGCCGTTGCAGGCCATCAGATAGTGCATGCCCTGCTCCATGCCCATGTGCGGCAGGAAGTCGAAAGCGAAGGCCACGTTGCCGGTCCAGGCATGGGTCACCTTCACGCCCTTGAGCTGCGGCCAGCGCTCCAGCATGTAGCCGTGCAGCACCGGCGCGCTGACCTCGGGCGTCACCTGGGTGAAGCGGGCGCGACCGCCGAAGATCACGCGCTTGTTGTCGGGCGACTGGCGGTAATAGCAGAGCACCCGTTTGGTGTCGGAGACGACGCGGTTCTTTGGGATCAGGCTCTGCACCAGGTCCTCGGGCAGCTCCTCGGTCGCGATGATGTGGCTGGCGACCGGCACCAGCTTGCGCCGCAGCGTCGGCGTCAGCTCGGTCGTGTAGCCGTTGGTGGCGATCACCACCTCGCGCGCCTCGATCGGGCCCTTGCTGGTCAGCACGCGGAACCCACCCGGCTTACGCTCGATCTTCTCGGCATCGCAGTTGGCGCAGAGTTTCGCGCCGGCACGGTGCGCCGCCTTGAGCAGGCCGCCATAGTAGAGCGCGGGGTGGAGCTGGCCGGTGCGCTCCACGACCATGCCGCCGTAGTAGTAGTCGGAGGCGATCTCCTCGCGCTGGCGCTCGCGCGGCACCATGTAGGTGCCGAGCGCCGCCTGCTCGTTGTAGGTCGCGACCTTGGCCTGCTGTTCGGCGAAGTGCCGGGGCGTATAGGCGCCGCTGAAGCGGCCGTTCATGCGCCAGAAGCATTCGATGCCCTCGCGCTGGATCACCGTCTCGACCTGGCTCAATGAATCGGCGGCATCGCTCAGCATGCGCGCCATCACCTTCTTCCAGGCCTCGGGATCGCCGCCGACGCCCTTGCCGGAGAAGCCCTTGCCCATGGTCGTGCCGCCGCTCACGCCGCCGCCGTTGCGGGTCGAGGCACCGACGCCGAAATCGCCGCGCTCCAGCACGGTCACGTCGACGCCCGAGCGCGCCAGCTCGAGTCCCGTCGACAGTCCGCCATAGCCCGCGCCCACCACCAGTACGTCGGTCTTGAGCGGGGGGTCCTGGCTCAGCTCGTTGGAGGGATGCCACCACTCCCACCACCAGGGCGTCGCCTTGAAATCCTTGTGGAAGACGCTGTCGGCCATCACTTACTCCTTGGCCCATCCTTCGAGACGCGGTCCTTCGGACCGCTCCTCAGGATGAGGACTTCACTACACTTCCACCTCACCCTGAGGAGGCCTCTTCGCGGCCGTCTCGAAGGGTTGGCAACACACTCATCGCGCACTATCCCTGAGGCCGCGGCCGAAGCGGCCGATCAGCACCAGGACGATCGACACCAGAAGGATCTGCATCACCGAGACGGCGGCAATGGTCGGGTCGATCTCCATCATGATGTTGTCGAACATCTTCTTCGGGAGCGTCATGTTGGCGCCGGCGAGGAACAGCGCCACGACGACTTCGTCGAACGAGGAGATGAAGGCGAGCAGCCCGGCCGAGACGAGGCTGGGACGCAGCAGCGGCAGCGTGACCCGCGCCAGGGTACGCCAACGGCTAGCACCCAGCCCCTCGGCGGCCTGTTCCAGCGAGCGGTCGAAGTCGCGCAGCCCCGCCCCGATCACCAGCACGACGAAGGGCAGCGCCAGCACCGTGTGCGCCACGACGAGTCCGTACCAGGTGCCGATCAGTTTCAGTTTCGCGAACAGGCCATAGACCGCCACCGACAGGATGATGGTCGGCACGATCACGGGCGCGAGCGCCAGCCGGTCGATCAGGATGCGGCCGAAGAATTTTCCGCGCACCAGCGCGAAGGCCAGCGGCACGCCCAGCGCCAGCGCGAAGACCGCCGTCGCGCTGCCGATATAGAGCGAGCGCCATGTGGCATCGATCCATTGCGGATCGTCGAGATAGCGCTCGTACCACTGCCACGACAGGCCGGGCGGCGGGAACTGCATGTAGGGCGCCGACGACAGCGAGATCGGGAAGACCACCAGCAGCGGCAGCATCAGGAAGAAGTAGATCAGGCCGCACGAGATGACCAACAGGCGGCGGCTCATCGGGCCACCTCCGTCCGCGTGAAACGCTGAGCCAGCGCATAGACGGCGAAGGTGAAGACCAGAAGCACCGCCGACAGCGCCGCGGCAAACGGCCAGTTCAGCGCCTCGCGCACCTGCTGCTCGATCAGCACGGCGATCATCATCACCCGGCCGCCGCCCAGCAGCGCCGGGGTGATGAAGAAGCCCAGCGACAGCACGAACACCAGCACCGAGCCCGCGAAGATGCCGTTCAGGGTGAGCGGCAGGTAGATGCGCCGGAAGATCGCGAAGCTCGACGCGCCGAGTCCCGCGGCCGCCGCGGGAATGGCGGGATCGACCTTGCGCACCGCGCCGTAGATCGGCAGCACCATGTAGGGCAGCAGCACATGCACCATGCCGATCAGCACGCCGGTGAAATTGTGCAGCATTGGAATCGGATCGCTGATGATGCCCGCTTCCATCAGCGTGCGATTGAAGACGCCGTTGCGGCCGAGCAGCACCATCCAGGCATAGGTGCGCACCAGCACCGAGGTCCAGAGCGGCAACAGGACGAAGATGAAGCCCACGGTCGCCCAGAAGGGTGTGGTCGTCGCCATCAGGAAACCCAGCGGATAGCCCAGCAGCAGGCAGAAGAGAGTGACCAGCAGCGCGATCTCGAAGGTGTTCCAGAAGACCCGCAGATAGAGCTGCTCGCCCAGCGCCTTGGCGTACCAGTCGAGCGTCCCGCCCTCGACGCTGAAGCCCAGCATGCGCACGACCGGGAACAGGAAGAACACGAAGAGCAGGATCAGCGCCGGCAGCGCAGGGAGGATCGACCTATTCATGGGAGCGCGCCACTCCAGTGGCGCCCTCATGAGTGCCACTGGAGTGGCGCGCTCCTCCGAACTCAGAACACATGGATCGACTCAGGCTCGATGCCGACGGTCATGCGCGCGCCAGCGGCGGGCAGCGCGCCGCGTGCGGGCTGGCGCACCAGCAGCTCGAGGCCGCCCTCGCAGGCGAGGCGCAGCTTGAACGACGTGCCGAGATAGACCGACTCGATCACCTCGCCGGCGAAGGCGTTGGCGCCCGACGGGGCGAATCGCTCGGGGCGCATCAGCACGCCGACCTTGCTTCCGGCTGGCCTGTCGCTGCGCACCTGCAGGACGCGGCCGCCGTCGAGCGTAACCGTGCCCGGCGCGCTCATCGTCCCGTGGAAGATGTTGCTCTCGCCCACGAAGTCGGCGACGAAATCGTTGGCCGGCCGCTCGTAGATCTCGGTCGTCGTGGCAATCTGCTGGATCGTGCCCCTGCTCATCACCGCGATCCGGTCGGACAGGACCAGCGCCTCCTCCTGGTCGTGGGTGATGAAGATGGTGGTGAGGCCGAGACGGCGCTGCAGGCGGCGCACCTCGAGCTGCATCGTCTCCCGGAGCTTGCGGTCCAGCGCCCCGAAGGGCTCGTCCAGCAGCAGGAGCCGCGGGTTGAACACGATGGCGCGCGCGAGGGCCACGCGCTGCTGCTGGCCGCCGGAAAGCTGCCGCGGCAGGCGCGCCTCGTAACCTTTGAGCTCGACCATCGCCAGGGCCTCGGCGACGCGCCGCTCGATCTCCGGCTTCGCGACGTTGCGCATCTCCAGCGGGAAGGCGACGTTGGCCGCGACGCTGAGATGCGGGAACAGGGCATAGTTCTGGAACACCATGCCGATGTCCCGCCGGGCCGGCGGCAGCGCGGTGATGTCGGCGCCGCCCACCGTCACGCGGCCGGCGTCGGGCGTCTCGAAGCCCGCAACGACCTTGAGCAGGGTCGTCTTCCCCGAGCCGCTGGGCCCCAGGATGGTCAGAAGCTCCCCCTGGGCCACCTGCAGGGAGACGTGATCGAGCGCGACCACCTCTCCGAAACGTCTGGCCACACCCTCGATGAGAAGGTCGGCCGATCCCCCGCTGGCACTCAAGAGAGGTCAGCCCTTCTTCAGCATCCAGGCGTTCCACAGTTCCGCCGCCTTGGTGCCGTTCTCGGCATACCACTGGTCGCTCACCCAGAACTGCTGGTCGAGATAGGCGGTCGGCAGGAACGGCTTCACCTTCGGATCGACGAAGTTCAGCGATTCGAGGTTGAGGCCGGGATAGCCGAGCTCCGAGGCATAGACCGCCTGCTGCTGCGGTATCGCGAGCTCGGCCAGCATCTTGTTGGCCCAGTACGGGCTCTTGGCGCCGCGCGGGATGGCGAAGCTGCCCTGCTTCAGGGCTCCCTCGTTCCATTCGATGCCGACCGGCGCGCCCTTCTTGATGATGTCGTAGAAACGGCCGTTCCAGCCGGTGGCCAGCACCACTTCCTTGTCGAGCAGCAGCTGGGCGGGCTGCTGGCCGGTCGACCACCAGACGGTGATGTGCGGCTTGATCTGGTCGAGCTTCTTGAAGGCGCGGTCGAAGTCGATCGGATAGATCTTGTCCTTCGGCACCCCGTCGGCGATCAGCGCGAATTCGAGATTGTCGGTCGGATGGTTGCGCATGGAGCGCGCGCCCGGGAACTTCTTCACGTCCCACCAGTCGGCCCAGCTCTTGGGCTGACTGCCGTTCTTGAACACGTCGTTCCGGAACCCGATGATGGTCGTATAGACCGACGAGGCGAAGACGTAGGGATTCTGCGCCGTCGCCGGATACTTGGAGCGGTCGACGACCTTCGGGTCGATCTTCTCCAGGAGATTGGCCTTGCCGGCGCGGATCGCATCCTGGCCGCCGATCTCGGTCAGATCCCACTCGACGTTGCCGGAATCGACCATCGCGCGGAGCTTGCCGAAATCGACCGGGCTCGTCTCGACGACCTTGATCCCGTACTTCTTCTCGAAGCCGTTGAAGAAGGCCTTGCGCATGGCCGAGCCCATCGACCCACCGGAATGGTTGACCACGAGTTGGGCGGGCTTCGCCGGCTCGGCCTGTGCGAAGGCGGGCCCGGCGGCGCCGACCGCGGCGGCGCCTCCCAGCAGCGAGAGAGCGT
Organism: uncultured Reyranella sp.; assembly: GCF_945957355.1. Taxonomy (GTDB): domain Bacteria; phylum Pseudomonadota; class Alphaproteobacteria; order Reyranellales; family Reyranellaceae; genus Reyranella. Next base: position 342,642 of record NZ_CAMFKM010000002.1, on the reverse strand, counting down.
GGCGGCGATGCAGGCGCTTCAAGTCCATGGCGTTTCCCCTCCGTGATCCCCTCGGGACTGTAGAAGCGGCATCTGCATGGAGCAATACCGAACACCATAACCTTCTGGAATGACCAGACGGGACGAATGAATTTCTCGACTACTGCAGGAGGCGTCTAACGTCGCTGCCAAGCAACAACGGTGGGGGCCAGCGATGATGAACCGATTGAAGGCGTTGATGTGCAGCGCGGTCCTGGCCTGTGCGAGCACGGGTGTCGCGTCTGCCCAGGAGCTCACCATGGCGGTGTGGGGCGGGGGCGGCGCCAACACCTGGCGCGAGGCCTTCATCAAGCAGTTCAACCCCGGCAACGGCTCCACCATCAAGATGGTCGAGGTGCCGAACCCGGCCGGCGCGCTGCGCTCTCCCGCGGCCGCCGGACAGTACAGCCTGGCGCTGGTCACCTACTTCGAGGCGATCGCGCTGTCCAATGCCGGCCTGATCGAAAGCTTCGACGACAAGCAGCTTCCGGGAATCTCCGACGTCGATCCGAAGTTTCTGACCAAGGACAAGGCCGGCCGCCATGTCGGACTGCCGGTCTACTTCACCTACTACGGGATCGCCTACAACACCGACCTCGCCAAGGCCCAGGACTTCGCCTCCTGGCAGGGGCTCGCCGATCCGAAGTGGAAGGGCAAGCTGTCTCTGACCCGGCCAGTCTATCTCGCGCCCTACGACGCCGTCATCATGGCCAAGGCGATGGGCGGCAGCGAGAAGGACATCGATCCGGGCTTCAAGCTGCTCGAGAAGATCGTGCCGAACGTGCTCGCGACCTACACCTCGCTCGCTCACATGAACACGCTGCTGACGCGCGGCGAGGTTGCCGCGGTGCCGTTTTACGCGTCGCGCGTCTGGGCACTGCGCCGCCAGGGCGCCGCCAATGTCGGCATCGTGATTCCCAAAGAGGGTGCGCTGATGCTGCCCTACGTCGTGGTGGTGCCGAAGGGCGCCAAGAACCAGGACAAGTCGCTGGTCTGGATGAACTACATCGCCGGCGCCGAGCCGCAGCTGCGCGCGGCCCTGCTCGACGGCTGGCTGCCGATGAACGCCAAGGTCAAGCTGCCCGAGGATCTGCAGAAGACGCTTGGCCAGCCCTACGACGAAATCGTGAAGTCGCTCTACTCGCCCGACTGGCGCATCGTCGTCGAGCACAACGAGGCGCGGGTCGACCGCGCCGAGAAGCTGATGTCCGGCGTCAAGCAGTGAGCCGGGGTTCGATCTCGATCGACGGTGTCGGCAAGGCGTTCGGCACCGCGACGGTGCTGCACGAGGTGAATCTTTCGATCGAGGGTGGCAGCTTCGTTACCCTGCTCGGCCCCTCCGGATGCGGCAAGACCACCCTGCTGCGCCTGATCGCGGGCTTCCTCGAACCGAGCCGCGGCACCATCGCCATCGACGGCGCGCCCATGCAGGGCGTACCGCCGCGGCGTCGCCCGCTCGGCATGGTGTTCCAGAACCTGGCTCTGTTCCCGCATCTCGACGTCTTCGAGAACGTGGCCTACGGCATGCGGATCCGCGGCACGGCTGCCTCCGAGATCGCGGCCCGCGTCTCGCGGTTCCTGGGCCTGGTGGGCCTGGCCGGATTCGAGCGCCGGCGCATCGGCCAGCTCTCCGGCGGCCAGAAGCAACGCGTGGCGCTGGCGCGGTCGCTGGCGCTGGAGCCGGCAATCCTGCTGCTCGACGAGCCGCTGAGCGCGCTCGACCTGCAGCTTCGCCGCCAGCTCCAGGTCGAGCTCAAGTCGATCCAGCGTCAGCTCGCCACGACCTTCGTGTTCGTCACCCACGACCAGGAAGAGGCGACGATGCTTTCCGATACGATCGTCGTGATGGAGGGCGGGCACGTCCGGCAGGTTGGCACGCCGGGCGAGATCTACCGCCGCCCCGCCTCGCCCTTCGTCGCGCGGTTCGTGGGAGACATCAACATGCTGGACGGCCGCATCGAGGCGGTTGATGCCACAACGGTCTCGGTCTCCGTCGCGGGGCAGGCGATCTCCGTTCCCCGCTCAGCCGTCGTCGGCGCCGCGTCGGCCGGCCGCGCCTGCCAGCTCGCCTGCCGACCCGAGTCGGTGCGGCTGACGACACAAGCGGGCACGCTGTCGCTCGAAGGCCGCGTATCGGCGCTGCATCGTCTCGGCCCCACCGTGAAAGCCGTGCTCGACACGCCGCTGGGTCCCCTCACGGCGCTCTCCATGGCCGACACGCCGCACGTTGCGGAACTCGCCGAAGGAAAGACGGCGCACCTCTCGGTCCCGTACGACACATTCACGCTCTTCGCCTCAACCTGAAAGAACGATCATGCCTGCTCAGGATTTCGCCGGCCGCACCGTCGCAGCTCATGTCAAAGCCTTCATGTCCGGCAAGGTCGCCGCGCGCGACATCGTCGAGGGCGTGCTGGAGCGCACGAAGAAGGCCGAGCCCTTCAACCCGATCGCGACGCTCGATGCCGAAGGGGCACGCGCCGCCGCCGATGCGCTCGATGCGCGACGCAAGGGCGGCGGCTCCTTCGGCGCGCTGGCCGGCGTGCCCGTCTCCGCCAAGGACCTGATCCTGACCAAGGGCCTGCGCACGGCCTTCGCCTCGATCACTATGAAGGACAACGTGCCGTCGATGGATGCCGAGGCCATCGCCCAATGGCGCGCGGCCGATGCCGTCCTGTTCGCCAAGACGACGACGCCGGAGTTCGGGCACAAGGTGCTGACCGACAGCCCGCTGCACGGGATCACGCGCAACCCGTGGAATCGCGAGCACACGAGCGGCGGGTCGAGCGGCGGTGCCGCCGTCTCGGTGGCCCTGGGCCTCGGCCCGATCGCCATGTCGACCGACGGCGCGGGCTCGGGCCGCATTCCCGCGGCCTGCTGCGGCGTCTACGGTCTGAAGGCGACCCTGGGCCGCGTGCCGCACGAGGTGCCGCCGGACCAGTTCGGCCAGCTCACCTATCTCGGCGTGATGGCGCGCCATCCGACCGATCTCGGCGCCGGCCTCGCCTCGATGTCGGGCAGCCATCCCAACGACCCATGGACCCTGGCCATCGGTCGCGAACCCTTCGCCTGGCCTGACAAATCCGGTGGGCATCCGATCGCCGGCAAGCGCATCACCGTGATCCGCCGCATGACCGGCGGCTACCTCGATCCCGACACCGAGGCCCGCCTCGATGCAGCGCTCGCCCTCCTCGACAAGCAGGGCGCGAAGATCAAGGAGATGGACGGTCGCGAGATCGACTGGAAGCTTGATGTCGCGCGCATCATCCTGCGCGCCAACCAGATCGAACGCTTCGCCGACATCCTGAAGAACCGGCGCGGCGATCTCGATCCGTCCTTCGCGAAGACGCTGGACGAGGGCAATGCCGTCGACGTGGTGCAACTGCGCCGCGCGCTGGTCGATCGCACCACCGCCTTCAAGGCCGTCCAGCGCCTGTTCGCCGACTGCGACCTGCTGCTGACGCCGACCGTCGCCACGCCGGCGCCGCTCGCCACCCAGAACCAGTTTGAGCCGCTGGTGGTCGACGGCAAGCCGCTCGGCGACCTGCGGGCCGCCTGGTACACCTACACGATCCCGTTCAACATGACCGGCCATCCGGCGATCTCGATCCCGTTCGGGCACTCGAAGGCCGGCCTGCCGATCGGCCTCCAGTTCGTGGCGCCGTGGTACGGCGAGGCACATCTCATCAGGCTCGCCGAGGCGTTCGACGCCGAGACCGGCGCCTCGGCCGAATTCCCGCCGGGCTTCGCGGCCGGCGCCTGAGATGCGCGGCGCCACCTCCGCCCCGCGAAGCCTGGGCTGGCTGCTGCTGCCCGCCCTGCTGGTGCTCGCGCTCTTCCTGGGCTCGGTGGCGCTGCTCCTCTTCCACGCCTTCTGGAACAAGGACGGCTTCTCGCTGGTCTATTTCAGGCAGATCCTCGAACGTGCCGATTATCACGACGTCTTCCTGCGAACCGTGTCGATCGCCGCCATCGTGGCGGTCGCCGCGGCGGTGCTGGCCTATCCCATCGCCTGGCTGCTGTGGCGACTGCCGCGCTGGCGCAACCTGCTGCTGGTGATCGTGCTCGTGCCGTGGCTGGTCAGCCTCGTGGTCCGCACCTATGGCTGGCTGGTCATCCTGGGACCCAAGGGCTTCCTCAACGAAACACTGAAATGGGCGGGCGTCATCCAGTCGCCGCTGCCGCTGATCTTCAACGATCTCGGCGTGGTGATCGGCCTCACCCACGTGCTGATGCCCTTCTCGGTGATTGCCACCCTCTCGGTTCTGCTGCAGATCGACAACCGCCTGGAGGAAGCTAGCGAATCGCTGGGCGCCGGCGGCTTCGAGACCTGGCGCCGCGTGGTGCTGCCGCTCTCCCTGCCCGGCGTCTTCACCGGGCTCAGCATCACCTTCCTCACCTCGATGGGCGCCATCGTGACGCCGATCCTGCTGGGCGGCATCCGCCAGAAGATGGCGGGCACGCAGATCTATCAGGAGGTCGTCTACAACTTCAACATGAGCAAGGCATCGGCCTGGGCGATCTGCCTGCTGCTGCTGAGCGGGCTGGGCCTCGCCCTGCTGCGCGCGGCCGAGGCGGCGCTGGTGCCGAAGGCCGACCGATGAACACCCCGATCGTGAGACTGGGCCGCGCCGCGTCGTTCGCGCTGCTGCTGTTCCTGCCGCTGCCGATCGTCGTGATCGGCGCCACCTCGTTCGCCGCCGCCGGGTATCTCAGATTCCCGCCGGGCGAACTCAGCCTGCGCTGGTATGCCGAGGCCGCCACCGATCCGCGCTGGATCGAGGCCTTCATCACCAGCCTGGGCATTGCCGCGGTGGTGTCCGTGGTCGTCACCGCCATCGCCTTCGCGGGCGCCTATTCCTGCCACCGCCTGCGGCCGCGCTGGCTGCCGGCCTTCGAGCTGGCGGTCATGTCGCCGCTCTTCTTCCCGCATGCCGCGCTAGGCGTCGCCCTGGTGAACGTGCTGGCGATGGCGGGCTATCTCGGCTCGGCCACCGGCATCGTCATCGCCCACATCGTCTGCACCCTGCCCTTCGCCTGGCGGCCGATCGTCGTTGCCCTGCAGCGCATCGACGGCGAGATCGTCGAGGCGGCGTCACTTCTGGGGGCCGACGAGCGCCGCATCGCCCTCGGCATCGCGCTGCCGCTCGCCCGCTCCGGCCTCGTCACCGCGCTGCTCTTCTCGTTCATCATCTCCTTCGACGAGGTGACGATCACGATGTTCCTCACCGGACCGCAGGTCACGACCCTGCCGGTCCAGATCTATGCCTTCATCCAGGAGAATGCCTCACCGGTTCTGGCGGCGATCTCGACCGCGACCGTCGTGGTAACGCTGGTGGTGGTCATGCTGCTGGAGCGGCTGATCGGCCTCGAGTTCTTCGTGGCCCATGACCCGCCTTAGCTTTCGGCCCGAGCTTCGCTCGGGCCTACCAGCCCTTGGCCTTCATGTGGGCCTTCACGGCATCGAGGAAGGCGTCGGCCAGCCGCGAGGGCTTGCGATGGCGCGGCCGCATGGCGCGGAACAGATAGCGGATGCGCGGCTCGAACGGCACGACGGCAACGCCGGCGCCGAGATAGTCGCGGGCGGTGAACGGATCGACGATCGAGACGCCGAGGCCGCGTGCGGCGAGCGCGCAGGCATCGGCCGAGGAGTAGACGTCGATCTGCAGCTGCCGCTCGATCCTCTCCTGCTCGAAGGCGGCATCGATCAGATGGCGCATCCGGCCATCGAGCGGGAAGGACAGGAATCGTTCGCCGCGCAGGTCGGCGGCCCGGATCACCTTGCGCCGTGCCAGCCGATGGTTGCCTGGCAGCACGCAGACCGCTGCCGCGCGGCTCAACTCCTCCGTGACCATCGCGGGATGCTCGAACGGCATCATCGAGAAGCCGAGGTCGATCTGCTGGTCGATCATCTTCTGGTTGATGTAGGTCGAGCTGCGGACCTGGAAGACGATGTGCGCCTTGGCGTGGCGCTTCATGAAAGAGGCCATGACGTCCGGCAGGACGCTGCGGCCGAGCGCCGGCGTCGAGTAGATCAGCAGGTCGCCGACCTGGCGTTCGCGGATCTCGCGCGCCACCTCCGTCACACGTTCCAGGCTGTGATAGAGCCGGGTCACTTCCTGTTCGAGAAGCCGGGCCTCGCTGGTCGGCGCCAGCCGGCGCTTGATCCGGGTGAACAGCGGATAGCCGATCTCGTGCTCCAGTCCCGCCAGGATCTTGCTCACCGCGGGCTGCGAGACTCCCAGCCTCTCCGCCGCGGCGGTCACCGTTCCGTGCGCCATGATGGCGCGAAAGGCTTCGAGCTGACGCGACGTGATCATCATAACCTCGACGACTTAACTTCGTCTGACAATGACTTTGACCCTCTCGCTGCTCAAGCCCTTACTCATTCCAGTCAACGTTTCTGCGTGTGAGCCCCGTCATGCCTGCGATTAGCCAGTCGATCTTCTCCAGCGACTTCAAGGACGAGCCCTACTGGTGGGAAGGCTTCCGGCCGCAGAGCATCACGACGCCGTCGCTGCCCGCGCGGACCGACGTGGTGGTCGTGGGGGGCGGCTATGCGGGCCTCGCAACGGCGCGCGCGCTGGCCGATGGCGGCGTGCAGAGCGTCGTGCTGGAGGCCGACGAATTCGGCGCGGGTGCCTCGACACGCAGCGGCGGCGCACTCAGCGCCGGCCTGTCGATCGGCAAGAGCTTCACTGGCCGCACGCTCGACTATTCGCCAGAGCTGGTGCGCGAGGTGGTGGGCTGGGCGATCGACGCCTATCGCGCGCTGGTCGACCTGGTCGAACAGGAGAAGATCGACTGTCATCTCGAGCAGCGCGGCCGTTTCCTCGGCGCCTGCGCTGCCTCGCACTATGAGGGCCTGCGCACGCGCTTCGCCAAGCTTCGCGACGGCGGCGCCACCGACTGCCGCCTGATCACCCGCGAGGAGCAGCGCGAGGAGATCGGCAGCGATTTCTACCACGGCGGCATGGTCTTCGAGACGGCGGGCAAACTGCATCCCGCCCTGTTCTATGGCGGCCTGCTGGCGGCGGTGCGCCGGCGCAATTCGGTCACCCTCGCCGGCCACTGCCGGGCCACCGGCCTTGCTCGCGACGGCGAGGGCTGGCGGGTCACCACCAGCATGGGCGAGGTCCGCGCGCGCCATGTCGTCGTCGCGACCAACGGCTATACATCGGGCGTCACGCCGCGATTGCAGAAGCGCCTGGTGCCGATCGCCAGCCACATCATCGCGACCGAGGAACTGCCCGCGGACCTGATCCGCGAAATCTGCCCCAAGGGCCGTACCTTCTCAGAGACGCGTCGTGTGCTGCATTACTACCGCATCTCGCCCGACGGGAAGCGCGTGATCTTCGGCGGCCGCGCCCGCTTCACCGAGATCGACGCCGAGCTGCGCGCCCAGCTCCTGCACCGGGCGCTGGTCGAGCGACTGCCTCAGCTCGCGGACACCAAGATCACCCACACCTGGCAGGGCAACGTCGCCTTTACTTACGACGCGCTGCCGCATGCCGGCGAGCTCGACGGGCTGCACTTCGTCCTGGGATGCAACGGCTCGGGCGTATCCATGATGCCTTTCCTCGGCAATGCGATGGGCCGATCGATTGCCGGGCGCCTGCAGGGCAAGGTTCCCTTCGCCGGAACCGAGCTGCCGTCCATTCCGCTCTACTCCGGCAAGCCCTGGTTCCTGCCGATGATCGGCGGCGCCTTCCGCACCCTGGACTACATCGACGAGAAGGTCAGATGAGCGCCACATTCTTCTCCGCCACCTACGGTGAGGCCCGCCAGCGCTTCCTGGAAGCCGCACGCGGTGCCGGTGCCGCCGTCCAGCATCACGTCCATCCGCTGAAGGGCGCGGCGGGCGAGGAGATCGGCACCGACACGGCGCTGCTGGGCCCAGCAGACGCGACGAAGCTGTTCATCGTGAGTTCGGGTACGCACGGCCCGGAGGGCTTCTCCGGCTCGGCCTGCCAGCTGGCCCTCCTGAACGACGAGCTTTCGAAGCGCGCGACCGATCGCGGCATCGCACTGCTGATGATCCATGCGGTCAATCCCTTCGGTTTCTCGCACCTGAAGCGGACCAACGAGGACAACATCGACCTCAACCGCAACTTCAACGACTTCTCGGCACCCTATCCCGACAATCCGGTCTACGAGCAGATCCACGACCTGCTGGTGCCGGCGCACTGGCCGCCCTCCGCCGACAACGAGGAGCGCCTGACCGAGGCCATGGGGCGCCTCGCCGGGCAACGCAATCCCGGTGTTTCCAGCGGCCAGGACAAGCATCCCGACGGGCTTTTCTACTGCGGCACCGCGCCGGCCTGGAGCAACGGCACCATCCGCTCGATCCTGCGCACTCATGGCACGAACAAACGGCATATCGCCTGGATCGACGTCCATACCGGGCTCGGGCCATACGGCCACGGGGAGAAGATCTTCGGGCGCCATTCCGAGGAAACGACGCGGCGCGCGAAAGCCTGGTGGGGCAGCGACCTGATCGTCAGCACGGCGTCCGAATCGGTTTCGCCGCGCACGATCGGGCACATCACGGGCTGTGCACCGGAGGAATGTCCCGGCGCGGCGATCACGCCGACGACACTCGAATACGGCACGGTGCCCAATCCCGTGGTGCGCCACGCACTGCGCGGCGAGGCCTGGCTGGCGGGCCATCCCGACGCGCCGGCGCCTCTGACGAAGGACATCAGGCGGGCGGTGCGAGACGCCTTCTACGTCGATGCCGACGACTGGAAGGGCATGATCCTCGGCCAGTTTCGGGCCCAGGCGCTGCAGACGATCAACGGGCTGATCAACGAACAAATCTAGGGAGGAACCATGAACTTCAAGGCCCTGCTGGGCGCCGTCGCCGGTCTCGCGCTCGCGATGCCGGCCGTCGCGCAATCGACACTGAAGATCGTCATGCACTCCGATCTCAAGATCCTCGATCCGATCTGGGCGTCGGCGCAGATCAGCCGCACGCACGGCTATCTCGTCTACGATACGCTGTTCGGCCTCGACGGCGATCTCAAGCCGCAGCCGCAGATGGTGGGCAACTGGACCGTCGATCCAGCCGGGCTGGTCTACAGCTTCACCCTGCGCGACGGCCTCACGTGGCACGACGGGGCGCCGGTGACCGCCGAGGATTGCGTCGCCTCGCTCAGGCGCTGGGGCAGCCGCGACCCGGTCGGCCTCAAGCTCATGGCCAACATCAAGGACCTCTCCGCGCCCGACACGAAGACGATCCGCCTCGAACTCGCCCGGCCTTACGGCCTGGTGATCGATTCGCTCGCCAAGCCTGCCGGGGTCGTGCCCTTCATGATGCCCAGGCGCGTCGCCGAAGCGCCGGCCACGCAGCAGCTCAAAGACCCGACCGGCTCCGGCCCCTTCATCTTCAAGGCCGATGAATGGCGGCCCGGCGACCGCGTCGTCTACGTGAAGAATCCGAACTATGTGCCGCGCACCGAGCCGCCGGCCAACTTCGCGGGCGGCAAGGTGGCAAAGGTGGATCGGGTCGAATGGGTGTCGATCGCCGATCCGCAGACGGCGGTGAACGCGCTGCAGAACGGCGAGGTCGATGCGCTCGAGTCGGTGGCGCATGACCTGCTGCCTCTGGTCGATAAGCAGCGCGGCATCGAGGTGCAGCGCGGCGCCTACGCCGGACAGTATGCTTTGCGGCCGAACTGGCTCCATCCCCCGTTCAACGATCCCCGGATGCGCCTCGCCCTGGGTTACGCGATCGACCAGAAAGGCTTTCTCGACGCCGCCGTCGGCGATCCGAAATACTGGCGTCTGTGCAAGACCTACTATGGCTGCGGCACGCCGCTCGCCTCGGACAAGGGCACATCGGGCCTGCTCGAAGGCAATGTCGAGAAGGCGAAGGCCCTGCTCAAGGAAGCGGGCTACGACGGACGGCCGATCGTGCTGCTGCAGGTCACTGACCTCGCCTCGCTCGCCAATCTCGGCCCCGTCGCCAAGGCGCAGCTCGAACGGGTCGGCTTCAAGGTCGACATGCGCCCGGCCGACTGGCAGACGCACCTCGCGAGGGTCATGCGCAAGGAGCCGCCAGAGGATCGCGGTTGGAACATCACCCTGTCGAGCACGGGCGTGATCGACGTCGCGAACCCGATCACGTCGCTGTTCCTGAACTCGGCGTGCGACAAGGCCTCGGCCGGCTGGTCGTGCGATGCAGAGATCGAGGCGATGCGAGACGCCTACGCACTGGAGCCCGATGCGGCAAAGCGCAAGGCCATCGCCGAGGAGATCCAAGCACGCGCCCTGCAGGTCGGCACGCACTATCCGCTCGGCGAGTGGTACAGCGCCTCGGCCGTCAGCGCCCGCACGACGGGCTGGATCCGCCCGCCCTCGACGATCGCCTTCTGGAACGTCGAGGTGGCGAAGCGCTGAAGGCGTCGGTTCCTACTTCTTCTGGGCGCCCGGCAGGAAGTCGTCGAGCGGCACGCCGAAGCTGTTGAGCGCCCAGGAGACGAGATTGTACTGACCCACCGTGAACACGGCGTCCATGAGCTGCTCCGTCGAATAGGTCTTCGACAGGGTGGCCCAGGTCTCGTCGGAGGCGACCGAGTTCTCGAACAGGTCGTCGGCGAGCTGCATCAGCGCCGCCTCGTGCTCGTTCCAGCCCTTGGCCTTGGGCCCTTCCTTGAGGTTGGCGATGTCGGCATCGCTGACGCCGCCCCTCTTGGCGATCAGTTCGTGCTGCGCGAACTCGTACTCGGCCTGGTTCAGCCAGCCGATCCGCAGGATCAGCAGCTCGCGGTCGCGGAACGGCAGCGTCTGCTTGGAGAGGATGTGGCCGGCGAACGGCGTCCACCGCTTGGTCAGCGCGGGGTGATTGGCCATCACCTTGAAGATGTTGAACACCTGGCCGTTCATCGCGTTCTTCTCGATGGCCTCGCGATCCTCGGCCTTCATGGTCGAGAGGTCGCGAATCGGAATACGCTGCTTGCGCTTGATCACCACTTTCCTCCGTTGTCGGTCGTGATGTGGACTAGCGTCCCGTCCGGCGACCGACAAGGCGAAAGGACCTACTCCGCGCGCGCGCTTTCGCCCGGCGGCTGGAGCTTCGCCGCCGCGAGCCTTGCCTGACCCGGCGTGTTGAACTGGTGACCGTCGAGTTCGAAGAAGGGGCGGGCGAAGGCATGGAAACGGAACGCATTGCCTTCCTTGAGGACGACGCCGGCGGGCTTTCCCCAGATTTCGACGACGAAGGGCTCGGGCATGGCGCGGTCTCCTTCAGGCTGAGTGGTCTGCGATCCGCTCTGAGATGGTGTCGGCATGGGAGAAGACAATGACCGGAAGTGTCGAAACAACAGACGGTCACAGGAGAACCTTCGCGTACGGCATCAATATGGCGGCAACGCCTTTCCCCGCTGGTGCAGCGGTGATCATTGCTGAACAATGACACTCCAATGTCACGCCCTCTCACCCGTTCACGCCTTATGGGTATCGTCGGTGCCGGCCTGCTCGTTGCAGGCCACGGTGCCGCGCAGTCGGGAGTCCGCATGCATCAACGCAGGATTCCCTCCTCCGGGGAGATGCTGCCGGTCGTCGGGGTCGGCACGTGGCGCACCTTCGATGCCGGCGGCAAGCCGGAGGACCGCGCCCCGCTCGCGGAGGTGCTGCGGCTCCTGTTCGAGGCCGGCGGCTCGGTGATCGACACCTCGCCGATGTACGGCTCGGCCGAGGCGGTGGTTGGAGACCTGCTGGCCGCGGCCAACGCGCGCGCCACGGCCTTCATCGCCACCAAGGTCTGGACGACAGGTCGCGACAACGGCGTCGTGCAGATGCGCAACTCGATGCGCTTGCTCAAGACCGATCGCATCGACCTGATGCAGATCCACAATCTCGTCGACTGGCGCGCCCACCTGCCGACCCTGCGCGCCTGGAAGTCGGACGGCCGCATCCGCTATCTCGGCATCACCCACTACACACAGAGCGCCCACGACGAGCTGGAGAGCGTGATGCGTGCGGAGAAGTGGGATTTCGTGCAGATCAACTACGCGCTGGACGACCGCGCCGTCGAACGCAGGCTACTGCCGCTGGCCGCCGAGCGCGGCATCGCGGTGATCGTGAACCAGCCGTTCGGCGGCGGCGGACTCCTGCGCAAGCTCATGAGCCGCAAGCTGCCCGACTGGGCCGGCGAGATCGGCGTCGCGAGCTGGCCGCAGCTTCTATTGAAGTTCGTGCTGGCGAACCCGGCCGTCACTTGCGTGATCCCCGGCACCAGCAAGCCCGAGCACATGAAGGACAATCCGCAGGCGGGCTTCGGTGCCTATCCAGACGCCGCGCTGCTCAAGAAGATGATCGGCGAGATCGCCATCTAAAGCGGCAGTTCCGCCTCGATCCAGGCCGTCGCGGACGAATGCCTGGGCTGCCAGCCGAGCTCGCGACGAGCGCGCCTCGCACGGACGCGGCTGTTGGAACCGAATGTATAGGCCGCGCTGTTCTCACCGAGTTCCTTCGCTGCGTCTTCAAACGGCCAGGCCTGCGGCTCGCCCAGCTTCAGGCGGCGCGCGATGGCCACGCAGATATCGCGATACGATGCCTCGCCGTTCTCGGCGAAATAGAAGGAGCCCGCCGGCGCTCCGGCGAGCGCCAGGCGATAGAGGTCTGCCACGTCCTCGACATGGACGTTCGACCAGATGTTCAGGCCCTTGCCGACATGGTGCACCACGCCGGTCGCCTTTGCCTTTCTTGCGAGACCGGGGATCTGGGCGCTGTCGCGCGCCAGGCCGAGACCATTGCCGTAGATCATGGTCGGGCAGACCACGATGGAGCGCACGCCGCCGCGGCTCGCGTCGCGGATCGTCCGGTCGATCGCGACCCGCGACTGCTTCCCCGGCATGGGCTCGAACGGCGTGTCCTCGTCGTGGATCTTCTGCGAGGCGAAGTCGCCGTGGGCGTCGTCGGCCACGATGCTGGAGCCGCTGGTATGGATGAACGGCTTGTCCGATCCGGCGAGACCCTCGAGGAGCGCCTCCACGGCGCCGCGATGGTCGCTGTTGGCCGTGTTCACCACCGCATCGGCGCGCCGGGCTTCCACCATCAGCATGGCAGCATCGTCGAGGCTACCCGTCACCGGCTCCACGCCGAATGAGGCGAGCCTGCGGGCCTTCTCCGTATCGCGGACGAGACCACGCACCCTGTGACCGTCGTCGAGCAGGCGGCGTGCGATCGTACCGCCGATATAGCCGGTCGCGCCGGTCATGAAGATGTTCATGGAGTTGCTCCTAGAGGGCCAGCGTCATCTGCGGCGGCACGGTGCGCTCTTCGCGCTGGTGCAGGTTATGGAGGGAGACGCCGAGCAGCCGCACTTTCTTCTCGAGGGGAAAGACGGATCGCACCAGTTCGCGCGCCGTACGTTCCAGGACTTCGCGGCTTTCGACACTTTCTTCGAGCGTGCGGCTCCTCGTCACGATCCGGAAGTCGGCATACTTGATCTTCACGGTCACCGTGCGGCCGACGATGCCGGTGCGCTCGCAGTAGGACCACACATCGCCGAGCACCGAGGCGACGCCGTCCTCCACCGCGGCCGGCCGGTCGAGATCCTCCATGAAAGTCGTTTCCGAGCCGACCGACTTGCGCGGCCGGTTGGGCACGACCCTGCGCTCGTCGTGGCCGCGCGCAATGGCGTGATAGTAGGTGCCGGCACGCCCGAAATACTGCTGCAGGAACTCCAGCGACTGCGCCTTCAGGTCGGCGCCGGTATGTATGCCCAACCGGTTCATCTTCTCCGCCGTCTTCGGTCCGACACCGTGGAAGCGGCCGACCGGCAGCACCTCGACGAACGCCGGTCCCTTCTCCGGCGGAATCACCGTCTGGCCGTTGGGCTTGCGATGGTCGGAGGCGAGCTTGGCCAGGAACTTGTTGTAGGAGATGCCGGCCGATGCGGTGAGGCCCGTGCGCTCCAGGATGCGCGCCCGGATCTCGCGGGCGATTTCGGAGGCAAGCGGCATGCCCTTCAGGTTGGTCGTGACGTCGAGATAGGCCTCGTCGAGCGACAGCGGTTCGACCAGCGGCGTGTAGTCGAGGAAGATCTCGCGGATCTGGCGCGACACCTCCTTGTAGACGTCGAAGCGCGGCTTCACGAACAGCAGCGCGGGACACAGGCGCTTGGCGGTGACCGAGGGCATGGCCGAGCGCACGCCGAACTTGCGTGCCTCGTAGCTCGCCGCCATCACGACGCCGCGCTGCCGACCACCGACCGCGACCGGCTGGCCGCGCAGCGAAGGATCGTCGCGCTGCTCCACGGACGCGTAGAAGGCGTCCATGTCGACGTGGATGATCTTGCGGATCTCTGCTTCCGCCATGAGCGGAGTATAGGCCCGTGGAGGAGGGCGGTCCCCCTCGTCGTCCCCGATCAGGCGGGACGCAGGCGGAGCGTGAAGACCGCCCCTCCCCCGGGCCGGTCGTCGACCGAAATGGTGCCGCCATGAGCGGTGGCCACGCGGGTCACGATGGCCAGTCCCAGCCCGCGGCTCTCGGGTCGCGCCCGGTCGCGCCGCCAGAAGCGCTTGAAGATCGTCTCGCGCTCGGCCTGCGGCACCCCGGGGCCCTCGTCCAGGACCCGGACCGTCCCGTCCGTGGCGACGTCGACCTCGATCGCCCCGCCGGCCGGCGTGTGGCGAATGGCATTCTCGATGAGATTGCGGACCGCCCGAAACAGCGCTTCCGGATGGCCATGCACCCACACCGGCGCTTCGGTGCCCGTCAGGCCGATTGTCTTGTCGCTGTCGACGACGAGCGGCGCCATGAAGGCCACCGCATCGGCACAGACGTTCTGCAGATCCGCCCGGGAGCTGCCGTCCACCACGAACGCCTCGAGTTCGGCAATGTCGAGGACCTGGTTCACCGTGCGCGTCATGTTGACGATGTCGGTTTCCAGCGACCGGCGCAGCGGCGTGTCCTCCATCGAATCGATGCGGGCGCGCATGATGGCGAGCGGCGTCCGCAGTTCGTGCGCCATGTCGGCGGTGAATTCGCGCTGTGCCTGGAAGCCCGCTTCCAGACGGTCAAGTGCCTGGTTGACCGCATGCACGAGCGGCACGATCTCCGCCGGCATCGACTGCTCGGAAAGCCGGACGTCGGTACTGGTCGGGCCGATCGACGCCGCCGTGTCGGAGGCGGCGCGGACCGGATCGAGCGCGCGCCGGAAGATCATGATGTCGATCAGCAGAAGCAGCAGCAGGATCGGGAAGGTGATCCAGGCGACGCGCGGCAGGAACGAGGCGACGATATCGTCGATGATCACGTCGCGGTGCGCCAGGTCCTGCCCGACCTGGATCCAGTAGAGGCGGTCGCCGATGGGGCGCGGCACGTTGACCCCGATGAGCAGGGTGCCCTTGCTGCGATGCCGGGTAAAGGAATCGTTGGTCATCGGATCGCCCGGCGCCGAAAGCGGCGCATCGTCCGGACGCGAGGTGAACAAGACGTTCCCCTTGGAATCAAGGACGGCATAGGCATAGAGGGCGTAGTCGCCCGAATAGATAGGCTGCGCCTCCGGCGGGATATCCAACGCAACGCCCCCGCCATCGGGCGTGGGGCGCAGGAAGCTCGCGATCGTTAGGGCCTGGCTACGCAGCGCATCGCGATGGAGGCTGTTGGCGGCCTCGTTGAGCAGCCAGTAGAGCGCCAGCGGCATCAGGATGGACGTGGCGCCGATCGCCACGACATGCAGCGCGACGACGCGCGAGATGATCGAGCGGAAACGCCTCAAGCGGCAGCCTTTTCCTCGGCCAGCAGATAGCCGACCCCGCGGACGGTATGAATCTTCACCGTCGCACCGCAATCCTGCAGCATCTTGCGCAGGCGGTGGACATAGACCTCGACCGCGTTCGAGCCGACATCGCCCGACAGGCCGAAGAGCTGGTCCTCGAACAGGCGCTTGGGCACGACGTTACCGCCACGCCGCAGCAGGATTTCGAGGATGGCCGTCTCGCGTGCCGGAAAGACGCGGACCGTGCCGTCGACAAAGACCTGCCGCCCCTCCGTCTCCAGCGAGACGTTGCCGAAGGTGAGCTGGCGGCCGAGCAGGTTGCCGGGCCGGCGCAGCAACGCCTGCAGGCGCGCCACCAGCTCCTCCATGGCGAACGGCTTCACGAGATAGTCGTCGGCGCCGGCCCTGAGCCCGTTGACCCGGTCGCTCACCCCGTCGCGTGCCGTCAGCACGAGGACCGGCGTCGAATCGCCGCGCGCGCGGATGCTGCGCAACAGCGACAGCCCGTCCTGATCGGGCAGGCCGAGATCGAGCACGATGGCCGAGTAACGCATGGCGGCCAGGGAGTGCGCGGCATCGCCGGCATTGCCCACTGAATCCGCCGAGAAACCATTGCGCGCCAAGCCCTTGACCAGCAAGGCGACGAGTTCGGCATTGTCCTCGACGAGAAGGACTCTCATGGGTGTCCTCCCTCCCTGAGCATGTTCGCAATCGAATCGATCCTAGCACGGCCCCGGCGCGGCCAGCGTGCCGCGAATCGCCGTCTGAAGGTCAATTCAGGCGCACGTAATGTGAAGCCACTAGTTTTTGCGGCCATGAGCACCGCGCCCAAGATCTCAACCGCCACCCGCCTTCGCCGCCACCGCCTGTGGTTCGCCGGCGCCGGCATCGCAGCCCTCGCGCTCGTCGCGGTCTGGACCATCGACACCGGCCCGACCAACGCCCTGGTGCGCCCCGCGGCGCCGGCGGTCGAGAACGACGGCACGTTCCATCCGAGCGAGACCCAGTGGGCCGGCCTGCGCTTCGCTCCGGTCGAGGCGATGTCCTTCCGCGACGAGCGCGCAACCGACGGCAAGATCGGCATCAACGAGGACACCACGACGCCGGTCTTCTCGCCTTACTCGGGACGCGTCACGCGCCTGATCGCCAAGCCGGGCGACCATGTCGAGCGCGGCGCGCCGCTGTTCGCCATCGAGGCCAGCGAGTTCGTCCAGGGCCAGAACGACCTGGTGAGCGCCGTCGCAGCCGTCGAGAAGGCGCGCTCCAAGCTCGCCCTCGCGCAGAATTTCGAAAAGCGCCAGAAGGAACTGCTCTCGATCCGCGGCGGTTCGCTGAAGGACCTCGAACAGGCCCAGTCGGACCTCGTCGCAGCGCAGGGCGACCTGCGCTCCTCGGAGATCGCGCTGGCCGCCGTGCGCAACCGCCTGCGGATCCTCGGCCGCACCGACGCCGAAATCGACGCACTGGAGAAGGTCGATCATATCGGCGCGGAAACGATCGTCTCGGCGCCGATCGCTGGCACCGTGATCCAGCGCAAGGTCGGGCTCGGCCAGTACATCAACGCCGGCGCCACCGATCCGGTGTTCAACATCGGCGACCTCTCGAAGGTCTGGCTGGTCGCCAACGTCCGCGAATCCGACGCGCCCAAGATGAAGGTCGGCGCCCCGGTCGAGGTTTCGGTGCTGGCCCATCCCGGCCGCACGTTCAACGCCAGGCTGGCCTATGTCGCGCCGGCGCTCGACCCCAACACCCGCCGCCTGCCGGTTCGCGCCGAGATCGTGAACGCCGACCGCGAGTTGATGCCCGAGATGTTCGCCAGTTTCCGCATCGTCACCGGCGAGCCGATGACCAACCCGGCGGTGCCGCAGGAAGCCGTCGTCTACGAAGGCGCCAACGCCCGCGTCTGGGTGACGCGTCCGCAGGACAAGTCCGTGGTGTCGCGCCCCATCGAGGTCGGCACGACGTCCAACGGCATGGTCGAGGTCAAGAAGGGCCTGGCCGTGGGTGAGAACGTGGTGACCAGCGGCACGCTTTTCATCGATCGCGCCGCCAAGCGCGACTGATGCCCGCCGCGCCGTCGCGGCTCCTCTCCTCAACACGACGTTAGCGCCATGAAGTCCATCGTCGCCGCCGCCCTCAAGCAGCGAATCCTCGTCGTCATCCTGAGCCTGGTGCTCTCGGTGGGCGGCCTGTTCGCCTATGCCCGCCTCAATATCGAGGCCTATCCCGACCCGGTGCCGCCGCTGGTCGACATCATCACCCAGAATCCTGGCCAGTCGTCGGAGGAGATCGAGCGCTACATCACGATCCCCATCGAGATCCAGATGGCGGGCCTGCCCTATATCCAGGCCATCCGGTCGGTGTCCCTGTTCGGCCTGAGCGACGTAAAGATCCAGTTCACCTACGACGTGACCTACCAGCAGGCCTCGCAGATGGTGATCAACCGCCTGTCGCAGCTCGGCCCCCTGCCCAACGGCGCGCAGCCCACCCTGTCGCCGACCAGCCCGATCGGCGAGGTCTTCCGCTACCGCATCGTCGGCCCGCCGGGCTATTCCGTGTCTGACCTCAAGACGCTGCAGGACTGGGTGCTGCAGCGCCGGCTGAAGGCGATCCCGGGCGTCGTCGACGTCACCGGGTGGGGCGGCATGACCAAGACATACGACATCACGGTCAATCTGGACCGCCTGCTGGCCTACGGCCTCACCCTGAAGCAGGTGCTCGACGGTCTGAACAACGCCAACATCAATGTCGGCGCCAACACCGTGAACATCGGCTCGCAGTCGGCGATCGTGCGAAGCGTCGGACAGATCCGCTCGATGGACGACATCCGCAACACCATGCTGACCGTGCGCGACGGCGCGCCGGTACTGGTCTCCGATGTGGCGGATGTCACCGTTGGCCACCAGCCGCGGCTCGGCATCGCCGGCCAGAACGACGACGACGACATCGTGCAGGGCATCGTGCTGATGCGGCGCGGCGCGGAGACCATGCCGACCCTGAGCGGCGTGCTGGCCGAGGTCGAGAGGATCAACAACAGCAACATCCTGCCGCCCGGCGTGCGCATCGAGCGCATCTACGACCGCAGCTCGCTCGTCAACATCACCACCCACACCGTGCTGCACAACATGGTGGTGGGCGTCTGCCTCATCTTCCTGATCCAGTGGCTGTTCCTGGGCGACCTGCGCAGCGCGCTGATCGTCTCCGCCACCATTCCCTTCGCCCTGCTGTTCGCCGTGGTCGTCCTGGTGCTGAGCGGCGAGTCGGCCAACCTGCTGTCGATGGGCGCGATCGACTTCGGCATCATCGTCGATGCCACCGTCATCATGGTCGAGAACATCTTCCGGCATCTGTCGGAAGGCGAGCACAGGACAGGTCCGCTGCGGCGAGCGCCGGACGGCCTCACCGGCAAGCTGGCGACGATCTTCAATGCCTCGACCGAAGTCACCCAGGCGATCTTCTTCTCGGCCACCATCATCATCGCGGGCTTCCTGCCGCTGTTCACGCTCTCCGGCGTCGAAGGCCACATCTTCGGGCCGATGGCGCGGACCTACGCCTATGCCCTGCTGGGCGGCCTGATCGCCACCTTCACCGTGTCGCCGGCACTGGCCGCGCTGCTGCTGCCCGACAAGATGGCCCATGTCGAGACCCGCGCCGTGCGGATCCTGCGCCGCGCCTACGAGAAGCTGCGCAACGCGGCGCTGGCCAGCCGCCGCGCTACGGTCGCCGCAGGCATGGGTGCGCTGGTGCTGGCCGGGCTGGCCGGCGGGTCGATCGGACTCGAGTTCCTACCCAAGCTCGAGGAAGGCAACATGTGGATCCGCGCCGTGATGCCGGCGTCGATCTCGCTCGAGGCGGGCAACGACTACGCCAACCGCATGCGCAAGCTCATCAAGAGCTTCCCGGAGGCCGAGACCGTGATTTCCCAGCACGGCCGGCCCGATGACGGCACCGATTCGACCGGCTTCTTCAACGCCGAGTTCTTCGTGCCGCTGAAGCCCATGGACCAGTGGCGCAAGGGCCTCGACAAGGAAGCCCTCATCGCCGAGATCAACGGCGCTCTCGAGAAGGCCTTCCCGGGCGTCGAGTTCACCTTCTCGCAGTACATCCAGGACAACGTCCAGGAAGCCGCTTCCGGCGTGAAGGGCGAGAACTCGGTCAAGATCTCGGGCAACGACCTCGAAACGCTGGCCAAGCTCGGCAACGAGATCAAGGCGGTGCTGGCCACCGTGCCCGGCATCACCGACCTCGCCGTTTCGGCCTCGCTCGGCCAGCCGACCATCCGCATCGACATCGACCGCGCCAAGGCCGCGCGCTACGGCCTGTCCCCGGGTGACATCAACGCCACCGTGCAGGCGGCGATCGGCGGCCAGGCCGCGGGCGACGTCTATGAGAGCGGCAGCGACCGCCACTTCCCGATGGTCGTCCGCCTGGCGTCGCGCTACCGCGAGAACCTAGACGCGATCAACCGCATCCAGATCGGCGTCCAGGGTGCGAACGGCGTGACCCAGGTGCCGTTGAGCGAAATCGCCAAGGTCGAGCTGGTCTCCGGCGCCTACTACATCTACCGCGAACAGCAGGAACGCTACGTCCCGGTGAAGTTCAGCGTGCGCGGCCGTGACCTCGGCAGCGCCATCATCGAGGCGCAGCAGCGCGTCGCGGAGCAGGTGAAGATTCCCGGAGGCTACCGCATCGAGTGGGTCGGCGAGTTCGGCAACCTGAAGAACGCGTTGCAGCGCCTGGCCGTCGCCGTGCCGATCGCCATCGGCCTGATTGGATTGCTGCTCTACATGAGCTTCGGCTCGTTCCGCGACACGCTGCTGGCCGCCAGCGCCATCCCGATGGCCCTGGTGGGCGGTATCCTGGGCCTCTGGGTAACGGACATGCCGTTCAGCATCTCGGCCGCCATCGGCTTCGTTGCCCTCTTCGGCATCGCCGCCATGAACGGCATCATGGTGCTGAGCTGCTACAACAGGCTGATCGACGATGGCCGCCACCGCGACATGGCGCTCTACGAGACCTGTTCGCTGCAGATGCGCCCCGTCCTGATGACCTGCGTTGCCGCCGCCGTCGGCCTGCTGCCCGCCGCCTTCTCGACCGCCATCGGCAGCCAGGTCCAGCGGCCCCTCGCCATCGTCGTGGTCGGTGGCACCCTGCTGGCGCCCTTCCTCTTCCTCACCGTCCTGCCGGCCACCATCGGCCTGTTCTCGCGCCGCCGTTCGGCCGTGCCGGCCGCCCACGTCCACGATCCAGTCGCGGAGACGACATGATGCGACGCTCCCTCCTTGCCGTCCTGCCGCTCCTTGCGATGGGCGCCCTCGCCGGCTGTACGGTCGGCCCGGACTTCGCGTCCCCGGACGGGCCGAAGACGGCGACCTATGTTCCCGACCAGAAGAGCGACCTGATCGCCGCCGGCATTCCCGGCGGCGAAGCACAGCGCATCGTGCAGAGCATGGACATTCCCGGCCAGTGGTGGGGCGTGTTCCAGTCGCCGCAGCTCAACAACCTGATCGAGCGGTCGCTGCGCGCCAACCCCGACGTGAAGGCCGCCGTCGCCGGGCTGCGGGTTGCCCAACAGAATGCCCGCGCACAACGGGCCACCCTGTTCCCGACACTCCAGGGCAGCTTCAGCGCCACCCAGAATCAGACCCCCGCCAGCCTGCAATCGGCCACGGCCGACCAGCAGCCGATCTACGGCCTGTTCGTCGCCGGTCTCCAGCTCACCTATGCGCTCGATCTCTGGGGCGGCAATCGCCGCCAGATCGAATCGCTCGAAGCGCTGGCCGAGGCGCAGTGCTTCCAGCTCGAAGGAACCTATCTCTCGCTGGCATCCAACGTCGTCGCGGCCGCGATCGTCGAGGCGTCGCTGCGCGGACAGGTCGAGGCCACCAAGCGCATCATCGCCGTCCAGCGCGATACGCTGGGCATCCTGAACAAGCAGTCGGGCCTCGGCGCGATTCCCGGCGCCGACGTCGCCACCCAGCAGGCCGCACTCGCGCAGGCCGAGTCGACGCTGCCGCCGCTTGAGAAGGCGCTGGCGCAGCAGCGCAACCTGATGGCCACGCTGACCGGCAGCCTGCCCAGCAATCCGGTTGCCGAGCGCTTCGAGCTCACCGATCTCAAGCTGCCGCACGAACTGCCGCTCACCCTGCCATCGCAGCTGGTCGAGCAGCGGCCCGACGTGCGCGCCGCCGAGGCCAACCTCCATGCCGCCAGCGCACAGGTCGGCGTCGCCATCGCCAACCAGCTTCCGCAGGTGACGCTGGGCTTCGGCCTCAACAGCAGCGCCCTGTCGCTCGGCACCCTGTTCATGCCGGGCCTTGCCGGCGCGACCACAGGCGCCAGCGCGATCCAGACACTGATCGACGGCGGCGCGCTCGCGGCCAAGAAGCGGTCCGCCGTCGCGGCGTTGGAACAGGCCGACGCGCAGTACCAGTCGATCGTGCTGACCGCCTTCCGCAACGTCGCCGACACGCTGAATGCGCTCGAATACGACGCGCTGGCGCTCAAGTCGGCCGTCGAGGCGGAACGGGCGGCGGCCACCGCCCTCAGCATCGCGCGAAAGCGCCTGGAACTCGGCGACACGACCTATGTCTTCGTGCTGATCGCCGAGCTCACCTACCAGCAGACGCTGCTTACGCGGGTTCAGGCGCAGGCCGCGCGTCTCACCAACACCGCCGCGCTGTTCCAGGCACTGGGCGGCGGCTGGTGGAACCGCGACGGTTCGGGGCCGGGCAACGGCCGGTCGCGCTGCAAGCCGCCGGCGTCTCCCTGGTCCATCTCCTCGAACACCCAGCGCTGACACGGCGGATGGACGTGCCGTGCCGGGCATGGCCACGAAGCGGCGCCAGCCGGCCGCCGGGTTCAAGGCGGCGATATTGGTGGGGGCCCTCGTCGCGTCGACCGCGGTGGGCTATGCCGACATCGTCACCGGCGACCTGCGGCTCACGGCGCTCTACCTCGTGGTCATCTTCGGTGCGTCGTGGTTCGCGGGCCGATGGGTCGGCATTGCCGCGGCATCGATCGCTTTCGCCTGGATGATGGGCGCGAACCCGCCGCCGGCTTTCGTCAGCGCCCGGTTCACCTACTACGGCATCGAAGCCATCGGCACCGTCGCGGTGTTCCTCGCCTGCGCGCTGATGGCCGACCGGCTGAGGCATAGCCTCGACCGCGAACGGCTGCAGAACCTCAACCTGTCGCGCTACCTGCCGGCCGAGCTCGTCGACCATCTGGCGCGCGAGGGGTTGCGCGCCGCCCGGGGCCGGCGGAGCAAGGCCGCGATCCTGTTCGTCGACATGCGCGACTTCACGGCGTCGGTGCAGACGATGGAACCCGACGCCCTGTTCGGCTTCCTCCAGGAGTATCGCACCGTGGTCTCGCGCATCGTCGAGGCCGAGGGCGGAATCATCGACAAGTTCATCGGGGATGGCGTGCTGGCGGTGTTCGGGGCCCTGCGCCCGTCGCCCGAGGACGCGGCCGCCGCCATCCGGTGCGGCCTCCGGCTGCTCGCCGCGATCGATGGCTGGAACGTCGAGCGTGCGCGCCATGGCGAGCCATCAGTACGGATCGGCGTGGGCATCCATCATGGCGAGGTCGTCATGGGCGCCATCGGCGACGAGCAGAGGCTCGAATATTCCGCCGTCGGCCATGCGGTGAACGTGTGCTCGCGCATCGAACGTCTGACGAAGAAGTATCGCTGCCCTCTACTGGTATCGGAGGAGACCCTGACCGAGGCCGTGCGGAGCGGCATGTCGTTCGACGGATGGCGCCATTTCATCGACGAGGATGTGCAGGGCATATCCGGCGAATTGCGACTGGCGGCGCCCCGAAGTGCAGACGAGGCGCAGGTTGCATCTGTGATGTACTCGCAACGCTAGTGTGCCTGCGTGACTTGTGTATTAGCTGCCACGGGAGGCGAGCTGTCATCGGCCCGCCATGAGGGCCGCGGATGCATGCAATCGTCGGCGCTGCACTACGTCAGCGCATTCTCGTCTTAATTCTCGCCGTCCTGATGATCTGCGGCGGCCTGTTCGCCTACAAGCGACTCAACATCGAAGCCTATCCCGACCCGGTGCCGCCGCTGGTCGACATCGTGACGCAGAATCCCGGCCAGTCATCCGAGGAGATCGAGCGCTACATCACCGTCCCGATGGAAGTGCAGATGGCGGGACTTCCCTACGTGAAGTCGATCCGCTCCATTTCCCTGACCGGCCTCAGCGATGTGAAGGTGCAGTTCACCTACGACCTCACCTATCGCGAGGCCGCGCAGCTCGTGACCAACCGGCTGGCGCAGCTCGGCCCGCTGCCCAATGGGGCGCAGCCCATCATCTCGCCGACCAGCCCGATCGGCGAGATCTTCCGCTATCGCGTGGTCGGCCCGAAGGGTTTCAGCGTCATGGACCTGAAGACCATCCAGGACTGGATTTTGCTACGCCGGCTGAAGGCGGTGCCCGGCGTGATCGACGTCACGACATGGGGCGGCAAGAGCAAGACCTTCGACGTCACCGTCGATCTCGACCGGCTGCAGGCGCACGGTCTCACCCTGAAGCAGGTGATCGACGGGTTGAACAGCGCCAACATCAATGTCGGCGCCAATACGGTCAATCTCGGGCCGCAGTCGGCGGTCGTGCGCGCGGTCGGCCAGATCCGGTCGATGGACGATATCCGCGGCACCATGCTGACCGTGCGCGACGGCTCGCCCATCCTGGTGGGCGACATCGCCGACGTCGCGGTGGGCAACGAGCCGCGGCTGGGCGTCGCGGGCCACGACGACGACGACGACGTCGTCGAGGGCATCGTGCTGATGCGCCGCGGCGCCGAGACCATGCCGACCCTGCGCGCCGTCGAGCGCGAGATCGAACGCATCAACGGCTCCGACCTGCTGCCGCCTGGCGTGCGCATCGAACGCATCTACGACCGCAGCGTCCTGGTCGAGGTGACGACCCATACCGTGCTGCACAACATGGTGATGGGCGTCGGCCTCATCTTCCTGATCCAGTGGCTGTTCCTCGGCGACCTGCGATCGGCCCTGATCGTGTCCGCCACCATCCCGTTCGCGCTCCTGTTCGCCGTCGTCATCATCGTGATGAACGGTGACTCCGCGAACCTGCTGTCGATGGGTGCGATCGACTTCGGCATCATCGTCGACGCCACCGTCATCATGGTCGAGAACATCTTCCGCCATCTTGCCGAGGCCAGTCATGGCGGAACCTCGCGTTCGGTACGGCAGGAACCGGAGGGTCTCACCGGCAAACTGTTCACCATCTACGAAGCCTCGGGCGAGGTCACCAAGGCGATCTTCTTTGCGGCCACCATCATCATCGCGGGCTTCCTGCCGCTGTTCACGCTCTCCGGCGTCGAGGGTCGCATCTTCGGGCCGATGGCGCAGACCTACGCCTACGCGCTTGCCGGCGGCCTGATCGCGACCTTCACCGTGTCGCCGGCGCTCTCCGCCTTGCTGTTGCCCGAGAAGGTTTCGGAGACCGAGACATTCCTGGTCCGCTCCTTGCGCAGGGCCTATCGCCGGGTGTTTGCCCTGGCGCTGGATTGGCGCCATGCCACGCTCGTTGTGGGTCTTGGGGTTCTGGTGGCGGCCGGTCTCGCGGCCAGCACCGTGGGCCTCGAATTCCTGCCCAAGCTCGAGGAAGGCAACATCTGGATGCGCGCGGCCCTGCCGCCCTCGGTCTCGCTCGACGAGGGCAACGGCTATGTGAACCGCATGCGCAAGCTGGTTAAGAGCTTCCCGGAGGTCGAGACGGTGATCTCCCAGCACGGGCGGCCCGACGACGGCACCGACCCCGACGGATTCTCCAATGCCGAGTTCTTCGTGCCGCTGAAGCCCGCCAGCAAATGGCGCAAGGGGCTGGAAAAACCCGACCTCATCAACGAGATGAGTGACGCGTTGCGCAAGGCTTTCCCCGGCGTCAACTTCGCTTTCTCGCAGTACATTCAGGACAACGTCCAGGAAGCGGCATCCGGCATCGACGCCGAGAACGCGATCAAGATCTCGGGCCCCGACCTCGCCACGCTGCGCAAGATCGCCGTCGACATCCGCAGCGTCCTGGAAGGCGTGCCCGGTATCACCGACATCCAGGTGCCGCCTCTGCTCGGCCAGCCGACCATCCGCATCGACATCGACCGCGCCAAGGCCGCGCGTTACGGCCTCTCGCCCGGCGACATTAATGCGACGATCCAGGCCGCGGTGGGCGGCCAGGCCGCGGGCGACCTCTTCGAGGAAGGCAGTGACCGCCACTTCCCGCTGCTCGTCCGCCTCGCACCCCGCTATCGCACGGACATGGATGCGATCCGCCGCATCGCGATCGGCACGGTCGGGCCCAGCGGCAGCGTCGTGCAGGTGCCCCTGGGCGAAGTGGCGACCGTGAAACTCGCCACCGGCGCCTTCTACATCTACCGCGAGCAGCAGGAGCGCTACATCCCGGTGAAATTCAGCGTGCGCGGCCGGGACCTCGGCGGCGCGGTGCTGGAGGCGCAGCAGAAGGTGGCCGAGCAGGTCAAGCTGCCGAGCGGCTACCGGCTCGACTGGGCCGGCGACTTCGTGAACTTCGAGAGCGCCATCGCACGCCTCGCCATCGCCGTGCCGATCGCCATCGGCCTGATCCTGCTGCTGCTCTATCTCAGCTTCGGCTCGTTGACCGATACGTTGCTGGCGGGCGCCGCCATGCCGCTGGCGCTGTCGGGCGGCATCATTGCGCTGTGGGGCGCCGACATGTCGTTCAGCATCTCGGCCGCCATCGGCTTCGTGGCCCTGTTCGGCATCGCCGCCATGAACGGCATCATGCTGGTGAGCTGCTTCAACCGGCTGATAGCCGTGGGCATCGAGCGCGAGAAGGCGTTGCGCCTGACCTGCGAACAGCAGATGCGCCCCGTCCTGATGACCTGCGTCGCCGCCGCCGTCGGCCTGCTGCCCGCCGCCTTCTCGACCGCCATCGGCAGCCAGGTCCAGCGGCCCCTCGCCATCGTCGTGGTCGGCGGCACCCTGCTCGCGCCCTTCCTCTTCCTCACCGTCCTGCCGGCCGCGATCGCCATCTTCTCCCGCCGCCGGGCCGCGGTCGCCTTGCCGCATGACGCCGCCTTGACCACGGCCTGAGGCGCCCCGAAAAGAGGGCGATGCCCTCCGCGGACGAACTCATCAATCTCGGCGACCGCCGCCTGCGCGTGCGCCGCCTCACGCCGGCGCACGACGACGGGCTCGACCGCACGGTGCTGGTCTTCCTGCACGAGGGGCTGGGCTGCATCGAGATGTGGCGCGACTTCCCCCAGAAGCTCTGCGACGCCACGCGCTGCAGCGGCATCGTTTACGACCGCACCGGCTACGGCCGGTCGAGCCCCTGGCCCTCCGATCCCGGCGCCCGTTACATGGAGATCGAGGCCGACCTCGTCCTGCCGCGCCTGCTGGCGGCCCTCGGCATCGAGGATTGCGTACTGGTGGGCCATAGCGACGGCGGCACGATCGCCCTGAACTACGCCGCGGCCGACCCGGAGCCGCTGCGCGCGGTGGTGACCTTGGCCGCGCACGCGATCAACGAACCGGTCTGCGTCGCGGCGATCCAAGCGGCCCGCGCGGCCTTCGCCTCGGGAGACCTGCGGCAGAGGCTTGCGAAATATCACGACGATGTCGACGGCGCCTTCCATCTCTGGGCCGATGCCTGGGTCGCGCCGGGCTTCGAGCCGATGGACGCCAACGGCCGGCTGCCGGGAGTCACCGTGCCGGTGCAGGCCATCCAGGGCGAGGACGACGAATACGGCACCGAGCTGCAGCTCGGCATCATCGCCGGCAAGGTCGACGGCTATTGCGAGACTCGGCTGGTGCCGGATTGCGGTCACAGCCCGCACCTGCAGCAGCCGGCCCAGGTCCTGGCCGAGATCACCCGCTTCGTGTCACCGCTGGCGCTGCTGGGATAGTCGCTACAGCCGCTTCAACTCACTGGAGGCGGCCCAGTTGAGTTCCGACACGGTGGGGCAGCGGGCCTGGGCGAGCTGGAACTGTTCGCGGGCGCGCTGCTTGTCGCCGCGGCGAACGGCGTCCATGCCGATGAAGAAGGCGGCCGGGCACTTGCCGTTGGCGCGCTTGGCTCCGTCATCGGACTCGGCGGCGACCTCGAGCTCGCCGGCCGTGCTCTTGCCCATCAGGAAGCGAAGGATCGGGCCGGGCCATTCGTTCAGGCTTTCCGCGCCAACGTCGCGCACGAGGGCCGTGCGGGCATCGCGCCGGGCGCGGATCTGCGCCGCGTAGCGCCACAGCAGCGGCGCCTGCTTCGACTTGAAATTGGGCCGGCCCGCCAGCGAAGCGTCGAAATCGTCGGCCGCCTGGGCGTAGTTGCCGAGATTGAAATTCGCATGGCCGCGGTAGAACAGCGCCGAGCGCCGCTCGCCCGGCGTCTGGGCGCCGGCCAGGGCGGCATCGAGCAGGCCGAGCGCGCGCTGGAAATCGGCGATCTGCATGTAGACCTGGGCCTGCGCGATCGTGAGCGACGGGTCGCCCGGCTTGCGCTGCAGGGCGCTGTCCAGCGTGCGCAGCGCCGCCGCCCGGTCGCCGCCACCCGCCAGGCCCGGCATCGTGCTCGACAGCACGACCTGCCAGTCGCCCGGCAGGACCTTGCCCATCTCGGCAATGTCCTTCTGGCTGTCGGCCTCGCGGCCCAGGCGGCTCAGCTGGAAGGCGCGGATGCTGAGGTAGATGGACCGGTCGAAGGCCGAGAGCTGCGACGCCGAGAGGATCTTGTTCAGCGATTCGAGGGTCGCGCCGCCGCCGCTTCCGCCTGGCGCACCTGGCCGTGGCGGCACCGCGGCTCCGCCGGGCGAAAAGTCACGCGCGCTGGGATCCCAGGACTCGACCGCATTGCGTTGCGCCACCGCCTCGCCCGTCAGGGTCAGAAACGCTGCAAGAACCCCAAATACGTGACCGATTTGACGTCGCATGCGTCCAATCTGACACAACGGGCGCAAAGCCGCATCCGCCGATTGCCTGGGAAGGTTCATGCCCCTATTTTGCCCCACATCCGCAGAGAACCGACCTTCCAGGAGTGTAGATATGGCCGCCGCCCATCCCAATAGCTTCAAGGCCCGAAAGACGCTGAAGGTCGGTAGCCGCAGCTATACCTATTTCAGCCTGAAGGCGGTCGAGAAGGAGGTCGGTGACCTGTCCCGCCTGCCGTTCTCGCTCCGCGTGCTGATGGAAAACCTGCTGCGCAACGAAGACGGCACGACCGTCAAGAAGACCGACATCGCGGCCTTCGCCGCCTGGATCAAGAATGGCGGCCGCTCCACCAAGGAGATCAACTTCCGTCCGGCCCGCGTGCTGATGCAGGACTTCACCGGCGTCCCGGCCGTGGTCGACCTCGCCGCCATGCGCGACGCCATGGGCAAGCTGGGCGGCGACCCCAAGAAGATCAACCCGCTGGTCCCGGTCGATCTCGTCATCGACCACTCGGTGATCGTCGACAATTTCGGCAATTCGAGCGCCTTCGGCGCCAACGTGAAGCTCGAGTACGAACGTAACCTGGAGCGCTACCAGTTCCTGCGCTGGGGCGCGATGGCGTTCGACAATTTCCGCGTCGTGCCGCCGGGCACCGGCATCTGCCACCAGGTGAACCTCGAATACCTGGCGAAGGTCGTGTGGACCAAGAAGGAAGGCAAGGAGACGATCGCCTATCCCGACACGCTGGTCGGCACCGATTCGCACACCACGATGGTGAACGGCCTGGCCGTGCTGGGCTGGGGCGTCGGCGGCATCGAGGCCGAGGCCGCCATGCTCGGCCAGCCGCAGCCGATGGTGATCCCCGATGTGATCGGCTTCAAGCTGACCGGCAAGCTGCCCGAGGGCGCGACCGCGACCGACCTGGTGCTCACCGTCACCCAGATGCTGCGCAAGAAGGGCGTGGTGAACAAGTTCGTCGAGTTCTACGGCGAGGGCCTCGACGAGATGCCGCTGGCCAACCGCGCGACGATCGCCAACATGGCGCCGGAATACGGCGCGACCTGCGGCTTCTTCCCGATCGACGACATCACCCTGGGCTTCCTCAAGACCACCAATCGCGGCCAGGCCGCCAAGCTCACCGAGGCCTATGCCAAGAAGCAAGGCCTGTGGCGCTCGAAGAAGTCGCCGGAGCCGGTCTTCACCGACACGCTCTCGCTCGACCTCGGCGACGTGGTGCCGAGCCTCGCCGGACCGAAGCGCCCGCAGGATCGCGTGCCGCTCGCGGAAGCCGCCCACCAGTTCGTCGCGAACATGGAGAAGGAGTTCGACCGCAAGGACGACGGCAAGCGCATCAAGTGCGAGGGTACCAACTATGACCTCGGCCACGGCGACGTGGTGATCGCGGCCATCACCTCCTGCACCAACACCTCGAACCCCTACGTCATGCTGGGCGCCGGCCTGATCGCGCGCAACGCGGTGAAGCTCGGCCTCAAGGTCAAGCCGTGGGTGAAGACCTCGCTGGCCCCCGGCTCGCAGGTCGTGACCGAGTATTTCGAGGCGTCGGGCCTGCAGAAGGACCTGAACAAGATCGGTTTCAACCTGGTCGGCTACGGCTGCACGAGCTGCATCGGCAACTCCGGCCCGCTGCCCGACCCCGTCACCAAGGCGATCGGCGACGGCGACCTGGTCGTGAGTTCGGTCCTCTCCGGCAACCGCAACTTCGAGGGCCGCGTCAATCCGCTGACCCGCGCCAACTACCTCGCCTCGCCCATGCTGGTGGTGGTCTATGCCCTCGCCGGCTCGATGAAGATCGACATCACCAAGGATCCGATCGGCATCGGCAAGGGCGGCAAGCCCGTCTACCTGAAGGACATCTGGCCTTCGAACATGGAAGTCGCCAAGACGGTCGACAAGTTCGTGACCGCCAAGGCCTTCAAGAAGCGCTACGCCGACGTCTTCGAGGGCGACCGGTTCTGGCGCGGCATCAAGACCAAGCCCAGCCTGACCTACGCCTGGGACGACAAGTCGACCTACGTCCGCAACCCGCCCTACTTCGAAGGCATGGGCAAGACACCGGCAGCGCTCACCAACATCACCGGCGCCCGCCCGCTCGGCCAGTTCGGCGATTCGATCACCACCGACCACATCTCGCCCGCCGGTTCGATCAAGAAGGACAGCCCGGCCGGCAAATACCTGATGGAGGA
Organism: uncultured Reyranella sp.; assembly: GCF_945957355.1. Classification (GTDB taxonomy): domain Bacteria; phylum Pseudomonadota; class Alphaproteobacteria; order Reyranellales; family Reyranellaceae; genus Reyranella. Next base: position 311,759 of record NZ_CAMFKM010000002.1, on the reverse strand, counting down.
AGGCGTCGAGGCCAAGGACTTCAACCAGTACGGCACGCGGCGCGGCAATCACGAGGTGATGATGCGCGGCACCTTCGCCAACATCCGCCTGAAGAACGAGATGGTCCCGGGCATCGAGGGTGGCTACACGCACCACTACACGACCGACCAGCCCGAACCGATCTACGACGTGGCGATGCGCTACAAGAAGGAGCACACGCCGCAGGTGCTGATCGCCGGCAAGGAATACGGCACCGGCTCCTCGCGCGACTGGGCGGCCAAGGGCGTCAACCTGCTGGGCGTGAAGGCGGTGGTCTGCGAGACCTTCGAGCGCATCCATCGCTCGAACCTGGTCGGCATGGGCGTGCTGCCGCTGCAGTTCAAGGACGGCATGACGCGCAAGACGCTGAACCTCACCGGCCGCGAGACCTACGACGTGGGCGGCATCGACGGCGAGCTGAAGCCGGGCATGGACGTGCCGCTGACCATCCACCGTCCCGACGGCGCGTCGGAGACGATCATGCTGACCTGCCGCATCGATACCGCGGAAGAGGTCGGCTACTTCAAGAACGGCGGCGTGTTGCACTACGTGCTGCGCAACCTGGCCCACGCGGCCTGACGCCGCCGGACACGGGACCCATGGCGACGGGGCTGCCAGGCCATGCCGTCGCCATGGCCCGCAACAACATCTGGGCGAACCACCGGCTGCTGACGGCCTGCAAGGCGCTGACACCGGAAGAGTTCGCTGCGCCGCGCACCAGCTTCTTCCCGTCGCTGCGCGCCACGCTCAATCACATCCTCTGGGTCGACCTCTATTACATCGACGCGCTGCACCGCGATCCGACGGTGCTTGAGCGCTATCACGACCCGATTCCCGACTATCCCGACGCCGCCGCGCTGTACGGGCCGCAGATCGCGAGCGACCGGCGGCTGCTCGCCTTCTGCGAGCGCCAGACCGAGGAGAGCCTGGCCGCGGGCCTGTCGCTGCCACGGCCCAACCGCACGCCGCCACCCTCCAGCGTCATCTCGATCCTGGAGCATCTGTTCCAGCACCAGACGCATCATCGCGGGCAGGCCCACGCCATGCTGGCCGGCACGAGGGTGAAGCCTCCGCAGCTCGACGAGTTCTTCCTGGCGGGCGAACAGGATCTGCGCCGCGACGAGCTGCTGGCCCTGGGGCTCGAGCCGAGCTGATGCGGCCGCGTTCTTCCTTCGCCGGTGCGGCCATCGAGGTGAGCGACCTCGCCCGCTCCGTCGCCTTCCATCGCCTGTGGCTGCCGATGCTGGGCTTCCATCGTGTCTGGACCAGCCCCGACCGGGTGATGTGGTCGCGCGGCTACGACCATTTCGTGATGCGCCAGGCCAAGGACGGAATCTCCTACGGGCCGGGCGCGCTGTGGCTTGCCGTCTCGGCCGAAAGCCGCGGCCAGGTCGACCAGGTCTTCGCCGAGCTGCGCGATGCCGGCGCGGAGATCATCCAGCGGCCGCAGGAACTCGACTATCTCGCGCCCGGCTACTACTCGGTGGGCTTCCGCGATCCCGATGGCGTGCCCATCGAAGTCATGCATCGCTGGGATGACCTGCCCGATGTTCCCGATGCCGAACAGGTGCGCGTACCCGGCCACGGCGTCAGCCTGGGCGGCTATTTCTTCAAGCCGGTGGCCGGCCAGCCGCCCTATCCGGCGCTGATCCTGCTGCACGGTTTCGCGGGCCACGCCCACAACATGGTGGGGCTGGCACGGGCCGCCGCAGCCAACGGCTACGCGGCGCTGGCACTGTCGCTGCGCGGCTGGCTGGGGTCGGAAGGCGAGAACGACCAGGGCCTGCGCCAGCCGCTCGACGTGCTGGCCGCCATCGACTGGCTGGCCAAGCGGCCGCTGGTCGACCGCGACCGCATCGCGCTGGTCGGCGCCTCGATGGGCGGACAGGTGGCGCTGCTCGCCGCCGCCCACAAGCCGCCGATACGCGCCGTCGCCGCCTTCTACGCGCCGACGGATCTGGCGCGCTGGCGCGAGGCCAACCCCTACATGCGCGACTATCTCGACGATCTCTGCGGGCCGGAGGGCCTGCCGGTGCGTTCGCCGATCCTGCGGGTCGCGCAGATCGACGCGCCCGTCCTGCTGCTGCACGGCGACCGCGACGAGAACGTGCCGGTAGACCAGTCGCTCGCCATGGCCGAGGCGCTGCGCAATCACGGCAAGGACGCCGAGGCCGTCGTGATCCCTGGCGCCACCCATTATTTCACCGAACAGCAGAACGCCGCCGCGCGGCGCACGCTGTTCGACTTCCTGCGTCGTCACCTCAGCCGGAGCTAGCCGTCCATGCGCGTGTCAGAAGCCGTCACCTCCCGCCGCTCCATGCGCGTCTTCAAGCCCGATCCCGTGGCCAAGGCCGACATCGAGTGGATCATCGAGACCGCCAACCGCTCGGCCTCGAACGGCAACCTGCAGCCCTGGAAGCTCTATGTGACCATGGGCGCGGCGCGGAAGCGACTGTCGGCGGCGATCCTGAAGGCCATGGACGAGGGCGATAACGGCCCGGGCGCCGAGTACGACGTCTATCCGCGGGAATTCACGCCGGTCTACGACGCACGCCGCAAGCTGGTGGGCAAGCAGCTTTACACCCTACTCGGCGTGCCACGCGGCGACGCGGCAGGCATGTTGAAGCAGTTTCGCAAGAACTACGAATTCTTCGACGCGCCGGTCGGCATGATCCTCTGCGTCGAGAAGCGCATGGGCAACGGCCAGTGGATCGACTGCGGCATCTTCCTCGACCAGCTCATGCTGCTGGCGCGCGAAAAGGGCCTGCACACCTGCCCGCAGGCCGCCTTCAGCCGCTACCAGCATGTGGTGCGGCGCGAGCTCAAGATTCCCGACGACCAGACCGTGATCTGCGGCCTGGCACTCGGCTATGCCGATCCCGACGTGGCGCCCAACAGCCTGGTCACGGACCGCGCGCCGATCGCGGATTTCACGACCTGGTTCAGCGAGTGACGCCCAAAGTCGAATTGCCGAGCCCGCCGGCAGCGGGCTAGAACGCAGGTAATTCAAGGCATAAAGCCGAAGCTGGAGGAAAGCCATGGCCGATGAAGTGATCGCCGTCAGCGCGGACTGGGCCAAGCGCGCCTATGTCGACGAGGCCAAGTACAAGGCGATGTACGAGGCCTCGATCGCCGACCCTGCAACGTTCTGGAACGAGCACGGCAAGCGGATCGACTGGATCAAGCCCTACAGCCCCGGCGCCGTGCGCGACGTCGACTACAACGGCGACGTCCGCATCCGCTGGTTCCACGACGGCGTGCTGAACGTCTCGGCCAACTGCATCGACCGTCACCTCGCCAAGCGCGCCGACCAGACCGCCATCATCTGGGAAGGCGACGATCCGGCCAAGTCCGAGAAGATCACCTATCGCAAGCTGCACGACGAAGTCTGCCGCATGGCGAATGCGCTGAGGGAACTCGGCGTCAGGAAGGGCGACCGGGTCACCATCTACCTGCCGATGATCCCCGAGGCGGCCTACGCGATGCTGGCCTGCACGCGCATCGGCGCCATCCATTCCGTCGTGTTCGGCGGCTTCTCGCCGGACAGCCTCGCTAACCGCCTGGTCGACTGCGACAGCAATGTCGTGGTCACGGCCGACGAGGGCCTGCGCGCCGGCAAGCACGTGCCGCTCAAGGCCAATTGCGACGAAGCGCTGAAGAAGGCGCCCGGCGTGAAGAAGGTGCTGGTGGTGAAGCACACCGGCGGCAAGGTCGACTGGAACGCCGATCGCGACGTCTGGTGGCACGAGATCGCCGCCAAGGTGCCGGCGGAGTGCGTGCCGGAGCCGATGGGCGCCGAGGATCCGCTGTTCATCCTCTACACGTCGGGCTCGACCGGCAAGCCGAAGGGCGTGCTGCACACGACCGGCGGCTACATCGTCTATGCGTCGATGACCCATCAATACGTGTTCGACTATCACGACGGCGACGTCTACTGGTGCACCGCCGACGTGGGCTGGGTGACCGGCCACAGCTACATCCTCTACGGACCGCTGGCCAACGGCGCCACGACACTCATGTTCGAGGGCGTGCCCAACTATCCCAATTCCAGCCGCTTCTGGCAGGTGATCGACAAGCACCAGGTGAACATCTTCTACACCGCCCCCACCGCCATCCGTGCGCTGATGCGCGAGGGCGAGGCGCCGGTGAAGAAGACCAGCCGGAAGAGCCTGCGCCTGCTGGGCTCGGTCGGCGAGCCGATCAATCCCGAGGCCTGGCTCTGGTACCATCGCGTGGTCGGCGACGATCGCTGCCCGATCGTCGACACCTGGTGGCAGACCGAGACCGGCGGCATCCTGATCACGCCGCTGCCCGGCGCGACGGCGCTGAAGCCTGGCTCGGCGACCCTGCCCTTCTTCGGCGTGCAGCCGGTGATGGTCGATGCCGAGGGCAACGAACTGCAAGGCCCCTGCACCGGCAATCTCTGCCTGATCAACTCCTGGCCGGGCCAGATGCGCACGGTCTATGGCGATCACCAGCGCTTCATCGAGACCTACTTCAGGACCTATCCCGGCAAATACTTCACCGGCGACGGCGCCCGTCGCGACAAGGACGGCTACTACTGGATCACCGGCCGGGTCGACGACGTGATCAACGTTTCGGGCCATCGTATCGGCACCGCCGAGGTCGAGAGCGCGCTGGTCGCCAATACCAAGGTGGCCGAGGCTGCCGTGGTCGGCTTCCCGCACGACATCAAGGGCCAGGGCATCTATGCCTACGTCACCCTGAAGGCCGGCGAGCAGTCCTCCGAGGAGCTGCGCAAGGAGCTGGTCGCCTGGGTGCGCAAGGAGATCGGCCCGATCGCGACGCCCGACGTGATCCAGTGGGCACCCGGCCTGCCCAAGACCCGCTCGGGCAAGATCATGCGCCGCATCCTGCGCAAGATCGCCGAGAACGACTTCAGCAACCTGGGCGACACGTCCACCCTCGCCGACCCGATGGTCGTCGACGATCTCGTGAAGCACCGCGGCAAGTAAGGATTCCGATGGCCAACCCGACGATCACCCAGCTCGCTGCGGACCTGGCCACCGGCCGCACCACCTCGCGCAAGCTCACCGAAGAGGCGCTTGTCCGCATCGAAGACCCGAAGGGCGAAGGCAAGCGCGCCTTCGTGAAGATCTGGAAGGACCAGGCGCTGGCCGCGGCGGATGCCAGCGACGGATTGCGCAAGGCCGGCCTCGTGCCTTCGCCGCTCGCCGGCCTCCCGGTCTCGATCAAGAACCTGTGCGACGTGGCGGGCGAAACGACCCTTTCGGGCTCGAAGGCGCTCGATGATGCCAAACCTGCCACGGCGGACGCGCCGGTAGTGGCGCGCCTGCGCGCGGCCGGTGCGGTGATCGTCGGCAGCACCAACATGAGCGAGTTCGCCTTCTCAGGCGTCGGCTTCAACCCGCATTACGGCACGCCGGGAAATCCGGCCGACCGCACGCGCGTCCCGGGCGGCTCCTCAGCCGGCGCCGCCGTCTCGGTGGCCGACCGCATGGCCGTCGCGGCACTTGGCACCGACACCGGCGGCTCCGTGCGCATTCCAGCCGCGGTCTGCGGCCTGGTCGGCTTCAAGCCGACGGCGCGCCGCGTGCCCATCGACGGCGTCATCCCGCTCTCGACCTCGCTCGATTCGATCGGACCGCTCGCCAACTCGGTCGAGGACTGTGCCCTCGTCGACGCGGTCTTCGCCGGTGAACTCGCAAAAGGGCCGGTCTCGGTGCCCGATCCTGCGCCGCTCGCGGGGCTCCGCTTCGCGATCCCGAAGCATTTCGTGATGGACGATCTCGATGCGACGGTCGCCAAGGCCTTCGAGCGCGCGTGCAAGGCATTGGCGGCGAAGGGCGTGAGGATCGAGGAGATCGACCTCGCCGAACTGAACGAGCTGCCGGGCATCAACGCCAAGGGCGGGTTCGCCGCTTCCGAGGCCTATGCCTGGCACAAGGAGCTGATCGCGCGCCGCGGCAAGGATTACGACCAGCTGGTCTATCCGCGCATCATGCGCGGCAAGGATATGACGGCGGCCGACTATATCGAGCTGCTGGCCCGGCGCGCCGACCTCTGCCGCCGCGTCTCGGCGATCACGGCGAACTACGACGCGGTGATCATGCCGACCTGCGCCATCGTCGCGCCGACCATCGAGGAAGTCTCGACGCCCGAGGGCTTCACCAAGAAGAACCTGCTGCTGCTGCGCAACACCACGGTCGGCAATTTCCTCGACCGCTGCGGCATCAGCCTGCCGTGCCACATTCAGGGCGAACTGCCCGTCGGCTTCATGCTGATGGGCGAGGCGATGGCGGACAAGCGCGTGCTGGCGATAGCGCGGTCGGTCGCGCCGGTCGTCGCGGGTCATTGATTAAGAAAGCTCCGGTCGAGACGACGGGATTTCACTGAAACCGCGGATCGTCCGGTCGGCGCATCTTCCAGACGTTCTCGACCGTCGTGTATTCGCTATAACCCAGCCGCGCGACCGGCTTCATCGACAGGATGTCGACCCGACCGTCCTTCAGGATGGCGTCGTCGATGTGGATGCCGACTACCTGGCCCAGCACGATCGAGCCGCGCTTGGCCTCGTGGCCCGGCTCTTCCGGCAGTTCGATCGTCTTCCAGTACTTGCACTCGAGCGCAACCGGCGATTCCTTGACGCGCGGCGGCTTCACGAAGCGGCACGGTTCGGGAGTCAGGCCGGCGAGCTTCATTTCGTCGATGCCGTAGGCCACCATCGCGGTGGTGATGTTCATCTTCTCGCTCATCTCCGCGGTCACCATGTTGACCACGAACTCGCCGGTCTCCTCGGCGTTCATGCGGCTGTGCTTGGTCGGCGTGTCGCCGTAGGTGCCGGTGATGGCGAAGTAGACCATGGGCGGAAACTCACCGACGCCATTGTAGAAGCTGTAGGGCGCGAGATTGACCCGGCCCTGGCCGTCGACGGTCGAGATCCAGCCGATGGGGCGCGGCACGATCAGCGCCTTCAGCGGATCCTGCGGCAACCCGTGGTCGCGCTTGGCGGCATCGTAGAACATCGTACTTCCCTCTCGGTCGGAGCATTCACCCAGAGAGCTTGTGCGACGAGCGGTCCGGCTTGTCGAGCCGCTCGCAACGGCCCATGTTCGGCGCATGTCACGCACCATGAAGGCGCTGCTCGGCGTCTGGGTCGCCGCGCTCGTCGTCGCGGCGGGCTGGATCGGTTGGGATGCCACGCAGGGCGGCAAGCCGTCGATCGGCGGGCCGTTCAAGCTCGTCGATCAGGACGGCCGCCCTTTCTCGAGCGATCAGCTCAAGGGCAAACCCACCCTGATCTATTTCGGCTTCACCTATTGTCCCGACGTCTGCCCGACCTCGTTGCTGTTGATGGAAACCGCCCTCGAGAAGCTGGGACCGGACGCGGCCAAGAAGGTGAACCTCGTCTTCATCACCATCGATCCGGAGCGCGACACGCCGGAACTGCTCAAGGGCTATGTCCCGAACTTCGGGGCGGGGATCATCGGCCTCACGGGAACGCCCCAGCAGATCGCCGACGTCGCCAAGGCCTATCGGGTTTACTACCAGAAAGTGCCCGGCAAGGAGGGTTCGCCCTACCTCATGGACCACTCCTCGATCATCTACCTGCTTGATCGCAACGGTCGCTTCGTCACCCACTTCACCCATGACGCCAAGGCCGAAACGATTGCCAATGCCGTAGGGCGCCTGATCTAAGTCATTGATTTTTCACAATTGTTGCGTCGCAATAGGAGCGTGACATAGGCGGCGCGGGGCGTACAATCCGCGGCCCATGCTTTATCAAGCCTACGAATTCCAGCGCCAGCTCGCCGCCCCCATCCGGATGTGGGCCGGCGCCCTCGAGCAGGTCTATTCCAGCCCCTACAATCCTTGGGCGGAAACCTGGTTCGGCAAGTCGATCGCCGCCAGCGCGGAGATCATGACCCGCCTCACCCGCAGCTACGGCAAGCCGGCGTTCGGGTTGAAGACGACGACGGTCGGCGACGAGACCGTTGCGGTCAACGAGGAGATCCTGCTGCGCAAGCCGTTCTGCCAGCTGCTCCGATTCCGTCGCGACACCACGCGGCGCGATCCCAAGGTGCTGGTGGTGGCGCCGATGAGCGGCCACTACGCCACCCTGCTGCGCGGTACGGTCGAGGCGCTGCTGCCGGACCATGACGTTCACATCACCGATTGGATCGACGCGCGCGAGGTGCCGCTGAGCCAGGGGAATTTCGACCTCGACGACTACATCGACTACGTCGCGGATTTCTGCCGCTATCTCGGCCCCGACGTCCATGTCATCGCCGTCTGCCAGCCCTCGGTTCCCGTGATGGGCGCCGCCGCGCTGATGGCCGAGGCGAAAGACCCGCGCCAGCCCAAGTCGCTCACCCTGATGGGCGGACCGATCGACACCCGCGTCAGCCCGACGGTCCCCAACGACCTCGCGATGCGCAACTCGATGATGTGGTTCCGCCAGAACGTCATCACGACGGTGCCGCTCAACTATCCGGGCGCGATGCGCCGGGTCTATCCGGGCTTCCTGCAGCTCACCTCGTTCATCAGCATGAACCTCGATCGCCACGTGAACGCGCATATGCGGCAGTTCGAGCACCTGGTGAAAGGCGACGACGACCCGGCGAGCGCCCACCGTGCCTTCTACGACGAATATCTCGCGGTGATGGATCTCAGTGCCGAGTTCTATCTCCAGACCATCGAGGTCGTGTTCAAGGAGCACCTGCTGCCGCGCGGCGAGTGGGTGAGCCGCGGCCGGAAGATCGATCCCTCCTTCATCGAGACCGCCCTGATGACGGTCGAGGGCGAGCTCGACGACATCTCGGGCGTCGGCCAGACCAAGGCCGCTCATGCGCTGACACCCAACATTCCCGGCGCGCGGCACGTGCACTGGGAACAGCCGCGGGTCGGCCACTACGGCATCTTCAATGGCCGCAAATGGCGCGAGCAGATCATGCCGCGCATCCGCGCCTTCATCCGCGAGAACGACGTTCGCTAGAGGCTGGGAAGCAACCGCGGCCTTCCATGCCGCGTTGGCTTCTCCATGGATATCGAACAGCAGTGGGAGAACGCGGCCAACGTACTGGTCGCGTTGGTCACCACCTATGGCCTGAGGGTGCTGGGCGCCATCATCATCCTGTGCGCGGGGTGGATGACGTCGCGCCTGCTCTACGGGGCGGTGGTCCGGCTATGCCAGAAGTCGCCGCGCATCGACCGCACCGTGGCGCTCTTCATCGGCAATGGCGTTCGCTACACCGTCCTCGTCTTCACTTTCGTGGCCGTGCTCACGACGTTCGGCATCGCCACGACGAGCTTCGTCGCCGTCCTCGGCGCCCTGGGCATCGCCATCGGCCTCGCCCTCCAGGGCACGCTGAGCAACCTTGCCGCCGGCATCATGTTGGTCGTGTTCCGGCCCTTCCATATCGGTGACAGGGTCGAAACCGGCGGCGTGGGCGGCACGGCGCGCGAGATCAACCTGTTCTTCACCGAGATCGACGGCGATGACAATACACGCGTCATCATCCCCAACGGCAAGCTGTGGGGCGAGATCGTGAAGGTGCCGACGCGCAATGACACCGCCCGGCTGGAGTTCCGCGTCCCCCGGCCCGCCAACGAGGACGTGAATACGTCGATCTGGCGACTTCAGAAGCTTATCGAGCGCGATGCCCGCGTCCTCAGCCTGTCGGCGATCGGGATCGATTCGCTGGACGCCGACAAATACACACTGGCTGCGCAGGTCTGGACACAGCGGACGTCGATGGACCAGGTGAAATACGACCTGAACCGGAGCATCAAGGAAGAGTTCGATCGCAAACCGCCGGCCACTGTGGAGCGCCGCGCCGGATAGGGCTAGCATTGCCCCTCCATGACCGACCTGCCCGTCACCATTTCCGAGTGGAAGCCCGCCCCCTTCGACCTGAAGGGAGAGACGGTGTTCGCCATCGGCGACGTCCACGGCTGTGCGGCGGAACTCGGGACGCTCCTGAACTCGATCGCCACCCTGGCGGCCAAGTCCAAGGGCAGGCGCCGCCTCATCTACCTCGGCGACATGATCAACCGCGGCCCCGACAGCGTCGGCGTGCTCCAGCTTTGGGCTCGCGACGAGGACGCCCACGGGGTCGACCATGTCGACCGGCTGATGGGCAACCATGAGATCATGATGATGCACACGGTCGTCGGCGGGCCGCACGCCCACAAGGCCGAGACCATGTGGCTCAGCAAGCGCATGGGCGGCCACATGCTGCTCGACGAGATGGCGGCCCGTGCCGGCCGTCCGGCGGCCCATGCCGACCAGGCCCTGCTGCACGACGCCCTGGGCGAGACGGTCGTGCATCGGCTGCAGGGCATGCGCTCGCACGTTCGGCTCGGCAACACGGTATTCGTCCATGGCGGCCTCGATCCCCATGCCGACGAGGACGAGTTTCTCGCCCGCCCCTGGCTGATTTTCACCGAGGCCCGCTGGGCCTGGATCAACCACGGCTTTCTCGACTGGAAGCAGGGCTTCGGCGGCACGCTGGTCGTGCACGGCCACACGCCACCCGACAAGCACAGGAAGATCAGCGGCATGGAAGACCCGCACCTCTTCGAGGGCGACCGGCTCGGCCTCGACGGCGGCAGCGCCCGCACGGGTATCGTGACCGGCGCGCAAATCGAGGATGGCCGCTATCGCATCCTGAAGGCTGGCACGCCCTTCGAGAATCCGGTCTCTTCCGACGCCGAATAGGCGAAAATTATCCCGAGCGGACTGTCGGCAAACGGCCTGTCCTTACGTCCTGGGTAACAGAGGAACCGCAAACCCATGCTTTACGCCATCCTTTGCTACAATTCCGAAGAAGCCGTCGGTTCGTGGTCGAAGGAGTACCACGACGAGACGATGACGAAGCTCTACGCCGTGAACGACAAGCTCGCGAGGCAGGGCCGGCTGGGGCCGGTGGCTCGCCTGTTGCCGACGACAGCGGCAACGACCCTGCGCAAGGGGCGTGAGGAGATGGTAATCGACGGGCCGTTCGCCGAGACCAAGGAGCAGCTCCTTGGCTTCTACGTGATCGCCTGCGCCTCGCTCGAGGCCGCCATCGACACGGCGAAGGAACTCGCCAAGGCCAATCCCGGGACCGGCAGCTACGAGATCCGCCCAGTGGCCGAATTCCATCCCAGCCAGCTTCCCGACGCGAAGAAGCCGGCAGCATGAACGACCTCGGCTGGATCGATCCGGTTCTGGGCGCCGCGCGTCCCCAGGTGATGGGAGCGCTGCTGCGCTACTTCCGGAATCTCGATACCGCCGAGGAAGCGTTCCAGGAAGCCTGCCTGCGCGCGCTGAAGACCTGGCCGCAGAACGGCCCACCCCGCGACCCCGCCGCCTGGCTGATCCTGGTCGGGCGCAATGCCGCGATGGATCAGGTCCGCCGGCAGGCCAAACAGACGGAACTGCCCGACGAGGCGGTGTTGTCGGACCTCGACGATGCCGAGGCGTCGCTGGCCGACCGGCTCGACGGCGAACACTACAAGGACGACATCCTGCGGCTACTGTTCATCTGCTGCCATCCCGAGCTGCCGGCAACGCAGCAGATCGCGCTGGCGCTGCGCATCGTCTGCGGCCTCTCGGTGAAGCAGATCGCCCAGGCCTTCCTGGTGGGCGAAACGGCGATGGAGCAGCGCATCACCCGCGCCAAGGCCCGCATCGGCAATGCCGGCATGGCCTTCGAGACACCAGGCGCACCGGAGCGGGCGGAGCGGCTCGGCGTCGTCGCCGCCATGATCTACCTCCTGTTCAACGAGGGTTACTCGTCGAGCAACAGCCGCGAGGCCGAGGCGCGCAAGCCGCTGGCCGAGGAAGCGATCTGGCTGGTCCGACTGCTGCTGCGCCTGTTTCCCGCCGAGCCCGAGATCATGGGTCTCGGCGCCTTGATGCTGTTGCAGCGGGCGCGGGCAAAGGCCCGCTTTGACGGGGACGGCAACGTCGTGCTTCTGGAGGACCAGGACCGCAGCCTGTGGAGCCAGCCGCGCATCGCCGAAGGCCTGGCCCTGATCGACAAGGCGATGCGCCACCGCCGGCCCGGCCCCTATCAGGTCCAGGCCGCCATCGCCGCGCTGCACGCGAGGGCGAAGCGCGCCGAGGATACCGACTGGACGCAGATCGACCTGCTCTACGCCAATCTCGAACGGCTGCAGCCGTCGCCGGTGGTGACGCTCAACCGCGCCGTCGCCGTGTCCAAGGTGAAGGGCCCCCAGGCCGCGCTCGAGATGATCGAACCGCTCGGCGAACGGCTGAAGGGCTATTTCTATTTCCATGGCGTAAAGGGGGCGCTGCTTGAGCAGCTCGAGCGGCCCGTCGAGGCCCGGGAGGCCTTCAGCCACGCGATTGCGCTGGCCAACAGCCCGGCCGAAGCCGCGCACATTCGCCAGCATCTCGACCGGCTCTCGTCCTAGAAAAAAAGTTCCTCGGCAATGTCGGAGTCCGCATTGGCCGGCCGTCCTCGGGAAATGACATCAGCCAAGGAGACCGTCATGACCCAAGCCGTTCAGCCACCCGTGCTCGGTGGCCCCTGCCCCTACCTCTCGGTCAGCAACGCGGCCAAGGCCGCCGACTACTACGTTGCCGCGCTCGGCGCCCGGGAAGTCATGCGCATGCCGCCCGACGACAAGGGCCGCTACATGCACATCCATCTGGTGATCAATGGTGGCTCGCTGATGCTGGCCGACGCCTTCCCCGAGCACGGCGCACCGCTGGAGAAGCCCGCCGCCTTCACCCTCCACCTCCAGGTCGACGATGTCGACGCCGCCTTCGACCGGGCGATCAAGGCCGGCGCCACGGTCGCCCTGCCGGTGCAGGACATGTTCTGGGGCGACCGCTATGGCCAGTTCCGCGATCCGTTCGGCGTCCTCTGGTCGATGGGCGCGCCCATCAAGAAGGGCTGATCGGTCGTGATGTCGACCAAGGCATTGTGGGCGGGCCGCGTGCTGAGCGGCCTCGCCATCCTGTTCCTGCTCTTCGACGGGCTGATCAAACTCCCGCCACTGGAGATCGTGACCACGACGTCGAAGGAAATGGGTCTGCCTGCGACGGAATCCTTCGCGCGTTTCCTGGGCATCGTGACGCTCGCCTGCACGGCCCTCTACGCCTGGCCGCGCACGGCGCTGCTGGGCGCCGTCCTGCTGACCGGTCTGTTCGGTGGCGCGATCGCGACCCACCTTCGGATCGGCAGCCCTCTGTTCAGCCACACGCTGTTCGGCGTCTATCTGGGGGTTGTCGTCTGGGGCGGGCTCTGGCTCCGCGACGAGCGCGTGCGGCGGGTGATGCCATTCCTGTCTCGATGACTCAGCCGAGCAGGCCCCGGATCTGCTCGGCCAGTTGCGCCTGCTGATAAGGCTTGTGGAGCCGGGGCAACTCGAACTTGGCATGCGTCGGCAGGTCGGCGTAGCCGGTGGCCAGCAGGATCGGCAGGCCGGGCCGCAGCGCGCGTGCTTCCTCGGCAAGCTGCAGGCCGGTCATGCCCGGCATGGCGTAGTCCGTGATCATCATGTCGATCGGCCTGCCCGCCCGCAGGACTTCGAGAGCTTGCGATCCCGACGAGGCCGTGAGGACCGTGTATCCGAGATCCTCCAGCAGCGACGTCGTGCTTAGGCTGATGAGGAAATCGTCGTCGACGAACAGCAGCGTCGCATGGCGTTTGCCGTCGGGCGTCTGCGCCGCGGCTTCCGGGACCGCGGCCTCCGTCGCGTCATGTGCCACCGGCAGCCACAGTTCCGCGCGCGTGCCACAGCCGGGCGTACTGAACAGGCGCAGTGTGCCCTTGAGCTGCTGCGCAAGGCCATGAATCATCGAAAGGCCGAGGCCGGTTCCCTTGCCGACTTCCTTTGTGGAGAAAAAGGGCTCGATCGCCTTGCGCAGGGTTTCGTCATCCATGCCCGAGCCTGTGTCGGAGACGGTGAGCCTTACATAGCGGCCGGCCGCGAGATCTCGCGTCGCGTCCGTCTCCGCGAGATCGAGCGCGAGCGTGAGCGTGCCGCCGTCGGGCATGGCGTCGCGGCTGTTGACCGCAAGGTTGAGCAGCGCGAGCTCAACCTGGTTGGCATCGACATGGGCGGGTGGAATGCCGGCCGGGAAATCCTGGATCATCGTGACCGAGGGGCCAAGCGACCGGCGCAACAGGTCGTCCATGCCCCGCACCAGCTCGGCGAGGTCCACCGCCCGGGCATCGAGTGCCTGGTGCCGCGCGAATGCCAGCAGGCGCTGTGTCAGCGCAGCACCGCGCTGCGCGCCCTGCATCGCGCCATCGATCAACCGATCGCTGGACGGACTGGACGGAACGCGCTTGCGGAGCAGTTCCAGGTTGCCGATCACCGCCGTCAGGAGATTGTTGAAGTCGTGGGCGACGCCGCCCGTGAGCTGGCCGATCGATTCCAGCTTCTGCATCTGGCGCAACTGCGCCTCTGTGCGCTCGCGCTCGGCGATCTGCGCCAGCAGTTCGTCGTGAGCCTGGCGAAGCTGCGCGGTGCGCTCCTGAACACGCCTTTCGAGCAATTCGTTCAGGCCCTGGAGGCTCGCTTCGGCGGCCTTGCGAACCGTGATGTCGGATGCGACGCCCACGAAGCGCTGTGGCGATCCATTGGCGCCACGGACGAGGCGCGCCCGGACATCCAGCCAGAGGCTTTCCCCATCGGGCTGCCCGAACCGGAGGTCCACGGCAAAGTCCTCGCCCGTGCGTATGCTTCGGCCGAGCGCCTCCGCTACCGGAGCGCGGTCGTCGGGTGCGATACCGCGCATCAGGTCCTCCAGCCCGACCTCCTGCAGCTCGGTGCGGCCCAGGAGCTTCTTTCCCTCGGCGGACACGATGAAGCGTGACGTTGCGAACCCGAACTCCCAGGCGGCCAGCCGTCCGGCATGCAGAGCGGTCCGAAGCCGCTGGTCGCTCTCGCGCAAGTTGGCGAGCAGCTGGCGGGTATCGTGCTGGCGACGCCTTCCCTTCACGGCGGCGCGCGAAACACTGAGAAGAGTCGTGGGATGAAAGGGACGTTCGATGAAGGAGACGTTGCCCAGCGAATCCAGCCAGCGCGCCGCGATCGGGTTTCGCTCCGGCCCGCCGCCGTGATCGGTCACCAGCAGGAAAGGCAGATCGGACCAAGGCGGCTGGCTGGCAAGCCAGGCCGAGAGAGGAGCGAGATCAGCACCGTGAATTGCCTCCTCGGTTATCAGCAGGAAGGCGACATCCTCGTGGAGGCACTGCACGACGGCCATGAGGTCGGGGCAGGCGACACAGGACACGCCTGTCTGCTCGATCAGGGAGCACGCCACCGCCGCATCGCGTCCGCGCGGCGCCAGAACCAGGGCACGCAATTCCCGGGACGCCTCGGTCATTCGCGCGGCACCGGGCGGACAGGCGCGCGATTGGACGGTAACAAGGGGGTTCCACGCAGCACACCATGAAACTGCGAAAGAGGTTCGCCGATGTGAAGGCCCCGGTCGAGCCAGAATTCGCGGATCGTGTCCTCGTGCCTGCCGCCCCTTTTCTTGATCACAGACAGGGCGCGCCGGACCGCCCCCTCCGCCTCGAAGAAGCGCAGCAGGATCACGGCGTCGGCTAGATAGGTGACGTCTACCGGCGACTTCATTTCGCCGATGATCCCGTGCTGGGCCACGGTGACGAAGGTCGAGACGCCGGTGCGATTGAGGTACTGGATCAACTCGTGCAAGTGCAGGATGAGCGAGTTCTCCTGCGGCATGGCGGCCTGATAGCCGTTCAGGCTGTCGATGACGACGGTCTGCATTGCAGGATCGTCCGCCACCAGTCGGACGTTGTGCGCGAACTCTCCCGGTGACAACTCCGCCGCATCGAGTTGCAGGATCTGCAGCCTCCCGGTCGCCTGCATGGCCGGAAAATCGAATCCCAGAGGCCTGGCACGATCGAAGATGAGGCCGATCTCTTCGTCGAACACGAACATCGCGGCCTTGTCGCCCTTGCGAATTGCTTCCGCCACGAACTGCCAGGCCAGCGTGGTCTTGCCCGAACCGGCCGGTCCGACCAGCAACGTGCTCGAGCCCCGCTCGACCCCGCCGCCGAGAAGGGCGTCGAAGGCTGGAAGACCCGTTCCGATGCGCCCGCGCTCGAAATTGCTACGGTGCTCTGCTGCAACGAGGCGGGGGAAGACCTGCGCCCCGCCGGTGCGAATGACGAAGTCATGGTAGCCGCCCCGGTATCCCTGCGCCCGATACTTCACGATGCGCAGCCGCCGGCGCTCGGCACCATAGTCTGGCGTGAGTTCCTCCAGCCGGATGACGCCGTGTGCGACGCTGTGCACCGTCTTGTCGAGCGTGTCGGTCGTTAGATCGTCGAGCATCAGGACGGTGGCGCCATGGCGCGCGAAATAGTGCTTGAGTGCCAGGATCTGCCGGCGGTAGCGCAGCGAACTCTGGGCGAGCAGCCGGATCTCCGACAGCGAATCGAGCACGATGCGCTGCGCTTTGCTGCGTTCGACGGCCTGGAAGATGAGCTTCACCGTCTCGCCCAGTTCGAGATCGGAAGAATAAAGCAGGCTCTGCTGCTGGTCGGAATCCAGCAGGCTCTCCGGCGGCACGACCTCGAAGACCTCGATCTTGCCGTTGAGCTCCCAGCCGTGGACCTCCGCGGTGTGGTGCAACTCGGTGGCGGTCTCGGACAGGGTCACATAGAGACCGCGCTCGCCTGCCCGGGCTCCCTCCAGCAGGAACCGCAGGGCCATGGTGGTCTTGCCGGTTCCGGGACTTCCCTCGAGCAGGAAGACCCGACCGGTTGCCAGTCCGCCCAGTAGAATATCGTCGAGGCCCGGTACGCCAGTCCGGTCCTTGGATGTACCCGCCCTGGCGTCCATGGTTCCTCTCTGATCTTCGCCCGTAGGCCGCTTGGATCGCCTGTCCGTGAACAGGCAAAGGCGACCTTCACAACGAAGAAAAGAGGCGAAAAGTTCCGGGTTCGCCCCGGTCAGGGCCCGCGCGGCTCGATCACGGCCAGGAACTCGGCCCCGTAGCGGTCGAGTTTGGCATCGCCAATTCCGTGGATCTCGCGCATGGCGGCCAGTGTCGAGGGCCGGTGGGTCGCGAGTTCGACCAGCGTGCGGTCGGAGAAGACAACATAGGCCGGCACGTTCTGCGCCCGCGCCAGCCGGGTCCGCAGCGAGCGCAGGGAGTCGAGAAGCTCGCTGTCGGCATCGCTGACGATCGGCGGCGCCACGGCCCGCCCGCGGCGCTCGCCCCTGGAGGTCGCCGACGACGCGATCTTGCGCAGCTCGACCTTTTGTTTGCCCTTCAGGACGGCCCAGCCCTCGTCGGTGACCCACCAGCGGCCATGTTCCATAAGGTCCTGCGCAATCAGGCCGACCGCCGAAAGCTGGCGGAAGATCGAGCGCCAGTCCGCCGCCTTGCGGTTCTTTCCGACACCGAAAGTCGGCAACTGGTCGTGATTGTACTTGGACACGTTGTCGGTGAGGTCGCCGGTCAGGATGGCGACGAGGTGCTCCATGCCGAAACGCTCGCCGGTGCGCACGATGGCCGACATCGCCTTCTGTGCATCGACCGTCGCATCGAACAGTTCGACGCCCTCGACGCAGAGATCGCAGTTGCCGCAGGGCTCCGACGCCTCGCCGAAATAGGCGAGCAGGGTCTGGCGGCGACAGCGCGGCGCCTCGGCGAGCGCCAGCAGCGCACCCAGCCGCTGGCGCTCGATGCGCTTGCGCTCGTCGGAGGAGTCGCTCTGCTCGATCTGAAGGCGGCGCAGCTGCATGTCGCCCAGCCCGTAGAGTGTCAGGGTGTCGGCGGGCAGACCGTCACGGCCGGCGCGTCCGATCTCCTGATAGTAGGCCTCGACGTTGGATGGCAGGTCGGCGTGGCAGACGAAGCGCACGTCGGGCTTGTCGATACCCATGCCGAAGGCGACGGTGGCGGTCATCACCAGCCCGTCCTCCTGCTGGAAGGCGTCCTGGTTGCGATCACGCACCGACTTCTCGAGACCGGCATGATACGGCCGGGCGTTGATCCCCGCAGTCTTGAGGGTCTCGGCTAGTTCCTCGACCTTGCGGCGCGACGAGCAGTAGACGATGCCGCTCTCGCTCGGATGGGCGTGCACGAAGGACAGGACCTGGCGTGTCGAACGCTCCTTCGGCTTGAACGCCAGCCGCAGGTTGGGACGGTCGAAGCTGCGCACGAAGACGCGCGGCTCGCTGGCGAAAAGCTTCTCGACGATGTCGCCGCGGGTCGGCGCATCAGCGGTGGCGGTGAATGCCAGCGTCTGCAGCCGGCCACCGATCTGCCGCGCCAGGTTGCCGAGCGTCAGATACTCGGGGCGGAAATCATGGCCCCATTGCGAGACGCAATGCGCCTCGTCGATCGCCATCATCGTGACCTGCGCCTCGGCAAGCATCTCGACCGTGTCGGGCCGCGCCAGCCGTTCCGGCGCGACATAGAGCAGGCGCAGCTCGCGTCGGCGCAGCAGGCCCATCACCCGCGCATTCTCCGCCGGCTCGTTGCTCGAATTGAGGCTGCCGGCCGCCACGCCAGCGGCCGTCAGGGCCTGGACCTGGTCGCGCATCAGGGCGATCAGCGGCGACACGACGAGGGTCAGGCCCGGTCTCGCGATGGCGGGAAGCTGGAAGCAGAGCGACTTGCCGCTGCCGGTGGGCATCACGGCCAGCACGTTCTCGCCGGCCAGCACCGCGCGCACGATCTCCTCCTGACCAGGGCGGAAAGCGTTGAATCCAAAGACGGAATGCAGCAGTGCGCGGGCGTCGGAGAGGGGATCGTTCATTATTGCAGGCAAACTACCCTCACCCGCCGGCCAGCGACCATGTGGAATGCCGTCGCTGGGGGATGGCGCGCCGGCCGGCGCCGTATCGAAAAAGACTTCCTTGTGGTGGAACCCGCATTGCGCGTGATCGTTTCACTGCCAAGACTATGGGGATACGAATGCTGGGTTTGAGCCTCGCCCTGCTCCTGGTGGCTGCGGGCGTCGCCGTTTTTCCGTGCTGGCGGTACAGCGCCGACTGGGGCTACGGGCCGAGTGCAGTGGCGGGCGGCCTGCTGATGCTCATCGCGGCCGTTACGCTGAGCGATCATGCTGCTGCCGGCTCCTCCCTCCAGACCGCGCCCACAAGGATCGTCGCCCAACGGGTCTAAGCGACGCGACTAATGAGTTGCCATTTGCTATCGCTCTCCCGGAGATCATCAAGGGAGATCGATCAATGCTTCGCCTTGCCACTTTGGCCGCCCTCTTCGTCGCCGCTTCGGCCGGCTCTGCCCTGGCGCTCGACTGCCCCAAGCCGCAGCCGACGGCCAAGCCTGGCATCCTGAAGGAAACGCCGGCCCAGATGGCCGCCGTCGGCAAGCAGCTCGCCGGTGGCGACACCTTCAACGCGATCGCCTCGGCGACGGCCGACCTTCGCGTCCGCTATCCCGGCGTCGAGAGCGCAGAGGTGGTGAACTATCTCGTCACCGCCTACTGCCCGGCCGTGGCGGCCGACAAGAAGCTCAGCGAAGCGCAGAAGAAGGCGGCCGTCGACGGCTTCGCCGCCCTGGTGATGCGCCAGGTATACTGATGGGCTGAGCGCAGCTCAGCCCCAGGAGCGACAGGACATTGCCTATGGCAATGTCCGAGAGCGTCGAAGGAAGAGCGACCATCGGACTAGTGGCGGGCCGCCTGCCCGCCGTCGAGGGTCATGACCACGCCGCTGATGTAGCTGGCGCGGTCGGAGGCCAGGAACACGGCGAGGTCGGCGACCTCGTCGGGCTCGGCGGCGCGGCCGAACGGCATGTGCTTCGTGAGCTCGGGCCAACGCTCCGGATCGCCGAACTGCTGTTCGGCCACGTTGCGCAACCGTGTCAGCATCCGGTCGGTACGGGTGGCCGGCGGATTGATTCCCACCACCCGCACGCCATGATCGACACTCTTCGATCCCACCGCGCGGGTGAAGGCCATGATGCCGGCGTTACCCATCGTGCCGGCGACGTAGTCGTAGTTGAAGCTTTCGCCGGCGAGGCCGATCACGTTCACGACCACGCCCTTCTTGCGGGCGTACATCTTTTCCAGCATGGCGCGCGTGGCGTTGATGTAGCCGAACACCTTGAGGTCCCAGGCCTCGCGCCATTTGGGCTCGGTCATGCCGAAGATATCGCCCTGCGGGATGGCGCCGGCATTGTTCACGAGGATGTCGGCATGGCCGACCGCCTCGACGACGCTGCGCGCGGTGTCGCCGCTCGAGAAATCGGCCGGATGGATCTCGACCGGCACATTGTGACGGGCGCGGATCTTTTCCCGCGCGGCCTCCAGCGATTCCTTGGACCGCGAAGCGATGTGCACGGCGCAGCCCTCGGCCGCGAAGCCCATGGCGCAGGCGAAGCCGATGCCGCGGCTGCCGCCGGTGATCAGCACGGTCTTGCCGGAAAGCTTCAGGTCCATCGTTCGTTTCCCCCTTGGCAGGCTATTGAAACGGGTTTTTGCAGGCGCCGGCGAGAAACATCGGCCCCGGAGCGGTATCAGGATACCGGCCCGACGGGTGTGACTCTCGTTTCATTTGCTTCGTTTATTTCGTTTGTTTCGTTTATTCGCCCGAAATCGGCCTTCTCGGCCGCGTGTCAGAGCCGATAGACGCTGTCGATGGCAGCGCGTCCGTCCTCCGTCTTGACCCGTCCGTCCTTCACCATCTGGACGAGATGGGCCAGCATCGAGCGGCCGGCCGCCGGATGCAGATGGACAGGCGTGTCGGCATAGTTCTTCGCGACCATCTGCGGGATGGTCTGCGGCCCGTCCTTGAGGCGCGCGATGATCTGCGCCTCGCGGCCCAGCCGATGCTCGATATAGGCCTGCACGAACGGGTTGGGATCGCGGATCTCGGCGCCGTGCGTCGGGATGTAGAGGCTCTCGTCGCGCGGCAGCAGCTTGCGCAGCGAGGCGAAGTAGTCGGCCATGTTGCCGTCGGGCGGCGAGATCACCGCCGTCGACCAGCCCATGACATGGTCGCCCGAGAGCAGCGCCTTGTCTTCCTTCACCGCGAAACAGAGATGATTGGAGATATGGCCGGGCGTATGGACCGCCTCGACGTTCCAGCCGTCGCCCTGGATCACGTCGCCGTCGTTCAGTTTCACGTCGGGCGCGAAAGAGAAATCGCCCTCCTGCTCGGCCGTCACGCCTTCAGGGGTCGGATGCGGCCCATAGCTGTAGACCTTGGCACCGGTCGCCCGGGCGAGCGCCGGCGTTGCTGGCACATGGTCGACATGGGTGTGTGTCACCAGGATGTGCGTCACCGTCTCGCCGCGCAGCGCGCGCAGCACGGCGTCGATGTGCTCCTGATCGTCGGGACCGGGATCGACGACCGCGACGTTGCCGTGACCGATGATATAGGTGCCGGTGCCCTTGAAGGTGAACGGATTCGGGTTTTTGGCGACGACCCGCCGGATCAGCGGCGTCACCTCCATCGCCGTGCCGTAGTCGAACTTGAAGTCCCTGATGAACGGAATGCCGGCCATGTCAGCCTCTTTGGAGTGCGCCGACTACGGCGGCGTCAATTTATAGAGCGAGTTCCGGATGTCGGCGCTGACATAGACGATGCCGGTGCGGCCGACCGCAACGCCGGTCGGTACGAGCGCCGGCGGCCCTCCGGGGAACGGCGCCAGGCCGATGTCGAGGTTGGAGGCGATCACGGTCTTCGCGCCGGTGGCGGGATCGATCGAAACGACCCTCTTCTGGCCGACTTCGGCGACGTAGAGCTTGCCATCCGGCCCGAGGTCGATTCCTTCCGGGCCGGTGAGATTGTCGGCCACCACCTTGCGCGTGCCCGCGGCCACGTCGATCTCCGTGACGACGCCGGCCGAGATCTCCGTGATGTAGATCAGCGGGCCCGCCCCATGCACCATGGCCACCGGACCGCGCAGCTCCTTCATGACGGTGCTCCGCTCCTTGCCGTCGGCACTCACCTTCACGAGGTTGCCGCTCGCCAGCTCGGCCACGTAGATCGTGCCGTCGGCGAATTCCACCGCATCGACGGGCGCGGCGAATTCGCCGAGCGTCGCCACCAGCTTGCCGGTCTTGCGGTCGACCTTCTCGACGGTGTTGGAGAACCAGCTCGACAGCAGCACGTTCTTCGGGCCCACCGAGATGCCGATCGGATAGGCGTGGGTCTCGCCATGCACGCGCAGAACGTCCGTCACGTCGCCGTTGGCGCCGTCGACCGTGCGATAGCTGAACACGTCGGCCACATGCACCGTGTCCTTGCCGCCCTCGCTGGTGACGGCGAGGTCGGCCGGGACGGCGAGCTTGCCCTCGACGATGGTGCGATGCGCGCCCGTCTGCTTGTCGACCAGGTAGACGCCGTTGTCGGTCATCGAGGTCACGAACAGGCGGCCGCGCGAATCGAAGGCGAGATTGTCTAGGCCGGGCTTCATCGAGGCGACCAGCTTCTTGGCCTTGCTGGTGAGGCTCACGCTCCAGATGCCGCCGGTGCCGGTGTCGACGACATAGACGTTGTCGCGGTTCTGCGGATCGATGTTGGCGGCGGCCGGTGTCTTGAACCCCGAGGCGATCACCTCGGCGGCGCCGGTCTCGAGGTTCACCTTCACGATCTCGCCCTTGAACCAGAGCGGGCCGTACAGGAAGCCGTCGTCCTTGTGCACCTCGAAACCATTGAGGCCACCCAGCTTCTCAGCGATGCGGCGCAGCTCGTTGCGCGCCAGCGGCTTGAAGTCGGGCTTGTCGACGTTCTTGATGTCGATCTCGTAGAGCGCGTCGCCGAGGAAGACTTCGGAGACGAACAGCCGCCCGTCCTTGCCGAACGCGAGCGAGTTGGGGCCGGTCATGCCATTGGCGACTTCGATGGTCTTGCCGTTCGGCTTGCGGATATAGACCTTGCCGATCAGGAACGCCGTCCACGCCATCGTGCCGTCGTCGGCAAAGGCGATGTCGTCGGCCATGCCGGTCGGCGGATCGATCACGCGGTCGACCTCGCCCGAGTCGATCTGGACGCGATACAGCGTCTGGCCGATCACCGAACCGGCGAACAACTGGTCATCCTTGTTGAAGGCCAGCCCGTGCACGCCGTGGAACCAGGAACCCGGCACCAGGAACTGCTGGCTGTATTCCCTGGTCGCGGCCGGCGGCGGCGTTTCCGCCTTCTGCGCCCACGCGCCGTTGGCTACGCCGAACGCAAGCACCGCCGACGCGACAATGCGGCCCAACCCCATCCCGTTTCCTCCGACGTCCCACTTCGCGGCGCGAACTTTAGACCGGGTGATACGTTTTGTAACGCCGAACCCTTCGGCTACCATTCGTCCGACAGAAGAACGCGCATTCTGCAGGAGGAAAATCATGGCGGGTCCGCTCACTGGACTGACGATCGTCGAACTGGCCGGAATCGGTCCGGGCCCGATGTGCTCGATGATGCTGGGTGACATGGGCGCCGACGTGATCCGGGTCGACCGTACCAAGGCGCATGTGATGGACCGCCTCGCCGATCCGAAGTTCGCGGTGCACAACCGGAGCCGCCGTTCGGTATCGGTCGACCTGCAGAGCAAGGAAGGCGTCGAGGTCGTTCTGCGCCTGATCGAGAAGGCCGATGGCATGACCGAGCCCTTCCGGCCCGGCGTCGCCGAGCGGCTGGGCCTCGGCCCCGATGCCTGCCTCGCCCGCAATCCCAAGCTCGTCTATGGCCGCATGACCGGCTGGGGCCAGGAAGGCCCGCTCGCCAAGGCCGCTGGCCACGACATCAACTACATCGCGCTGACCGGCGCGCTGCATGCGATCGGCGGCAAGGACAAGCCGGTACCGCCGCTCAACCTCGTGGGCGATTTCGGCGGCGGCGGCATGCTGCTGGCCTTCGGCATGGTGTGCGGTCTGTTCGAGGCCCAGCGCTCCGGCAAGGGGCAGGTGGTCGACGCGGCCATGGTCGACGGCGCGGCCCTGCTGCTGGGCGGAATCTACGGCATGGCCGGCGCCGGCCTGTGGAGCGACCAGCGGGAGAGCAACATGCTCGACGGCGGCGCGCACTTCTACGGCACCTATGAGACCAAGGACGGCAAGCATGTCTGCATCGGTTCGATCGAGCCGCAGTTCTATGCCCTGCTGCTCGAAAAGACCGGCCTCAAGGACGAGCCGCTGCCGGCGCAGATGGATCGCAAGGCCTGGGGCCAGCTCAAGGAGCGGCTGGGCACCATCTTCAAGACCAGGACGCGCGACGAATGGTGCGAGATCATGGAAGGCACCGACATCTGCTTCGCGCCGGTCCTCTCGATGAAGGAAGCGCCACACCACGCCCACGCCAAGGCGCGCAACGCCTATGTCGACGTGGCCGGTTTCCCGCAGCCGGCGGCGGCACCGCGCTTCTCGCGCACCAAGGAAGGCGTGCAGGGCCCCGCAGCCCGGCGCGGCCAGCACACCGACGAGATCCTCGGCGAGCGCGGCTTCTCGGCCAATGAGATCGCCGAGCTGAAGGCCGCCGGCGTCGTCGGACCGCAGGCCTGAGGTCGTATCCATGATGGGACGCCCATGATCCGCGCGTTCGAACTGGCGGTGCAGCAGCTTGGCGATCCCAAGCTGCGCGTCATCGTCTGGCAGTCGCTGGCGCTATCGCTGGTGCTGCAGATCGCGCTGGGCGTCCTGGCCTGGTGGGCGTTGCAGTCCTTTGCGACCTTCCAGTGGTCGTGGGTGAACGAGACGATCCGCTGGCTGGGCGGCGGCGCCGTGACGGTGCTGGCGCTGATGCTGTTTCCGGCGAGCTTCGGCATCGTCATCTCCATCTTCATGGAGCGCATCGCCGACATCGTCGAAGCCCGGCACTATCCGCACCTCGGTCCCGCACGGGGCATTCCCGTCTGGACCGGCCTCTGGTCGGGCATCCTGTTCCTGTTCGCCCTGCTGGCGATCAACCTGGTGATGCTGCCCTTCTATATCGTGGCCCTGTTCGTGGCCGGGCTGGGCGCGGTCCTGTTCTACGGCGTCAACGGCTGGCTGGCGGGCCGCGAATATTACGAGCAGGTGGCGCTGCGCCGGCGCGACCCGGCCGAGGTGAAGGCCTGGCGCAAGGCGAACATCGGAACCCTGTGGCTCACCGGAATCGCCATCGTCTTTCTAGGCACCATCCCGATCCTCAACCTGATCGTGCCGGTCCTCGGCGTGGCGGCGATGGTCCATATCGCCCAGACGCTCAAGCCGCCCCTTAACCGGCCAACGACGCCGCGTTAAAGTGTGCGCATGAAATCTGCATTCGGGGCACTCGCAGCCTTCCTTCTGCTGGCCGGCTGCCAGACCGGCACTCAGGAATATTCCCTCGGCGCCGGGGAGAAGGGCGTCTTCAGTTCCCGCAACGCGGGCTCGCCGATCCCGGCGGACCGCATCAAGGGCCTAGACGAGGCGCAGCTCGTCGCCTTGTTCGGCGCACCGCAGCTCGACCGCAAGGACGGAACGGCGCGCGTGCTGCGCTACAAGTCGGACGCCTGCACGCTCTTCGTGTCGATGTACCAGCGCGACGGCCAGCCCTTTAAGGCCGAGTTCGCCGACGCCTACGACCCCCAGCTGCGCCCCCTGCCGCCCGACCAGTGCGCCGGCTCGATCGCGGCGCAGAAAAAGCGGGTGGCCTGACCGGTTCAGGTCCCGCCTTCGCCTGAGAGCCGTCGCCACAGGGCAGCGACGGCGGCACAGGCCCGCTCCTGGGCGATCATGTCGAGATGGCCGAGGCCCGGCACGACCTCGACGGAGATCTGCGGGTTCAGTTCCTTAAGCAGCGGCGCGTACTGCTTGGCCCGGAACAGTTCGTCGTTTGCGCCGACGGCGACGATCGTCGGCCGGTCGATCCGCGCGATTTCGTGCCGCCAGTCGCGGCCCAGCTGAAGGCCGGCGGCGAGCCGGAAGGAATAGGCCGGTGTGCGATTCTCGCTCGGCCCCGATGCGGTTGCGAAGCGGACGACCGGGAGCCCCTGGAACCAGGGCATGCCGAAGCCGTCGAGGATCGTGAGCGCGACCACACGCGGCACGGCCACGCTCGCCCAGCCGCCCGAAGCGGGGCGCGTCGTGGGCGAATCCGGTGCGATGTAGGGCGAGATCGCGAGATAGGCGTCGAAAATCTGCCGGTTGGCGCCGCTCGCCGTGCGCAGCACGAAGCCGCCGCCGGAGGAGAAGCCGATCAGCGTCTTCTGGATTCCTTGATCGGCGAGTCCGACCGCCTTCACAAAATCCACCAGGTCGTCGTCGAGCTGGTCGCGATAGGACGTGTCCCCAATGGCCGTGCCGCTGCCGCCATGGCCGCGCAGGCTGATCGAGTAGACGGTTGCCCCCGCGGCCTGCAGCGCCTGCGCCGACTTGTGCATCGAGATGCTGGCGCTCGACGAGCCGTGGACCAGCACGACCGCGCGGTCGGCGCGGGCCGAATAGACCCGGTAGGCGAGCGGTGCGCCATCGCGCGCCGCCACGCGCTGGACCGGCGGAAGCTCGGCCCAGTTCCAGGTCGACATGCCTGGCAACGAATCGCCCGCGAGCAGGCGCGGCAGTTCACCCGGTGTGCTGAAGCCAATGACGCCGCCGAACCCGGTGGCACCGGCCAGCAGCAGGATGGCCGGGGTCCAGCCGAGACGCCGGACCCAGCGGCTGGACCGGCCGCCCACGCCGCCCAGCCAGCCGAGGCCGACGCCCGCCACGAAGCCGCCGACGGCGCCCGCCGCGGCGATCCACGTCGGGTCGGCCCGCAGCGCCGGCGCCATCCCGAAGACGATACCCAGGGCGTAGCGCACGGCGAAGATCGAGATGCCGAAAACCAGCATGAACCAGCCGCCGCCGATCTCCAGCCGGCCGTCATCGAGACGCCGGACGGTGCGGCGACGGCCCAGCTGGAACCCCAGGGGCAGGGCGACCGCCAGCGCCGCCAGCCATGCGACCAGGGCCAGTGCCGGCCGGGGAGACTGGCCGATGCCGGCCAGGGACAGGCCCAGCCCGACGACGGGCAGGATCGCCAGTCGCCAGAGCGGGAGGGTCCGGGTCCGCAGCCCCTTCACCCCCAGCCAGACGACGAGGACCATCAGCGGCCACACCCAGAGCGGGGTGTTCGTGACGATCTGGAAAACGATCTGCAGTGGCTGCGACATGACAGGCTCCGGACAGGACAGCGTTGCCCTCACCTTCCGTGCAGGGCCGCTCCCGATCCATCGCAGCTACGTGGAAGTGCTGGCGTTTTTCGCGATCTGCCGTCATTCATCCGTTCACGATGCGCGAATCGCCCTATGTCCGGTCGTTGCCGTATCAGCTTCTGCCGGTCCTCGGCGTCGCCCTGGTGCTGGCCGTGCTCGGACCGTTTGGCACCTACGAGCGCATGGCCCTGGTCCAGCGCCTGGCCCAATTCGGCATCATCGGCGCCTTGAGCTGGATCCAGGTCGTCCTGCTCGCCGCCTGGTTCGGTACCATCGAGCCGATCGACCGCTGGCCGGTCGCCGGCCGCATGACCCTGGTCGGCCTGCTGGCAGCGATCCCCAGCACCTTCGAGGTCATCGCCGTCCATTCCTGGCTGGTGCGGCCCATTCCACTCTCCCTGGCACCGAAGCTGTACCCGGAGAATGCCTTCCTGACCGTGGTCGTCTCGGTGATGATCGGCCTGTTCGTCGAGCAGCGCCTGCGCGCCAGGGCCGACGCCGAGCGCGAGCGAGTCGCGGCCCTGCCCGTGCCCCGGGCCGAGTCCGACCAGCCGGCGCCGGCCCCGCCCGACTTCTTGCGTCGCATTCCGCCTGCGCTGGGACGCGACCTGCTGGCTCTCGAGATGGAGGATCACTACCTCCGCATCCACACCGCCCTGGGCAGCGATCTCGTCCTCATGCGGCTGCGCGATGCCCTGGCCGAACTGCCGCCCGAACGCGGCCGTCAGGTTCATCGTTCGTGGTGGGTGGCGGAAGGCGCCGTCGCCTCGGTCGACCGAAGCGCCGGCCGGCTCCTCCTGGTCCTGCGCAACGGCCTGCAGGTGCCGGTCAGCAAGACCTATCGCGACAGCGTCAGGGACGCAGGCTGGGTCGGCCCGTAGCCCTACTTCCCGCCGCGATCGTCGCGCCACAGGTCGAGCTTTTCCTGGATGGGACGATCCGAGAAGGAAAACAGCACGGCGTCGCTGTCGGCGCGATGCTCGACCGGGGCCCAGCTCGGTACGACGAAATGGTCGCGCTTCTTCCAGCGCATCACCTGGTCGCCGATCCGGCTCTCGCCCTCGCCTTCGACCACCGAGAAGACCGTGCCGTCGGTACAGCGATAGGGCGCTGTCGCGAAACCCTTCGGCAGGAGCTGCATGAAGGTACCCATGGTGGCGATCGGCGCGCCGCCGCTTGCCGGATTGACGTAGCGCAGCTTGTAGCCATGGCAGGGATCGGGGCCGCCGGCCCGGGCGAGCCCGTGCAGCGCCTCGCGCGTGCGCGCGTAGGGATAGTTGAAGATCGGCGAGGTCTGCCGCGACGGTTTCCAGTCCACCGGCAGGAGGCCGCTCGCGAACTTCGCGTCTGACGTGCCCAGCGGCGTCGTGACGGCCTGCTCGTCGGTCTCGCCGGTCTCGGCAAAGCCCGCGTTGAACATCGCGACCAGCGGGATGTCGAGCCCGTCCAGCCACACCATTGGTTTGGACGAATCGTTACCGTGATCGTGCCATGTCCAGGTCGGCGTGATCACGAAGTCGCCCTCGTGCATGATCGTGCGCTCGCCGTCGACTGCGGTGTAAGCGCCTTCGCCCTCGACGATGAAGCGCAGCGCCGACTGGGTATGGCGATGGCTGGGCGCCACCTCGCCCGGCAGGATGAGCTGCAGGCCGGCATAGAGCGTGGGCGTGATACAGGCGCTACCCGTCATCGCCGGATTCTCGAGGATCAGCACCCGCCGCACCGCTTCCTTGGCGGTGATCAGCGCGCCCGACTCCATCAGGAACGGCCGCACCTTGTCGTAGTCCCAGTGCGCCGCCTGGTACTTCGGCGCCGGGCTCGGCGGCACGAGCTGGTGCAGCGATTCCCAGAGCGGCGCCATCGAGAGTCCGCCGATGCGCTCGTAGAAATCGCGCCGCGCGTTGTTACCTGTGGTCGGCGCGGACATGGGGGACGTTCCCTACTCGGCGGCGCGCAGCAGCGGTGCGGTGCGCGCCGTCATGCGCGCGCGGCAGGCCGCAGCAAATGCGTCGAACAGTTTCATCGAGACCGGATTCTCGAGCGCCTTGTATTCGGGATGCCATTGCAGCGCGAGGACGAAGCCCGGCGCGTCGGGCACGCTCAGCGCCTCGATCTGTCCGTCGTCGCAGCAGGTCGCTTCGAGCCGCGCCCGCGGCGCCAGCACGTCGACGCCCTGCCCGTGAAGCGAATTCACCCTCACGCGCGTCTCGCCCAGCAGGCTGTGCAGGAGGCCGCCTTCGGCCACGTCGATGTCGTGGGCCGGCGCATAGTTCACGTCCATGTCGGGCGACTTGGGCGAACGGTGATCGCGCCTTCCCTCGACCTCGTGCACGTGCTGGTGCAGCGAGCCACCCAGGGCGACATTGACCTCCTGCAGGCCGCGACAGATCGCGAACAGCGGCACGCCGCGGTCGATCGCGTGCCGGATCAGCGGCAGGGTCGTGGAATCGCGCGCGGGATCGTGCAGCGTGCCGTCGCGGCTCTCCTTGCCGTAGTGATGCGGCTCGACATTCGAGGGGCTGCCGGTCAGCAGCACGCCGTCGAGACCGTCGAGCAAGCGATCCATCGCCTCGAGGAAGCCTGGCTCGTCATCGCCGAACTCCGGGCCGATGGCGGGAATCAGGACCGGCAGGCCCCCGACGGCGCGAAGCGCGGCCTGGACGTATTTCTCGCCGACCGTGTGATGCCAGCCACCCCGTCCGTTCTCCTTGAGACAGGCGGAAACACCGATCAGGGGGCGAGAAGAAGAGCGATTCATGGCTGCCGGGGCGTGCAAATAGCGGAAAAGTCATTTTCGCTGCTGCATCCCGCCTTGGCAATCGCGGCGCGCCCGGGCCCGCCCGCAGCTTGTGCAGTGCTGCCCTGCATGGTACCGCCGCGCCGCAGCAAACGTTTGTCCAAGACGATTGGAAAGAGCGCCATGACGACCACCCCTCCGCCGTCCGCCCCGCCCTCCGGCACGACCGCCCAGGCGGGCCCCGCCGCGCCGCTCACCCTGCACGGCCAGTACATCAAGGACTTCAGCTTCGAGAATCCACGGGCGCCGCAGAGCCTGATCGAGCAGACCACGCCGCAGCTCACGCTGAACGTGCAGGTGGCCAACCGCCAGTTCGACGCCAAGACCTTCGAAGTGTCGCTCACCATCGAGGCTTCCGCCCATACGCCGGAAAAAGAGCCCCTGTTCATGCTCGAACTGGTCTATGCCGGCACGGTGACCCTGGGCGAGCTGCCGCAGGAGGCATTCGGCCCGATGCTCTTCATCGAGACGCCGCGCCTGCTCTTCCCGTTCGCCCGCGCCATCGTGGCCAACGCCACGCGCGAGGCCGGCTTCCCGCCGCTCAACATCGCCCCGGTCGATTTCGTGGCGCTCTTCCGCCAGCAGCTCGAGGCCAATGGCGGCCAGATGCCGGGCATGCCCGCCGGCCCGGTCGGCCACGCTTAGAGTTTTTCCGACATAGACAATCTCTTCCCCTTTGCGGGCTCCGCAAAGGGGAAGTGCCCTCGCCTTACGAGGGCGATGGGGTCATGACCCCTCCGTCGCGCGAGGCGCGACACCTCCCCAGCTGACTGGGGAGGACGTGTTAAGCGTCGACTTTCAGCCAGAGTGGCTCGCTGATCTTCTTCAGGAACTCCGCATGCGCTGCGAGCTCTTCGGGGCTGGCCGCGTGCGGACGGGCCGGGCGGACGGGCCGGCTCTGGTCGGCCAGGCCTTCGAGGCCCGCCGCCGCCATCTCCGGGGCGAGGCCGAGATCGCGCTGTCGGCCGCCGCTCAGCTCCAGATAGACTTCCGCCAGCAGCTCCGAATCGAGCAGCGCGCCGTGCTTGGTGCGCTTGGTGTTGTCGATGCCGAAGCGGTCGCACAGGGCATCGAGGCTGGCGCGCTGGCCGGGAAACTTGCGCCGCGACAGCGAGACCGTGTCGACATAGTCGTTCGCAAGCTTGGGCTTGCCGACACGCGCGAACTCGGCGTTGAGAAAGCCCAGGTCGAACTGCGCGTTGTGGATGACGAGCTGGGCGTCGCCCAGGAACTCCAGCAGTTCCTCGGCCTTCTCGGCGAACAGGGGCTTGTCGGCCAGGAACTCGTCGGTGAGGCCGTGCACTTCCTGTGCGCCGGCCGGCATCGGCATCTCGGGATTGAGGTAGAGCTGCAGCGAACGGCCGGTGGCCACCAGATTGACCAGCTCGATGCAGCCGATCTCGACCACGCGATGGCCGGCAAGAGGATCGAGGCCCGTGGTCTCGGTATCGAGGACGACTTCACGCATCCCGATCTTCTAGCCCGTTGGCGACCTACTTGCGACGCGCGCGCGCGAGACGGGCTGTGAATTTCTCCCGCCACGGGTTGGGTGGCCAGAACTGTCCGCGCAGATCGCGCAACTCGGCCACCGCCTTGCCGAGCGCGGCACGGGTCGGCGCGAGGCCCATGCCAGTCGGGATCACGATGCTGGCCTTGCGCCGCTTCAGCGCGTCCGGCACCTGCTGACGCAGGATGCCTTCGAACTTTTCGACCGTCATGCCAGGTCGCGCCAGGACACGGCGACGCTGCAGGAAGGAAGGCGCACTCACGACGAGGGTGGCATCCACACGCCGCTCGCCCAACCCTTCGAACAGCAGGGGAATGTCGAGCACGACCAGCTTCTCGCCCGCCAGGGCCGCGCGCCGCAGGAAGGCGCGCTGCCTCTGGCCGACCAGCGGATGCACGATCGCCTCGAGCCGGCGTAGTGCTTCCTTGTTGCCGAAGACGCGGGCACCCAGCGCCTGACGGTCGAGCACCCCCGCCTTCACGACACCGGGAAACGCTGCCTCGATGCCGGGCAGCGCCGCGCCGCCCGGCGCCTGAAGCGCGTGGACGGCGGCATCGGCGTCGTACACGGGCACACCCATCTCCCGCAGCATTTTCGCTGCGGTCGACTTGCCCATGCCGATCGAGCCGGTCAGTCCGACGATGACCATTTAGAACTCTTTCCGCCTCAAGTTCCCCCCGCCTACCTCATCCTGAGGAGGCCGCGCAGCGGCCGTCTCGAAGGATGGGCCACAGACGTGGTGCTCGTGCCCACCCTTCGAGACGCGCTCCTTGCGGAGCGCTCCTCAGGGTGAGGCCTTAGTTGGCGCTATGGGACCAGAACGGTCTGGCCCGTGGTCTTGCGGCTCTCCAGGTCGATATGCGCCTGGGCGGCTTCGGCCAGCGGATAGTGCTGGTCGATCGAGATCTTTACCTTGCCGCTCTTCACCATCTTGAACAGCGAACGGGCGCTGGCTTCGAGATCGGCACGCGTGGAGGTGTAGGCGAAGAGGCTCGGACGCGTGACGTAGAGCGAGCCCTTGGTGTTGAGGACGCCAAGGGGAATCGGTGCGACGGCACCCGAGGCGTTGCCGAACGACACCATCAGGCCACGGGGCTGCAGGCAGTCGAGCGAAGCCGCCCAGGTATCCTTGCCGACGCCGTCGAACACCACGGGCACGCCCTTGTTCTTGGTGATCTTCTTCACCTCGGCCACGATGTCCTGCTTGGTGTAGTCGATCACCCACTTGTAGCCATTCTTCTTGGCAAGGGCGGCCTTCTCGGGCGACGAGGTCGTGCCGATCACCTTGTAGCCGCGCGCCTTGGCCCACTGGCCGAACAGCAGCCCGACGCCGCCGGCGGCGGCATGGAACAGGATCGTGTCACCCTTCTTCAGCCACGCCTTGGCAGTCCGGTCGACGAGATACTCGGTCGTCATGCCCTTCAGCATGATCGCGGCCGCCTGCTCGTCGCTGACGCCCGTCGGCACCTTCACGAGCTGGTCGACGCCCATCAGGCGCTCCTGGCAGTAGGCGCCCAGCACGCCGCAGTACGCGACGCGGTCGCCCTTCTTGAAGCCCTTCACCCGGGGGCCGACCTCGACGATGACGCCGGCAGCCTCGCGGCCGACCGCGTTGGGCAGCGGCGTCTGGTACAGGCCGGAGCGGGTGTAGACATCGATGAAGTTGAGGCCGATCGCCGTATGACGCAGCTTGACCTGGCCGGGACCGGGCTTGCCGACCTCGACCTCTTCGAGCTGCATCTTCTCCGGACCGCCGTTTTCATGAATCAGGATGGACTTCGACATCTGAATTTCTCCCCTTGCCGCGGCGACCGAGGAACGTCGCCCGCTTGCGCGCGTCGAGTATAGTGACAGGCCTTTAAGGCGCCAGCCCGGCGCGGCCTTCGACAGGAGAGTTTATGCTCGGGAAGGTCTTTCTCGGACGTCGCCGCCTCCTCGCCACGACCGCCGCGGCGGCGCTGGCCGCTCCCGCCGTCGCGCGCGGCCAGCAGGTCCTGCGCAGCAGCAAGGCTTCCTACAGCCTGAGGATGCTCACGCTCGACCTCGAACAGCCGTGGGGCATGGCCTTCCTGCCTGACGGCCGGCTGCTGATCACCGAGCGGCCGGGCCGGCTGCGGATCTTTGCCAATGGCCGGCTGGAACGGGCGCCGGTGGGCGGCCTGCCAAAGGTCTATGCCCGCGGCCAGGGCGGGCTGCTCGACGTCTGCCTGCATCCGGACTTCGCCCGGAAACCGGTGCTCTATCTCACCTATTCAGGAGAGGGCGAGGGCGGCGCCGCGACGGTGCTGGCGCGGGCCCAGTTCCGCAACAACGCCCTGGTCGGTATGCAGCGGATCTTCGAGGCCCTGCCCCGCACGTCCGGGGGGCTGCATTTCGGCTCGCGAATCGTCTTCGACCGGGCGGGCCTGCTCTACGTGACCTGCGGCGAGCGCTACCAGATGCAGCGCGCCCAGAACCTGGCGGATCTCGGCGGCAAGGTGGTGCGGCTGCGCGACGACGGCTCGGTCCCGCCGGACAATCCCTTCGTCGGTCGCGACGGCGCGCGGCCGGAGATCTTCACCTATGGCCATCGCAATCCGCAGGGCATGGCGATGCATCCCGGCACCGGCCGCATCTGGCTGGTCGAGCACGGTCCTCGCGGCGGCGACGAACTCAACCTGCTGAAGGCCGGCGCGAACTACGGCTGGCCACGCGCCACACACGGCATCGACTATAGCGGCGCGACCATCAGCCCGAACAAGAGCCTGCCCGGGATGGAAGATCCGGTGAGGGTCTGGGTGCCATCGATCTCGCCGAGCGGCCTCGCCTTCTACACCGGCGACCGGTTCCCCGGCTGGAAGGGTTCGGTCTTCACCGGCGCGCTGTCGGACAACGCGCTGCACCGCATCGAGCTCGACGGCGACCGGTATGTCGGCGAAGAGCGGTTGCTCGTCGACCTGCTTCCCTATATCCGCGACGTTCGTCAGGGGCCCGACGGCCTCCTCTACATCGTCACCCACACCGACAGTGGGGGCCTCTACCGCCTGGAGCCTGCGTAACGCCCATGCTGATCCTCGCCTCCGCCAGCCTGTCACGCCGGCAGATGCTGCAGAATGCCGGTCTCGACTTCACGGTCGAGACATCGGGCGTCGACGAGGACGAGGTGAAGCTGAGCCTCATCGCCGAAAAGGCGACGCCGCAGGACATCGCGGAGACCCTGGCCGAGCTGAAGGCGAAACGAGTCTCGATGCGGCGGCCCGGGGCATTGGTGATCGGCGCGGACACGACGCTCGCCTGCAACGGCCGCCTGTTCGACAAGCCGCCGACGATGGCAGCGGCCCGCACGCAGCTTCAGGCGCTGGCCGGCCAGACGCATGAACTCCATTCCTCGGTCGTCGTCGCCCAAGGCGGCGCGCGGCTGTGGCATTGCAACGAGCGGGCGCGGCTCACCATGCGACCGCTGCCCGACAGGTTCCTCGATGCCTATCTCGCGCGCGCCGGTGAGGCCGTCACCCAGTCGGTCGGCGCCTACCAGCTCGAAGGCGTGGGCGCGCATCTCTTCGCGAAGGTCGACGGCGACTATTTCACCATCCTCGGCCTGCCGCTGCTGCCGCTGCTTTCGTTTCTCGCCGGGCATGGCATCGGACTGGAGAACGCCGCATGAGCGCTTACGACACGCTTCTCGCCGAGGCCGCCGGCCGGCCCTTTGCCGCCATCGTCGGCTGGCCGGTCGAGCATTCGCGCTCGCCGGCGCTGCACGGCTACTGGCTGAAGCAGCACCATATCGACGGCCACTATGGCCGGCTGCCCGTGAAACCCCAGCGCGCCGCGCTGGAGGAGCTGGTCGCGTTCCTGAAGAGGACGCCGAACGCGCGCGGTTGCAACCTCACCCTGCCGCACAAGGTCGAGATCCTGCCGCTGCTCGATCGCATCGATCCCGCCGCCCGGCGAATCGGCGCGGTGAACACCATCGTGAAGCAGCCCGACGGCGTGCTGGAAGGCCGCAACACCGACGGGTTCGGTTTCCTCGAAGCCCTCAAGTACAACGCGCCGCACTGGATGCCCGACACCGGACCGGTCGTCGTGCTTGGCGCCGGCGGAGCGGCCCGCGCGATCGTCGCCAGCCTGATCGATGTCGGTGTGCCCGAGCTGCGGCTGGTCAACCGGACGCGCGAGACCGCGGTCGATCTCGCCGTCACGCTCACCCCGCCGGGCGGGCAGCGCATCGTGGTCGGCTCATGGGACGAGCGCTCCGGGCTGCTGGATGGCGCGACCCTGCTCGTCAATACGACATCCCTCGGGATGAAGGATCAGCCCGCTCTCGACATCGACCTCGCGAAGCTGCCGCACGAGGCGGTGGTCTACGACATCGTCTATGCGCCGCTGGAAACCTACCTGCTGGCCGCCGCCCGTTCTCGAGGCAACCGCTGCATCGACGGCCTCGGCATGTTGCTGCACCAGGGCCGGCCGGGTTTCGAGGCCTGGTTCGGAGTCAGGGTCGACGTCTCGGCGGCGCAGCGCCATGCGGTCGCGGCCGATCTCGGAGCCTGACCCGTGGACGACAGCAACCTGCCAGTCTCCGATCCACCAGCCGGCTACAAGCCGCTGTTCCGCACCAGCCCGTTCCTCGACCATAACGGGCCGTTTTTCTATCGCGAGAACGCCGACGGCACGTTCGTGGTGGGATTGCGCATCCAGCCCAAGCACGCCAACGCACGCGGTGTCGCCCATGGCGGCATCCTCATGACCCTGTGCGACATCTCGCTGGGCTATCGCACGACACGCAGCCAGACGCCCTCGCCGCTGATCGTCACCGCGAGCGTGAAGACCGATTTTGCGGGCTCCGCCAAGATCGGCGACTGGGTCGAGGCCCATGTCGACGTTCACAAGGTTGGCGGGCGACTGGCCTTCGCCAACTGCTACCTGAAGGTCGGCGAGGAGCGCATCGTCCACGCGAGCGCGGTATTCGCCAGGACGGGCGACCGCTCTTGAGGCTCGCCCTGACGGCGTTCCTGCCGTTTGCCCTCGGCTACTTCCTGAGCTTCCTCTTCCGCTCGCTCAATGCGGTGGTTGCGCCCGCGCTGCGCAGCGAGCTCGGTCTCGACGATGCCGCCATCGGCGTCGTGACGTCGATGTACCTGGCGGCCTTCACGGCGGCCCAGCTTCCCGCCGGCGTGGCGCTCGACCGCTTCGGCCCGCGCCGCGTGGCGCCGGTCATGCTGCTCGCGACCGCGCTGGGCGCCGTCGTCTTCGCCCTGGGGCAGGACGTCGTCACGCTCAGCATCGGCCGCGCACTGATCGGGCTCGGCCTGTCCGTCGCCCTGATGTGCGGCTTCAAGGCCAACGTCCTCTACTGGCCGATCGGTCGGCTGCCGCTGGTCAACGCCGTCATGATGACGTTCGGCGGACTGGGCGCCGCGATGGCGACGCGCCCGGTGCAGTGGCTGCTGGTCGACTTCGACTGGCGGCAGATCTTCCTGGGTCTCGGCGCCGTCACCGTCGCCGTCGCGCTCTACCAGCTGCTGGCCGCTCCCCGATACGAGCGGGGCGGAAAGGGGCGCCTGGCCGACGAGCTGCGCGGCCTGGCCGGCGTTCTCCGGACGCCGCTCTTCTGGAAGGCCGGGCTCGCGCCGACATTCTCGCTCGGCGTGTGGGTCTGCTACGCGAGCTTCTGGGCGGCGGGATGGCTGCGCGACGTGGCGCATCTCGATGAACCGTCGGTGGGCGTCGCGCTGTTTGCCCTCTCGATCGCCATCGTGCCCGGCTACTTCTTCAGCGGCATGATCGTCGACCTGCTGCACCGGCGCGGCGTGCGCGGCGGCCGGGTGCTGCTGATCTACGGGTTGCTGTTCCTCGCCATCCACGTGCCGATCGCGCTCAACGTCACGGCGGCGCCGAAGCTCCTGTGGTTCGCCTATGTGATGTTCGGCGGCATGTCGGTGGTCTGCTACGCGCTGGTGACGCGCGCCTTCGCGCCCGAGCTGGCGGGCCGGGTCAATACGACGCTCAACCTCATCTGCATGCTGATCGCCTTCGTGGTGCAGGCGGCGATCGGGCCGGCACTGGCCTGGATGGACGCAGCACATGGGCTGTCGCGCGCCGAGGCGCATCAGGTCGTGACGGTCGCGCTGCTGGCGGTGCAGGCGGTGATCTGGCTTTGGTTCGCCATGAGTCGGGAGGCTCGGGATCTGCCGTAAACAAGAAGAGCGCCGCTTTCGCGGCGCTCCTTTGAGTTCTTATCTATTCTGAGCCGTGCGGGTCGGCGCTGTTTACAGCGCCTGACTCGCGCTTGGTTACAAGCGCTGCCGCCCTATTGGTTCATCGACCCGAAGAAATCCTGGTTGGTCTTCGAGGTGCGCAGCTTGTCGAGCAGGAACTCGATGGCATCCACGGCGCCCATCGGCATGAGGATGCGGCGCAGCACCCACATCTTCGACAGCGTCGCGCGGTCGACCAGCAGTTCCTCCTTGCGGGTGCCCGACTTGGTGATGTCGATCGCCGGGAAGGTGCGCTTGTCGGAGACCTTGCGGTCGAGGATGATTTCCGAGTTACCGGTGCCCTTGAACTCCTCGAAGATGACCTCGTCCATGCGGCTGCCGGTGTCGATCAGGGCGGTCGCGATGATGGTCAGCGAGCCGCCTTCCTCGATGTTGCGGGCCGCGCCGAAGAAGCGCTTCGGACGCTGCAGGGCGTTGGCGTCGACACCGCCGGTCAGCACCTTGCCGGAGCTCGGCACGACGGTGTTGTAGGCACGACCCAGCCTCGTGATGGAATCCAGCAGGATCACCACGTCCTTCTTGTGCTCGACCAAGCGCTTGGCCTTCTCGATCACCATCTCGGCGACGGCGACGTGGCGGCTGGCCGGCTCGTCGAAGGTCGAGCTCACGACCTCGCCCTTCACCGTGCGCTGCATGTCCGTCACTTCCTCGGGGCGCTCGTCGACGAGCAGCACCATGAGGAAGACCTCGGGATTGTTGGCGGTGATGGCGTGCGCGATGTTCTGCAGCAGCACCGTCTTGCCGGTGCGCGGCGGCGACACGATCAGGGCGCGCTGGCCCTTGCCGATCGGCGCGATCAGGTCGATCACGCGGGTCGAGATGTCGAGCTGCTGCTGCGGCGTCGTGCCGGCCTTCTTGGTCAGGGTGCCGGTGCGGCGCGTGCCGACACGGCCCGACGAGGTCGCCTTCGAACCGCCGATGGCTTCCTCGGTGATGGCCGGGGCCATGGCGGCAGCACCGCCGTCGAGCTCGAGCTTCAGCTTCTCGTCGGGATAGAGCGGCGTCAGCGAGTCGAAGTTGATGCGATGGCGCAGCGCGTCGGGATCGTCGAAGTT
This sequence comes from uncultured Reyranella sp., assembly GCF_945957355.1. Taxonomy (GTDB): domain Bacteria; phylum Pseudomonadota; class Alphaproteobacteria; order Reyranellales; family Reyranellaceae; genus Reyranella. Next base: position 273,018 of record NZ_CAMFKM010000002.1, on the reverse strand, counting down.
GATCTTGTTGATCTGCACCATGGCGAAGTAGCGCTCGCCGTCCTTGGGGGCGCGGATCTCGCCTTCGACCGTGTCGCCGGTGCGCAGGCCGAACTTACGAACCTGCTGGGGGCTGACATAGATGTCGTCGGCGCCGGGCAGATAGTTGGCTTCCATCGAGCGCAGGTAGCCGAATCCGTCGGGGATCACCTCGATGGTGCCGACGCCGAAGATCGCCTGGTCGGCGGCGGCGAGCTTCTGGAGGATGGCGAACATCAGCTCCTGGCGGCGCATCATCGCCGCACCCTCCACGCCCTGCTCTTCGGCAAAGGCCAGGAGTTCGGGGGGCTTCTTCTTCTTGAGGTCCTGGAGATTCATGGGTCTTCGATCTGGTGGGGGAAATGACGCACGCGCTTGCAGCGACCGGGCGGCCGAGCCTTGAAATACAGCGCTGTGTCGTACTGGAAGGCGCCTCGTCGAGTTGCCGCCGGGGAGACGACGCCAGAGGCCCTGGGTGGCCTTTATATAAGGGCCGATTCCGGCGCTGTAAAGGCAGCCTCGTAGTGGCGGGCTACCGCATTAAGGGACCTTTGGGCCACACGGGTCAGCCCGATCTCAATAGAGAATCGGGCCTTACTTCTCCTCGGCCAGCATTTCGGCGTAGCGGAAGATCTCGGTGTGATCGGCACCCTTGCCCAGCTTGCCGTCGGCGTCGGTCCAGTAGGCCACCGCCTGCTCCAGGCCGGGCACATGCAGCTTGAGATGCGCCGCGACGTCGCCCGCGGTGCGCAGGTCCTTGGCCATCAGCGCGGTGGAGAATCCCGCCGAGAAGTTCCGCGGCACGACGAACTGGCGGCCCTTCACTTCGGTGGCGTTGCTCTTGCCGGTCGAGCTGTTGAACACGTCCACCATGGTGCCGGGATCGAGCCCGAACGATTCGCCGACAACCAGGGCTTCGCACATCGCGACCAGGCCGGCGGCCGAGAGATAGTTGTTGAGCGCCTTCAGCGCATGGCCGGCGCCGGCCGGGCCGCAGAGCGTGATGGTCTTGCCCATCGCGCCGAAAACGGGCCGCACCCGCTCGAGGTCGGCCGCCGCGCCGCCCACCATGATGCTGAGCGAGCCGTCGATCGCGCGCTTCACGCCGCCCGACACCGGCGCGTCGAGCAGGGCCACGCCCCGGGCGGCGAGGTCCTTCGCGAGCTTCTGCGTGTCCACCGGATTGGAGGAGCTCATGTCCATGACGACGGCGCCCGCCGCCAGCCCCTCGATCGCCGGGTCCCGCCCTTCGAGGATGGCCTGCCGCACGATCTTGCCGTCGGGCAGCATGGTGATCAGCGCCGCAGCGCCCTGGGCGGCGGCCTTCGCCGACGCCGTCGCCAGTGCCGAAGGATGGGCGCCGACGAAATCGGAGACCGCCTTCTGCGAGACGTCGAACACCCGCAGGGTGAAGCCGGCCTCGACGAGGCGTTTGGCCATCGGACGGCCCATCATGCCGAGACCGATGAAGGCGATGGTGGCGGGAGGCGCGAACGTGGTCATGACGAAGCTCCTGACGTGAGATCGTATTCATAGAACGGCAGGACGCGGCCGGGAATCGCATCCGACGGCTCGTTTCGCAGGAAGCGCGCGCCCATGCGCTCGTAGAACGGCGCGGCGTTCACGTCGGCGAGAATGGTCATGCGCCGGTATCCCAGCTCCCGCGCCAGCGCGACGGCGGCCTCGAACAGTTGGCGTCCCGTCCCGCCGCCCATGGCGGCAGGCTCGACGAACATCAGCGCGAGTTCGGCATCGTCGCCGTCGCGGCCCACACTGACGGTGCCGGCCGTCCGGCCGGTTCCGTCGATTGCCACCAGCACGCGGCCCTCGGCGATGCTCTGCTCCTCGACCGTGAGCGAGGGCACGCAGAGTTGCATGAACTCCGCGTCGTAGCCCCAATGGGCCTTCGAGCGCAGGCAAAGCGCGGTGAGGCCTGCCGCCTCACCGGGCCGTGCCGGCCGAGTCGCCGCCATGGTTCAGAGGCCGCGGTCCTTGAAGACGTCGCGGGCGGTCTTGAAGGCGTCGAGACTGGCGGGAATCCCGCAATAGATCGCGACCTGGAGGAAGATCTCCTTGATCTCGTCCTTGGTGAGGCCGTTGTTCAGCGCGCCGTTGATGTGCAGCTTGAGCTCGGGGCCGCGATTGAGCGCCGCCAGCATGGCGAGGTTCAGCATCGAGCGGTTCTTCTTCGACAGGCCCGGCCGCGTCCAGGCATAGCCCCAGCAGTACTCGGTGGTGATGTCCTGGAAGGCCATCATGAATTCGTCGTTGGCGGCGCCGGCCAGGGAATTGTCGACATAGGCCGCGCCCAGCACGGCCTTCCGCATCTTCATGCCCTCGTCGTAGAGCTTCTTGTTGCGCGGCTGGGGTTTGGCTTTCTTCGCCTTCGCGACAGCGGTCTTCTTGGCCATGTCTTGCTCCTCCGGATAAAAACCGGGGAGCTGTATATCAGATCGCTGCGTGGCCTGCGTGCGGCGACTGGGACGCCGAAACGGCGAGCCCCTTGGTGTGAGCCTGCCGGCAGAGATCCTCGATCGTGACGCTGTCGAGCTGCGCCATCATCTCCTCGCGCAGCTTCTCCCAAAGCGGCCAGACCACTTCATGGGCAAGCGGCGACCCGATCGACGGATCGCTGGGCTCGGTCTCGACCTCCAGATTTCGCACCACCCGCACGACCTCGCCCAGGGTGATGGTCGATCGGTCCCGCCCCAGGCGGTAACCGCCGCGCGGTCCACGCTTGCCGGCCAGGATGCCGGCCCGCACCAGATGCTGCAGCACCTGCTCGAGATACCGCTTGGGAATCCGCTGGCGCTCGGTGATGTCACCGCTGCGCACCGGATGTTCCCCGACATGGAAGGCCACGTCGAGAACCGCCTCGATGGCGAACATCGTCTTCTTGCTGAGGCGAGGCATCCCGTTCTCGTCCCCCTTCAGGCCCTCTTGAGTGAGCCGGCCGTTACTCCCGTCGAACCAAAGCCGCCCGCACCGCGCGCCGTCTCGTCGAGGGCGGAGACCTCTCGCCAGACGGCACGGGCATGCCGAGCAATGACGATCTGTGCAATTCGCATGCCGCGCTCGATGCGGAAAGGCTCCTTGCCGAGATTGATCAGGATGACGCCGACCTCGCCCCGATAGTCGGCATCGATGGTCCCGGGGGCATTGGCCACCGTGATCCCGTGCTTCGCGGCCAGGCCCGAGCGCGGACGGACCTGGGCCTCGAAGCCCACGGGCAGAGCGATCGAGAGACCCGTCGGAACGATTCGGCGTTCCAGCGGCGCCAGTTCGATATCCTGGTCGATGGCGGCCAGCAGATCGGCACCGGCGGCGGCGGCCGTCGCATAGTCGGGCAGTTGCAGGCCCTGCGCGTGGGGCAGCCGCACGATCTCGATCTCGATGCTCTCGACGCCCGTCATCGGCCCCCCGTTGAATTACTCTGCAGCCTGCTTCTTGCCTGCCTGCGCGAGATGTAGCGCGATCCGGCCAGCGAGCCGCATGGCGACGTCGCCCTTGCCGAGCGGCGGCCAGTCCTCGACCCCCAGGGCCGTGATCAGGTGCACCGTGTTGCGCTCGCCGCCGAAGGTGCCGGTGGCCGGCGACACGTCGTTGGCCACGATCCAGTCGCAGCCCTTGCGGGTCCGCTTGTCGATGGCATTGGCCACCACGTTCTCGGTCTCGGCGGCGAAGCCCACCACCAGCGCGGGCCGCCGGGGACCGGCCTTGGAGAGCGTCGCCAGGATGTCGGGGTTGGGCGCCAGTTCGAGCGCCGGCGGCGGGGCGCCTGCCTGTTTCTTGATCTTGCCGGTGGCGGGCCTGGCGGCTTTCCAGTCGGCAACCGCGGCGGCGCAGACGGCAATGTCGAGCGTCCCGGCATCGAGCCCCCCCGCGTCCAAACACGCCGCCAGCATCTGGTCGGCCGACTCGATGGGCACGACCTTCACACCCGGTGGATCGGGCACCACGACCGGCCCGCTCACCAGGGTCACGTCGGCGCCGAGCGCGGCCAGGGCCGCCGCGATGGCATGGCCCTGCTTGCCCGACGAATGGTTGGAGATGAAGCGCACCGGATCGAGTGCCTCGCGCGTCGGCCCCGAAGTGACCAGCGCACGCTTGCCGGCAAGCGGCTGGTCGCGCACCAGCATCGCCTCGATCGCCGCCACGATCTCGAGCGGCTCGGACATGCGGCCGGGGCCGAATTCGTTGCAGGCCATGGCGCCTTCGTTCGGCCCGACGAAGGTGACGCCGCGCTTCTTCAGGGTCTCGACGTTCGCCACGGTCGCGGCATGCGTCCACATGCGCACGTTCATCGCCGGCGCCGCGAGCACCGGCTTGTCAGTGGCGAGCAGCACGGTCGCGGCGAGATCGTCGGCCAGGCCGCCGGCCATGCGTGCCAGCAGGTCGGCGGTGGCGGGCGCCACGACCAGCAGGTCGGCATCGCGCGAGAGCTGGATGTGGCCCATCTCGCTCTCGTCGGTCAGCGAGAACATGTCGCTGTAGACGCGGTCCTCGGTCAGGGCCTGCAGCGAGAGCGGTGTCACGAATTTGGCGCCGGCCGCGGTCAGCACGCAGCGCACCGACGCGCCGCGCTCGCGCAGGCGCCGGATCAGGTCCAGCGACTTGAAGGCGGCAATGCCGCCCGCGACGATCAGCAGGATACGCTTGCCGTGCAACATGGCCGTCAGCCTATCACAAGAGCCGGGTGGCGACAGTATAGAGGCCGGTGGCCAGCAGCGCCCAGAACACGGCCTGGCGGAACTGCTCGACCGAAAGGCGCGAGCGGATCTGCTGGCCGAGCCACATGCCGCCGATGGCCGGCACGATCGCGGCGCCCGAAACGATCGCCCGCGGCCCGTCGAGCACGCCGAAGAACAGCAGCGAGGCCGTCAGGGTCAGGGAGGTGGCGCACAGCACCACCCCCAGGGTCTGGACCAGCTCGACCGGCTTGATGTCGAGCCCCTGGAGATAGGGCATCAGCGGGACGATCGGCACGCCGACCACGCCCGCCACGAAGCCCGACACGACGCCGATGACGGGCGCCAGCGGCTTCTCGAGATCGGCGTGGATGGTCAGTCTTATGCGGAACAGGCCGAGCGTGCTGTAGATGATCAGCACCGTGCCCAGCACCAGGAAGGCCCAGCCGGGGCCTTTCTGGCCGACCAGCCAGACGGTCAGGTAGAGCATCACCGAGAGCGGCAGGATCAGCGGCCACTGGCGGCGCACGATGTGCCAGAAATGGCCGCCGACCGATGCCTGCCAGACGTTGGTGACGACCGTGGGCAGCGCGATCAGCGCGATCGCCTCCGACAGCGGCAGGAAGAGCGACATCAACGCGATGGAGATCGCCGGCAAGCCAAGCCCAACCAGGCCTTTGACGGTGCCCGCGAGCAGGAAGATCGCCAGCCCGATGACGATTTGATCGGTGCTCACGAGGTCAGTGCCACCAGGCGGCGATGGCGGCGACCAGGGCGAGAAGAGCCACGAGCTCGGCGAAACGCGGGCGCAACCGGCCGCTTTGCGACGGCTGGTCCGCATCGCGCTCGGCCTTGCGTCGTTCGTGTTCGGCCACCACGTGCAGGCTGTCGATCAGGCGCGGCAGGCGTCGCAGGCCCTGCGCCAGATCCTCGATGGCGCGACCTGCCGTGGCGCGCGGGCCGAAATGGGTGACCATCCAGTCCTCGATCAGCGGCCGCGCCAGCTCCCAGATGTTGACGTTGGGATTGAGCTTGGTGCCCATGCCCTCGGCCATCAGCATGGTCTTTTGCAGCAGCAGGAGCTGCGGCTGCACGGTCATCTCGAACTGCTCTGTGACCCGGAGCATCTGCGCCAGCAGGCGGGCGATCGAAATCTGGTGGCTGGGCTTGCCGAAGATCGGTTCGCCGATCGAACGGCAGGCCTGGGCGAAAATCTCGAGCGACTGGTCGGGCGGCACATAGCCCGCCCGGAACTGGACCTCGGCGACGGCGCGATAGTCGCGCCGCAGGAAGGCGACCAGCAGCTCGGCGAGATAGCCGCGCGTATCGGAGTCGACCCGGCCCATGATTCCAAAATCGACCGGCACGATGGTGCCCTGGCGATCGACGAAGGCGTTGCCGCCATGCATGTCGGCATGGAAGAAACCGTCGCGGAACACCTGGTAGAAGAAGGCCTCGGCGCACTTGCGCATGATCTCGTGCGGATCGTGGCCGGCGGCGATGATGGCGTCACGATCGCCGATCGGGATGCCGTCGACCCGCTCCTGCGTCATCACGCGCTCGGCGGTGCGGTCCCAGTCGATGCGGGGGGCGCGATAGTTCGGATCGTCGGCGAAGTTCTCGCCCAGCTCCTCGGCCGCCGCGGCCTCCATGCGCAGGTCCATCTCGACCCGCACCACGTCGGCGAAGGCGCGCACCGACTCGACCGGCTTCAGGCGGCGGAAGCGCGGCTGCGTGCGCTCGACCAGCTCGGCCATCCAGTAGAAGAGGTCGAGGTCCCGCTCGAAGGCCTTCTCGATGCCCGGCCGCAGCACCTTCACGGCGACGTCGCGGCCATCGGTCGTGACCGCGAAGTGAACCTGCGCGATCGACGCCGCCGCCACCGGCACGTCGTCGAAGCTCGAGAAGATCGCGCCGAGCGGCTGGCCGAGTTCGCTTTCGATGATGCGGCGGGCCTCGGCGCCGGGAAACGCCGGGATATGATCCTGCAGGCGCGCGAGGTCGGCGGCGACCTCCTCGCTCAGCAGGTCGGCGCGGGTCGACAGCGCCTGGCCGAGCTTGATGAAGGACGGGCCCATATCCTGCAGCGCCGCCGCCAGCCGCTCGCCCGGGCGGCGCGGGTCGCGGCGCGGCGCGAAGAGACGGGCCCAGGCGATCAGCGCCGGCGCGATGCCCAGCGTCTCGAGCGGAAACAGCGCGTCATGGCGCGCAAAGCTCACCGCCATGCAGAGCAGGCGCCAGCCGTTGCGGAGTGCGCGGAACATCTAGATGCGCCAGCCCTGGTGCAGGGCCACGACGCCGAGCGACATGTTGCGCCAGGAGACGTTGGCGAACCCGGCTTTCCGCATGCGCGCCGCCAGCTCGTGCTGCGGCGGGAAGCGGCGGATGCTCTCGTGCAGATAACGGTAGGACTCGGCGTCCCGGGCGATGACCTTGCCGAAGAACGGCAGGGCGCGCTCGGAATAGGCATCGTAGACGCTGGCGACCGGTGCCGAGGTCACCTTGCTGAATTCAAGGCAGTAGAAACGGCCGCCGGGCTTCAGCACGCGCCAGGCGTCGCGCAGTGCCTGGTCGATGTCGGTGACGTTCCGCAGGCCGAAGGCGATCGTGTAGGCGTCGAACGAGCGATCCGGGAACGGCAGGTGTTCAGCATCGCCCGTCGCCCAGGTGAGCCCCTGCAGCAGGCCGCGATCGACGGCGCGGTCGCGCCCGACCTCGAGCATCGCCGGATTGATGTCGCAGACGGTGACGTCGGGCCGTTCGCCCTGACGGCGCAGCAGGCGGAAGGCGATGTCGCCGGTGCCGCCGGCCACGTCCAGCAGCTTCTCGCCCGGCCGCGGGTTCACGACGTCGACCATGGCGTTCTTCCAGAGCCGGTGCACGCCGCCCGACATCAGGTCGTTCATCAGGTCGTAGCGCGGCGCCACGCTGGCAAAGACCTCGCGCACCAGCCCGGCCTTTTCGGCCGCGGGCACGTCGCGGAAACCGAAGGAGGCACGCTCCTCCGGGGCCAGTTCCTCGAGGGTCTGGCCCTCGGGGCGGGCTGCGCTAGGATTGTCGGAGAAGGCACGGTCCATGGGGCCGCAACCTAGAGGAATCGCCATGCTGCTGAAAGACCGGGTCATCCTGATCACGAATGTCGAGAAATTCGCAGGCCACGGCACCACAAGGGTCGCCCTGGCCCAGGGCGCCACCGTTCTGGCGCACGATCCCTCGTTCGAGGCGCCGAGCGCGCGGCGCAAGTACGAGGCGGAGTTCCCGGGCGCCCATGCCCTCTCGGCGACCGAGCCGGCGACGATGGTCGAACTCGCCCTCAAGCGGCATGGTCACATCGACGCACTGGTCAACAACGACGCCTATCCCGCCCTGCGCGCGCCGCTCGGCGAGGCCCGCATCGAGGATTTCCGCGATGCGCTGGAAGTCATGGCCGTGGCGCCGTTCCGGCTGACGCAGCTCGTCGCGCCGTCGATGCGCAAGCGCAAGTCGGGCCGCATCGTGTTCGTCTCCTCGGCGGCTCCGCTGCGCGGCATCGCCAACTATGCGCCCTATGTCTCGGCGCGCGCGGCCGGCAATGGCCTCGTCTCCTCGCTCGCCAAGGAACTGGGACGCGACGGCATCACGGTGAACGCGGTCGGCTCCAACTACGTCGAGAACCCCGACTACTTCCCGCCGGCATTGCTTGCCAACAGCGAGGCCATGGCCAAGATGACGGCACAGATCCCGCTCGGCCGGCTCGGCAAGTCGGATGAGCTGGGCGCCACCATCTGCTTCCTCTGCTCCGACGGCGCCGGCTTCATCACCGGGCACGTCCTGCCTCACGCCGGCGGCTGGGCGTGACGGCCGTCAGCACCACATCGCGCAGCTTCGACAAGGCGCGTTCGATCTCAGCCTCGGGCGTTCCGGCGTAACCCAGAATGAGGCCGTGCCGCCGCACCTTGCCGGCGTAGCAGACCGAGAGCGGCTGGACGGTCAGCCCCTTGGCCGCTGCCGCAGCCGTCACGGCAACATCGTCGAAGCGTCGCGCGACCTGCGCGGCCGGACGCGCGATCAGGTGCATGCCGCCGGGATCAGGCGCCACCGTGAGCAGCCCGTCGAGGCGCTGCGCCGCCGCCTTCAACAGGGCTTCGCGGCGGCCGGCATAGAGCTGCCGCGTACGGCGAAGATGCGTGGCGAAATGGCCTTCGGCGATGAACCGCGCCAGCGCGCCCTGGCCCAGCAGCGGCGCGCGAACCGAGACGCGGTCCATGATCCGCCCCGTGGCTTCGACCAGCGACAATGGCAGGACGAGGAAGCTCAGACGCAGCGCAGGGAAGAGCAGCTTGGAGAAGCTGCTGAAGTAGGCGACGCGGCCGACGCGATCGAGGGTGCGCAGCGGCGGCAACGGCCGGCCGCTGTAACGGTATTCGCCGTCGAAATCGTCCTCGGCGATCCAGCCTTTGGTGCGCTCGGCCCAGCTCAGCAGCTCGAGACGGCGCTGCAGGCTGAGCACGGTGCCGAGTGGAAAATGATGGGCGGGCGCCACGATGGCCAGCCGCGCGTCAGGCGCAGCGGCAAGCGCAGCCTCGGGTGAGAAGCCCGACTCGTCGATGTCGACCGGCACGGCGTCGACGCCCGAATTCGCCAGCGCCTCGCGCACACCGACGAAGCCCGGCTCCTCGATCCAGGCTTGGTCACCAGCATCGAGCACGACCTGCGTGAATAGCGAGAGCCCGTGGCGGATGCCCGTGGTGACGACGACCGAACCGGGATCGCAGGTGAAGCCGCGCGCCACGCCGAGATAGGTGGCGATCGCCTCGCGCAGGCCGGCATGGCCGAACGGATGAACGGCGCTCGCCGCCTCGATGCCCGGCCGGCGCCATTCACGCTCCAGCAGCTTGGCCCACAGCGCGAAGGGAAACGCCTCGCGATCGGGCTGGCCGGTGGGAAAGGCCAGAGGCGGCCCGGCGGGAACAGGCGACGGTGTCTCGGCGAGCAGCGCCCGCGTACGACGCGCGACAGCCGGTTTGGCGACGGACTTGCCCTGCGTCGGTGCGCCGGTGCGCGGCACGGTCAGCATCTCGTCGGGCAGGTTGGCCGCGACCGACATGGCCGAGCCGGCCTGGCTCACGACATAGCCCTCGGCCACGAGCTGGTCGAAGGCCAGCACCACCGTGCCGCGCGCACAGTCGAGATCCTGCGCCAACACGCGCGACGACGGCAGGCGTGTACCGGGCTTCAGCCGGCCGTCGAGGATGGCGCGCCGCATCTGCTCGCCGATCTGCCGGTGCAGCGGCTCGGACGAGGAAGGATCGAGCGACAGGCCGAGCGGCGGGACGCGCCGGGCGCGGGCGCTCGAACGAGGTTTCAAAACTGGTCCAGTCACTTTCCACCAAACCGGCTCTTTCACCTGATCCGTATCGCGACGATGGTCGCCCCGCAAGCAACCCCTTTTCCGGTGCGCCAAAGGTCAAGCCATGAGCCCTCCCGATTCCGTCACGCCTCCCGACAGCTATCCCGTCACCAACGTCAACAAGGTGAAGCGCGTCCACGAGCGCGGCCGCTACGACAAGGAAACCATCCACGCGATCCTGGATGCGGCGCTGGTCTGCCACATCGCCTACGTGATCGACGGCCGCCCCTACTGCACGCCGACCGCCTTCTGGCGCGAGGGCAGCCACCTCTACTGGCACGGCTCGTCCGCGAGCCGCATGATCCGCAGCCAGAAGGAAGGCGTCGACGTCTGCCTCACCGTCACGCATCTCGATTCGCTGGTGATGGCGCGCTCGGGCTTCCACCATTCGGTGAACTACCGCGCCGTCATGGCCTTCGGTAAGGCGCACGTGATCGACGATCCGGAAGAGAAGCTGAAGCTGATGGACCGCTTCATCGACCGCATCTATCCCGGCCGCTCGAAGCTCATCCGCCAGCCGAACAAGCAGGAGTTCAAGGCGACGACCATGATCGGCATGGAAATCGAAATGGCGTCGGGCAAGATCCGCGACAAGCATGTCGCCGACGAAGAGGAAGACTACGCAGGCGTTCCCGCCTGGTCGGCCCTGTATCCGGTCACCCAGGTGATCGGCGAGCCGTCCGACTGCGCCCGCCAGCTTCCAGGCCTCACGCGGCCGGACGAGATGTGCGACTTCGTGCCCGGCGCGCGCCTCGACGAGGTGATGAGCAAGACCTACAAGCGGACCTTCGGCGAAGGCTGAGCCGCGCGGCGGACCCTCATGGTCTGACCCGTCGTTCTTTCGGCCTCCGCAATCGCCCACGTCACGAAGCGACTTACGCGCTCGTCGCCCGTCAGGGCGGCGGGCCAGCGCACGATATGGGCCTTGCTCGACGGCATGTCCCAGGACGACGGCAGTACGCGCACAAGCCGGCCGTCCTTCAGCGCATCGTGCACCAGCAGCGAGCGCGCCATGACAACGCCCGCTCCCTGCAACGCCGCCGAGATCGCGGTGTGGATGTTGGCGAAGCGTAACGCCGCCGTCGGCGGCTTGCCGGGGATGCCCAGCCGCTCGAACCAGACCGGCCATGACCATTCCGCGCCCTGGCCGCGGCCGGGCGTTCCCTTGTGCAGCAGCGGCAGCGTCGCCAGCGCCCTGGGATCGCGCAGCGTCCGGCCGGCCGGCAGCAGTTCCGGAACACACACCGGGAAGACCTGCTCCTGGAACAGGAGCCGCTGCGTCGAGGAGGAGCGCGCCGTCGCTGTGGGCTGCCACAAGATATGAATGTCGATGTCGGTCGCGCGCAGTTCGGCCTCGCTCTCCACGATGGTGAGTTCGACTTCCAGGCCGGCATTCGCGGCAGCAAAAGCCGGCAGCCGTCGCACGAGCCAGTAGTCCGCAAGCGCCGCTCCTACACCCACCCTGAGCCCGGACGGCATGGCAACCGCACGACAGCGCGCACGCAAATCCGAGAGGCCGTCGAGCAACTCGGTGAGACCAGCGGCCAATGTCGTGCCGGCCGGCGTCGCGCTGAGGCCGGTGCTGGAGCGATGGAGCAGCGGCGCACCGACATAAGCTTCGAGCCGGCGCAGCCGGTGGCTGACCGCGCTCTGGGTCATGCCGAGCTCGGCCGCCGCCCGCGTCATGCTGCGATGGCGGAGCGCGGTGTCGAAGGCGACCAGGGCGTCGAAAGGCGGGAGGGAGCGCATTTCCCGTATCATGAACCATATTCATGCCGAAGTGAATGCTTGGCGCTCGGGCCGGCGCGCGCGAGGCGTCATCACTGCCGTCATGAAAAGATTCCGGCGCACGCCCGCTCTCGCCCTCTCCTTCGCGGGCTTCCTCACCCAGCTCGACGTCACCGCCGTCGTGGTCGCCCTGCCGACCATCGGCGACGATCTCGGCTTCGGCCTCGCGGCCTATGCCTGGACGATGGATGCCTACAGCCTGGCCTTCACCGCCACCTTGCTCGCCTCGGGCGCGCTGGCCGACCGGCACGGGCGACGACGCGCGCTGCTGGCCGGCAATATGCTGTTCGCCGTGGCCTCGCTCGCCTGCGGGCTGGCGTGGGACGGCCCGAGCCTATGGGTCGCGCGCGTCGCACAGGGGCTCGGAGCCGCGTTCGTGATCACCGGCTCGATCGCGCTGACCGCCAGCGCCTATCCCGATCCGGCCGACCGTGCGCGCGCCTTCGGCCTCGCGGGAATCGTCTCGGGCGCGGCGATGGCGCTCGGCCCGACCCTGGGCGGTGCGGTCGCCGCCTGGTTCGGCTGGCGCTGGATCTTCCTCGCCAACCTGCCGTTCTGTCTCCTGGCCGCGTGGATCGTGCCGCGGCTCGTCGCCGAGGAGCGTGCCGACGCGGCAAGGCCGCTCGATCTCATGGGCATCGCCCTGCTCACCCTGGCGCTCGGCATCGCCATCGAGACGTTGCTGGCCGGCCGCACGACGCTGCATCTCGCGATCGGCACTGGGGCAAGCCTGGCCTGCGCCACTCTGTTCGTCATGCAGCAAAAACGCCGACCGCACCCGGTCCTCGATCCCGCGCTGCTGACCCAGCCGGCGATGATCGCCGTCGCCGTGCTGCTGATCACCGTGTCGATCGGCTATTGGGCGGTGCTGGTCTACCTGCCGCTGTTCCTGACGACGGCCTTCGGCCTCTCCACCGCGCAGGCCGGCGTCGCCCTCCTCGCAGCGACCGTGCCGATGGTCTTCCTGCCGCCGCTCGCCGGCCGCCTGGCGACGCGATGGGGATGGCGTGCGCTGTTCACCTGCGGGCTCGTGACGATCGCCGCGGGCGACCTTGCTCTGGCGCTGCAGCCCACCTGGACGATGGCACTCCTCGGCATGGCCGTGATCGCAACCGGCACGGCGCTCGTGCAGTCGCAGCTTTCGGGCGCGGTCGTCACGCTGGCGCCGCCCGCGCAAGCGGGCATGGCCTCGGCGCTCACCATTGTCATGCGCCAGGGCGGCTTCGCACTCGGGATCGCAGCGTTGGGTGCCGCGCTTGGGTTGGAACAGGAAGCGAGCGCCTACGCCTCGGTGTTCCTGCTCGCCTCCGCCGCATCCGGACTGGGTGCCGCGGCGGCGATCCTGCTTCTGCCGGCCGGTGCTACTCGGCCTTGATGCCGGCGGCCTTGATCACCTTTGCCCACTTGTCGGTGGCCTCCATGAGGATCGCGCCGAATTCCGCCGGCGTGCCCCCCATCGGCGTGCCGCCCAGCTCGACAATCCGGGTCTTGATCCTGTCGCTGGCGAGGCCGGCATTCAGTTCCTTGTTCAGCAGGGTGATGATCTCGATCGGCGTGCCCTTGGGTACGCCGATGCCGGCGAAGCCGCTGGCTTCGTAACCCGGCACGAATTCCGCCACCGTCGGCACGTCCGGCAATACCTCGAGACGCGTCTTGGTCGTCACCGCCAGCGCGCGCAGCTTGCCGGCCTTGACCTGCTGGATCGACTCCGACAGCGGCGCGAAGATGACCTGCACGTGGCCGCTGATCAGGTCGGCGACGGCCGGTGCGCCGCCCTTGTACGGGACATGGACCAGGTTCACGCCGGTCATCATCTTGAAGAGCTCGCAGGCGATGTTCTGCGGCGTGCCTTGCCCCGCCGATCCGTAGTTGATCTTGCCGGGGTTGGCCTTGGCGTAGGCGATGAACTCTGGCAGCGTCTTCGCCGGCACCGACGGATTCACCACGACGAGGTAGGCCAGTCGCGCGGAATAGATGACCGGCGCGATGTCGCGCATGAAGTCGAAGCTGAGATTGGAATAGAGCGCCGTGTTGATCGCATGCGGCGTCACGACCTGCAGCAGCGTGTAGCCGTCGGGCGCCGCCTTGGCGACCGTCTCGGTGCCGATGTTGCCGCTGGCGCCCGGCTTGTTCTCGACGATGAACTGCTGCCCGAGCCGCTCGGTCAGCCATTCGGCCATCAGGCGGCCCTGGATGTCGGTGGCGCCGCCGGCAGGAAAGCCGACAACGATGCGCGCGGTTCGTGACGGATAGGCCTGTGCCCGCGCCGGGCCGGGCGCGAACGGCAACGCGGCGGCACCGACGGCGAGATGCGCCAGAGAACGGCGACGAATTTTCATGCTTGCGGCCTCCACAGTTTCATTACGACGCGTGTACGCAACGCAACTGGATGCTCAGCTGAGGAAGCCTACATCGGTCGTGTGGGGAGGCGGAAGGGAGCAACGCTCCTATCGGAGCATCGAATCTTTTCGCTGCGCCGCAATATTTTCTGAGTGCCCGCGACGCCTGGGCCGCCCGGCCCAGGTTCACCCACTGACCTCATCCTGAGGAGCGCGCGCCGCGCGCGTCTCGAAGGATGGACAACAAGCGTGGTGTGTATAGCCCATGCTTCGAGACGGCTGCTCCGCAGCCTCCTCAGCATGAGGTGGTTATGAGTGCTGCGGATCCACCCGGGACGAACCTAGCTGAACGCCTCTTCCCAGGTGCCGCGCGTCGAGGCCTTGGAGTATTCGGTCGAGCGGTTCTCGAAGAAGTTGGTGTGCTCGATGGCGTTCAGCATCTGGTCCATCCAGGGCAACGGGTTCTTGGCGTCCGCGCGATAGATGGGCTGCAGGCTGAGCTGGGTCAGGCGGCGGTCGGCGATGTAGCGGATGTAGCGCTTCACGTCGACGGCGGTCATGCCCTCGATACCACCCTGCTCGAAGGCGAGGTCGATGAAGGCGTCCTCATGGTCGACGATGGTCGAGCAGGCAACGTAGATCTCGCGCTGCAGCTCCTCGGTCCAGACTTCCGGATTCTCCTGGATGAAAGTGCGGAACAGCTTGACGATCGAGTTGCAGTGCAGCGTCTCGTCGCGCACCGACCAGGTCACGATCTGGCCCATGCCCTTCATCTTGTTGAAGCGCGGGAAGTTCATCAGCATGGCGAAGCTGGCGAACAGCTGCAGGCCTTCGGTGAAGGCGCCGAACACGGCCAGCGTCTTGGCGATGTCGGCCTTCGAGTCGACGTTGAAGCCCTGCATGTAGTCGTACTTGTCCTTCATCTCCTTGACGGTGAGGAAGACGGAGTACTCGGTCTCGGGCATGCCGATCGTGTCGAGCAGGTGGCTGTAGGCGGCGACGTGCACCGTCTCCATCGCCGAGAAGGCGGCCAGCATCATCTGCACTTCCGTGGGTTTGAAGACCCGAGAATAGTGCCGCATGTAGCAGTTGTTCACCTCGACATCGGCCTGGGTGAAGAAGCGGAAGATCTGCGTCAGCAGGTGACGCTCGCTGTCGGTCAGCTTGTTGCGCCAGTCCTTGACGTCGTCGGCCAGCGGCACTTCCTCGGGCAGCCAGTGGATGCGCTGCTGCGTCAGCCAGGCGTCATAGGCCCACGGGTAATGGAACGGCTTGTAGATCGGTTTGGCGTCGAGGAGTGACATGGCGCGCGTGTCCAATATGTCGGGCGAATGAATGGGGTCGCTTGAAATTAAAATCCCCTGTCGCGGTCCCGAACGCCGGGAACGCGACAGGGGGACAACGCTCGTTACTGGCAGCTAAGACATTCTTCGTAGTCGTTGCTCTGAGTACCCGGCGGCGTTCCGAGCGGCAGAGAAGAGGGAGCATCGATTCTAGGCGCCGTAAGGGCATGGTCGCCGAGCGGTGCAGCGAGAGCTTCGCCGGCCACGCTTTCGGCGCGCTGGATGGAGAGCGAGCGGCAGTAGTAGAGGCTCTTCACGCCGCGCTTCCAGGCCATCATGTGGATCTGGTGCAGGTCGCGCTTGTGCACGTCGGCCGGCAGGAAGATGTTCAGCGACTGGCTCTGGCAGATATAGGGCGTGCGGTCGGCCGCGTGCTCGATCAGCCAGCGCTGGTCGATCTCGAACGCGGTCTTGAACACCGCCTTCTCGTGGTCGTCGAGGCAGTCGAGATTCCGCACCGATCCCTGGTCGGTCATGATCGCCGTCCAGGTGTCCTCGTCGTTTCGGCCCTTCTGCGCCAGGACCTTCTCGAGGTACGGGTTGCGCACCACGAAGGAGCCCGAGAGGGTCTTGTGGTTGTAGACGTTGGCGGCCGACGGCTCGATGCCCGGCGAGGCGCCGCCGCAGATGATCGAGATCGACGCGGTCGGCGCGATCGCGAGTTTGTTGGAGAAGCGGTCCTGGAAGCCGAAGTCGGCGGCATCCGGGCAGGCGCCGCGCTCCTTGCCGAGCGTCAGGGACGCCTCGTCGCACTGGGCGCGGATGTGCTTGAACATCTTCTTGTTCCACACCTTGGCCATCACGGATTCCAGCGGAATGCCGTTGGCCTGCAGGAAGGAATGGAAGCCCATGACGCCCAGGCCGACCGAACGCTCGCGCATCGCGGCATAGGTGGCGCGCGCGAAGTCGGAGCCCGCGGTGTCGATGAAGCCCTGAAGCACGTTGTCGAGGAACCGCATCACGTCCTCGATGAACGTCGGATGCTCGTGCCATTCGAGATAGGTCTCGAGATTGAGCGACGACAGGCAGCAGACGGCAGTGCGCTGCTTGCCGTGATGATCGACGCCGGTCGGCAGCGTGATCTCGCTGCACAGGTTCGAGGTCTTGACCTCGAGGCCCGCGAGCTTGTGATGCTCGGGCCGCGCGTTGTTCACGTGATCCACGAACACCAGGTACGGCTCGCCGGTCTCGACGCGCGCGGTCAGGATGCGGATCCACAGGGCGCGCGCCGAGACGGTGCGCTGCACGGCGCCGTCCTTGGGGCTGACCAGCGCCCACTCCTCGTCATTCTCCACCGCGCGCATGAAGGCGTCGGAGATCAAGAGGCCATGGTGCAGGTTCAGCGCCTTGCGGTTGGGATCGCCGCCTGTCGGCCGGCGGATCTCGATGAACTCCTCGATCTCGGGATGGTTCACCGGCAGGTAGACGGCGGCCGAGCCGCGGCGCAGCGAGCCCTGGCTGATCGCCAGAGTGAGCGAGTCCATGACGCGGATGAACGGCACCACGCCCGAGGTCTTGCCGTTCATGCCGACCTTTTCGCCGATCGAACGGAGATTGCCCCAGTAGGAGCCGATGCCGCCGCCACGCGATGCCAGCCACACGTTCTCGTTCCACAGGCCGACGATGCCCTCGAGGCTGTCATTCGCCTCGTTGAGGAAGCACGAGATCGGCAGGCCGCGTTTGGTCCCCCCATTGCTGAGCACGGGCGTGGCCGGCATGAACCACAGATTGCTGATGTAGTCGTAGAGACGCTGGGCATGGGCGTCATCGTCGGCATAGGCCGAGGCGACGCGCGCGAACATGTCCTGGTAGTCTTCGCCTGGCAGAAGATACCGGTCGGTCAGAGTGGCCTTGCCGAAGGCCGTCAGGCGGGAATCCCGGGCGGAATCGGTCACAACCCGCGCACCGCTTCGAACTTGAACGACATCAAACACTTGCGGTCCCCTTTTTCTTTTTGTCCACAGTTGTGGATAGAACACTCTGTGGAAGATACCTACATCTTGGGAGCCGTTGGCCGCTCCCCACTATCCATAGATAGTACGCACGGCGCCGACCCTGTCATTGCGAAATTTATTCCCCGTTTGTGAATCTCAAGAATGGTTGGTTAAGCACCTGAAAAGACGCGCAAAAAATCGGTTTGAAATTCTGTTTCCCGAGGGGTTTTCGGCTCTTCGCAGGTGCAGCATCAGACGAGAACAAAACGCGCTTTCCCGCGGATTCCGTGGGCCTCCAACAGAAACCGCAGCGAATCGGCCTGCCATCGCCGGGGCACCCCGCCAAATGTGAGATTCGATGGGCATTCCCGGCTTCGCCAAGAGTCCGTCGTCAGAATGTCATGGTCCGGCGTAACATCCGCCCAGGATTCCCGGAGGAATGCACAAAATATGGTCACCGCTTCGGTGCCGCGCGTCTATGGGCTGGACGCCATTTGCGCCGCCGCCCTCCAGGCCGGCGGCGAGGACTCCGCACAATTTGCGCGCAGGCTGTTCGGCCGGCTGTCCGACAAGGACCTGGCCGCCGCGCCCGCGGATCAGCGGGGCGCGGCCGCGATTTCCCTGCTGGCCTTCGCCCGCCGCCGCCTGCCGGGCGTCGCCAAGGTCCGCATCTTCAACCCGTCCCTTGCCGACCACGGGTTCGAGAGCCGTCATACGATCGTGCAGATCGTGAACGACGACATGCCGTTCCTGGTCGATTCGATCGCCAACGAATTCAATCGCCGCGAGATCGCCGTGCATCTGCTCGCGCATCCGGTGATGGCGGCGCGCCGCGACCTCGACGGCGACCTGGTGGGAATTGCCCTCGAGGCCGGTGAACGGGCGCGGCCCGAATCGATGATGCACATCGAGATCGACCGACAGACCGATCCGGTGCTGCTCGACGAGATCGCGGCGGCGCTGACGCGCGTGCTGGCCGAGGTACGGCTGGCGGTCGACGACTGGCGTGCGATGCGCCGCGCCTGCCTCGACGCCATCGCCGACCTGGCACCGGGCCGCGCACCGGGCCTCGCGGAGTACGAGGACTTCCTGCGCTGGCTCGAGGCCAACCACTTCACCTTCCTCGGCCATCGCCGCTATCGCTATGTCGAGGATGCGAGTCAGCCCGCCGGCCTGCGCTACGAGCTGGTGCCAGGATCGGCGCTGGGCATCCTGCGCCGCGACGAGGTCCGGCTGTTCGGTGTCGGCGTCGGCAGCGGCGAGGCGATGGCCCGCTTCGCCCGCGGCCCGCACAACATCCTGATCGTGAAGACCGACCGCCAGTCGCTGGTCCATCGCATCGGCGCGATGGACTGCGTGATCGTGAAGACCTGCGACGCCGACGGCAGGGTCACGGGCGAGCATCGGCTGGTTGGCCTGTTCACCTCGGCCGCTTATCACGCCGCGGTGCATGACGTGCCGCTGTTGCGCGGCCGGGTCGAGACGCTGCTGCGCCGCTCGGGCTTCGACCGCCACGGGCACGACGGCAAGACGCTGCTGGCGATCCTCGATTCCTATCCGCGCGACGAACTGTTCCAGATCGACGAGGAGACGCTCTACGACCACGTGCTGGGCATCCTGCAGCTGCAGGAGCGCCGTCGCGTGGCGTTGTTCTCGCGCCTCGACACGGTCGGACGCTTCGCGACCGCCCTGGTGTTCGTGCCGCGTGAACGCTTCGGCGCCGCCCTCTCCGATCGCTTCGCTGCAATCCTGGAGACGGCCTGGAACGGCGAGGTGGCGTCGGTCGCCACGTCGGTCGGCAGCGGTGCCGCGCTGGTCCAGTCGCTCTATACGCTGAAGCTGCGCGCGCCCGAGCAGGCCGGCCCCGACCTCGCCGCCCTCGAGCGCGACCTGGTCGAGGCGGCGACGTCATGGAACGACAGGCTGCGCGCGGCCCTGCAGGACAAGCTCGGCGAAGCCGAGGGCCGCGCGGCTGCCCGGCGCTGGCGCGGCTGGTTCCCGTCGGTCTATCGCGAGACGTACGACGCGGCGCAGGCGCTGCGCGACATTGAGCAGTTGCAGGCCTTCGCGGACGGCGCGGGATTCGGCGTGCAGGTCGGCCGGCGGACTGGCATGCCGGCGCATCGCTTCGCGCTTCGGCTGTATCATCCGCGCAAGCCCGTCGCCCTCTCCGATATCCTGCCGCTCGCCGAGAACCTCGGACTGCGCGTCATCAGCGAAACGCCGTTCCTGCTGCGCAAGGACGGCGGAGACGACCAGGCGTATGGCGTGGCGATGCAGGTGCTGAGGGTCGAGACCGCGGACAAATCGCCGGTCGATCTCGCCGCGTCGGGACCACGCTTCATCGAGGCGCTGGAGAAACTGCGCGCGGGCCTGCTCGAGAACGACGGGCTGAACCGGCTGATCCTCGGCGCCGGCCTCGCCTGGCGCGAGATCGCCATCGTGCGCGCCTATGCGAAATATCTGCGGCAGGCCGGCATCCCGTTCAGCCAGGAATACATGGAGCGCGCCCTGGCGGCCTATCCGAAGGTCGCGCGCCTGCTCGTCGACCTGTTCATCGCCCGATTCGATCCGGCGCTGGGCGAAGCAACGTCCGATGACCGTATCCGCAGGATCGCTTCAATCGACGCGGACTTCGCCTCTGCCCTCGAAGCCGTCACGACGCTCGACGAGGACCGGATCCTGCGGCGCTTCCACAATGCCGTGACCTGCACCTTGCGCACCAACTACTGGCAGGCCGCCGGCACCAAGGACTGGATCTCCCTCAAGATCGACAGCCGCGCCATCGACGAGCTGCCGGCGCCGCGCCCCCTGGTCGAGATCTTCGTCTACAGCCCGCGCATGGAAGGCATTCATCTGCGCGGCGGCCGGGTGGCGCGCGGCGGCATCCGCTGGTCCGACCGGCGCGAGGATTTCCGCACCGAGATCCTCGGCCTGATGAAGACGCAGATGGTGAAGAACGCCGTCATCGTTCCCGTCGGCTCCAAGGGCGGCTTCTACGTGAAGCAGCCTCCCATCGGGGGCACTCGCGAGCAGGTCCAGGCCGAAGGCATCGCCTGCTACCAGACCCTGATCCGCGGCCTGCTCGACATCACCGACAACTATGCCGCCGGGGCCGTCGTCTCGCCCGCCGACGTGGTCCGCCACGACGGCGACGATCCCTATCTCGTGGTCGCCGCCGACAAGGGTACCGCCACCTTCTCCGACATCGCCAACGCGCTGGCGCGCGACTACGGCTTCTGGCTCGACGACGCCTTCGCCTCGGGCGGCTCGGCGGGCTACGACCACAAGAAGATGGGCATCACCGCGCGCGGTGCGTGGGAATCGGTGAAGCGCCACTTCCGCGAACTCGGCCAGGATATCCAGACCACACCGTTCACGGTGGCCGGCGTCGGCGACATGTCGGGCGACGTGTTCGGCAACGGCATGCTGCTGTCGCCACACATCAAGCTCGTGGCCGCCTTCGACCATCGCCACATCTTCATCGATCCCTCGCCCGATCCCGCGACCAGCCTGACGGAGCGGCAACGGCTGTTCGCCCTGCCGCGCTCCTCATGGATGGATTACGACAGGAGCCTGCTGTCGGCGGGCGGCGCGATCTTCGACCGCGCGGCCAAGTCGGTGGCGCTGTCGCCCGAGGCACGCGCCGTGCTGGGCATCGACCAGCCCGCCATGGCGCCGCTCGATCTCCTGCGCGCCATCCTGACGGCGCCGGTCGACCTGCTCTATTTCGGCGGCATCGGCACCTACGTGAAGGCATCGGGCGAGACCAATGCCGATGCCGGCGACCGCACCAACGATTCCATCCGCGTCGATGCCGCCCAATTGCGCGCGCGGGTGATCGGCGAAGGCGCCAATCTCGGCTTCACGCAACGCGGCCGGATCGAAGCGGCGCTGGCCGGGCGCAAGATCAACACCGACGCGCTCGACAATTCGGCGGGCGTCGATACGTCCGACCACGAGGTCAACATCAAGATCGCGACCGGCGGCGCCATCGCCTCGGGTGCGCTGGCCGCCGACGAGCGCGACGCGCTGCTCTTCTCCATGACCGACGAGGTCGCGAGCCTGGTGCTGCGTCACAACTACCAGCAGAGCCAGGCGGTCAGTGTCGCCGAGGGCCAGGCGGCCGAGGAGCACGACCGGCTGGAGCGCTTAATGCGCGGACTGGAACGCAAGGGCCGGCTCGACCGCACCGTCGAGTTCCTGCCCGATTCCGCCGCCATGCGCGGGCGCGCCCAGAACCGCCAGCCGCTGACGCGGCCCGAACTCTCGGTGCTGCTGGCCTACGCCAAGATCGACCTCAACGAGGAGATCCTCGCCTCCGGCCTGCCCGACGATCCGCGCCTGGAAGAGGAACTGCTGCGCTACTTCCCGACGGCCCTGCAGGAGAAGTACCCGGCAGCCCTTCGGGGTCATCGCCTGCGCCGCGAGATCACCACGCTGCAGGTCGTGAGCTCGCTGGTCAATCGATGCGGGCCGACCTTCGTGCACACGGTGGCGCAGCGGACCGGCGCCTCGGCGGCTGCCATCGCACAGGCCTTCACGGTCGTGCGCGACGCCTGGAAGCTGCGCGACCTGTGGGCCGACGTCGAGGCACTCGATCCCGCGCTCAAGGCCGCGGCGCAGGTGCGCATGCTGACCGCTTCGCAACGCTTCGTGCTGCGCGGCGTGCAATGGGTCCTGCGCCGCCTGCCGCAGCCGCTCGACACGACGGCGGCAACGGCTCAGCTCGGCCGCGCCGTCGCCGAGCTGGGCGACCTGCCCGCGGATCTGGTGGGCGAGGCCGAGGGCGCGGCGCTGGGCGAACGCTCCGCCGCCCTCGAGGCAATGGGTGCGCCGGCCGATCTCGCGCGCCGCGCCGCCGCTCTCGAAACACTGGCCGCCGCCGGCGACCTCGCTCTCGCGGCAGAAGCCAACGGGTGCACGATCGGCAGCGCCGCGAGGCTCTATTTCCGGCTGGGCGAGCGGCTGTCGCTCGCGCTGCTGGCCAATGCCGCTCTGAAACTGCCGCGCGAGGGGCTTTGGCCCTCGCAGGCGGCACTCGCCCTGCAGGACGAGCTGGCCGCACTCCATGCCGATTTGCTGCGCTCTGCCCTGCGCGCGAGCGGCGGCAGCGACTGCGACCCCGACACGGCCCTCGCCGCCTGGAGCGAACCGCGCAAGCTCGCACTGGAGCGCGTGGACAGGCTCCTGAAGGAGGATCTCGCCGCGGCCGGTGCGATCGACCTTGCGATGCTGTCGGTCGCCACCGCCGAGCTGCGGACCCTCGTCTAGCGACGGGACGACGCGACCGGCCGGTCGGGGAGCGCGTAGAGCACCTCGACCAGCCGGCGCAGGTTGACCTGTACGGCGCGCTCGTTGGCGAGGACCAGTCGCGTGTTGTTGTCGATCGCGTCGTCCAGGGTCGCGGTGCCGGGCGTCGCGAGCGAGGCGTCGTAGACCACGGCCCCCGTGACCGTGTCGGTGAGCCGGTAGGCGACCACCGCCTCGACGGTCATGCCGTAGCCCGCGAAGGGCCTCTCGAGCTTCGCCAGCGTGGCGTCGAGCCGGTAGCGGCCGCCGGCGGCCTGGCCGAGACCGGCATTGGCGAGTGTGCTCACCAGCGAGGCCTGGAATTGGGCGTTGTCGATCCTGGCTGTCCAGAGCGGCGAGACACCGCGACCTCCGGCGACCGGCGCGGCGGTGATCGACTGGCGATAGGCCGGTGCCGGACCGGGCGCCAGCCCCGCGAGATCGGGCACCATCGCCGAAGGCTGCACGGGCGGCGGGGCGCAGGCGCCCAGCAGCGCCATCGCGAGGGCGGAGGCCACGAGGGCTCGACGGTGAGCGTGCATCTGTCTTCTCTCAGAGGCTCTTGAGGAACTCTATCAGCAGGCCGTTCACCTCGGCCGCGCGCTCCTGCTGCACCCAGTGGCCGGCTCCCTCGAGGATGTGGCTGCCGCGCAGGCCCGGCAGGGTCGTCGGATAGGCATCGAGCTGGCTCTTGGCGGCGGGGAAACGCAGCACGCCGTCGCGGCTGCCGGCGATGAACTGCGAGGGCTGGCGGATCGGCTGGCCTCGCCACGGACCGCTGAGTTCCCAGTTGCGCCGCAGGTTGCGATACCAGTTGAGCCCGCCGCGGAAGCCCGCGCGGGCGAACTCACCGGCGTAATAGTCGAGGTCGGCATCGCTCAGCCAGGCGGGCAGCGCCTCGGGCGCGACGGTGTTGGCCAGCAGCGTGCCGCCGGTGAGCCGGCCGAACCCCTTGTCCTTCTCCAGCATCTCGCCGCTGGCGGTGTAGTAGAGCTTGAGCAGGGCGCCGCGAATGTCCTGCTGAAGCTCGGCCTCGGCGACGCCGGGCTTCTGGAAATACTGCAGGTAGAAGTTGTCGATGCCGAGCTTCTCCAGGGCCGACAGGATGTCGACATATCCCGGCGGCGCATAGGGCACGCTCATGGCCGAGACGGCGGTGAAGAGATCCGGCCGCCACAGGGCGGCATGCCAGGCGACGGGCGCGCCCCAGTCATGGCCCACGATGACCGCCTTGGTCTCGCCCAGCGCCTTCACCAGCTCGGCCATGTCGCCCACGAGATGGAAGAGCGTGTACTGGTCAATCGGCTCCGGCGACTGCGTGCCGCCATAGCCGCGCATGTCCGGCGCCACGGCGCGGAAGCCCGCCGCGCTCACCGCTTGGAGCTGATGACGCCACGAGTACCAGCTCTCGGGCCAGCCATGACAGAACAGCACCAGCGGACCGGTCCCGGCCTCGGCGTAGCGCATATGGATGTTGTTGGCGGTCGTCGTCTTGAGCGTGACGCCCGGCAGCGGTGAGCTGGTCATTGTGGTTTCCTCCGAGGAGGTCACCCTAGCCTGACGCGTCAGCCGCGCAAGTGAACCGGCCGTGACAGGCGCGCACGCACCGAGGCTCGCGAACCGAAGAGCAGCGACAGGAGAAAAAAGAAGCTGGCGAACAGCACGATCACGGGGCCCGATGGCAGGCCGGCGTGGAACGACACCAGCAGGCCGACCGCCGCCGAGGCGAATGCCATTGGCGCCGCGACCAGGCTCATCGACCAGACCTCGCGCGCCCAGAAGGAGGAAGCGACGGCCGGCAGCAGGATGAGCCCCAGCGCCATCAAGGTCCCCAGCGCCTGAAAGCCCGCCACCATGTTCAGCACGGCGAGCGACAGGAAGAGATAGTGGTAGAGCGAGCCGCGCACGCCCATGGCGGTGAGGAAGCCCGGATTGAAGCATTCGACGACCAGCGGGCGATAGATCGCGGCAAGTCCGGCCAGGGTCAGCGTCGCCGTGGACACGACGAGGATCAGCGCCTGCTCGTCGACGGCGAGAATCGCGCCGAACAGGATGTTCATGAGATCGACCGCCGAGCCGCGCAAGGAGACGATGAGCACACCCAGCGCCATCGCCGTGAGATAGGCGGCGGCGAAGCTCGCATCCTCGCGCATGCTGGAGAAGCGCGCGATGATGCCCGACAGCAGCGCCGTCGCGACGCCGGCGATGAAGCCACCGAGACTCATCGCCGGGAGCGACAGGCCGCCGATCAGGAAGCCCATCGCCGCGCCTGGCAGCAGCGAGTGAGCCAGCGCATCGCCCATCAGGCTCATGCGCCGGAGGATCAGGAACACGCCGATCGCCGAGCCGCCGATCGACAAGGCAAGGCTTGCGACCAGCGCACGGCGCATGAAGCCGAAATCGGCGAAGGGCGCGATCACATACTCATAGAACATGACGTGAAACGATCGATCAGGCGCTGAGCCGCATCGGCGCTTCGCAGGCGCCGGCCTGGTCGTCCCAGGCCTCGGCCATGGCGCGGGCGCGCAGCAGGTTCTCAGGCGACAACACGCGTGCGGTCGGGCCGGCATCAACCAGCTCGCGCGCCAGCAGCAGCGCGTGCGGGAAGTCGCGACGGACCTGGTCGAAATCGTGCAGCACGGCGACGACGGTGCGCTTCTCCTCCCGCCAGCGGCGAATCACGACCATCAGATCGGCCACGGTCTTGCTATCGATGGCGGCGAACGGCTCGTCGAGGAGTACGAGATCGGCATCCTGCAGAAGCAGGCGCGCGAACAGCACGCGCTGGAACTGGCCCACCGACAGCGTGTCGATCGGACGCCGCTCGAATCCGGAGAGACCGACCGCCTCGATGGCGTGCTGGGCATCGTGCAGATCGACCGGTTGGGCGGCCCTGAAGCCGCCGAAGCGCGACCAGCGGCCGAGCAGGACCGTGTCGAGTACCGAGATAGGGAACGATCGATCGACCTCGGCCTGCTGCGGCAGGTAGGCGATGCGCCGGGCCGTGCATTCGATGCGGCCCTCCATACGCGGCGCCAGCCCCAGCAGGGCCTTCAGGAGCGTGCTCTTGCCGGCGCCGTTGGGGCCGACGATGGCGGTCATCTCACCGGCCGGAATTTCTGCCGACACGTGATGAACCGCCGGGTGCCGATCGTAGCTCACGGTCAGGTCGGTGAGGCGTAGCGCGGCATCCATGGCGGGCCTACAGCGCCCACCAGGCGCACAGCCACAATACGGCCGAGAGGCCCAGCGCCGCCGCGATGCGGGCGGGAGCGCTCATGGCGAGCAGGGTCGTCCCGGGAGAGGTCGGTCGGTGCATGCGAACCGATTGTTATAATATTACCCTCAAGGAGTCCATAAGGGGGCGCCAGCCCAACGTCACCGGCTGGTGAGCGGTGGGTGAGCGATTGTTGATTGGCAGGCCGGGGACAGCGCGCGCATCTTGTCGGCCATGTCGCTTCCCCTCCTTCCCCGCCGCAGATCCCTGCTGGTCGGTGCCGCCGCGGTCGCGGCCGGCCTGTCGCAGGCGGCGTCGGCACGGCCGACCGGCGAAGGTCCATGGGCGGTCGAGCTCTTCACGTCGCAGGGCTGCAGTTCCTGCCCGCCGGCCGACGCTCTTCTCGGCCGCCTATCCATGCGGCCCGACATCGTCGCCCTCGCCTTCCATGTCGACTATTGGGACTATATCGGCTGGAAGGATCCGTTCGCTTCGCGCGACACCACTGAACGCCAGCGCGCCTATGCCCGCGTGCTGAAGCAACGCTACGTCTATACCCCCGAGATGGTGGTCGACGGCATCGGCCACGACACCGGTCGTGATCGCGCACCCATCGAAGCCCTGCTGGCCAGAGCGCAGGCCCAGTCGCCCCGGCGGGCGACCCCCACGCTTTCGCGAGGCGTCGGCGGTCCGCTCACCATCAGGCTGGCCGCCTTTCCGCTCGACGGCCGCAGCGCGGACGTAACGCTCGCCATTTACGACCGCCGGCACACCACGCCGGTGAAGAGCGGCGAGAACCAGGGCCGCATGATCGAGAACTTCAACGTGGTGCGGCAGCTCGAACTCGTCGACCGGTGGGACGGCACGGCAAGGGACTGGACGATCGCCGGCGATCGCATCGGCCCCACGCAGGGTGTGGCGGTCCTGGTGCAGCAGACCGACCACGGTCCGATGATCGGCTGCAACAAGCTGGAACCCGCCTACTCGGGCTGAGCCGCGAGCCCGGAACCGTCTGCCTTGCTTCCGCCGCGCCTGCGGGCGAAGGTGCCGCCATGTCGCTTTCCGGCGCCTCCGGCCGCCTGACCGCCGTCCTCGGTCCCACCAACACCGGCAAGACCTATCTCGCGATCGAGCGCATGCTCGGCCACGATTCGGGCATGATCGGCTTCCCGCTGCGGCTCCTGGCGCGCGAGAACTACGACCGCATCGTCAAGCTGAAGGGTGCCGCCCAGGTCGCGCTGATCACGGGCGAGGAGAAGATCGCGCCTTCCAGCGCGCGCTACTTCGTCTGCACGGTCGAATCGATGCCGGTCGACCGGCCGGTCTCCTTCCTGGCCGTCGACGAAGTGCAGATGGCGTCCGACCCGGAGCGCGGCCACTTCTTCACCGACCGGCTGCTGCATGCGCGCGGCCTGAACGAAACCATGCTGCTGGGTGCCGACACGATCCGCCCGGTGCTGAACCGGTTGCTGCCCGACATCGACGTGGTGGCACGCCCACGCTTCTCCAATCTCACCTATGTCGGATCGAAGAAGGCGACGCGCCTGCCGCGCCGGTCCGCGGTCGTCGGCTTCTCGGCCAACGAAGTCTACGAGATCGCCGAACTGATCCGCCGCCAGCGCGGCGGCACGGCGGTGGTGATGGGCGCGATGAGCCCGCGCACGCGCAACGCACAGGTCGACATGTTCCAGTCCGGCGAGGTCGACTACCTCGTGGCGACCGACGCGATCGGCATGGGACTCAACATGGACGTGAACCACGTATGGTTCGCGTCGTTGCGCAAGTATGACGGCCGCAGCTCGCGACCGCTGCGAACCGGCGAGCTGGCACAGATCGCCGGACGCGCCGGCCGCCACATGAACGATGGCACGTTCGGCACGACCGCCGGCGTGAGCGGGCTCGAGCCCGATGTGGTGGAGGCGATCGAGAACCACCGCTTCGATCCGCTGCGTGACCTCCAGTGGCGCAACAGCGAACTCGACTTCCGTTCAGTCCAGACACTGATTGCCACGCTGAACGCCAGTCCGCCGCATGCCGCGCTCCAGCGCGTGCGCGAGCAGGACGATCAGCTCGCTCTGCAGACCCTGGCCATGCACTCGGCGTTTTTGCCGCGTCTGCACTCGCCCCGGCGGGTCAAGCTCCTGTGGGAGGTCTGCCAGGTCCCCGACTTCCGCAAGACGATGACGGAAGAGCACACGACCCTGCTCGGCCAGATCTTCGGGCATCTGACGCAGGGTGGGGAAAGGCTGCCGGAAGACTGGATCGACAGCCATGTGAAACGCCTGGAGCGATTCGACGGCGACATCGACACGTTGATGGCAAGGATCGCACACGTCAGGACCTGGACCTATATTTCACACCGGCCAGACTGGATTCAGCGGGCGAGCCATTGGCAGGAACGCGCGCGTGCCATAGAGGATCGGCTTTCCGACGTTTTGCATCAGCGTCTCACGCAACGGTTTGTCGATAGACGCGCGGCGTTGCTTGTACGAAGATTGCGTGATGAGGGTGAAATGAACTCGACAGTCGCCGCTGCAGGCGAAGTCACCGTTGAAGGCGAGCATCTCGGGCGCATCGAAGGCTTCCGTTTTGTGCCGGATGCAACCGAAGGACAGGCCGACCAGAAGGCGGTGCTGAGCGCGGCCTTGCGCGTGCTGCGCCAGGATCTGCCCGATCGCCTGCAGGCCTTCGTGAACAGTCCGGACGGCGAGATCGTCTTCGACGGCCAGCTGCGCGTCTGCTGGGGCGGCGGTCCCGTGGCGCGGCTATTGCCCTCGGGCGACGTGCTGGCGCCCAAGGTCGAGGCCATCGCCTCCGATCTGCTCGACGGCCCGGCCCGCGAGGAAGTGCGCAAGCGTGCCGCGACCTGGGTGGAAACCCGCATTCGTCTCGGCCTCAGCGAATTGATGGATGCACGCGCCACGACCGAACTGCCGGCCGGGGCGCGCGGCGTCATCTTCCAGCTCTGCGAGGGCCTCGGCGTCCTGCAGCGCCGCCCGGTCGAGGAACAGCTCGCCCAGCTCAGCGACGAGGATCGCAAGGCGTTGGCCCGTCTCGGCGTCCGCATCGGCGTCTTCTCGCTGTACTTCCCCAGCATGCTGAAGCCGGTGCCGATCCGCCTGCGCGCCGGCCTCTGGATGGTCGCCAAGGGCCGCGAGACGATCCCGACGCTGCCCGCCGAGGGCCGCACGTCGATGGACCTGCCACGCGACGCCGAGCGCGATTTCTACGCCGCCATCGGCTACCTGCCGCTGGGCGACCATGCGATCCGCGCCGACATGGTCGAGCGCCTCGCCGCCATGGCGCGCGCCGCCGTGCGCGAGAGCCGCGAGTCGTCGCGCCGCTCGCAGCAGCAGGACAGACCGGAAAAGAAGCCCGCCGCCCAGCCGACGGGCACCGCGCCCGCGATCCCCGCACCGGCGACGGCCGAGGAAATCAGCGAATGGGCGATCGTCGCCGCCGCATTCGGCGAGACGGAACCCGCACCGGAGCCGGAGACGGCGCCGGAAGCCACCGCTCACGAGCCTGTCGTCGCCGCCGAGCCGGCCGTCGAGCCTGTAGCGGAGGCCCCCGCCGCCGAAGCAGTGGTCGAAGCCGCCCCTGGGGCCGAAATGGCTGCCGCTGAGGAACCCGTGGCCGAATCGCCGCCGGGCGAAACGGCGCCGGAAGCAGCGGCCGAGGATGCGCCCCCGCCGGTCGAGGACGCCGCTCCCCGGGCAGAAACCACGCCGGCCAAGAAGGAGCCGCGGCCGTTGCCACCGGGCTGGTTCCGCGCGACGCCGCAGATGATGTCGCTGGTCGGCTGCTCCGAGCCCGAAATGGCCAACGTGCTGCGCGGCCTCGGGTATCGCGTGCATCCGCCGTCGGAAGAGAACGGGCCGCTCCACGCCTTCTCGATCAAGCCGCGCTTCGTGCGCGAGCGCGAGGAGCAGCGTGATCGCCAGCGCCAGCAGCAGCGTGAGCAGCGCGACCAGCGCCGCCGCGACCGGCCGGAACGCCCGAACGAGCGCCAGTTCTTCGCCGACACGCCACGCCCGCCGCGCGGCAGGGACGACGGTCCGCGCAGTGGACCGCGTCCCGGCGGCGGTCAACGTGCCGACGGTCCGCGGCCCGAGGGGCCGCGGCAGGATCGCAACAAGGATGGGCGGCCGCCGCAGGAGAATCGCGGGCGCGACGACCGGCGTGGCCCGCGTCCTCCGCGGCGCGACAGCGGTGGTCCGGCCTTGCGGCTCTACGCGACGACCGAGACCAAGGGCGATGCGGCAGCCGATTCGCCGTTCGCCAAGCTGCTCGAACTCAAGCTCGGTGGAAAGAAGTAACCACCCCGTGACGCGCTGACGCGCCATGCGGCTCGACAAGTGGCTCTGGCATGCACGCTTCTTCAAGACCCGTACACTGGCCGCCCGCTACGTCGAGAAGTCGCGCTGCCGGATCGATGGCCGGGCCGTCGAGAAGCCGCATGCTGCCGTCGTTCCCGGCATGGTACTCACCTTCGCGCTGGGCCCCCAGGTGAAGGTGGTGCGCATCATGGCCCTGGGAGAGCGGCGCGGTCCGGCGCCGGAAGCACGGACGTTGTATGAAGAGATCGACCCGACCTAAATGACGCCCCTCCATCGCCAGCCTTGCGTCGCCGGGGCCCGCGCGTTAAGCAGCCGCCGCTCGTTCCTGGAGCCTTTATGACCTATGTCGTTACCGAAGCTTGCATCAAGTGCAAGTACATGGATTGCGTTGAAGTGTGCCCCGTGGATTGCTTCTACGAGGGTGAGAACATGCTGGTCATCAATCCAGACGAATGCATCGACTGCGGCGTGTGCGAACCCGAATGCCCGCCCAACGCCATCCTGCCCGATACCGAGAAGGGCCTGGAGAAGTGGCTGGAGCTGAACCGCAGCCTGTCGGTTTCTTGGCCGAACATCACGCGCAAGGGGGAAGCCCCCGCGGATGCGGAGCAGTACAAGGACGAAAAGGACAAGTTTGAGAAGTATTTCAGCGACAAGCCTGCCGCCCGCTGAATTTCCCTCTTACAAGTCTCTTATTGTACCTTTTGCAATAGTCATGCAGTTTCTGCATGGCTAGACCGTTGCTGAAATGCAACATAAAGCGCGACTCTGCGCTTGATTTCTGCTATTCATACTCCCGCTGGAAGCGGTCCGGGGTCCGGTCCGCCGCTGGCTCGGTGTCCGTGTCGGTATCCGAAAGAAACTTACCGATGCTTGGGACGCCGGGCCGAATGCGCAGGGGAGCGTATGCGGTGGGTCGCGGTATCGCAGAAAGCGGGGCTGTTGTGAAGGGACTAGACGATATGGCCAAGCCGAAGAAGGCGCCCGTCAAGGCGAAGGAATTCGCCTTCGAGAAGGGCGATTTCGTGGTGTACCCGACGCATGGCGTCGGCCGCGTGATTGATATCGAGGCGAAGGAGATCGCGGGTCACAAGCTCGACCTGTTCGTCATCTCGTTCGAGCAGGAGCGCATGATGCTGCGCGTTCCGGTGGCCAAGGCGAAGATCTCCGGTCTGCGCAAGCTGAGCTCGCGCAAGATCATGGAAAGCGCGCTGGTGACCCTGAAGGGCCGCAGCCGCGTGAGCCGCGCCATGTGGAACCGCCGCGCCCAGGAATACGAAGCCAAGATCAACTCGGGCGACCCGGTGTCGATCGCCGAAGTCGTGCGCGACCTGCATCGCAATGCCGGCCAGCCCGACCAGTCCTACAGCGAACGGCAGATCTACGAAGCCGCTCTGGACCGGCTGGCCCGCGAGCTCGCCGCCGTCGAGCGGATCGACAAGGATCTCGCGACCCAAAAGCTCAACAGCGTTCTGCAGAAGGTCGCCTAGGCGGTTCTGTCACGGAATGAGATAAAAGGCGGCCGACACTCCACTGTCGCGCCGCCTTTTTCATGTCCGCCTGTTAGAGCCCTTCCTGATTCATGAGCAAAGTCGCCTCGATCGCCCGCCTGCGTGACGGCGGTACCACCTGGGCGCTGGGGTCCCTGAAGGGCGACGACACGGCCCTGGAAAGGCTGGGTGGCGCCCTGATGCAGCGCTGGCACCCCGGCGACCGGCTGGTCGTGCTGGGCAACATGCTGGGCGCGGCCGGCAACACGCCCCGCACGGTCGACCTCATGCTACTGCTGCGCCGCCGCCTGCTGGCGCGGCCCGGCGCCGAGGTGGAGGATTTCGTCTTCCTGCGCGGGCCGCAGGAAGAGATCTGGCACAAGGTATTGCAGCTCCAGTTCGCCCTGGCGCCGCTCGACGTGCTCGACTGGATGCTGTCGCGCGGGCTGGACGCCATCATCGAGGCCTATGGTCATTCGATCGCCGAGGGCCGCATCGCCAGCCGCAACGGCTCGCTCGCCATCGCCCGCTGGACGTCGGGCCTGCGCGAGCGCCAGGCCGCCCGCCCCGGCCATAGCGATCTGCTGAACGCCCTGTCGCGCGCGGCCCTCAGTGCCGACGGACGCCTGGTTTTTGCCGCCACGGGCGTCGATCCCGGTCGCCCGCTCGATGGACAGGCCGATGCCTTCTGGTGGAGCACCCAGACCGATTCGGCGCTCGACGAGGCGCTGGGCAGGGCCCGCGACGGCGGCTGGCCCGACATCGATCGGATCGTGCGCGGGACCGGCCCGTCGAAGAACGTCGCTCAGGACACGGGACGTGTGCTGACCGTCACGCGCGACACGCCGGCGCTGGTGGCGCTCGATGCCGATGGCGCGGTGCTGGAGCGGATCGAGCCTTAGGGCTGAGCTTCGCTCAGCCCTAAGGCTGGACGATCTTGATCTCGGATCGGCTGCCGAGGTCGGCCGGCATCTGCGCCGCATTGAGCACGAGCAGGCGCTCCATCCGGAGATCGGGATAGGGCATCCGCGCCGCGAGCTGCGCCGGCGTCGAGCCCGCCGGCGAGACGATGCGCAGCCGGTAGGGCTGCAGAGCCGCCGCCTCGGCCGGCGTGAGGGTGCGGAACGTCCGCGCGGCCCGGATCATCGCCTCGATCTGCCGGTCCTGGTCGGCGCCCTCGCTCACGAGGGCGAAATTGCACACCCGGTTGCCGTCCCGGATGGCGACGTAGCGCGCCTGGCCCAGGCCGGTGTCCGAGCCGCGCGGCCGGGCGCCCATCGCCGCCTCGCTGCCATTGATCTCCAGGGTCTGGATGTCGGTGGGCGTGGGCTTCAGCTTGTTGCGCATCCAGTCGTCGAGCGGGCCCGACACCGGTGTGGGCAGGCAGGAGAACAACATCAGCGAGCGGTCGCGGTTCACTGCCACCACACCATCGCTGTCGTTGAACAGCCGGAAGCCAGGCGGGGCGGTGAAAGAAAGGCGCAGGGTCGGATGCAGGAACGACCGGCCGCGGATGAAGCCCTCGCTCGGCGGATCGTCGACCGACATGCCGTCGATGGCCGCGAAGTAGCCCTTCTCGTTTGATTCGCCGGGCGCGTTTGCGAGCGGCAGGGCGGCGATCGCCGAGGTGCGCTCCACCGGAACCGGATGGGTCGACGCCGCGCTCGGCCGGTCGCCGATATCGGGGGCCTCGCCCATGATCTGGGCCTCCAGCGCGCTCTGCCGGCGAAGCCGGTCGATCAGGGAGGCCATCGCATCGCCGCGATACCCCGCCTTGACGATGTAGCCGAGGGCCAGCCTGTCGGCTTCGAACTCCTGTTCGCGCGAGTAGCGCCGCAGGGCGAGCAACCCGTCCTGCGCCACCGCACGGCCGACGGTGACCGAGCCGCTGGTGGCGGCCGCCTCGACCGCCGCATCGAGCACGGTCTGGCGGACGCGCGCGCGCTGCGCGGCATGGCGCCGCACCAGATGGCCGAGCTCGTGGCCGATCGCGGCGGCCAGTTCGGCCTCGTTCTCGAGCAGGGCCAGGAGGCCGCGCGTGACGAAGATGTAGGACTGGACCGCGTGCGCGTTGGCGACCGGCGAATCCAGCACGACGAAGCGGAAGCCGCCGACGCCCGCCGCCGCGACCACGCGCTGGCCCACCCGGTCGACATAGGCCTGGAGGGCGGCGTGCTGATCGGCCGGGCCGACGAGCTTCTCGATCTCCCGCGGCAGGACAATGGTTCCGCGTCCGGTCGCCGCAGCCGAAGCCGCTGTGACCGGCGGCGCTCCGGCCGGCGTGCAGGCCCCGATACTGGCCACGACGCCAGCCAAAAACGCGACCAGCGCCAGAATACGGCGAACTTCCACGGCCCCTCCTCGGACACCTCGACCTTAGACGCTCGGTGGACGAGGCGGCAATCGCCCCGGGAGGCTGGCACGAAGGCCGCCGCTATGGCACTGATGCCCCAAGGACAATCGCATGCCGCGTTCAGAGACTCCGCTCCGTTCCGACCTGTTCCCCGAAATCTCGCCCTACGCCAGCGGCATGCTGGCGGTCGACGGGCGGCACACGATCTATTGGGAACAGAGCGGCAATCCCGAGGGCGTGCCCGTCGTCTTCCTGCATGGCGGGCCGGGCGCCGGTTCCGCGCCGGTCCATCGCCGTTTCTTCGATCCGCAATTCTATCGCATCGTCGTGTTCGACCAGCGCGGCTGCGGCCGCTCGATGCCGCTCGGCGAACTCCACGACAATACGACGGGCCATCTCGTGGCCGACATGGAGAAGCTCCGCACGCATCTCGGCATCCCGAGCTGGCTGCTGTTCGGCGGTTCGTGGGGCAGCACGCTGGCGCTGGCCTACGGCCTCACCCATCCCGAGCGCGCAACCGGCTTCATCCTGCGCGGCATCTTCCTCGGCGCGCGGCCCGAGATCGACTGGTTCCTCCACGGCATGCGCACGATCTTCCCGGAAGCCTGGCGCGATTTCGCCGAGCACCTGCCGCCCGACGAGCGCGGCGACCTGCTGGGCAACTATTACCGCCGCCTGATCGATCGCAATCCCGACCTGCACCGTCCGGCGGCGCGCGCCTGGAGCCGCTACGAGGCGGCCTGTTCGACGCTCTATCCGACGGTGCGTGCGCCGTTCGAGACCGACCATGGCGGCTTCGCGCTCGCCCTCTCGCGCATCGAGGCTCACTACTTCGCGAATGGCACCTTCGTGCCGGAAGGCTGGCCTTGGTCCGATCTCGGCCGCATCCGCCACCTGCCCGGCACGATCGTTCAGGGCCGCTACGACATCGTCTGCCCGCCGGTGACTGCCGATGCGCTGGCCCGCGCCTGGCCCGAGGCGCGCTACGTCGTCGTGCCCGATGCCGGCCACAGCGCGCTGGAGCCCGGCATCCGCGCCGCGCTCGTCAACGCCACCGAGAGCTACCGGCTGTCAACCAGCGACACCGAACTCTTCGCACCCCGATTTCCATGGGACGCCTGAGCTGAGGGCGATTCGCTCCCGGCCATGAAACCTTGCGTCGAGCGGCTGCAGCGCGCTCCCTCGCCGTCTTGACGGCCGGCCGCAACGGGTGGAATGACCTTGCAACGAAAGCGGGGAATCAAGCCTCCACCAAAGAGATCGAGGGACGAAACGAGATGAACTTCGAATTGCCGCCGGAGCAGACCGGTGCCGCCGCCTGGTACGGGCCCGAGATCGCCAAGCGCACCGACTGGCAGATGCCGCTCAGTGGCGCCGAGGTGGCGGAAATCGAGGCGGCAACCCGCGCCCTGGTGGCGCGCGATGCCGATATCGCGGTGCTGAAGCCACAGGATTTCCCGCTGCCCACCCTCGGCCCCAAGCTCCGGTCGCGGGTCGACGACGAGGTGCTGAACGGCCGCGGCTTCCTGTTGTTGCGCGGCCTGCCGGTCGAGCGCTGGTCGATCCGCGAATCGGCGACGGCCTTCTTCGGCCTGGGCGCCCATCTCGGCAGCGCCCGCTCGCAGAACGGCAAGGGCCATGTGCTGGGCCACGTCCAGGATCTCGGGCTCGACGTGAACGATCCCAACGTACGCATCTACCAGACGCACGAGCGGCAGACCTATCACACCGATTCCTGCGACATCGTCGGGCTGCTCTGCCTCAAGACCGCCAAGTCGGGCGGCCTGTCGGCGCTGGTGAGCTCGACCACCATCTTCAACGAGATGCGCCGACGCCGGCCCGACCTGCTGAAGCTGCTGTTCCAGCCGATCGCCACCGACCGGCGCGGCGAGGTGCCGGAGGGCCAGAAGCCGTACTTCGAGATCCCGGTGTTCAACTGGCACCAGGGCTACCTGACGGCGATCTACCAGCGCCAGTACATCGACTCGGCCCAGCGGTTCCCAGACGCGCCGCGGCACACGCCGGAACTGGTCGAGGCGCTCGACATGTTCGACCAGCTGGCCAACGATCCGGCGCTCAACATCTTCACGGAGTTCAAGCCGGGTGACGTGCAGCTCGTTCACAACCACACGATGCTGCACGACCGCACGGGCTTCGAGGACTGGCCCGAGCCGGAGCGCCGCCGCCACCTGCTGCGCCTGTGGCTGGCCGCCGAGCGTGCCCGGCCGCTGCCCGAGATCTTCGCCCAGCGCTACGGCCAGGTAACGATTGGCGACCGCGGCGGAATCATCGTGCGCGGCACCCGGCTGCAGGCCCCCCTGCAGGCGGCCTGAACCAGTTGACCGGGAGCGGGGTCGTCCCTAAGTGAAGGCCGCTTCAAGAGACCAACATACAAAGGGACAACACATGGCCAGCGATCCAACCGCGGGCGGCGCCCCGGCGGATATGCCGGTCGACCCCGACAATCTCGACATTCCGCCCCGGCCGGAAAGCGCTGCCGAATGGCAGCGCCTCGTCGAGCAGCTCCAGGCCGAGAAGGCCGACCTTCAGGACAAACAGCTCAGGGCCCTGGCCGAGGCGCAGAACGTGCGTCGCCGGGCCCAGCAGGATGTCGAGAAGGAGCGCAAGTTCGGGGTCGAACGCTTTGCCCGCGACGTGCTTTCGGTGGCCGACAATTTCGGCCGCGCTCTGTCGGCCCTGCCGCCGGACCTCGGCACGCTGGACCCGGCGCTGCGCAACGTGATCGTCGGCATCCAGGCGACCGACCGCGAGCTCCAGTCGGTGCTGGAGCGCCACGGCGTCACCCGGATCGAGAGCCTCGGCAAGCCGTTCAACGCCGAATTCCATCAGGCCATGATGGAGGTCGAGAATGCCGACGTGCCGCCGGGCACCGTGGTGCAGGAGCTGATCCCCGGATACCTGATCGCCGGCCGCCTGCTGCGCGCGGCCATGGTCGCGGTGTCGAAGGGCGGCCCGCCTGCCAGTACTGAGAAATAGGACGGGCCGACGCGCTGTCAGCCCGCCTCTCGCGAATCCGCCGGTAGTGTCGAAAACGGCGCTTTCCGGCGGAGATTTTGGTCCTTAGGTCCATTGTAGGCAGCCGGATAGGACCTATATAGCCCCTGTCCTGACCCGGGTTTTCCGGCAGGTAACATTCATACGGGGGTCGATCGGGTGCCTTTGGGGTCCGGCCGATCTGCCGAAGGAAGAGAGTAGAATCATGGCGAAAGTCATTGGCATCGACCTAGGTACGACCAATTCGTGCGTCGCGGTCATGGAAGGCGGCGACACCAAGGTCATCGAGAATTCCGAGGGCGCGCGCACCACGCCGTCGATGGTCGCCTTCACCGACGGCGGCGAGCGGCTGGTCGGTCAGTCGGCCAAGCGCCAGGCGGTCACCAATCCGCTGAAGACCCTTTACTCCGTGAAGCGCCTGATCGGCCGTCGCTTCGACGACCCCATGGTCGCCAAGGAAAAGACGCTCGTCCCCTTCAAGATCGAGAAGGCCGCGAGTGGCGACGCCTGGGTCGAGGTGGCCGGCGAGCAGTACAGCCCCAGCCAGATCTCGGCGTTCATCCTGGGCAAGATGAAGGAGACGGCCGAGGCCTATCTCGGCGAGAAGGTCGACCAGGCGGTCATCACCGTCCCGGCCTACTTCAACGACGCCCAGCGCCAGGCCACCAAGGACGCCGGCCGCATCGCCGGCCTCGAAGTGCTGCGCATCATCAACGAGCCGACCGCGGCTGCCCTTGCCTACGGCATGGACAAGCGCAAGTCCGGCACGATCGCGGTCTATGACCTGGGCGGCGGCACGTTCGACGTGTCGATCCTCGAGATCGGCGACGGCGTGTTCGAGGTCAAGGCGACCAACGGCGACACCTTCCTGGGCGGCGAGGACTTCGACCAGCGCATCATCAGCTACCTGGCCGACGAGTTCAAAAAGGAGCAGGGCATCGACCTGCGCAACGACAAGCTCGCCCTGCAGCGCCTGAAGGAAGCGGCCGAGAAGGCCAAGATCGAACTCTCCAATTCCAAGGAGACCGAGATCAACCTGCCGTTCATCACCGCCGACGCCAGCGGTCCGAAGCATCTCGTCATCAAGCTCTCGCGCGCCAAGCTCGAGTCGCTGGTCGACGATCTGGTGCAGCGGACGCTCGAGCCCTGCAAGGCGGCGCTCAAGGATGCCGGCCTGCAGGCCGGCCAGATCGACGAGGTCATCCTGGTCGGCGGCATGACCCGCATGCCGAAGGTCATCGAGGTCGTGAAGCAGTTCTTCGGCAAGGAGCCGGCCCGTAACGTCAATCCCGACGAAGTCGTCGCGGTCGGCGCGGCGGTCCAGGCGGCCGTGCTGAAGGGCGAGGTCAAGGACGTCCTGCTGCTCGACGTGACGCCGCTGTCGCTCGGCATCGAGACGCTGGGCGGCGTGTTCACGCGCCTCATCGAGCGCAACACGACGATCCCGACCAAGAAGAGCCAGACCTTCTCGACGGCCGACGACAACCAGACCGCGGTGACCATCCGCGTGTTCCAGGGCGAGCGCGAGATCGCCGCCCAGAACAAGATGCTGGGCCAGTTCGACCTGGTCGGCATCCCGCCGGCGCCGCGCGGCGTGCCTCAGGTCGAGGTCACGTTCGACATCGATGCCAACGGCATCGTGCAGGTCTCGGCCAAGGACAAAGCCACCGGCAAGGAGCAGCAGATCCGCATCCAGGCTTCGGGCGGCCTCAGCGAGGCCGACATCCAGAAGATGGTGAAGGACGCCGAGCTGCATGCCGAGGAGGACAAGAAGAAGCGCGAGCTGATCGACGCCCGCAACCAGGGCGAGGCGCTGGTCCACTCCACGACCAAGCACCTCGCGGAGTACGGCGACAAGGTGAGCCCCACCGAGAAGGCCGAGATCGAGGGTGCGCTCGAGGGTCTCAAGACCGCTCTGGCGGGCGAGGATGTCGAGGCGATCAAGAGCAAGACCAACGACCTGACCCAGGCCGCGATGAAGCTCGGCGAGGCCATGTACAAGGCCCAGCAGGCCGAGGCGCAGGCCGGTGCGGGTGCCGCGCCCGGCGGCGGCGCGACCGACGCCAAGGGCGAGAAGGTCGTCGACGCCGAGTTCGAGGACGTCACCGACAAGAACAAGAAGACAGGGTCCTGAACCGGGACATCCTGGAAGGCAAGGCGGCCTCCCGCGCAAGCGGGAGGCCGACCTGTAAGGGGCGAGTAGGGGCTGCGTAGATCATCATGTCGCAAGACTTTTACGAGCTGCTGGGTGTCAGCCGCACGGCCAGTGCCGACGACATCAAGAAGTCGTACCGCAAGCTCGCGATGCAGTATCATCCGGACCGCAACGACGGTAACGCGGAAGCGGAACGGAAGTTCAAGGAAATCAACCACGCCTACGACATCCTGAAGGATCCGGAGAAGCGTGCGGCCTACGACCGCTACGGAGCCGCGGCCTTCGAGGGCGGCGCGGGGCCGGGCGGGCCCTTCCAGGGCGGCCAGGGATTCGATTTCGGTTCGGTGTTCGGCGACATCTTCGAGGAGATGTTTGGCGCCGGCGGCCAGCGCGGGCGCGGCGGACGCGCCGACATGCGCGGCCAGGACCTGCGCTTCAATCTCGAGATCACGCTGGAGCAGGCCTACGCCGGCACCGAAGCCACCGTGCGCGTGCCGAGCTCCGTTTCCTGCGAGGTCTGCCACGGCAGCGGCGCGGAAGCCGGCTCCAAGCCGCAGCAATGCCCGACCTGCCAGGGCCGTGGGCGCATCCGCGCGCAGCAGGGCTTCTTCACCGTCGAACGCGCCTGCCATACCTGCCATGGCGCCGGTCAGGTGATCGACAAGCCGTGCAAGAGCTGCGGCGGCCAGGGCCGCGTGCGCCGCGAGAAGACGCTCAAGGTCAACATCCCCGCCGGCGTCGAGGACGGCACGCGCATCCGCCTGAGCGGTGAGGGCGAGGCGGGCGCGCGCGGCGGTCCCGCGGGCGACCTCTATGTCTTCCTCTCGGTGCGCCGCCACCAGCTGTTCGAGCGCGAGGGCGCCGACGTGCATTGCCGCGTGCCGATCTCAATGGTGCAGGCGACGCTCGGCGGCAACATCGAGGTACCGACGCTCGACGGCAAGATGGCGCGCATCAACATCCCCGCCGGCGCGCAGGGCGGCCACCAGTTCCGCATGCGCGGCAAGGGCATGCCGATCGTGCGCTCCAGCCAGCGCGGCGACATGTATATTGAGATCAACGTCGAGAC
The DNA here is from genome assembly GCF_945957355.1 of uncultured Reyranella sp. GTDB lineage: Bacteria > Pseudomonadota > Alphaproteobacteria > Reyranellales > Reyranellaceae > Reyranella. The sequence goes on along the minus strand of NZ_CAMFKM010000002.1, from coordinate 232,588 downwards.
GCCGACCAATCTCACGTCGAAGCAGAAGGAACTGCTCAAGGAATTCGAGAAGGCCGGCAAGACCAGCCCCGAATCCGAAGGCTTCTTCAGCAAGGTGAAGGAAATGTTCGGCGGTTGATCCCGGCGCCGGGGATCGGCCGCGTCGCAACGCCCAAAAGCTTTCACAACAGACGCAACGGCAGGAAGGAGAAGCACGTTGGATGCGACCCATCATCCAACGGAGGCACTTCATGCTCAATCGGATCATCCTGGCAACTCTGTTCACGGCGGGCGCAATGTCTGCCTACGCCCAGTCCCCGACCGCGGCGCCCCAGCCCACCGCCACCCCGCCGGCCGCCAGTTCTCCCGCGGCCAAGCCGATGCCGTCTCAGGCCGCGAGTGCCGACACCCGCAAGCTGATCGGCCGCAACATCCAGAACGCTCAGAACGAGACGATCGGCGAGATCAAGTCGGTCTTCATCGGCAAGGACGGCAATGTCGACAGCGTGATGGTCGGCGTCGGCGGCTTCCTGGGCATGGGCGAGCGGGAGGTTCGCCTGAACTGGAGCGAGCTCAACATTTCCCAGAACGGGGAGAAGGTCACCGTCAATCTGACCAAGGACCAGCTGAAGGCAAAGCCCGAGTACAAGTACAGCAACACGGCCTACCGCGGCCAGGTCTTCAATGATTCCGGCGTCTGGAAGAATGACGGCGCGCGCACCGACATGACGACGCGTTCGTCTTCGCCCAATCCGCAAACCGCCACCAACACGCCGGCGCGCAGTGGCGGCGACTTCAACGCCGAGGGCAATGTGTCCGGCAATGCCCTGCTCGGCGCGAACGTCAAGAACCAGGCAAACGAAACGGTTGGCGAGATCGAGGAGGTCTTCGTCGGCACCGACGGCGCTATCAAGACCGTGGTGGTTTCGGTCGGCGGGTTCCTGGGGGTCGGAGCCAAGAATGTCGCGGTGAAGTGGAGCGACCTCAAGCTGGAACGCGACGGCAAGGACCTGCGCGTCAAGTCCAACTGGACCAAGGACTCGCTGAAGGCGATGCCGGAGTACAAGGAAAATCAGGCGGCTGCGCCGGCCACCAAGTCGGGCGGCTGATCGGACTTAGGGGGCGCAGCTGGGCTGCGCCCCCTCTTCCTATTGGGCCGCGATCTTCGACGCCGCCGGGGCGAAGTCGCGCTCCATCTCCCGGCGCAGCTTCACGGCGGTGAGCGATTCGTCCATCACCACGTCGGCGTAGGTCAGCGACTGGCCGGCCTTGATCGGCTTCACCAGCTTGACGTTGTGCGCGAGGCCGAGCGGCAGGCTGCCGAGGCCGGTCGACTTCTCCGACGGGAACAGCTTGCCGTAGACCGTGTAGCCGCCCTCGCCATCGAGCATCTCGCCCGGCTTGAGGTCGCGCTTGGCGGTGGCGATGACGTCCGCATGGAAGCCGATCGGCGTGCCGGTCGGCTCCTTACGCAGGCCGATCGAGGCGACCGACATGCCGACCTCGAGGCCGATCAGGTGCCAGCGCTTGTACATGACGGAGTACCGGCCGCTGGGGTCGGTCTGCAGCATGTACTCCTCGAAGCAGTTCTTCTGGTACTCGGTGGCCGCCTCGAACACGACCCACACGCCCTTGCGGATCTCGTAGGGGATGGCGCGCCCGTCCTTCTCCAGCGACGAGGCGACTTCGACCTGGCCCTTGTGATGGAGTTGGCCGCCCTCGGAGATCGGCCGCATCACGAAGGGCAGGTCCTCCACGGAGCAGGGCGGGAAGGCGAGCCCGTCCGGTGCCGGCGTGAGGCCGGTGGCGTTGGCAACGGCGGTGCTCTCGATTGCGGGCTTGGAGCCGTCGAGGAACGAATTGAACATCTTGGGGTTCAGGCCGCCGCGCTTGGCCTGCTCCTCGTTGAGGCCCCAGTACTTCCACACCGTCTCGGGCGTCGACTGCGCGAAGTGCGGCAGCCACTTGTGGCCGCGACCGGCCGCCGTGACCTCGAAGCCCGAGGTGCGCGCCCAATCGACCAGTTCGCAGATCAGCGCCGGCTGGTCACCATAGGCCAGGCTATAGATCACGCCGGCCGCCGCGGCGCGCTTCGCGAGCAGCGGCCCGCAGAAGGCGTCGGCCTCGACCGTTACCATCACCACGCTCTTGCCATGCTTGAAGGCTTCCAGCGCATGCTCGACGGCGGCGATCGGGTCGCCGGTCGATTCGACGATGATGTCGATCTCGGGATGGCTGACCAGCGCGCGCCAGTCGTCCGTGAGGTGGGTGCTGCCATGCTTGCGCGCATCGGCGAACGAGGTCGCCGAGGTCACGTCGGGCTTCCAGCCCAGCCGCGCCAGGTTCTCTCGCGCGCGGTCGGGCGAGAGGTCGGCGATGCCGAGCAGATGGATGCCCGGCGTCGTCGGGATCTGCGACAGGTACATCGAGCCGAACTTGCCGGCGCCGATCACGCCGATGCGCAGCGGATTGGCTTCGGCCGCGCGGGCCAGAAGCATGCGATGGAGACTCATGTTTTCCTCCGGCGTTTCCTGATTATTCCGCCGCGACCTTGCGGTTGACGGCGCGGATCACCGCGTCGTCCTCCCAGGCATCGACCGGCGTGAAGTCGCGGTGCGCGATGTATTCCGGCCGCTTGAACTGGCGGATCGCGTTGCTGACCGCGTTGTAGGTCACGTAGATGATCTGGCGATCCCACGGCGACAGGTTGGGCGGGCTGCCATGGACCAGCGTGCCGTGGAAGAAGATCGCCGAGCCGGGCCCGCCCTTGGGCGAGACGATGCCGCCCTGGTCGACCAGCTTGGCGATCGTGTCGTTGTCGATCGTCCACAGCGGATAGGAGGTCGTGGTGAGGTCGTGCTTGGCCTCGATCGCGCCCTTCTTGTGGCTCTTCGGGATGAACCAGAGCGGGCCGTTGAACTCGTTCACCTCGTCGATGAACACCGCGAGGTTCATGGCGCGGGCCTCGGGCATGGCGTCGTCGGCCTTCCACGTGCCGTAGTCCTGGTGCCACTGCCAGACGTCGCCGTCGAACGCCGCCTTCCCGTTGATCTTGAACTGGTGGATGTAGGTCTTGTCCTTCAGCAGCTGCTCGGCCGGCTCGACGAAGCGCGGATGATGAACCAGCGCCTCGAACACCGGATGATAGGTATGGACCGCGAAGGCGGTGCGGACCACGTCGCCGGTCTTCTCGCGCACGTTCTCGGGCCGGCGCTGGGCGAACACCTCGGGCACCGAGGATTTCAGGATCTGCGTCTCTTCCGGCGAGAAATACTCGGGGAAGAAGAGATAGCCCTCTTCGTCGAATTGCTTCAGCTGCTCAGAGGTGAGCTTCATGGCGGTTCCTCCTTTGCCTTGTCGTCTTGTTTGTCGTGAGCGCCGTCTTCAGGCGGCGCGGGAAATCACGATCTTCAATCGTTTCGTCAGAATGTCGGCCATCTGTTCGGCATGGCCGCGGCACAGCGCTTCGGCCTCGGCCGCCTGCCCTGCTTCGAGCGCGCGCAGAATGGCTTCGTGTTCGTCCCACACACTGATCCGCAGATCCTCTTCGCTCAAGGCCGCGGCCATCACCCGGCGCAGATGCTGCCAGTGCGGCTGGGCGGTCTCGCCGATCACGGGATTGCCGGAGGCCTCGTAGACGAAGAGATGGAAATCGATGTCGGCTTCGATGACCGACGGCACGTAGCCGCTCGCCACGGCACGGCGGCCGACGTCGAGCAGGGCGCGGCCGCGCTGCACGAGATGGGGCGTATAGTTCGACGCGGCGAGCCGGGCGGCGGCGCCGTCGAGGGCGGCGCGGACGACGTAGAGATTGCGTGCCTGCTGGACGTCGAGCGGGGCGACGCAGACGCCCTTGCGGCCGGCGTCGATCAGGAAGCCCTCGCGGCGCAGCAGCATCATGGCCTGCAGGACCGGCTGGCGCGATACGCCGAACTGCTGGGCGATCTCCTCCTGGGTGATACGGGCCCCGGATTTCAGCTCCCCGGAGCAGATCGCTTCGAGGACCGAATCGTGAATCCGCTCGGAAAGATCGGGCTCAGGCTGGATGGGGCGCATGTCTGTATACAGAACACAGAGGCTCCCCGAGTCAACCGCCTAGCGAGCTTTCAGACCTTTAGAGCTGAGAATTTGCGCCCCGCGGTCCGGATAGTCGGTGATCAGCCCGTCCACCCCCAGCTCGATCAGCCGCCCCATCTCAGTCGGGGCATTCACGGTCCAGGGCACGACCTTGAGGCCGAGCCCGTGGGCTTCCTTCACGTTCTCCGCCGTGACGTTGCGCCAGAAGGGCGACCAGGTTGCACAGCCGGCCGCCTGGGCGAGCCGCGGCAGCGAGCCGCCATGGGCTGCCAGGTCGAGCCCGCCTAGCCAGGGCGAGGGTCGGCCGCTGCTGCGCTGGACGGTGTCGAAGTTGTTGCTCTCGATGCTGAGGCAGCCGGTGGCGATCTCGGGCGCCAGCTTCCGGACCTCGATCAGGCCGCGCCAGTCGAACGACTGCAAGGTGCTGCGGGCCTCGGCCTTGCCCTTGCGGACGCCCTCGACCGCCAGTTTCGCGAAAGCGGCCGGATCGAGCGTGAGGTCGGGTTTGCCCGGATCGGTCTTGATCTCGATGTTGAAGCGTACGCCGGGTGCGGCCTGCGCGAAGAACTCGGCCAGAGTCGGGAAACGCTGGCCATCGGCCGGCTTCTGCACCGGGAACTGCTGGACGTACTTGCTGGCCGGGTTCACGCGGCCGATGTCGTAGCGCTTGAGCTCATCGAGGCTCAGCGTGCGGATGGCCGGTCCTGAAGCCGTGAGCCACTGCCCGTCCGGTCCGCGCGTCAGGTCGGGATTGAGATAGGGGTCATGGCTGATGACGACGATTCCGTCGCGCGTCACCGCGAGGTCGGTCTCAAGGGTCGTGACGCCGAGATCCTGCGCCAGCTTGAAGGCGGCCAGCGTGTTCTCGGGCGCCAGCCCGCGCGCGCCGCGATGGCCCTGCAGGTCGAACGCCGCGGCGAGGCCCGCGCTAGCCGCCCAGATTGCGCAGGCGAGCGATGCGATCCTCGATATCGGGATGGGTGGCGAGGAGGGCCGGCGTCTTTGAGGTGAACTGGTTGATCGGATTGACGATGAAGAGATGCTGCGTGGCACGACTCACTCCGGGAAAGGGGGCTGCCTGCTCCGCGAGCTTGCCGAGCGCAGAGATGAGGCCATTGGGATTTCGCGTGAACTGCACGGACGTCGCATCGGCGAGATATTCGCGCTGACGCGACACCGCCATCTGCACGGCCTTGGCTGCCAGCGGCGCCAGGATCGCGACGACCAGCAGGACGATGATCAGAAGGCCGCCGCCCGAGCTGCCCTTGCGGTCGTCGCTGCGCATCCGGCCCAAATTCATCGTGCGCAGCGCCATGTCGCAGACCAGCGCGATCAGGCCGACCGTGACGCCGACCACGACCATGTAACGCGTGTCGAGGTTGCGCAGATGCGCCATCTCGTGGGCCACCACGCCCTGCAGCTCGTCGCGGTTCAGCGCATTCAGCAGCCCGCGCGTGACCGCGATCGTGCCGCTGCCGATCCTGTTGCCGGTGGCGAAGGCGTTCAACGCGTCGGTCTCCAGCACCATGACCCGGGGCATCGGCACACCCGCGGCAATCGAGATCTCCTCGACCACGTTGAAGAGCTGCGGCGCGTCCTGCTTTTCGATCGCCTTGGCGCCGGCCATGGACAGCACCATCCGGTCGCCCACCGCCAGCGAGATCGCGCTCCAGCCGATGCTGGCGGCCGCCATCAGGCCGGCGGCCGCGACGCCGACCTGGCTCACCGCCGGCAGCGAACCCGAGGACTCGGTCTCCAGCAGCGCGCCGATCAGATAGCCGATCCCGCCGGCCAGCAGGGTGAGCACCGCCAGCAGCACCATCGTGTTGCGACGGTTTTGGTTCTGCGCGGCGACGAAATCGGTAGTGGCGCTCATGCGCCTCGTCCCCTCAGCGCAGCGCGACCTTCGGTACTTCGCGCTCGGACTCCGGCATGTTGAACAGGTCCATCGGCCCGAAGCCCAGCGAGGCCGCGGCCAGAACGGCCGGGAAGCTCTGGCGGCGGGTGTTATAGGCGTTCACCGAGTCGTTGTAGAACTGGCGCGCGAAGGCGATCTTGTTCTCGGTGGTCGTGAGCTCCTCCTGGAGCTGCATGACATTGTCGTTGGCCTTGAGCTGCGGGTAGTTCTCCATGAGGGCGAACAGGCCATGTGTCGCCTGGCTGAGCGCCGCTTCCGCCGGCCCGGATTGCGCGGCGTTGCCGCTCGCCGCCACTGCGTTGTTGCGCGCCTGGATCACCTTGGTGAGCGTCTCCTGCTCGTAGCCCATGGCGTCCTTCACCACCTGCACCAGGTTGGGAATGAGGTCGTGCCGGCGCTTCAGCTGCACGTCGATCTGGCTCCACGCGGTCTGGGCCTGGTTGCGGCCGCCGACGAGGCCGTTATAGACGGCGATCAGCCACAGGCCGATGGCGACGACGATGCCGAGGAAGATCCATGTGCTCATGCCAGTTCTCCTTTGCCTCGGCCGCCAGTCTAGTCATGATTGTGGCCGTACGGGAGGAATAACCATGGATACGTCAGAGCTTCTGAAGGCCTTCTGCTCGGCGGTGGAGCACCGCGACGGCAAGGCGTTCGCGAGCCTGTTCACCGAGGACGCCGTCTATCACGACGTGTTCTACGGCGATTTCGTGGGCCGCGAGCGGATCGCCGAGATGATCGACGACTGGTTCCATCGCACTGCGCACGAGTTCCGCTGGGACATGCACCGGCCGGTCAGCGACGGCAGGATGCTCTACGCCTACTACACGTTCAGCTACGTCTCGAAGCTGCCCGGTGCCGAGGGCAAGAGGGTCGGCTTCGAAGGCTGCTCGATGATGCAGCTGCGCGACGGGCTGATCCTCGACTATCGCGAGGTGGCCAATGTCGGCCCCGCCTTCGTCGAGCTGGGCTTCGCGCCCGAACGCACCTCGAAGATCCTCGCCAAGGAAGGCGCGCACCTCAGGGCGCAGCCGGAGTGGAAGCGCCACACCGGCTGACGCCCGTGGCGGAGACTAGTCGCGCAGCAGGTCGTTGATCGAGGTCTTGGAGCGGGTGCGCTCGTCGACGGTCTTCACGATCACGGCACAGTAGGTCGAGGGACGATCCGGGCCGCCGCCGATGTTGCCAGGCACGACCACCGAGTAGGGCGGCACCTTGCCGATGTGGATCTGGCCGGTGGCGCGATCGACCACCTTGGTGGTGGCGCTGATGAACACGCCCATCGAGAGCACCGCACCGGTGCCGACGATCACGCCCTCGACGACCTCGGAGCGGGCGCCGATGAAGCAGTTGTCCTCGATGATGACCGGGTTGGCCTGCAGCGGCTCGAGCACGCCGCCGATGCCGACGCCGCCCGAGAGGTGGCAGTTCTTGCCGATCTGGGCGCACGAGCCGACCGTCGCCCAGGTGTCGACCATGGTGCCGGTGTCGACATAGGCGCCGAGGTTCACGAAGGACGGCATCAGCACGACCGACGGCGCGATGTAGGAGCCGCGGCGCACGATCGAGCCAGGGACGGCGCGATAGTTCGCCTTGGCGAAGCGAGCGGCGTCCCAGCCCGTGGTCTTGAGCGGCACCTTGTCGAACCAGGGCGCGGCGCCCAGGCCGGGGAACGAGGCGCCGCCGTCCATCGGGACGGAATCGTAGAGGCGGAACGAGAGCAGCACGGCCTTCTTCAGCCACTGGTTCACGACCCATTCGTCGCCGAACTTCTCGGCGGTGCGATAGGTGCCGTCGTCGAGGCCGGCGATCGCCGCTTCGACGGCGTCGCGCACTTCGCCCTTGGTGGCGCTGTTGACGCCGTCCCGTGCTTCCCATGCCGCGTCGATGGTGGCCTGTAGCTGCTTGCTCATTGTTCCCTCGGAAATCTGCCGCGGGACCTTATATGCTGCTCGCGATGGCCTTCAAGCTCCCAGAATCGGTGCTGGTCGTGGTCCACACGCCGCGTTTGGACGTCCTCCTGCTGGAACGCACGGGAACCGGGCTCTGGCAATCCGTGACCGGCTCGCGCGAGCCCGACGACCCGGACCTCGAGGCGACGGCACGCCGCGAGCTGCTGGAGGAGACCGGCCTCGCGGTCGGCACGCTTACCGACTGGCGTCAGACCAACCGCTACGAGATCTGGGCGCAGTGGCGGGCGCGCTACGCGCCGGACGTCACCCACAATGTCGAGCATGTCTTCGGTTTCCAGGTGCCCGAGCAGACGGTGGCGACCCTCGATCCGTCCGAGCATGTCGCCCAGCTCTGGCTGCCCTGGCAGGAGGCCATGGAAAAGGTCTTCTCGCCCACCAACCGCGACGCGATCTGGCAGCTGCAGCGGCGCGTGAAAGCGTAGAGGGCTCTCGCTCAGGGGGCTTATGAAGAGTGCCTGCTCTCGGGCATAGTGGGGTCGCATGACAGATTCTCACGCGGCCGCGCCGCCCGTCCGTGAAGCCTCGAAGCTCGGCCAGTTCAGCTGGGCGCTGTTCGACTGGGCGAACCAGCCCTTCTTCACCATCATCACCACCTTCATCTTCGCGCCCTACTTCGCCAACGTGCTGGTGGGCGATCCGGTGAAGGGCCAGTCGGCGTGGGCGTTCACCCAGTCGGCCTCGGGCATCCTGATCGCGCTGATGAGCCCGTTCCTCGGCGCCATGGCCGACGCGGGCGGACGGCGAAAGCCCTATATTCTCCTCTTCCAGCTGCTGCTGGTCGCGGGCTGCGCGGGCCTGTGGTTCGCCTATCCCAACCGGCCCGACCTCATCCTGCCGATCAGCTGGGCGGTCATCCTGGCCACCGTCGGCGCCGAGATGTCGATCGTGTTCAACAATTCCCAGCTTCCTAACATCGTGCGGCCTGAGCGCATGGGCTGGCTGAGCGGATTCGGCTGGGGGCTGGGCTATTGCGGCGGCCTCGTCTCGCTGTTCGTCGTGCTCGCCGTGTCGATGCCCGCGATGTTCGGCCTGGCGGCCTCGAACGACCGCCCGCTGTTCGGCCTCGATCCCGCCACGCACGAACTCGAGCGGCTGGTCGGTCCGGCCTCGGCGCTGTGGATCATGATCTTCGTGCTGCCGATGTTCCTGTTCACGCCGGACTCCGCCGGTGCGCGCCGCCAGCCGCTGCTCACCGCCGCGCTCGAAGGCGGCCGCTCGCTGGTCTCGACGCTGAAGCGCATCCCGCGCTTCGGCAACGTGCTGCGCTACCTCATCGCCTTCATGCTCTACAATGACGGGCTCGCGGCCATCATCGCCTTCGGTGGCGTCTATGCTGCCGCGACGTTCGGCTGGAGCACGGTGACGCTCGGAATCTTCGGCATCATCCTGACCGTGTTTGCGATTCCCGGCGCGTTCCTCGGCGGACGGCTCGACGACTGGATCGGCAGCAAGCGCACGGTGCAGCTCGCGATCGCCGGCGTGATCGTGGCGACCCTGGGCATCGTCGGCGTCACCGCCACGCACATCCTGTTCGTCGTACCGGTCGATCCCATCAGTCCGACGCGCGGCCTGTTTGGGTCGGTGCAGGAGAAGACCCTGATGGGCTTCGCGCTCCTCCTCGGCTTCTGCATGGGCCCGATGCAGGCGGCCAGCCGCACCATGGTCGGCCGCATCGCGCCTCCGGGCATGACCGGAGAGTTCTACGGGCTGTTCGCGCTGTCGGGCCGCGCCACCGCCTGGATGGCACCGCTGGCCATCGGCATCGTCACGACCGCCACCGGCTCGACCCGCATCGGCATGGCCTGCGTCCTGTTCTTCCTGGTGGTAGGCTTCATCCTGCTGTGGAAGGTGCGCGAGGAGCGCGCAACAGTCTGAAGGAGAACCGCATGATCACCGCCATCGTGAACTTCAAGCTGCCGGCCGACGTCGACGCGAAGAAGGCCGCCGAGCTGTTCAAGGGTTCGGCGCCGAAGTATCGCGGCATGAAGGGCCTGGTCCGTAAATACTACCTGTTCGACGCGGAGAAGCGGATCGGCGGCGGCGTCTATCTGTGGAAGAGCCGCGCCGACGCCGAGGCGGTCTACACGCCGCAGTGGCAGGCCTATATCGCCGAACGCTACGGCGCTCCACCCGACATCCGCTATTTCGAGACCGCCGTCGTGGTCGACAACGACAGCGACACGATCACCGCCGACGCCGCCTGAGCGGCATCGGCGGCGTCGTTCATCAGTTGCCTCGACGCGCTGCCTCGATCCGGGCGACGTCGATCTTCTTCATGCCCATCATGGCTTCGAAGGCGCGCCTCGCCTCGTCGCCGCCGGCCGCCATCGCCTCGGTCAGCGCGCGCGGCGTGATCTGCCACGACAGGCCCCATCGGTCCTTGCACCAGCCACAGGCGCTCTCCTGACCGCCGTTGCCGACGATGGCGTTCCAGTAGCGGTCGGTTTCGGCCTGATCGTCGGTGGCGATCTGAAACGAGAAGGCTTCGGTCTGCTTGAACATCGGCCCGCCGTTGAGGCCGAGGCAGGGGATACCGCAGACCGTGAACTGCACGGTCAGCACGTCGCCCTTCTTGCCCGACGGATAGTCGCCCGGCGCGCGATGGACGGCCATTACCCTGCTGTCGGGAAAGGTCGCGGCGTAGAAGCGCGCCGCGTCCTCGGCATCCTTGTCGAACCAGAGGCAGATCGTGTTCTTGGGAACAGTCATCTTCCGGCCCTCAGACGTCGAGGATCGGCGCGAAGCCGCCGTAGATCATGCGCTTGCCGTCGAACGGCATCTGATGATCCTTCATGCGCTGGTCTTCCATCATCTTCTTCCAGCCCTCGTCGCGGACCTGCTTCGACGGCCATTCGACCCACGAATAGACGATCTTCTCGTCTTGAGTGGCCTTCACCGCGCCCTTGTAGTCGGTGACCTTGCCGTCGGGCACGCTGTCGCCCCAGGTCTCGACGATGCGGACCGCGCCATAGTCCTTGAACACGGCCGCGGCCTTCTTCGCCATGTCGAGATAGGCCTGCTTGTTGCCGGCCGGTACCGCCGCAAGGAAGCCGTCGACGTAGCCGGTCTTGCCCCCTGTCTTGCCGGCCTCGTCGAGGATCGGCGTGAAGCCGGCGACGATCATGCGCTGTCCGTCGAACGGCATCTCCATGTCATGCATGCGCGGGTCGTTCATCACCTTCTGGTGGGCCGCCTCGGCGACTTCCTTGCTGGGATACTCGATCCACGAAAAGACCACGACCTCGTCGGACCTGGCCTTAACGGCGCCCTTGAAGTCGGTGAGCTTGCCGTCCGGCACGTCGTCGCCCCAGGCCTCGACCTGGCGCGCGGCGCCGAACTCCTTGGCGATCGGCGAGAAGTCGGCGGCGGCCTTGCGATAGGCTTCCTTCCTGTCGGCGGGCACCGGCAACACGAATCCCTGCACGTAGGTCATCAAGTCCTCCTGGTCGGTGGTTGATTTCAGCGCGATGGGTTGATATCAACGTAATTGCATCATGTCAAAGAAACTGAACGCCTCCTTCGAGACGACGTTGCACGTCTACGACCACTGCCTGTGCTTCGCCGCGCAGCGTGCTGCACGCGCCTTGGCGCGGCGCTTCGACGAGGCCTTGTCACCGCTTGGTCTCACCAGCGGCCAGTTCTCGCTCTTGACCTCGCTCAATCAGCCCGAGGCGCCGTCGATGGGCTCGATCGCCGCATTGCTGGTGATGGATCGCACGACGCTCACGGCCAACCTGAAGCCGCTGGAGCAGCGTGGCTTCGTGAAGATCGCCGTCGATCCCGCCGACCGCCGCGTGCGACGGCTCATTCTGACGCCGGCCGGCCGCCAGATGCTGCAATCGGCGATGCCGATCTGGGTGGAGACGCACGGCGAGATCGACCGTCTCGTGACGCCGCACGACGGCAACGCATTGCGCAGCGGCCTGCGGGCGCTGGCATGACACTTCTCGCCTGCACTTGCGGCAAGGTCGAATACGAGGCGACCGAACCCGCGATCCTCTCCGTCGTCTGTTATTGCGACGATTGCCAGGAAGGCGGGCGGCGCATCGAGGCGCTGCCCGACGCACCGCCCGTGCTCGACGCCGACGGCGGCACGGCCTGCGTCCTCTATCGCAGGGATAGGGTCCGCTGCACGCGTGGCGCCGGGCTCGTGACCAGGCTGAAGCTGCGCGACAAGACGGCGACGAACCGGCTGGTCGCGACCTGCTGCAATTCCGCGCTGGCGATGAGCTTCGACGATGCGAAGCACTGGATGCCGCTGTTCCGGACGCGCCTGCGCGGCAAGGTGCGGCCGCTCGACATGCGCATCTGCACGAAGTTCGCCCCCCGTCCCGCCAATATCCCGCAGGACGTGCCGGCGCACGAAAGCTTCGCCTTCAGCTTCATCTGGAAGCTGTTGGGCGCGCGGCTCGCGATGATGTTCGGCCGCTAGGCGGCGAGGATGCCGATGCCGGCGGCCACGAACGGCAGGGCGACCAGCGCGAAGAGCGTCTGCATCGCCGTGATGCCGGCCATCAGCGGCGCGTCGCCGCCGAGCTGGCGCGCCATGATGTAGGCCGAGGACGCCGTCGGCAGGGCCTGGAAGAGAAGCGCCGTGACGAGCGCCGGTCCGGTCAGGCCCATGAGCGAGGCGACGAGCACGGTCACGACCGGCATGGCCAGGAACTTGATCGCCGATGAGGTGGCGACCGGCGCGATCCAGCCGCGCAACGAGCCGAATTCCAGCGCCGCGCCGACGCAGAGCAGGCCGAGCGGCAGCGACGCCGCACCGAGCGCCCGCAGCGCCGGCTCGATACCAGCCGGAAGGCTGAGCCCGAGAAGCTGAAAACCGATGCCGGCGAAGGAGCCGAGCACCATCGGATTCGTCACCAGTTGCCGGGCGATGCCGCGGCCGCTCAGCCTCGCGGCGCCGTGGCGGGCGAAGACCAGCACGCAGAGAATGTTGACCGTGGGCACGATGGCGGCGCTGCACAGGGCCGCCAACGCAAGGCCCTGCGCGCCGAACAGGCCGGCGGCCAGGGTCACGCCGACATAGTTGTTGAACCGGATGCCGCCCTGGAAGATCGACGTGAAAGTGGGCCCGTCGACCCGCAGCACCGGCCGCAACGCGACGAGGAGCGCGGCCACGGCGAGGATCGAGAGGATCAGGGTCGTGACGAGCTCGCGCGCCGGCAGCGAGTCGAGCCTGGCCGTGGCGAGGCTATGGAAGAACAGGCACGGCACCAGCACGTAGTAGCTGAGCCGTTCCGCCTGCGGCCAGAATCCGTCGGCGAGGAAGCGCAGGCGCCGCAGCCCCATGCCCAGCATGATCAGCAGGACGATAGGCAGAAGGGCTAGGATCACGTCGGCGCTCATCGCCCGATCTGTACGCCCCGACGACCCCGAGTAAAAATTCTGAATACTCAATCGATCAATGACAATTTATCATCAATTGCATGTCGCTCCGCGCCCTCCGCACGCTGCAGGCCATCGCCCGTCATGGTTCCTTCGCCGGCGCCGGCAAGGCGGTCGGGCTGACCCAGTCGGCCGTGAGCCTGCAGGTGAAGGCACTGGAGGAGGAGTTCGGCGCGCCGCTGTTCGATCGCTCGCGCCGCCTGCCGGTGCTGACGGAGGCTGGCCGGATCGTCGTGGCGCGGTCCGCCGAGGTGCTTGCGCTCTACGACGACATCGCGGCGGCGCTGGGTGACGAGCGGTCGCTCGCCGGCCGGCTGCGGGTCGGCGCCGTGCAGACGGCGCTGGCGGGCGTGCTGCCGGATGCGCTCGTCGCCCTCAACCGCGCCCATCCGCGCGCGCGCGTCTCGGTGTCGGTCGGCCTGTCGGCGGAGATGGCCGAGAAGGTCGCGGCCGGAGAGCTCGACGCCGCGCTGACCACCGAGCCGGTGCGGCCCTATCCGGCCGGCCTCGTCTGGACACCGCTCTACCAGGACCGTTTCTGGCTGTTCGCGCCGCCGGGTCAGGGCCAGCGCAGCGCGCGCGACCTGCTGTCGGAGCTGCCCTTCATCCGCTTCGACAGCAAGGCCTGGGCCGGCCGCGTCATCGACCGCGAGCTGCGGCGCATGCGGGTGGAGGTCCACGAGGAGATGGTGCTCGACAGCCAGGACATCATCCTGCGCATGGTCGAGAAGGGCCTGGGCGTCGCCGTGCTGGCGGTGTCCGACGAGATCTTCGCCGGCCTGAAGCTCACCTGCCTGCCGTTCGGCGAACCGCAGCTCATCCGCAACATCGTGATGCTGGAACGCCAGGACCGCCGGGGCGGCCGTCTCGCCGCGGCGCTGGCCGAGGCCGTGAAGGGCGCGAAGAAGGAGGCCTCGACCCCGAAGCGGCCGAAGACCCGCAAGACTAGGCCGCGACGGTCTTCCCCTTGAAGGTGCAGAGGTCGTTCACGACGCAGGCGGGACACAGGGGAGTGCGCGCCTTGCAGGTGTAGCGGCCGTGCAGGATCAGCCAGTGATGGGCGTGCAGCCGGTACTCCTCGGGCACGCGCTTCAAGAGCTTCAGCTCGACCTGCAGCGGATTCTTGCCCGGCGCCAGCCCGGTACGGTTGCCGACGCGGAAGATGTGCGTGTCGACGGCAATGGTCGCCTCGCCATAGGCGACGTTCATCACCACATTGGCGGTCTTGCGGCCGACGCCCGGCAGCGCCTCCAGCTCCGCGTGCGTGCGCGGCACCTCGCCGCCATGCCGCTCCAGCAGGAGGTGGCTGAGCGCGATCACGTTCTTCGCCTTGGTGCGGAACAGGCCGATCGTCTTGATGTGGTCGATCAGTTTCGCCTCGCCCAGCGCCACCATCTGGGCCGGCGTCTTCACGAACTTGAACAGGGGCCCGGTGGCCCGGTTCACCCCGACATCGGTGGCCTGCGCCGAGAGCACGACGGCCACCAGCAGCTGGTAGACATTGTCGTAGTCCAGTTCCGTCTCGGGCTCGGGCATCGCCTTCTTGAGGCGTGCAAAGAAGTCGGGGATGACGGCGGTCTTCATCAGGGCCATATAGGTCCATACCATGACCGAAGCGCCCGTTCCGGCGGTTCATTTCGCCACCTCGCTGAAGCCCTATCGCAGCCTGTCTGCGGATGGCTTCCGCTTCGTCATGCTGGCCGCCGTGGCGGCCAACGTCGTGATCGGCCTGCCCCTGTTCCTGATGGGCGCCTGGCCGGTCTTCGGCTTCATGGGCCTCGACGTCTTCCTGCTGTGGTGGCTGTTCCAGCGCAGCTATTTCGACGCCAGGCGCAGCGAGACGCTGACCCTGACCGACCATGACCTGGTCGTGGTCCGGATCGCGCCCGACGGTGAGCGCGAGGAGCTGCGGCTCGATGCCTACTGGCTGAAGGTCGAGGCGACCGAGGAGCGCCTGGTGGTCACCTCACGCGGCAATCGCGCCGTGATCGGCCGCTTCCTCGGCCCCGACGAGCGCTTGCGCGTCGCCGACCAGCTCAAGGCCGCCCTCGCCGATATGCGCAGCCCGCGCTACGACCACGCCTGGGACGAATAGGCTTCCGGATTGCCAATACCGAGACTACGCATTCGCTCCGAGAGTTATCTATCGTCTTAGCCCGGTGATCCCTTCACCGGGAATCGCTCAAGGATCTGTCTGCAGCCGTTCAGAGTTTCAGGTAGATAAGACTGATCAATCGAGAAGGTAAACTGGTGCTTCTGTGTCAGGTGGTCCGGAGTTATCTCGATGAAGAGTTCCATCTTTCCCGATTTGTCGCAGGTTGCCTTAAGCCGCAGATTCGGCTCCATGCAATTCAGCTCAGCTGTGCCCTGAAGGTTCGCGTAGAGCTCCTCCAGCTGTCTTGTAAAACCTGCGACTTCGTCGGTACGTAAGCAAGGCCCGCTTATCCTGACGGTCGCAGAAGGGGTTTCGACAAGCGCCTCTATTTGGAGCCAGTTACCGTCCCAATAGTCTTCGCTGTCAGGAAATTCCCGGCCCAATACCCAAAGATGAAGGCCAGCTATCTGCATGTCTGGTTCCTGCTCGCGCGCTTTCTTCATGAGGGATTGCCTCTTCCCGCGAGCGAGAAACCTAAAGCCCCAGCACGTCCTTCATGCCGTAGAGTCCGGGCTTCTTGCCCTCCAGCCACTTGGCCGACGTCACCGCGCCGGCCGCGTAGGTCTCGCGGCTGAAGGAGCGGTGGTTGAGTTCCAGCCGCTCGCCGGCCGCCGCGAAGTAGACCGTGTGGACGCCCACCTCCTCGCCGCCGCGCAGGGTGGCGAAGCCGATCTCGCCGCTCGGCCGCGCGCCGGTATGGCCGTCGCGGCTCTTGCGCCAGACCTCCTCGAGCTGGACCTTGCGGCCTGCCGCGGCGGCGCGGCCCAACGCCAGCGCGGTGCCCGAGGGCGCATCGATCTTGTGGCGATGGTGCATCTCCAGCACCTCGATGTCGTAGCTGGGATCGAGCATCGACGCGGTCTTCTCCACCAGCGCCAGCAGGATGTTGACGCCCAGCGCCATGTTGGCCGCCCACAGGATCGGCACCTTCTTCGCCGCGTCCTGGATCAGCTTGGTCTGGATAGGATCGAGGCCGGTCGTGCCGATCACCATGGCGACGCCGTTCTCGCTGGCGACCCTGGCATGCGCCACCGTCGCCTCCGGCACCGTGAAATCGATCACGCAATCGGCGGCCCGGATGGCCGCGGCGCTGTCGTCGCCGATCAGCACGCCGTTCGGCTCGATCCCGGCAAGCTCGCCCGCATCCTTGCCCAGTGCCTTGCTGCCCGGCCTCTCGCTGGCGGCGGCCAGGGTCATGCCCTCGGTCCGTGCGATCTGGCGGACCAGCATCTGGCCCATGCGCCCCGAGGCGCCGACGACGGCGATCTTCATTTCGTTCCTCTCGAATTCCCTGGAGTAAACTAACGAATTCAACGCGAGGGGAACACATGCTCTTCATGGTGATCGAGAAGCTGAAGAACCAGGACGGCAAGGCCGTCTATCGCAAGCTGCAGAAGGGCCGCGGCCTGCCTGACGGACTCGAGTTCGTCGCGAGCTATGTGACGGCCGATCTCGGCCGCTGCTTCCAGCTGATGCGCACCGACGACATCACCACCTTCCAGAAATGGATCGCCGACTGGCAGGAAGTGGTCGAGTTCGAGGTCGTGCCCGTCGTCGAAGGCAAGACGACGCGCGAGGCGCTGGAGCCGCTACTGTAGCGGCTACTTCCAGGGATCCGCGACCTTCGGCCAGAACGGTGTCTTGCGCTTGGTGTAGGGCCAGCGCGTGACGTCAGGGTCGGCGGCGCCGGGGGTGGCGACGTAGAGGATCTCCTTCGCGACGCCGACGAAGCCGTTATAGAAATGCTGCGCCGACTTCACGACGACGACGCGGTAGTCGGCCGGCTCGGCGCCGACCGCGCGGAAGGCGTCGGCGTGGAAGGTCTGGTTGCGGCGCGTGCAGATCGCGATGTCGACGTGCTCCGACGACAAGAGCGCCATGTCGCCCAGCGGCGACATCACCGGCCCGTAGGGCTGGAAGACGTTGCGCGCGATCTTCTTCACCGTGACGTCGAGGTCGACCGGATCGCCGCTCACCGTGCCAGACTTGCCGCCCAGCCGCATGCGGATGCGCGCGCCCTCGCCCGCCTCCTCGGCGATCTGGAAGGCCATCGGGTCCCACATCACGCCAAACAGGGCGGGGCCGATCTCGCGCTCGACCAGCGCCTTCAGCACAAAGGTCGAATCGCCCGGCGCGCCCGAGCC
Organism: uncultured Reyranella sp.; assembly: GCF_945957355.1. GTDB lineage: Bacteria > Pseudomonadota > Alphaproteobacteria > Reyranellales > Reyranellaceae > Reyranella. Next base: position 214,948 of record NZ_CAMFKM010000002.1, on the reverse strand, counting down.
GGGATTGTCGGCGCGGTCGGCCAGGACCAGCGGACCCTGGTTGTGCGAGGCGGCACGGTCCATCGCCTCCTCGACGGTCAGGTACTTGGTGGCATAGCGCTCGCGATTGTCCCACAGCTCCTTTCCGAGCTGCTCGGCCAGCGCCTCGGCCTTTGCCTTGTTGCCATCGGCCACCACGAGGGTGCGCGTGCCGACATCCTCGACATCGGCGAAGGAGAAGCCGTGGCTCAGCGACACCGAGAGGATGCCGTCCTTGCCTTCGAGGCTCTTCATGCGCACCACGAACTCGCTGATCGGCGGCACGGAGGTGCGGTATTGCGCGATCATGCGGCAGTCGTAGCGCGCCATTACGGGCTTCACCTTGCCTTCGACCGTGTCGGCGATGATCGCGAACAGTTCGGCCGCCCGCTCCATCGTGTCGGTGTGCGGGTATTCCTTGTAGCCCACCAGCACGTCGGCGCTGTCGAGCATCAGGGCGCTCAGGTGACAGTGCAGGTCGAACTCCGCGCCGATCGCGACCTTGGGCCCGACGATGGCGCGGATGCGCGACAGGAGATCGCCCTCGCAGTCGTCGTAGCCGTCGGCCACCATGGCGCCGTGCACGTTGATCAGTACCGCGTCGAGCGGCAGGGCGGCCTTGATGCCGTCGAGGATCTCGTCGCGGAAATCCTCGTAGACCTTGCGCACGGTCGTGCCCGAGGGCGCGGCGAAGGTCGAGAGGCCCTCGATCACCGTCCAGCCGCGCTTCTCGGTCTCCTTGCGCCAGACATGCACCGGCGCCGTGAAGTTGGTCGGCGCGTGCTTCGTGGCGTCGCCGTGCCAGATGCCATGCTCCTGGTAGCCGCGCAGGCCGGTCGGAAAGGGGACGAACTGGTTGGTCTCGGTCCCGAGGGCCGCGATGTACACACGCTTTGTCACGATTACTCCTTGGCGCAGTGGCAGCCGACGACATGGTCGTCGACCATGCCGGAAGCCTGCATGAAGGCATAGCAGATGGTGGAGCCGACGAACTTGAATCCGGCCTTCTGCAGCGCCTTCGACATGGCGTCGCTTTCCGGCGAGCGCGCCGGCACGGCTTTCAGGTCCTTCGGACGGTTCTTCTTCGGCTTGCCGCCGACGAAGCCCCACAGGAACTTCGCGAAGGAGCCTTCGCGCTCCCTCAGGGCGAGATAGGCCTGGGCGTTGCTGACGCTGGCGGCGATCTTGCCCTTGTGGCGGATGATGCCGGGATCGAGCAGCAGCTTCTCCAGCTTCGCAGGGCGATAGCGCGCGATCTTCGCAGGCTCGAACCCGTCATAGACCTTGCGATAGTGCTCGCGCTTGCGCAGCACCGTGATCCAGGAAAGGCCGGCCTGACAGCCTTCCAGCGTCAGGAGTTCGAACAGCGCGCGGTCGTCGCGCAGCGGACGTCCCCATTCCGTGTCGTGGTATTCCCGGTAGAGCGGATCGTCGGAGACCCAGCCGCATCTTGGCTTGCCGTCCGCGCCGCTCACTCTATCGTGCTTCCAAACCATTTGAGGAAGCTACCCAATGTCCAAGGTTCCCGCCAATCTGAAGGTCTGCATTTTCGATGTCTTCGGCACCGTCGTCGACTGGCGCGGCAGCCTGATCCAGGATCTGCCCGCTCTCGGCAGGAAATACGGAATCGACACCGACTGGACCAGCTTCGCCGACGACTGGCGCGGCCTCTACCAGCCGCAGATGGGCCGCGTGCGCAAGGGCGAGCTGCCATGGACGCGCATCGACGATCTCCACAAGGAGGCCTTCGAGATGCTCCTGAAGAATCGGGGGCTCAAGCATCCGGGCGAGGAGGGCGCGTGGGAGTTCACGCATCTCTGGCACAAGCTCCGGCCGTGGCCCGATTCGGTCGAGGGCATCGGCATGATGAAGAAGAAGTTCGTCGTGGCCACGCTCAGCAACGGCAACGTCGCGCTCCTGATCAACATGGCCAAGAACGGCGGCATCCCCTGGGACCACTGCTTCTCGGGCGAGACCTTCCATCACTACAAGCCCGATCCCGAGGCCTATCTCGGCGTGGTCGACAGCATGTACGTGAAACCCGAGCAGGTGATGCTGGTCGCCGCGCACAACGGCGACCTGGCGGCCGCACAGAAGTGCGGCCTGTCGACGGGCTTCGTTTTGCGTCCCACCGAACACGGCCCGAACCAGAAGCACGACCTCAAGGCCGAGGGTGACTGGAACGCGGTGGGCACGTCGATGATCGACCTCGCGAAGAAGCTCGGCTGCTGAGGGGGAGCACATCGACGATCCACTTGCCACCCTGTCCCCCGATCGCCGCGCGCGAGCACGCCAGGCGCTGACCGCCGCCTTCGGCTCCGCGCCCGTCGTGAATACGCAGCCAATCGTGACGGGCGCCTCGGCCTCGATTCTTCGCATCGAGGTCGGCGGCCAGCGATGGATTCTGCGGCTCGAATCCTCCCTGCGCGACGAGATCCGCGATCCGCGGCGCGCCTATGCCTGCATGCGCGCAGCGGCGGAGGCAGGCCTCGCGCCATCGATGCTTTATGACGATCCCGAGGCCGGCGTGGCGATCATGGCGTTCGTGGAGAGTCGGCCGCTCGACACCTATCCCGGCGGGCCGGAGGCGCTGGCGCGCGCCCTCGGAAGTCTCGCGGCTCGCCTCCAGGTCACGGAGCTGTTCCCGCCCGTCGCCGACTACCCTTCGCTGCTCGGTGGCCTGCTCGACCGCCTGCAGGCGACCGGTCTCTACCGAGGCCTGCTCGGTCCCCACCGTGACGCATTCGATCGATTGCGTGCGGCCTATCCGTGGAACGCATCCGGCCTCGTCTCCAGTCACAACGATTCGCACCCCGGCAACATCCTGTTCGACGGCGACCGGCTATGGCTCATCGACTGGGAGACGGCGTTCCGGAACGATCCCGCGGTGGACCTCGCGCTCATGACGATGTACCGCGCCGGCACACCAGACCTGCAGGAGGCGCTGCTGACGGCGTGGCGCGGGCGGCCCTCCGACTCCGTGTTGCGGGCCCGGGTCTTTCTGATGCGGCAGTTCGTGAGGCTCTTCCATGGCTGCGCGACCGGCCTGTATGTGCTCGAGAGGAAGCCGGACTTCGCCGAGACGGACATGACGGCCCCCTCGCCGGCGGAGTTCAGCGCCGCCTTCCGCGAGGGAAGGCTGACCTCGAATTCCTTTGAGGCTCAACGTATCGGCGCGCGGGTGGCCCTGCGGAGCTTCCTCGAAGGCGTCAGGTCGCCGGCCTTCGATGAAGCGGCCGCAATCCTCCGCACCGGCTGAGGCTCACACCCCGATCGTCGTGAGGTCCTGGAACCAGTGCTGGGCCTGGACGTAGGATTTGATCCTGGGCGACAGGGCGTGCGGGTTGGTGTCGTGGACGACCCAGATCAGCACGGCGTCGTCGACCACCTTCTCGTGGACCCTGGCCATGATCGCGTCCTGCTTCGCCGGGTCGAACTCCGCCAGCGCCTGGTCGATGAGCTTGTCGACCTCGGGGCTGGCATAGTTGCTCCAGTTCACGCCGACCGGCGCGCCCTGGTTCGAGGCGAAGAAGCGCGTGAAGGCGTAGAGCGGATCGGACGTCACGTAGGCGATGTTGTTGGCGGTAACGTCCTTGTTCATCTCGGCCTTGGCGCCGGCCCGCCACGCCGTGTAGAGCGCCTCGAGCTCGACGACCTTGAAGTCGAGGTCGATATAGACGTCCTTGAACATCTGCTGGATGGCCTCGTTCATCGGCAGCGACAGCATCTGGCCGCTGCCGCCCGAGGCCACAACGAATTTCGTCTTCAGCGGCTGCGCCTTGCTGAAGCCCGCGGCACTCATCAGGGTGCGCGCCTCGTCGGGCGCGAACTTGATCTCGAAGCTCGGCTTGCCGAACCACGGGCTCGATCTGTCGACCTGGCCGAAGGCCGGCTGGGCGAGACCGCCCAGCAGCTGCACAATCGCATTCCGGTCGATCGCGAGGTTGGCGGCCTTACGCAGGCGGATGTCGGTCCAGGGCGAGCCCGGCAGCATCGAGGGGTGATAGTTCCAGACGTGCGGCGTTACGTTCTGCACGATCTTCATACCGGCCTTGGTCAGGCGATCGACCGTGTCGGGAGTCGGCGTCTCGATCAGATCGACCGAGCCCGAGAGCAACGCAGCCGTGCGGGTCGCACCCTCGGGGGCGACCACCAGTACCATGCGGTCGGCCTTGGGAATGCGCTTGGGATTCCAGTACGCCTCGTTCCTGACCAGCTCGGCGCGTTCGCGCGGTACCAGGCGGGCGAGCTTGAAGGGGCCCGTGCCCGACGGTTCGGACGCGAACTTGTTCCAGTCCTTGCCGAGCTTCTCGAACTGCGCCGGGCTCGACACCAGGAACCACAGCATCTGGTAGGGGAAGAGCGCGTCGACGACCTTGGTCTTCACCTCGACGGTCATGTCGTCGATCTTGCGGTAGCTGGCGACCGACGGCAGGCGCGGCCGCACCTGCGAGGCCTGGCGCTGATCGAACTGCGGGGCCTTGGTGTCGAACACCTTGTCGAAGTTCCAGATTACTGCATCGGCATTGAAGGCCGAGCCGTCGTGGAACTTCACGCCGTCGCGCAGCTTGAAGGTCCACAGCGTCTTGTCGGCGTCACTGACCTTCCACTCGGTGGCCAGACCGGGGATCAGCTTGCCCGGCCGGTCGGAGACGTCCATCTCCCAGGCGACCAGCGGATCGTAGAGCGTGTAGCCGGTGAACTTGTAGGCCCCGGCGCCCCGGTCGGGCTGGCCGGTGGTGAGCGGCACGTCGGCCATCGAAATGCCGAAGCGCACGACTTTTTCCTGCGCGAAAGCGGGCAGCGGCAGCGCCGCCAGCGCACCGGCGGCAATGAACGAACGGCGGGACACGCTCATGAGGGAAAATTCCTGTCAGAGTTTCGGTCGGTGCGAACGCCACGGCGTGGCGCGTTCATAGGCGGCGCCGGCGGCCAGGACGCTGGCTTCGTCGAACGCGCGGCCGGCCAGCTGGAAGGCGAGAGGCAGGCCGGCGGCATCGAAGCCGCAGCACACCGTGGCCGCGGGCTGGCCGGTGACGTTGAAGGGCATGCTGAGCGAGGGTTTGCCCAGGAAGTGGAAGATCGGCGCCGGGTCCTCGAAGACTTCCGGCGGCCCCCACTGGTTGGCGGTCATCACGAGATCGTAGCCGCGCATCGCCGCGCGCGTGTCCTGCTGCAGCTTGCGGCGGAACCGCAGCGCCGAGAGGTACTGCTCGGCCGACAGGAAGGCGCCGAGCTGGAAGCGGCGCCGCGTCGTATAGCCGAACTTCTCGGGGCGCTCGATCACGTCGCGGCGATGGATGGCGTGCGCCTCGGTCGTGATGATGACCCGGCCGCAGATGTGATAGTCGCGGATATCGGGGAGCGTCACTTCCTCGACGATGGCGCCGAGATCGCGCATCACGCGCACGGCCTCCTCCATGCCCGCCGCCATGTCGTCGGAGAGACTGCCGTAGGAGCCCTCGTACCAGCTCCGCGCCAGCGCGATACGCATGCCCTTGATCGGGCGTTGCGCCGCAGCGCCGTAATCGACCTTGGCCGCGTGCGCCGAGGCCTGGTCGTTGGGATCGTGCCCGGCCAGCACATCGAGCATCAGCGCGCAGTCTTCCGTCGTCCACGCCATCGGCCCGGCCGTGTCGAGGCTGAAGGAGAGCGGGAAGATGCCGCAACGGCTCACCAGACCATAGGTCGGCTTGATGCCCGCGACGGCACAATAGCCCGCCGGGTTGCGGATCGAGCCGCCGGTATCGGAGCCCATCGCACCCATGCAGAGGGCGGCCGCGATCGCCGCGCCCGAGCCGCTCGACGAGCCGCCGGGCTGATAGGCGGTGTTCCACGGATTGCGCACGGGCGGGAAGGGTTGGTCCGCTGTCATCGCACCGTTCGCGAATTCATGCGTGCCGAGCTTGCCCAGGATCACGGCGCCCGAATCCTTGAGGCGGCGGACCGTCTCGGCGTCGATGGCGGGCACGTAGTCGAACTTGAGGTGCGAATGGCCGGTCGTCTTGATGCCGGCCGTCTCGTAGATGTCCTTCAGTGCGATCGGGATGCCGTGCATCGGCCCGCGGCGCAGGCCGCCCTTCATCTCCATGTCGGCCTGGCGCGCGGCGTTCAGCGCGATGTCGGCCGTCACGGTGACGTAACTGTTGAGAGTGCGATCGATGGACTCGATGCGCGCCAGGAACGCCTCGGTCAGCGCCGTCGCGGTGAGTTCGCCGCGCGCCATCAGGCGGCCGGCCTCGGCGATCCCCAGTGTCGTGAGATCGCTCGTCGTCAGATCGGTCATGGGAAACTCTACTCGTCGGCGCGGAAGACGTGCGGCGGCTCGGCAGCCCAGGCCCAGCGCTCGGGGATGCGCTCCATCAGGCCGAGCAGGCCGACATAGCCCTTGTGCAGGTGGCCGATGTCCTCCTCGGTCAGCGTGAGACCGGTCAGCGCGGCGCGCGCCCGGAATTCCTCGAGCGTTGGCGCCCTGGTCGACGATGTCATGACATCCCTCCGCAACTTCAATCGCATGCAATCGACATGCCGCCTCACGCCTAGCGCGGACATGTTGCGTTGGCTTGGCCCTTGCATGACGGAACGCACAGCGTCTCGCATTGGGACTGCCGAACCGGAGAGTGGTGAATGTTCAAACGTCTTCGCGTCACTGTCGCCGGCCTGGCGGTCCTCGCAGCGACGGCGACGCCTGCCTTCTCGCAGGGCACTCTGCGCATCGGCATGACAGCCGCCGACATTCCCTTGACGACCGGTCAGCCCGACCAGGGATTCGAGGGATTCCGCTTCGCCGGCTACACGATCTATGACGCGCTCGTGAACTGGGACCTGTCGAAGGCCGACACGATCGCCGACATCCGGCCCGGCCTCGCCGTGTCCTGGGCACCGGTCGAGGGCGAGCCGACCAAATGGGTCTTCAAGCTGCGCGAGGGCGTCAAGTTCCACGACGGTTCGGACTTTGACGCCGACGCCGTGATCTGGAACCTCGACAAGGTGCTGAACGACAAGTCGCCGCAGTTCGACCGCAAGCAGATGGCGCAGGTGCGGGCGCGCATTCCGACCTTGGTCGGATACAGGAAGATCGACAAGTACACGGTCGAGCTCACGACACGCATCGTGAACTCGCTGTTTCCCTACGACATGTCCTACGTCTTCTATTCCAGCCCGGCGAACTGGGAGAAGCAGGACAAGGACTGGAACAAGGTCGCACTCAATCCGTCGGGCACCGGCCCGTTCAAGGTCGATCGCGTCGTGCCGCGCGAGCGCATGGAACTCTCGCGCAACGCCGACTACTGGGAAAAGGCGCGCGTGCCGAAGCTCGACAAGGTGATCCTGTTCCCGATGCCGGAAGCCGCGACCCGCACGGCGGCGCTGCTGGCGGGCCAGGTCGACTGGATCGAGGTGCCCGCGCCCGACGCCATCCCGCGCCTCAAGCAGGGCGGCATGACCATCGTCACCAACAAGTATCCGCACAACTGGGCCTACCAGCCCAGCATGGTCGAAGGGTCGCCCTGGACCGACATTCGCGTGCGCAAGGCGGCCAACCTCGCCATCGATCGCGCCGGCCTGAACAAGCTGCTGGGCGGGCTGATGATCGAGTCGAAGGGCCATGTCTATCCGGGCCACCCCTGGTTCGGCACGCCCGCCTTCGACATCAAGTACGATCCGGCGGCGGCCAAGAAACTACTGGCCGAGGCCGGCTACAGCGCCACCAAGAAGCCCAAGATCAAGATCGCGATCTCGACCTCGGGCTCGGGCCAGATGCTGCCGTTGCCGATGAACGAATACGTGCAGGAGAACCTGAACGCGGTCGGCTTCGACACTTCGTTCGAGGTCATGGAATGGAACGCGCTGGTGAACTTCTCCTTCCAGCCGGTGACCGGCGAGAATGCGAAGAAGGCGGGCGTCAACGGCATCAACATCAGCCGCGCCACGGTCGATCCCTATTCGGCGTTCACGCGCCTGATGAACAGCAACTTCGTGCCGCCGGTCGGCGCCAACTGGGGCATCCTGAAGGACGAGAAGCTCGACGCCATGATCAACAAGGCGCACACGAGCTTCGACAAGGCCGAGCAGACCAAGGCGCTGGCCGAGGTGCACGGCTACATCGTCGACCAGGCCTACTGGGTGTGGATCGCGCACGACCTGAACCCGCGCGCCATGAGCCCCAAGGTGAAGGGCTTCGTCCAGGCGCAGAGCTGGTTCCAGGACCTGACGCCGGTCGAAATCAAGTAGTTCCCAGCAACAATAGAAGAGGCGGGCCGCAATGCTCCTCTATGCCCTACGCCGCCTGATCTACCTTATCCCCGTCGCCTTCGGCGTGTCGCTGCTCGTCTTCGCGCTGGTACACTTGGCGCCGGGCGACCCGATCTCGGCTATCGTGCCACCGGATGCGCCGAAGGAAGTGGTCGACAAGCTCAAGGAATATTACGGCTTCGACAAGCCGCTGCCGGTCCAGTACCTGCGCTGGCTCGGCGTCACCCTGACCGGCGATCTCGGCACCTCGATCGGCACCGGCCGCTCGGTCGCCTCCGAGGTCGGCAGCGCCTTCGGCAACACGATCATCCTGGCGATCGCCGCCACGCTGTTCGCCTTCACCCTGGCGGTGATCCTGGGCACCGCCGCTGCCTATGCGAAGTCGCGCATCGTCGACCGCCTGGTGACGGTGATCTCGCTGATCGGCGTCAGCGTGCCCCACTTCTGGCTGGCGATCGTGCTGGTCATCATCTTCGCGGTCGAGCTTGGGGCCCTGCCACCAATGGGCATCGGACCGGAGAACTCCACCGGCTGGCAGTTCGATCGTGCCCACCTGGCCCACATGGTCCTGCCGACCATCGCGCTCTCGGTGATCCCGCTCGGCGTCGTCACCCGCACGGTGCGCTCGACCGTGAAGGAAACGCTCAACATGGAGTTCGTGACGGCGCTGCAGGCCAAGGGCATGCGCGACAGCCGTATCCTGTTCCATGTGCTCAAGAACGCCGCCCCGACCTGCCTCGCCGTCATGGGCCTGCAGGCCGGCAACCTGATCGGCGGTTCGATCCTGATCGAGACGGTGTTCGCCTGGCCGGGCACCGGCTTCCTGCTGAACAGTGCCATCTTCCGACGCGACCTGCCGATCCTGCAGGGCACGACCCTGGTGCTGGCCGGTTTCTTCATGCTGCTCAACCTGACCGTGGACATCATCCAGACCATGGTCGATCCGCGCATCAAGCGAGGCTGAACCCATGGCGCTGCAAAGTCCTTCGCTCGATGTCGGTGGCGCCGTCCTGGTGACGCCGAAGCCCACGGCCGGCGGCCGCGGCTACTGGCAATCGGTCGGCCGTCGCCTGCGCCGCGATCCGGTCACGCTGATCTGCGCGGCCATCCTGATCCTGCTGGTCGTGGCGTCGATGGCCGCGCCGTACCTCAACCTCGCGGATCCCTACAAGACCTCGATGCTGCGTCGCCTGCATCCGATCGGCTCGCCCAACCACTGGCTGGGCACCGACGAGCTGGGACGCGACATGTTTGCCCGGCTGATCTATGGCGGCCGGCTGTCGCTGTTCATGGGCGTGACGCCTGTCGTCTTTGCGCTCCTGATCGGCGGAAGCCTGGGCATTCTCGCCGGGTTCGTGGGCGGCAAGACCAACATGGCGATCATGCGCATCATGGACGTCTTCTATGCCTTCCCGTCGGTGCTGCTGGCGATCTCGCTGTCCGGCGCGATGGGCGCCGGCACCGAGAACACGCTGCTGTCGCTCACCCTGGTGTTCATCCCGCCGATCTGCCGCGTCTCGGAGAGCGTCACCACGCAGGTGCGCGGCTTCGACTTCGTCGATGCCGCCAAGGCGAGCGGCGCCTCGGCCTTCACCATCGTGCGGGTCCATGTGCTGGGCAACGTGCTGGGGCCCATCCTGGTCTATGCGACGTCGCTGATCAGCGTCGCGATCATCCTCGCCGCCGGCCTGAGCTTCCTCGGCCTGGGCGTGAAGCCGCCGGAGCCCGAATGGGGCCTGATGCTGAACACGCTGCGCCAGGCGATCTACGTCAATCCGGTGCTCGCGGCGCTGCCGGGCGTGATGATCTTCGTGACCTCGATCTGCTTCAACCTGATGAGCGATGGCCTGCGCGCGGCCATGGATGTGAAGGCCTGACATGGACACGCTGCTTCCCATTGAGGATCGAGGCGGCCCGGCGCAACCGCTGCTGCTGGCGAGCGGGCTGCGCAAATACTTCCCGGTCACGGGCGGGCTCCTGGGGCGCACCACCAAGGTCGTGCGCGCGGTCGATGATCTCACCCTCTCGGTCGCCAAGGGCGAGACGCTGGGCGTGGTCGGCGAATCGGGCTGCGGCAAGTCGACGGTGGCGCGCCTGCTGATCCGCCTGATCAAACCCGACCAGGGCACGATGGTGCTGGACGGCGATCCGGTCGACGAACCGCACGGCATCACGGTGAACGAGCTGCGCCGCCAGGTGCAGATGGTGTTCCAGGATTCCTATGCCTCGCTCAATCCGCGCCTCACCATCGCCGAGACGCTGGCCTTCGCACCGCGCGCGCACGGCCTGCCGGCGGCCGAGGCGCGCGAGCGTGTTCGCGACCTTTTGAGCAAGGTCGGCCTCGACCCGGCCAACTACGCCACGCGCTATCCGCACGAACTGTCGGGCGGCCAGCGCCAGAGGGTGAACATCGCCCGGGCGCTGGCGCTCAGGCCGCGGCTGATTATCCTCGACGAGGCGGTGTCGGCGCTCGACAAGTCGGTCGAGGCGCAGGTGCTGAACATGCTGGTCGACCTCAAGACCGAGCTCGACCTCACCTACGTGTTCATCAGCCACGACCTCAACGTGGTGCAGTATCTCAGCGACCGCGTGCTGGTCATGTATCTCGGCAAGATCGTCGAACTGGGTCCCGTGGAGGCGATCTACGGCAACCCGCAGCATCCCTATACGCGCGCTCTGCTGTCGGCCCGGCCGTCGATGGATCCGCGCAAGCGCACCAGGGAGGCGCCGATCCAGGGCGATCCGCCCAACCCGATCGATCCGCCGTCGGGCTGCCGGTTCCGCACGCGCTGCCCCTTCGCGGAAGAGGTTTGCGCCCGCACCGAGCCGCTGCTGGCCGATACCGGGCACCAGGCCGTGGCCTGTCACATGCGCGTGGCGGGCTCGGGTCATTCCAAGGCGAGGGCGGCATGACCAACCTGCTTCAGGTCCGCGATCTCCACGTCACCTTCGTCACGCCCGACCGGACGGTACACGCCGTCAACGGCGTCAGCTTCGATCTCGCGCGCGGCGAGACGCTCGGCATCCTGGGCGAATCTGGCTCTGGCAAGAGCGTCACCCTGCGCTCGATCCTGCGCCTGCATCCCGAGCATCGCACGCGCTGGTCCGGCAGCATCAAGCTCGAGGGCGACGAGGTCCTCGACATGGCGCCCAAGGCGCTCTCCGACCTGCGCGGCCAGCGGGTCTCGATGATCTTCCAGGAGCCAGCGACCGCCTTCGACCCGGTCTTCACCATCGGCCAGCAGATCGCCGAGACGGTGCGCCGCCACACCGGAAAGAGCGAAACCGAGGCGATGAAACGCGCCAAGGACCTGCTGGAGATGGTGCGCATTCCCTCGCCGGCGCAGCGGCTCAAGGCCTATCCGCACGAGATGTCGGGCGGCATGCGCCAGCGCGCCATGATCGCGCTCGCCCTGTCGTGCAATCCGACCCTGTTGCTGGCCGACGAACCGACCACGGCGCTCGACGCCACGGTGCAGATCCAGGTGCTGCTGCTGGTCCGCGAGCTGCAGCGCGAATTCAATCTCGGCGTCATCTTCGTCACCCACGATATCGGCGTGGCCGTCGAGGTCTCCGACCGGATCGGCGTCATGTATGCCGGCAAGCTGGTCGAGATGGCCTCTGTCGAGCGCATGGTCGACGCGCCACAGCATCCCTACAGCCGCGGCCTGCTGGCCTCGACGGTGCACGACGGCATGCGCGGCCAGCGCCTCGAATCCATCCCCGGCGCCCCGCCCGATCTCGCGGAAGTCCCGTCGGGCTGCAGCTTCGCCCCGCGCTGCAAGTTCGTGCGCCCCGACTGCACGACGGCCGTTCCGTCGCTGCGCGACGTCGAAGCTGCACACGCCGTGCGCTGCGTGCTGGCGGCGTAGGGCCGCTCGCTCTTCCTTCGGCGCTCCCGGACATTGCCGAAGGCAATGTCCTGCCGCTTAGCCGGCCGAGCTTCGCTCAGCCGTCCCTTCGCTTGACGTCTTCGAATGTTCATATGAAAGTAATATGAACGAAAACAATGACCTGCAGAGTTCATTCGAACCATGCAGATCGATCGGGACAGGAAGCGGGCTCAGGATCCGGGAATGCAGGCGGAAGAACGCGCCCGCGCCATCGTCGAACGCGTCCGCGGGGACGGCTTCCAGTCGATCGAGGCGCTGGCTCTCCAGTTTGGCGTCACGCCGCAGACGATCCGGCGCGACGTGAACCTGCTCTGCGACCGCGGCCTGCTGCGCCGGCGCCACGGCGGCGTCGAGCTGCCGCCCGAGGGCGAGAACCTCGCCTATCCCGCCCGCCAGGTCCTGAACATCGACGCCAAGCGCCGCATCGCCCGGCTGGTGGCGCGGGAGGTGCCGGACGGCGCCTCGCTGTTCTTCGGCATCGGCACCACGCCCGAGCAATGCGCGCTGGCACTGGCCGACCATGCCGGCCTGCGGGTAATGACCAACAATCTCAACGTCGCCCTGGCGCTGAGCCGCAGCGCCTCCTGCGAGATCACCGTCGCCGGCGGCCGCCTGCGCAACCTCGACCGCGACGTAGTGGCGGGCGAGGCCCATGGCTTCTTCGGCCGCTTCGCCGCCGACATCGGCATCTACGGCGTCGGCGGGGTGGCCGAGGACGGCACCCTGCTCGACTTCAGCACCGACGAGGTGACGATGCGCAGCGCGCTCGCGGCCCACTGCCGCCAGCGTTTCCTGGTGCTCGATCATTCCAAGTTCGGCCGCGGCGGCACGGTGCGGGGCGGCACCATCACCGAGGCGAGCGCGGTGTTCAGCGACCGCCCGGTGCCCGCCGCCATCGCCGGAAAGCTGCGCGAGGCCGGGGTCCGGCTCGTCTGCTGGCCGGAAGACGACGCGTCCAACGGTTCGACAAGTCAAACAAGGAGGGGTTGATCTCATGCTGAAGAAACTGGCCATCGCGGCCGCCCTGGGCCTCGCCGCCTTCGGCACCGTATCCGGCGCCGCCGCCCAGCAGCGGGCCATCTGCTACAACTGCCCGCCGGAATGGGCCGACTGGGGCTCCCAGCTCAAGGCCATCCAGGCCAAGCTCGGCATCACCGTGCCGCCGGACAACAAGAACTCCGGCCAGGCCATCGCCGCGCTGATCGCGGAGAAGGGCAGCCCGGTGGCCGACGTCACCTATCTCGGCGGCATCGCGGCCGACCCGGCCAAGGATGCCGGCGTCCTCACGCCCTACAAGCCGAAGAACTGGGAGAAGATCCCGGCCGACCTCAAGGACCCCGACGGCAACTGGTTCACCATCCACTCCGGCACGCTCGGCCTGTTCGTGAACAAGGCCGCACTGGGCAACAAGCCGGTGCCGCAGAGCTGGGCCGACCTGCTGAAGCCCGAATACAAGGGCCTGGTCGGCTATCTCGACCCGACCTCGGCCGCCGTCGGCCAGCTCGGCGTGATGGCGATCAACCTGGCGCTGGGCGGCACCTACGACAATCTCGATCCGGCCATCAAGTTCTTCAAGGAACTGGCCAAGAACCAGCCGATCGTGCCGAAGCAGACCTCGTATGCCCGCGTGATCTCGGGCGAGATCCCGATCCTGCTCGACTACGACTTCAACGCCTATCGCGGCCAGTACACCGACAAGGCGCCGGTGCAGTTCGTCATCCCGAAGGAAGGCACGCTGGTGTTCCCCTACGTGATGGCGCTGGTGAACAAGGGCCCGAATGCCGAGAACGGCAAGAAGGTGCTCGACTTCGTCCTGTCGGACGAGAGCCAGGCGATGTGGGGCAATGCCTATCTGCGCCCGGTCTTCGCCGACCGGCTGTCGGCCGAGGCCAAGGCCAAGTTCCTGCCCGACGCGGAATATGCCCGCGCCAAGCCGGTCGATCTGAAGAACCTCGCCAAGGCGCAGCCGCAGATCGTCGAGCGCTACCGCAAGGAAGTGAACTGAACTCCAACAGGCCATCGACAACGCAGCGGGGCGGCCGCAAGGCCGTCCCGCTTCTGCTCGTTTGAGGAACCGCCAACCATGCGGCACGAAACCCGCCGACTGATCCTTCTGCTGCTGCCCGCCGGCATCGTCTTCGCGGCCTTCTTCCTGCTGCCGATGGCGCGCCTGTTCTTCATCGGCGGCAGCGGCAAGACCGGCTGGGCGGCCTATGCCGCCATCCTCACCGACGACCTCTATCTCGGCAGCCTCGTCTCGACCTTCGCCGTGGCGGCGGCGACCACGGCGGCGACGCTGGTCATCAGCGGCATCTCCGGCGTGTTCCTGCAGCGGCACAAGTTTCCCGGCAACGCCCTCCTGGTGTCGATGCTGACCTTTCCGCTCGCTTTCCCGGGCGTGGTGATCGGCTTCATGGTGATCATGCTGGCCGGCCGCCAGGGCCTGATCGGCCAGGTGACGCAGGCGCTGACCGGCGAGAAGCTGGTCTTCGCCTACACGCTCTCCGGCCTGTTCATGGGCTACGTCTATTTCTCCATCCCGCGCACCATCCTCACCGTGATGGCCGCCGCCGAGAAGCTCGACCCCAAGCTCGAGGAGGCGGCCCGCTCGTTGGGCGCTTCGCCGTGGCGCGTGCTGATGGACGTCATCATTCCCGGCCTGAAGCCCGCCTTCATCTCCGCGGGCGCGATCTGCTTTGCGACGGCGGTCGGCGCGTTCGGCACCGCCTTCACGCTCGCCGCCAGGATCAACGTGCTGCCCATGGTGATCTACACCGAGTTCACCCTGTCGGCGAACATCGCCATGGCGGCGGCCCTGAGCTTCGTTCTGGGCATCGTCACCTGGCTGGTACTGGCGCTGGCGCGCACGGCCGCCGGCTCCAGCGTCGCGGCGGCAGGCTGACATGAAGCGCCGCGGCCTCTTCTACCTTCAGCTCGGTTTCACCCTGCTGGTCTCGGCCTTCCTCGTGGTGCCGGTGGTCCTCTCGATCATGGCCGGCCTCACGGTCAACTACTTCGTCGGCATCGAGAGCGGCCTCACCCTGCGTTGGGTCATGGAAGTGTGGAGCGGCTATCGCGACACGATTTTCCTCTCGATTGGCCTGTCGCTCGCCTGTCTCGCCGTCACCCTGGTGATCGGCATCCCGGCGGCCTATGTGCTGGCCAAGCGGCAGAACGCGCTGACCCGCGCGCTGGAGGAGATGCTGGTGCTGCCGGTGGCGGTGCCGGGGCTCGCGACCGCGCTGGCGCTGATCGTCACCTACGGCAGCCTGTCGGGCTTCCGCACCTCGTGGGCCTTCATCCTGGTCGGCCACGTGTTGTTCACCCTGCCCTTCATGGTGCGCAGTGTGCTGGCGGTGCTGAGCGCCATCGACCTCAAGACGCTCGAAGAGGGCGCAGCGTCGCTCGGCGCCGGCTTCTGGCCGCGCTTCCGCGACATCGTGCTGCCGAACTGCCGTCAGGGCATCCTCGCCGGTTCGCTGATGGTCGTGACGCTCTCCATGGGCGAGTTCAACATGACCTGGCTGCTGCACACGCCCTTCACCAAGACGCTGCCGGTGGGTCTCGCCGACGCCTATGCCTCGCTGCGGCTGGAAGTCGGCAGCGCCTACACCCTCGTCTTCTTCCTGATGATCATGCCGCTCCTGCTGGCGCTGCAGGCTTTCGCCAAGCCGCGTCCGGCGAAGTTCGTGGCAGAGGATTCCGAATGACCGACACCGCCAAACCAGTATCCATTTCCCTGACGAACTGCGCCAAGACCTTCGCTGACGGCACCCGTGCGCTCGAGCCGCTCGACTTCGCCATCAACGCGGGCGAGACGGTCGTCTTCCTCGGCCCCTCGGGCTGCGGCAAGACGACGACGCTGCGCATCATCGCCGGCCTCGAAGAGCCCGACGCCGGCGGCAAGGTGCTGTTCGACGGCACCGACGTCACGCACCTGCCGATCGAGCAGCGCAACGTCGGCATGGTGTTCCAGTCCTATGCGCTGTTTCCCAACATGACCGTCGCCGGCAACGTCGGCTACGGCCTGAAGATCCGGAAGGTGCCGGACGCGGAGATCAGGGCGCGCGTCTCGGAGATGCTGGCGATGATGCAGATCACGCGTCTCGCCGACCGCCGCATCGACCAGCTCTCGGGCGGCCAGCGGCAGCGCGTGGCACTGGCGCGCGCCATCGCGGTCCGGCCGCGGGCGCTGCTGCTCGACGAGCCGCTGACGGCGCTGGATGCCAAGCTGCGCGACACGCTGCGCCTGGAGATCGACTCGCTGCTGCGCTCGCTCGGCATCACCGCGATCTACGTGACGCACGACCAGGCCGAGGCGATGGCGCTGGGCGATCGCATCGTCGTCATGGAACATGGCCGCGTCGCCCAGATCGGCAAGCCGCGCGACATCTACCAGCGACCGGCGACGCGCTTCGTCGCCGAATTCATCGGCACGATGAACCGCCTGACCGGCTCGATCAGCAACGGCGCGTTCTCCTGCAAGGCCGGTCGTGTCGCCTGGGCCGACGCGCCGGCCACCGCCACCGAGATCCTGTTCCGGCCCGAGGACATCCGCGTCGTCGAAAGCGGCGAGGCTACCGGGCTGAACGGCACGGTCGCCGCCGCCTTCTTCCTGGGCGATCGTACGCGTCTGTTCGTGGACGTGGGCGAAGCGCAGCCGCTGGTGATCGAGAGCACCGCGCGGCGCGAGTTCAGCCATGGCGATCCGGTCGGGCTCGCCATCGATCCCCGCGGCCTGCTGGTGCTGTGAGGAGCCCGCCATGCTGATCGCCCAGATCACCGACACCCATATCAAGCTGCCGGGCAGGCTCGCCTACAAAAAGGCCGACACGGCCGCCATGCTGCGGCGCTGCGTGCAGGAGCTGCTGGCGCTGAGCCCGCAGCCCGACATCGTCCTGCTGACCGGCGACCTGGTCGATCTCGGACGACCGGAGGAATACGAGCACCTGAAGTCGATCCTGGCGCCGATCCGGCAACGCATCATCGCCATTCCCGGCAACCACGACGAACGCGAGGCAATGCGCGAGGCCTTCCGCGACGGCGGCTACCTGCCGGAGCAGGGGAAGTTCCTCCAGTTCGCGATCGACGACTATCCGCTGCGCCTCATCGGCCTCGACACGCTGATTCCCGGACAGGGCGGCGGCGAACTCTGCCGCGAGCGGCTCGACTGGCTCGACCGTGCGCTGGCCGACCGGCCCGACGTGCCCACCCTCGTAATGATGCACCACCCGCCCTTCGTCACCGGCATCGGCCACATGGACAAGATCGGCCTCTCAGGCCGCGAACCCTTCGCCGAGATCGTGGCGCGTCACCGCCAGGTCGAGCTGATCCTGTGCGGCCATCTCCATCGCACGATCCACGCCCAGGTCGGCGGCCGTCCGGCCATGACCTGTCCCAGTCCGGCGCATCAGGTCGCGCTCGACATCCATCCCGATGCCCCGAGCCGCTTCCGCATGGAGCCGCCGGGTTTCATGCTGCACTGGTGGAACGAGGGCCAGCTCGTGACCCATGCCGCCGTCATCGGCGACTATGACGGGCCGTATCCGTTCTTCGACGCCGACGGCAAGCTGATCGATTGAATTGATTGCGCGGAGCCTTGCTCCAATACCGTTGTCATCCCGAGCGTAGCGAGGGACCCTTGGCGGCGCACGATCAAAGGTCCCTCGCTAGGCTCGGGATGACAATGGCGATTGGGTCGATGTTTCGTGTCAGAAAGACACGGTTCAGATCGCGTGCTCGGGATCCTTGACCTTGGTCTTCACTGGACCGCGCTCGGCCGCGTCGCGTTCCTGTTCCTTGCGCGCCTTGAGGAGCTTGCGCAGGATCATGTTCCGCTTCAGCGCCGAGATGTGGTCGATGAACAAGATGCCGTCGAGATGGTCGATCTCGTGCTGGACACAGGTCGCCAGCAGGCCTTCGCAGGCCAGTTCCTGGGTCTTGCCGTCGCGGTCGAGGTAGCGGACCTTCACCGCCGCCGGACGAACCACGTCGGAATAGTGGTCCGGCACCGAGAGGCAGCCTTCCTCATAGGACAGGTCCTCGTCCGAGGCCTCGACGATCTCGGGATTGGCCATGAACAGCGGGCCGGTCTTCGTATCCTCGCGGTCGATGTCGAGCACGATGACGCGCTTCAGCACCCCGACCTGCGGCGCGGCGAGGCCGATGCCCGGCGCGTCGTACATCGTCTCCAGCATGTCATCCATGAGCTGCCGCACGCCGGCGTCGACCGTCTCGACGGGCAGGGACTTCTTCTTCAGGCGCGGATCGGGCGCGGTAAGGATGGGCAGGAGGGCCATGCTGAGTAAATATGCAGCAATATCAGGCTATTCAAGGCCCATCAGGAACGCTTGACCATGGTACCGATGCCGGCCTCGGTGAAGATCTCCAACAGCAGCGCATGCGGCACCCGGCCGTCCATGATCGTGGCGGCCTCGACGCCGCTGTTCACCGCGTCGATGCAGTTCTCAACCTTGGGGATCATCCCGCCGGAGATCGTGCCGTCGGCGATCAGGGCGCGGGCCTGCTCGACCGTCATATCCTGGATGAGCTGGCCATTCTTGTCGAGCACACCGGGCACGTCGGTCAGGAACAGCAAGCGTTTGGCCCGCATGGCGCCGGCAATCGCTCCCGCGGTAGTGTCGGCATTGATGTTGTAGGTGAGTTCATCGTCGACGCCGAACCCGATCGGGGCGACGACCGGGATGACGTCGGCCCGGCGCAGCTGCTCCAGTACCATGACGTTGATCTTGGCGGGCTCGCCCACCTGCTTCAGGTCGACCTTGAGCAGCTCGCCGGTCTTGGGATCGCGTATCTCGGTGACCTTCCTGGCCAGGATCAGGTTGCCGTCCTTGCCGCAGATGCCGACGGCGATGCCGCCGCATTCATTGATGTCGGCCACGATCGCCTTGTTGATCGAGCCGGCCAGGACCATCTCGACGATCTCCATGGTCGCCGCGTCGGTGACGCGCAGCCCGTTCACGAACGTGCTCTTGATGCCGACCCGCTCCAGCATCTTGTTGATCTGCGGGCCGCCGCCATGGACCACGATCGGGTTCATGCCGACCTGCTTCATCAGCACGACGTCGCGGGCGACCAGGTCGCCGAGCTTCGGGTCGGTCATGGCATGGCCGCCATATTTCACCACGAAGGTCGCGTCGTTGTGCCGGCGCATGTAGGGCAGGGCCTTGGAGATGGTCTCCGCCATGCGGATGAGCCGCTTCTGCTCCTTGTCCGGTTGAACAACCTCGGCCATTTCACAGCATCCCCAGTTGAACGAAAGCCCTCTCCGGGTCGGGAGAGGGCCGAGCAATTCGCCGAGGCGCATAATATATCAGGCGGCTTACGGATAGAAGAACCGGCCCCGCCGCGTCAGGATGTCCGCATGGCAGCTTCCCACCTTCTAGAGAGCGAACGCCTGGCAGATCGCGGCTTTGCCGTGGTGCGCAACCTGATCGGGCCGGACGAGTGCCGCGCGCTGGCCGCGCTGTGGCCCGAGCAGGCGCGATTCCGCAAGCACATCGTCATGCAGCGCCACGGCTACGGCCAGGGCGAGTATCAGTATTTCGCCTATGACCTGCCCGCGCCGGTGCAGCGGCTGCGCCAGGCGCTCTACCCCGAGCTGGCCGGAGTGGCCAACCAATGGAACGAACGGCTGGGGCGGCCCAGACGCTTCCCGCCGGCCCTGAAGGACTGGCTGCGCGAGTGCCACGAGGCCGGCCAGACCCGGCCGACGCCGCTGCTCCTGCGCTACGGGCCGGGCGACTACAACTGCCTGCATCGCGATCTCTACGGCGAGATGGTCTTCCCGCTGCAGGTCGTGGTGCTGCTGAGCGCCCCGGGCCGCGACTTCACGGGCGGCGAATTCATGCTGGTCGAGCAGCGCGCGCGCATGCAGTCACGCGGCGAGGTCGTGCCCCTCGAGCAGGGCGACGCCGCGATCTTCGCCGTGAACGAACGGCCCTCGAAAGGCGTGCGCGGCTGGCACCGGACCGCGATGCGCCACGGCGTCTCGAGCGTGCGCGAGGGCGAGCGCTTCACCCTGGGTCTCATCTTCCACGACGCGGCTTAGGAAGACGCGGCACGAGGCTTGTCATTGGAGCGCGCCACTCCAGTTGCGCTCACGATCTCGAGGCGCCACTGGAGTGGCGCGATCCAATGACTAAACCTGCGCGACGGCGACGATCTCGGCGCGCAGCTCGGGGATGCCGAAGCCGGTCTCGCTGCTGGTCGGCAGGACCACCGGATGGGCGGCGCCATGCTTGCGCGCGATCGCCTCGGCGGCCGCGACGGCGCGCGGCACGTCGGCGGCGCGCAGGTAGTCGGTCTTGGTCAGCAGGATCTGGTAGGAGACGGCGGCGCTGTCGAGGTTGCGCATCGTCTCGCGATCGCTCTCCTTCACCCCGTGACGGCTGTCGATCAGCACGAAGATGCGCATCAGGGTCGGCCGGCCGCGCAGGTAGGCCGAGGCGAGGTCCTGCCAGGTCTCCTTCATCGAGCGCGAGACCTTGGCGAAGCCGTAGCCCGGCAGGTCCACCAGCATCAGCCGGTCGGCGAGGTTGAAGAAATTGACCTGTCGCGTGTGACCGGGATTGGCCGAGACGCGCGCCAGCGTGCGCCGGCCGGTGAGCGCATTCACAAGGCTCGACTTGCCGACGTTGGAGCGGCCGGCGAAGGCCACTTCCGGCAGCGAGATGCCGGGCAGCGATTCGACCGATGCGGCGCCCGAGACGAAGTCGCAGGGACCCGCAAACAGCTTGCGGGCCGCCTCGATCTCTTCAGGCGAGCGGCCTTCGTCCTTCGTCTCGTCGGGCGACTTGTCCGGCATCAGCCCTTCTTGCCGGAGCTCTTCCCGCCCTTCTTGTCCTTGGCGGGGGCGGCCGGAGCCGGCACGGCTGCCGCCGGCGCACCCTTGCCGCCGATCGGCGCGCCGTGGCGGCGCATGATCGTGTACTGCTGCGCGATCGAGAGCGTGTTGCTCCACGCCCAGTAGATCACCAGGCCGGCGGCGAAGGGCGCCAGCATGAAGGTGAACAGGATCGGCAGGAACTGGAACACGCGCGCCTGCACCGGATCGGTGGGCTGCGGGTTCAGCTTCTGCTGCAGATACATCGTGATGCCCATGATCATGGGCCAGATGCCGATGTTGAAGAAGTGCAGGAACTGCGGCACGTCCCACGGAAACAGGCCGAAGCCGGTCAGGATGGTGAGCGGATCGGGCGCGGAGAGGTCCTTGATCCAGCCGTAGAACGGCTGATGGCGCATCTCGATGGTGGTGTAGAGCACCTTGTAGAGCGCGAAGAACACCGGGATCTGCACCAGGATGGGCAGGCAGCCCGCCGCCGGGTTCACCTTCTCGCGGCGATAGAGCTGCATCAGCTCCTGGTTCATGCGCTGGCGGTCCTCGCCATAGCGCTCCTTGAGCTTCTCCATCTCGGGCTGGAGCCGCTTCATCTTGCTCATCGCCGCATAGGACTTGTTGGCCAGCGGGAAGAACACGGCCTTCACGATCACGGTCAGCACCAGGATCGACAGGCCGAAATTGCCGAGATGCACGTAGAGCCATTCGAGCAGCCAGAACAGAGGCTTGGTGAAGAACCAGAACCAGCCCCAGTCGATCGTCAGGTTGAACTTCTCGATGCCGTACTTGCTTTCATAGTCGGAAATCACCCGCACGATCTTCGCGCCGGCGAACAGGTGGCCGTCGGTCTGCCCGATCGCGCCCGGCGCAATGGTCTCGCCCGCACCGATATAGTCGATCTGGTACTTGGCGCTGGCACCCGCGCCCGTGCCCTTCAGCGTCACGTCCACCTTGGACTTCTGATCCGGCACCAGGGTGGCCATCCAGTACTTGTCGGTGATGCCGACCCAGCCACCGGTGGTGCTGATCTTCTGCTGCTTGTTGTCCTTGAAGTCGCCGTAGCCGAATTCCTTGAGGCTGCCGTTGAAGACGCCGTAGGGACCCTCATGCAGGATGTAGGTCCCCTCGGCCGTCGGCGTGCCGTAGCGAACGACCAGGCTCCACGGGAAAACCGTAACCGGCTTGTCCGACTTGTTCTCGACGCTCTGCTTCACGTCGAACATGAAGAATTCGTCGATCGAGACGGTGAGGCCGAAGATCAGCCCATCGCCATTGTCCCAGGTCAGCTTCACCGGCTTGCCTGGCGCCACGGTCGGCGCGTCGGCCGTCCACAGCGTGTCCGGGCCCGGCACCTTGATCGCGGGGTCGGACGAGGACCAGCCGTACTCGGCGTAATAGGGATGGGCGGTGCCGACCGGCGACAGGACCGGCACGGGCGGGCTCTTGGGGTCGATGGTCTCGCGATATTTGACGAGCTGCACGTCGTCGATGCGCGCGCCCTTGAGCGAGATCGAGCCGGTCAGCTCGGCGGTGTTGAAGGTGACGCGCGGCGTCAGCGCGACGGCCTCGCCGCGGCTGACCACCGGCTGCTGTACCGGCGCCACGCCCGGACCGGGCTGCGTGCCGGGCGCGCCGGGCTGGCCGGTGGGGGCCGCCGGGGCGCCGGACTGCGTCGTCGCCTGCTGCTGGGCCGTGTTGGTCGCCTGCTTGGACGGCGGGAACGCCACCTGCCAGCCCACGATGATCAACACCGACAGGACGATGGCGACGATAAAATTCTTCTGATCCATTGGTCGGCGATCTTTCGTGGCGCGTCAGGAGCGCCGGGCGGGGTGACAGGAAAGCGGCGCGCGCGAGCGGGCGGCGGCCGGCGGAACGGGATCGTAGCCGCCGGCACCCCAGGGGCCGCAGCGGCACAGGCGATGGACGGCGAGCCAGCTTCCCCTCAACCCGCCATGCTTCGACAGCGCCTCGACCGCATAGGCCGAGCACGAGGGCTCGTAGCGGCAGGCTCCGACGAAGAAGTAGGCGAGCGTGAGTTGGTAGAAGCGAATCGCGCCGCGCAGGACCTGGGACATCATGCGGCCCGGAAACTGGCGATTTAAGCGGTCCGGCGCAAGCTGCCAATGCACGTCATGGCGTCGCTGTCGGCGCCGCAAGCGCCTTGAGGCGCCGCAGCGCCTCCTGCAACTCGGCCCGCATCGCCAGGAAGTCGCGGCCGAGGGCGCCCTGGCGCCCGACCAGCACATAGTCATGGTCAGCGCGGGCCGTTTCCGGAATCACCTGGCGGGCAATCTCGCGCAGGCGGCGGCGGACCCGGTTGCGAACCACGGCATTGCCGACCTTGCGGCTGACCGTGAAGCCGACCCGGATGGCTGGAAAAGCCAGTTCCGGTGGAACGGGGGCGATCTGCAGCACGAATCCGGGCATGGCGCATCGCCGCCCGGCCTGGACGCGCAGGAAGTCGCTACGATTCGGCAGACGCCCGAGGCGCGCCGCAGACAATCGGACTAGGCCGACAGACGCTTGCGGCCGGACCGGCGGCGGTTGGCGATGACCTTGCGGCCACCGACGGTCGCCATACGGGACCGGAACCCGTGCCGACGGGCGCGGACCAGCTTGCTCGGCTGATAGGTGCGTTTCATGACGCAACTCCTTTAAACACAACAAGGCCCCCGCGCGGTGCACCGGGGGCGAATTCCGTGGGCGAGGGTAATAAGCGGCTGACCTCCCAGAGTCAACGCGCGCTAGGATGCCCCATGGCCCTCTTTCTTCATGGCTATCGCTATAGCGTCTACGTCCGGATCGTTCGCCTGGTCCTGGCGGAGAAGGGCGTGGCCCATGAGCGGGTCGAGGTAAACCCGTTCGGGGCCGACATGCCGGCCGAGTATCTGAGGCTTCATCCGTTCGGCCGGGTGCCGGCGCTCGTGCATGACGGCTTCGCCCTCTACGAGACAGGCGCGATCACCCGATATGTCGATCGCGCCTTTCCCGGTCCGGCCCTCCAGCCCACGGACCCGAAGCGGCTGGCACGCATGGACCAGATCGTCGGCGTGGCCGACGCCTACGCCTATTGGCCGCTGGTGCGGCAGGTCTTCGTCCACGATGTCGTTCGACCCCACATGGGCACGGCCGGCGACGCCGCGGAACGGGAGAAGGGTCTCGCAGACTCCGCGAAGGTGCTCGATGCGCTGGAGGCGCTGGCCGCACCGGACACCTGGCTGACGGGCCCCGACATCTCGCTTGCCGACTTTCATCTCGGCGCGATGGTCGCCTACTTCGCGCAGTCGCCGCGCGGCGCGGCGCTGCTGACGGTCCGGCCGCGTTTGTCGATCTGGTGGCAGCGCTTCAAGGCAAGGCCGAGCGCCATCACCACGGATCCGGGCTTACCAGTCACTCAGGCGTGACAGCATGTGCTTTGAGGATCGGCCCCACAGCGTCAATATCGAGGCGGGGCGAGACGAAAGGCGAGATGAACACATCGACACTGCGCCGGCTGCTGCCAGTGGCGATCCTGCTGGCAGGGCTCGCGATCTTCCTGCTGCTCGGGCTCGACCGCTATTTCTCCTTCGAGATGCTGGCCCGCCACAAGGCGACGGTGACGGCGTGGGTCGCCGCGCATCGCCTGCTGGCGGCACTCGCTTTCCTGCTGGCCTACGCGATCATGGTCGCCTTCTCGCTGCCCGTCGCCATGGTGGCCACGCCGGTGGGCGGCTTCCTGTTCGGCACCTGGGCGGGGGCCGGCCTGTCCGCCATCGGCGCGACCCTGGGGGCGATCGCCGTCTTTCTCGCCGCGCGATATGCGTTTCGCGATCTCTTCCTCGCCCGGGCCGGCAAGAAGTTGGCGCGTCTCGAGCAGGGATTCCGGCACGACGATTTCAGCTACCTCCTCTTCCTGAGGCTTGTGCCGGTGTTTCCCTTCTGGCTCGTCAACATCGTGCCGGCGCTGCTCGGCATGCAGCTTCGCCGCTACGTTCTCGCGACGATGCTGGGCATCATCCCGGCCTCCATCATCTATTCGGGCCTGGGCGCCGGCCTCGGCGCCATGCTGAAGCGGGGCGAGCATCCCGATCTCGGCATCATCTTCGAATGGCACATCCTGCTGCCGCTGCTGGGGCTTGCCGTCCTGGCGCTGCTGCCGGTCGTCGTCACGCGTTTGCGCCGCCAGCGGTCCACCTGAGATGAGCAGCCTGCTCACGCCCGACGTCTGCGTCGTCGGCGGCGGCTCGGCCGGCCTCGTGGTGGCGGCCGGCGCCGCGCAGCTCGGCCTCGAGGTCGTGCTGGTCGAACGCGCACTGATGGGGGGCGACTGTCTCAACTTCGGCTGCGTCCCCTCGAAGGCGTTGATCGCGGCCGCGCGCGCCGCCCAGGCACAGCGCAGCGGCGCGGCCTTCGGCATCGCGCCGGTCGAGCCCGCGATCGACTTCGGCAAGGTGATGGATCACGTCGCCGGCGTGATCGCCGCGATCGCGCCCAACGATTCGGTCGAGCGCTTCGAGAAGCTCGGCGTGCGCGTCCTGCCGGAAGAGGCGCGTTTCGTCGGACGCACCGAATTGCAGGCCGGGCCCCATCGCATCCGCAGCAAGCGGATCGTCCTGGCGACGGGCTCGCGGCCCGCGCTGCCGCCGGTACCCGGCCTCACGGACGTACCGCACTTCACCAACGAGACGATCTTCGCCAACCGCGTCCTGCCCGCGCACCTCGTGGTGCTGGGCGGCGGCCCGATCGGGCTGGAGATGGCGCAGGCCTTCCGGCGGTTGGGCTCGAAAGTCACTGTTCTGGAAGCCGCAACCTGCCTCGCCAAGGACGATCCGGAACTTGCCGCCATCGTCGTCGCGCGCCTGCGCGGCGAAGGTATCGCCCTGCATGAGAGGACGCGAGCCACCAGGGTCGAGCGCACGGCCGGCGGAATCGCGGCTGTCCTGGACAGTGGCGCGCGCATCGAAGGCTCGCATCTGCTGGTCGCCACCGGCCGCACGCCCGCCATCGACGGGCTGGGTCTCGACCAGGCCGGCATCGTCCACGACCGGCGCGGCATCACGGTCGACGACTCGCTGCGCACTTCCAATCGCAACGTCTGGGCGATCGGCGACTGCAATGGCCGCTATGCCTTCACGCACATGGCGGGCCACGAGGCGTCGCTGTTCATCCGCGGCGCGTTGTTCCGCGCCCCGGCGAAGCTCGATCCCGCCATCGTGCCCTGGGCGACCTATACCGATCCGGAGCTGGCGCAGGTCGGCCTCAACGAACGCGACGCGCGCGCCCGGCACGGCGACCGCATCAAGGTCCTGCGCTGGAACTTCGCCGAGAACGATCGTGCGCAGACCGAGCGCGAAACCGACGGGCTGTTGAAGGTGGTCACCGACGGGCGCGGCCGCATCCTGGGGGCGGGCATCGCCGGACCGCAGGCCGGCGAGCTGATCCAGAGCTGGTGCCTGGCCCTCTCCGCCCGCCTCCGGATCTCGACCCTGGCGGGCTTCGTGCCGCCCTACCCGACGCTCGGTGAAACCGCGAAGCGGGCCGCCGGGAGCTACTATGCCGGGACACTGTTCGGCCCGCGCACGCGCGGGCTCGTGCGGTTTCTCGCCCGGTTGCCGGTCTGGTAGATTGAGACATGACCGCTGACGCCACCCTGCCGGTCCAGTCCGCCCACCCGGTCCGCCGGCGGCCCGCCACTTTCGGCCTGTCGTGGCGAATCCTCGGCCTCGTGATCGTCGCCGTGATGACGGCCGAGGTCGCGATCTTCCTGCCGTCGATCGCGCGCTTCCGGCTGGTCTATCTCGAGCAGCTGATCGAGAGCGGTACCCTGGCGGCGCTCGCCCTCGACGCCACGCCCGACAACATGGTTACGGAACAGGTGAAGGGCTCGCTGCTGGCGCACGCCCGCGTCGAGGCGGTCGTGCTGGTCGAACCGAACAAACCCAAGCGCGCGCTGATGAACATCGAGCCGCGGCCCGAGATGCAGGGCTTCAACCTGAAGGATCGCGGGGCGCTCGGCCTGATCTGGGACGCGCTGGAGGCGATGGCGCGGGACGGTTCGCATTTCATACGGGTGGGCGGTGAATCGATGCGCCTGCCCGGTGCGATGGTCTGGATCGTCGTCGACGAAATGCCGATGCGGGCCGCGATGTACGGCTACACGAGCCGCATCCTCGTCCTGTCGATCATCATCGCGCTGTTCACCGCCGCCCTGCTCTATCTGGCGCTGCGCTGGCTGGTCATCCGGCCGCTGCAGGACCTCTCCCGCGCCATGATCAACTTTCGCCGCGCGCCGGAGGAGGCCGACACCGCGCGTGCGCCGGTGCGGCGAAACGACGAGATCGGCGTGGTCGACCGCGAGTTCCAGCTTCTCCAGCGCGAGCTGCGCACCTCGCTGCGCCAGAAGTCGCGCCTGGCCGAGGTCGGCGCCGCGACCAACAAGATCAACCATGACCTGCGCAACATGCTGTCGACGGCGCGCCTGCTGTCGGACCGCCTGGCGCGCAGCGACGACGAGCGCACGCGCGCGCTGGCGCCCACCATCCTCAATACCATCGACCGCGCCGCCCGCCTGGCCAGCGACGCCATCGAATATGTCCGGGAGAAGCCGTCGCCCCGGCTGGCCGAAGTCGATCTCGCCGACCTCGTCGACGAGGTCGGGATCGCGCTGCAGGAACAGGGCGAGGAGAAGGACCCCAATCTCCTGCGCACGTGGATCAACGAGATCGGCAACGGCGGCCTCGCGCGGTGCGACCGAGACCTGCTCTACCGCGTGTTCGTCAATCTCGGGCGCAATGCCTTCGAGGCGGGGGCGACCTGCGTCACCATCCGCACCCGGCGCAGCGGCGGCTTCATGCTGGTCGAAGTTGCCGACAACGGGCCGGGCATTCCCGCCGCGGTGGCCCGACAGCTCTTCAGGCCCTTCACCACCGGTGGCCGGCAGGGCGGCACCGGTCTCGGTCTCGCGATCGCCCGCGACCTGGTGCGCCTGCATGGCGGCGACATCACCCTGATCGAATCGAACGCACAGGGCACGCTCTTCGGCTTCACCCTGCCGGTTGCCTGAGGTTGTTCGTCACCCCTCGCTCTTCAGCCGGGCAATGAAGGCGCGCACGCGGTCGGCATTGCCGCCGAGATCGGCCTCGCCGATACGGCTCTTCGAGCGGATGTCGACCCGGCTGCCGGTGCCCTGGGGGCGAATTCGTACGACGACGTCGTCGCGAAAGCCGAACCACGGGCTGGTCACGACGGCTTCCAGGCGACCATCCGCCGGCACCCGCGCCACGATCTCCCAGTTGAGCGCCGTCGCCACCCGCTCGACACGCTTGAAGGCCTCGGCCGGCGGCACGGCGAGCAGAACGGGTTCGATATCGGGGAAGGCGGCGCGCTGGAGGGCGGCGTTGTCCTTCGGGTAGGTCGGCGGATTGGGCGCCCCGCGCCGCAGTTGCGCCGTCGCCACGAGCGGCGGCGGATTGGCCGTGTCGGTCGTGATGTCGTTGATGGCCGGCCGCTGCTGCGCCTGCAGGAACCAATGCAGCGGGACCCAGGCGCCCGCGCCGCCGATCACGATCGCAAGGAAGGCGGCAACGCTGCCGCGGCGCCGGTCGCCGGGACGGGCCGGAAGGATGGTGGCGAGTCCCAGCGCGACGCCGGCAACCGTGAGATAGAAGCCATAGCGGAAGACGGCGATGGCCGCCTCGATATCGAGACCGGGATAGCGGTGCAGGGGCCCGGAAACGGCTACGATCAGCGAGCCGACAGCCGCTAGGATAAAGGCGATACGCGCCAGTCGATAACTGATCGGATTGGTCGGCCTAACGAACATCCAGGCTCCGCTGCAATCGCATCGTAACCATGAAACGCATCCAGCGCATCTTCTCGACAGTTCCCGCTTCAGTCTCTATGCGGCGGCAATGACGACAACCGACACCGCGCGGCGCCGGGCCATGGCGGCCGGCCTGGTTTCCATCGGCCTGTGGAGTTCGCTCGCCCTGCTCTCGGTGCTGGCCGGGGCAATCCCGCCCTTCCAGATGGTCGCCATGACGTTCGCGATCGGTGCCGCCATCGGCATCGTCCGCGCCCTGGCCAACGGGGTCGGCTGGGCCGGACTGGTCGGCTGGCCGCCGCGCGTGTGGCTGCTCGGGATCGGCGGGCTGTTCGGCTACCATGCTCTCTACTTCGCGGCCCTCCAGCTCGCCCCGCCGGCCGAGGCCAACCTGATCAACTACCTGTGGCCGCTCCTCATCGTGCTGCTCTCGGCGCCGCTGGCGGGCGAGCGCCTGGGCGGGTCGCATCTCGCCGGCGCGGCCCTGGGCTTCGCGGGCGTCGTGCTGCTGGCCCTGGGCCGCGGCCTCGACTTCGCGGACAGCCATGCGCTGGGTTACCTGCTGGCGCTGGGATGCGCCTTTGCCTGGTCGATGTACTCCGTCCTGTCGCGCCGCTTCGGCGAAACGCCGACCGACGCCATCGCCGCCTTCTGCGCCGCCTCGGCCCTGCTCTCGCTCGCCTGCCATCTCGCCTTCGAGCGCACCGTCTGGCCGGCGAGCGGCACGGCCTGGCTCGCCGTGCTGGCGCTGGGCCTGGGGCCGGCCGGATCGGCGTTCTATTTCTGGGATCACGCGGTGAAGCGCGGCGACATCCGCGCGCTGGGCGCGATTTCCTATGCAACGCCGATCCTGTCGACGGCGATCCTGATCGTATTCGGCCTGGCCGAACCGACCGGCACGCTGATCGCCGCGGCCCTGCTCGTCACCGTCGGCGCCGTGCTCGCCTCGCGCGATCTCTGGAAGCGCTAGGCGCCCGGCTTCCAGCCGGGCGGAGCGAGTTCGAAGCCCGCGAAGTCGAAGGCCGGCGCCACGGTGCAGCCGACCAGGGTCCAGTGGCCGAGCGACCGGGCAGCCTGCCAGACGCCGCGCGGCACGACGATCTGCGGCGTCTCGCCCAGGGCGAAGTCGCGGCCCAGGCGCAGATGCCGGGCGGTGCGGCCATCGTCGCTCATCGAAAGCTCGAGCGGCGCGCCGTAATAGTGATGCCAGACCTCGTCGGCATCGACCCGGTGCCAGTGCGAGCGCTCGCCGGCCTTCAGCAGGAAGAAGATCGCGGTGCTGGCGCCGCGCCCGTCCCTTGCGGCGCCGGCACGGAACGTCTCGCGGTAGTGACCGCCCTCGGGATGCGGCTGCAGGCCGAGGCGGGCGATGATCTCGTCAGCAGTCATGGGGGTGGTCATGACATCAGGCCGGCGGCGGCACCGTGGCCTTCATCGACGGCGTCTTGGCGAAGGCCGCGAACCACTTCGCGAGCTTCGGCCGCTTCGCCCGCCAGTCATGGTGGCCGAAGCGGAAGTCGAGATAGCCCAGGGCGCAGCCGATGGAGACGGTGCCGATGGTCGGCTTGCCCTTGAGGGCCTTCGATTCGGCTTCCAGCTGGTCGAGCACGCCGTCGATCTTCTTCATCTGGCCCTTCGACCAGTCGGGCCAGCGCTTCTCCTCCGGCCGCAGGAAGCTCTCGTAGCGGGCGAGCAGCGCGGCATCGAGCAGGCCGTCGGCCATGGCCTGCTGGCGCAGCGCCATCCAGCGCTCGCGGCCCTTGCGCGGGAACAGCTTGCGCCCCTTGTGCTGGCTGTCGAGATACTCGCAGATCACGGGCGAGTCGAAGAGGTCCATGTTCTTGGTCGACAGGGCCGGGATCTTGCCGATCGGATTGTGCTTGTCGACGTCGGCATTGGGCGCGACCGGCGTCAGCGCGACGTTCACCATGTCCATCTTCTTGTCGAGGCCGGCCTCGATCGCCAGCACCCTGACCTTGCGGGCGTAGGGTGACGACGGCGAGTAGTAGAGCTTCATCTTGGCCATGGTCGGTCTCTCCTGTCGTCTTCCGGTCGCGTCAGGCGCCGGCCATCTGCGGGATATCCGTATCGTTCAAGCGCACCTTGCGGGCCGTGTCGACGAGCTGCTGCCAGGTCGTGGTATCGATCGGCACGCCGTTCTTCTCGCGGTCGAGCTTGCGCGCCCGCTCGGGCTCGCCCGGCACCAGCACCTCGGCGACGCCGGGTTGAGGCCGGGCCGACTTCACCCAGCCGATGAAATTGTCGACCTCGTCCTCGAAGAACGCCGTGCCGCCCATCGAGTCGGGATCGATGATGATCGACAGCATGTTGTTGATGATGTCGGTGCCGTCCTTCTTGATCGTGCGCGGGCTGTGCGTACGGCCGCCGGTCAGGGCGCCGGCCAGCAGGTCGCAGATCACGGCGAGGCCGCCGCCCTTGTGCAGGCCGAACGGCAGGATGGCGCCGTAGGGAGGATTGTACATCACGCCGGGTTCGGTCGTGGGATTGCCGGCGGCGTCGATCAGGAGGCCTTCCTCCATCTGGATCTTCTTGTTGTTGGCGACCCGCACCTTGCCCATCGCCACCTGGCTGGTGGCGAAGTCGAGCACGATCGGTTCCTGGCCCTTGCGTGGAATCGCCGTGCAGTAGGGGTTGGTCGTGAAGCGCGCCTCGGCGCCGCCGAACGGCGCGACCAGCGATTTGTGGCCGTGCACGTTCACCCAATGGGTGCTGACCATGCCGGCGCGCGCGCATTGCTCGCCCCAGTGGCCGATCCGGCCGATGTGATGGGAATTCTTCAGGCCGACGACGCAGACGCCGTGCTTCTTCGCGCGCTCGATGCCGATGTCCATCGCCTCCTTGGCGATGACCTGGCCGTAGCCGGCGCCACCCTCGACCACGATCACCGCGCCATTGTCGCGATCGATCGTGGCGTGGTGGTTGCGCTTGCAGGCGCCGTTGAGGGTGTTCTGGATATAGCTCGGCATCATGCCGACGCCATGGCTGTCATGGCCGAACAGGTTGGCGAGGACGAGATGGTCGGCGACGAGCCTGGCTTCCTCGGCGGAGCTGCCGTCGGCCCGGCAGATCGCCATTGTGAAATCGTGCAGGCGATCGGGCTTGATGCGAACTTCGCCAACCGAACCTTGGCCCTCGGCCATACCTTGTTCTCCCCTTGATTTTTCGGGCGGCAAGGTTCCGCGTCGTCACGGCGCTGTCAACGACGAAGCGGTAACGGTCGAGCAAGCCCGCCGAAAGCCGGGCACTGTCTCAGTTTGAAATCTGATGCCTGAAACATCTAGAGGGCGCCCTTGATCGTGATCGCTCCCTCTGCTCATTATGGGGCATGGCGCACGAAAAGCTGATCGCTGAACTGCGAAAAGAAGTCGAGATGTATAAGGATTCCCTAGCCTTCTGGGAGCAGCAACCCGAGTCCCAGGTGCCCGGGTTTTCTGTCGCCCTGCAGCGCCAGAAGCTCAAAGATGACATTGCGGAGAATGAGAAGGCGATTGCCATTTTGGAGGGCGAATAATGCCCACCGGACCTAAAGGCCAGAAGCGCCCCGCCGACGTGATCGGCAACGCCGTGAAGGTGATGCGGATCGCCACGGGCGAAGAAGAAGAAAACCTTGCAGCTAAGGGCGATGATGCCGCCGCCGCATCCGCAGCTCGCAAGGGTGGCCTGAAAGGGGGCAAGGCACGCGCTGCCAAGCTGACTGATAGGCAGCGCGTGGAGATTGCCCAACTGGCGGCGCAAGCGCGCTGGAAGAAGTCCTAAGCGGCCTCGGCGGCGCCACCACCGGATCCTTCGTCGTCGTCTTGTTCATCTGCTGCCTTCCGGATCTGAATATCCAGCGTCAGATCCATCGGGAGTTGAATGGGCTCTTTGTCCGGATTCATCGCGTTCCAATGATCCGTGTCGTCGGTAAGATTCACGCCGTCGCTCACCATCTGTTCCCGTCGCTGGACCGAGGACTTGAGCATCTGGGGGCGGGTCGCTTCGTCGATATCGACGTATACGAACAAGTTCCCCTGAGCCGGAACCGCATGATAGACGCGGTATGGGCGCCCGGTCTTGCTGCTGCGCTTCGTTTCATCGCGAGCGGCATCTACGAACTGGGTAGCGAGCATGTCCACAGCGGACTGTGGCGTCGGCATTTTCCAGCCCATTGCTTGGGCGAACTCCGCCACCTTGTGCATGTCGACCTCGCGCTCGCCGGTCACGTCCTTGTAGTGCCGGATGAAACGCTGACGCTCTGCGCGTGAAGCCATTGCCTATTCCTTTCTATTCATCGACTGGAGCAACATCACCCCAGCCATCCTTGATCGCGTTGGGCGCGATAATGTCGCGAACCTTCACCTGATGGTCGCGAAGCAACGAGTATCGCTTGGTCCTGTGCTGAAGTTGGCCGACGACGAGTCCCGGGTGGACTTTCATCAATCGAGCAAATCCGATCACGTCCCTCTCGGTAAAGAACGGCGCCTTGCGCGCAATGAATGCTTCCATTTGCGATGTCGGCACGCAGAAGTCAGCGGCGGCGGCATTCGCCATCCGCTCTTCCTCCGAAATTGCGGGCCCGGTTCCGGCGCGATCGCCCACCAACTCGGCATCGAGCATGGCGGCGAATAGGCCATGCCGTTGGATGACGTGCTCCAATTCGTGACGAAGCACGAACCAGAAGTTGTCATTGCGATCAAACCGCATCGACATACCGATAACGGGGGACCGATCATCCAGCCAGAAGCAGACGCCATCAATCTTGGCCGACGGCAACGTCTCCACCAGCACGTAACGAATGCCGCACTCTGCCATCAGGCGGGGCACCCGCGCGACGCCCTCGCGCGAGGCGGTAAGCGAGCGAAGCTTTCCTACTACGCTCCGCACTGCATCCGGCGAGTAAGGTGCCACCAACATATCCTTGGCGATCTGACGGACGCGATAAAGCCACGCCATCTGAGCCGGTGACGCGGCCTCATGCACCGCCGTCTTCTTCGCGGCATGCGGCAAGATTTCAATGTCTTGAATCCTGTTGGCGCCAAAGAAGCGCAACAGCTCACGCTCGACTTTTTCCGTGTCGCGGACGCTATCCGCTTCGATCCAGCCGCGCCTGATCATGTCGGCCAACGGCAAATCACCGTAAAGCGCCGCTCGCGTGGCACGCCCAGGATCGGGATGGGTCACGATTCGCGCTTGAGCCAGCTCGTATTCCTTCTGGAGCGCCAGGAAGCGCTCGGCTGGCTCCCCGAACACCTCCTCCAGCGCGAGCGCAATTTTTGCGTCGACGGGCTGCTTGCCGCCCGTCAGCCGTGTAATGCGCTGCTCGCTCACCCCTAGGATCACGGCCAAAGTACGTCTCGTCCAACCACGCTCAACCAGAAGGTGCTCGATCAGCTGTCCGGGCGTTCGGAAGTTCTTGTTTTCGCTGCCCATATTCGAAGAATGACAGATTTCCAGAAATCTGGAAAGAGGCGTTTATGCTTGACGAACATCAAAAAGTTCATTATGAAAATGGTCCATGAACAAGCTCTCGACCGCCCAGCGCGCCCAAATCCTCGGAATGCTCTGCGAGGGTATGTCGATGCGGGCAATCTCCCGGCTGGCGGACGTGAGCATCAACACCGTGACCAAGCTGCTGATCGATGCTGGTCTGACTTGCGCCCGCTTCCATGACGAGAACGTGCGCGGCGTGAAGGCCAAGCGGGTCCAGTGCGATGAAATCTGGTCGTTCTGCTACGCCAAGGCGAAGAACGTCGCGAAGGCCAAGGCCGCCCCGGAGCGGGCCGGCGATGTCTGGACGTGGACCGCCCTCGACAGCGATAGCAAGATGATCCTGTCCTATCTTGTCGGCGGCCGTGACAGCGAGTACGCGCTGGAGTTCATGGACGATTTGCGCGGCCGGCTGGCGAACCGGGTGCAGCTCACAACAGACGGCCACAAGGCCTATTTGGAGGCCGTGGAAGAGGCCTTCGGCGCTGATATCGACTACGCCATGCTGGTTAAGCTGTATGGCGAAGGCCCCCAGACGGAGGCCCGCTATTCCCCGGCAGAGTGCATCGGCTTCCGGAAGGACATCGTTACCGGTCGCCCGGTCAAAGCCGATATCTCAACCTCGCACGTCGAACGGTCGAACTTGTCGATGCGGATGCACATGCGCCGCTACACGCGGCTCACGAACGCCCATTCGAAGAAGTTCGAAAACCACTGCCACATGGTCGCGATCTACACCGTTTGGTACAACTTCGTCCGCATCAACAAGGCCGTGAAGATGGCCCCGGCAATGGCGGCTGGCGTGTCCAAGACCCTGTGGACCATGGACAATATCGTGGCGCTGATCGATGCTGCCGCGCCCGCGCCGAAGAAGCGTGGGCCCTATAGGAAGACGGTAAGTGCATAAGGCCTCAGTGCAGAGACTGGTTGGCTACGGTTTCCGGATCACCGGCGAGTGGCGCACTCCGGAAAGCCGCGTTCATCGCCCGCCATGGCTGCGCCGTGCGCCTGGGCTATATGCGTTCGTAGTCAGCGGTCGCGTCTGCTACATCGGAAAAGCGGATATGCTTCATCGGCGGCTTCGCAACTACAGCAATCGCTGCTTCAGACCGCTCGGTTCGAAAGCTCATCGATACTGTCACGGCCAGATACTCGAAACCCTCAAGGCTGGTCTAGCCGTTGAGGTTTATGCCCTGATCTTTAGTGGAAAGGGCGTCGCGCTTACCAAGCGCGAAACCGAACTGATCAAAGAGATTGACCCGCCTTGGAATCGGACGGCCTAAATTTCAAACTGAGACAGTGCCGAAAGCCGCCCTGATTTCGCCCTTCTGCGCAGCCAGACACGCTCAGCGGCGTGGCCCGGTCCGGTCCGCCCGTGGTAGTTGACACCAAACTCCTTTCTTCGTTTCCGGGAATCGCGCACCGAATGCGACCTCTAGCCCGCCTCGCATTGTTCGTGCTGCTGTTCGCAAGTGTCGCGGCCTCGGCCCAGACCGTTCCACCGCCGCAGCGGCCCTTTAGCCAGCTCGTCGAACTCTGGGGTCGCCAGCTCGACCGTATCGCCTCCCGCACCGAGCAAGCGGACCTGCTGCCGGTCGAGATCGACGGCTTGCGCGAACAGACGACCGACGTGCGCACGGCCGCGATGGCCGCCGCCGCCTTCGCCCGCAACGACCTGGCCGACACCAAGAAACTCCTGGCCCCGCTCGAGCTGAAGCCCGGCACCGACGCGCCGCCCGAGACCGATGCCGTGAAGGCGGATCGTGAAAGGCTGACCGAACAGGCCACGATCGCCGAGAGCCGGGTCAAGCAATGCGAGGTGGTGATCGCGCGCGCCGACCAGCTGCTGGAGCGCCTGACCAAGGTGCGCGGCCAGCTGGTGCTGCAAACCCTGCTGCACCGCGATCCGTCTCTGCTCTCGCCCAGCGTCTGGCACAAGATCGGCCCGCAGTTCCTGACATCGGTGAAGGTGTTGACCAGCGCGATGGCGAACTGGAGCCGCGAGGGCTTCCTCACCCTGAGCTCGGGCAGCCCGGAGCTGGTACCGCTCGGCCTCTGGGCCGCGCTGACGATCGTCCTGTGGTGGGTCGGGCGCGCGTTGCGTCGCCGATTCGGCCGGGGCGGAACGCACATCGATGCACGGCACGACCAGACCATCATCAGCGCCATCGACGGGCTCGGCCTCGTGCTGGTGCCCGTCCTGGCGGTGTGGCTGATCGGCAAGCTCCTGCTGGCGAGCAATCCGCCGGCCCCGATCGATGCGCTGATCCCCGAAGCCGTGGGGCGCCTCATCCTGCTGCTGCTGGTGTTCGGCATGACGGCGGCGGGCCTGTCGCCGGCACGTCCCGAATGGCGCGTCCTGCCGTTGAGCGACGACAGCGCCCAGTACCTGTCCCGGGCGCTTCGGCGACTCTATTCGATCAGCCTGCCGCTCGAGTTCGCCTACATCGCACTCAGCCGCGGCGAGGGCCGCGAGGCGGTCGCCGCGGTCGGTGCCGTCGTGCTGACGAGCGTCGTGGCCGTTCTCAGCCTGCCGGCCCTCTCCAACCGCGCCTGGCAAGCCGCCCGGCCTGAAGGCTCGGAACTGCCGCCGATGATCGGCGGGACCTGGTGGGCGGTCGCACGGCTGCTGCTCATCCTCGCCGTCCTGTCGTCGATCGTCTGCGCGCTGATCGGGTATGCGACCCTGGGCGCGCACCTGCATACGGCGATTTCGACGACTTGCCTGTTGATCGCGATTGCCTTCCTTCTTCACAAGCTGGCGGCCGATCTCCTGGAAGCGGCGGCCGCCCCGGGTTCTCCCTCCGGCATCTTCGTGCGCCGCACCTTCGGCCTGCCCGCGGACAGTACGTTGCGCGGCCAGTATCTGGTGCTGCTGGTCTTCGACGCGGCCCTGGTGCTGCTGCTGGCAGTCGCCATTCCGGCGGCCTGGAGCGTCGACACCGATGCGATGATCGACGGACTTGGCCAGCTCGTGCGCGGCGTCAAGGTCGGCGGCGTCACCATCTCGCTCGGCAATGTCGGCATGGCCATCGTGGCGTTCTTCGTGTGCATGCTGCTGGCGCGCCTGACGCGTAGCGTCGTGCGCGATCGCGTGATGCCGACCGTCGATGCGCCGATGCCGTTGCGTCAGTCGATCGACGCCGGCCTCAACTACGCCGGCGTGATGATCGCCATACTGGTCGGGATCGGCGCCCTTGGCGTCGATTTCACCAACCTCGCCATCGTTCTGGGTGCGCTGTCGGTCGGTATCGGCCTGGGCTTGCAGAACATCGCCAACAACGTGATCTCCGGCGTCATCCTGCTGGTCGAGCGGCCGATCAAGGCCGGTGACTGGGTGACCGTGAGCGGACACGAGGGCTTCGTGCGGCGCATCAACATCCGCGCCACGGAGATCGAGACGTTCCAGCGCACGCACGTCATCGTGCCCAACAGCATGTTCCTGCAGAACCCGGTCATCAATCGCACCTATTCCGACACGTCGAGCCGTATCGAGATCAAGCTGACCGTGCCGCTCGCCACCGACGTCGACGCCATGGAGGCGATCCTGCGCGAGGCGGCGCTGGGGCATGCCCGCGTCCTGCGCATCCCGCCGCCGATCGTGCGCTTCGTCAAAGTCGGGACCGACGGCCTCGAGTTCGAACTGTTCGTGTTCGTCGCGCGCCTCGAGGACCGGCTGATCGTGACCAATGACCTCAATCGCGCGATATTGGCCAAGCTGATCGATCAGAAGATCATCAATCCAGCCGCCGTGCCGGAGTTCAAGGTGCGCGGCCTCGACAGGGTGAACTTCTCGCTGCACGCCGATCCTTCGCCCGAGGCGAGGGAAAGCTTCACCGACAGGCCGGGCGATGCCCCCGCGGCGTCGTAGGGACGAGGCGCCGCGCCGGCGCTGGCCGCTCTATGCGCTGTTCGCGGCGGCGGTGGTCGCGGGCGTTGCGATGTGGGCATACGCGCCGTCGCTGCCGCCCGAAACACTGATCGCGCGCTACGCCAACGATCGTTCGCGCTTCGTCGATGTCGGCGGCGTCAACGCCCATGTCCGCGAGCAGGGCAATCCCGACGGCGTGCCCATCGTGCTGATCCACGGCTCGAACGGCTCGCTGCATGCGTGGGAAGGCTGGGCGCGGGAACTGGGCAAGGAGGCGCGGGTCATCTCCGTCGACCTGCCGGGCCATGGCCTGACCGGCGCCTGGCCGCGCGACGAATACACGGTCGAGGCCTACGCCGACTTCATCGAGGTGCTGATCGACACGCTGCACCTCGACAAGGTCGTCGTGGCCGGCCATTCGCTGGGTGCCGCCGTCGCCTGGACCTTCGCGGCGACGCGACCCGATCGCGTCATCCAGCTCGTCCTGGTCGATGCCGCCGGCTATCCGAGGCCGGGCGGCGAGGCGCCGCTGCCGACTCGCCTGGCCCGCACGCCGCTCTTCGGCGACGTCGGCATCTACTTCAAGCCGGAAGCCCTGGTTCGCCGGTCGCTCACCGAGGCCTATGCCGATCCGGCGATGGTGACGCCCGAGCGGGTCAAGCGTTATGCCGAACTTCAGCGTTTCCCCGGCAATCGCGAGGCCACCCTGCAGCGCGCCCGCACGCAGGAGCCGCTCGATCCCACGCCGCTCAGGCGCATGGACGTGCCGACCCTGATCATCTGGGGCGCCAAGGACCGCTGGGTGCCGGTCGCCGACGCCTTCCGCTTCCAGGAGGACATCAAGGGCGCCAGGCTCGAGATCTTCGAGAATCTCGGCCACAACCCGATGGAAGAAGCGCCGCGCGCCACCGCCGCCGTCGTCGCGGCCTTCATCGCCAACGCCCCGCTGCCGCCGCAGTCGAGCGCCCCCGTGGAATCCGAGCCGGAAGCGACCGTCGAGGAGACGGTCCAGCCCGCCGTCGTGCCGGAGAAGGATTAGCAAATACTCCGTCGTCTCGTCCGGAGCCTCGCGAAGCGATCGTCGAGACGACGGGATATTCTATCTAAGCGCTCTTCAACAGGGCCATCACCTGGGTGAAGGCGCGGTCGGCGATTTCTTCGACTTCGGCCTTCGTCCGGTTCTGGATCGGATGGGGCACGTAGACGACCGCCGGCTCGAAGCCCAGCGCATCGCTTTGCGCGGTGACGCCGTCCACGAACTCGGTGGTCACGATGTTGACGCCGGGAAGGCCGCGTCCGTCGAGATTATGAAGGTCGTGCAGACTGCACGATGTGCAGGAGCCTCAATCGCTTAAGGCGATCACCGCGAGCTGCGCCTCGGCCGCGATGGTCTGCAGCACCGAGGCCGGCGCCACCTTGGTGTTGGTGGGCTTGCGGTAGCGCTTCGTGGCGACGCCGGCCGACCTGAAATGGCCTTCGAGCCGGTCGAGGAACACCGCGCCCCCCGACTTGCCGATATCCATCAGCGCCACGACCTTGCCGTCGAGCGAGGGCGGCGGCGCGAGCCGGGCGCGGCGCGTCGGCGAAGTCTCGGCCGTGGGATCGCGCAGCTTGCTCGAATAATTCATCGATCTACGTCCTTCAGCGGATCTCGTGGGTGACGGCCTGGCATTCCTCGCGCACGCGCTGTCCGGGCCAGCCGCCGATGATGGCGGAGAATAGACCGGCGGGACCGCCGGCGCGAACGATCAGCAACCCGTCAGGCGGAAACTTGTCGACGATCTTGTCGGCCATCGACGCGGGCAGCCCTTCCGCCACGCCCTGCGCGCCGTGGACCAGGTCGCGGCCGGGGCGCTTGAGCGCCTGATAGAGCTCGTCCTCGATGCGCCGGCGGTTCCAGCCGCCATCCTTGAAGATCCCGTAGTGCTCGGGCGAGAGCACCAGCACCGCGTTGCCCGAATCGCAGAGCTTGGGATGGCCGACCCCGAACAGGGCCATCGCCAGCGAGCGCGTGAGTTCTTCCGGCGTGCGGGACTTCTGGTCGATGAAGCCGTGCACGCCCTCGGCATGGAACAGCGTGACGGCGCTCTTGCCGGCCGCGATGCCGCGGCGTTGCGCCAGCGGCTCCCAGTCCGGATCGGATTCGTCCTCGGCGAAGCAGAACGTATACTTGCCAGGATTGCCCAAGGTGGCGCGATCCATGCCGCCCGGCAGGCCGCCGCCGACATTGCGCACGATGAGCTGCAGGGCGCGGCCGATCGTGGCATTGGCGCGATTGCCCTGCCCCAGCGCATTGATGCCGGAATTCATGCCGACCGCCTTCGCCGCCGGTCCGTTGATGATGACCAGCGGACCCGAGAAATGCGTCGTGCAGAGCAGCCCGTGCAGCACGAACAGCGGATCGAGTGCGGCCTCCAGCACGCCCAGCACGACCGGCATGTATTCCGGCTTGCAGCCGGCCATCACCGCGTTGATCGCCACCTTCTCGACTGTGCAGGGCGCGAGGTTGGGCGGGATCAGGCCGACGATCTCGTCGGGCTTGCGGTCGGTGCCGCCCAGCATGCGCAGGATGCGCTCGTCGGTCGGCGGCACGACGGGCAGGCCGTCGCTCCAGCCGCGTTCGAAGCAGGCCTCGATCGGATCGTCCCACTCGCCCACGGGAATCTCGCGCGACTTCAATCCGGGGTCGCCATAGCGCGCGATCAGCGCTTCCTGCACGCCGGGCTCGACGCTGCGCGAGCCGCAGCCGGGCTGCCAGGCCGGCAGGCCTTGTCCCTCGGCGGCGGCGCCGGCGATGCGGGTCCACTCGGCACGATCCCAGCCCACGGTGCGGTCGACCTCGCGGCCGCCTTCGTAGCGGATCAGGGTCGGCACGGCCTCGACCTTGAGATGGAAGGAGCGTTCGAGTTGCTGGTCGTCGAGCACGCGGCCGACGCCACGCGGGAATTCCGGATCGTCCTGGGTGATGACGGTGAGCGGACCCGCCTTGTCGAGGCGCTGCATCACCGGCTCGACCAGCACGCAGGTATGGCATTCGCGCTTGGCGACGATCACCAGCCCGTCCGCGGGCAGCACCTCAATCATTCAGCAGAGCCTCCACCTGGGCATCGATGAACGCGGCATCCTCGGGATTGTTGCGCGGATTGCCGGCGCGATGACCCCATACGGACGGGATCTCCACCAGCTTTCCATATCTGAGATGCGGCAACTCTTCCCTGTTGTCGTCCGTCTGGAAATAGAGATCGGTCGCCGACGGCATCAGCAGGACCTTGGCCTTGATGCCGGCCAGCGCCATGTGAAGGTCGCCGCGATAGAGATCGTTGGCCGAGATGTCGCCGTGCTGCCAGGTCCAGAGTTGGGCCAGCAGGTCGCGCGGGTCGCGGCGCAGGAAGTTCGCCTCCCAGGAGCGCACCAGGAAATCCTCGAGGCTCGCGAAGCCCAGGCCGCGCCACATCTCGCGGCGATAGAAGGTCTGGCTGAGCGCCCAACCGGCATAGATGCGGCCCATCGCGCGCAGGCCCTGCTGCGGCGTCGCGGCGGCCTGAAGGGTGGTGCGAATTCCCTCGAGGAAGACGAAGTTGTGCGGCGCCGTGCGAGCCGAGCCGCAGTTGACGACGATGCGCTCGACCGCCTCGCCGAACAGCGCGCCCCAGTGATAGGCCTGCTGCGCCCCCATCGACCAGCCATAGACCAGCTTCAGGCGGTCGATGCCGAACAGCTCCACCAGCATCTGCCGCTGCAGCATGACGTTGTCGTAGGTCGTGACCTCGGGGAAGTCCGGCGTGTTGGACGGCGACGAGGACAGGCCGTTCGTCAGCATGTTGGGGATGACGATGAAGTAGCGGCTGGGATCGAGGCAGTGCCGCACGTCGACCAGCCATTCGATTTCGGTGTGATGGGCACCGTAGCTGGTCGGGTAGAGGATGACATTGTCGCGTCTGGGCGACAGCGTGCCGTAGGTCTTCCACACGATGCGGGCCTGCTTCAGGGTACCGCCGCGCTGCAGCCGGACATTGTCGACCGACCAGGTTCCTTCTTTCGTCCGCATCCTCCGATCCTAGCCGAAGCTGCGGATGATCTCTGCATGTGTCTGGGTATAGCTCCTCGCCACGTATTTCAGGTGCGGCCGCAGATGCCGGTGCGCCTCGGGCAGGTGATGGAACGGGATGTTCGGCAGGAGATGATGCTCGGCGTGGTAGGGCAGGTTCCACATCAGGAAGCGCACGATGGGATTGGAGATCGTCGTGCGCGTGTTGGCGAACCCGTCGTCGCTGTTGGGGCACAGCGTATGTTCGGTCAGGAGATAGAGCCGCAGCAGGGGCAGGCCGACCAGCAGCGGGATGAACCAGACCCAGAGCAGCACGTCGGTCCTGAGCAGGATCGAGCTTACGATCAGCACCGCATAGAAGGCGAGCAGCCAGCGGCCCCAGCGCCGCACTTCCGGCCACGCCTGGTCGTGGATGTAGGTCACGTCGCCCCGGAAGCCGAAGGGGAACAGGAAGATGTCGCGCACCCGGATCATCAGGAACGGGATGGCGCTCACACGATACAGATAGCTGCGCCATCCCGTCGGCGTGACGGAGGTGATCAGCTCGGGGTCGCGCTCGGGATCCTGGGTGTAGCGATGATGGGCGAGATGGTAGTGCCGGTAGAAGCCGGCATTGTTCAGGATCGCCGCGCCCGAGAAGAAAGCCAGCAGGTCGGCCATCCAGCGGGTCTTGAACGAGCCGTAATGCACCGACTCGTGCATGGCGCCGAACAGCGCGTTGATGAAGATGCCCTGCAGCAGCAGCGCCGGCAGCACCCACCAGGTGCCCCGCGTTTCGAGCACGAGCCAGCCGCCGAGCACCAGTAGCGCGAGATGCGCCGCCGTCTGGATGAGGCCCTTGGTGTCGTCGCGGGCATAGAGCCGCTTCAGCACCTCCGACGGCACCACCCGCATCTGGCGGGCGCGCTGGCCGGTTACTGTATAGGCGCCCACAGTCCCTCCTTGTACGCGTGTTCGGTGATGGCCTCGCGCTTCTTCTTCTCCTCTTCGCTGAGGCCGATCTGGTCGCCGACCATGCGCGAGATCGAGGGGAAGGTGCCCTTGGGCTGGACATAGTCCGGCGACCACAGGCGCGAGCGCAGCAGCGCCTTGGCGCAGTGCAGGTAGGCCTGGCGCACCGAGACGACGATGGCGCATTTCGGCGCCTTGCCCTGCACCGCCATCGAGTCGAGCAGCGCCGGATCGACCGAGAGGCGGGCCGTGCCCGCCACCCGCACCGTCTCGTTGACGCCCGGCAGCAGGAAGATCAGCGCGACTTCGGGGTTCTCCAGCAGATTGCGCAACGTATCGAGA
Source organism: uncultured Reyranella sp. (assembly GCF_945957355.1). Lineage (GTDB taxonomy): Bacteria > Pseudomonadota > Alphaproteobacteria > Reyranellales > Reyranellaceae > Reyranella. The sequence continues at coordinate 171,421 of NZ_CAMFKM010000002.1, read as the reverse complement.
CGGTTGTTGCCCGGCCGGTCGGCGAGCGCGATCGTCTTCTCGTCGAGCACCTTGAACGAACCCGGCGGGTCGCCGCGCGGAGTTACGTCCTGCTTGCCCGCCGCATCGGCGGTGGCGATCAGGCAGATCGGCGAGAGACCGATGAAGCGGCCCATATGGGCATCGATGCGGCCGATGTCCTTCACCGCAGCGGTCACGCTGACCGGGGCATAGGACGCGACCAGCGCCCGCGCACCCGCCTCGTCGAGCAGCGCCGGTTCCTGCGGGACCGCCGAAAAAGGCGATGAATCGGGCATTTTCCAGACCTCCTGAATTTGCAAGGCAGGGTATCAGGCACCCCCCTCCGGCGAAACCATCTGACGCAAGGAGTCGTTGGTCCTGCAGTCACAGCAAAAGGAGGACCAGATGAGCGACTACGATCCCAACCTCGGTCCGGGCCGTCCGGGCTATGATCCCACCGACCCCTACCGCGCCCCGGACAGCGGCCGTCCCGGCTATGTCCTGCTGGCCGCGCTCGCGGGTGTCGCCCTGATCGGTGGCTTTCTCTATTTCGGCAATCCGCAGAACACGACCGGTCCCGAGCAGGCGCAGGCCCCGGCCCCGATCGAGCGCACCGTGACGGACACCCCGGCCTCCACACCGAATGCCGACCGTCCGGCGGCGATCCCGCTGCCGGCCAACCCGGCCACACCGGCTCCGGCCGCGACGCCGGCGGCGCCTCAGGAGTAGGGGGCGATGAGCGATCATGACCCCAGGCTCGACAAACCCACTTACGAGGACGTGGCTTTCGAGCCCCGCCCACCGAGCCGAGGACTCTATCTGGTGGTGGGCGTGGTGGCCGCGATCGTGGCGGCGACAGGGCTGATGTTCTTCGCGGGCCATCGGAGCGACGGGAACGACCTGGCCCGCAGCCCGGATCCGGCGGCGATCGATACGCAGACCAACGGGACGCGGACGCCCGCCGTTCCCCGGGTCGCGCCGATCCCGGCCACGCCGGCGCCCGAACCGGTGACGCCGGCCCCCCGCCAGCAGCCGTAAACGCGGCAGCGCCTGGACAAAAAATAGCCCGACCGCGAGATCCGCGGTCGGGCGCACAGGCCTTTATTCTCTGCATCCCTCACCTAGCACGGCGGGCTGTGGGGGCTCGTGACTCAATCCTGCAGAGCTGATCTGCACTTCTTCATGACTTCGCGAGTTCAACCTTCAGCGCGTCGCCGAGCGCACGGAAGGTTTCGGCGCGGGGCGAGGAGCGCCGCCAGACGAGACCGATGCGGCGATGCGGGACCGCGCCGGCCAGCGGATGCACCGTCACGTCGAGGCCGCGCAGGATGCCCGCATCGATGGCCATCTGCGGCATCAAGGTGACGCCCAATCCGTTCGCCACCATCTGCGCCAGCGTGTGCAGGCTCGTCCCGTTGAACCCGGCATTGCGGCGCGCGCCTTCCAGCTCGCAGGCCGCCAGCGCCTGGTCGCGGAGGCAGTGGCCGTCTTCCAGCAGCAGCAGGTTCTCGTCGGCGATGCTGGCGGCCGGGACGTGGCCCGCCGGCTGGACGATCGAGAACCGGTCCTCGCCGAGGTCCATCACCTCGAGATCGCCCAGCGCATAGGGCAGCGCCAGCAGCACGGCGTCGAGCACGCCCGCCTCCAGCCGCTCCAGCAGGCGCGCCGTCTGGTCCTCGCGCAGGTAGAGCTGCAGCCTGGGGAAGCTCTCCCGCAGGCGCGGCATGGCCCTGGGCAGCAGGAACGGCCCGATGGTCGGGATGACGCCGAGATGCAGCGGCCCCGAGAGCGGATCGCGCGCCGCCTGGGCCAGGTCGACCAGATCCTCGGCCCCCTTCAGCAGGTCGCGCGCGCGGTCGGCGACCTGCCGTCCCAGCGCCGTCGGCACGACCGAGCGTTTGGTGCGCTCCAGCAGCGGGGCGCCCAGCAGGTCTTCGAGTTCCTGGATGCTGGCGCTCAAGGTGGACTGGCTGACGTTGCAGGCCGTGGCCGCCTGCCCGAAGTGACAGCGATCCACCACCGCCACCAGGTAGCGGAGCTGTCGCAGTGTCGGGGTAGGTTTCATCGGGGGCATATAATCGTTTTTACCGATTATTCAATTCGGTATTTTGCGCTTTAAACGATCTTAGAATGCCCCTAAGTAACCGTTGCCAAGCGTTAACCAAGGAGTTTCAAGCCAATGTCCCTCATCAACACCGAGATCAAGCCGTTCAAGGCCACCGCCTTCCAGAAGGGCAAGTTCATCGACGTGACCGACGCCGACCTGAAGGGCAAGGGCAAGTGGTCGGTCGTGTTCTTCTACCCGGCCGACTTCACCTTCGTGTGCCCGACCGAGCTTGAGGATCTGGCGACGAACTACGCCGAGTTCAAGAAGCTGGGCGTCGAGATCTACAGCGTCTCGACCGACACCCACTTCAGCCACAAGGCGTGGCACGACACGTCGGAAGCTATCAAGAAGATCGAGTACGTCATGGTCGGCGACCCGACCGGCACGATCACCCGCAACTTCGGCGTGATGATCGAGGAAGCGGGCCTGGCCGATCGCGGCACCTTCGTGATCGACCCGGACGGCAAGATCCAGATCGTCGAGATCACCGCCGGCGGCATCGGCCGCGACGCCAAGGAGCTGCTGCGCAAGGTCAAGGCCGCCCAGTACGTCGCCTCGCACCCCGGCGAAGTCTGCCCGGCCGCCTGGAAGGAAGGCGAGAAGACCCTCGCCCCCAGCCTCGACCTGGTCGGCAAGATCTGACGAAGGGCGGAGGGGCCTCATCGGGGGTCCCTCCACTCCGCTTCGCTACATTTCAGTAGGAGTACCTCCCATGTTGGACGCCAACCTCAAGACGCAGTTGAAGGGCTATCTCGAGCGCCTGACCTTGCCGGTCGAGCTGGTGGCGTCGCTCGACGGCAGCCCCAAGTCGGCCGAGCTGAAGGAGCTCTTGCAGGAGATCGCCACCCTGTCGGACAAGGTGAGCTTCGCCGAGGCCGACGAGGACATGCGCAAGCCCTCCTTCGCCATCGTGCGGCCCGGCACGGACATCTCGGTCCGCTTCGCCGGCATCCCGATGGGCCATGAATTCACCTCGCTGGTGCTGGCGCTGCTGCAGGTCGGCGGCCACCCGAGCAAGGAAGCGCAGGACACGATCGAGCGGGTCAAGAACCTCGACGGCGACTACACGTTCGAGACCTATTTCTCGCTGTCGTGCCAGAACTGCCCCGACGTGGTGCAGGCGCTGAACCTGATGAGCGTGCTGAACCCGCGCATCCGCCACACGGCGATCGACGGCGCCCTGTTCCAGGACGAGGTCGAGAAGCGCGGCGTGATGGCCGTGCCCTCGATCTTCCTCAACAGCCTGCCGTTCGGCCAGGGCCGCATGAGCCTGGAGCAGATCCTGGCCAAGCTCGACACCGGTGCCAGCGAACGCGCGGCCGAGGAGATCGCCGCGAAGAAGCCCTACGACGTGCTGGTGGTCGGCGGCGGCCCCGCCGGTGCCGCTGCAGCGATCTATGCCGCCAGAAAAGGCATCCGCACCGGCATCGCGGCGGAGCGGTTCGGCGGCCAGGTGCTGGACACGATGGGCATCGAGAACTTCATCTCGGTCTCCCACACCGAGGGCCCGAAGATGGCCGCGGCGCTGGCCGCGCACGTCAAGGACTACGAGGTCGACGTGATGGACCTGCAGACCGCCACCAAGCTCGTGCCGGCGGCGACGCCGGGCGGCCTGGCCACGGTCGAGCTGCAGAACGGCGCCACGCTCAAGGCGAAGACCATCGTGCTCTCGCCCGGCGCGCGCTGGAGGCAGATGAACGTCCCCGGCGAGGCCGAGTATCGCAACAAGGGCGTGGCCTACTGCCCGCACTGCGACGGCCCGCTGTTCAAGGGCAAGCGGGTGGCGGTGATCGGCGGCGGCAATTCCGGCGTCGAGGCGGCGATCGACCTCGCGGGCCTGGTGAGCCACGTCACCTTGATCGAGTTCGACGGCCAGCTGCGCGCCGACGCGGTGCTGCAGGCCAAGCTCCGCTCGCTGCCCAACGCCACGGTGATCGTCTCGGCGCAGACCACCGAGGTGCACGGCGACGGCGCGAAGGTGACGGGCCTCGCCTACAAGGACCGCACGAGTGGCGAGCAGAAGACGATCGAGCTCGAGGGCATCTTCGTGCAGATCGGCCTGGTGCCCAACACCGAGTGGCTGAAGGGCGCGATCGGCTTGAGCCCGCGCGGCGAGATCGAGGTCGACGCCCGCGGCCAGACCTCGGCCCCCGGCATCTTCGCCGCCGGCGACGCCACGACCGTGCCCTACAAGCAGATCGTCATCGCCATGGGCGAGGGCGCCAAGGCCGCGCTGTCGGCGTTCGACCACCTGATCCGGAGCGAGCCGGTCGAGGTGAAGCAGGCGGCTTAGGGCCTTCCCAAGCACAGACCTCATCCTGAGGAGCGGTCCGCAGGACCGCGTCTCGAAGGATGAGGTTGGGCGGTCGGTTCGCGATGGCAACGTTTCGGGCTGAGCGCCTGCCACGATGCAAGCACCGCCATCATCCCGTGCATGGCGGGAGGGGTGCGACATTGCTTTCGTTTGTTTCGTCTATTTCGACTGTTTCGTTTGCAAGGCCTTTTTGTCCGCCGGCACGGCGTGCTGGCACTGACAGCATTCCGTCACCGGACCGATCTGAGTATAGCACATCGGATGGGACGAGAGATTGCCGTCCTCCGGCGGACGGCAACCCCCGCGTGCCGTCTCACCCCGGCATCTTGTCGATGAAGCCGACCACGGATGCGAGCCGGCCGTCCGGCGCCAGGGTGCAGAAATCGACGCCCTCGACGACCGGGGGCCCGTCGGCCGGACCCAGCGACCAGGTGAAGCGCAGATAGCGCCCCACCGGGCTACCAGAGGCGCCACCATGGGCGTCGACCTTCGAGGTGCGCTTGAGCACGAAGCCCGGGAACTTCGCCTGCACGCCCGCCAGCATGGCGTCGATCCCGGCCGGCCCGTCGCCCGCGATCACCGGATCGCGGTAGATCCCCGTCTCGGTCCAGGCCGCCGCAAGGCCGGCGCGGCGGCGCGCGGGATCGGTCTCGTTCCAGGTGGCGACGTAGGCCTCGACGACGGCGTCCGGCGTGGCGGTGGGATGGGACATGGCTTCCTCCTGCGGATGGTTGATCCACGCGGGAGTTAGGCCAGCACAGGCGAGGCGGCGATTGTCTGGGAGGTAATGAGGCTCGCTCTTCACGCTGGAGCAAACCTTCTTCGCATTGTTTACCGAGAGACCTGCGCATACATGCCGCCGGCAACCAGCTTTCTCGTTCGCCGACAACGCCACTACCGTGCCCTACAAGCAAATCGTCTTCGCCATGGGAGAGGAAGCCACGGGCGCATTATCGGCATTCGACCACCTGATCCAGAGTACGCCTCACGAGGTGGAAGCGCCGGCATCGGAAGCCCGAAAGGTGACTTAGCCTAATAGGTGTCGCTATCCTTCAATGTGAATCCGTGAACTCGTTCTGAGTTCCTTGAGAGCGGAAAGCGACATCATCCCTTAACCAACAGGCAGCTTAACAAATCGCTTTTTGTCTTCAGGCGACAATTCTCCAGAGAAGAGCATTCCCATGCCCAAAGAGGCAAATCGCTGAGGTAGGCTTCTTCATCGCTAGCCATTTCCCGCTCCAGTTTCTTGCTGCAGTTCTGTCGCCCAGGTTTGATAAATTAGTTCGAGCTCTTCATTGCTAATAAGCTCAGCACCAAACTTCTCTTGGACTTGCAGAAGTCTTTTCAGAATTTCTTGACGCGCTTGAATCGTAAAGGGGCCAGGGATGTGCTTTCCGGACGCTGCGAACGTCAGCTTGCCATTACGTCTAATAGCTTGGCGCATCTGCGGATCGTTACGAATCCCCTTTAGCCAATCGCGGAAGGCAACCAAAGGCGTATAGCCTTTGCCGATCAGGAGAGCCCAAAACGTCTTGTCTGGATCCGGCTGCGTGCGTGCTACCTTAATTGGTAAGCCCATGCTCTCGGCCGCCATGGAGATCCGGGCCGTAACATCGTCCAAATGCGACATCACCAACGGACTCTCGACTCTTGTATCGTTTGAAACGATATGCACAGGCCGAGATCGGCGCGATGGTGGAATGTCCAACAGCGCCTCAAATACCGCGTGAGCGACAACCGTGCTGTCTTTGCCGCCAGAGAAGCCGACTATCCAGGGGAAGTGCTGAGTATGTGAGAGATACTCATCTTTCACATCGTCAACGACCCGTTGCCACTTCTCTTCAATTGTGGGGTCTTCATAGCGTGCTGCGCGCTCTAGGAAGCTGATCTGATCGATACTCATAAAAACCCCTACGCGCGGGTGCTAACCCATTTAAACAATGGAAGAATCTGGACCAGCAAGATCGGCAAGGCAATCTCGACGACTGTGGGTCGAACCTCACCCCCCCGCCGCCTTGATCCTCTCCTCCAGCATCCCCCGGATCGGCGCATCCGCCGGCAGCAGCGCCAGCAGCGTCTTCCAGCGCTGCAGCGCCGCCGGCTTGTTGCCCGCGGCTTCGGCGGCGACGCCCAGGTAGAACAGGGCCAGCGCGTTGCGCGGCTCGGCCTTCTCCAGCCGCTCCAGCACGGCGACGGCCTGCGGCGACGGCACGGCGCCGGGCGCCAGCTGGCGCACATGCGCCTCGGCCCAGTCGGCCAGGATGCGCGCGTCGACGGGGGCCAGCGTGTCGGCGCGGGCATAGGCGTCGGCGGCGTTGGCGTTCTCGCCCAGCACCTTCCAGGCGTTGGCCAGGCGCAGCCAGCCGGCGCGGTCCTGCGGCGCGTCGGCGAGGCGCGCGGCCAGCCCCTCGACCATGGTGCGGATCGTCTGCTGGCGCTGCTCCGGCGTGAGCTGGGCCATCGCCTCCTGCTGCTCGCGGCTGGGCGTCGGCATGGTGGATTGCGTTGTTTGGGTTGGTGGCACCTCGATCCCGGCAGCCTTCGCCACCCGCGCGATCTCGGCGCGCAGCATCGGCAGCCAGGGCGCGTCGGGCGGGCTGCTGGCCTCGAGGTCGCGCCAGCGGGCGATCGCGGCCTTCGAGTCGCCGCTCTGCGCCTCGTGCAGGCCGAGATAGTAGAGGATGCGCGCATCGTCGGGCCGCGCCCTGAGCGCCCGCTGCAGCGCCTCCAGCGCCGGTTGCGTGACGGTGCCGCCGGCCTCCAGGGTCAGGCCCTCGCCCAGCGCGGCCAGCGCGTCGGCGTCGTTGGGGTCCTGGGCGAGGCGGGCGCGCGCCTCGGCCAGCAGGCCGGCGACGTCCATCTGGCGCGACGGGGCGGGGTGTTCGGTGCCGCGTTCGGCAAAGGGTGCCGCGGGCAGGCCGGGGCGGCCGGTCTGCAGGTAGAGGCCCAAGGCCAGCAGCGGCACGAAGAGCGAGAGCGCCGGCGGCAGCCACTTCTGCACCGCGTCGGAGCTGCGCGCGGCTTTGGCGCCGGACGCGGCGGCGTCGCCGGCGGCCAGCATGCGGCGCTCGATCTCGGTGCGCGCGGCGGCGGCCTCGGCGGGGCCGAGCGTCCCGGCTTCGCGTTCGCGCTCCAGCTCGGCCAGCTGGTCGCGGTAGATCGCCAGCTCGCCCGAGAGCCGGTCGCGCACCGGCAGGCGCATCCGCAGCAGCGGCCAGAGCAGGGCGGCGACGGTCGCGGTGGTGAGCAGCGCCAGCAGGAATTCGAGCATGGCCGTCAGCCCTTCAGGAGCGCGTCGAGGCGGCGGCGCTCCTCCTCGTCGAGCGGTTTTGGCGCGACGATGGGTGTGTGCCGGCGGCGGCGCGCGGCGAGGAGGAGGGCGGCGCCGGCCACCAGCAGCAGGAGCGGCGCGCCCAGCCACAGGACGAGCGTGCCGGCCTTGAAGGGCGGCTTCAGCAGCACGTAGTCGCCGTAGCGCGCGACCATGTAGGCGAAGACGTCGGCGTCGCTGTCGCCGGCCGTGAGCCGCTCGCGCACCGCGCGGCGCATGTCGTGCGCCACCTCGGCCGAGGAATCGTCGATCGACTGGTTCTGGCAGACGACGCACCGCAACGCCCGCCCGATCTCCCGCGCGCGCGCTTCGAGCGCGGGGTCGGGGAGGATTTCGGACGGCTCGACGGCGAGTGTCGGGAACGCGAACAGCAGCGCGAGGAGGCAGAGCAACGCTCTCAAGCTCCTCAAAAAACTCCCGTCGTCTCGACCGGAGCCTCGCGTAGCGAGGCGTAGTGGAGAGACCTTCTCTCGACGACTTGCCGGCTTTTCGTGGAGAGAAGGTCTCTCCACTCCGCGCCTTCGGCGCTCCGGTCGAGACGACGGGTTTTGTGTTGGGCGAGCGATCACTTCACCGCCCCCTTCAGAAACGGCAGGATCGTCTCGTTCAGATCGCGCTCGGTGATCGGGCCGCGGTAATGCCGGCGCACGATGCCGGCGCCGTCGATCAGGTAGGTCTCGGGGACGCCGCTCAGCCCCCAGTCGAGGCCGGTCTTGCCGTCGAGGTCGAGGCCCGCCAGCTGATAAGGATCGCCCAGCCGCTTCAGCCAGGGCAGCGCGTCGTCGCGCTTGTTCTTCCAGGCGATGCCGACGATCGTCGCGCCCTCGCGTTCGCTGAGCCGCGTGAACAGCGGATGCTCGGCCAGGCACGGCGTGCACCAGCTCGCGAAGAAATTCACGATCACCGGCTTGCCGGTGCGCAGGTCCGCGTCGGTGAGCGGCGGCTCGCCCGGCCGCAGCGCCGGCAGGTCGAGCTTCGGCGCCGGCCGGCCCACCACCACCGAGCCGATCGAGGCGGGGTCGCGGCCGCTGGTCAGCGACCAGGCGAAGAAGCCCGCCATCAGTGCGAGCGTCAGCAGCGGCAGGATGAAGAGCAGGCGGCGCATCTATTCGGCCGGCTGCAAGGATGACGGGCGTCGCGACGGCGCGCCGATGCGCAGCCGGCGGTCCGACAGCGAGACGAAGCCGCCGAAGGCGCACAGCGCCGCGCCCAGCCAGATCCACGGCGCCAGCGGGTTGAGATAGAGGCGGATCACCCAGCCCTGCTGCGGGTTGCCCTCGCCCAGGGTGGCGTAGAAGTCGCGCAGCAGGTTGGTCTGGATCGCCGTCTCGGCCACCTGGCGGCGCTGCACGGTGAACAGCCGCCGCTCGGGCTGCAGCACTGTGTAGGGCTTGCCGCCGACGCTGACGTTGAGGGTCGCGCGCTCGGCGACGTAGTTGGGGCCGCGCACCTCGTCCATGCGGTCGAGCAGCACCGAGTAGCCGGCGAAATCGACCCTGTCGCCGGGCTTCATCGTGTGCATCAGCTCGGTGTTCCACGACGAGGTCGCGACCGAGCCCAGCACGACGACGCCCAGCGCCGCATGGCTGATCACCATGCCCAGGGTCGAGCGCGGGATGGTGCGGAGCGTCCCGCTGCGCACGCGGTCGCTCAAGGACGCGAGGCTGCCGACGATCAGCCAGACGCCGAAGCCGAAGGCCAGGGCTGCCAGCGTCGAGCGGCTGTCGATCATCGTCATGGCGACCACGATGGCGGCGAGCGACACGACCAGTGCGATGCGCAGGCGCATCAGGGCCGGCCAGAGCTCGGCGCGCTTCCAGCCGAGGAAGGGCCCGACGCAGAGCGCGGCGAACAGCGGCGCGCAGAGCGGCACGAAGGTGGCGTTGAAGAAGGGCGGGCCGACCGAGACCTTGTTGCCGGTCAGCAGGTCGAGGAACAGCGGATAGAGCGTGCCCAGCAGCACCGTGGCCGCGAGCGTGCACAGGAGCAGGTTGTTCAGGATCAGCGCGCCCTCGCGGCTGACCGGCTGGAACAGCCCACCGCCCTGCAGTTGCGGCGCGCGCCAGGCATAGAGCGCGAGGCCGCCGCCGGTCACGGCCAGCAGGAAGCCCAGGATGAACAGGCCGCGCGCCGGATCCTGCGCGAAGGCATGCACCGAGGTGAGCACGCCCGAGCGCACCAGGAAGGTGCCGAGCAGCGACAGCGAGAAGGCGAGCAGCGCCAGCAGCACCGTCCAGCTCTTCAGCGCGTCGCGCTTCTCGACGACGATGGCGGAGTGCAGCAGCGCGGTGCCGGCGAGCCACGGCATCAGCGAGGCGTTCTCGACGGGATCCCAGAACCAGAAGCCGCCCCAGCCCAGGATGTAATAGGCCCACCACGAACCCAGCGCGATGCCGAGCGTCAGGAAGCACCAGGCCGCCAGCGCCCACGGCCGCACCCAGCGCGCCCAGGCGGCATCGACCCTTCCTTCGAGCAGCGCGGCGATGGCGAAGGCATAGGTCACCGAGAAGCCGACATAGCCTAGGTAGAGCAGCGGCGGATGGAAGGCGAGGCCGGGATCCTGCAGCAGCGGGTTGAGCCCGTTGCCATCGGGCGGCGCCGGATAGACGCGCGTGAACGGGTTGGAGGTGAAGAGCAGGAAGGCGAGGAAGCCCACGCCGATCAGCGCCTGGATCGCGAGCACCCGGCTGCGCAAGGTGTCGGGCAGGTTGGCGCCGAAGATCGCGACCGCCGCGCCGAACAGCGCGAGGATCAACGCCCACAGCAGCATCGAGCCCTCGTGGTTCCCCCACACGCCGCTGATCTTGTAGAGCAGCGGCTTGGCCGAATGCGAATTGGCCACGACGTTGGCGACGGAGAAGTCCGACGTGACATAGGCCTGCGTCAGCGCGCCGAACGCCAGCAGCACGAGGAACGCCTGCGTCAGCGCCGCGGTGCGGCCGAGGGTCATGAGGCGGAGGTCGCCACGCGACGCGCCGACGAGCGGCAGAGTGCCCTGCACCAGCGCGACCGCGAGCGCCAGGATCAGCGCAAAATGGCCTAGTTCCGCGACCACGAAGCACCTGTTACGCCAATGTCGAATGCGTCGCGGAACTGGCGGGCGGCAGGCGCTGCAGCGAAGCGAAGCGCCGGGAGCCCGCACGGCTCAGAAAAGATGAGGGTGGCGAAACACCGCCTGAAAGCCTCCACACCACCAGCGCAAATGCTGCTTCGCATCATTTGCGCTCTTTCCATTGCCCGCTTTCCTTGATCGCCTTCGCGACTTCGGGAGGCATGTAGTTCTCGTCATGCTTCGCCAGGATCTCGCGCGCGGTGAACACGCCGTCCGGCCCGATCGAGCCCTCGGCGATCACGCCCTGACCTTCACGGAACAGGTCGGGCAAAATCCCGCGATAGACGACCTTCACCGCCTTGTGCGTGTCGGTGACGGTGAAGCGCACGGTCTGCCCGTCCTTCTGGACGCTGCCCTGCTCCACCAGCCCGCCCAGGCGGAAGCGGCGGTCGGGGCCGAGGCTCTTCTCGGCGACCTGGGTCGGCGAATAGAAGAAGACGAGATTGTCGTTGAGCGCCGTGAGCACGAGCGTCGCCGCCACGCCGAGCGTGGCCAGCGATCCCAGCAGCAACCAGAGGCGGCGGCGCTTCGGAGTCATCGGCGCTTCTCCAGGCCGCGCGCCGCCAGTTCGCGGCGCACCCGCTTGCGGGCGCCCAGCGACGCGATCACCAGCCCGCCGAGAATCACCGCGGCGACGAGCCAGGAGCCGAGGATATAGGCCGCGTGGTTGCTCATGCCGCGGCCTCGGCATTCTCGAGACGGCGGCGGTCGATCTCGGTCTCGGTGCGCAGCAGCACCAGCCAGACGAACAGGAACAGCAGCGAGACCGCCATCCAGAGCAGCGGCACCAGGATCGACGAGTGGATCGCCGGGGCGTCGAGCCGCGTGATCGAGGCCGGCTGGTGCAGCGTGTTCCACCAATCGACCGAAAACTTGATGATCGGCAGGTTGATCACGCCGATCAGCGCCAGGATCGCCGCCGCCCGATCGCCGCGCTCGGGCGAATCGTAGGCGCGGCTGAGCGCGATGTGGCCGAGATAGAGGAAGAACAGCAGCAGCATCGAGGTGAGCCGCGCATCCCACACCCAGTAGGTGCCCCACATCGGCCGGCCCCACAGCGAGCCCGTCAGCAGGCACACCGCCGCGAAGCTGGCGCCCACGGGAGCGGCCGCGCGCGCCATCAGCGCCGCCAGCGGATGGCGCCACACCAGCAGCGACGCGCCGAGCGCGGCCAGCATCGCGTAGCCGCCCATCGACAGCCAGGCCGACGGCACGTGCAGGAACATGATCCGCACCGTCTTGCCCTGCTGGTAGTCCTCGGGCGCCACGAAGAAGGCCATGTAGGCGCCGACCGCCAGCATCAGCACCGTGGCGAAGCCGAGGCCCGGCAGCACCCGCTGGCTGAAGCGGCGGAAACGTGCAGGATTGGCGAGAAAATGCAGGTCGGCCATCGGCCCCATCCTCCCTATTCGCCGGCTTGCCGCAAGGCTGCGGCAATCGCCCAAGGCGTCGTGGCCAGGGCGACCAATGCAAGAGCGGCGAGGATCGCGACATGTGTCACGATGCCGTCGCCCGCCGCCAGGGTCTCGATCGCACCGGCGCCGAAGATCAAGGTCGGCACGCAGAGCGGCAGGGCGAGCAGCGCCAGCAGCGCGCCCGACTTGCGCGCCCCCAGCGTCAACGCCGCCGCGAGCCCGCCGATCAACGACAAAGTGGGTGTGCCGACCAGCAGGGTCGCGCCCAGCGCCAGCAGGCTCTGCCCGTCGAGGCCGAAGGCGACGCCCAGAAAGGGCGCCAGCAGGCTGAGCGGCAGGCCGGTCACGATCCAGTGAGCGAGGCATTTGGCCAGCGCCGCCAGCTCCAGCGGCCACGGCGCCAGCAGCAGCAGGTCGAGCGTGCCGTCCTCGTAGTCGGCGGCGAACAGCCGCTCCAGCGACAGGAGTGCCGCAAACAAGGCGGCGCACCACAGGACGCCGGCCGCGATGCGCGCCAGCAGGTTGGTCTCGGGGCCGATGCCCATCGGGAACAGCACCGTCGCCACCACGAAGAAGGCCAGCACCACGCCGACATCGCCCGGCCGCCGCAGCACCAGGCGCAGGTCGCGCATCAGCAGGGTCGTGAAGCCGCTCATGGCGTCTCCCGAACGCCGCCGCCGCGCAGGTCGAGACGCTGCGCGCCCTCGATGCCCAGCTCGGCATGGGTGGCGGCGATGGCCAGACCGCCGGCTGCGAGGTGGGCCTGCAGCGCCGTCCGGAAGGCCGCCTGCGCCGGCGCGTCGAGCGCGTTCAGCGGCTCGTCCAGCAGCCACAGCGGCGCCTGGGACAGCACCACGCGGGCAAGCGCAGTGCGCCGGCGCTGCCCGGCCGAGAGCGTGCGCACCTCCCGTGCGGCCAGTCCGGAGAGATCGAAGGCCACCAGGGCGCCGTCCAGCCGGTCGCCGGCCTCGCCGCCGCGCAGCCGCTCGGCGACGCCTAAGTTCTCGGCCACCGTGAGGTCGCCCTTCAACCCCTCGAGATGGCCGAGCCAGGCCAGCCGGCCGCGCCATGTCTCGGGATCCTGGGCCGTGTCGACACCCTGCCAGGCGATCGTGCCGGCGGCGGGCGGCGTCAGCCCCGCAAGCGCCCGCAGCAGGCTGGTCTTGCCGCTGCCGTTGCGGCCCGTCAGCGCCAGCAGCTCGCCCGCGCCCAGCCCGAAGGACAGGCGGTCGAACACCGGCCGGCCGCCGCGGCGGCAGGAAAGACCGGTCACTTCGAGGAGCGGAGGCACCATGGGGCGCCCTCGTAGCATGCGTTTGATCGACATGCTGGCCGCAGGCAAAGAAAAAGGCCGTCATCTCGGGGGAGGTGAGATGACGGCCTGAGCGCCTCCGAGGAGGCTAGAACGTGGCTTTGGGGGGACCACGTTCGGGGGAGATACCCAACCTAAATGGAAGTCCCGGGTGGCCATCGCCAGACCTAAATAGGGCATTAGTGTGATTTCTCGGCAACAGTCGCACAGACATTGCCAAGTGCAGAATAGATAAGGATTTCAGGGACTTGAGGGTGTTGCGGCACCCTCATCCGTTCTGCACGGAGCCGGCTCCCGGGCCTCAGAAGGCCCTGCCGCCGGCCCGACGCTTCGACCCTTACGCTTAGGCGCGCAGCGCTTAAGCGTAAGGGTCTGCAGCGTCGCGCATCCCGTCGCCCATGAACTGGTACGCCAGAATCACGAGAATCACCGGCACCACCGGCAGCATCAGCCACCAGTTCACCGCCACGACGTTGATGTCCGTCGCCTCGTTCAGCAGCACGCCCCACGAGGTGATGGGAGGACGCAGGCCCAAACCGAGGAACGACAAAGCCGTCTCGGCCAGGATCATCGACGGGATCGAGAGCGTGGCCGAGGCGATCAGGTGGCTCATGAAGCCCGGCAGCAGGTGGCGGCCGATGATGCGGGCGGGCTTGGCGCCCATCATCTGGGCGGCCGCTGCGTAATCCTCCTCGCGCAGCGACAGGAGCTTGGAGCGGACGGCGCGGCCCAGGCCCGGCCAGTCGAGCAGCGCCAGGATGATGGTGATGCCGAAATAGACCAGCAGCGGCGACCAGGTGACGGGCAGCGCCGCCGACAGGGCCAGCCACAGTGGCAGGTGCGGGAAGCTCTTGATGATCTCGGTCAGCCGCTGGACGACGCTGTCGATCCAGCCGCCGTAATAGCCCGCCAGGCCGCCCAGGATCAGGGCGAGCGCGAAGGAGAGCGCGATACCGATGATGCCGATGGTGAGCGAGATCCGCGCCGCGTAGACGATGCGGCTGAACATGTCCCTGCCCAACCGGTCGGTCCCCAGCAGGAACAGGGTCCCGTCCTCCGGGGGGCAGACGAAGTGGAAGCGGCCCTCGATCAGGCCCCAGAACTCGTAGCTTTCCCCTAAGCAGAAGAAGCGCAGCTTCTGCGGCTTGGTCGTGTCTTCCGAGTAGATGCGCTGCAGGGTGGCCGGATCGCGCTCCATCTTGAGGCCGTACACGAACGGCCCGAGGAAGGAGCCCTCGTGGAAGAGATGGACCCCTTGCGGCGCCGCGAAGATGTAGCGCGAGTGCCTCGTGTGCAGGTCGTAGGGCGCGATGAACTCGCTGATCAGCGTCGAGAAGTACATCAGGAGCAGGAAGGCCATCGAAACGACCGCCGGCTTGTGGCGGCGGAAGCGCCACCACATCAGCTTCCACTGGCCCGCCATGTAGTAGCGTTCCTGCTCGGCGGTCAGCTTGTCGGCGACGTAGGGGTCCCACGGCTCCTTCGAGACGAAGTGCGGCGCGTGGCGGCGGGGGTCGGGCGTCATGCCGGAGGGTGTCGTGTCGGTCATGGCACCCTCACTTTTCCGAACTGCCGAAGCGGATGCGCGGATCGAGCGCAGCCAGCGCCAGGTCCGAAATCAGCATGCCGATCACGGTGAGCACCGCCACGAACAGCAGGAAGGTGGCGGCGAGGTTCACGTCCTGGGTCTTCAGCGCGCTCAGCAGCATCGGGCCCGTGGTCGGCAGCGACAGCACGACCGAGACGATGACCGAGCCCGAGATGACGTCGGGCAGCAGGCCGCCGATGTCGGCGACGAACGGGTTGATGGCGTGCCGCAGCGGATACTTCACCAGCAGCTTCATGGGCGGCAGGCCCTTGGCCCGGCCGGTGACGACATACTGCTTCTGCAGCTCGTCGAGCAGGTTGGCGCGCAGCCGGCGGATCATGCCGGCCGTGCCCGACATGCCGATCACGATGACCGGAATGATCAGGTGCTCCATCACCGAAACGACCTTGCCCCAGCTCAGCGGCTTGTCGATGTACTCGGGATCCATCAGGCCGCCGATCGACAGGCCGAAATAGACCTTTCCGACATAGAGCAGCACCAGCGCCAGCAGGAAGTTCGGGATGGAGAGGCCGATGAAGCCGATGAACGAGGCGACGTAGTCTCCCAGTTTGTACTGATGGGTGGCGGCATAGACGCCGATGATGAACGACACGATCCAGATGAAGGCGATCGTGCTGGTCTCCATCACGATGGTGAGCATCATCCTTTCGCCGATCAGGTCGGCGACCGGCACCGTGTCCTGGCAGGAAAGCCCGAAGTCCCAGCGGAAGATGCCGGCCACCCAGTCGAGGTAGCGGTGCCAGAGCGGGAGGTTGAGGCCGTAGAGTTCGCGCAGCTCTTCGGCGCGCGCGTGGGCATCGGGATCGCCGCGCGCCAGCAGCTCCTCGATCTGCGAGGTGACGCAGTCGCCGGGCGGCAGGTCGATGATGAAATAGACGAGCGCGCTGATCACGAACAGGGTCGGGATCATCAACAGCACGCGGCGGACAATGAACTGCAGCATGTCAGACCACCTCTCGCCCGGTCGGGTACAGATCGGGCCGCGAGACGCGGATGTAATGGCCGGGCTCGGCCTCGGTCCAGAGAAGCGGCGTCTTGCCGTCGTCGCGGAACGGCTCGGGCCAGGCCGTGGGATCGGACGCCTTGCCCTCCATCAGCGCGCCGAGGTCGAGGCGGGCATCGGGATCGGGCATCGGCACCGCCGAAAGGAGCGCCCTGGTGTAGGGATGCATGGGATTCTTGAACAGCTCGCCGGCCGGCGCGAGTTCGACCAGGCGGCCGGCGCACATCACGGCGATGCGGTCGGCGATGTAGTCGACCACCGCGAGATTGTGGCTGATGAACAGGTAGGTGAGGCCGAGCTGCTTCTGCAGGTCCTTGAGCAGGTTCAGGATCTGGGCCTGGATCGAGACGTCGAGCGCCGAGACCGGCTCGTCGCAGATCACCATGTCGGGACGCAGCGCGAGGGCGCGCGCGATGCCGATGCGCTGGCGCTGGCCGCCGGAGAAGGAGTGCGGATAGCGGCTGAGGTGCCGGCGGTCGAGGCCGACCATCTCCATCAGCTCGGCCACCATCTCGCGGCGATAGGCATCGTCGCCGATGCCGTGGATGACCAGCGGCTCGACCAGGATGTCGTACACCGTCATGCGCGGGTTCAGCGAGCCGAACGGATCCTGGAAGATGAACTGCAGCTTGGTGCGGAAGCGGTTCAGCTCCTCGCCCTCGAGGCTCATCACGTCGATCTTGCGGCCCCAGTCGTCGAAGATCACGCGACCGCCCTGGCCTGCGTCGGCCGAGATGCCGCGCATCAGCATCTTGCTGAGCGTGGTCTTGCCGCAGCCCGATTCACCCACCAGGCCGAGGCATTCGCCGCGCAGCACGTCGAAGCTCACGTCGTTGACGGCGCGGATGGAGCGCGTCGTGCCGCCGCCCAGCAGCTGTTCCATCAGCGTGTCGGCCTTGCGGATGCGGAAGGTCTTGGTGACGTGGCGCACCTTGAGCACGGGCGCGTCCGGATTGAACGTCGCGGTCGGCGCCGAGACCGGCTTCTCCTTCAGCAGATGGCCGGTCGAGCCCTTGATCTCGCGGATCGGCTGCAGCCGCTCGCCGGGCTTCATGTCGAAGCGCGGCACCGCATGCAGCAGCGCCCGCAGGTAGGGATGCTGCGGATCGCGGAAGATGTCGTGCAGGTCGCCCGATTCGACGACCTTGCCGCGATACATCACGACCACGTCGTCGGCGACGTTGGCGACCACCCCGAGATCGTGGGTGATCATCAGCAGCGCCATGCCCAGCTCGGACTGCAGGTCCTTCATGAGGCGCAGGATCTGGGCCTGGATGGTGACGTCGAGCGCGGTGGTCGGTTCGTCGGCGATCAGCAGCGCCGGGCGGCAGACCAGGGCCATGGCGATCATCGCGCGCTGGCGAAGACCGCCGGAGAGCTCGAACGGATAGGTCCTGAGCGCCCGCTTCGGATCGGGGAAGCCCACCATGCGCAGCATGTCGACGGTCAGCCCGTCGATCTCGGCGCGGCTGAGCTTGCGGCCATGCTTGCCGCCGAGCGGACCGCCCGGCTGGGCGCCGTGCAACTCCACCGCCTCGCCGATCTGGTCGCCCACGGTGTGGAGGGCCGACAGCGAGGTCATCGGCTCCTGGAAGATGATCGAGATCTGGCCGCCGCGGATGCGCCGCATCGCCGGACCGGCGCGATCGATGCGGGCGATGTCGACGACGCCCTGGTCGACCCGCGGGTCCTGGAACAGGATAGAGCCCGTCGTGATCTTCGCGGTGCGCGGCAGCAGGCCCATGATCGCCTGGCTGCAGACCGACTTGCCCGAGCCCGACTCGCCCACCAGCGCCACCGTGCCGCCGGGCGGGATGGAGAACGACACCTTGTCGACGGCGCGCAGCACGCCTTCGTGCACCCCGAATTCGACGGTCAGGTCCTCGACGCGCAGCAGATCCTTCATACCGTTTCTTCCTGACCCACCACCACGATGCCCATCGATCTCAGATTCGCCCGCGTCACGTCGCTCAGCGGCGCGCCCGTCGCCTCGGCCGCCTGCGCCGCCCGCTCCACGATATCGTGAAAGCCCTCCAGCGCGGAATCGACCTTTATCAATCTGCCGCCTGTCGAGCCGACGCTAAGCTGCATCCAGCCATCCGACCGGTCGCGCTTGGTCGAGAAATAGCTGAGCTTCAGGCGGTCGAGACGATTCCATTCCACCAGCGTCCCGACGGGGCCGTCGGCGCAGAGCGTGTCCGGGCCCAGCACGAAGCGCGTGCGATGGCGCAGGGCCGTGCGCACCAGGAACAGCGCAAAGAGGGCGAAACCCGCCAGCAGGAGCGCCGCCAGCCAGCGATTGACGTCGAGCAGCAGCAGCGGCGCGCCGCACAGCACCACGCCCGCCGTGGCGCGCAGATAATCGGCCACCAGCGTCTGCTGCGGATAGCGCAGATCTGCGGAAGTCACCCGCGCCCTCCCTGACGTCCGGCTTCAGGAGCAAACAGCTCGCGCGCGCTGCGCACACGGATGTTCTCCAGTCTTGTCATTCTTTCACACAACGACCTTAGGAAATCCCATGCCCCGGCGTCCATCGCAAGATGATGACTGAGGATGCCGATCGGCTCGCCGTCGCCGCCGCGTGCACGCGCGAGCGCGGTCACGAGGGCGGAGAGGGCCGTCTCTTCGCCGGCGAAGCGGCGACCGCCCTTCCAGTCGACCAGGTCGACATGCGTATTGACCTGCAGGAGGCCGCGAACCGGATGGACGCGCGCGCGCGGCCCGAAGGTCGAGAGACCGCGATAGCCGATCTCCGGCAAGGTCGGCACGAGGATCGGCGCAATGCGGTTCCATGGCGGTACCATGACAGCGAGCGCCCGCGAACCGAACAACCGCTCCAGCGCCATCCAGCCGGTACCGAGTTCGCCCAGGACCAGCATCGCGGGACGTTGCAGGCCGAGCTCGATCTTCTTCTCCGGCGCCATCGCATGATTGGCGTGGGCATAGCCATGTTGCAGCACGTCGACCCCGGGCTCTTCCGAGAGGCGATCGGCCAACGCGGCCGTCGCTTGCGCCGGCACCACGGCGAGCGCCAGCGGCGTACCGGTCTCGCGCCCGACGGCGAGGAGGCGATCGAGAGCGCGGCCGGCATCGACGGCGTCGTCGTCGCGCCACCACAGCTCGGCGACGCGGCCCGCGTCGCGCCAGCGCGCCACCTCCTCGGCGAGTGCCTGCCAGCCGCTCATGGCGCCACCATCTCCTTCAGTGCCGCGACGGTGGCCGCGGCACCCCCGGCATCGACCGGGGGGAAACTGCGGATCGAAGGGCCGGCCCACGCTCGACCGATCGCGGCCGCGAGGCTCGCGGGCGTCAGATCGTCGGGCGCGACGGCCGCGACCATGCCGCGCTCGACCAGCACGCGCGCCCGGTCGGCCTGCTCGGTCTCGCGCGCCGTGCCGAACGGCACCAGCACTGCGCGATCGCCATGGCAGAGCGTCTCGACCACCGTATTGTAGCCGGCCTGCGAGACCGACAGCACGGCGTTGCGCAGCAGCGCCGGAAAGTCGGCGCGGACCGGCTCGACGACGATGCCGTCACCGGCTGACGCATGGAGCGCCGCCACGTCCGCCTCCGGCATGTTCGGCCCGACCAGCAGGCGCCACCGGCGATCGGCCAGGGGCGAGAGCGGCCGCGCCGCGATGGCGGCATGGAGAAGCGGCGCGCCGACGGCTCCACCGCCGGCCGACACGACCACTTCGCCCGTGCCGACGGTGTCGCCGGACGGAGGCGCGGCCTGCGAATCCATCACGTAGCCGGTATAGAGTGCGCGCTCCTGGATGTCCGGCCAGGCGGGGAAGCTGTCGTCCAGCCGTACCAGGGCGGGATCGGCGTGGACCAGAACGGCATCGAAGGCCTCGAAGGTCTGGACCATCTCGTCGACCCTCGCTGGCGAGGCGGTGCGGCGCAGCACGTCGCGGATCGACGAGACGATCCAGGGGGGCGAGGGCCTGTCCTGCGCCGCCTCGAGCAACGGCAGCAGCTCGAAGCGAAGCTGCGTGCGGCCGAACGGGAACTGTTCGGTCAGCAGGATATCGGGCGCCTCGGCCGCGAACAGGTCGAGCAGCTGCCGCGTGCGCTTCGCGCGAAACGTCTCGTCGGCCGGCGAGCCGTCGAGCCGTGCCAGCTCCTTCAGCCGCGCATCGGCGGCGCGCACCGGCGGCAGTTGATGCAGCCGCGCACCGCCCAGCGCCAGCCCGTCGACCGGCGCGCCGCCCGAAACCAGCAGCACATCGAAGCCACCCGCGGCCAACGCCCGCGCCAGGGCCGCGGCACGACGCAGATGGCCGATGCCCAGCAGGTGCTGCACGTAGAAGAAGACGCGCGCGCTCATGGGGTGAGCGGCACGTTCAGGCGCTCGATCGTGACGCGGCCCCCACCCTGGGCCACGAAGAAATGCAGGCACGTCCAATCGAGCTTGTGCGGCGGGCGGCCCAGCATGTTCCAGCCGGTTGCCAGCGCCAGCAACGCCCGGATCGCCGCCTTGTGCGACACCGCGACGACGGGCTCGGTGAGGGTCGAACTCCATTGCGACAGGCGGGCCATCGTCATGCGTGGCGACTCGCCGCCCGGCGGATGGAAATCGAGACCGGCGGCTTCCGCGGCGGCGAAGGTTTCGCCGCCCGCGGCCCGCAGCTCCTTCACGGTGAAACCTTCCCAGATGCCGAAGCTCATCTCGCGCAGGCGGGAATCGAGGGCGACAGGCATCGAGGGCCGCACGAGCTCGGCGGTGCGGCGCGCGCGTTGCAACGGACTGCTGACGCGCTTCCAGCGATCGGCGGGCGGCGGCAGGCGCCATTGCCGCGCCGCCGCCTCGCCTTCGCGGCTGAGACAGGTGTCGGTCAATCCCTGCAACCGGCCCTCGCCATTCCAGACGGTGGGCGCATGGCGCAGGAGGGCGAAGGGCACGGCATGCATCACCGCACGCCCTTCAGTGTCGCGAGCGCGGACGCCAGCGCATGGGCCGCGGCGCGCTCGTCGTGATGCGCGGCCACGCGCGCCGCGGCGGCAACGCCAAGCCGTGTGCGTTCAGCCGGCGACTCCAGCAGGCGCGTCACCGCGGCCGCAAAGGCCGCCGCGTCTCCGATCGGCGTCAGCAGGCCGGTGACGCCATCGGCCACGACCGCGGGCACACCGCCGGTGCGGCCGGCGACGACGGGCAGGCCGGCCGCCTGGGCTTCGAGAAAGGCCATGCCGTAGGCTTCGTTGATCGCGGGCCAAAGGTAAAGGTCCGCGGCGGCGTAGAGCGCGGGCAGTTCGGCGTGCGGTACGGCGCCGGCAAAACGCACGCGGGATCCGAAGGGCGCCATCAGCGTCTCGATCTCGGCCCGCGCGGGACCGTCGCCCACCAGAAGGGCGCGCCACTCCCTGTCCTTCATCGAGGCGAAGGCGCGGGCCAGCACCCGGTAGGAATCGAGCTTGTCGCGCGTGCGCATCATGCCGACGCTGAGCAGCAGGGGAGGCTGTGCAGCGTCCCGGCGTGAGGGAACACGGAACGGTGCGACGTCGATGAAGGGCGGCAACCAGAGCTGGCGGGCGCCGGGCCGCAGCCGCGCCTTCACGCCGGCAACGTCACGCGGATTGACGGTCAGCACGAGGTCGACCGCCGCCAGCGCCCGCTCCACGGCACGATGGCCGATCCGTGTCGCACCCTGTGCGCGGCGCGGCGCATGCGAGGCCTCGGCGATCACATAGGGGATGCGCAGCGCCTGCGTAACGATCGGACCCAGCCAGTCCGGCTTGCGATAGTAGCAGTGATAGGTGAACCAGAGGTCGAAACGCTCCGGATGATGCGCCGGCAGCGCCCGCCAGCGCGCGATCAATCGCGCCGCCTGCGCGCGTGCGCGGCGCTCACGGGCGAGATGGGAATCCATCGGCGGCACGCCCGGCGCGACGCGACTCGCGGCCGGCATCAGGACCTCGTGGCCGAGACGTTCGAGCAGGCGAACCAGCCCGCGCGCCATCTCGCGATCGCCGGAAGGCACGGGACTGTCGGGTGCCTTCAGCGGCGTGTGCAGCAGGACGCGCACGCCTACTCCGCGGCGCGCGCGGTGTCGGTGCCCTCGCCCGTGCGACCCTGCAGGGCCGACGCGATCCATTCGACGCCGGCTTCGTAGGAGAAGCGCGTGTGCACGACTTCGCCGGCACGCTGCGCCAGCCGCTGCCGAAGCGCCGGATCGGCGATCATGCGGGCGAGCGCCAGACCCAGCTCATGCGGGGCGGCGGGCGGCACGAGCAGGCCGGTCACGCCATCTTCGACGAACTCGCCGATGGCTGCCGCCTGCGTCGACACGAGAGGCAGGCCCTGATGCGCCGCCTCCATCAACACGTTGGGCAATCCATCCTGGTCGCCGTCGGCAGCCCTCTTGCTCGCCAGCACGAACAGATCGGCGCTCGCCAGCGCCGCAAACACAGCCTTCTGCGGCTGGGCACCCCGCCAGACGCAACGGTCGGCGATGCCGAGGGCAGTGGCCTGCGCCTTCAGCGCATCGGACAAGTCCCCCCCGCCGACATGCTCGAAGCGCCAGTGCAGGTTGGCCGGCAGAGATGCGAGCGCGTTCAGGAGATCGTCGTAACCCTTCTTTTCGACCTTGCGGCCGACCGAGAGGATCACGACCGGATCGGCCGGATCCGACCCGTCGCGCGGCGGCCGCGAGGCCGGCGGCGGCGGCAGGTGGGCGAAGTCGAGCCCGTGATAGACGAGGCGCAGTTTTCCCGGGTCCGGTGCCAGCTCCTTCAGCCGCTGCAGGCCGACCTTGGTGCAGGTCACAAGCCAGGCGCAGTCCGCCAGCTTTTCGCTGATGTCCCAGGGCTCGCTGGTCCAGATGTCCTTGGCGTGCGCCGACACGCTCCAGGGCAGGCTGCGCATGGTGGCGGCGTAGCGCGTCACCGAAGCGGGCGTATGCAGGAAATGCGCATAGAGCCGCTCGATCGTGTCAGGCAATTCGACCGCCAGCACCAGCGCCTGGCCCCAACGCCGCACGCGATTGGCCGAGCGGTCGCGCCGGTAGTCGGCGAGGAACTTGGCGCGCGCCGCGGCGTAGCCGGGCAAATGGCGGGCCTTCAGCCAGGCCGACAATACGCGGCGTCGGTCGTCCTCGAGATACTCGGGCAGATAGACGACCTTGGCCGCGACGCGATCATGGACGGGATGACGCGCCTTGTCGGTGGGATGGCGCATCGACCAGAGCTCCAGCGCCACGCCGCGCGCCTCGAGGCCGGCGATCTCCTGGGCGATGAAGGTCTCGGAGAGGCGCGGCCAGCCCTTCAGGACGACCGCGACCCTGGGCCCATTCTTTTCGTTCGACATCAGTGTCCGGAAATCAGCTGCGGTGGCGTCCCGGCAAGGGAACGGGGTCCGCCGAGGCGAGTTCGCCGCCCATGTACGCACCGAGTGTCTCTGCCACATCGAGCGAGGCCGGGCCGCGGTGCGGATGGGAAAGCTGCTTGGAGACGAGCCGCCAGACGCTGCCCAGCCCGTCGAGCAGACCCGGCACCACGACGTCGCTCGGCAGGCCCTGTTGCGGCAGGTGGCGCAGCGCCGTGGCCATCGCCTGTGGATCGCGGCCGCGATTGGGATCCAGCATCTCGATCAGGCCGATGTTGCGGGCGGCACGGGCGCGGATGAACTGCTCGAGGCGCGGATGGGTGCGCGGGACGATGATCGCACGCTTGTCGAACGACAGGATCTCGCAGAACGTGTTGTAGCCACCCATGGCGACCACGCCGGCGGCGCTCTGCATCAGCGCGCCGAGATTGTTGGTGAAGGTGAGGGTCTGGATGTTCGGGAACCGCGCGGCACGTTCCTTGAAGGCCTCGCGTGCCGTGGCCGGCATGAACGGGCCGAACACGATGACCGCTCCGTAGGGGATGTTGGGGTCGGTCTCGTAGGCGGCGAGCACCCAGTCCACCAGTTCGACGCCGTCGCCGCCACCGCCTGGCGTCACCAGGATGAAGGGACCCTCGATCTCCTCCAATTCATGCGGCACGTCGCCATGCAGCGGCAGTTCGCGCCGCAGGTAGCCGGTATAGACCATCTTGTGGCGCACCGAGGGCGGCACGTCGATGCCGGTCAGGGGCTTGTTGACCTGCGGCAGGCCGTAGACCCAGATCTCGTCGTAGAGGTCGCGCAGCGCGGGCACGACGTTCTTGCGCTCCCATTCCTTCGCGAGCTGCGCCGGATCGTCCATCACGTCCCGCAGGCCGAGAACCAGCGGCGTGCCGCGATCCTTGAGCAGCCGCAGGGCGGGTCCGACCTCGCCGCGCAGGCCGAGCGGCTCCTTGTCGACGATGAAGAGGTCGGGCCGGTAGATGTCGGCGGTATCGCGGATGATGCGGGTGCGCATCTCGAGCGTATGCTCGACGTTCATCCGCAGGTTGGCCGAGTCGTATTCGCCGGTCTCGATCTTCACGACGCCGGGAATGCGCACGAAGTCCACCCCCGACCGGAACTCATAGGAACCGACGACGGGCGATCCGGACAGGATGAGCACCGATACGGACTGGTCGGCTTCGACGATGGCGTTGGCGATCGTACGGCACCGGCTCACGTGGCCGAGGCCGAATGAGTCGTGGCTGTAGAGCAGTACGCGTTTGGACCGGGTGCTGGCGGGCATTGGCCTCTCCATCGCCGAAGCAGCTGCCCCGACCGGTGAACGACGCCGAGACTATGCCACAAGCCGCAGGGGACGCGAAGCCGGGTGCGGCAACCCGGCAAATATCTAATGTAATCAAGGCACTGATCGCCTATAGGGAGAGACTGGATCGCGGCGGCGCAGGATTCATGGAACGCAGTCTCTTCTCCTACATCTGGCGACACAGCCGGCCCGAACAGGTCGTCATCCTGCTGCTGGTGGTCCTGGCCCAGATTTTCTACTTCATGTCGCTGACGGTGCCGAAGTCGGTCATCAACAACGGCATCCAGGGCAACGCGTTCAAGGACACCAAGACCATCCCCTTCCTGGTCTGGGAGCTGGACCTCTCGGCCATCTTCCCGGGAAGGGTCATCCGCTTCTTCGACGGATTCCAGGTCGACCAGCTCCAGTATCTCGTGGTGATGAGCTTCGTCTTCCTGGGTGCGGTCGTCGTCAACGGCCTGTTCAAGAAGACCATCAACACCCAGAAGGGCCGCATGGGCGAGCGCATGCTGCGCCGCCTGCGCTACGAACTCTACGACCGTATCCTGCGCTTCCCGCCGGCCCATTTCCGGAAGGTGAAGCAGGCCGAACTCGCCACCATGGTGAAGGACGAGGTCGAACCGCTGGGCGGCTTCATCGGCGACGCCTTCGTGCAGCCGATGTTCCTCGGCGGGCAGGCGCTGACGGCCATCATCTTCATCATGATGCAGAACTGGCTGCTCGGGATCATCGTGATCGTGCTGCTGGCCGTGCAGATGTCGATCATCCCGCGGCTGCGCAAGCCCGTGCTGGTGCTGGGCCGCCAGCGCCAGATCTCGGCCCGCCAGCTCGCTGGCCGCATCGCCGAAACCGCCGACGGCGTGCACGAGATCCACATCCACGGCGCGGCCAACTACGAACGCGCGGACATTGCCGAGCGGCTGGGCGTGATCTTCAAGATCCGCTTCGACCTCTACCAGAAGAAGTTCGTCGCCAAGTTCTGGAACAACATCCTGTCGCAGGCGACGCCCTTCGCCATCTACCTGGTCGGCGGCTACTTCGCGATCACCGGCCATATGGATGTCGGCGCCGTGGTCGGCGTGCTGCTCGCCTACAAGGACCTGCCGTCGCCCATCAAGGAGCTGATCGACTGGGACCAGCAGCGCCAGGACGTGCAGATCAAGTACGAGCAGGTGATCGACCAGTTCCAGCCCGAGGGCATGATGCCCCCGGAGCTTCAGGCGCTCCCCGACGGGCCGCCGCCGCCGCTCGGCAAGGAGCTGGCCCTGGCCGGCGTCGTCGTGAGCGAGGACGGCAGGGTGAAGCAGCTCGACAGCCTCTCGCTGACCCTGCCGCTCAACCGTCGCGTGGCCGTGATCGGCGGCGCGGGCTCGGGCAAGGACGTGCTGGCCCAGGTGCTGGCGCGCCAGACCCTGCCGGCCAGCGGTTCGATCCGCATCGACGGCAAGGATTTCTTCCAGCTGCCGGAGTACGTCATCGGCGCGCGGCTCGCCTATGTCGGGCAGGACACCTACCTTTTCCCGCTGTCCGTGCGCGACAATCTCCTGTTCGGCCTGAAGCTGCGGCCCGTGGCGCCGGCGACCTATGACGAGGCCACGCGGGCACTCCGCGAGACGTTCTGGAAGGAATCGGTGCGCGCCGGCAACCCGGCCTTCGATCCCAATGCCGACTGGGTCGACTATGAGCTGGCCGGCGCCACCGGGCCGGCTGATCTGCTGCCCTGCATGGTGCGGGTGCTGAAGCAGGTCGACCTCGACGAGGACATCTACACGCTCGGCCTGCGTGGCACCATCGATGCAGCCCTGCGGCCCGACCTGGCGGAGAAGATCCTCAAGGCGCGGCATACGCTGCACGAGCATCTCCAGGACGGGACCTATGCCGGACTGGTCGAGCCGTTCAACAAGGATCACTACAACAAGAACCTGTCGGTCGCCGAAAACCTGCTGTTCGGCACGGCGCTCGGCAAGCAGTTCGACGGCGACAACCTCGCGGCCGATCCCTACGTGATGTCGGTCCTGCGGAAGACGGGGCTGGATCTCGACCTGCAGCGCATGGGCCTCACCATCGCCGAGACCATGGTCGAACTGTTCTCCGGCCTGTCGCCCGACAATCCGTTGTTCGAGCAGTACAGCTTCATCTCGGCCGATGAACTGCCCAACGTCCGGCTGCTGCTGCAGCGTCTCGGCGGCAAGGGAATCGAGGCGGTGCCCGAGGCCGATCGTATCCGCCTGATGACCCTGCCGTTCCGCTACATCGAGGCCCGTCATCGCCTCGGCCTGATCGACGCGGCCATGGAAGAGCGGATCCTCAGCGCCCGCCGCGCCTTCGCCGAGGGCCTGCCGGCCAACCTGCGCGACGCCGTCGAGTTCTACGATTTCGAGCGCTACAACAGCGCCGCCACCCTGCAGGACAACATCCTGTTCGGCCGCCTGGTCTACGGCCAGGCGCAGGCCGGCGAGCGCATCGGCACTCTGATCGCGCAGGTGTTCGACGAACTCGGCCTGCGCGATTCGGTGATCGAGGTCGGCCTGGAGTACAATGTCGGCGTCGGCGGCAAGAGACTGCCGGCGACGCAGCGCCAGAAACTCGGCATTGCCCGCGCGCTGATCAAGCGGCCGCAGCTGATGGTCGTCAACGAGGCGGTCGCCATGTTCGACGGCCGCACCCAGGATCGCATCCGCGACAATGTCCTGGCGGACGCCCGGGAAGCGGACCGCGGCCTGATCTGGATCGCCAACCGGCCGAGCCAGGCGGAGCCGTTCGACCAGATCGTCGTTATGCAGGGTGGCCGCGTGGTCGCCCAGGGATCGCCGTCGGAGTTGGCGGCAAGGGGCGGGCTCTACACCGACCTGATGGCGTCGGGATAGGCCCGAGGAGGACACGATGAACCTCAACGAAGAAGTAGAACTGCTGAAAGGCGTGCCGATCTTCTCGAAGGTCGAGCAGGCGAGACTGAAGCTGCTGGCCTTCACCAGCGAGCGGGTGAATTTCGGCATCGGCCAGGAGGTCTGTCACCAGGGCGACCCGGGCGACACGATGTACGTCATCCTGGGAGGAACGGCCGACGTGCTGATCGACACGCCGAGCGGCCAGATCGCCGTCGCCGAGATGAAGCGCAACAGTTTCTTCGGCGAGATCGCCATCCTGTGCGACGTGCCGCGCACCGCGAC
The DNA here is from genome assembly GCF_945957355.1 of uncultured Reyranella sp. Classification (GTDB taxonomy): domain Bacteria; phylum Pseudomonadota; class Alphaproteobacteria; order Reyranellales; family Reyranellaceae; genus Reyranella. The sequence goes on along the minus strand of NZ_CAMFKM010000002.1, from coordinate 143,415 downwards.
CATCAAGGCCAAGGAACCGCTCGCCACGCTCAAGATCACCAAGGACATGTTCTATCGCCTGGTCGCGGAGTTCCCCGAGATGGCGATCGAGATCATGCGCGAGCTGGCGCACCGTCTCGAGGACACCAACCAGAAGCTGCGCGCCGCCACCAAGGCCGCCTGAACGGCCCGCAAGAGTCCAGCAAGAGTCATCGCATCGTCATGAGCCGTCTCGACAGTTTCATCGCGCGCATGCAGGCGCAGCGCGACTGCCTGAACTTCCTGAAGCCCGCCATCGATTCCCTACCGGGTCCGATCCTCGAAGTCGGCCTGGGCAACGGCCGCACCTACGATCACCTGCGCGAGCTCTTTCCCGGCCGGGACATCTATGTGTTCGAACGCAAGGTGGCGGCCCATCCCGACTGCATCCCGCCCGACGACCGGCTGTTCCTCGGCGACGCCGATCGCACGATCGAGGAAGCCGTGCGCAGGCTCGGGCCGACTGCCGCGCTGATCCACACCGATCTCGGCACCGGCGATCACGACGCGAACGTCGCGATGGGCAGATGGCTGGGACCCGCGCTCGACCGGCTAGCCGCCTCGGGCAGCTACGTGCTCGCCAACCAGTCGCTCGAGGTCGCGCGCTGGCAGCGCCTGCCCGAGCCCCCGGGCGTGCCGAAGGACCGCTACTTCATCTACCGCGTGAGCTGACTCGATGAAGCGCGCCACTCCGGTGGCGCTCAAGATCATGATTGCGCCACTGGAGTGGCGCGCTCCATTGATTCGGTGGAACTAACGGCCAAAAAGCTGGACCAGCGCCAGCAGGACGATCGCGCCGATCACCGAACCGATGAAGCCGGCCGGCTGGCCGGCGCGGTAGAGGCCGAGCGCCTGGCCGCCATAGGTGGCGATCACCGAGCCCACGACGCCGACCAGGACGGTGATCCAGAAGCCCTGGATCTGCGCGCCGGGACCGATCCAGCGGGCCAGGAGACCGACCACGAAGCCGATCAGGATGGTGACGATGATTTGCAGCATGGCGGGCTCCCCCGAATTTCACACTAGACTTCGAATGTTGCCGACACCGGCACATGGTCCGATGCCTTCTCCCAATCGCGCAAGTCCACGTCGATGTGATGACTGCGGATCGCGCCGGCAAGGGCAGGGCTCGCCAGGATATGGTCGAGCCGGCGGCCGCGATTCGACGTGCGCCAGTCGTTGTTGCGGTAGCTCCACCACGAATAGAGCTTCTCGGTCTCCGGGACGAACTTGCGCGGCACGTCGATCCAGTCGAGCGAGGCCTGCAGCTTGCCGAACAGTTCCACTTCGACCGGCGTGTGCGAGACGATCTTGAGGAGTTGCTTGTGGCTCCACACGTCGTGCTCCAGCGGCGCCACATTGAGATCGCCCACGGTGATGCGGCGCAGCCCCTTGCGGGCGCGCGGCCCGGGCTTGCGCGCGGCGTACCAGTCCGCCATCTCGCGATAGAAATCGAGCTTGTGCGCGAACTTCACGTTGAGGTCGGGATCGGGAATGTCGCCGCCGGCCGGGATGTACAGATTGTCGAGCAGGATCGGATCGCCACCGACGTCGAGCGCGACCTCGACGTGACGGCAATCCTCCTTGCCGCAGCGGTGATGGATGGTGCCAGCGGCGAACGGCACCTTCGAGAGGATCGCCACGCCGTTATAGGCCTTCATCCCCTGCACGAACCGGTGGGTGTAGCCCATCTTCTCGAACGCCTCGTGCGGGAAGAACTCGTCCGGGCACTTGGTCTCCTGGAGGCACAGCACATCGGGCTGGCGCAACTTCAGGTACCGTTCGACGTTTGCGATCCGCAGCCGGACCGAATTTATGTTCCAGGTCGCAATGGTGAGGCTCATCGCCGGGCACTATAGACGATCCGGACACGATCTCGCCGGGAACTTCCCGGCCAAGGAGACCTGGCCATGCAGATGGATGGCGACGAGAGCAGCAACATCGAGGATCGCCGCGGCGAAGGCGGTGGGTTCGGCGGCGGGGGATTCGGCGGCGGCGGCTTTCCCATTCCGATGGGCGGCGGCGGGGGCGGCCTGTTCAAGGGCGGCATCGGCCTGGTGGCCTTCGTCGTCATCGCCATGATCATGGGCGCCGATCCCGGCGCCATCCTGAGCGACATCGCGGGCGGCGGCACCTCGAGCTACGCGCCGGCGCCTCCCTCCTCGTCGGCCAGCCGCACGCCGGGCACGCCGGCGCCGGCCGGCGATGCCGAGACCCAGTTCGTGTCGCGCGTGCTGAAGAGCACCGAGGATGTTTGGCACGAGATCTTCCAGGGCATGGGCCGCCAGTATCGCGATCCCAAGCTGGTGCTGTTCCGCGACGCCACGCGCACCCAGTGCGGCGTCGGCCAGGCGGCGATGGGGCCGTTCTATTGCCCGGCCGACCAGAGGGTCTATCTCGACCTCGGTTTCTTCGACGAGCTGGCGCGCCGCTTCCGCGCGCCCGGTCAGTTCCCGCAGGCCTATGTAATCGCCCACGAGATCGGCCACCACGTGCAGAACCAGCTCGGTATCTCGGCCAAGGTCCAGCAGATGCAGCAGAGCATGAGCAAGCGCGACGCCAACGCGCTGTCGGTGCGCGTCGAACTCCAGGCCGACTGCTTCGCCGGCGTGTGGGCCAACCGCGCCGACAGGCAGCGCGGCGGCCGTATGATCGACGACAAGGACGTCGACCAGGCGCTGGCCGCCGCCACCGCGATCGGCGACGACGCGCTGCAGCGGCAGAGCCAGGGACGCGTCGTGCCCGACAGCTTCACCCACGGCACCAGTGCGCAACGCTCACGCTGGTTCCGCAGGGGTCTCGATACGGGTGACCCTCGTCAGTGCGATACGTTCCGGGCCCAACAGCTTTAGCGAAGCTAGAGCTGTTGCGCCCCCAGCATCACACCAGAACGCACGTCACCGTGCCGCAGCCGTCGACGAAGCCCGACAGCGTGTCGCCCTTCACCACCGCGGCGACGCCGTCGGGCGTGCCGGTATAGATCAGGTCGCCGGCGGCCAGGGTGACGAGGCCCGACAGGTAGGAAATCGTCTCGGGCACGCTCCAGATGAGCGCGTTGAGATCCGACTTCTGGCGGGTCTTGCCGTTGACGTCGAGCTGGATGGTGCCCTTCGATGGATGGCCGATCTTCGCGGCCGGATAGATCTCGCCGATCGGCGCGGACTGGTCGAAGCCCTTGCCCATGTCCCAGGGGCGGCCCATGTCCTTGGCCTGGTTCTGCAGGTCGCGGCGGGTCATGTCGAGGCCGACGCCGTAGCCGTACACGTGCTCCAGCGCCTTCTCGACCGGGATGTTCGCGCCCCCCGACTTCATCGCCACCACCAGCTCCATCTCATGGTGCAGGTTCTTGGTGGCCGGCGGATAGGCGACCTTGGTGGGGTTCTTCGGGTCGGCGCAGACCACGATCGCGTCGGCCGGCTTGGTGAAGAAGAACGGCGGCTCGCGGTCGGGATCGTGTCCCATCTCGCGGGCATGGGCCGCATAGTTGCGGCCGACGCAGAAAATGCGGCGGACCGGGAACAGGTCGCCGGTTCCGTGGACCGGCACGCCGACGGTGGCCGGCGGGGTTACGACATAAGCCATCGCTTTCTCCCTCAAGAGCGTGCCTTTATGAAGGGCACTGGAGTACCGGGCAATGACCGACGAGAATGTCCTGATCGTACAGGCCGATTCGGCCGAAACCTCGCTGGGCTGGGCCAGCCTGGGGGAGCGGCGCTGGCGCTGCACGGTGGGTGCAGGCGGGATCCGTGAAGACAAGGTCGAGGGCGATTCGGCCACGCCGGTCGGCGAATTCCCCTTGCGCCGCATCTATTTCCGCAACGACCGGGTGGTCCTGCCGAAAACCGGCCTGCCGGCGCGGCCGATCAACGAGCATGACGGCTGGTGCGACGACCCGCGCTCGCCGACCTACAACCGGCTGGTCCGCATCCCGAACGAGTGGAGCCACGAGAAGATGTGGCGCGAGGACGGGCTCTACGACGTCGTGGTCGTGGTCGGCTACAACGACGATCCGCCGGAGGGCGAATGGGGCAGCGCCATCTTCCTCCACATCGCGCGCGACGACTATGCCGGCACGCAGGGCTGCGTCGCCTTCTCGCGCGATGATCTCCTGGAACTGCTGCCGTTGCTGAATCGCGACACCCGCCTTCGTGTCCTCTCACATGCCGCCGACGAAGAGGCGCAGCCGCGCCCGGAGGAAGACGAGCGCATGAAGCAGTTCGAGGATTTCGACGAAAAGGACTGGTGAAGCGCTGATGCCTTACCCGACCACCCTCCCGATGGCGCGCGCGGTGTAGTCGACCAGCGGGATGATGCGCGCGTAGTTCAGCCGCGTCGGGCCGATCACGCCGATGGCGCCGAGGATACGCTCCTGCGAATCGCGGAACGGCGCGACCACCATCGAGCAGCCGGTGTTGGCGAACAGCGGATTGTCGGCGCCGATGAAGATCTGGACACCCGAAGCCGTGTTGGCGAGTTCGAGCAGGCGCACGAAGCTCTCGCCGCGCTCCAGCGCGTCGAACAGGATGCGCACCCTCTCCAGGTCCTCGATCGCCGTGATGTCCTCGAGCAGGCGCGCCTGGCCACGCACGATCAGCGCACCGCCGCCGGGCTCGCCCGACCATGTGGCCAGTCCGGACTCGATCACGCGCGCGGTGAGGTCGTTCAGCTCGGCGCGCTTCAGCTTGATGTCCTCGAGGATCAGCCGCCGCGCCTCGTCGAAGGTGCGTCCGCTCAGCCGCGCGTTGAGATAGTTGCTGGCCTCGGTCAGCGCCGAGGGCGGCATGCCGATCGGCGTGTCGATCACCCGGTTCTCGACATGGCCCGATTGCGTCACCGTGACGACCAGCGCGCGGCCGGGACCGAGATTGACGAACTCGATGTGCTTCAGCGGCTGCTCGGTCTTGGGCGCCATCACCAGGCCGGCGCAGCGCGACAGGCCCGACAGGAGCGTCGTCGCCTGCTCCAGCGCCTCGGTGACGCTGCGGCCCGAGGTGGCGCAGCGCGCCTCGATCGATTCGCGCTCCTCCTCGGAGACGTTGCCGACCTCGAGCAGGCCGTTCACGAACAGTTTCAGCCCGGCATCGGTCGGCAGCCGGCCGGCCGAGGTGTGCGGCGCGTAGAGCAGCCCGGCATCCTGCAGGTCGGCCATGATGTTGCGGATGGTGGCCGGCGACAGGGTCTCGGTGAGCTTCCGCGTGAGCGCGCGCGAGCCCACCGGCTCGCCGGTCTCGACATAGCCTTCCACCACGTGGCGCAGCACCTCGCGGGCACGCTCGTTCAGTTCCGCGACGGAGGCGGCGCGTTGTCCGGTCGGGGTGTCGGCATGGGCACCCCCGGGCATGCCGATGCGGTGAATCGCCATGGGAAAAATGTAGGTAGTGCGGAGGGCAGGGTCAATGAACGCCGGCTGGAATGCGGGATGGCGGCTGGATTCGCCTCCTTCCGGGCGGTACACACCGGCCGCCCGCCCCTCAGGAGAAATGAATGCGCCCATCAGGCCGCGCCCCCGACCAGCTTCGCCCGGTTTCCCTGGAACCCGGCTTTTCCCGTCACGCCGAGGGGTCGTGCCTGGTCAAGTTCGGCGACACGCACGTGCTCTGCACCGCCTCGGTCGACGAGAAGGTGCCGCCGTGGATGCGCAACAGCGGCAAGGGCTGGGTCACGGCCGAATACGGCATGCTGCCGCGCTCGACCCATACCCGCATGGACCGTGAGGCCGCGCGCGGCAAGCAGTCGGGTCGCACTCAGGAGATCCAGCGCCTGATCGGCCGCTCGCTGCGTGCCGTCGTGAACCTGCAGGCCATGGGCGAGCGCCAGATCAACATCGACTGCGACGTGCTGCAGGCCGATGGCGGCACGCGCACGGCCAGTATCACCGGCGCCTGGGTCGCCCTGCACTTCGCCTACCAGCGCCTGATCAAGGACGGCAAGCTGGCGGCCAATCCGCTGTCCGGCACGGTCGCCGCGGTATCGTGCGGCCTGTGGGAGGGCACCGCCGTGCTCGACCTCGACTATCCCGAGGATTCCAAGGCCGAGGCCGACGCCAACTTCGTGCTGACGGGCACCGGCGGCATCGTCGAGGTTCAGGGCACGGCCGAGACGGACCCCTTCAGCGAAGCGCAATTCCTCGAACTGCTGCAGCTCGCCAAGAAGGGCATCGGCGAACTGACCAAGATGCAGCGCGCCGCCGTCGGGCTCGACTGATGGCCCGCCGGTTCGTCCTGCCGAAGCTCGTTGTGGCGACCCACAATCGCGGCAAGGCGGGCGAGATCCGCACCATGCTGGCGCCGTTCGGCGTCGAGATCGTCTCGGCCGGCGATCTCGGCCTGCCATCGCCCGACGAGACGGGAACGACCTTCGAGGACAATGCCACCCTGAAGGCACTGGTGGCGGTGCGGGCCAGCGGCCTGCCCTGTCTCGCCGACGATTCCGGCCTCAGCGTGCACGCGCTCGATCATCAGCCCGGCGTCTATACCGCCGACTGGGAAGGGCCGGCGCGCGACGCCATGGTCGGCATGCGACGCATCCAGGACGAGCTTGAAGCGCGCAACGTGCCGAAGACGGACGCGGCACGCGTCGCGACCTTCCATTGCGTGCTGGCGCTGGCCTGGCCCGACGAGCATGTCGAGCTGTTCCACGGCACGCTCGACGGCGCCATCGTCTGGCCGCCGCGCGGGACGGGCGGCCATGGCTACGATCCCTGCTTCCAGCCGGTCGGCGAGACGCGCACGACGGCCGAGATGTCGGATAGCGAGAAGAACGCCATCAGCCATCGCGGCCGCGCCTTCCGGATGATGGTCGAGGCCTGCTTCGGATGAAGCCGGCGCCCCTGGGCGTCTATGTCCACTGGCCCTTCTGCAAGTCGAAGTGCCCCTATTGCGATTTCAACAGCCACGTCCGCGAGGGCGTGGAACAGGCGCGCTGGCGGGCGGCGCTGTTGCGCGAGCTGGAACACGCTGCGCGCGAAGCGCCGGGGCGCCGCGTCGAGACGATGTTCTTCGGTGGCGGCACGCCCTCGCTGATGGAGCCGGAGACCGTCGCCGCGCTGATCGCTCGCACGAGGGAACTCTGGGACGCTGCGCCGGACATCGAGATCACGCTGGAAGCCAACCCGACCTCGGTCGAGGCCAGCCGTTTCGCCGCGCTGGCCGAGGCCGGCGTCAACCGCGTGTCGCTGGGCGTCCAGGCGCTCGATGCGGCGTCGCTCAAGTTCCTGGGGCGCGAGCATTCGACGGACGAGGCGCTGGACGCGCTCGCCACGGCGCGGCGTCACTTCGCCCGCCATTCGTTCGACCTGATCTATGCGCGGCCCGGCCAGACGCCGGAGGCGTGGACCGAGGAGCTGGAGCGAGCACTCGCCCTGGCCGGCGAACACCTGTCGCTCTACCAGCTCACCATCGAGCGCGGGACGCGCTTCTTCACCGATCACGCGCGCGGCACTTTCGTGCTGCCGGACGAAGAGGCCTCCGCCGCCATGTTCGAGCACACCCAGGCGCGGCTCATCGAGGCCGGCCTGCCCGCCTACGAGATTTCCAACCACGCGCGGCCGGGGGCTGCCTGCCGCCATAATTTGATCTATTGGCGGTATCAGGATTACGTCGGCATCGGACCGGGCGCGCACGGCCGCTTCGCCGTCGGCAACGCCAAGCGGGCGACCCGGCGATCGAGCGGACCGGAAGCCTGGCTGGAGTCCGTCGAGCGGACGGGCCACGGCACGGCGGAGACGTCGACGGTCGAGGGACAGGACCTGGTGGAGGAGGCGTTGATGATGGGACTGAGGCTGGCCGACGGCATCGACCGCGCCACCTTTGCGTCCGTCACCGGCGTCGACCCCGTCGAGGCGATCGACGCCACGCGGCTCGACCCGCTGGTGCGCGCGGGCTTCCTCGAGATCGACGTCACGCATCTGCGCGCAACATCGGAGGGACGGCAGCGTCTCAACGCGCTGCTGGAGCGGCTGGTCGCATGAGACTCGCGCTCTGTCTCCTGGCGCTCGTGGCGATGACAGGTGTCGCGTCTGCGCAGCAGCAACAGCCCCCCGCGCAGCCCCAGCAGAAGCCGCTGGCGAAACCTGCGCCGGCCGCCAAGCCCGCCGCGGCGGCACCGGCCGCCAAGCCAGGCCCCAAGTCGCCCTTCACGCCGCCCGCCTTCAAGATCACCATCGCCACCGAGGGCGCCTTCCCGCCCTTCAACTATCTCGATCGCAAGGGCATGCCGGCCGGCTTCGAGATGGAGCTGGCGCAGGAGGCCTGCCAGCGCATCAAGGCGGAGTGCGAGTTCATCGCGCTGAAGTGGGACGAGCTGATCCCCGGCCTGCTGGAGAAGAAGTTCGACATCATCATGTCGTCGATGGAAGTGACACGCGAACGGCGCCAGCGTATGGGCCTGTCGCGCCGTTACTATCTTTCCCCGGGCGCGTTCATCGCCCCCAAGGGCGCGCCGTACGACGGGCCGCCGTCGCTGCTGCGCAACAAGCGCATCGGCATCCAGACGGATTCGACGCATGCCGACTGGGCCGACAAGAGCTTCCGCCGCTCCGCCCAGCTCAAGCGCTACGCGTCGGTGCAGGAAGCGCTGACCGCGCTGGCCAACGACGAGGTCGACGCCGTGTTCGGCGACAAGGCGCAGCTCTGGCTGTGGAGCCGGAAGCCGGAAGGCAAGTGCTGCGAGCTGGTCGGGCAGGACATCAAGGACACGCAGACGCTCGGCGTCGGCGTGGCCGCCGGCCTGCGCAAGGAAGACGCCAAGCTGCGCGACGCGCTCAACAAGGCCTTCGGCGAGATGATGACCGACGGCACCTACAAGAAGATCAACGACAAGTATTTTCCGTTCGCGCTGAATTGAGGGGAGAACTCAGCAAAACAGCCCGTCGTCTCGACCGGAGCGCCCCTCGGGAGCCCTCGGGGCAGGCTCCGCCGCGGAGTGGAGAGACCTTGCCGAACCGAAAGGCCCCAGCAGGATAGACCCGTATGGTGCGCCAACCCGTCGTCTACATTCTCGCCAGCCCGAACCATCGCGCACTCTATGTCGGGATCACGACCGATATGGGTCGTCGGCTGAACGAGCATCGACAGGGACTGTCGGAACACACGTCTCGCTACAACATCACCAAACTTGTCTATCTCGAGTCGCACGAGACAGCGCCTCAAGCGATCGAACGCGAGAAGCAGATCAAGAAGTGGCGTCGCGAAAAGAAGACCGCACTGATCGAGAGCGCCAATCCCGAATGGTTGGATCTGTCGAACCAGATACATTAGCTCGCAACATCCGTCGTCTCGACCAAAGCACTGAAGGTGCGAAGTGGAGAGACCTTCGTTCAGCCAAAAGCCGGCAAATCGTAGAGAGAAGATCTCTCCGCTACGCCTCGCTTCGCGCGGCTCCGGTCGAGATGACGGTCCTATTTTGTCCGTCGTCTCGGCCGGAGCACCGAAGGTGCGGAGTGGCGAGACCTTCGTTCAACCAAAAGCCGGCAAATCGCAGAGAGAAGATCTCTCCGCTACGCCTCGCTACGCGAGGCTCCGGTCGAGATGACGGGGTTTCTTGTCGGCCACCTCTAGAGTCTTTCCGTCTCACTTCGAACCATTTACCTCATCCTGAGGAGCACGCTGAAAGCGTGCGTCTCGAAGGATGGGCAACAGACGCAGTGCTCGTGCCGACCCTTCGAGACGCTCACTACGTTCGCTCCTCAGGGTGAGGCCGCGTGTTGGAGGGATCTGCTGATGCAACCCCGCCCAGAAAGCCTCTAAGCCGCGTTGATCGCGGCGAAGGCTTCGAAGGCGTCCTCGACCAGGCTGACGTGGTGGATCATGGCGGCGTGGGCGCCGGCGGCGTCGCCGGAGACGATGGCGCGAACGACGGCGTCGTGTTCCTGGTTGGAGCGCAGCAGGCGGCCGTCGACGCGGAACTGGGCGCGGCGGTAGGGCCCGACCCGGCGCCGCAGGTTCATCGCATATTCGGCCAGCGGCGCATTGTGAGCGCCGGTATAGATCGCCGAGTGGAAAGCGACGTTCGCATCCGAATAGGCCTCGGTCTCGCCCGCCGCGGCGAGCGCGACCATCGCTTCGTGCCGCGCCTGCAGGCGCCGCCGTTCGATCGGGGTCATGCTCATGGCCGCCAGCCGGGCACAGGTCGCTTCCATCTCGGCCATGGCCACGAACAGGCTCTCGATCTCCTCAGGCGTCGCCTTGGACACGATCGCGCCCTTGCGCGGGCGCATGTCGATCAGGCCGCTCATCGCCAGCTGGCGCAGCGCCTCGCGGACCGGCGTGCGCGACACGCCATGCTGTTCGGCCAGGCCCACCTCATCGAGGCGTTCGCCGGGCGGCAACCGGCCGTTGAGGATGCCGTCGGCGATCGCCGCGGCGAGTTTGTCGGCCAGGGTCGGGTTGGTGTCGGTGCGCATGCCGCTTTGCATACAAGATGGATGCCAAAGCAGGAATTGCACTCATCCATGCACAAAAAGAATGCAATTCGGTGAAATTGCATACAATTCGAGCGGTCGAACTGGCCGTTTCTCGCGGATTCGCCTGCATTTGCGGCCTCCGAGGCGTGGCACACCGCTTGCTGTTTCCCCTTCGGGCCGCGACGGCCGGACACGCGATCGAGGGGGACGTTCGATGATCGACAAGTTCAATATCGGCCGACGGGCACTTCTGGGCAGCGCGGCGGGCGCGGCCGTTCTCGGTCTCGCAGGCGGCGCCCAGGCGCAGAAGCCGCTGGTGGTCGGCTTCATCTATGTCGGGCCGCGTGACGACTACGGCTACAACCAGGCCCATGCCGAGGGCGCGGCCGTCCTGAAGAAGATGGCCGGCGTGAAGGTCGTCGAGGAAGAGAAGGTGCCGGAAACCGTCGCCGTCGAGAAATCGATGGAGAGCATGATCAACATGGACGGCGCCACGCTCCTGTTCCCGACCTCGTTCGGCTACTTCGACCCGCACATGCTGCGCATGGCGGCGAAGTATCCGAAGATCCAGTTCCGGCACTGCGGCGGCCTGTGGAACAAGGCCAAGAACCCGATGAACACCGGCAGCTACTTCGGCTACATCGACGAGGCGCAGTATCTCAGCGGAATCGTCGCCGGTTCGACCACCAAGAGCGGCAAGATCGGCTTCGTGGCCGCCAAGCCGATCCCCCAGGTCCTGCGCAACATCAACGCCTTCACCCTGGGCGCGCGTTCGGTGAATCCGAAGGTCACCTGCCAGGTGATCTTCACCGGCGACTGGTCGCTGCCGGTCAAGGAAGCCGAGGCCACCAACTCGATGATCGCGCAGGGCGTCGACGTCGTGACCTGCCATGTCGACAGCCCGAAGGTCGTGATCGAGACCGCCGAGCGCGCCGGCATCTACACCTGCGGCTATCACACCAATCAGGCGAAGCTCGCGCCCAAGGGCTACCTCACCGGCGCCGAGTGGCAGTGGGAAAAGATCTACGTCGACTTCGTCGAGACGATGAAGAAGGGCGGCGTACCGGGCAACTTCGTGCGCGGCGGCCTCAAGGAAGGCTACGTCAAGAACTCGCCCTTCGGTCCCGCCGTATCGGACGCGGCGAAGGCCAAGGTCGAGGAAGCCCGCAAGGGCATTGTCGACGGCAGCTTCGCGATCTTCAAGGGCCCGCTGAAGGACAACAAGGGCAACACCGTCATCGCCGGCGGCACGACCTACACCCAGACCGAGCCCGTGCTCGAGGGCATGAACTACCTGGTCGAAGGCGTTCTCGGCGCGACGTCCTAAGCCGCGCCGCGGACCAGGGCCCAGTTGTGAGTACGGGTATCGGCACCGCCCTCGAACGCATCGCCGTCTCGGCGCTGGCCCTGCTGGCGTCGGCGGTGATCTTCGGCCTGCTGCTGATCCTCTATGCCGGCGTCGATCCGTTCGAGGCCTACGCGCTGATGTACCAGGGCGCGTTCGGCAGCTGGTTCTCCTTCCAGAACACACTGACGCGCGCGGCACCCCTGATCCTGACGGCGCTGTGCACGGCGCTGCCGGCGCGGCTCGGCCTGATCATCATCGGCAACGAGGGCGCGCTGGTCCTGGGCGGCGTCGCGGCTGCGGCGGCCGGCGTTGCCGTGTCCGCCTCTGGACCGCTGGTTGTGCATCTCACCATGGCGGCCGCGGCCATGATCGTGGGCGGTGCCTGGATCGCACTCGCCGGCGGGCTTCGGCAGTATCGCGGCGTCAACGAGACGATCTCCAGCCTGCTCCTCACCTACATCGCCATCGCCCTGATGAACCACTTCGTCGAGGGCCCGCTGCGCGATCCGACGAGCCTCAACAAGCCGTCGACCCCGCCGATCGGCGACGCCAACATGCTGGGCACGATCGGCGGCAGCGACGTCCATTGGGGGCTCGCCTTCGGCATCGTGGCCTGCCTGCTCTGCTATGTCGTGCAGCGCTTCACCACCTTCGGCTTCGCCATGCAGGTGATCGGCGGCAACCCGAAGACCGCGCGCATGATGGGCCTGAACGTCGGCCGCTACGTGCTGGTGGCCTGTGCCGCCGGCGGCGCGGCGGCGGGTCTCGCCGGGATGGTCGAGGTGGCGGCGGTGCACGGCAAGGCCAATGCCTCGCTGGCCGTCGGCTACGGCTTCACCGGCATCCTGGTCTCGTTCCTGGCCCGCCATCATCCGCTGGCGATTATTCCCGTCGCCATCCTGCTGGGCGGCATCGGTGCCAGCGGCGGGCTTCTCCAGCGCCGGCTCGACCTGCCGGACGCAGCGGTGGTCGTCCTGCAGGGCATCATCTTCGTCTGCATCCTGGCGAGCGAAACCCTGTACGGCCGCTCGTGGGCCTGGCTGTGGCGCTTGCGGGCGGTGGAGGGACGCTGAACATGGACGGCAGCGACATCGGTCTCTGGGGTGTGCCGCTGGCCATGCTGGCCGGCGCCATACGCGTCAGCACCCCCTTCATCTTCGTGAGCCTCGGCGAGTGCCTCACCGAGCGCAGCGGCCGCATCAACCTCGGCCTCGAAGGCACCCTGATGATGGGCGCGATGAGCGCCTATGGCACGGCTCTGCTGAGCGGTTCGCCGTGGCTCGGCGTGCTGGTGGCGGCCGGCGTCGGCCTGATGCTGGGCGCCCTGCACGCCGCCCTCTGCCAGCTGCCCAAGGTCAACGACATAGCGACCGGCATCGGCCTGATGCTGTTCGGCACCGGCCTCGCCTTCTTCCTGGGCAAGCCCTACATCCAGCCCAAGGCGCCCAACCTCGGCGCACTCGACCTCGGCGGCTGGAGCAGCATCCCGCAGGTACAGCAGGCGCTGCAGGTCAATCCGCTGTTCATCGTCGGCATCGTGCTGGCCTTCGCGCTCGCCTGGGCGCTGAAGAACACGCGCTGGGGCCTGATCGTGCGCCTCGCGGGGGAAAGCGTCGATGCGGCCCTGGCGATCGGCGCCTCGGTCGGCCGGGTGCGCCTGCTGGCGACCGCAGTCGGCGGTGCCTTCGCGGGTATCGGCGGCGCCTTCCTGTCGCTCTACTATCCCGGAAGCTGGAACGAGGGCCTGTCGAGCGGCCAGGGCCTGATGGCCGTGGCGCTGGTGATCTTCGCGCGCTGGGACCCGATCCGCTGCCTGTGGGCCTCGTTGCTATTCGGCGCCGCCGGCGCAATCAGCCCGGCGTTGCAATCGGTCGGCGTGACCCAGGGCTACTACCTGTTCAGCGCCGCACCCTACGTCCTCACCCTTGCCCTGATGATCGCCACCTGCTCGCCGGCGCGCAGCCTACGCGGTGCGCCGGCCGAACTGGGCGCGGTCAAGTAGGAGCCGTCATGACCAAGACCCACATCGACTCCCGACCCTATGCCTGGCCGTGGAACGGCGACCTGCGGGCCGACAACACCGCGCTGGTCATCATCGACATGCAGACCGATTTCTGCGGCGTCGGCGGCTATGTCGACAAGATGGGCTACGACCTGTCGCTGACGCGCGCGCCCATCGAGCCGATCAGGAAACTGCTCGCTGCCGCGCGCAAGGCCGGCTGGACCGTGATCCATACCCGCGAGGGCCATCGCCCCGATCTCTCCGACCTGCCGGCCAACAAGCGCTGGCGATCCCGGCAGATCGGCGCCGGCATCGGCGACCCAGGCCCCTGCGGGCGCATCCTGGTGCGCGGCGAGCCGGGCTGGGAGATCATTCCCGACCTCGCGCCGATCACCGGCGAGCCGATCATCGACAAGCCGGGCAAGGGTTCGTTCTGCGCCACCGACCTCGAGCTGATGCTGCGCACGCGCGGCATCGACAATCTGGTGCTGACCGGCATCACGACCGACGTGTGCGTCCACACCACGATGCGCGAAGCCAACGATCGCGGCTTCGAATGCCTGATCCTGGAGGACTGCACCGGCGCCACCGATCCCGGCAATCATGCCGCCGCGCTAAAAATGGTCGAGATGCAGGGCGGCGTGTTCGGCGCCGTCGCGAACTCGGCCGCGGTCCTGAAGGCGCTGGCGTGACCGCGCCGTCCCTCGAGCTGATCGGCTTCACCAAGCGCTTCGGCGCGATGGCCGCACTCGACGACGTCTCCGTGAAGATCGAGGCTGGCGCCTTCCATGCGCTGCTGGGCGAGAACGGCGCGGGCAAGAGCACCCTGGTGAAATGCGCCATGGGCTACTACGCCGCCGACCAGGGCCAGATCCTGCTGAACGGACGCGAGGTCGAGATCGCCCATCCGCGCCAGGCGCACGAGCTGGGACTGGGCATGGTCTACCAGCACTTCACGCTGGTGCCGAACATGACGGTGCTGGAGAACTTCGTGCTGTCGCGCGGCAACCTGCCGGCGGTGATCGACTGGGTGGCGGAGCGGAAGGCACTCAACGCCTTCTTCGAGACGACGCCGTTCACCGTGCCGGTCGACGTGGCCGTCGCCGACCTCGCCGCCGGCCAGAAGCAGAAGGGCGAGATCCTTCGCCAGCTCTACCTGAAGCGCAACCTGCTGATCCTCGACGAGCCGACCTCGGTGCTGACGCCGGACGAGGCCGACGAGGTGCTGACCACGCTCAAGAAGCTGACCGACGACAAGTTGATCACCATCGTCACCATCACGCACAAGTTCCGCGAGGTGAATACCTATTGCGATGCCGTCACGGTGCTGCGCCGCGGCCAGCTCATCGGCACCAGGCCGACGAGCGAACTCGACAACGACATGATGGCCGAGATGATGGTCGGCCGGCGCGAGACGCGCACCGTGGTGGAGCGCGAGACCCGTGCGCCGGGCAAGGCGGTGTTGAAACTGGAGGGGCTGTCGGTCGCCGACAATGTCGGCCAACTCGCGGTCGAAGAGTTGGCGCTGGAGATCCGCGCCGGCGAGATCGTCGGCGTCGCCGGCGTGTCGGGCAACGGCCAGCGCGAACTCGTGGAAACGCTGGCCGGCCAGCGTGATGCCGAAGCGGGCAAGATGCTGGTGCACGGCGAGGTCTACACCGCGACGCGACCCGAGATGGTCCGTCACAGGATCGCCTGCCTGCCGGAGGAGCCGCTGCGCAATGCCTGCGTCGCCGACATGTCAGTGGCCGAGAACATCGCGCTGCGCTCCTTCGATCAGCCGCCTTCCTCGTCGAACGGCATCTGGCTCAAGCGCGGCCCGATGCGCGAGACGGCGCGAAAGCTGATTGAGGCCTACAAGGTGAAGACGCCGGGGCCGGATGCCGCCATCCGCGGCCTGTCGGGCGGCAACGTGCAGCGCGCGGTGCTGGCGCGCGAACTGTCGAGCGAGGGCGATCTGTTGATCGTGGCCAATCCCTGCTTCGGCCTCGACTTCGCCGCCGTCGCCGAAATTCGCGCGCGCATCGTCCAGGCGCGCAACCGCGGCGCCGCCGTGCTGCTGGTCAGCGAAGACCTCGACGAGATCCTGCAGCTCTCCGACCGCATCGTCGTCATGTTCGACGGCAAGCTCGCGCTGCAGACGGATTCGGCCGCGGCCGACATCGGCGCCATCGGCCGCGCCATGGCCGGGCATTGAGGGGTACGCCCGTGAAAACCATCGCCGCCCAGCCGTTCGACTTCAGCTTCGATCCTGCGCGTCTGGCGCTGATCGTGATCGACATGCAGCGCGACTTCATCGAGCCCGGCGGTTTCGGCGCGACCCTGGGAAACGACGTCAGGCTGCTCTCGGCCATCGTGCCGACGGTCGGCAGGCTGCTCGAGGCCTTCCGCGGCGCCGACCTGCCCATCATCCATACGCGCGAATGCCACAAGCCCGACCTGTCGGATTGCCCGCCGGCCAAGCGGCTGCGCGGCAAGCCGTCGATGCGCATCGGCGATCCCGGCACAATGGGCCGCATCCTGATCGCCGGCGAACCGGGGGCCGACATCGTGCCCGAGCTGGCGGCGAAGCCTGGTGAGATCGTCCTCGACAAGCCGGGCAAGGGAGCCTTCTACGCAACGCCGCTCGGCGACATCCTGGCCGAGCGCGGGATCACGCATCTGGTGCTCGCCGGCGTCACCACGGAGGTCTGCGTCCAGACGACCATGCGCGAGGCCAACGACCGCGGCTTCGAATGCCTGCTGGCCGAGGACGCGACCGAAAGCTATTTCCCGGAATTCAAGAAGGCCGCGCTCGACATGATCCGCGCGCAAGGCGCGATCGTCGGCTGGACCGCCACCGTCGATCAGATCGCCGAGGCGCTGCGCTGACTAGTGCAGCGCGCGCTCGCGCGAGACGTAGTGGCCGCGCTTCAGTTCCTTGAAGAACTGCGGCACCTGCGGATGCGACACCGGCTTGCCGGTATCGTCGGCCAGCAGGTTCTGCTCGGAGACGTAGGCCACGTAGGTGGTCTGCGCGTTCTCGGCGAGCAGATGGTAGAAGGGTTGGTCCCGACGCGGCCGCATCTCTTCGGGGATCGACGACAGCCATTCCTCAGTGTTCGCGAACACCGGATCGACGTCGAAGATCACGCCGCGAAACGGATAGATACGGTGCTTCACCACCTGGCCGATGGCGAACTTGGCGCAACGCAGGGGCGGCGCGGCCAGCGCCGGGGTAGAAGCCTGATTGATGGGTTCCATAGGCAAAGTATTGCTCCGAACAGGCCGGTAGGCAACGCAGTCGGGACGCCGGATTCGACCGCCGACTGCAAGAATACGTGAAAAACAGCCGCCCGGATCCCTACGCAAGAACATGGCCAGAACGGCAGGGCGTCCGGCATCGGTTGACGGGACGCACCCGCCTGTGGACTCTGGCGGCACAGTTGCCGGGAAGGGTTTGTGGTCGACGGTCTTAAAGTCCGATTCTGGGGCGTGCGGGGATCCATCTCGTGCCCGGGTGCAGAATATGCGCGCTATGGCGGCAACACCTCATGCCTGGAAGTCACCGCCGGGGGCCGCCGGCTGCTCTTCGATGCCGGCACGGGTATTCGCACGCTGGGCGTCGAACTCGCGCGCCAGGCGCCGCACGACATCGACATCTATTTCACCCACACCCACCTGGACCACATCTCCGGACTCACCTTCTTTGCGCCGCTGTTCGATCATCGCAACTCGGTGCGCATGTGGGCCGGCCACCTCGAGGCCCCGTACACGCTGAAGAAAGTCGTCGGGCACCTGATGCAGGCGCCGCTCTATCCGGTGTCTCTCGACGTCTTCCAGGCCCGCGTCGAATTCAGGGAGTTCAAGGCCGGCGATGGCCTGTCGTGCGGCGCGGTCGCGGTACGAACGGTACCGCTCAACCATCCCAACGGCGCCACCGGCTACCGCATCGACCATCTCGGCAAGTCGATCTGCTACATCACCGACACCGAGCATCGCGAGGGCCATCGCGACGAAAGGATCGTCGAGCTTTGCCGCGGCGCGGACGTGATGATCTACGATTCGAGCTACACCGACGAGGAATATGCGCGCTATCGCGGCTGGGGCCATTCGACCTGGCAGGAGGGTGTGCGGGTCGCCGATGCGGCCGGGGTGGGGACACTCGCCATCTTCCATCACGATCCCAGCCATGACGATGCCTTCATGGACGGCGTGGCGCGGGCCGCGGCGGCCGCGCGCCCGGGTATCGCGGCGAACGGATTGCCGCGCGCCCTGGTCGCCCACGAAGGCCTGACCCTCACGCCGTGAGTATGACCCGATGAGTGCCACGTCCACCTTGCGCGGCCGCTGGCGGCGGTTCGCCCTGGGCTTGCCGACCGTGCTCGGCCTGAAGCCGCGCGGCTGGTTCATCCCGCACCGCTATGCGCCGCTGCTGCCGCCGCCGGGTGCGCAGCCGCCCTATCCCGCGATCGAGCGCCTGTTCGAGGAGCATGCCGACCGGTTCGCCGCCGTGCTTGATGCCGTCGATGCCCAGGCCGCGGCACTCGAGAGCTGCAAGGCGATGTTCGAGCAGTCGTGGTTTCCGTCGCTCGATGCCGCCGTCGCCTATGCGCTGGTGCGGGAGCGCAAGCCGCGCCGCATCATCGAGGTCGGCTCCGGCCACTCGACGCGCGTCCTGTCGAAGGCACTGGGCGGTGTCGGCGAGATCCTGGCCATCGACCCGGCACCGCGCGCCGACATCGCCGACCTGCCGGGCGTGCGCGTGAAGTCGTCGACGCTGCAGGCGGCGCCGGACAAGGTCTTCGACGGCCTCGTGCAGGGCGACGTCCTGTTCATCGATTCCAGCCACATCCTGATGCCGGGCAGCGATGTCGACATCCTGTTGAACCGCGTCCTGCCGCGCCTGCCGGCCGGCGCGCTGGTTCACATCCACGACATCTTCCTGCCGTTCGACTATCCCGCGATCTGGGGCTGGCGCGCCTACAACGAGCAGCAGGGCGTGGTGCCGCTGCTCTCGAGCGGCGCCTTCACGCCGCTCTTCTCCAGCGTCTGGGCGGAGCGGCGCATGGCCGACCGGCTGGCCGCCTCCGTGATCTCCCGACTGCCGCGGCCGCCGGACGCGCTGCCCGCCAGCCTCTGGCTGGAAAAGCGCTGATGCTGCGCCGCCTGCGCGACTGGTTGTTCGGCAGCGGCGATACGGCCCAGCTCCCCGAGCGCGTGCGCCTGGCGATCGCACGCCAGCAGGAGCAGAGCGAGATCCTGATCGGCTGGGTGCAGCTCGTCATCGTGGTGCTGGTCGCCACGGTCTACGAAACGAGCTCGATGCCCGGCGGCGTGGTGCAGGAGGACTATTCCTTCGAGTTCGACGTGCTGGTGATCTACGGCGCCTTCTGCCTGGTGCGCCTCGGGCTTGCCTATGCGCACCTGCTGCGGACCTGGATGCTCTACCTGTCGGTGGTCGCCGACATGCTCCTGCTGATGGGACTGATCTACTCGTTCCATTACAAGTATGCCCAGCCGGCAGTCTTCTATCTGAAGGTGCCGACACTCCTCTACGTGTTCCTGTTCATCGCGCTGCGGGCACTGCGCTTCGAGGCGCGCTTCGTCGTGTTCACCGGTCTCACGGCGATCGCGGGCTGGCTCGGCCTCATCCTCTACGCGTTGGGCGGCCGTGGCGGACCGGCCAATCCGACCGACGACTTCGTCGAGTACATGACCTCGAACGCATTTCTGATCCACGCCGAGGCCGACAAGATCATCGCCATCCTGCTCACCACCCTCGTACTGGCGCTCGCCATCTCGCGGGCGCGCCACCTCCTGGTGCAGGCAGTGAGCGAGAGCACGGCGGCGCAGGACCTGTCGCGCTTCTTCGATCCCGGCGTGGCGGCCCGCATCCGCGGCGCGGCGATGTCGATCACGGCGGGCGAAGGTGAATTGCGCGACGTCGCCATCCTCACCGTCGACCTGCGCGGCTTCACGCGCCTGTCGATGGAACTGCCGCCCGACGAGGTGATGAAGGTCCTGCAGGACTACCAGGGCCGCGTCTGCCCGCTGATCGCGGCGGCCGGCGGCAGCATCGACAAGTTCCTGGGCGACGGCATCCTGGCCTCGTTCGGTGCCGTGATGCCTTCGGCGACGGCCGCCGCGGACGCATTGCGTGCCGCCGATTCGGTGATGGCCGCCGCCGCTGCCTGGGCCGCCGAGCGCCGGGCCGCCGGCCTGCCCCCGCTCGAGATCGGACTGGCCGTCGCGGCGGGCCGGGTGGTGTTCGGCGCGGTGGGCGACGGCGAACGGCTCGAATTCACCGTGATCGGCGAGGCCGTGAATTTCGCGGCGAAACTCGAGAAGCACAACAAGGAAGAGCGGACCCGCGCCCTTACCGACGGCGTCACCTACGCCCTCGCCGAACGCCAGGGCTATCGCGCGCCGGTGACGCATGAGCGCCGCCCCGGCCGGACGGTCGGCGGCGTCACCGAAGCGGTCGATATCGTCGTCCTGGCCGCCTGAGACGTCTCGTTGCGCCGGAAGCGGGCAGGCGGTTGCCTTGCCCTTTCCCCATTCGGAGCCTATGTAATTTGGGACAGTGGAGCGCCATCGTGGGAAATAACTACGACATCATCCTGATCGGGTTGGTCGCGGTCTTCTTGATCCTTCGGCTGCGGTCCGTGCTGGGCAAGCGTACCGGCAACGAACAGCCGCCGGCCCGCGATCCTTTCACGCCGCCCGCATCACCGCCGGCCACGCCGCGCGTCGGTGACGCCGCGCAGGGCAGCGACAATGTCGTGCCACTGCCGACGGCCAGTGCGCCGGCGCCGCGTCAGTCTTCGGCGACCACTGGACCGGGTGGCATTCGCGCGACCGTCATGCCGACCGCCACCTCGGGCGTCGCCGCGATCCGCACCGCCGATCCCGACTTCGAGCCGATCGGCTTCACGGGCGGCGCCCGCGCCGCGTTCACCACCATCGTCGAGGCTTTCGCGCGCGGCGATACCGCCGCGCTCAAGCCGTTGCTCGACAGCGCGACCTACGCAAGTTTCGAGGCCGCCATTCGCGGCCGCATCGAGCGGAACGAGAAGGCGGAGACCACGCTGATCGGCTTCGAGGCCTCGGATATCGCCGGCGCGGAGATGCAGGGCACGAACGCCGTCGTCACGGTGCGGTTCGTCAGCGAGCAGATCAACGTCGTCCGCAACGCCGACAGCCAGATCGTCGACGGCAATCCCAACGAAGTTCAGAAGGTCGTGGACCTCTGGACGTTCCGCCGCGATACGACATCGCGTGATCCCAACTGGCTGCTCATCAAGACCGAGAGCGAAGGCTGAGGGAGGCGTTTCCGAGAATGCGACAGAGCCTCCTCGCCGGCGGCATGGCCCTTTTGGCCGCTGCCGGTTTCCTCTCTGCCTGCGCCTCGACCCCCGGCTCCGCGCCTCAACAGCGCATCGCGATGGAGCCGACCTCCTATAACGAAATCGCAGGCTGGGCCGAGGATCGCCACGCCGAGGCCCTAGCCGCCTTTCGCCGCTCCTGCCCCAAGCTGACCGCCGGCCCCGATGTCGCGATCGCCACCGACGGCGGCGAGAAAACGATCACCGCCGGAGAGTGGAAGCGGATTTGCGACAACGCCGGCGCGGTGAAGGCGGGCGACGCCCGCGGTGCGCGCAATTTCTTCGAGTCGAACTTCCGCCCCCTGATCATCAAGGTGCAGGGCAAGTTCACCGGCTACTTCGAGCCCGAGATGCGCGGCAGCAAGGTGCCGTCCCGGCTCTTCACCGTTCCGGTCTACCGCAAGCCGCCCGACCTCGGCGACCAACCCTACCTGACACGCTCCGAGATCGAGGCGGGCGCCCTCAAGGGCAAGGGGCTGGAGATCGCCTACGTGCAGGATCCGGTCGGCCTGTTCGAGATGCAGGTGCAGGGCAGCGGGCGCATACAGCTCGCCGAGGGCGGCAGCATGACCCTGGGCTTCGACGGCTCCAACAACCGCCCCTACACGGCGATCGGCACGGTGCTGGTCGAGATGGGCGTGATGAAGAAGGAAGACGCGACCTGGCCCGCGATCCGCGACTGGCTGAAGCGTAATCCGCAGCAGGCGCGGGACGTGATGCGCAAGAACGAGCGCTACATCTTCTTCAAGGACACCCGGACGTCGGCGCCGATCGGTGCCGAGGGCGTGCCACTCACCGCCCAGCGCAGCATGGCGGTCGATCCGACGATCACGCCGTACGGCACGCCGGTCTGGATCGACACCCGCCGTCCCGTCTATCGCAAGCCCGGCGCCACCGAATCCTATCGTCGTCTGATGATCGCGCAGGACACGGGCGCGGCCATCAAGGGCCCGGCACGCGGCGACGTATTCTACGGCGCCGGTCCGCATGCGGCCGACTGGGCCGGCCGCATGAACAGCGACGGTCGCGCCGTCGTCCTGGTGCCGAACAAGAACTGACGGCCGCGACGCATTCGCGGCCTCCGACAAGGGCGCCGGCAAGCCCCCGCATTCAGGCTGGAACAATTCCAGAAAAGCGGCCGTTGCACGCCCATTTCACCGCTGCCATGTTCGGGCTGTGTCCACACCGCCGACCAAACCTCCTGTCCGCCCGCGCCGCGTCGCGCTCTTCGTCACCTGCCTCGTCGACCTGTTCCGGCCGTCGGTCGGCTTTGCGGCGGTAAAGCTGCTCGAAGAGGCCGGCTGCACCGTCGAGGTGCCGCCGCTCCAGGTCTGCTGCGGCCAGCCCGCCTACAATACCGGCGACCGGGCCACGACCCGCGCGATCGCCGCTCAGGTCATCGACGCCTTCGAGGGTTACGATGCGGTCGTGGCGCCCTCGGGCTCCTGCGGCGGAATGCTGTCACATCATTATCCCGGCCTGTTCGATGACGATCCGGGCATGAAGGCCCGCGCGGAGAATCTGGCCGGCCGCAGTCATGAACTCATCTCGTTCCTGGTGGATGTGCTGGGCGTCAAGGAAGTCGGCGCGCGCTACGACGGCTCCGTGACCTATCACGATTCCTGCTCCGGCCTGCGCGAGCTCGGCGTGAAGGACCAGCCGCGCAATCTGCTGGGCTCGGTGCAGGGACTCGAACTTCGCGAGATGAAGACCCCCGAAGTCTGCTGCGGCTTCGGCGGCACGTTCTGCGTGAAGTATCCCGAGATCTCGAATGCGATGGTCGGCGAGAAGTCGGCTGATATCGCCTCCACCGGGGCCGACACGCTGCTGGCCGGCGACCTCGGGTGCCTGATGAACATGGCGGGCAAGCTGCAGCGCGAAGGCAGCGCCATTCGCGTGCGCCACGTCGCCGAGGTATTGGCCGGGATGGGCGACCTGCCGGCGATCGGCGAACCGGAGCGCGGCTGATGGAATCGACGGCCCATGCCTTCAAGTCCAATGTCGATCACGCGCTGGCCGACCCCAACCTCCAGGACTCCCTGGCCAAGCTGAAGGTCGGCTTTTCCGAGCGGCGGCGGCAGGCGGCCGAGCGGCTGCCGGAGTTCGAGGCACTGCGCGACCGCGCGCGCGACATCAAGAACCACACGCTGGCCCATCTCGACTTCTACCTCGAGGAGTTCGAGCGCAAGGTCATCGCGCTTGGGGGCCACGTCCATTGGGCGCCGACCGCCGCCGACGCGCGGCGCATCATCGCCGAGCTCTGCCAGAGCGTGAACGCGCGCACCGTCGCCAAGTCCAAGTCGATGGTGGCCGAGGAGATCGCGCTCAACGAGCACCTCGAGGCGCTGGGCATCGCGCCAGTCGAGACCGACCTCGGCGAATACATCATCCAGCTGCGCAACGAACCGCCCAGCCACATCATCGCGCCGGCCGTCCATCTCACCAAGGACCAGGTCGCCGATACGTTCCTCGAACACCATGCCAAGCTGGGCTTCGACAAGCGCCTGACCGAGCGCAACGATCTCGTCGCCGAGGCGCGCTACGTCCTGCGGCAGAAATTCCTCGACGCCGATGTCGGGCTGACCGGCGCCAACTTCCTCGTGGCCGAGACCGGCTCGTCGATGCTGGTGACCAACGAAGGCAATGCCGACCTCTCGAACACGCTGCCCCGGATGCACATCGTGCTGGCCAGCATCGAGAAGGTGATCCCGACGCTCGAGGACGCAGCCGTGCTGCTGCGCGTGCTGGCGCGGTCGGCAACGGGTCAGGAATCCTCGGCCTACACGACGCTGAACACCGGGCCGAAGAGGCCGGGAGACCTCGACGGACCCGGGCAGTATCACGTCGTGCTGCTCGACAACGGCCGCTCTTCCGTGCTCGGGACCGAGATGCAGGACATCCTGCGCTGCATCCGCTGCGGAGCCTGCATGAACCATTGCCCGGTCTACGGTGCGGTCGGTGGCCATGCCTATGGCTGGGTCTATCCCGGCCCGATGGGCGCGGTGCTGACGCCGCAGCTCGTCGGCGTCGAGGAAGCCAGCAACCTGCCCAACGCCTCGACCTTCTGCGGCCGCTGCGAGAGCGTTTGTCCGGTGCGCATCCCGCTGCCCAAGCTGATGCGCCACTGGCGCGAGCGCGAGTTCGAGAAGCACCTGACCCCCAAGGCCGTTCGCCAGGGGCTGGCGCTTTGGAGTTTCGCCGCCCGCCGGCCTGCGCTCTATCGCCGTCTGACGGGGATTGCCAACCGCATGCTCGCCCTGTTCGGCCGCGCCGACGGCCGCTATCGGGCGTTGCCGCTCGCCGGCGGCTGGACGCGCTTCCGCGATTTCCCCGCGCCGCAGCCGGGGGGGACGTTCCACGCGCGCTGGGCGAAGAGGAAGTCATGAGCGAGGCCACGAACGACGCCCGGGCCCAGATCCTGGGCGGCATCCGCCGCTCGCTGCGTCGCGGCGAACTCACGGGCGAGGCCCGCAGCGCCGTCGAGACACGCCTCGCCGCGCCGCCCCGGGGCCCTTCGGTCGCGCGCGCGCGCCTGCCGCAGCCCGAGAAGGTCGCGCTGTTCTGCCAATGGGCCGATACCCTCAACGCCACGGTGGCCAGGGTCGGCGCCGATGAGGTGCCGGGGGAAGTGACGGCCTACCTCGCCCGCAACAACCTGCCGGCGACGGTCGCAATGGCGCCCTCCCCGCTGCTCGAGGGCTACGACTGGGCGAGCCAGAAGATGCTCTCCATCCGGCGGGGTCGCGGCGAAGGCAGCGACCAGGTTTCGATTACTGGCGCCTTTGCCGGCATTGCCGAGACCGGCACGGTCGTGATGGCCTCCGGGCCCGACCATCCGGTCTCGCTCAACCTGCTGCCCGACACTCATGTCGTGGTGCTGCGCGAGGCCGACATCGTCGGTGGCTATGAGGATGTTTGGGAGCGGTTGCGCGCCCGGTACGGCAAGGACCGGATGCCGCGTACCGTCAACACGATCACCGGCCCGTCGCGCACCGGCGACATCGAACAGACAATCGAATTGGGCGCCCACGGTCCGCGTCGTATGCATATCCTGGTGGTGCGCGACTGATGGTGGCCGGTGGCGCCACTCCCGGTGAGTTGGGCCCCGGTGAGCTACGCCCCGGTGAGCTGCGCATCGTCGGCACGACCGTTGCGCGCGAGATCGACCTCTTGCTGGACCGCGTGGCCCAGTCGGTCGGTCGGCGCGCGCCCCGGGTCCTGCAGGTGGGATCGCGTACGCTCGTCGCCGACCGCAACGTTCGCAACTGGCGCAACCTCGTCGCCAAGCGCTTCGGCCCCAAGGCCCGCTTCATCGGTCTCGATCTCGTCGAGGGCACCAACGTCGATTGCATCGCCGATATCTGCAGCGACATGCGGACCTTGAAGGGGAAGCTGGGGGAAGAGCCGTTCGACCTCGCGATCTGTTGCCATGTGCTCGAGCATACGCGCCATCCGGCGCGCGCGGCGCGCAACATCGAACGGATGCTGCGACCCGGCGGCCTCGCCTATGTGGCGGCGGCCTGGTCGCAGGCCTTCCACGCCGCACCCGACGATTACTGGCGCTTCTCGGCGCGCGGCCTGATGCTGCTGTTCGGGCAGCTGGAGATCGGCTCGTCCTTCTACAGCGGCGGCGATGTCGGCCTCGACGTCGCCTATCGCGTCGAGCGTGACGGCAGGCCCGAACTCGATTCGCGGGCCGGCGCCGTGGAGCAGGGACTCTTCCAGCTCGTCCTCGACCATGAGGACAACCGCGCCGTGCTCGCGCGTCAGGCGACCGAGCGCCTGCCGGTATCGCGGACCTACCTGCCCAGCCTGTTCGTCAACCTGATCGGCCGCCGCGTCTCGCGGTAGGAGGCCGAGGTCCGGACAAAAGAAAAGAGCGGGCTTTCGCCCGCTCTTTCCGATTTCTCGTATGTCCTGCGACTAGAAGCGCAGGTCCATACCCATCAGCAGACCCCAGCTGTTGCCCGAGACGGCAGCAGACGGGCCCGAAGCCGTGTACAGCAGACCACCGCCGGTGAGCTTCACGCCCGGCCCGAGCGCGTAGTTCACGCCGATTTCCCACTTGTTGACCGACTCCTGGCCGAACGAGAGGTTGGCGGGATTGCTGCCGTTGCCGAAGGCCGTGGAGTTCACGCCCGGAACGCCAGTGGCGGCCGGAGTGGTGCAGGTAGCAGCGTTGACCGCGATCGTGTTGCAGCCGACGGAGCCGTTGCCGTTGTTGTTGTACGAGCCAACCCAGCTGAACGACATCTGCCACGGACCGGTCTCGTACATGAGACCCGCAGTGTAGAAGCGCGTGTCGTTGTTCTGGCCGGTGTAGTAGTTCGAGCCGAGGCCCTGGTTGTCCCAGCCCAGCGCGCCACCGAGGGTGAAGCCCTTGAAGCCGAACTGAGCGCCGACGACCCACTGCTTCCAGCTGGTCGCGTTGGCACCGGTCGACATGTTGGCGGCACCGGCGAACGGCTGGTTGCCCGGGATGAAGCTGCCGTACAGGAACGCGCCGTACAGAGCGACCGTGACGTCACCGAACTTGTTCAGGTAGTTGGCGCCGACGTCGAACACGTCCTGATACGAGTAGTCGTTCGTCAGGCAGTTCGGCGAAGACGTCGCGTTGGTGTAGCCGCAAACGCCCTGGGTCGCAGCGCCCGGACCGACGCCGAGGCCGGAGCCAGCGCCACCCTGCGGGTTCACGTTGACCTTCGGACGATAGCCGACGCCGATCTGCAGGCCCTGGAAGCGCGGGGTGAAGTAGTTGATGCCCTGCGCGTCCTGGAACTGACCGGCGTTGGTCGTCGTCGTGGCGTGGAACCACGCCTTGTTGTTGGCGATGACGCTCTGGTTGGCCCAGGCGAAGTTCGTGTTGTGCTGAACCGCGCCGAAGCCGATGAGGGCCGACGGAGTACCGTAGTACATACGATAGGTCGCGGGATCGCGCGCACCGAACTCGACGCGGCCCCAGTCGCCGAAGGCGAACAGGAAGGCTTCGTCGATCCAGGCGCCGGCAGCCGCACCGGCGTTCTGGTTCCAGCCTTCGAGTTCGACGTGCACGCCGACCGAAGTGCCGTTGTCCAGCTTGGTCTGGCCGATGAAGTGGATTTCACCTTCCTGCTGGAAGTTGAGACCCTTGTACTGGGCCCACGTGCCGTTCGTGGCGTAGGTCGACTGGATGCCGCCGGCGACCGCGTAGAAGGTGTAATAACCGCCCACGCCGATCTTGATCGGATCGGCGGCCATGGCCGGGGCGGCCATCAGCCCGCCGACGACCAAGGCGGTCGAGCCAAGTAGAAGCTTCTTCATCATTCTCCCTCTCTCATTGATCAGAGACTGGTACGTACCAAAAGGCCTGTCCGACCGGCGGGAACTGGAAGCCGGAAGACGAGGCTCTCGGAATCCGCCAATACGGCAGGGCTATAAAACACTTCGATAAATCGAGGGTCAAGAAATGGTCGCCCGGCGGCTTCATTCTGCCCGCACCTGTGGCGTCTTTGTCACATTTGGCGAAGCTTAAGGGCGGGCGGGCGCGCTATTCGCAGAATGAGTTGCGTGAAGAGATTTGTAAATGGCATTTTTAAGTCCCAACGAGAAACTCGTTGTGTCATATTGCCCGCCCGCTTGCAGTTCACGCCACCTTGAGCCTATGGTCCCGGCCACTGTGTCCGCCGCGGAATTGCGGCCCAAGGGAAGAACAAGGCGCCATTCATGACGGGACTGTCCAGATTCGCGAGTGTAGTCGCTGCTGCGTCATTGGCAGTGGCCGCCGCTGGCTGCGCCGACGAAACCAGCAAGTTGGAAAGGAACACAGGCCCGTCGGGCGATCGGAGCCGAAACGACGTCCGGTCAGGCCTGGGTGGCCGCACCCAGGAGCAGGGCACCCTGTTCGGTCCCGGCGGCCTCCTGGGTTCGAAGGCCGAGAAGAAAGAGGACACCGGCACCGGGGTGGCGGTGAACGCCTATCTGTGGCGGGCCTCCCTCGACACCATCAACTTCATCCCGCTGGTCTCGGCCGATCCGTTCGGCGGCGTCATCATCACCGACTGGTACACCCCGTCCGAGACGCCCAACGAGCGCATGAAGGTCCAGGTCACCATCCTCGACCGCGAATTGCGGGCCGACGGCGTGCGCGTCTCCGTCTTCAAGCAGCAGACCAGCCCCAAGGGCGGCAACTGGGTCGACGCCCAGGTCGACCCGCGCACCAATATCGACATCGAGAACGCGATTCTCACGCGCGCACGGCAGCTTCGCATCGCCGGCGGGTCCTGACACGGCTCTTCTCTCTGTCAAAGCTTGACGTGAGAGGCCGCAGCGGGCATCCGCTGCGGCCTCAGTTTTTTCTGGGAACACCCTTTTTCGGGAAGATCTCCGTGTCGTCGACGCAAGCCGCACCCCCCGTGCGCTACAATTTCACCGAAACCGAGAGCAAGTGGCAGAAGGTCTGGGAAGAGCGCCAGACCTTCCGGGCCGCGATGGACAAGGCGCGACCCAAGTACTACGTGCTCGAAATGTTCCCCTATCCGTCGGGGCGCATCCACATGGGCCACGTGCGCAACTACACGCAGGGCGACGTGATCGCCCGCTACAAGCGCGCCAAGGGTTTCAACGTCCTGCATCCGATGGGCTGGGACGCCTTCGGCCTGCCGGCCGAGAACGCCGCCATGGAGAAGAAGGTCCACCCGAAGAAGTGGACCTACGAGAACATCGCCACGATGAAGAAGCAGCTGAAGTCGATGGGACTGTCCCTCGACTGGAGCCGCGAGCTGGCGACCTGCGATCCCTCCTACTACCGCCACCAGCAGAAGATGTTCCTCGACTTCTGGAAGGCAGGGCTCGCCTACCGCAAGGAAGCCTGGGTCAACTGGGATCCCGTCGACAACACCGTGCTGGCCAACGAGCAGGTGATCGAGGGCAAGGGCTGGCGCACCGGCGCGCCGGTCGAGCGCCGCAAGCTCACCCAGTGGAACCTCAAGATCACCCACTTCGCCGACGAATTGCTGAGCCGCCTCGACACGCTCGACCGCTGGCCCGAGAAGGTGCGCCTGATGCAGGCGAACTGGATCGGCAAGAGCCGGGGCGCCCGCGTCTTCTGGCAGCTCACCGACGCCTCGGGCGCGGATCACGGAAAGCTGGAGATCTTCACGACGCGTCCGGACACGCTGTTCGGCGCCTCGTTCATGGCCCTGTCGGCCGAGCATCCGCTGGTCCAGGGTCTCGCCGCAACCGATCCCGGCCTGCAGCACTTCGTTGCCGAATGCCGCAAGACCGGCACCGCGGCAGCCGAGGTCGAGACCGCCGAGAAGCAGGGCTACAAGCTGCCGCTGCTGGCCAAGCACCCGTTGATACCGGGCAAGACAGTCCCGGTGTTCGCCGCCAACTTCGTGCTGATGGAATATGGCACGGGCGCGATCTTCGGCTGCCCCGGCCACGACGAGCGCGACCACGAGTTCGCGACCAAGTACGGCCTGCCGATCCTGCAGGTCGTGGCGCCGGCCGATGGCGGGAAACTCGACATCGCCGCCGCGCCCTATGTCGAGGACGGCGTGATCGTGAACTCGGATTTCCTCGACGGCCTCGGCGTTGAGGACGCGAAGGCCAGGGTGATCGCGCGCCTCGAGGAGATGGGCGTCGGCAAGGGCACCACCCAGTATCGCCTGCGCGACTGGCTGGTCTCGCGCCAGCGCTACTGGGGCTGCCCGATTCCGGCGATCCATTGCGAGAGCTGCGGCGTCGTGCCGGTCCCCGACAAGGACCTGCCGGTGCAATTGCCCGACGACGTGACCTTCGATCGTCCCGGCAACCCGCTCGACCGCCATCCGACGTGGAAGCACGTTCCTTGCCCGACCTGCGGCAAGCCGGCGCGTCGCGAGACCGACACGTTCGACACCTTCATCGATTCGAGCTGGTATTTCGACCGGTTCACCTCGCCGCATCTCGAGACCGCGCCGTTCGACCGCGAGGAGAACCAGTACTGGATGCCGGTCGATCAATATATCGGCGGCGTCGAGCACGCGATCCTGCACCTGCTCTATTCGCGCTTCTGGACGCGCGCGATGCGCGAGGTCCAGATGACCAGCCGCGACGAGCCGTTCGACGGTCTCTTCACCCAGGGCATGGTCTGCCACGAAACCTATCGCGCGAGCGACGGCACGTGGCTGACACCCGAGGAGATCGCGCGCGAAGGTGGCAAGGTCGTACGCCTCTCCGACAAGAGCCCGGTCGATGTCGGCCGCTCGGAGAAGATGTCCAAGTCGAAGAAGAACGTCGTCGACCCGGACCAGATCATCCGTGACTACGGCGCCGATACCGCGCGCTGGTTCATGCTGTCCGACAGCCCGCCCGAGCGCGACCTCGAATGGACCGAGGCCGGCGTCACCGGCGCCTGGCGGTTCCAGCAGCGGCTGTTCCGCATCGCCTCGCAGGCGATCGAGACCATACCAGCCGTCGGCACGCCGAAGCCCGCGGCCTTCTCGGACGCGGCCATCGCGCTGCGCCGCGCCGCGCACAAGTCGATCGCCGGCCTCTCGGCCGATATCGAGGCTTTCCACTTCAACAAGGCCGTGGCCCGTCTCTACGAGTTCGCCAACACGATCGATTCGGTCGAGGCCAGGGACGACTCGACGCGCTGGGCACTGCGCGAGGCGCTCGAGATCTTCGTGCGCCTGATCGGCCCGATGACACCGCATCTCGCCGAGGAACTGTGGCACGCGCTCGGCCACAGGAGCCTGCTGGCGGACGCGCCGTGGCCGCTGGCCGAGGACTCGCTGCTGGTCGACGACACCGTCACCGTCGCCGTCCAGTTGAACGGCAAGCTGCGCGGGACCCTCGCACTGGCCAAGGATGCGCCCAAGGACGTGGCGGAAGCCGCGGCGCTGGCGCTGCCCGAACTCGTGCGCGGTCTCGACGGCAAGACGCCCAAACGGGTAATCGTGGTACCGAACCGCATCGTCAACGTCGTGGTCTAGGGTTCCAACACCCCAGGAAGGCCGGAGAACATGGCACGCAAGCCGAATTACGACTTCGAACGCCGCGAACGCGAGCGCCTCAAGGCCATCAAGGTCGCCGAGAAGGCCGAAGCCAAGCGCGCCGCCCGCGAGCGCGCCAAGGCGGGCGAGGGCAGCGAAACGCCCGAGGATGAGAGCAAGCCTGCGTGAAGGTCGAGGCACGCCAGGTCGAAGCCTTCCTCAAGAAGCCGGACCCCAGGGTCCGGGGCGTGGTTATCTACGGCAACGATGACGGGCTGGTCGCCGAGCGCGCCGTGGCGCTCGCCAGAACGATCTGCGAGGACCTCAAGGACCCGTTCCGCGTCGTCGATATCGCGGGCGACGTCCTGAAGCAGGATCCGGCGCGACTGGCCGACGAATTCGGCGCCCTGTCGATGATGGGCGGCCGCCGCGTGATCCGCGTGCGGCCGGCGGGCGAGGAGTCCGTCGCGGCGCTGGAGAACCTCGTCGAGGCAACGGCCGGCGATGCGCTGATCATCGTCGAAGCCGGCAACCTGACGCCGCGCTCCAACCTGCGCACGCTCGCCGAGACCGAAGCCACGCTGGCCGCCGTGCCCTGCTACATGGACAACGAGGCCGCGCTCGAAGGCCTCGTCGAAAGCGCGGCTCGCGCGCAGGGCCTGACCGTCGAGCCCGATGCGCTGGACTGGATCGTCGAGCGGCTGGGCGGCGATCGCGGCCAGACGCGCGGCGAGATCGACAAGCTGCTCCTCTACAAGGGCACCGACGCTGGCAGGACGATCACCCTGGAAGACGCGACGGCCGTGCTGGGCGACACCGCCTCGATCGGAATCGACGACGTGATCGCCGCGACCTTCGACGGCGAACTGGTGGCGCTGGATCGCGCGCTCGACCGCGTCTTCGCCGAGGGCGGCAATCCGATCCAGCTCGTGCGCTCGCTGCAGCGCCATGCGGACCAGCTGCATCTCGTGTCGGGACATGCCGCCAAGGGCGGCAATCTCGAAGGTGCGATGTTCAAGGCACGCGGGCTGCCGCGAGGCGGCCCGGTCCGCCAGCGCTTCGAGCGCCACGTGCGCACCTGGCCGCTGCCGCGATTGAGCGCGGCCCTGTCGACGATTCTGGACGCGGAGATCGAGTGCAAGCGGACCGGCTTGCCCGACGAGGCGATCGCCCGCCGGCTGTGCCTGCGGCTCAGTCAGGCCGCGCGTTCAGCGAAGTCACGTCGTTAGTTTCTACTTGCCCGGCGGCACCAGCGGAATCGCCGCCTGCGGCGACAGGACGAGGAAGGTGAAACTCTCCTCGATGTAGAGGCGCACGCGTTCGGTATCGTGCTCAAGATAGCCGATCGAGAAATCCTGGCCGACCGTCAACTCGAAGTCGCCGCCGCGCAGCGAGATCACCAGGCCGCCATCGAGGCCGGGCGCGGCGTGGACCTCGCCCTCGATCAGTCGCTGCACGTGGCTCAGGATCGGATAGCCGCCGTCGGTACGGGCCTGGAGATCCTTGTACAGCTGCTCGCTCAGAACGACGGCGAAGGGACCTTCGACGCCCTCGTCGCGCAGCTTCTTCAGCGCGGCAGCGACGGCATCGGGATAATCGGCATGGCTGGTGCCGAGCGCCACCGCCTGACCCTTCTGTGCCTGGCAGATGCCGGCGATCTGGGCCGCCTCATAGCCGTGGAAGATGGCGCGATCCTCGGCGATGGCGATTTCACGCGCCGCCGCCGTCACCGCGTCGAGATCGGGATCGCGCGCGCCGCGATCGATCGCGTCGAGTTCGGCGCGGCTCACCTCGAAGGGAATGCGCAGCTCCACCAGGGGCTGGATGCGGCGCAGCATCGCGCGCACGTTGCTGCCGCCCGGCGGCGACGCGATGGGGTCGGCGCGGCCGAGCTCGACGTCGGACGCACCCCAGCCCAGGGGTCCGCGGAAGTCGACCACGCGGCGCGCCGCGAGCAACGCCCGCAAGGTGCGCTTGGCTTCCTTCTCGATTTCTTCCCAGCCGGCCTCGGTAATGGGCGCGCGATCGCGGAACAGATGGTTCTTCATTTTGTCACCGGGTCGACTTCTTGCGCAGGCTGCCGATTCCGAGGCTGCCGTCGGAGGACGCTTCGGCCTCGGCGCCGCCACCCTCGCCCCCGCCGCCCTTGATCATGGTCGCTTCGATCCGGGTGATCGGGCCGTCCTTGAAGAGGAACGTGCGCAGATGCTCGTCCATCTTCGGATCGTTGCGTCGAAGCCATTCCAGGGCCATGGCGGCATGTTCCTTTTCCTCGTCGCGATTGTGCTCGAGGATGGAGCGAAGCTCGGCGTTGGCCGTGGCCTTGGCGCGCTGGTCGTACCAGTCGACGGCCTCGAGCTCTTCCATGAGGGAAACGATCGCTCGATGACGATCGATGACCTCGGGTCCGAGCGTGGCCGGGTCTTCGTGTAGCGTTTCACTAGCCATGGCCGCGACAACGCGCGGGTCGCGCGGAAGTTCCGCTCCGGGCGCAACGACGAGGGGCGCGGTGCGTTCTCGACGGTCCGACCATCCGATGGAGAAAGACGTGCGGTCCCTGGGTTGCCTGCTGACAGCCTCGATCTTCCTTGCCGGATGTGCCTCCGTGCCCATGGCCGGCCCCATGGCCGATGCCGAGGGCAAGCGCTTCGATCCGCCGGCACCCGGCCAGTCCGTCCTCTACCTCTATCGAAGCTCGCTGCTGGGCTCGGAGGTGGCCTTCACCCTGGCTGACAACCAGCAGCCGATCGGCACGCTGGCCGACAAGACATGGATCCGCGTGGAGGTCGCGCCGGGGCAGCACGTGATCACCTGTAGCGCGCCCAGCTACGCACCACTCACGCAGACGCCCGCCCAGGCGGCCGTCGTAAACCTGGCACCGGGCGAAACGCGCTTCCTCGAGGTCGACGTGTGGCCGGGACTGCCGCTCAACCCGCGCTGCAAGGCGACCGAGGTATCTGCGGATCAGGGCCGCGCCGGTGTCACCGGCGGCAACCGCGCGGTCGCATCGGGCAGCTAGGTCGATCGAGACCGTCGGTCGAGGAATCCCAGCAGCAGGTCATTGAACGAAGCGGACTCGGTCACGTTCAGCCCATGGCCGCCATAGGGCGCCACGTCGAGAGTGGCGTCGGCCAGCTGCTTCGCCAGCGCCTCGGACTGGCAGCAGGGCACCAGCACATCGTCGCGCGCGGCCGACAGGAGAATGGGCAATCGCAGCGCGTCGAGATGCGGCGTCGCGTCGAAGCGCAACAGCGCCTCGATGCGGCGCAGCAGGTTGTTGCTCCCCTGGAAGCCCGCCAGCGCATGCGCGTCCTCGGCCACCATACGCTCGGCATTCGCGGCCAGCCAGGTCGCGGGATAGAGGAAGATCGGCTGGGCGCGGACGTAGGCTTCGGGCCCAGCGCCCTTCAGCAGCGCGACGCGAATCTCGAAGCAGCGCCGCGTATGGGCATCGGCCGTCGCCCAGCCATTCACGACGGTGAGCGAACGCACACGGTCGGGATGGCGCCGCGCGAGGTCGATGCCCGCGAGACCCCCCAACGCGTGACCGACGAAGTGGCAGCTCCTGGTCGACGTCGCATCGAGGATCTCCAGGACCTCGTCGGCCATGTCGGAGATCGCATAGCCCGCCGGAAGCTGGGTCGCGCGGGCGCGGCCGGTGCCGCATTGGTCGTAGGTGATGACGCGATACCGCGCCGTGAGGGCGTCGAGCTGGGGCGCCCAGTAACCGGCCGCACCGCCAAGGCCTGCGGAGAGCAGCACCGTCTCGGCATCCGGCCGCTCGCCGGCGTGAACGTCGAAGGTCACGTCTTGCCGATATGGGCGACGGTCGCGATCTCGATCAGCGCATCCTTCTTCACCAGGCCGCACTGGATGCAGTAGCGCGCCGGCTTGTCGCCGGGGAAATACTGCGCATAGACGGCGTTGATCGCGGCGTAGTGCGCCCAGTCGGTGAGGAAGATCGAGTTGAAGGTGACGTCGGCCATCGTGCCGCCGGCCGCTTCGATCACCGACTGGATCGTCTTCAGCACATGATGCGTCTGCGCCGCCGGATCGCCGACATGCACCACGTTGGCCTCGGCATCGAGCGCCAGGGTGCCGGAAACGTAGACGATGCCGTCGGCCACGACGCCGGGCGAATAGGGCGCCAGCGTCTTGCCGGTGCCGGGCGGGATCACGGGCTTCATGGGCATCACACTTGTCCTTCCGTCTCGAGGGCGGGATGAGCGTTGGACTGCAAGGCATTGCGGAACGCATCGACCGACGACACCCAGCCGAAGAAGCTCTCGATGTTGAAAAGCGATGCCTTCTGGATGTAGTCGGGCCCGGCGTGATGCGTCGCATCGTGCAGGACGATGCCGAAATATTCGAGGAAGAAACCATCGCGCAGGGTCGACTCGACGCAGACGTTGGTGGCGACGCCGGTGAAGACCAGCGAGCGGATGCCGCGGGCGCGCAGCACGCTGTCGAGGTTGGTGTTGTAGAAGGCGCTGTAGCGCGGCTTGGAAATGACGATGTCGCCCTTCTGCGGCGGCAACGCCTCGACCAGCTCATAATCCCAGCCACCCTTGGCCAGCAGCTTGCCTTGCAGTTCGGGCCTGGCGCGCATCGTCTTCATCGCGTTCGACTTGTGCCAGTTGGGCGAGCCCGGACCGCCCGCTTCGACATAGTCGGGATCCCAGCCGTTCTGGAAATAGATGACCGGGATGCCGGCAGCGCGCGCCGCCGCGGCGGCTTCGCGGATCTTCTCGATGGCCGGCGCGGCGCCCGAGATGTCGAAGCCCGCGAGATCGAGATAGCCGCCGGGCGAAGCATAGGCGTTCTGCATGTCGACGATGATCAGCGCGGTTTCCGACGGCTTGATCAGCATCGGCTCCGGCCGCGCCTCGAGCAGGCGCGCGTCGGGATCGTCGGGTGAGAAATAACTGACGGGCTTTGCCATGCTCCAAGTCTCCGGTGCCATTGGGCCGCTTCCGGAGACGCCAGCAAGAACCTGACCAGATCGGGTGGGCGCTAGGGTCTTTCCGTGTGAGATAGAGTTACGGCAACCATCCCAACAGGCACCTCACCCTGAGGCGCGAACGCAGTGAGCCTCGAAGGGTGGGCACGAGCACCGCATCTGTTGCCCATCCTTCGAGACGGCGCGCTTTGCGCGCCTCCTCAGGAAGAGGTCGGGTGATGAACTCGACTTCGAAAGGCTTTAGCGCCGCGTGAGCTTGTCGACCACCGTGTCGAGCTGGTCGAAGTCGCGAATCTCGAGCGTGAGGACGCTCTGTTCACCGAGCCCCCGCAAGGTGAGGTCGACCTTGAGCCCCAGCGCCTCCTCGAGGCGCTTCTCGAGCGCCCGCGTGTCGGCGCTCTTCGGCGCGCCGCCACTGCCGGCCGCGCCCTTGGCCCTGGCGCCGCCGGCGGCCTTGGACGGCTTCTTGGTATCACCGGCGAGGCGTTCGAGATCGCGGACCGTCAGCTTCTCGGCGACGGCGCGTTTCGCCATCGCCAGCGGGTCAGGTACACCGATCAGTGTACGGGCCTGACCTGCAGAGAGCTCGCCCTCGCGAACCATCTCCTGCACCGGCGGCGGCAGGTCGAGCAGGCGGATCGTGTTGGCGACATGCGGGCGGCTGCGGCCCATCATGCGCGCGATTTCCTCCTGTGTGTGGCTGTATTCGTCGATCAGGCGCTTGTAGCCCTGCGCCTCGTCGATTGGCGTGAGATCGGAGCGCTGCAGGTTCTCGACGAGGCCGATCTGCAGGGCATCCTGGTCGTCGATCGTGCGGATGACGACCGGCACGTCGTGCAGCTGGGCCTTCTGGGCGGCCCGCCAGCGTCGTTCGCCGGCAATGATCTCGTAGCTGTCGGCGGCGTCGCGCAGGGGGCGCACAAGGATGGGTTGCAGAAGCCCGTATTCCCTGACCGACTCGACCAGCATCTCGATGCCCTCGAAGCTGGTGCGCGGCTGCATCTTGCCGGGCTTGAGCTGGCCGATCGGCAGGGTGAGCGGCGGCAACTTGCCGGGGGAGGGCCGGAGGGTTTCCGCATCGGCCGTGGCGGCCGGGACGGGAGCCGCGGGGGACGGCGGCGGCGCAACCGGCGCGGCAGGCGTCACGGCGGAAGCGACTTCGTCGTCACCGAGCAGGGCGGAGAGACCGCGGCCGAGGCCGCGTGGCTTGGGTGGCTGGCTCATGGGCTATTTGCCTGTTCTGCGGCGAGACGCCGGCGGCGGATGAATTCGCTCGCCAGCAGGATGTAGGCCTGCGATCCGGCGCAGGCATTGTCGTAGATCAGCACGGGCATGCCGTGCGACGGCGCCTCGGCGATGCGGACGTTGCGCGGGATCGTCGTTCCGAAGACCCGTTCGCCGTAATGCGCGCGCACGTCCGCCACGACCTGTTGGCTAAGCGTCATGCGGCGGTCGACCATGGTCAGGACGACCCCGAAGATGTGCAACCTTGGGTTGAGTCTCTTGCGCACCCGGTCGATCGTATTGCCGAGCGCGCCGATTCCCTCGAGCGCCAGGAACTCTGCCTGCAGCGGAACCAGTACGGCGTCGACTGCGACCAGGGCGTTCAGGGTGACGAGGCCCAGCGAGGGCGGACAGTCGATCAGCACGATCGTCCAGCGGCGCCGGGCGTCGTTGCCGGGCGCAGCCAGCGCCTCGGCCAGCCGATGCTCTCGTCGCTCGAGATCGATCAGCTCGATCTCGGCTCCAGCAAGCTGGCCAGCTGCCGGCATGACGTCCAGACCGGGAATCTGGGTCGTCCGAACGGAGGCATCCAGCGGATTGAGACCGAGCAGGAATTCATAGGAACCAGGTGAGCGCTCATTTCTCGCTACCCCTAGACCCGTAGACGCGTTTCCCTGGGGATCAAGGTCTATCAAAAGGACCTTCTCGCCGACCGCCGCCAAGGCGGTGGCGAGATTGATCGCCGTCGTCGTCTTACCGACGCCGCCCTTCTGGTTGGCGATCGCGAAGATCTGCGGCGGCGGTGTAGGGGCCAATTCTGAGGAGGACGGCGTCACGGTCGGTTACGCTCGCAAATGCTTCCGGGGAAAAGTCCCATTTCTTCTTGGCCTCGTCCACCTCGGCCTGCCAGCCCTTACCCTTGTGGAAAAGGCAAATGGTGGTATCCATCCTGTGGCGGTCGGACCATTCGAGCAACTGGGCTAGCGGTGCCAGCGCTCTAGCCGTCACGACCTCGGCGTTGGCCGGAGGCGCCACCTCGATCCTCTTGATGACCAGCTTTGGCGGCTTTGCCAACCCCATTTTGCGGCTCGCCTCGCCCAGGAAGGCCGCTTTGCGGGCGTCGGACTCGATCATGGTGATATCGAGGTCGGGCCGCATCGCGGCGATCACCAGCCCCGGAAAGCCGCCGCCGCTGCCGAGATCGGCGAGGGTTTTGGCCTCCGCAGGGATCAGCGGTACGGCTTGGGCCGAATCGACGATGTGCCGCTTCCAGACACCATCCAGGGTGTTCCGCCCGACCAGATTGATGGCCTTCTGCCAGCGCTCCAGCGTCTCGACGAGGATTTCGAGGCGCTGGCGTGTTTCACGTGAAACATCCTGAAGGGGGTCCATCCTAGGCAGCCCGCCGACGGACATGCTTCAGCAACGCCACCAGGGCGGCCGGGGTGACCCCGGAAATACGGGCCGCCTGGCCGAGGGTGGATGGCCGGTTGGCTTCCAGCTTCTGGCGGACCTCCGTCGAGAGACTGCCAATGGCGCCATAGTCGAGGTCCGCCGGGAGGACCAAGGCCTCGTCGCGCCGGTAGGCGGCAATGTCGCCCCGCTGGCGGGAGAGGTATCCCTCGTAACGGGAATCGATCGTGAGTTGCTCGGCGACCTCGGCCGACACCGTTCCGAGTTCGGGCCACAGGCCGACCAGCCGGCTCCAGTCGATCTCGGGATAGGCCAGCAGATCGAGGGCCGACCGGGCGACGCCATCCTGGTTGATGGCGATGCCGCGCTTGGCCAAGGCCGAGGGGCTGATCTTGAGGCCGGCGGCGAGGGAACGGGCCGCGTCCAGCGCCTGATGTTTCACGTGAAACATCGCCGCCCGGTCACGCCCGACACAGCCGATCTCGAGGCCGCGCGGTGTCAGGCGCTGGTCGGCGTTGTCCGCCCGAAGCCAGAGGCGATACTCCGCGCGCGAGGTGAACATCCGATAGGGTTCGGTCACGCCGAGCGACACCAGGTCGTCGATCAGCACCCCGAGATAACCATCCGCGCGATCGACAATGAAAGGCTTCGCCAGCACCGCATTCAATCCCGCCATCAATCCTTGGGCGGCGGCTTCCTCGTAACCGGTGGTCCCATTGATCTGGCCGGCCATGTAGAGGCCCGGGACACGCCGGGTTTCCAGGGTCGCCTGCAACTCGCGCGGATCGATATGGTCGTACTCGATGGCGTAGCCCGGCCGCAGCATCTCTGTCCGCTCCAGACCCGGAATGGTCCGGAGCATGGCGAGCTGGACGTCCTTCGGCAGCGAGGTCGAGATGCCGTTGGGATAGACGGTGAAATCGTCCAGCCCTTCGGGCTCCAGGAAGATCTGGTGGCGATCGCGCTGGCCGAACCGCACGACCTTGTCCTCGATCGAGGGGCAGTAGCGCGGCCCGACACTCTCGATCTGGCCGGAATACATCGGTGCCCGATGGAGATTGGCGCGGATGATCTCGTGCGTCGCGGGGGTGGTCGTCGTGATGTGGCAGGGGACCTGCGGCGTCGCAATCCGATCGGTCAGGTACGAAAACGGCCGCGGCGGGTCGTCGCCGTCCTGCTGCTCCAGCGCACCATAGTCGATCGTGCGGCCGTCCAGGCGCGCCGGCGTTCCGGTCTTCAGTCGTCCGAGCTTGAAGCCCAGCCGGTTCAATGTCTGCGCAAGCGCCGTGGACGGCTCCTCGACACCGTCGCCACGCACGCGCCCGGCCGGGATCTTGGTCTCGCCCATATGGATCAGGCCGCGCAGGAAGGTGCCCGTCGTCAGGATGACGCGCCCGGCACCGATCTCGACTCCGGACTCAGTGACCACGCCAGCACACGCACCGCGTGTATCCAAAATGATATCCGCAACCGCTTCGGCGCGAATTTCCAGATTGGCCTGTTCGGCCAGCAAAGCCTGGACCGCCTGCCGGTACAGTTTGCGATCGGCCTGGGCGCGCGGCCCGCGCACCGCCGGCCCCTTGGACAGGTTGAGCGTCCGGAACTGGATGCCGCCGCGATCGATGGCCCGCCCCATGATCCCGTCCAGCGCATCGATCTCGCGGACGAGGTGGCCCTTGCCCAATCCGCCGATCGCCGGGTTGCACGACATCTCGCCGATCGTCTCGATGCGGTGCGTTAGAAGCAGGGTGCGTGCACCAAGACGTGCCGACGCGGACGCGGCTTCACAGCCGGCATGGCCGCCACCGACCACGATCACGTCATATGAAGAGGCCTGCATGCCCGGCATTTACGCCTCCGGTCCCCGCCGGTCGAGTCCACTCCGCCCTGGCGTGCCCGCCGCCGGGCCCGCGTGTCGCACGCCTCAGGATCGCCAAATTCTTGACGGCGGCCGTCACCTTGCCTAACGAGTGTGCATCGACGGTCCTCCTTAACCGGAGGCTAACAGGGAATGCCGTGCCGCTCCTCGGAGCCAATCGGCAGCTGTACCCGCAGCTGTAAGCGGCGAGCGACTGCCCAAGAGTCACTGGACCTCCAGGTCTGGGAAGACGAGCAGAAGCGACGACCCGCGAGCCAGAAGACCTGCCGGCGATAGCGTCGCTCTTCCGATGGACGGGACAATCCAACGGGACGGTCAACCGAGCGGTGACGCGCCTTACGCGTGTTCTGTCTTGGGAGATCCGTCGATGACGCCGATCCGTCGAATTCTGTCTGTCCTTCCTCTTCTGTCGCCTCTCGTCGTGCCCCTGGCGGCACAGGCTCAAACCGAACCGGACGCCATGATGCCGACGACGGTCGTGACGGCCGATCGTTTCCCGACCGATCCGAACAAGGTCACGGCCAGCTACACCGTCGTCATGCAGGAAGAGATGCAGCGCCGGCAGCTTCGCAATGCCGCCGAGGTGCTGAAGACCATCCCCGGCGTCTCCGTGCAGCAGTCCGGCGGCGTCGGCACGCAAACCTCGGTCTTCGTGCGCGGCTCCAATGCCAACCACGTGCTGGTGCTGATCGACGGCGTCAACGTCAGCGATCCCTCCAGCGGCAACGGCGCTGTCGACTTCGGCAACTTCCTCACCGAGAACCTCGACCGCATCGAAGTCGTGCGCGGCCCCATGAGCACGATGTACGGCAGCCAGGCGATGGGCGGCGTCATCAACATGGTCACCAAGGCCGGCAAGGGGCCGATGAACGGCGCCGCCTTCACCGAACTCGGCACGCGGCTGACGAGCAACAGCGGCGCCTACGTGCGCGGTAGCGAAGGTAAATTCAATTACAACCTGACGGTCGCCGGCACCTTCAGCCCGAACGATACGCCGGTGCCGGCACGGTTCACGCCGAACGGCGGCTTCGTCGACATCGATCCCTATCGCAACATCACGCTCGCGGCGCGCCTCGGCTACGAGATCAACGAGAACACCCAGTTCAACTGGTACGGCCGCTATATCGACGCCAAGGTGAATTACGACCAGGTCGGGCAGGAAGATCCCAACGCCAACACCTACACGTCGCAGTTCTACACGCGCGGCGAAATCGAAGGCTCGTACTTCGACGGCCGCTGGAAGCCCGTCGTCGGCGTCAACTACAGCACGATCACACGGCACGATCTCGATTATGCCAGCCCGCAGGTCCCGTTCCCCTTCAACACCGACAGCTGGTTCAACGGGCGCCGCCTGCAGGCCGATTTCAAGAACCTGGTGAAAGTCATCGACCAGATCGAGGTCATCGGCGGCATCGACTACGACCGCCAATGGTCGTACACGAACACCATCGGCCCCTTCACGCCCTTTACCCAGTCCTGGGGAACGATGTCCCAGACCGGCATCTACGGCCAGCTCCGCCTCAACCCGTTCGAGGGCTTCAACCTGAATGTCGGCGGTCGTGTCGACATGAACGACATGTTCGGCACCGTCGGCACCTGGCGGGCCGGCGCGTCCTACCTGTGGGCGCCGACGGACACCAAGATCAAGGCGTCGTACGGCACGGCCTTCAAGGCACCGGCGCTGATCGAGATGTTCGGTCCCGGGCCGTTCTGCGGCGGCAATCCCAACCTGCAGCCCGAGTACATGCGCGGCTACGAGGTGGGCGTGGAGCAGGGAATCTTCGACCGCAAGGTGAAGGCTGGCATCACCTACTTCTTCAACACCTACTCGAACCTCATCCAGTGCGCGCCGCCGACCTTCGCCCTGATGCAGAACGTCGCCAATGCCCAGACCGAAGGCTTCGAGATGACTCTGCAGATCAGCCCGGTGAAGTGGTTCGATCTGTACTTCGATTACACGCACCTCATCGCGCGTAACGTCGACGCCAACCAGCCGCTGGTGCGCCGCCCCGGCGATACCTTCAACATCCGCGCCGAGGTGCGGCCCTGGGAGAACACCCTGTTCGGCGTCGGCCTGCTGCAGGTCAACAGCCGCACCGACATCAACGCCACCACCGGCGCACTCATGACCCCGGCACCCTATACGCTGGTCCGCATCACGGCCCAGTACGACGTCATCCCGTCGGTCCAGCTCTTCGCCCGCGCCGAGAACGTCCTCGACCGGGTGTATGAGGAGCCGGAAGGCTACCAGGCACCGTACTTCCAGGCGTTCTTCGGCGTGAAGGCCCGGTTCTGACCGGCACGACCCGCCTGCGTCACCGGCGAAACTTGCTGCAAGTCTTCGCCGGTGGCTTAGCTTTCGCTACCGTGACCCCAGCGATTGCCGCCTCGACTTCAACGATTGCCCTGCTCCATCTCGCCCCCCGACCCGGGGAGATCGAGATGAACAGAACCGCCCTCGAGCACGCCGTGCGCCGGGCCGCGGCAAACGGCGCCCGGCTGATCGTGACCCCGGAACTCGCCGTGAGCGGCTACGGCTTCCGCGACCTCGTCGGCACCGACTGGATAGGACGCGGGCAACCCGCGCTGTTCGCCTGGGCCGGCGGACTCGCGCGGGAGACCGGAGCGTCGCTGGTGCTCGGCACCCCGGAAGCCGCACCCGAGAAGGACGCGCTGTTCAACAGCATGATCCTGTTCGCGATGGACGGATCGGTGGCCGGACGGCACCGCAAGGTGAACGCTCTCCGGATGGGTTCGGAATCCTGGTCGACGCCGGGCGACCGTCCCTCGGTCCTGGCGGTCGACGGTATCGGCCGCATCGGCTTCTTCGTCTGCGCCGACCTGTATTCGGCCCGCCTGGTCGACGAGACCGCCGCCCAGGGCGTCGACCTGCTCCTGTCGTCGGCTGCCTGGGCGCCGGGCCATCACGGACCCAATGGTGAATGGGAACGCGCCTCCGCGACGA
This sequence comes from uncultured Reyranella sp., assembly GCF_945957355.1. Lineage (GTDB taxonomy): Bacteria > Pseudomonadota > Alphaproteobacteria > Reyranellales > Reyranellaceae > Reyranella. The sequence goes on along the minus strand of NZ_CAMFKM010000002.1, from coordinate 99,878 downwards.
CCGGCCGGCCCGTCCTCGTCTGCAATCGCACCGGCAAGGACGTGCTCGACTTCGACGCGGCCCAGTCGGTCGCCGCCGTCGACGGCGCGCTCGTCTTCTCCCACGCCTCGCCCGAGCCGAGTATCGCGCTCGTCGATTGGACCGCTGCTACACGCCACCTCACCAACTGGCGCGTTGTAAAATGATGCCAATCGAAAAAGCCCCGTCGTCTCGACCGGAGCATCGAAGGTGCGGAGCGGAGAGACCTTCTCTCCACCAAAAGCCGGCAAATCGTAGAGAGAAGGTCTCTCCACTCCGCACTGCGCGCTCCGGTCGAGACGACGGATTCTTTCAGAAACTTGTCCGCGCCTTCACGTGCCTCATGCTGCCGCTCGCGGCTGTCCCGGCGGCGGCGCAGGCACCGCAGCGCGTCGTGACGCTCAATCTCTGTCTCGACCAGATGGCGCTGCGCCTCGCGGCACCGGATCAGCTCGTCGGTGTGAGCTACCTGTCGCAGGATCCGCGCCTCTCGGTGCTGGCCGACCGCGCCGCTGCCCTCCCGCCGGTGCGCGACTCCGTCGAATCGATCCTGATCCTGCGGCCCGACCTCGTGATCCTCGGCCAGGGCTCTCATGGCCGACTGAAGCGCTTGCTGCGCGACGCCGGGGTGCGCGTGCTCGAGCTGCCGTGGGCCACCTCGATCGGGGAGGCCGAGACGGTCATCGAGCAGATGGCGGCGGCGCTCGGCCGCGAAGACGTCGGCCGGAACCTGATCGCCGGCATGCGGGAGCAGCGCCGCCTGCTCACCTGGACGGGCGCGCCTCGCGGCACGGCCGTCTATCTCGAGGCCAATCGCGGCACCTCGGGGAAGGGCAGCCTGATGGACGAGCTGCTGCGGCTCTCGGGCTATCGCAACCTCGCCGCCGATCTCGGCATCGGCTCCTTCGGCCGCGTGTCGCTGGAAACCGTCCTCGCGGGCCGGCCCGATCTGCTGGTGCTCGACGGAACCGCCAATGACAACCCGGCGCGCGCCACCGAGTTCGTCGGCCATCACGCTCTCCTCGCCCTGGCAGGCCAGTCGAAGCTTGCCTCGGTGCCAACGAAATATTCGATCTGTGCCGGACCGGACAATTTCGAGACGATGCGGCGCCTCGCGGAGGCGGGGCGATGAACCGCTGGCTCCTGCTGCTGGTCGCGGCACTCTATCTCCTGTCGCTGGCGGTCGGTCCGGCCTGGTGGCCGTGGCGGCTGGGTAACGAGGTCGGCTGGACCATCGTCTGGGAACTGCGCGTGCCGCGCGCGACCCTGGGCCTGCTGATCGGTAGTGTGCTGGGCCTTAGCGGCGCGGTTCTGCAGGGCTGGCTGCGCAATCCGCTGGCCGAGCCCGGCGTGATCGGCGTGTCGGCCTGCGCGGGCTTTGCCGCCGTGTGCGCCTTCTACAGCGGTCTCGCCGCGGTCTTCGTGCTGGCCCTGCCGCTGGCAGGCATCGCCGGCGCCGCGATCGCCGTCGCCCTGCTGATGGGCGCGGTGCGCTCGGGCACCGGAACCGTCTCGCTGCTGCTGATGGGCGTGGCAGTCAACGCCATCGCCGCGGCACTGATCTCGCTGGTGCTCGCGCTGTCGCCCAATCCCTTCGCCTACCAGGAGATTTCGCTCTGGCTGGCCGGCTCGATCGTCGATCGCGACCTGCGCTACCTCGCCATCGCGGCGCCCTTCATGATCCTGGGCGCCGTCATCGTGCTGGGCGCCGGCCGCTGGCTCGACGCCCTGTCCCTGGGCGAGGACACGGCGCGCAGCCTCGGCGCCGACACGAGATCACTCGGCCTCAGGCTCACCCTCGGCGTCGGCTTGATGGTGGGTGCGGCCACCTCGGTCGCAGGCGTCATCGGCTTCGTCGGCCTGATCGCGCCGCATCTCATCCGCGCCCGCGTCGGCTTCCGTCCCGGCGGCACGCTGGTCCCGTCGATGCTGGTCGGGGCCGCCCTGGTTCTGGGCGCCGACATCGTCGTGCGCCTGCTGCCGACGGCGTCCGAACTTCAGCTTGGTGTCTTCACCTCGCTGGTCGGCGCGCCGTTCCTGGTGCGCGCGGTGCGCAAGGCGCACGCCGCCTGGCTCGCCACATGAACGAGATCGCCATTGCCGTCCGCGGGCTCGTGAGCCGCCGCGACCATGCGACGGTCCTCGACGGCATCGATCTCGCCTTCAAGGCCGGTGAGGTCACCGCGATCGTCGGGCCCAACGGTGCGGGCAAGACCACCCTGCTGCGCCATCTCGCGGGTCTCGATGCGCCGGCCGCCGGGCAGGTCGAATTGCGCGGCCAGCCCCTGGCTTCGCTCGGTTCCGCCGTCCGCGCCTGGAGCATCGCCTATCTGCCGCAAGCCGCCTCTGCCTATTGGCCGTTGCGCGCGCGTGACCTGGTGGCGCTCGGCCGCCTGCCGCACGGCGCCGATCTCAGTCGGCCGATGAAGGCCCCGGATGAGGAAGCCGTGCAGCGCGCGCTCGGGCGCGTCGACGGGCTGCGCCTGGCCGGCCGTGCCATCGACACGCTGTCGCAAGGCGAGCGGGCGCGCCTGATGATGGCCCGGGCGCTCGCCACCGAAGCGCCGATCTTCCTGGCCGACGAACCGGTCGCCAGCCTCGACCCGGCCTATGCGCTGGAGACCATGACGATCCTGCGTGCCGAAGCGGCCCGCGGCGCCTGCGTGATCGTGGTGCTGCACGATCTCGGCCTGGCAGCCCGCTTCGCCGACAGGATCGTCGTGCTGGCCGACAACAAGGTCGCCGCCGACGGTCCGCCCGATGTTGCCCTCAGCGCTGGCGTGATCGACACGGCCTACGGCGTCACCTTCCGCCACATCACGGTCGACGGTGTGCTCCAGCCCGTGGCCTGGGAGCGACAAGAGTAGCCATGGAGCGCGCCACTCCAGTGGCGCTCATGGGTTGTCGACAGAGTATGAGCGCCACTGCCTCAGGCCGCGCGTTTGCGTGACACAGCCTTGCGGCGGGTCTTCGTCTTGGCTTTTGCCTTCGGCTTCGCCTTGCTTCGCCCATGCGCTTCGAGAAAGCGGTCGGCCTTGTCGCGCGAGGGACCGCCACCACCCTTGAGGCTCTTCTTCAACGCCTCCATGAGATCGACGACCTTCTCCTCGTCCTGCTCCGGCGCTTCGGAGACAACAGGCTGTCCCTTCTTCTTCTTGGCAATCAGCTCACGCAGCGCATCCTCGTAGCGATCGTTGAAGCGCGTCGGATCGAACTTGGCGTCCTGCTGCTCGATGATCTTCTCGGCGATCTGCAGCATCTGCGCGTTCGGCCTGGGCAGGCTGCGGTCGAACACTTCCGACGTGGCGCGTATCTCGTCGTGCGTGCGCAGGGTGGTGAGCAGGATGCCCGCGTCGCGCGGCTCCAGCGCGCAGATGCGCTCGCGCTGGTGCATGACGACGCGACCCAGCGCGACTTTCTTCCGCTTCTCCATGGCGGCGCGGATCACCGCGAAAGCCTCGATGCCGGTCTTGCCCGACGGGGCGAGATAATAGGGCTCGTCCCAGTAGATGCGATCGATCCCGGCGGCGTCGACGAATTCCTCGATATCGAGGATGCGCGTCGATTCCAGCCGCACCGCATCGAGTTCTTCCTTCTCGAGCAGCACGTACTTGTTCTTCGAGACGGCGAAGCCCCTGACCAGATCGGCGCGATCCACCGGCTTGCCGGTGCCGGCATCCACCGTCTGCATGCGGATGCGGTTGTTGGTCTTGGGATTGATCATGTTGAAATGGATATCGGCGGTACGCTCGGTCGCCGTGTAGAGCGCGACCGGACAAGTCACCAGCGACAGGCGCAGATGACCCTCCCAGGTCGGTCGCATTGCTTTCTTCCTGGCCATGTCGCTACTCCGACTTCACGAGCTTCTCGATGGCGGCGCGCAGCGGACGCGCGGACTTCGCGTATTGCTTCCACGGCTTGTTGCGCTTCAGCAAAGCCGGTGCCGTGCGCACCGTGTACTTCATCGGATCGAGACCCTTCTTCACCTGGGTCCATTCGATCGGCATCGACACGGTGGCGCCGGGACGCGCACGCGACGAGAGGGGCGCGACCGCCGTCGAAGTGCGGTCGTTGCGCAGATAGTCGAGGAAGATGCGGCCGGACCGTTCCTTCTTCGCCATGTTGATCACGTAGAGGTCGGGCTCGTCCTCGGCGACCCTCCGGCAAATCTCCTTGGCGAAGGTCTTGGCCGTGTCCCAGTCCGGACTCTTCCTGTCGTCCGTCAGCGGCACCACGACATGCAAGCCCTTGCCGCCCGTCGTCTTGCAGAAAGGCACCAGGCCGAGCTTGCGCAGGCGCGCGGCGATCTCGCGCGCCCCGGCGATCACCGCGTCGAAGGCCACGTCCGGGGCCGGGTCGAGATCGAAGACCAGCCGCCCGGGCAGTTCGGGATTCCCGGGCTGGCAGTTCCACGGATGCAGCTCCGTCGCACCCATCTGCGCCACCGCCGCGAGGCCCTCGACCCGGTCGATCTGCAGATAGGGCTTCTTGTCGCCGCTGACCTTCACTTCGGAAAGAAGGTGTGACGAGCCGGGCATTGCATGGCGCTGGAAGAAGTGCTGCTTGCCGCCGATCCCGTCGGGCGTGCGCACGATGGAGCAGGGGCGGCCCGCGATGTGATCGATCATCCAATCGCCCACCGCCTCGTAGTACTGCGCCAGCTCGATCTTGGTGACCGGCGGCTTCTCGTCGGGCCACAGTGGCTTGTCGGGATGAGAGATCGACACGCCCATCACGATCGCCGGCCCCGAAGGTGCGGGGGCAGCCGCCTTGACCTTCCGCGTCTTCCGGGGCGTGGGCTTCGCCATCTCGACCTTCTCCGGCTTTGCGGCGACCTCGGCCTCGACCTCGTCGGCCGGCTTGTCGCCGCGCAGTCCCTTGAAGGCAGCCTGACGCACGTTGCCCGCGCCGGTCCAGCCCGCGAACTCGATCTCGGCCACCAGCTCGGGCCGGGCCCAATGCATGTTCGCTTCCTTGGGCGGGCTGGCGCCGGCGGCAAACGGGCTGGTCTTGCTTTCGACCTCCCGCAGCTTCGGGACAAGGGAGCGCATCACGGACTCGCCAAAGCCGGTGCCGACGCGGCCGACATAGACGAGCTTGCGGCTCTTGCCGTCGCCGCGATGGACACCCGCCAGCAGCGAGCGCAGGCGGCGGCCTTCGCTGGTCCAGCCGCCGATGATCACCTCGTGCCCGGCTCGGCACTTGGCCTTGGTCCAGCTGCCGTTGCGCCCCGACTTGTAGGGCGCAGCCAGCTCCTTGGACACGATGCCTTCCAGGTGCATGCGACAGGCCGATTGCAGAACAGCATCGCCCGCCGTCTCGAAGTGATCGACGTAGCGCAGGCTGCCATTCTCCGGCAGGTCGCCGAGCAATGCCTTGAGACGCTCCTTGCGCTCCGAGAGGGGCAGCGGACGCAGATCCTCGCCCTCCAGGAACAGCAGATCGAAGACGAAGAAGATCAGCTTCTTCGATTGACCTTCCGACAGCGCCGCCTGCAGCGCCGCGAAGTCCGGCGCACCGTGCCTGTCGAGCGCCACTGCCTCGCCGTCGAGGATGCAGTCCGGCAGCTTGTCCGCCTGCCTGGCGATCGCCGCGAACTTCTCCGTCCAGTCGAGGCCCTTGCGCGTACGCAGGCGGGCCTCGCCCTCCTCGACACGAAGTTGCAGGCGATAGCCGTCGAACTTCACCTCGTGCGCCCAACCTTCGGCCGCCGGCGCGCGCTCCACCAGCCTGGCAAGCTGCGGCTCGACGAACTTCGGCATCGCCGCGATCTTCTTCGCCCTGGCTTTGCCCTTCCGGGGCACGGCATCGTCGCCGCCATCCTTCCTGTTGCTTTGCCAGACCGCGCCGGCGCTGCGCTTCCTGCCCGTCATGAACGGCTTGGGCGCCTTGCCGGTGCCCAGCGCAATCTCTTTCAACGTGCGGCCCGAGGCGATCGACTTGGGGTCCTTCAGGATCCTGTCGTCGTCGCCTTCGTGCGCCGCGGCATCGCGATGCTTGATCAGCAGCCAGTTCGTGCGCTTGCCGCCCTTACGGTCCCACTTCATGCGAACCAGAACCCAGCTTCCCTCCAGCCGCTCGCCCACCAGGGTGAACTTGAGGTCGCCGCGCTTCAGCCCGTCATGCGGATCGCCCTCGGGAATCCAGTAGCCGCGATCCCAGAGCTGGACCGTTCCACCGCCATACTGGCCCTCGGGAATGGTGCCTTCGAAGTCGCCATAGTCGAGCGGGTGATCCTCGACTTCGACCGCCAGGCGCTTGACCGTCGGATCGAGCGAGGGGCCCTTGGTCACGGCCCACGACTTGAACGTGCCATCGAGCTCGAGGCGGAAATCGTAATGCAGCCGCGTAGCGTCGTGGCGCTGGATCACAAACCGCAATTGCTTCGATTTGGGGACGGACGCCTTGCCCGACGGCTCCTCCGTCAGGCTGAAGTCGCGCTTGGCGCGATAGGGAGCGAGACTGTCCTTCCGCATGACTCACCACTGGGGCGTGGGTACCGGGTCGCTGCACCATACGCCTGCTCGATTTCGCGAACTATGCCGGGACCTGAACGTCTCCTGCCGGGAGTCGTTCCGGTGTCTTCACTTCCCGATGCAGAAGTCGCGGAAGATCACGTCGAGGAGTTCGTCCAGCCGCACCGTCCCGGTGATGCGGCCGATGGCGCGCATCGCCAGGCGAAGGTCTTCGGCAGCCAGCGCGACCTCGGGCGCATGGAGCGCCCGCGCCAATGCCTCCTGGCATTCCATCAACGCCTCGCGATGGCGCGCGCGCGTGAGGGGCGGCGCCCCGGCACCTTCCTGCATCGCAGCCTCCGCGGAGGCTTCCAGACGCACCAGCAATCCGGCCAGGCCAATGCCTCCCCTGGTCGACAGGGGGACGATCCCGGGATCGTCGACCGGCACGAGATCCGTCTTGTTCACCACCACGATGTCGCGCGTCGCATCCCAGCGTTCGGTCGTGTCGATGATCGCTTTCATGCTGGCGCGCCAGTCGCCGGAAGCATCGACCACCAGCATGCGAAGATCGGCGGCGTCCGCCCGCGCTCGTGCGCGCCGAACACCTTCCTGCTCGATCGCATCGCCCGACTCGCGCAGGCCCGCTGTGTCGGCCAGCACCACGGGCCAGCCGCCGAGATCGAGATGCACCTCGATCACGTCGCGCGTCGTGCCGGCGGTCTCCGAGACGATCGCCGCCTCGCGGCGCGCCACGAGATTGAGCAGCGAGGATTTGCCGGCATTGGGCGGGCCGATGATCGCGATGGAAAGCCCGTCCCGCAGCCTCTCGCCGCGGCGGTCTTCCAGATGGCCGGCGATCTCGCCTTGCAGGCCCGCAACGGCGATACGAACCTCGTCCGCAAGCCCGTCCGGCAGATCCTCGTCGGGAAAGTCGATGGCCGCCTCGAGATGGGCGAGCGCACGCAGGCCCTTGGCCCGCCAGTCCTCGTAGAGCCGGTGCAAGGCGCCGTCCATCTGCTGCAGTGCCTGCCGGCGCTGTGCCGCCGTCTCGGCCGCGACCAGATCGGCGATGCCCTCCGCCTCGGTGAGGTCGAGCTTGCCGTGCTCGAAGGCGCGGCGCGTGAACTCGCCGGGCTCGGCCATGCGACAGAATCCGAGATGGGCGAGCGCATCCAGCGCCGCCCCCACGACGGCGCGGCCGCCATGGAGATGCAGCTCGGCCATCGGCTCACCGGTCTCGGTGTTCGGCGCGGCGAACCAGGCGACCAGCGCCTTGTCGAAGACCTCGCCGGTCGAAGGATCGCGAAGGGCGCGCAGGACCATCCGCCGGGGTTCCGGCAGGGGCCGCCGCGTGAGCTGCTCCACCGCCTCGCCTGCCCGCGGGCCGCTCAGCCGGACGACCGCGAGCGCGCCGGGATGGGCCCGCGTGGGCGTGGGCGTGCCCAGCGCATAGATCGTAGGGTCCGTCACGTCCGCTTGGGCGCCGGTTGAGCCGGACGCGGCGCGGGAGCGGCCGGCACGGGGCGCGCCATCACCTTGTCGGCGATCTTCTCGTACAGCGCTTCGGGGATCAGGCGCCGCTCGACCAGCTCGGTCTTCGCCTTGAAGGGCCGGGCCCGGATGATCGCGTCGGCCCGCACCTCGCCGATCCCGTCGAGCGACATGAGATCGTCGCGACTGGCGCTGTTGAGGTCGATCAGGCCGGAGGCGGGCGCCGACGGCGCCGGAGGAGGGGCAGGGCGCGTACCCTGGGCCAGAACCGGGCCAGCGCCGCACAGGATCGCGAGAGCTGCGAGCAGGACTTTGAACGACATGGCGCGAGTATCGCACGAAATCGCTGGCGGCCGGGACCCGCGCATCCGCCGGGAGAGCGAAGGGCCGTTCAGGGGCCTACTTTAGGCCACCCGCACCCTGTAGTATCCGCCCGCCATGGCCCAACCCTACGACGAGATTCCGGACCGCCGCGCCATCGTGCGCCGCCGCACCCTCGAGGAGGCCCTCGCCCACCTGGTCGAGGACCTGCCCGACGGCGGCGAGCCGCCGCGCCCGCCCGTCCTGGCCCTGCTGCGCGATGCGCTGGCCAAGGGCCGGGCCGAAATCCGCCGCCGCTTCGAGGAGCCGGGCCCGCTCAAGAATGACGGGCCGGCGGTCCTGATCGCGACCTCCTACCTGATGGACCAGATCATCCGGGTCCTGTTCGACTTCGCCGACCAGCACGCCTATCCGGCCGCCAATCCCAGCGCCGCCGAGCGGCTGGGTGTGGTGGCGACCGGCGGCTACGGCCGCGGCGAGCTGGCGCCGCTTTCCGACATCGATCTGCTGTTCCTGCGTCCCTACAAGCAGACACCGCGCGGCGAGCAGATCGTCGAGTTCATGCTCTATCTCCTGTGGGACCTGGGCCTCAAGGTCGGCCACGCGACCCGCACCGTCGACGAAAGCCTGCGCTACGCCGAGCGCGACCAGACGATCCGCACCGCCCTGCTGGAGGCCCGCTATCTTTGGGGCGACCGCGCGCTGTTCGACGAGCTGCAGCGCGGTTTCGCGCAGAAGTTCTACGTCGGCGACGGCCGCGACTTCGTCGACGCCAAGCTGGTGGAGCGCGACCAGCGCCACCAGCGCATGGGCGATTCGCGCTATGTGGTCGAGCCCAACGTCAAGGAAGGCAAGGGCGGGCTGCGCGACCTGCACCTGCTGTTCTGGATCGCCAAGTATCTCTACCGCGTAAGCGAACCGGGCGAACTGGTCGCCAAGGGCGTGCTCACGCGCGAGGAGGCGCGGCATTTCGAGCGGGCGGAACGCTTCCTCTCCACCGTGCGCTGCCACATCCACTACCTGACCGGCCGCGCCGACGATCGCCTGTCGTTCGATCTCCAGCGCGAGATCGCGGCGCGCCTGGGCTACCAGGACCGGCCGGGCAGCCGCGGCGTCGAGCGCTTCACCAAGCACTACTATCTCCACGCCAAGACGGTGGGCGACCTGACGCGCATCTTCGTGGCGGCTCTCGAGGACAGCCGTCGCCGCAAACCCAAGCTCGCCGCGCTATGGCAGAGCCTGCGGCCGCGCGAGCTCGAAGGCTTCCGCCTGGACGGTGAGCGCCTGGCCGTCGCCTCGCCCGACGCCTTCACCAAGGATCCCGTGGCGATCCTGCGCCTGTTCCATGTGGCGCAGGAGAACGATCTCGACATCCATCCCGCGACTCTGCGGCTGATCACGCAGAACATCCGGCTGGTCGACAGGCTTCGCAACGATCCGGAAGCCAACCGTCTCTTCATGGAGATGCTGACGTCGCGCCACGACCCGGAGACGACGTTGCGGCGCCTCAACGAGGCCGGCGTGTTCGGCCGCTTCGTGCCCGATTTCGGCAGGGTCGTCGCGCAGACGCAGCATGACATGTACCACACGTACACGGTCGACGAGCACACGATCCGCGCCATCGGCATCCTGTCGAAGATCGAATCGGGTGCGCTCAAGGAAGACCACCCGATGTCGGCCGACGTGGTGCACAAGGTCGTGTCCCGCCCGGTGCTCTACCTCGCGGTGCTGCTGCATGACATCGCCAAGGGACGCGGCGGCGATCATTCCGTGCTGGGCGCCGACGTGGCGATGCAGCTCGGACCTCGCCTCGGCCTCAGCGCCGCCGAGACCGAAACGGTGGCCTGGCTCGTGCGCTATCACCTCGCCATGTCGGGCACCTCGTTCCAGCGCGACCTGATGGACCCCAAGACCATCGAAACCTTTGCGGCACTCGTCCAGTCGCCCGAGCGCCTGCGCCTGCTGCTGGTCCTGACGGTCTGCGATATCCGCGCGGTGGGCCCGAACGTCTGGAACAACTGGAAGGCCGCCCTGCTGCGCCAGCTCTACAATGCGACGGAGCAGGTCCTGTCTGGCGGCACGCTGGGCGGCGGCCGCGCCGAGCGCATCAAGCAGATCCAGGCCGAGGTCGCCAGGCGCCTGCCGGGCTGGAGCGAGGCCGACAAGGAAGCGCATTTTGCGCGCGGCTACGCTTCCTACTGGCTGTCCTTTCCCGTCGAAACGCTGGTCCGGCAGGCCGAACTGGTGCGTGGCGCCGAAAGGGCCAAACAGCCGCTCGCCATCGAGCACCGGGTCGACGACGAGCGTTCGGTGACCGAGGTCACGATCTACACGCTCGACACGCACGGCCTGTTCGCCCGCCTCGCCGGCGCCATGGCGATCAGCGGCGCCAACATCGTCGACGCCAAGATCTTCACCCTGGCCAACGGTATGGCGCTCGACACGTTCTGGATCCAGGACCTCGAGGGCAAGCCGTTCGACGGGCCGCAGCGGCTGGCGCGGCTGGCCGCCCGGGTCGAGCTTTCGCTCTCCAACCGCCTCGACATCCAGCGCGAACTCGACAGCCAGCGGGCGTCATGGCCCAAGCGCGACCGCGTCTTCACCGTCGAGCCGCGGGTGCTGATCGACAACAACGCGTCCGACGCCTTCACCGTGATCGAGGTCAACGGCCGCGACCGGCCAGGCTTCCTGCACGTCGTCACACGCGCACTCACGCGCCTCAACCTGCAGATCGCCACCGCCCACGTCACGACCTACGGCGAGCGCGCGGTCGACGTCTTCTACGTCAAGGACCTGTTCGGCCTGAAGGTCGTGAACACCGACAAGCTGAAGCAGATCTCGACCACCGTCGAAGCCGCCATCCGCGACTTCGACTCCCGCTTCGATCCGGTGGCGAAGGCGGCGGAATAGCGCTGGGAGCGCGCGCCCAGCGACCGTCACTCCGGCTTGAAGTTGGCTTCCTTCAGGAGCGCGGTGTTGGTCTCGACTTCCTGCTTGATGAAGGCGGCGAAGTCCTTCGGGCCGCGCGCGGTCGGGACGATGCCAAGAGCCGTGGTCTTGTCGATGAAACCCTTGTCGCTCGACACCGCGGCCATGCCGGCGGCCAGCTTGCTCACGATCGGCTCGGGCGTGTCCCTCGGCGCCCAGACGCCGTACCAGGAACTCAGGTTGAAATCCTTGAGGCCGACTTCGGCGGAGGTCGGGATGTTGGGCGCGAGCGGCGTGCGCTCCTTCGAGGTCACGAACAGGCCCTTGGCGCGGCCCGACGTGGCGAGCGGCAGCAGCGCGGTCCAGGGATCCATGAAGAACTGGACGCTACCGGCCATCAGGTCGGTGTTGGCCGGCGCCGTGCCCTTGTAGAGGATCTGGTCGAGCGGAATGCCGATGCGCTTCAGCCACGCCAAGGTCGCGATGTGGCCGGCAGATCCGCCGGAGGAGATCGCCACGAAGAACTTCTTGGGATCGGCTCTCACGGCCGCCATGGTCGCCGCGTAGTCGTTGCCCGGCACGTTGTTGTTGGCCAGCATCACGAGCGGCGCCTCGCCCGCCTGGGCGATGGGGCGGAAATCCGTCTGCGGATCGTAGGGGCAGGAAGGGACCACCGTCTTGCCCAGCACGAACAGGCTGGCATTGAACAGGATGGTGTAGCCGTCCGGTTCGGCGCGGCGGACCATCTCGGAGCCGATGGTACCGGAGGCGCCCCCGACATTCTGGATGACGATCTGCTGGCCGAGCTTTTCGGAGAGGGCCTGCGCGGTGAGACGGCCGAGCCCGTCCGTGCCGCCGCCGGGCGGGTAGGGCACGATCATCTTCAGCGGCTTGTTCGGGTAGTCCTGGGCTACGGCGGGGCCGAAGGAAGGCGCGACGACAAGCGAGGCGCCCGCAGCGCCCAGCACGGTCCTACGACGTAGCTGCATGGAAGACGGCCTCAGGGTTGCACGGAGATAGAAGATGCACACACTGTGCCATGGCTTGTCTCGCAAATCGTGCGCGAGACCCGTCGTTCGCTGACCTCCCCGCAGGGCACGCCGAGCGCCCGGGAGGTGTCGAGATGCTGGCTGAGGGTCGCCCTGCCCCCTGGCGCAATCGGAGCGGGAACTCCCTCGCGATAGGCCGATTTCAGTTCGACGGTGCGCTGGCGACCATCGCGCAACGCAAGCACGACATCGACCTGCAGATAGTCGATCGTCTCGCCCGACTTGTTCTCGACGACCAGGCTCGGCACGCAGTTGCCGTAGACATTGGAGTCGGTGCCACGGGTAACGGCGATACCGTTGGCTGCGAGGGCCGCCGTTGACGAGATAACTCCAACCAACGCTACCCAGGCTGCCTTCATGGTCGCCTCCTGCTTCGGTCTCCTAGGTCGATTGCAACCGCTGTTCCCGGCGGGTCGCCAGCATCTGCAGGATCGCCGCGGCAGTTTCCTCGATCGACCGTCGGGTCACGTCGATGGTCGCCCACTTGCGGCGGGCATAGAGGCGGCGGGCGTCCTGGATCTCGCCCTGCACGGTGTCCATGTCGGTATAGTCCGTCTCGGTCTCCTGCTGCATGAGCCGGAGCCGGTTGACGCGGATCTGCACCAGTCGCTCGGGATCGGTGATCAGGCCGACGACCAATGGCCGCCTGGCCTCCTCCAGCTCGGGCGGCGGCGGCACATGCGGCACCAGCGGCACGTTGGCCGCCCGCACGCCGCGATTGGCCAGATAGACACAGGTCGGTGTCTTCGAGGTGCGCGAGGGTCCGACCAGGATCACGTCGGCATCGTCGAGGTCGTGGGTCGACTGGCCATCATCATGCGCCAGCGTGTAGTGCATGGCGTCGATGCGATCGAAGTACCCTTCGTCGAGCTGATGCTGGCGGCCCGGCCATTGCTCGCTCTTGGAATGGAAATGCACCGCCAGCACGCTCATCGCCTGGTCGAGCACGCCGACACAGGGAAGCTGCAGGCGCCGGCAATGATCGCGCACGACGTCGCGCAGTTCGGGATCGACCAGCGTGTAGAGGACGGGGCCGCGGTCGCGCTCGACCGCCTGCATCACCTTCTCCATCTGTGCCGGCGAACGCACCAGCGACCAGACATGCTCCTGCACGAAGATGCCCTCGTACTGGACGAGGCAGGCGCGCGCGACGCTCGACACGGTCTCGCCGGTCGAGTCGGATACGAGATGGACGTGGAAATTACGGTTGGCCACGGCCCGTTTTACCCCACAGGCGTGCCGGGAGAAACGCGGGATTGCGCCGGGGATTTCGGGGACAAGCAGGAGATCCGTCGCCCCGGTCCGGATTCGGGACCCGACTCGCCCGGCCCATCCGATCCATCGTCCCCTGCGTACAGCTCGGGACGAATGGCCTGCGAGTCGTGAATCACGCGTTGGAGCGCCGAAAACCGGCCTCTCATGCTCCACAGGCCGCTGGGGAGAAATGACGAATAGGGCGCATCCCCAGATGCCACAGGCCCTACTACTGCTACTACCTATTATGAATAGAGTAGAAGGAAGCATGAGGGACAGAGAGTGAGCGGCGGGAAATTCCTGGAGACGCTGGCCGGAAAGAGGCATGCGACGCCACCGGTATGGTTGATGCGCCAGGCAGGACGATACCTGCCGGAGTATCGCGCCGTGCGGGCGACGACGCGGTCGTTCCTCGAATTCTGCTACACGCCCGACAAGGCCGTCGAGGTGACCTTGCAGCCGATCCGGCGGTTCGGCCTCGACGCGTCGATCATCTTCTCCGACATTCTCGTGGTGCCGGATGCGCTGGGCCAGAAAGTCTGGTTCGCGGAAGGCGAGGGGCCGAAGCTGGAGGCGCTGACCGATCCGTCGCAGTTCGGCCGGCTGTCACGGGCCCGCCTGCAGGAACATCTGGCACCGGTCTACGAAGCGATCCGGCAGACGCGCGCTGAACTGCCGAAGGACACGGCGCTGCTGGGGTTCGCCGGCGCGCCCTTCACGCTCGCCTGCTACATGATCGAAGGCAGCGGCAGCAAGGATTTCGCCAAGGTGAAGAAGTGGGCCTATGCCCATCCCGAATCCTTCAAGCTGCTGATCGATCTCCTGATCGAGGCGGTGGTCGATCATCTCGGCCACCAGGTCGATGCCGGCGTCGATGCGGTCCAGCTGTTCGATTCCTGGGCCGGCGTGCTCCCGGAAGAACAGCTCTTCCATTGGTCGCTCGATCCGATGGTGCGGATCGCGAAGGCTTTGCGCGAGCGTCATCCCGGTGTGCCGGTCATCGCGTTTCCACGCGCCGTCGGTCCCGCGGCGCTGATGTACCGCCTGCCCGAGACGTTCAGCGCGCTGTCGATCGACACCGGCATCGGCGCACATTGGGCGGCGAAGGAGATCCAGCCGCATATCTGCGTACAGGGCAATCTCGACCCGATCATGCTGGTGGCAGGCGGCGAGGCGATGGAGCGCGAGGCGACGCGTATCCTCGACAAGCTCGGGCACGGCTCGTTCGTGTTCAACCTCGGCCATGGCGTCGTGCCGCAGACGCCGCCGGACAATGTCGCGCGTCTGGTCGAGATCGTGCGCAACTGGAAGCCGGGATCATGATCTTCCCCATTTGAATGGGGAGGAGGAAGAAGCATGAAAGTCGCCATCATCCTGTTCAATCTCGGCGGCCCGGATTCGCCGGAGGCCGTGCAGCCGTTCCTGCGCAACCTGTTCAGCGATCCCGCGATCATCTCGTTGCCGTCGTTCCTGAGGTTGCCGCTGGCGCGGTTCATCTCCAGCCGGCGGACGGCGAAGGCGCAAGGCATCTACGCCAGGATCGGCGGCAGCTCGCCCATCCTCGGCCAGACCGAAGCCCAGGCCCGCGCGCTCGAAGAGGCGCTGGGGCCCGGGCATGAATGGCGCGGTTATGTCTGCATGCGCTATTGGCATCCGATGACAGAGGCGGTCGTGCGCTCGGTCAAGCGCTTCGCGCCCGATCGCATCGTGCTGCTGCCGCTCTATCCGCAATTCTCCACGACGACGACGGCCTCGTCGGTGAAGGCCTGGCAGGAAGCGGCGGCCGCGGCGAAGCTCGGCGTGCCGACGCAAACCGTATGCTGCTATCCCGACGAGGATGGCTTCATCGCAGCCTCCGCCGATCTGCTGAAGCAGGGGCTGGCGGAAGCGGGTGATCGTCCGACCCGCATTCTGTTCTCGGCACATGGCCTGCCGGAGAAGGTCATCAAGGCCGGCGATCCCTACCAGGCCCAGGTCGAACGCACGGCCAAGGCGATTGCCGAGCGCGTCGGCAGCCTCGATTGGTCGGTCTGCTATCAGAGTCGAGTCGGCCCCCTGAAATGGATCGGCCCTCCTACTGACGACGAAATCCGACGTGCCGGCAAGGATGGGAAAGCCGTGGTGCTCTATCCGCTCGCCTTCGTGTCGGAACATTCGGAAACGCTGGTCGAACTCGACATGGATTACCGCACCCTGGCCAACGAGAGCGGTGTGCCGGCCTATGTCCGCGTGCCGACGGTGGGCACGCATCCCGCTTTCATCGCGGGTCTCGCCGCCCGCGTGCACGCGATCCTGAGCGAACCGCAGGTCGCGATCTGCCACGGCGCGAAGACGATGCCTTGCAGTGGCAGCCACCGCGGCTGCCCGCTGATCGCCGGAGCGGTCTGATGCTCTATGAAGTGCTGAAGGCGTTGCACATCATCTCGGTCATCGCCTGGATGGCGGGACTGCTCTACCTGCCGCGCCTGTTCGTCTATCACGCCGATGCCGAGAAAGGCTCCGTGCAGAGCGAGACCTTCAAGACCATGGAACGGCGCCTGCTACGCGGCATCATGAACCCGGCGATGATCGCGACCTGGATCTTCGGCCTTCTGCTCACCTGGCAGGGCGGCTGGTGGCACTCCGGCTGGTGGCACGCCAAGTTTACGCTCATCTGTGTCCTCACCGTGGTGCACCACCTGTACGGACGCTGGCGCAAGGACTTCGCGGCGGACCGGAACGTCCGGCCGGCCAACTACTATCGTTGGTGGAACGAGGTGCCGACCCTGCTGATGATCGCCATCGTCTTTCTGGTGGTGCTCAAGCCCTTCTGAGCAGTTTGCCCGGCCAGATCTTCCGTTCGACCTGATCAGCAACGATGTCGGCGATCGTCTCGCCGGCAAATCGCGTCAGGCGAGATACCGGCCGGTCCGCGGGATAGGACAGGACCAGTTGCCGGACCGGCGCGGGGTCCGTGAGCGGCGTTGCCGCGAGCCTTCCCGCTGCGATGTCGTCATGAATGGGCGACAGTGGCAGGATCGTCCAGCCGTGGCCATGACGGACCAGGTCCTTCAAGGTGGCATACGAATCGGCTTCGACGGCCACATGCAACGCGATGCCCGCCTCCTCGGCGCACCGCTCGACGATCGTCCTCAAACCATGACGCGTGCTGGGCAGCAGGACACGCCTGCCCTCGAGATCCCTGAACGGTATCGGCCGGTCCGACGACAAACCCGACCCGGGCGGTCCGATCAGGAACAGGTTCTCGAGCAGCAGCGGCTCGGACCTCAGGGATCGCGCAACGTTCGGATCGTAGAGGATCGCGACGTCGATCTCGCCGCGATGCAGCCAGTCGATCAGGTGACCGGTATAGGCGCCGACCAGCCGCAGCTCGACCTGCGGATGGGTCCTCCCGAAGGCCGCGACAACCGGCAGAGAGAGGATGTCGGCCACGGTCGGTGGAAAGCCGATGGCGATCCGGCCACGAAGCGGCGCGTCGAGATCGGCGGCGGTCGCGCGGATCTCCTCCAGCTCGGTCATGACCCTCGTCGCGTGTTCCAGGATCTCCCGGCCCTTCTCGGTGAGGACCATGCCCCGCCCATGGCGGGTGAACAGCCGGACCGACAGTTCCTCCTCCAGCATCCGGATCTGGCGGCTGAGCGCCGGCTGGGCGATGCCGATCCGGTCGGCCGCCTTGCTCAGGCTGCCGAGGTCGGCGACGTGGATGAGGGTGCGAAGTTGGGACAGCTCCATGGGAGCCATACAATATCGTTATATCTGTTCATTCCCAACAGTCGTCCAGTTTCGCTCCCGTTATAGCTACTGTGCCGGCCGATCCTGAACCGGGAATGGGAGAAACATGACCGCCGCCCCGACGCAGCCTGCCCCGTCCAACGTTGATTGGCGCGACCAGATCTTCGAGGTCTTCCAGGACCATGACATCAAGCAGGTCTATCACGTACCCGACGCCGGCCACGGCCGCCTGATCGAGGCTTGCCAGAAGTCGAACTCGATCCGCACGCTCGCGCTCACGACCGAGGAGGAGGGCATTCCGCTCGCCGCCGGCGCATGGCTGGGCGGCCAGCGCTCGGTGCTGCTGATGCAGAGCTCGGGCGTCGGCAACACCATCAACCTGATGGGCATGCCGAAGACCCTGCGCTTCCCGTTCCTGACCCTGATCACGATGCGCGGCGACTGGGGTGAGTTCAATTCCTGGCAGTATCCGATGGGGCAGGGCACGCCGAAGGTGCTCGAGGCCATGGGCGTGCTGCTCTACTCGGTCGACAATGCCGCCGACGTGAAGGCCACGGTCGACGCCGCCGCGCGCTCGGCCTTCAACGGCGGCCAGGCCGTCGCCGTGCTGCTGCGCCAGAAGCTGATCGGCATCAAGAATTTCGGGAAGAAGTAGGATGAGCGCCAACAAGTCAGCTGCGACCCTGCAGCGTCGCCCGCTGGTGAAGCAGCTCCTCGAGAACGCCGGCGACGACCTGCTGGTGATCGCGGGCCTCGGCTCGTCGAACTGGGACATCACCGCCGCCGGCGACCGTCCGCTCAACATGCCTCTGTGGGGTTCGATGGGCGCGCCGGTCGGCATGGGCCTGGGCCTCGCCATGGCGCAGCCCACGAAGCGCGTGCTGGTCATCACCGGTGACGGCGACATGCTGATGAGCCTCGGCTCGCTCGCCACCGTCGCGACGCAGATGCCGGAGAACCTGGCGATCGTCGTGCTCGACAACGAGAAGTTCGGCGAGACCGGCAACCAGGCCACCCATACCAGCCCGCGCAACAACGGCCCGACCGATTCCGGCGCGGGCACCGATCTCGCCATGATCGCACGCGGCTGCGGCATCGCCGACGCCACGACGGTGCGCGAGGCAGGCGAGGTCGCAGAACTGGTGAAGGACGTGCGTACCAAGAAGGGTCCGGTGTTCCGGCTCGTCAAGGTCATGGTAGAGAAGCTCGAGTTCGTGATGCCGCCGCAGGACGGCGCGCATCTCAAGGACCGTTTCCGCCAGGCCCTACTTGGACATCCCTAAGTTGGGTCACCCTTAAGAGGCTCTCATGACCGACTACGCTCCCTTCCCGCTGATCGATCTGTCCGGCGGCCCCAGGGAGCGGGGTCGGATTCATGGCAAGGCTGCCGCCGATCGCCTGCGGCGCGGCGCCAAGATGTACGCCGAGTCGCTGCTCAAGTCGGGCGTCGACTGGAAGGAGCTGGAGCGCCGCGCCGAGGCGATGGTGCCGGTGATCGAAAAGTTCGATCCGGCCTATGTCGAGGAGATGCGCGGCATCGCCGAGGGCGCCAACGAGCCCTTCGCCGCGGTCGTACTGATGAACGCCCGCACCGAAATGGTGGTGGCGGCGCGCAAGGCGCAGGCCGCCAGGCACTTTCCCGACGGCTGCACCGCGGCGCTCGCACTGCCCGAAGCCAGCGCCGACGGCGTGCTGCTGCACGGCCAGAACTGGGACTGGCGCGCCGAATGCGCCGAGACCGGCGTCGTGCTGCGTATCCGCCGTGACGACGGGCCCGATATCCTCACCTTCACGGAAGCCGGCGGGCTCGCGCGCTCGGGCCTCAACTCGGCCGGCATCGGCCTCACGGCCAATGCCCTGGAATGCGATCGCGACTATCAGCGCGGCCCCGGCGTGCCGCTGCCGTTCATCCGCCGCAAGGTGCTGGAGGCCGCCCATCTCGCCAACGCGGTGCAGACGATCGTCTCGACGCCCAAGCCCGGCTCGAACCACATGGCCGTGAGTCATTGTGGTGGCGAGGCCTTCGGCTTCGAGTGCGCGCCAGATGAGACCTTCTGGATCGCGCCCGACCGCGGGCTCTACGTCCATGCCAACCACTGGATCGCCGACTCGGCGCGGGCCAAGGTGAAGGACACCGGCCTCGCCGAGACGCCGGACTCGATCTACCGCGACAAGCGCGTGCGCGACCAGCTCTCGCCCAGGCGCGGCAAGCTCACCCTGGAAGATTTCCGCCACGCCTTCTTCGACGATTGGGGCACGCCGCATTCGGTCTGCCGCCCGCCGCGGATGAACACGCGCGGCGTTATGACCGCCACAACGGCGATGATCCTGATGCGCCCGGCCGAGGGCCATCTCGAAGCCTGTCCGATGCCGGCGCTGAACCGCCAGTTCACGACCTACACGCTCACCCCCGATCGCACCGCGCAGAAGCAGGCGGCGGAGTAGCTAGCCAAAGTTCCGTCGTCTCGACCGCTACGCCTCGCTTCGCGAGGCTCCGGTCGGGACGACGGGTTGGTTAACCCGGATACCATGCGGGCTTGCGCTTCTCCCTGAAGCTGGCGAGGCCTTCGGTGGCTTCGTCCTGCTGGCGGGTGCGGGCGTGTTCGTCGATCAGGTCGCGCAGCTCGCCATCGTCGACGAAGGCACGCGCCGAGGCGAGCGAGCGCAGCTTGGTCGCGGTAGTGGCGCGCGGGGCGTTCATCAGGACGGACTCGACGATCTTCTCGCCGGCTTCGGCCAGCCCGCCCACCGGACAGACTTCGTGCACCAGGCCGAGGCGCCGCGCGTCGTGGGCGCCGAAGCGTTCGCCGGTCAGCGCGTAGCGCCGCGTCTGGCGCAGGCCGATCGCCTGGCAGAGCTGCGGCAGGATGATGCCGGCCATCAGGCCCCAGCGCGTCTCGCTGATGGAGAAGAGCGCATCCTCCTGTGCCACGACGACGTCGCAGGCCGCCGCGATTCCTGTGCCGCCGCCGAAGCAGCCGCCCTGGATCAGTGCGAGCGTCGGGACGGGGCAGGTGTCGAGGCGCTTTACGGCCTCGGCGGTGAGACGGCTCACCTTCTCGTTCTCGGCGGGCGACTGTTTGGCGACGGCGGTGATCCAGGAGAGATCGGCGCCCGCCTGGAAATGCTTGCCGTTGCCGCGCAGCACGACGATGCGCAAGTTGCTCTCCGAGCCAAGCGAATCCATCGCATCGTGCAGGCCCTGGATGAGATCGCCGTTGTAGGCGTTGTTCACCTTGGGACGGTTCAGCGTGACGGTGGCCACGCCGCGGCGGTCGATCTCCCAGAGGACGGTATCGTTCGACATCGAAATCACTCGGCCTTCATGTAGCTGTCCTTGAGCGCGATCCTGCCGTCCTTCACCTCATAGAGGTCGATGCCGTAGCGATCGAACGGCTTGCCGGCATGGTCGATGCCGGTGGCCCGGAAGGTGCCGAACAGCTTGTCGCCGGCACGGTGGATGCTGGCCTCGGAAAAGCGCACCTCGCGATGCGCGGTGCTCTTGTCGGCGAAGTGCGCGCGCAGCGCCTCCTTGCCCTTGAGCACGCGCCCGGTCGGCGAACCGCCGGTATTGAGGCGCCATTCGAAGTCTTCGGTCACGCAGTCGGCAATCGCGTCGACATCGCCCTTGTTGAAGGCCTTGCCGAAGCGGCGGAACAGGTCGTCGATGGCGTCGGCCACGGTATCCTCCTTGGGTCCTACTTGGTCTTGAGCATCGATCCGAAACACAGCGCGATGTCGTGCTTCACGCCGGCCTGGGTGACAGCCGACAGATCGTAGCGCGAAGTCTTGCAGCCGGAGGCCATGACCTCGATCTCCCGGGTCGCCACGTCGCCGCGATAGCGCAGGACACGCGTGTCGCCCGTACCGCTCGTGTGGATGGTCAGGGTCAGGGTCGGCCCACTTTCGGGGGCGGTCTTCTCGTCGGGCGAGAATTCCAGGGTCGAGATGTTTGCGTCGTGGCCTGCATGACGCAGAGCATTGACGGCCTCGTCGAGTTCGGGCCGGATGATATCGCGGCATTTCACCCAGAAAGCCTGCACGAAAAGGTCGGTCTCGGTGTCCATCTTGCCTCCCCGGATTGTTGGACGGACCCTAGCACCTAAATTTCCCAGGGAGGGGGCGAGAATTTCTCGACGATGAAGTCGATGAAGGCCGTCACCTTGGGCGCGAGATGGCGGCGGTGCGGGTAGACCGCGTGGATCGGGATCGGCTGCTCGGCGCGGAACGCCTCCAGCAGCGAGACCAACTCGCCATTCTTGATGGCGGTGGCGACGGTGAGCCGGGTCAGGCGCACGATGCCGAGCCCCTGCAGCGCCAGTCTCATCTGGGCCTCGCCTTCCGTGACGGCGACCCGCCCGCCGACCTCGATCTCGCGGATCTCGCCGTCGATGCGGAACGGCCAGCGGTTCAGATAGGTGCGGTCGCGCGAGATGATGCAGTTGTGGCGCGTCAGATCCTCCGGCCGCTGCAGGGGCCGCCGGTTCCTGAGGTAGGAGGGCGAGGCACAGACCAGCCGCACATCCTCGCCGATCCGGCGGGCCATGAAGCTCGAATCGGCCAACCGGCCGATGCGGATGGCGACATCGACGCCTTCCTCGATCATGTCGACGACCCGGTCGGTCGGCATCAGCTCGAGTTGCAACAGCGGATAGCGTTCCAGGAACTCGGCAATCACCGGCGCGAGCTGGTGGGTCGAGAAGGCGAGCGACGTCGTGACCTTCAGGAGCCCGTGCGGCGTGCCGCTCTGGCCGCTGATCTGGTTCTCGAGCGTCTCGATCTCGCCCACGATGCGCCGCGCCGTCGCGTAGAAGGCCTCGCCTTCCTCGGTGAGGCTGATCGCCCGGGTCGTGCGCTGGAGCAGCCGCACGCCCAACCGGGTCTCGAGCCGGGTCACCAGCTTGCTGACCGCCGACGGGGTCAGGCCGAGGCTGGGTGCGGCGGCGGAAAAGCCTTTGGAATCAACGACCCTGACGAAGGCCGCCATCTCGCTCGCGTGATCGATCATTGCGTGATTGATGAATTAAATTCAGGAGTGTTCGTCATACACTCCGTATTAACCGCCGGGAAGAACGGAATTATGTTGCTTTCAACCCTTGGAGGTCTTTCCCATGTTCACGGTCCCCTATCCCACCATCACCGAACGTCGCGCCCTCGAAGCCCGCGCCCATCGCCTGCGCGGTGCCGCCGTGGCCGGCCTCATTCGTAACTTCACCCGCTGGGTCTCCGCCGCGGCCCGCTAACCGGGTCATGGATGGGATCTGGGGCCAGTACGCCCGCTACAACCGACTGGCCAACGAGAAGCTCTATGCGGCCTGCGCCGGGCTCTCCGGCGCCGAGTACCGCCGCGATCTCGGGGCCTTCTTCGGCAGCGTGCATGGCACGTTGAACCATCTGCTTCTGGGCGACCGGATCTGGATGGCGCGCTTCGAAGGCGGCTCGCATGTGTCGACCGGCCTCGGCGCCGTCCAGTACGAGAAATTCGAGGCGTTGCGCGCGGAGCGCGAGCGCCTCGACCGCCACATGGAGCAGTTCTTCGCGACTCTGCCCGAAGGCTTCGAACGTGGCAGCGTGCGCTACGTCAACAATTCCGGCTTCGACACTGAGGATCCTTGGTCGGTGATCCTGCCGCATTTCTTCAATCACCAGACGCACCACAGGGCGCAGGTCCACACGCTGCTCTCGCAACTCGGGCACAAGCCGCCGGTCCTCGATCTGCACCGTGTGCTCAGGCCTGATCCGACCTGACTTTCCGCGGCAGCTTGATGCCCGCCGCCTTCAACAACACCGTCGCCGCCTCTCGTGCCGCCGCCGCGACCTTGGGATCGCCGCGCACGATGGCGCCGGCGATGGCGCCATCGGTCAGGATCTGGAGCTGCATCGACAACGATTCGGCCTCCTTAACACCGAGCTGCCGCAACAGCGCCTGAAACCACGCCCGCCGCTGTTCCTTGAAGGCCAGCGCGATCTTGTTGGCGGCGTGCGCCGGCTCCTTCAGTTCGGCCACCGCGTTCACGAAGGGACAGCCGCGGAAAACGCCGGTCGCGATGGTGCGTTCCAGCCGGTCGAAGGCGCCCAGGATCTGTTCCAGCGGCGGCCGGTCCGACGGCGGCGCCGGTTTCAGCCGGCGCGACAGGTAGGCCACGATCAAGTCGTCCTTGGACGGGAAGTAGTTGTAGAGCGTGCGCTTGCTGATGCCGATCTCGGCCGCGATCGTGTCGACCCCGACGGCGCGGATTCCCTGGCCGTAGAATAGCCGGTCCGCCGTCTCGAGGATGCGCTCCTGCATTGCTGCCCTGACGTCCGCTCTCGCCATGGTGCCTTGACCCCCTTCCGGCGCCAACCTTAAGGTACACAGGTCTGTGTAACAAGGTGGAGGCGCGTCATGGCCATCCTAAAGGAATTGCGGCCGGTCATGCCGATCCTGATCGGGGCCTCGGTCATGCTGAGCCTCGGCATGGGCGTGCGCCAGAGCTTCGGCCTCGTGATGCAGCCGCTGACACGCGACATCGCGCTGACCGTTTCCGACTTTGCGCTGGCCATGTCGGTCCAGAACCTTGCCTGGGGTTTCCTGCAGCCGATCGCTGGCGCGCTGGCGGTTCGCCTGGGATTCCGGCCGATCATGGTCGGCGGTGCGGCCCTCTACGTTGCCGGGCTCGGCCTGTTTTCGCGGGCGGACGGTATGAGCGGCGTGATGCTGGGCGGTGGCGTGCTGATCGGGATGGCGCTCGCTTGCACCGCCTCGGCGATCTCGCTCGCCGTCGGCGCGCGCGCCGTGCCCGCCAGGTCGCGCAGCTTCGTGCTGGGGGCGATCACGGCGACCGGCTCGCTGGGCGCACTCGTGTCCGCACCGCTCGGCCAGACGCTTACGACCGACTTCGGCTGGCGCACCGGCCTGCTGGGCTTCCTGGCGCTGACCGTCTTCATGCTGCCGGCGGCGTGGATCGCCGGCAGGGTCGACCGGCTGGCGCCGCCCACGCCAGCCTCGGGCGACATCAGCGCCGCCTCGCCGCGCCTGGCGCTCGGGGCCGCGCTGCGCAACCCGTCGTTCCTCGTGATGACCGCGGCCTACTTCGTCTGCGGCATGCAGTTGCTGTTCATCACCACGCACCTGCCGTCCTATCTCGCGATCTGCGGCATGGACCCGTCGCTCAGCGCCGGCGCGCTGGGCGCGATCGCCCTGTTCAACGTGTTCGGCAGTCTCTTTTTCGGCTGGGCCGGGGGCCACTGGTCCAAGCTCGGCCTGCTGGGCGGCATTTACATCGCCCGCTCGATCGTGCTCGCCTGCTATTTCGCGATGCCGCCAACGCCGGCCAGTACGCTGGTCTTCGCCTCGGCCATGGGCTTCCTGTGGCTGGGTGTCGGGCCGCTGGTCGCTGGCTCGGTGGTCGAGATGTTCGGCCTGCGCTGGCAGGCGATGATCCAGGGCGTCGCCTTCATGAGCCACCAGGTCGGCAGCTTCGTCGGCGCCCTGGGCGGTGGCCTCCTGTTCGACGCGCTGGGCTCCTACGACCTCGCCTGGCGTCTCGGTGTCGCGATGGGCCTCACCGCCGGCCTCGTGCAGGTGGCGTTCGCGCTGCTGCGCCCGCCACCTGCTTCGCCGAGGCCTATTCCGGCTTGAACTCCGGCTTGATCTCCTGCTTGCGCCACTTGAAGCGCAGCTCGGCCAGGCCGACGCTCAGCACATAGAAGACCGGCGTGAAGATCAGGCCGAAGATCGTGACGCCGATCATGCCGGAGAACACCGCCGTACCGAGCGACTGGCGCATCTCCGCGCCGGCGCCGGTGCTGATGACCAGCGGCACCACGCCCAGGATGAAGGCCAGCGAGGTCATCAGGATGGGACGCAGCCGGGTCTTGGAGGCGCTGACCGCCGCGTCGAAGCGGTTCATGCCCGCCTCGTGCGCCTGCTTGGCGAACTCCACGATCAGGATGGCGTTTTTCGCCGCCAGGCCCACCAGCACGACGAGGCCGATCTCGACCAGCACATTGCGGTCGAGGCCGCGGATGTTCACGCCGATCATGGCCGCGAGGATACACATCGGCACGATCAGGATGACGGCCAGCGGCAGAAGCCAGCTCTCGTAGAGCGCCGCCAGCAGCAGGAACACGAACAGCACGGCCAGGCCGAAGGCCAGGATCGCGGTATTGCCCGCCAGCTTCTCCTGCAGCGCGATCTCGGTCCATTCGAAGCCGAAGCCCGAGGGCAGCACCTTCTCCGCCAGCGCTTCCATCGTGGCGATACCCTGCCCCGAGGAGTAGCCGCGCTGCAGCGCCACCTGCACCTCGGCCGCCGGATAGAG
The DNA here is from genome assembly GCF_945957355.1 of uncultured Reyranella sp. Lineage (GTDB taxonomy): Bacteria > Pseudomonadota > Alphaproteobacteria > Reyranellales > Reyranellaceae > Reyranella. Next base: position 74,324 of record NZ_CAMFKM010000002.1, on the reverse strand, counting down.
ATTGTAGCGGGCCACGCGGTAGGGACCGGTGATGTCCTCGAAGGTCGCGACGGCGCCGATCGGCACCATCTCACCGCTCACGCTGCGCGTCTTCAGGTTCTCGACGTCGCGCAGGGTGAGGCGATAGGGATCGTCCGCCTGCACGGTCACGCGATAGGTGCGGCCGAGGATGTTGAAGTCGTTGACGTAGGCCGAGCCCATGTAGGCCGACAGCGTCTCGAACACGCGGGCGATCGGCACGCCGAGCTGCTCGGCCTTGGTCCGGTCGATGTCCGCATAGATCTGCGGCGTGCGCGTATTGTAGAGCGTGAAGGCCTGGGTGAGGCCCGGCGACTGTCCCGCTGCGCCGGCGAGGGCCCAGGTGGCGCCCTCCAGGGCCGTCAGCCCGCGCGACGCGCGGTCCTGCACGTAGCCCTTGAGGCCGCCGCCGGTGCCGATGCCCGGCACCGAGGGCGGCTCCAGGACGAACACGAAGGCCTCGCGCAGCGCGAACATCTGTCCGCGCAGGTCGGCCAGGATCATGTCCTTGGTGATGCCCGGCCGCTCCTTGAAGGGCTTGAGGGTCACGAAGATCACGCCCGTGTTGGGGGCGTTGGTGAAGGTCGCGCCGTCGAAGCCGACGAACGAGACCGCGTTGGCGACGCCCGGCCGCGACATGATGATCTCGCTGGCCTTGCGGACCAAGGCGTCCGACCGCTCGAGCGTCGAGCCGGCGGGCAGCTGCATGGCCGCGATCAGGTAGGAACGGTCGAGCTGCGGCACCAGGCCGGTCGGGGTCGAGACGAGCCGGTTCTGGGTGAGCGCCAGCAAGCCGGCATAGATCACCCGCATGACGAAGCCCATGCGGATCAACCGCGCCGTCATGCGGCCGTAGAAGTTCGACAGCGCCTCGAAGCCGCGGTTGAAGTGGCCGAAGAACCAGTTGATCGGCCAGGCAAGCCGCTCCAGCAGGCCGGGCTTCGGCTTCTCGACATGCGACAGGGCATGCGTCTTCAGCAGCAGCGCCGCCATCGCGGGCGAGAGCGTGAGCGACACGAAGGCCGAAATGGCGGTCGAGGCGGCGATGGTGATGGCGAACTGCTTGTAGAAGGTGCCCTGCAGGCCGGTGATGAAGGCGGTCGGCAGGAACACCGCGATCAGCACCAGCGAGATCGCGATCAGCGCGCCGCCGACCTCGTCCATCGTCTTGTGCGCGGCCTCCTTGGGCGACATGCCCTGTGTCAGGTAGCGCTCGACGTTCTCGACCACGACGATGGCGTCGTCGACCACGATGCCGATCGCCAGCACCAGCCCGAACAGCGACAGGGTGTTGAACGAGATGCCCACCGCGGCCATCACGGCGAACGAGCCGATCAGCGAGACCGGGATGGCGAGGATCGGGATGATCGCCGCGCGCCAGGTCTGCAGGAACAGGATCACGACGACGACGACCAGGATCACGGCCTCGAACAGGGTCGTGATGACGGCGTCGACCGAGGCCTGGATGAAGGTCGTGGGATTGTAGACGATCGTGTAGTCGAGGCCGGACGGGAAGCTCTTCTTCAGTCGCTCCATCTCGGCGATGATCGCGTCCGAGGTGGCGAGCGCGTTGGATCCCGGCCGCTGGAAGATGCCGAGCGCGGTGGCCGTCTTGTTGTTGAGGTAGGCGTTCAGTGTGTAGTCCTGCGCGCCCAGCTCGACTCGGGCGATGTCGCGCAGGCGCGTCACCGACCCGTCCGGCTCGGCACGGATCACGATGTTCTCGAACTGGTCGGGCGAACTCAACCGCCCGAGCGTGCGCACCGACAGGGTGAAGCCGCCCGGCGACACCGCCGGGGCCTGGTTGACCGCACCGGCCGCGACCTGGAGGTTCGCCGCCCGCAGCGCCAGCACGACCTCGCCGGCCGTGAGGTTGCGCGCCGCGACCCTTGCCGGGTCGAGCCAGATGCGCATCGAGTAGTCGCGACCGCCGAACACCAGCACGTTGCCGACGCCGTCGACGCGGGTCAGCACGTCCTTCACGTAGAGCGTGGCGTAGTTGGAGATGTACTGCTGGTCGCGGCTGCCGTCTGGCGAGACCATGTGCACGACCATCATCAGGTCGGGCGAGGCCTTGCGCACCACGATGCCGAGACGCTGCACGTCCTCGGGCAGTCGCGGCTGGGCGACCGCGACGCGGTTCTGCACCAGCACCTGCGCCTGGTCGATGTTCACGCCGGGCTTGAACACGACGTTGATCGACAGGCGGCCGTCACCGGTCGACTGCGACTCGATGTAGAGCATGTCGTCGACGCCGTTGACCTCGAGCTCGATCGGCGTCGCGACCGTCTCGGCGATCACCTCGGCGGAGGCGCCGGGATAGGTTGCGGTGATGTTGACGGTCGGCGGCGCGATCTCGGGATATTCCGCCACGGGAAGGCCGCGCTGGGCGATGAAGCCCACGATCACGATGATGACCGAGAGCACCGACGCGAAGATCGGCCGGTCGATGAAGAAATGGGAAAAACGCATGGGGGGCCCTTACTTGGCCTTGGCGACGATCTCGCCCTTCTGCGGCACGACCTTGGCGCCGGGCCGGACCATTGGATTGGCGAGGCCGTCGAGCACCACCTTGTCGGTGGGCGCGAGGCCGGAGCGGATCACCCGCAGCCCGTCGACCAGCGTGCCGAGCATCACCGGCTTGGCCTGCACGACGTCTCCGGGGCCCACGACGAACACGATCTTGCGCGCCTGGTCGGAGATGATGGCCGAGTCGGGCACCAGCAGCGCGTCGTACTCGCCGCCGAACAGCTGCACGCGGCCGAAGATGCCGGGCGTCAGCAGCTGGTCCTTGTTGTCGACCAGGGCGCGTACGCGGATCGTGCCCGACCGTGCGGTCATCGCGTTGTCGACGAAGTCGACCTTGCCGGTGCGTTTCCAGTCGGTCTCGTCGGAGAGGCGGATGCGGACGGGATTGGCGCCGTCACGCGAGGAGGCCAGCGCCCCCGACAGGATTAGCCGGCTGTAGCGGAGATGATCGGCTTCCGAGATGTCGAAGACGAAGCGGATGGGGTCGAGCGTCACGATCGTGGCGAGCAGGGTGGCGCCGGTCTGGCCGCCCGAGATCAGGTTGCCGGCATCGACCTTGCGGTCGGAGATGCGGCCGGCGATCGGCGCCGTGACGTTCGTCCATTCGAGGTTGAGCTGGGCGTTGCGCAGCGCCGCCTCGGCCGACTTGAGCTGGGCGCGGGCGACCGCGAGCGTCGACTTGCGCGAATCCTGTTCGGCTTCCGTGATGGTGCGCGAGGCAATCAGGGATGCGCCGCGTCCGACCTGCAGCTCCGCCAGATCGACCTGGGCCTTGTTGCGCGCGACCTCGGCCTCGGCCGATTCGACCGCGATCTCGTAGGGACGCTTGTCGATGGTGAACAGGGGGTCCCCTTCCTTGACGATCTGGCCGTCGCGGAAGTTGATCTTGTCGATGAAACCCGAGACGCGGGCGCGGACCTCGACGGTCGCGACGGCTTCGAAGCGGCCGGAATATTCGTCCCACTGGGTGACGCGCTTGGCGATGGGTTCGGAGACGCCGACCGGCATGGCGGGCGGCCCGCCCTGCGCGAAGGAGGCGGCGGGAAGAGCCCAAAGGAAAAGACTGGCAACGGCCAGGAGGCGGCGACGGACGGACAATGTGGACTCCCCGCGATCATTTTGCGTCGCGAAGTGGACATGTGGTTGCAGTGCAATGCGGTGTCAATTCCTGCCGAAGTAACTCAGATGCATGACAGAAACCGTTTCGTGACTGCTGGCATTGCCAGCGTTTGAAACAAATGGATCAGACAGACCGATATAGATTCATTCGTTGCAGCGCTGGGTCTGCCCGCGATAACTTCCAGGACCTCTTTCCGGGAGATCACATGTTCAAGCGACTTCTCGCTGCCGGCGCCGCCTTCGGTGCCTTCGCCTTTGCGGCCGCCAGCGTCTCGGCGCAGACGCCGTCGACGCTCGAAACCGTCAAGAAGCGCGACCAGGTCATCTGCGGCGTCAATGTCGGCCTCGGCGGCTTTTCGCTGCCCAACAGCCAGGGCAAGTGGACCGGCCTCGACATCGACATGTGCAATGCCGTGGCCGCCGCCGTGCTGGGCGACGCGACCAAGGCCAAGTACGTGCCGCTGTCCGCCCAGCAGCGCTTCCTCGCCCTGCAGTCGGGCGAGATCGACGTGCTGGTGCGCAACTCGACGATCACGCTGGAGCGCGATGCCGGCCTCGGCATCCAGTATGCCGGCATCAACTTCTATGACGGCCAGGGCTTCATGGTGCCGAAGAAGCTCGGCGTGAAAGGCCTGGCCGAGCTCGCGGGCGCCACGATCTGCGTCGCCCAGGGCACGACCCACGAGTTCAACGTGGCGAGCTGGTTCCGCGGCCGGAACCTGCAGATCAAGGCGGTCGTCTTCGAAAGCCAGGACGTCATGTACGAGGCCTTCTTCGCTGGCCGTTGCGATGCCATGACCCAGGACTCCTCGGCGCTCGCCTCGGCGCTGGCGACCCGCGGCAAGCAGGCCGACTACATGGTCTTGCCGGAGCTGATCTCGAAGGAGCCGCTGGGACCCTTCGTGCGCCGCGGCGACGACGTGTGGCTGACCGTCGTGCGCTGGTCGTTCATGGCGATGATCGAGGCCGAGGAGCGCGGCATCACCAAGGCCAATGTCGATGAGCAGCTGAAGTCGACCGACGCGCTGGTGAAGCGTTTCCTGGGCGTCACGCCGGGCAATGGCAAGGCGCTGCAGATCGACGAGAAGTGGGCCTACAACATCGTGAAGCAGGTCGGTAACTACGGCGAGAGCTACGAGCGCAATGTCGGCATGGACAGCCCGCTCAAGCTGCCGCGCGGCCTGAACGCGCTGTGGACCAAGGGCGGCCTGATGTACCCGGTCCCGCTGCGCTGAGGCGCGGGACTACTCGTTATGCAACACCCCCGTCGTCTCGACCGAAGCGCGAAGCGCGGAGCGGAGAGACCTTCTCTCTGTCCGCAGCCGGCAAATGGTGGAGAGAAGGTCTCTCCACTCCGCCTCGCTGCGCTCGGCTCCGGTCGAGACGACGGCTTTTTTGTTTCTGATCTTGTTGGCCGCTCGGGAGAGCGGAGATGACCGGCGGGCCTCTCTCCACTTCGATCGTCGAGACCTACGAGCTGTTGTCGCCGCAACTCAAGACCGCGGCGCGCTACATGCTCGACCGGCCCGGCGATGTCGCCCTGCTCTCCATGCGGGAGCAGGCGCGGCGTGCCGGCGTGCCGGCCGCGACCATGACGCGGCTGGCCAAGCGCCTGGGCCTCGAGGGCTACGACGAGGTCCGCGCGCTCTATGCCGGGGCGGTGCGGGCCGGGACCCTGGGTTTTGCCGGCAAGGCCGAAGCCCAGGTCGAGGTGCAGAGCCTGCGTGGCGAGCGCGCCCTGGCCGCTGACATGGCGTTGTCGCTGTCGCGTCAGATCGCGCGACTGGCCGAGCCCGAATCGCTCGAACGGCTGGCCGGTGCGGCCAACCACCTTCACGCGGCCCGCCGCGTCTATTGCCTCGGCCTGCGTTCCTGTCATGCGGCCGCCTGGCACTTCCACTACATGCTGTCGCTGCTGGGCAACAAAACGGTGATGCTCGACGATGCCGGCGGCACCGGCCTCGACGCGATCCGCGACGCCGGGCCCGACGACGTGTTGCTGGCCGCCAGCGTCGAGCCCTATGCCCGTGCCACCATCGAGGCGGTGCGCTATGCCGCCGCCGGCGGCGTGCCGGTGGTCGCGTTGACCGACAGCGAGGTTTCGCCGCTCGCCTCGCTCTCCGTCGCCACCATCCTCGTGGCGACCGAGAGCCCGTCCTTCTTCCACACCATGACGCCGCTGCTCGCGGTCGCCGAGATCCTCGCCGCCCTGGTGGCGGGCAATGGCGGGCAGGACGCGCTGGCGGCGCTCGAACGCACCGAGGCGCAGCTCTCGGCGTTCGGCGTCCATCTCACCCGTCGCACATCCCCGGAAAGACCATGACCCACATCCTGCATCGCCAGATCGGCGGAACCCTTCCCGTGGCCGTGGGCGGCTCGGGCATCGAGATCGTCGACAGCACCGGCAAGCGCTATCTCGACGCCTCGGGCGGCGCCGCCGTGTCGTGCCTCGGCCACGGCCATCCAGCGGTGACCAGGGCGCTGCAGGAGCAGCTCGACAGGCTCGCCTACGCGCATACCGGCTTCTTCACGACCGACGTCGCCGAGCGGCTCGGCGACCGGCTGATCGAGGATGCGCCGAAGGGCCTGAGCCATGCCTACCTGGTGAGCGGCGGTTCGGAGGCGATCGAGGCCTCGCTCAAGATGGCGCGGCAGTATTTCACCGAACGCGGCGAGACCGGTCGTCGCCATGTCATCGCACGGCGCCAGAGCTACCACGGCAACACGCTGGGCGCGCTGGCGGCCGGCGGCAACGCCTGGCGGCGCGCGCCCTTCTCGCCGCTGCTGATCGAGACGCATCACATCGATCCCTGCTTCGCCTATCGTTTCCAGCAGCCGGGCGAATCCGACGAGGCCTATGGCCTGCGCGCGGCGAACCTGCTGGAGCAGAAGATCCTCGAGCTGGGTGCCGGCACGGTTATGGCCTTCGTCGCCGAGACTGTGGTCGGTGCCACGTCGGGCGCGGTGCCGCCGGCGCCGGGCTACTTCAAGCGCATCCGCGAGATCTGCGATCGCCACGGCGTGCTGCTGATCCTCGACGAGGTGATGTGCGGCATGGGCCGCACCGGCACGCTTCACGCCTGCGAGCAGGAAGGCATCGCACCCGACCTGATGACCATCGCCAAGGGGCTGGGCGGCGGCTACGAGCCGATCGGCGCCGTGCTGCTGGGCAAGCATATCTACGAGACCTTCGCCACGGGCAGCGGCTTCTTCCAGCACGGCCACACCTACATGGGGCATCCCATGGCCTGTGCCGCGGGGCTGGCCGTGCAGGAGACGATCCGGCGCGACAATCTCCTGGCCAACGTGAAGACGATGGGCGCGCTGCTGCAGCGGCGCTTGAGCGAGCGCTTCGGCAACCATCCGCATGTCGGCGACATTCGCGGCCGTGGCCTCTTCCAGGCCGTCGAGCTGGTCGAGGACCGCTCGACCAGGGAGCCGTTCGATCCGGCGCGCAAGCTCCATGCGAAGGTGAAGAAGGCGGCGATGGCGCGCGGCCTGATGGTCTATCCGATGGGCGGCACGATCGATGGCCAGCGCGGCGACCATGTCCTGCTGGCGCCGCCCTTCATCGTGACCGAAGAACAGATCGGCGACATCGTCGACCGGCTGGGCAGCGCGATCGACGACGCCCTGGCCTGATCGGCGTGGCGTGCCGCCCTCTGACCAGTTGGCGGTATAAGTCCACCTGCTATCATCGGCCGATGAAGATCAGGAAATTCGGCACGCCGCTCAAGCGGTCTGCCGTCAAAATGATGCTGCTGGGCTCGGGCGAGCTCGGCAAGGAAGTCGTCATCGAAGCGATGCGCTTCGGCATCGAAGTCATTGCCTGCGACCGCTACGCCGATGCGCCGGCCATGCTGGTCGCCAACAGCGCCTATGAGTTCGACATGCGCGACGGCGAGGCCATGCGCTACGTTGTCGAAAAGGTGCAGCCCGACTTCATCGTGCCGGAGATCGAGGCCATCGCCACCGACACATTGGTCGAGCTTGAGAAAGAAGGCTGGACCGTCATCCCGACGGCGCGCGCCGCCCAGCTCACCATGGATCGCCGCGGGATTCGCAAGCTCGCGGCCGAGAAGCTCAGGCTGCCGACCTCGCCCTATCGCTTCGCCGCCAGCCTCGAGGAGCTGCAGGCGGGCGCCGAGGCCGTCGGGTTTCCCTGCTTCATCAAGCCCACCATGTCGTCGTCCGGCCACGGCCAGAGCGTCGCGCGCAAGCCCGCCGATGTGGCGAAGAGCTGGAAGATCGCGATGGAAGGCACGCGCGCCAGCACCGGGCTGGTGATCGTCGAAGGCGCCATCGACTTCGACTACGAGATCACCCTGCTCACCGTGCGCCACGAGGGCGGCTTCGGCTTCTGCGAGCCGATCGGCCACATCCAGGTCGACGGCGATTATCGCGAGAGCTGGCAGCCGCATGCCATGTCGAAGGCGGCGCTGCGCAAGGCGCGCGACATCGCGAAGAAAGTCGTGAACGAGCTGTGCGGCGCCAAGGGCCGCGGCCTGTTCGGCGTCGAGATGTTCGTGAAGGGCGACAAGGTCTGGTTCTCCGAGCTCTCGCCGCGCCCGCACGACACCGGCATGGTGACGATGGTCTCGCAGAACATGAGCGAGATGGAGCTGCACGTCCGCGCCATCCTCCGCCTGCCGATCCCCGAGATCACTTGCCAACCCGGCGCCTCGGTCCCCGTGCTGGGCAGCGGCACGATCGAGGATCCGACCTATACCGGCATCGCCACAGCGCTCACCGCGCCCGGCACGTCGGTCCGCATCTTCGGCAAGCCCGAGGTGAAGGGCCACCGCCGCATGGCCGTCGCGCTGGCCACCGGCCGCACCGTCAAGGAGGCGCGCCGCAAGGCGATGGCGTCGGCGAAGCAGATCAAGGTGGGGTAGTCATTGGAGCGCGCCACTCCAGTGGCGCTCAAAGAGAAGAGCGCAACTGGAGTTGCGCGCTCCATTGAGACGATTAATGCCGGAAGTGCCGCATCCCGGTGAACACCATCGCGAGGCCCTTCTCGTCGGCCGCGTCGATCACTTCCTTGTCGCGCATCGAGCCGCCCGGCTGGATGATCGCCGTGGCGCCGGCTTCGGCGGCGGCCAGAAGACCGTCGGCGAAGGGGAAGAAGGCATCTGAAGCGACGACGCTGCCGACCGCTGGGCTGACCGCGAGGCCCGCGGCCTCACCCGATTCGGCGGCGCGGATGGCGGCGATGCGCGAGCTGTCGCGGCGATTCATCTGGCCGGCGCCGACGCCCACCGTGGCGCCGTCCTTGGCATAGACGATGGCATTCGACTTCACGTGCTTGCAGACCGTGAAGGCGAACAGCAGGTCGTCGAGTTCCTTCGGCGTCGGCGAGCGCTTGGTCACGACCTTGAGGTCGCTCTTCTGGAGATGCCCGTTGTCGCGCGTCTGGAAGAGATAGCCGCCGGCCACGCTCTTCAGCGTCATGCCGGCGGTCGACGGATCGGGCAGGGCGCCGGCCAGCAGCACGCGCACGTTCTTGCGGGTCGCGAGGATCGCCAGCGCCTCCGGCGTCGCGTCGGGCGCGATCACCACTTCGAGGAACAGCTTCACCAGCTCGGCAGCGACCTTGGCCTCGAGCGTGCGGTTGACCGCGACGATGCCGCCGAAGATCGAGACCGGATCGCAGGCATAGGCCTTCTGATAGGCCGTGAACTGGTCGGGATCGACCGCCACGCCGCAGGGGTTGGCGTGCTTCACCACGACGATGGCCGATTCGGCGAATTCGGCGACGCACTCGTAGGCCGATTCGGTGTCGCCGATATTGTTGTAGGACAGCTCCTTGCCCTGGATCATGCGCGCCGTGGCGACGCCCGGCCGCTTGCTGCCGTCGCTGTAGAAGGCGGCTTTCTGGTGCGGGTTCTCGCCGTAGCGCAGGGTCTGCACGCGCTCCGCCGAGAGCGTCAGCCGCTCGGGGAAGGTCTCGCCCTCCTGGGCCGCGAACCAGTTGGCGATCGCCGAGTCATAGGAGGCAGTGCGGGCATAGGCCTTGGCCGCGAGCTTGCGGCGCAGCGCCAGGGTCGTGGCGCCCTTGTTGGCGTCCAGCTCCTGCAGCACCGAGGCATAGTCCTTGGGGTCGACCACGATCGTCACGAAGTCGTGGTTCTTGGCCGAGGCACGGATCAGCGCCGGGCCGCCGATGTCGATGTTCTCGACGCAGGTCGGGAAGTCGGCGCCGCGCGCCACGGTGGCCTCGAACGGGTAGAGGTTCACCACCACGAGATCGATGCCCGCGATCCTGTGGTCGCTCATCGCCTTCTGGTGGCCGGCGTCGGTCCGCCGGGCCAGGATGCCGCCATGGATCGAGGGCTGCAGGGTCTTGACCCGCCCGTCCATGATCTCGGGGAAGCCGGTATGGTCGCTGACCTCGACCACCTTCAGCCCGGCGTCGCGCAGCGACTTGGCCGACCCACCGGTCGAGAGGATTTCCACCCCGTGCGCCGCCAGCGCCTTGCCCAGCTCGACCAGGCCCTCCTTGTCGGAAACGGAGATCAACGCGCGCTGGACGCGGGCCAGATCGGGCGTGGGCGAGGGGACGTATTGGGTCGAGGCGGACATGGCCGGTCTTTTAGCCCGGTCGGCGGTGGATCGCCATGGCGGCTCATCGCGCCAAGGTGGCGCGGTTTTGCTAAGTTCCGGCCGTGCGAATTCTGCTGACAGGCGCGAACGGATTCATTGGCGGGCAGCTTCTGGCCGGCCTCCAGGCGAGGGGCCATGAAATGGTCGCCGCGGTCCGCGATCCGGCTGCCTTCCGCCGCAAATGGCCGGATGTCGAGGCTCTTGCTGCCGACTTCAATCGCGATGTCTCTCCGGAGGTCTGGCGATCCCGGCTGGCGGGAGTCGAGGCCGTCGTCAATTGCGCTGGCGTCCTGCATGGCGGGCGAGGACAGGACATCGAGGCCATTCACGCGACCGCGCCGATCGCCCTGTTCGAGGCCTGCTTGGCAGCCGGCATTCGCCGCGTGGTGCAGGTGTCGGCCATCAGCGCCGACGACGAGGCTGGCACCGAATATGCGCTGACCAAGAAGCGTGCCGACGATCATCTGCGCAGCCTGCCGCTCGATTGGACGGTGCTGCGGCCCTCGCTGGTCTACGGGGAGGGGAGCTATGGTGGCACGTCGGCGCTGCGCGGCCTCGCCGGCCTGCCGGGCTTCAGTCCGCTGGTCGGAGACGGCTCGGCTTCGTTCCGTCCGATCCATATCGACGATCTGGTCGAGACAGTGGCGAGGATCGTGGAAGGCGATCGGTTTGCGCGCCAGACGCTCGAACCAGTTGGTCCCGAAGCCGTCACTCTGCGCGACCTGGTCGCGAAGTATCGGGCCTGGCTCGGTTTCGCACCCGTTCCGGCTCTTGCGATCCCGATGCCCGTGATGCGCCTTGCCGCGCGAATCGCAGATCTCGCAGGTGGCGGTCCGCTTGGCAGGGCGAGCCTGCGCCAGCTCGAATTCGGCAATGTCGGGAGAGAGTCGGCCACCACATTTGCCGACCGGATCGGATTCACACCGCGCCGGATGGACGACATGCTGGCGCGCCGTCCGGCGCAGACCCAGGACCTCTGGCACGCGCGCCTGTATTTCCTGCGACCGCTGATGCGAACGGTGCTGACCCTTTTGTGGCTCGGCTCGGCATTCGCCGGTGTGCTGGCACCCGTTGCCTCCTACGCCACGGTGGACGCCGCGTTTTCGAGCCTGGGACTGCCGTCGCGACCGCTGGCGCTGGCCTTCTCGATCGTGGATCTGCTGATTGCCGTTGCGCTGCTGCTTCGCTGGCGACCGCGATGGATGGCGGCGATCCAGCTCGCGGTGGTCGGCGGCTATACGGTCCTGCTGACCGTGCTGGCGCCGGGGCTGTGGCTGGAGCCGTTCGGGGCGTTGCTCAAGAATCTTCCCATCCTCGCTCTGATCGGCGTCTGGGCGGTCCTGGAGGAGGAGCGATGATGCTGGGCATCGACTCCTATCTCTGGATGAAGTGGCTGCACATCCTGAGCAGCACGGTGCTGTTCGGCACGGGAATCGGCACGGCCTTTCAGATGTGGTTCGCACATCTGCGCGGCGACGTGCGCGGCATTGCCATTGTGACGCGCAATGTCGTTCTGGCCGATTGGCTGTTCACATTGCCGGCAGGTATCCTGCAGCCGATCACCGGCTTGGCGCTTGCAATGCAGAGCGGCCTCGATCTCACCGCGCCCTGGCTTGTCGTGACGTATGCGCTCTACGTTCTGGCCTTCGTCTGCTGGGTGCCTGTCGTCGTGCTGCAGATCCATGCACGCGATCTTGCGGCGCAGGCGCTCGCCACGAACCAGTCCTTGGCGCCCGACTACTACAGCGCCATGCGGGTCTGGTTTGCCCTCGGATGGCCAGCCTTCATCGCGCTGATCGTCATTTATCTGCTGATGGTCGCCAAACCCGATCTCTGGTGATCGCAGATATTGCGCAATCGCATAGGGGGTGCGTATCGTTCCAGCCACTACGGGGAGGGGGCAATGGCTGCGTTCAATACGGTACGTTTCCGTGTAAGGCCCGGTCGCGACCAGGAGTTCCTGGACGCCCATAACGGCATCGCCCACGCCTGGCCGGGCCTGGTGCAGGCAAACATCATCAAGACCGGCGACCGGTCCTACTGCCTGATCGCCGAGTGGCCGGACATGGAGGCGTGCATCGCCGCGCGGCCCGCCATGATCGCGACCCTCAATTCCTTCCGCGATACGCTCGAAGACCTCGGCAACGGTCTCGGGGTCACGGATGCCGTGGCGGGCGCGGTCGTCCTGGCGCCGAAATAACGCTACGCGTCCGCGCCCTCCAGGACGCGGACCTTGAAACCCTCGGCCTGCAGCGCGGCGACCAGTTCGCGGGCATGGTCGCGGTCGCGGGTTTCGAGCGTCACGTCGAGTTCGGTGGATTTGGCGACCACGCTGCCGAACAGGCGCTGGTGCTGCACTTCCACGATGTTGCCGCCGGCGCCGCCGATCAGGCCGGCGACGCGGGCGAGTTGGCCGGGGAGGTCGGGGATCATCAGGCGCAGGCGTACGATGCGGCCGTCGCGGACCAGGCCGCGCAGCAGCACCGAGGCCAGCAGGCGGGTGTCGATGTTGCCGCCGCACAGGACCAGCCCGACCTTGCGGCCCTCGAAGACGTCGGGATGGGCGAGCAGGGCCGCGAGGCCTGCGGCGCCGGCGCCCTCGGCGACGGTCTTCTCGACCTCGAGGAACAGCGCGATGGCGCGCTCGATCGCCACCTCGTCGACCGTCAGCACCCGGTCGACCAGGGCGCGCGCGATGGCGAGCGGCACCTTGCCGATGTCGCGCACGGCGATGCCCTCGGCGATCGTGTCGCCGCCCACCGTCACCGCCTCGCCGGCCAGCAGCTGGCGCATGGCCGAGTAGCCCGCCGTCTCGACGCCGATCACCGTCATGCCGGGCTTGAGGCCGCGCGCGGCGACGGCGCAGCCGGCCAGCATGCCGCCGCCGCCGACCGGAACGACCAGCGTGTCGATGTCCGGCGCGTCGGCCAGCATCTCCAGCGCGATCGTGCCCTGTCCGGCAATGATGCGCGGATCGTCATAGGGATGCACGAACACCAGCTTCTCGGCATCGGCCAGCCGATGGGCCTCGGCGGCCGCTTCCGCGAGCGTGTCGCCGATCAGTACGACCCGGGCGCCGTGCCCGCGCGTGTGCTTCACCTTGGTGTTGGGCGTGAAGGACGGCATGACGATGGTCGCGGGGATGCCGAGACGGCCCGCGTGATAGGCGACGCCCTGCGCGTGGTTGCCGGCCGACATGGCGATGACGCCGCGCCGCCGCTCCTCGTCGGTGAGCTGCAGCAGCGTGTTCAGCGCGCCGCGCTCCTTGAAGGAAGCGGTGAACTGCAGGTTCTCGAACTTCACCCAGACGTCCGCCCGGGCGATGCGCGACAGCGTCTCGCTGCGCAGGCAGGGCGTATGGACGACGGCGCCCGCGATGCGCGAAGCGGCGGCGCGCACATCGGCGAGGGAGACGAGGAGGGTGTCTGACGAAGGGCTGGTCATATCGGACTCAATCTCATGGGAGCGCGCCACTCCAGTGGCGCTCATATCCTGCTCAGCGACGGCGCATGAGCGCCACTGGAGTGGCGCGCTCCAATGAGTCGCTAACCGGCCATCTTGCGGTCGAGCCAGTCCTGGGTGCGATACAGCGCGCCGATCAGCGGGAGATAGAGAGAGGGATCGCCGTTGTAGAGCGGGTGCCCCGGGAACTCGCGGCCGTCGAAGGCATTGACCGGGGCGTTGGAGCCGCCGGCGATCTTCTTCGCGGTCTGGGTGCCGAGATAGGTCATCATGGCGACGCCGCTGCCGTTGCAGGCCAGCAGATAGTGCATGCCGTCGTCCTGGCCCATGTGCGACATCGAGTCGAGCGCGAAGGCGACGTTGCCGGTCCAGACATGGGTGATGCGAATGCCCTTCAGCTGCGGGAAGCGGTCGATCATGTACTGGTACAGGATCGGCGCGCTCACTTCCGGCGGCGCCGCGGTGAAGCGGGCACGACCGCCAAAGATCATGTGTCGGGCATCGGGCGAGGGCCGGTAATAGGTCAGCACGCGCTTGGTGTCGCCGATCGAGCGCTGCATTGGAATGAGATCCGTCGCCGGCATCGGCAGCTCTTCGGTGGCGATGATGTGGCTCGCCACTGGCACGACCCGCATCTTCAGCTTCGGCGTCAGGTCGCCGGTATAGCCGTTGGTGGCGATCACGACTTCCCGGCAGGCGATCGGGCCCTTGGCCGTCAGCACGCGCCAGCCATTGCCGGTCTTTTCGATGCGCTCAGCCTCGACCTCGCCGCAGAGAACCGCGCCCTGGCCGTGCGCGGCTTCGAGCAGGCCCTTGTAGTAGCGCGCCGGATGGAGGTTGCCGCCGCTCCGGACGTACATGCCGCCATAGTAATAGTCGGACGCCATCATCTCGCGCACCCGCTCGCGCGGGATCATCTCGGCGCCGACATTGGCGTACTTGTTGAACATCTCGACCTTGCGCGCCTGATCGTCGTAGTGCTTCGGCGTCCAGGCGCCGGTGAAGCGGCCGTTGGTGATCAGGCCGCAATCGATCTTCTCGCGGTGGATGATGTCGATCAGGGTCTGCAGCGAATCGGCGCCGCTGCCCAGGAACGCCGCCTTGTTGGCCTCGAACTCGGCCTCGACCTTCAGGTTCTTGCCGCCCAGTCCCTTGGCGATGTTGGTGCCGCCCGAGAGCATGCCGCCGTTGCGGGTCGAGGCGCCGATGCCGAACACGCCGCGTTCCAGCACCACGCAGTCGATGCCGTTGCGCCTCAGCTCGAGGGCCGTCGACAGGCCGCCGTAGCCGGCGCCCACGATCACCACGTCGGTCTTCGCGGGCGGGTCGACGCTCAGCGCGTTGTTGGGCGTCCACGCCTCCCACCACCAGGGCTGCGCCTTGAAGCTGGGGTGGAAGATGTCGGCTTTGGTCATGGGCCTACTCGGAGTTCGTCGGGTCGAGCATCGCGAGGCAGTCTTCGTGCCACCGCCGGGGGGGGCCTAGAAGTCGGTCACCTTGCCGTTGAACTGCCAGTCGCCGTAGCGGGTGGGCTCAGGGCCGGGTGGGCCGCCGATCTCCTCGACCTTCTTGGGCTTCTCAGGCGCGGGCGGAGTTGCCGGGTCCGCCTTCGGCGGCTCCGGCGGGGTGGGCTTGCTGGTGTCGGTCATGGCCGCATGATGCCTGTCCCTACCTTGATTCGCCACTTTTGCAGACCAACTTACCCGCCATGAATTACTTCAAGACCGCCCTCCTGCTCGCCGCGCTGACGGGCTTCGTCCTCGTGGCGGGCTACCTGCTGGGAGGCCAGACCGGCCTCGTCATCGCCCTCGTCGCCGCGCTGGGCATGAACCTCTTCGCCTACTGGAACAGCGACCAGATGGTCCTGCGCATGGCCAATGCGCAGGAAGTCGGGCCGCAGAACGCGCCCGAGCTGTTTGGCATCGTCCACGAGCTGGTGCAGCGCGCCGGCCTGCCGATGCCGCGCGTCTATCTGATCGACGAGGACCAGCCCAACGCCTTCGCGACCGGCCGCGATCCCGAACATGCCGCCGTGGCCGCGACCACCGGCCTGCTGCGCTATCTCAGCCGCGAGGAGGTGGCCGGCGTCATGGCGCACGAGCTGGCCCATGTCCGCCACCGCGATACGCTGATCATGACCGTGGCCGCCACCCTGTCGGGCGCGATCGGTATGCTGGCGAGCTTCGGCGGCCTGATGGGCGGCGGCCGCGACTCGGAAGGCCGGCCGCTGGTCAATCCGATCGTCGCCATCGCCGCGATGATCCTGGCGCCGATGGCCGCCATGCTGGTGCAGATGGCGATCAGCCGCGGCCGCGAATACGAGGCCGACCGCATGGGCGCGGAGATCTGCGGCCAGCCGCAGTGGCTCGCCTCGGCGCTGGCCAAGCTGCATGCCGGCACGCAGCAGATCCACAACGAGGCGGCCGAGCGCAATCCGGCGACCGCCCACATGTACATCGCCAACCCGCTCGCCCTGGCCGGCGGCATGTCGAGCCTGTTCTCGACCCACCCGCCGATGGAGGAGCGCATCGCTCGCCTGGAGGCGATGGGCGGCCAGACCTACGCCCAGCCGCGTGCCCAGTCTTCGTCGGCGCCCCGTCGTGGCCCGTGGGGCTGATCTAGCGAAGATTAAAGGTCCTTCGCTGCGCTCAGGATGACAGCTTGTTTACGGTCGGCGCACTGCGCCAAATCCAACAATGTTGTCATCCCGAGCGTAGCGAGGGACCTTTGCGCGTCGGTGGCTAGACCTTCGGCGGCAGCGCGGTCGGCTCCTCGCCCAGGTCGACGGCGAGGATGCGTTCGCCGCGGCGGCTGATGGCCGTGGTCGAGGTGTCGATCTCGCGCAGGTCCTTCTCGGTCTGGGCGAAGTGCTTCTTCAGATTGTCGACCCGGTCGTCGAGCCGCTTCACGTCGCCCAGCAGCAGCCCGACCGTCTTCTGGATCTCGCCGGCCTGCTCGCGCATGCGCACGTCCTTCAGGACGGCGCGCACCGTGTTCAGGGTCGCCATCATGGTCGTGGGTGACACGATCCACACACGCGCCTTGTAGGATTCCTCCACGAGGCCGGTGAAGTTGGCATGCAGCTCGGCATAGACGGCTTCGGAAGGCAGGAACATCAGCGCCGATTCGGCGGTTTCGCCGGGCACGATGTACTTGGCGCGGATGTCTCCGATGTGCTTGCGGATCGCCTGCTGGAAAGCGCGCTGCGCCGCCAGCAGCGCTGCACCGTCGCCCGCGGGGACCGCCCGCAGGAGGCTGTAGCTCTCCAGCGGGAACTTGGCGTCGATGGCGATCGGGCCTGGCGGATTGGGCAGCCGGAGCAGGCAGTCGGCGCGGACGCCCGTCGAGAGCGTCTCCTGGAAGGCATAGGCCGACGGCGGCAGGGCGCTCTGCACCAGGTCGTTGAGCTGGACCTCGCCGAAGGCGCCGCGGGCCTGCTTGTTGGACAGGACCTCCTGCAGGCTCACGACCTGGGTCGAGAGCTCGCCGATCTTCTTCTGCGCCTCGTCGATGCGCGCCAGCCGCTCGCGCAGGTCGGTGACGATCTGGCCCGTGGCCTTCTCGGTGCGGTCCAGCCGCTCGACGACCACCTTGGCCAGCGCCTGCTCCTGCTCGCGCAGCGACTTCTCGACCCGCTGTACGGTCTCGGCCTGCTGGCTGAGCGCCAGCGCGAGCTGCTGCTGCATCCGCTGCTCGGCCTCGCGGTTGCCGCCACCCTGGCGCATCAGGACCGCGACGAGAATGAGCGCCAGCAGAACGACGGCGGCGAGAAGGGCGATCGACAGGATATCCATTGCCCGTCCTTATAGGCCGCCGGCTCGACAAGCGCACGGCTGGCCGGTAACCAAGTGTCCCATGGCTCGCAAATACGATCCCCCCGCGCATGATCCGGACGTGTGGCTGTTCGACCTCGACAACACGCTCTATCCGGCGCGCTGCAACCTGTTCGCCCAGATCGACGTGCGTATCGGGCGCTACATCGCCGACTGGCTGAAGGTCACGCCGGAAGAGGCGCGGGTCGTTCAGAAGCAGTACTGGCGCGACCACGGCACCTCGATGCGCGGGATGATGTCCCTGCACGGTGTCGATCCCACGCACTATCTCGACTACGTCCACGACATCGACTATTCGCCGGTCGAGGCCAATCCCGCGCTCGAAGCGTCGCTGCGCGCGCTGCCCGGCCGCAAGATCATCTTCACCGCCGGCGACGTGCCGCACGCCGAGCGCGTGATGGAGCGGCTGGGCGTGGCGCATCATTTCGAGGCGATCTTCGACATCGCCGCAGGCGAGTACTGGCCCAAGCCGCATCCGCAGATCTACGACGCGCTGGTGAAGAAGCACGGTGTCGATCCGACGCGCGCCGCCTTCGCCGACGACATCTCCGTCAACCTGAAGCCCGCCGCCGACATCGGCATGCGCACGGTGTGGATCCGCACCGACGAAAGCGTGAAGCGCGCGGTCGACACGGACCTCAGCCACATCCATCACCAGACCGACGACCTTGCCACGTGGCTCGACGACTGGCTGACCGAAAGGAACCTCAAGACGTGAAGATCCTGATTCTCGGCGCCGGCGCGGTCGGTGGCTATTGGGGCGCGCGCCTCACCCAGGCCGGCATCGACACCACCTTCCTGCTGCGCGAGAAGCGCGCCGAGAAGGTCCGGAAGGAAGGCCTCGTGGTGAAGAGCCCGAAGGGCGACGCCGTGGTGCCGGTGAAGGTCGTGACCAAGGGCAGCGAGGGCGGGCCGTATGACGTCGTGGTGCTGGCCTGCAAGGCCTACGACCTCGACTCGGCGATGGAGTCCATCGCGCCGGCGGTCGGACCGGACACGGTCATCGTGCCGATGCTGAACGGCCATGCCCATTTCGCCGCCCTCGATTCGAAGTTCGGCGCGGCGCGCGTGGCCGGCGGCCTCGCCCGCATCTCCGGCATGCTGGGTCCCAACGGCGAGATCCTGCACAGCGGCGCCTCGGGCGTGTCGTTCGGCGAGCGCGATGGAAAGCCCGCCCGCCCGTCGCTGGTCGAGCTCGACGCGGCCTGCAGGAAGGCCGGCATCGACGGCGGCCTGAACGACAACATCAACCAGGATCTCTGGGACAAGTGGATCATGCTGTCGACGATCGCGGGCATGTGCGCCTCGATGCGCGGCACGATCGGCGACATCATGGAGAGCGAGGACGGCGCGGCGATCGTCGCCGAGACGCTCGAGGAAAGCCGCAAGGTCGCCGTTGCCGAGGGCCAGCCGCCCAGCGACAAGGTCGTGGCCAACCTCAAGGGCATGCTGACGGCCAAGGGCTCCAAGGCGGTCGCCTCGATCCTGGGCGACATGGAGAAGGGCGGCGCGGCCGAGGGCAAGCAGATCGTCGGCGACATGCTCGCCCGCGCCCGCAAGCACGGCATCGCCGCACCGAACCTGCGGTACGCCTATGCGCATCTCCAGACGTACGAAGCCCGCCGTGCGCGTGGCGGACTGAAGTAGGAGCCGACATGAAGATCCTGATCCTGGGTGCCGGTGCAATCGGTGGACTCGTCGGCGGACGCCTGCACCAGAGCGGCGCCGACGTGACTTTCCTCGTGCGCGCTGGTCGCAACGAGGCGCTGCAACGCGACGGGCTGGTGATCAAGAGCACCAAGGGCGACATCACCCAGAAGGTGAAGACGGTCACGAACGGTGCCGAAGGGGGCCCGTATGACGTCATCCTGCTGACCTGTAAGGCCTACGATCTCGATTCGGCGATGGATGCCATCGCCCCGGCGGTCGGTCCCAACACCACGATCGTGCCGCTGTTGAACGGCATGCGCCATCTCGAGGCGCTCGATGCCCGGTTCGGCGCCGAGAAGGTGGTGGGCGGTCTCGCGCGGGTCGGCGTCGCCATGAACGGTCAGGGCCACATCCTGCATACCAGCCCGTTCGCGGTGATCTCGTTCGGCGAGCGCGATGGAAAGCCGGCGCGCAAGGCGCTGGTCGATCTCGATGCCGCCATCAAGGCATCGGGGATCGACGGCGGGTTGAACGCCAACATCGTCCAGGATCTCTGGGACAAGTGGATCATGCTGTGCACCCTGGCCGCGACCTGCTGCCTGATGCGCGGCTCCTCCGGCGATGTGCTCGAAGCCGACGAGGGCCTGGCGATCGTGCTCGAGACGGTCGAGGAGAGCCGCCAGGTGGCCGCCGCCGCCGGCCACGATCCGGGGGAAAAGGGCCTGAAGACCATCCGCTCCTTCCTGACGGTGAAGGGCTCGAAGTTCACCGCCTCGATGCTGCACGATCTCGAGAAGGGCGGGATGGTCGAAGCCGACCATATCGTGGGCGACATGATCGCCCGCGCGAAGAAGGCCGGCCTCGCGACGCCGAACCTGCGACTCGCCTACGCCCACCTGCAGGTCTATCTCGCGAAGCGTGCACGCAAAGCGGCTTGAACGCCGGCGCGGGAGGGGCTTAACTCCTCCCATGAGCTTTTCCGGACCCTTCTCACGCGTCCCGCGACGGAACCATCCGATCGCGGAAGCGTAGTCCCCGAGCCGGCCCCTGTGTCCCGGTATCGGGGCACGATCGCATTTTTGCGATCACCGATCCTCTTCAATTCGTCTTCATCAATGCAGGAGCATCCGCGATGCCCGCCGTTGCACGTAATCGTTCCGTCCCCAACATCGTCGTCAGCGACTCCGACTGCGATCGCCTCACCGACCTGGCGACCGCGTCGCTGGAGCGGCTGCCGGAAGTGGCGGAGGAGCTGCTGTCCGAGATGGAGCGTGCCAAAGTGGTGAGCGAGGACAAGGTGCCGGCAGACGTCGTGCGCATGGGCTCCACCGTGACCTTCCGCTCCGATGCCGGTACCGAGGGCGAGCCGCACGAACTCACCGAGACGCTGGTCTATCCTGCGGACGAAGACAGCGACGCGCACAAGTTATCGGTGATGACGCCGGTCGGCGCCGCGCTGATCGGCCTCGCGGTCGGCCAGTCGATCTCCTGGACCGCCCGCGACGGCCGCAAGCATCGGCTCACGGTGGTGAAGGTCGCCTGAGCTTCAGGGCTTGAATCGCAGCAGGGCGACGCCGAAGCCCATGAAGACGGCGCCGCTCGCGCGATTGAGCCAGCGGCGCCAGGCCCCGTGCATCAGCCGGTCGGCGAGCTTGCGTCCCGAGAGGGCGTAGAGCGAGTAGAAGAACAGCTCGATGCCCAGGAAGGTCGCGACCATCAACGCGAACTGCGGTCCGACGGTGCGCGATCGGTCGATGAATTGCGGGAAGAAGGCAGCGGCGAAGACCAGCAGCTTGGGATTGCTGATGCCGACCAGGAAGCCGTCGCGATAGAGCGTCGCGCCCGACGTCCCGGTCGCGGGCGGTGGCGCCTCTTCCGCGACCGGCTCGCGCCAGACCTGGATGCCGAGATAGACGAGGTAGGCCGCGCCCGCGATCTTGAGCACGTCGAAGGCGCCGGGCAGGGCCAGCAGCACCGCGCTGAGCCCTGCCACGGACCCGATCAGCATCAGCACGAGCGCGGTCAGGCAGCCGGCCACGCCGATGAACGCAGGCCCCAAGCCGTAGCGGATGCTGCGCGTCGTGACGTAGAGCACGTTCGGTCCCGGCGTGCAGGAGATCAGCACGACGGCGCCGACGTAGAGCCACCAGGTTTCGAGGCTCATCGCGCGTATCCTACCTCCGGGCGATGAGCGCTCCGTACGCGGCCAGCGCCGCGTGATTCACGAGGTCGCTGACGGTCGCGCCCATCTGGACGATCTGCACCGGCTTCGACAGGCCGTCGATCACCGGGCCGATCACCGTCACGCCGCCCAGCGACTGCATCAGGCGCGAGGAGATGTGGGCGGAGTGCAGGCCCGGCATGACCAGGATGTTGGCCGGGCCGGTGAGGCGCGTGAACGGATAGGTCGACTTCAGCAGCTCGTAGTCGAGCGCCATGTCGGCCTGCATCTCGCCGTCATACTCGAAGTCGACCTGCTCGGCGTCGAGCAGGCGGATCGCCTTGCGGATGCGGTCGATGCGTTCGATCTCGCGGCTGCCGAAGTTCGAGAAGGACAGGAACGCGACCCGTGGCTCGTGGCCCATCATGCGGGCGTTCTTCACCATCTGTTTGGCGATGGTCGCGAGCTGTTCGGGCGTCGGCGTTTCGTTGATCGAGGTGTCGGCGAGGAACACCGTTCCCTGGCGCGACACCACGATCGAATAGCCCATCGGCACCTTGCCGGCGTCGATGTTGATCACGCGCTTCACGTCGGCATAGCACTCGGGGAAGCGCCGCGTGATGCCAGTCACCATGCCGTCGGCGTCGCCCGCCGCCACCATGCAGGCGCCGAACACGTTGCGGCCCTGGTTGACCATGCGCTGCACGTCGCGGTGCAGGTAGCCGTCGCGCTGCAGCCGCTTGTAGACCAGCTCGGTATAAGGCGCGTTCTTGGTCGAGAGCCGCGCATTGTGGATTTCCAGGCCCGAGGTGTCGTTGATGCCGAGCGACTTCATGGTCTCGCGCACCTGCTCCTCGCGGCCGATCAGGATCGGCGTGCCGTAGCCGTTGTCGCGAAACATGACGGCGGCGCGGATGGTGCGCTCCTCCTCGCCCTCGGCGAAGACGATGCGCTGCGGATTGGCCTTCACCTGTTCGAACAGGCTCTGCAGGAAGTGGCTGGTCGGATCGAGGCGGCCGCTGAGGCTGCGCTTGTACTCCGCCATGTCGGTGATCTGCTTCTGCGCGACACCGGACTCCATGGCCGCCTTGGCGACGGCCGAGGAGACCTCGACGATCAGGCGTGGATCGAACGGCACCGGCACGATGTATTCCGGTCCGTAGCGCAGGCGGCGGCCGGAATAGGCGCGGTCGACCTCGTCGGGCACGTCCTCGCGGGCGAGCTTGGCCAGGGCTTCGGCGGCGGCGACCTTCATCGCCTCGTTGATCGTCGTGGCGCGTACGTCGAGCGCGCCGCGGAAAATGTAGGGGAAGCCCAGAACGTTGTTGATCTGGTTCGCGTAGTCCGAGCGGCCGGTGGCGACGATCGCGTCGCCACGAGCGGCGCGCACGTCCTCCGGCGTGATCTCCGGATCCGGGTTGGCCATGGCGAAGATGATCGGCTTCGCCGCCATCGACTTCACCATTTCCTTGGTGACGGCGCCCTTCACCGAGAGGCCGAAGAACACGTCGGCGCCCTCCATCGCCTCTGCCAGGGTGCGTGCCTTGGTGCGCACCGCATGGGCGCTCTTCCACTGGTTCATACCCTCGGTGCGGCCCTGGTAGATCACGCCCTTGGTGTCGCACAGGATCGCGTTCTCGTGCGGCATGCCCATCGCCTTCACGAGTTCGATGCAGGCGATCGACGCCGCGCCGGCGCCGTTCACCACCATCTTGATGTCCTTGATGTCGCGCCCGGTGAGATGCAGCGCGTTGATCAGGCCGGCGGCCGACACGATCGCCGTGCCGTGCTGGTCGTCGTGGAAGATCGGGATGTTCATCAGTTCGCGCAGGCGCTGCTCGATGATGAAACACTCGGGCGCCTTGATGTCCTCGAGGTTGATGCCGCCGAAGGTCGGCCCGAGGTAGCGCACGCAGTTCACGAACTGGTCGACGTCCTTGGTGTCGACTTCCAGGTCGATGCAGTCGACGTCGGCAAAGCGCTTGAACAGGACGGCCTTGCCCTCCATCACCGGCTTGCCGGCCAGCGCCCCGATGTCGCCCAGGCCCAGCACGGCGGTGCCGTTGGAGATCACGGCCACCAGGTTGCCCTTGATCGTGTAGTCGTAGGCGGTGGCAGGGTCCTTCTCGATCGCGAGGCAGGGCGCCGCGACGCCCGGCGAATAGGCCAGCGCCAGGTCACGCTGGGTGACCAGCGGCTTGCTGGCGATGATCTCGATTTTGCCGGGCCGCCCCGTGCGGTGCATGATCAGCGAGTCGCCGTCGAGATCGCCCATCTGGTTGCTGACCATTTCTTCCGAGCTTTTGCCCGCCATCTGCTTTTTCTCTCCCGATTGAGACCGCATATTGGCGCTATTCCACGAACCATGCCAGACGGCCATCCCGCGCTGCAGCGCGGGTTCACTGCCCAAATATCGTCCACCTGTCGTCCACATGGAACGCCGTGCGGCGTGTGCTAGATCGAACCTCCCCCGAGGAAGTTCCAGTGCCGGACAGTCCGACCATTCCCGCCGACGCCACGCCGATGATGCGCCAGTACCTGGCGATCAAGGCCGCGCATCCGGACCATCTGGTCTTCTACCGGATGGGCGATTTCTACGAGCTGTTCTTCGACGATGCGGTGAAGGCCTCGGCAGCACTCGACATTGCGCTGACCAAGCGCGGCCAGCATCTCGGCGAAGACATCAAGATGTGCGGCGTGCCGGTGCACAGCCACGAGGCCTACCTGTCGCGCCTGATCCGGCAGAGCTTCAAGGTCGCGGTCTGCGAGCAGGTCGAGGATCCGGCCGAAGCCAAGAAGCGCGGCGCCAAGTCGGTGGTCGAGCGCGCCGTGGTGCGGGTCATCACACCAGGCACCCTGACCGAAGACTCTTTGCTCGATGCGCGCAGCCACAACTACCTCGCCGCGCTCTCCGAGGCGCAGGGCGACCTGGCGCTGGCCTGGCTCGACCTGTCGACGGCCGATTTTGCGACGCAGCCGCTCCTGCCTGGTCAGCTCGCCGCCGCGCTGGCACGGCTGGCGCCCGGAGAGTTGCTGGTGCCGGACCGGCTGCTGGCGCGTGAGCCGCTCAAGGCCGCGCTGGAGGAGTGGAATTCCGTCCTGACGCCGCTGCCCTCGGCGCGGTTCGACAGCGACAATGCCCGCAAGCGCCTGCTGCAGGCTTTCAACGTCGCGGCGCTCGAGAGCTTCGGCGATTTCTCGCGCGCCGAGGTCGCGGCTTGCGGCGCGCTGCTCGACTATGTCGAGCTGACCCAGGCCGGCAAGCGCCCGGCGCTGGTGCCGCCGCGCCGCGAGCGCGCCGACGGGACGATGGAGATCGACCCGGCGACGCGGCGCAACCTCGAACTGGTGAAGAGCCTCGATGGCCGTCGCGACGGCAGCCTGCTGGCCACCATCGATCGCACCCTGACCGGCCCGGGCGCGCGCCTGCTGGCCGAGCGTATCGCAGCACCTCTCACCGACCGTGCCGAGATCGAGCGCCGGCTCGACCTGGTGCAGCTCTTCGTCGAACGGCCCGCCGTGCGCGAGCGCGTGCGCGAGGCGCTGCGGCGCACGCCCGACATCGAGCGCGCCCTGCAGCGCCTGTCGGTCGGCCGTGGCGGCCCGCGCGACCTCGCCGCCCTGCGCGATGGTCTCGAGTCCGGCGAGGCCCTGGCCCAGTCGCTGCGTGCCGAGCCCGAGGCCCTGTTGCCGCCGCCGGCGCCGCTCGCCGAGATCGTGATGTGCTGCTCCGACCATGGTGCGACCGTAGGGGCGCTGGCGGAGGCGCTGGCCGACGAGCCGCCGCTGCTGGTGCGCGACGGCGGCTTCGTGCGCCCGGGCTACCGGCCCGAACTCGACGAGCAGCGCACGCTGCGCGACGACAGCCGCAAGACCGTCGCGGGTCTCGAAGCGAAGTACCGGGCCGCGACCGGCGTGCCGTCGCTCAAGATCCGGCACAACAACATGATCGGCTACCATATCGAGGTGACGGCTACGCATGCCGACAAGCTCGACCTGGCGGCGCTGGGCTTCACGCGGCGGCAGTCGATGTCGAACGCGACGCGCTTCAGCACGGCGGAGCTGGCCGATCTCGAGACCCGCATCGGCCGCGCCGCCGACCAGGCGCTGGCGCTGGAACTCGCCGTGTTCGAGGAGCTGGTCGCCAAGGTCATGGCGGTTTCGGCGTCGATCGCGGCGGCCGGTCGGGCGCTGGCGTGGCTCGACGTCGCCTCGGCCCTGGCCGAGCTGGCGGCCAGCAGCAACCATGTGCGGCCCGTGCTCACCGACGATCCGGCCTTCGCGATCGAGGGCGGCCGCCACCCCGTCGTCGAAGCCGCCCTCGCGCGCCAGAACGGCGCGGGCTTCGTGCCCAACGACTGCTACCTCGGCACCGATCGCCGGCTGTGGCTGCTCACCGGTCCCAACATGGCCGGCAAATCGACCTTCCTGCGCCAGAACGCCCTGATCGCCGTGATGGCCCAGGCCGGCGCCTTCGTGCCGGCCAAGGCCGCCACCATCGGCATCGTCGATCGCCTGTTCAGCCGGGTCGGCGCCGCCGACGACCTGGCGCGCGGCCGCTCGACCTTCATGGTCGAGATGGTCGAGACCGCGGCGATCCTCAACCAGGCGACATCGCGCAGCCTGGTGATCCTCGACGAGATCGGCCGCGGCACCGCCACCTTCGACGGCCTCTCGATCGCCTGGGCAACACTGGAACATCTGCACGACGTCAACAGATGCCGGGCGCTGTTCGCCACGCACTATCACGAGCTGGGCGCGCTCAAGGAGCGGCTCGACGCGCTGGCGCCCTACACGATGCGCGTCAAGGAATGGCAGAACGAGGTCGTGTTCCTGCACGAGGTCGCGCCCGGCGCCGCCGACCGTTCCTACGGTATCCACGTGGCGCAACTCGCCGGGCTCCCTGCCGCCGTCGTTTCGCGCGCCGAGGAAGTGCTGGCCGTGCTGGAGAAGGGCGATCAGTCGAGCGCGGTCACCCGCCTCGCCGACGACCTGCCCCTCTTCGCCGCCGCCCCGTCCCGTCCCGCGAGCGGCACGGTGAAGACGAAGGAATCGGAAGTCGAGAAGGCGCTGGCGGCGATCAATCCCGACGAGCTCTCGCCCAAGCAGGCGCTTGACGCCCTCTACGCGCTGCGTCAGCGGTTACCGTGATAGATCGTCATGGGAGCGCGCCACTCCAGTGGCGCCTTCGTGATCATGAGCGCAACTGGAGTTGCGCGCTCCGATGATTAATCGAACGCCTTCCGCGCCAGCGCCGCGCCTTCGGCGAGCGCGCGCAGCTTGCCGTAGGCGACGCCGAGCGTCATCGGGGCCATGCCGCAGTTGGTGCAGGCCTGGATGCGTTCGGGATCGACGAACTCGGTCGCGAGCTTCAGGGTCGCGGCCACTTCTTCCGGCGTCTCGATCCTGTCGGAGGCGACGTTGATGGCGCCGACCAGCACGGTCTTGGTCTTCAGGAGCTTCATCAGTTCGGGCGGCACGTGGCTGTCGCGGCATTCCAGCGAGACCTGCTGGATCGAGCTGCGGTCGAGCGCCGGGAAGGTCTGCTCGTACTGACGCCAGCTCTCGCCCAGCGTCTCTTTCCACTTGTTGTTGGCTTCGATGCCGTAGCCGTAGCAGATGTGCACGGCGGTGGTGCACTTCAGCCCCTCAGCCGCCTTCTCCAGCGCCGGCACGCCCCAGTCGACAGTCTCGTTCAGGTAGACGTTGAAGGCAGGCTCGTCGAACTGCACGACGTCGACGCCGAGCGCCTCGAGGTCCTTGGCTTCCTGGTTCAGCAGTTCGGCGAAGGCGAACGCCATCTTCACGCGATCGCCGTAGTAGCCGTCGGCCAGCGTGTCGATGAGCGTCATCGGGCCGGGCAGCGTGAACTTGAGCTTGCGCGAGGTCGCGGCGCGGGCGATGCGCGCTTCGCGCTCGTGCACGAACTTACGACGCTTCAAGGCAGAAGTGACGGTCGGGCAATCGGCGTCGTAGCGGTTGTTGCGGATGCCCATGCGCACCTTCTTGTCGAAGTCGACGCCGTCGACCTCGGCCAGGAAGCCGTGCACGAAATGTTGCCGCGCCTGCTCGCCGTCGCTCACGATGTCGAGGCCGGCTTCTTCCTGGCGGCGGATCGCAAGAAAGGTCGCATCGTCCTTGGCCTCGAACAGCGGCTGGCCGGAGAGTGTCCACGGCGCCCACAGGACGTTGGGCGTGGCGAGCCAGGCCGGCTTGGGCAGGCTGCCCGCGAGCGTCGTCTCGAACATGGCGTTTCCTCTTATTTTTAGCTTGTCGTGTTGTTCGTGGCCGGCACGGGCAAGGTGGATCCGTGCGGCGACGCCGACAGAGCCTCCAGCGGAGCGCCCTCCGGCGGCAGGATATGCCCATAGGTGCCGGGCGCGCGCCATTGCAGCGTGCCGAAGGCGCCGCAGCTCTCGCAGACTGGCCGCCAGCCCTCGTGATGGGCGCCGCATGCAGTGCAGCGCCAGGCGCGATCGGCCGGCGCATCCGCGGCACGGGAGAGCCATGCGCGTACCTTGTCCGGTCCGGTCTGTTCGCGCTCCTCGACCTCGGCCATGAGTCGGCAGACGCGGGTCGACGGATTGCTGCCGGCAGCCGTGTCGAGGTGCCGGCGCGCCTCGCCCCACAGGCCGGCGTCGAGCGAAGCCTGGGCGAGCGCCAGATGGCTTTCGATGTCGCCGGGGTTCTGCTGGGCCAGCCGGCGCACGACGCCGACCCGTTTCAGCGCCTCGGTCTCGCCCGAGGCGTCGAGATAGAGCGAGGCGAGATCGGGATGCGGTGCCAGCGACCAGCCGCGTTCGATCGTCTTCATTGCCTTCTTCGCATCGCCTGCCTTGAGCTGCAGCTCGGCGAGCCGTCGCGTCACGGCGATGCGTTCCGGCGCGAGCCCGAAGGCTTCGCGGGCCAGCGCCAGCGCGTCGCTGGGGCGGCCTTCGCGCTCGGCCTCGCGGCTGCGCTCCGCCTCGAGCAGAGCCTTCAGGGTACGGCCCTTGTCGGCCGTGACGACCTTGCGCCGGATGCCGGTCTCCAGCGTCTCCTGGGCGGCCCGCCACTGGCCGACCTGCGCCTGCATGTCGAACAGCGAATGCACGACCCACGGCGTCTGCGGCCGCAACCTGAAGGCGCGCTCGGCATAGGCCAGGGCCTGGGCCTGGTCGCCGTCGCGCAGCGCCTGGCCGATCAGGCCACGCAGGCCAAGGAAGGCCATCTGGTCGTCGTCGAGCATGGCGGTGAAGGCGCGCCGCGCGCCGTCGCGGTCGTCGTTGAGTTGCGCCGCCTGTGCCGAGAGAAGGAGGGTTAGCGCGGGCTCCGACAGGAGCTGCTCGGCCTTGCGCGCATGCTTCTGCGCTTCCACCCCGTCGCCGGCTGCGACCGCGGCGAGGCCCTGCGTCAGCTCGCGATAGCCACGACGGCGACGGCTCTCGCCCCAGCCTTCGAGCAGCGCGCCCGGGGCGCCGACGATCCAGCGATAGAGAAGCCATCCGCCGACACTGACCAGGATCAGCACCAGCACGGAGATCAGGAGCACGCCGACGCTGGTATCGAGCCGCCAGCCGCGGAACTCGGCGGTGACGGAGCCCGGCCGTTCGGCCAGCCATACCGCGCCCAGCATCGCCACGATGGCGAAGACGAACCAGATGATGGTGCGCAGGATCGTCATGGCAGGACCTACCGGGCCGAGCCGAGCAGGGTGACGGCCTGTGCGGAGATCTGGTCGGTCGCCTGCTTGGCCGTGAGATTAGCCTCGGCGCGCGACAGCCAGCCGGCGGTGGCCCGCGCCGTCTGCGGCGGCAGCGTCCTCACCAGGGCGACCGCCTTGGCGAGGTCGCCGGCCTCGAGGGCGGCTTCGGCGCGCGCGAGCTTTGCTTCCGTGCCGTCGCCTTCGACGTCGTTGCCGACGCGGCGCAGCGAGACCAGCGCCCGCACCTTGCCGAGCAACCGCTCGCCGAACGAATCGTCAGCGAGATCGTCGGCCAAAGCCGCCTTGGCGACGGCCGGGAACTCCGCCACCAGTGCAGGGCGCGAAGCGACGCCGGTCTGCGCATACTTCTGAAGAACGGCGGTGCTTTCATCGAGCTTGGCGTCGCCCTGGGCCAACGGTGTCAGCAGGGCAAGGTCGGTCACGAAGGGAAGGCCCGATTCGACCGCCGCGCTCAGCCGCGCCGCGATGCCGATGAGGGCGGAGGCCCGCGCGGCGCCCATCGCCTTCTGCTCGCCGGCATTCCGCGCGCTCGCCTCGCCGCGCGCCTTGTCGACGGCCTCGGCCAGCAGCTTCGTCTGGTCGCGCTGCACGGCGATCGTCTGATCGATCGTCTGCACCGTGTTGCGCATCGTGGCGAGCTCGAGCCGCAGGGTGGCGAGTTCCTTTTCGTGTTCCGGGCTGGGCGCCGACGGCGCGGCTGCCGGCGTCGCGGTCTCGCCGGGGGTTGGCGGGGCTGCCGGCCGGCTCTCCAGCGCCTCGATCTTGCGGCGCAGCTCGGCGATCGCCGGGTCGGGGCCGCTGCCGGCGGGACTGGCCGGCCGCTCGGCCGCCGCGGCCGAGGCCGCGCGCACCCGCTTTTCGAGGTCGTCGAGGCGCGCCGAGAGTTCGCGCCTGGTGGCCTCCACGGAGGCGTTGGCGACGGCGGCCGCATCCTGGCGGACCTGCTGCAGGTCGAGCGCAGGCGCCGGTGGCGCCGCGGCCGCACCCTGGCCCTGCCAGAGGGCCCGGATCTCGGCCGGCCAGTAGGGCAGGCTGATCAATGCGCCGGCCACCACCAGGCAGGAGGTGACCAGGCCGATGATGAAGGCGCCGACCACGCCCCGGCCGCGGCGAACCTCTATGGGCCGGGATGTCACGGGCGTCACGGGCGGCGCGGCCGCATCGGGAGAAGAAGGTGTGTCGCTCATGATGCTCGGTCCTTCTGCGGCCGCCGCTTCGCTCCGCAGGGGAGCAGCTACGGGCAGCCGGTCGATTTCGTCCAGCACGGACTGGCGGGTGGGGCGCGCGGCCGCCACCGTCGCCCTGAATGGCAGGGCGCTCAAGGGTTGGAGCGCCGCAGGGCTGATGGCAATGGCGGTGACGTTCGATAGGGAGGCGGAAAGCCCGGCCTCCTGCACCAGTCGGGCGAAGAGCGCCGAGGCGCGCGGCGAAAAAAACATCGCGGCGTCGAGCGCGCGGGCCTCGATCGCGGCGCGCGCCGAATCCGGCAGCGCGGCCTCCTCGCGTGCCTCGTAGAGCGCGACGCGGCGCACTTCGAAGCCGTCCGGGGCGAGGGCCGCGGAGAAATCCTGGGCGATGTCGACGCCGGAGACGTGCAGAAGGGGGCCGGCCTTGGGGTCGAGGCGGGTTCGCGCGAGTTCGGCCAGCGCCTGGCCGTCGCCCGCGGCCGAGGTGACGGAGGTGAAACCCAGCCCCTCCGCGGTCGAGGCGGTGGTGTCGCCGACGGCCAGGATGGGCTTGCCGCGCTGTTCGCTGGCCTCGGCCAGCGCCCGTGCGCCGTTGGCGCTGCTCACCAGCACGGCCTGGCACGATGCGAGGTCCGTGGCGAAATCGGCCGGCGGATGCAGGATCTCGAGACGGAACAGGGGCGCGATGACGGGGACATGGCCGCGCTCGGCCAGCGCCGTCGCCAGCGTGGTCGCCTCGCGTTCCGGCCGGGTGATCAGCACGCGCATGACGCCTCCGTAGCCGGGGCGTCCGGCCGACGCAATCGAGAACAGGCCTCATGCTGAGGAGGCCGCGGAGCAGCCGTCTCGAAGCATGGGCTACACGCACTACGTCTATTGCCCACCCTTCGAGACGCCATGTTGAGCATGGCCCTCAGGGTGAGGTGATCCCGTTACAGAAGCACGACGCCTTCCAGCGCCAGCAGCCGGCGTTTGGTCGGCAGTCCCTGGCCGCCCGAGAAGCCGCCTTCCTTGCCGCCGCTGCCCAGGACGCGATGGCAGGGCACGATGATGGGAATGGGATTGCGCCCGCAGGCCATGCCGACGGCGCGCGGGCCGGAACCCAGCGCCATCGCCATGCCGCCATAGGTCGCGGTGCCACCGAACGGGATTTCGCACATCATGTTCCAGACGCTTTTCTGGAAGTCGGTGCCGCGTGCCGCGAGCGGCAGGTCGAAGCGCTTGAGCCTGCCCGCGAAGTAGCGGTCGAGCTGGTGAATCGCTTCCTTCAGGACGGGCGTCATCGAAGTGTCGCGGGCTCGCTCGTCGGTGCTAGTCCAGCGCACCGAGGTCACGGCGTCGTGATCCGCCTCGATGGCCAGTCGGCCGACCGGGCTGTCGACGTAACAAATGGACATATGGCAAGCGTAGCGCCCGCCTGCGGCATTTGCCAACATGGGGGAAATGTCTGGGGGAGTGATGAGCAAGGGCCAGAGGTCCTCGAAGAATGGCCCGACCCGCCGCGCGCTGCTCGGCGGCGCTGCCGTGCTGTGCGCGACGCTTGCCCTTCCCGGGCTCGCCCGCTCCCAGCCGGGACCGCGACGTCAGCAGCCCGAAGCCGGACCGCCGCCGGTCGTGTTCGTGCATGGCAACGGCGATTCCAGCGCGCTCTGGATCAACAACCTGTGGCGCTTCGAGGCCAACGGCTACAAGCGCAACCAGCTTTTCGCCATCGACTTCGTCTATCCCAATGCGCGCAGCGACGATTCGAAGCCGCAACCGTTGCGGTCCTCGGCCGAGGACCAGATGAAGGAACTGACGTCCTTCGTGGTGCAGGTGCTGAAGGCCACGCGCCGCCGCAAGGTCGCCCTGGTGGGCTCTTCGCGCGGCGGCAATGCCATCCGCTCGATGCTGAAGAACGGGGGCGCCGACATGGTGAGCCATGCCGTTCTGTGCGGCACGCCCAACAAGGGCATCGTGATCTCCGAGTCCCTGCTGCCGGGCAGCGAGTTCAACGGCGCCTTCCCATTCCTGAAGGGCCTCAACGACGGGCCCGACGATCTGATCCCCGGTGTCGAGATGATGGCCATCCGGTCGGACAGGAACGACAAGTATTCGCAGCCCGACGGCCGCTTCATCGGCGCCCCCGGCAAGCCGACCGGCGTCAGCTACGATGCGTCGGAGCTGCGCGGTGCGCGCAACGTGATCCTGGACGGGCTCGACCATCGCGAGGTGGCGTTCCACAAGCTGGCCTTCGCCGCGATGTTCGAGCACATCACCGGCAAGCCGCCGGGCAGCATGTTCATCGCCCAGGAACCGCTGCCGATCCTGAACGGCAAGGTGACCGGCTTCAGCGAGGGCACCTACACCAACATCCCCGCGGCCGGCGCGGAGGTCGAGATCTTCGAGGTCGATGCGAAGACGGGCGAACGCAAGAGCGCGGTGGCACTGCTTCGCAAGACCACGGGCGAGGACGGCATGTGGGGCCCCTTCGTTGGCCGCGCCGACGCCCACTACGAGTTCGTTCTCCGTATCCCGGGATTGCCGACGACGCACACCTACCGCTCGCCGTTCCTGCGCTCGAGCGACGTGGTGCATCTCAGGCCGCAGCCCTTCGCCAAGGCCGACGAGGGCGCCGGCGCGGTCACGATCATGAGCCGGCCGCGCGGCTATTTCGGCGTCGGCCGCGACAAGTTCTCGCTCGACGGCAAGGTGCCGCCCGGCATCAACGACGGCGTGCCCGGCGTTTCCATGGGGCGGCTGGCCTTCGACGCAGCGCCGCCGCGCACCGTGATGGCGGTGTTCAACAACGAGACCATCCCGACGCGGACGTGGCCTGCCAAGGACGGCCACATCGTGGTGGCGGAGTTCTTGAATTGAGCGATCTCCCGAGCGATTCGGAAATCGCGCGGATCAACGCAGAACATCTGATCTCCACGCCGATCCGGTCGGCCGATCTCCTGTTCATCTTCGGCACTCGCCATGGCGTGGGCGAAACGGTCCAAGCCGCTCTTGGACTTTGGAGCCGTGGCTTCTTTCGTCATGCCATCGTGAGCGGCGGCCTGACGGCAGGCGATACCCGCACCGAATGCGCGATCATCAAGCAGGCGATGGTGGCCGGCGGGGTGCCCGAAGCGTTGATTCTCGAGGAACATCGCGCGACCAACATCGGCGAGAACGTGATCTTCTCGCTTCCCGTAATCGACGCCGCACTCGGCCGGGAAAACATCGGAAGCGTAATCTGTCTGGGCAAGATCTGCACCGCGCGCCGCTATCCCATGACTCTGCACCGGCATTGGCCTGAAGTCGAAAAGATGCTGCTGACGATCAATCCCTACGGCGCGCCGATCGAACGCTGGCATACCGACGCGCTGTTCCGCGAACGGGTGCTCCTTGAGTGGCGCAAGATCGAGCCCTACAAGAATCGAGGCTTTATCGCCGACTGGCCATAGGCGCACAGTTCATTCTTCATACGTGTATTTGAAATTGCAGTGGCTGGCGCCCTGCATGATCGTCTGCGTGCGTTCGAGCTTGAGCCTGGGGTCGTAGCCCTCGCAGAAGGCGCCGTCGCGGTTGCAAGAGAGCAGGGCGCCGATCTCGCCCAGGCCCATCGCCTTGTAGGTCTCGGCGTACCGGCAGCGCACGACGTTGAAGGTGAAGGTGTCGGCGGTCTGTTCCTTGACGTCGATCTCCAGCGACCCGCCCGCGGTCCAGAGGTGCTGAATGTCCTGGAACGACTTGAGCGAGGTGCCGCCGGGCACCGAGGCGGCGAACTGGCGGGCCTGCTCGATGGCCGAACGGCGCACCGATTCCTCGATCGTCTTCTTCGCGACCTCGATTCCGTGGCTGGCCTTCAGGGTCTCGTAGACCTCCTTCAGGATCTCGGCCTCGATGCGGCGCTTCTCCAGCATGGAGAGACCGTCCGGATGAGGGGCGGGATGGGCGGACTGGCTCATGGCTTGTCTCCAAACAGGGAATGATCGAGCCTAGCCGGTCGGCGACATCTTGACATCGGGGTCCCCCGATGAAATATCGGCCGCACCATGATTTCGCCCACCCTCCTCCGGTCGCGACGTCGCCGCTCACAAAAGCGGTAAGAGAACGCGCGCGCGCAACAGTAACAAACGCGCCGTATCGTGAAGCCGCTGGAGAGACGAAGCGGCTTCCATCCTTCCTTCTCCAGTCGGCCATCCCTTCAAGGCCCTGCATCGAGAGAGAAGACCATGACCAGCAACAAGACGAAGATCTTCATCGACGGCCAGCACGGTACCACCGGGCTGCAGATCCTCGACCGGCTCAAGGATCGGGCGGACATCGAGCTGCTCGAACTGCCGCCGGCCGACCGCAAGGACTTAGGGAAGCGTGCCGAGATCGCCAAGGCCTCCGACATCACCGTGCTCTGCCTGCCCGATGCGGCGGCCAAGGAGCTGGTGGCCGCCATCGGTGACTCCGATACGGTCGTGATCGACGCCTCGACGGCGCATCGCGTGGCCGACGGCTGGACCTACGGCTTCCCCGAGCTGGCCAAGGACCAGCGCAAGAAGCTGCTCGACTCCAACCGCATCAGCAATCCGGGCTGCTACCCGACCGGCGCCATCGCGCTGCTGCGGCCGCTGGTCGATGCCGGCCTCGTCCGCGCCGACTCGACGCCCGCCGTGTTCGGCGTCTCGGGCTATACCGGCGGCGGCAAGGAGCTGATCGCGGTGCATGAGCAGCCGGGTGTCGAGCCGTTCGGCCTGTACGGGCTCGAACTCACGCACAAGCACGTGCCGGAGATGAAGAAGTATTCCGGCCTCAGCCACGCGCCGCTCTTCGTGCCCTCCGTCGGCCACTATGCCCAGGGCATGCTGATCACCGTGCCGATCACGCGGGACATCACGACGAAGCAGGTGACGGCCAAGGACGTCCACCAGGTGCTGAGCGACTACTACGCCGGCGAGACCTTCGTGCCGGTGCGGCCGCTCGCCGACCGGGCGTGGCTGGAGCGCGACCGCTTCCTGCGGGCCGACCGTCTGATCGACACCAACACGATGGAACTGGCCGTCTACGGCAACGATGCCGACGGCAACGTGCTGGCCGTGGCTTCGCTCGACAATCTCGGCAAGGGCGCGTCGGGCGCGGCGGTGCAGTGCATCAACCTCAAGACCGGCGTCGACGAGACGACCGGCCTCAAGGTCGGCTGAGGCCTTCGTCATGGACGAGACACCGGCGCTGCGGCGCGCGGTAGCGGACGATGCCGCCGCCGTGCGCGTGCTCACACGCGAAGCCTATGCCAAGTGGGTGCCCGTGATCGGTCGCGAACCGCTGCCGATGCGCGCCGACTATGACGAGGCGGTGCGCCAGCATCGCATCGATCTCGCCTTCCTCGATGGCGGTCTCGCGGCCCTCATCGAGACGATCGACAAGGGTGACCATCTGGTGATCGAGAACGTCGCCGTGGCACCTGCCTTCCAGGGGCACGGCCTCGGCCGGTACCTGCTCGCGCACGCCGAGCGCCTGGCGCTCGAGCAGGGATACGGCGAGG
The DNA here is from genome assembly GCF_945957355.1 of uncultured Reyranella sp. Classification (GTDB taxonomy): domain Bacteria; phylum Pseudomonadota; class Alphaproteobacteria; order Reyranellales; family Reyranellaceae; genus Reyranella. The sequence continues at coordinate 38,554 of NZ_CAMFKM010000002.1, read as the reverse complement.
TGCGCCTCTACACCAACAAGATGTTCGAGGCGAACGTGCGTCTCTATCTTGCCTTCGGCTACCGCATCGACCGCGAGGAGACCTCGGCACTCGGCGTCACGGTCTATATGAGCAAACTCCTCCTGCCGTGCGGCGTGGCTTGACCGTGATCCCTTGAATGTGGTCGCGTCCGGCGCGGAGGAAAAGCCATGCCGGACAGCAAGCCAAAGAACAAGACTCCCGACCAGCTGCGCAGCGCGCGCTGGTTCGCGCCCGACGATCTGCGCGCCTTCGGCCATCGCTCGCGGGCGATGCAGATGGGCTACGCGCCGGAGGAATGGGCCGGCAAGCCGGTCATCGCCATTCTGAACACATGGTCGGACGCCCAGCCCTGCCACATGCATTTCAAGACGCGCGTCGACGACGTGAAGCGCGGCGTGCTGCAGGCCGGCGGCTTCCCGATCGAGCTGCCGGCGCTGTCGCTGTCGGAAAGCCTGCTGAAGCCGACGACCATGCTCTACCGCAACCTGCTGGCGATGGACGCCGAGGAGCTTCTGCGCGGGCATCCCGTGGATGGCGTGGTGCTGATGGGCGGTTGCGACAAGACCACGCCGGCGCTGCTGCTGGGCGCGATCAGCGTCGGCCTGCCGACGATCTACCTGCCGGCCGGGCCGATGCTGCGCGGCAACTGGAAAGGCAAGGTGCTGGGCTCCGGTTCGGACGCGTGGAAATACTGGGATGAGCGCCGCGCGGGCAAAATCACCGACTCCGACTGGGTCGACGTCGAGGCCGGCATCGCGCGCTCCTACGGCACCTGTATGACCATGGGCACGGCCGCCACCATGATGGCGATGGCCGAGACGCTCGGCATGTCGCTGCCCGGCGCCTCGTCGATCCCCGCCGCCGACGCCAACCATATCCGCATGGCCTCCGAATGCGGCCGCCGCATCGTCGACATGGTCTGGGAGGACCTGACGCCCAGGAAGATCCTGACGCATGAGGCGTTCCTCAACGCCATCACCGTGGCGATGGCGATGGGCTGCTCGACCAATGCGATCATTCACCTGATCGCGCTGGCGCGGCGTGCGAACCAGAAGATCGGCCTCGACGATTTCGAGCGCGCCAGCCGCACGGTGCCGGTGATCGCCAACATCCGGCCGAGCGGCGACAAATACCTGATGGAGGACTTCTTCTATGCCGGCGGCCTGCCGGGCCTGATCGGGCAGATCCGCGATCATCTGCATCTCGACGCGCTCACCGTCACCGGCAAGACCCTGGGCGAGAACGTGAAGGGCGCGGAGATCTACAACGACGACGTGATCCGCTCGGTCGCCAATCCGATCTACAAGGAAGGCGCTCTCGCGGTGCTCAAGGGCAACCTCGCGCCCGACGGCTGCGTCATCAAGCCCAGCGCCTGCGCGCCGAAGTTCCTGAAGCACACGGGGCCGGCGCTGGTGTTCGACGATTATCCGTCGATGAAGGCCGCGATCGACCGCGAGGATCTCGACGTCACCGAGGACACGGTGCTGATCCTGCGCAATGCGGGGCCGCAGGGCGGGCCGGGCATGCCGGAATGGGGCATGCTGCCGATCCCGACCAAGCTGGTGAAGCAGGGCGTGCGCGACATGGTGCGGATCTCGGACAGCCGCATGAGCGGCACCAGCTACGGCGCCTGCATCCTGCACGTGTCGCCGGAATCCTATATCGGCGGGCCGCTCGCCTTGGTGAAGACCGGCGACATGATCTCGCTGGACGTCGACAAGCGCACGATCGACATGAACGTCTCCGACGAGGAGCTGGCGCGACGCAAGGCGGCCTGGAAGCAACCCGAACCTCGCTACGAGCGCGGCTATGGCTGGATGTTCACCAGGCACATCAGGCAAGCCAACGAGGGCTGCGACTTCGACTTCCTCGAAACCGGGTTCGGCAAGCCGGTCGCGGAGCCGTCGATCTACTGAGGTCTCCTCGGCCGGCAGGGCTTACAGAAAAGGCTCTTTCCGGGCGTCACCTCGGCAAGACGGGCTGGTTTCGCCACCCCGAGCGGCGTAACGACGCGCGTGAGGCGCGTTCACGAAACCGAAAGCCTGCCGTCTTAAAACCGGCCCGATGGGTAGGGCGGGGCGCCGTGCCTCTGTGTATTTTCAGGAAGGCACGCATGCTCGCATCCAGACCTGACCAGGGCCGCCAGGCCGACGTGCCGCTTGGCGTGAGCGGCAGTACGGGCGTCTGGCCCAATCTCTACGACGCGGTCATCTTCGTGCTGGTGGTCGGCGTCTTCGTGCTGGTGGCCCACGGCTTCCGCGAGATGAACGCGCCGGCCGCCCAGCTCGAGGCGGTGCCGGTCACGCTCGATCTCGCGCGCCTGCCGGAATATGCGCTGCGGACGACCCTGCGCATGTTCGCCGCGATCATCTGCTCGCTGATCTTCACCTTCGTGGTGGCGACCCTGGCGGCCCGCAGCCGCAAGGCCGAGCTGGTCATCATCCCGGCGCTCGACATCCTGCAGTCGGTGCCGGTGCTGGGCTTCCTCACTTTCACCGTGACCTTCTTCCTGCAGCTCTTCCCCGGCAGCGTGATGGGCGCGGAGTGCGCGGCGATCTTCGCCATCTTCACCAGCCAGGCCTGGAACATGGCCTTCAGCTTCTACCAGTCGCTGCGCACGGTGCCGCGCGATCTCGACGAGGTGGCGCGGCACTACCGCTTCTCGCCATGGCTGCGCTTCTGGCGGCTCGACGTGCCGTTCGGCGCGCCCGGGCTGATCTGGAACACCATGATGTCGATGTCGGGCGGCTGGTTCTTCGTCGTCGCCTCCGAGGCGATCACGGTCGGCAATACCACGGTGATGCTGCCCGGCATCGGCTCCTGGCTGGCGCTGGCGATCCAGGCGCGCGACCTGCAGGCGGTGCTGCTGGCCATCGCCATGATGGCCGCCGTCATCCTGGCCTACGACCAGCTGATCTTCCGGCCGATCGTCGCCTGGGCCGACAAGTTCCGCTTCGAACAGCAGGCGGCCGATTCGCAGCCGCATTCGTGGCTATACGATTTCTGGCGCCGCAGCCGCGTGCGTCCCCATGTGATCCGCGCCGTCGGCTCTGTGGCGGACCGCATCTCGCTGCTGCCGACGCCGCTCACCAGCCCGCCGGCCAAGCCGAAGTTCGGGACCCCGCCGCGCACCGGCGAGAGGGTCTGGATCGCGCTGCTGCTGGTGCTGGCGGCCTACGCCCTGTGGCAGATCGTGCTGTACACCCGCACGACCCTGGGCCTCACCGACCTGCGCATCGCCCTGTTCGACGGGTTTCTGACCCTGATCCGGGTGCTGGTGCTGATCGCGCTGGCCAGCCTCGTCTGGGTGCCGATCGGCGTTTGGATCGGCCTCAGGCCGCGTCTCGCCACGAGCCTGCAGCCGGTCGCCCAGTTCCTCGCGGCCTTCCCGGCCAACGTCGTGTTCCCCGTGGCCGTCGTGGCGATCGTCAGCCTGCGGCTCGATCCCAACATCTGGCTGAGCCCGCTCATGATCCTGGGCACCCAGTGGTACATCCTGTTCAACGTCATCGCGGGCGCCAGCGCGATCCCGACCGACCTGCGTGACGCCGCGGCGCTGTTCCGCATCAGCTCCTGGTCGTGGTGGCGCAAGGTCGGCGTACCGGCGATCCTGCCTTACTATGTCACCGGTGCGCTGACGGCGGCCGGTGGCTCGTGGAATGCCAGCATCGTCGCCGAGGTGGTGAGTTGGGGGGACACGCATCTGCGGGCCGAGGGGCTTGGGGCCTACATCGCGGACGCCACGTCCGCCGGGGACTTCCCGCGCGTCGTGCTGGGCATCGTGGTCATGGCGCTGATGGTGACGACCTGCAACCGCATCCTGTGGCGGCCGCTTTACCGCCTCGCCGAGAACCGCTTCAGGCTCGAGTAGGAGAAGCCTCATGGATTCAATCATGAACCCCGTGCAGGACAAGACGCTTGTCGTCGTCGACGCCATCCGCAAGGTCTATCCCAAGGGAAGCGGCGAGGACTTGCTGGTCCTCGACAACGTCAACCTGACCCTCGGCAAGAACGAGATCGTCTCGTTCCTCGGCCGCTCCGGCTGCGGAAAGACGACGCTGCTGCGCATCCTCGCCGGCCTGATGCCGGCGACCGGTGGCGAGGTTCGGATCGCGGGCAGGAGCGTGGTCGGGCCGTCGCCGGAAGTGGCGATGGTGTTCCAGTCGTTCGCGCTCTTCCCCTGGCTGACCGTCCTCCAGAACGTCGAGATCGGTCTCGAGGCCCAGGGTGTCCCACCGGCCGAGCGCAAGCGCCGGGCGCTGGCCGCCATCGACCTGATCGGCCTCGACGGCTACGAGAGCGCCTATCCCAAGGAGCTGTCGGGCGGCATGCGCCAGAGGGTCGGCATCGCGCGGGCAGTCGTGGTGCAGCCCACCGTGCTGCTGATGGACGAGGCCTTTTCCGCCCTCGACGTGCTGACGGCGGAGACGCTGCGCACCGACCTCATGGACCTCTGGATCGAGGGCCGCCTGCCGATCTCCGCGATCGCCGTGGTCACGCACAATATCGAGGAGGCGGTACTGCTGTCGGATCGCGTGCTGGTCTTCGGCTCCAACCCCGGCCATGTGGCGGCGGAGATCAGGATCGAGCTGCCGCATCCGCGCAACCGGCTCGATCCCGCGTTCCGCCAGATCGTCGAGGATCTCTATTCCACCATGACGGAGCGCGCCGGGGGCAAGGCGAGCCAGGGCCATTTCTTCGGCACCGGCCTCGCCATGCTGCTGCCGCGCGTGTCGCCGAACATGATCGCGGGCCTGCTCGAGGCGGTGGCCGCCGATCCTCACCAGGGCCATGCCGGCCTGCCGGAACTGGCCGGCGACCTTCACATGGAGGTCGACGACCTGTTCCCGGTCGCCGAAGTCCTGCAGCTCCTACGCTTCGCTGAACTGGGCGACGGCGACATCAAGCTCACCGAACCGGGACGCCAGTTCGTCGGCTTCGAGCCCGATGCCCGCAAGAAGCTGTTCGCCCAGCAACTGCTGAACTACGTACCGCTGGCGGGCCACATCCGCCGCGTCCTCGACGAGCGCGGCACGCATCGTGCTCCGGCGAGCCGGTTCCGCGACGAGCTCGAGGACCATATGTCGGAATCCTTTGCCGAGCAGACGATGCGGACGGTGACCTCCTGGGGACGCTTCGGCGAAGTGTTCGCCTATGATGAAGTCAGCGGGATATTCAGTCTCGACAATCCGGGATGATGCCGGAGAGGTTCACGGATGCATTTCGACCTGTTTGAACTCGGCGAGGCCGCGTTGCGTCTCGGCGTGGCGCTGCTGCTGGGCTCGGCCATCGGGTTCGAGCGTCAGTGGAACCAGAAGATGGCGGGTCTGCGCACCAACGCGCTGGTGGCGCTGGGCGCCGCGGGCTTCGTCACCTTCTCGGGGTTCGTCGGCGCCGGCGATCCGACGCGCGTAGCCGCACAGGTGGTGACCGGCATCGGCTTCCTCGGCGCGGGCGTCATCCTGCGCGAGGGCGTGAACGTGCATGGCCTCAACACGGCGGCGACGCTGTGGTGCTCGGCGATGGTCGGCACGATGGCGGGGGCGGGCCACGGCGGTCCGGCGCTGCTGGCGGCCGGCATGGTGATCGCCACCAACCTCGTCCTGCGGCCGCTCATACGGCGCCTGAACAGCCGCCTCGTGACCAGCAGCAATGTGGAGACGCACTATACCGTCGAAGTGGTCTGCCGCGGCGCCGAGGAGGCGCAGATGCGCTCGCTGCTGCTGAACGCGCTGGCCCAGGCGGGTCTCGGCCTGCGGCGACTCGACAGCGAAGACATCGCCGATACGTCCAAGGTCACGGTGACGGCGCAGGCTGTCGCCGCCAAGCGCAACGACGCGGCCCTGGAGCAGATCGTGGGCCGCCTCAGCCTCGATCCCACCGTTACGGGCGCCACCTGGCAGATCGACCGCACGATCCCGGAGTCCTGACCTTCCTCGCGGCTTGGACCTTTTGTCCAATTCAGCCGACCTGCCCTGCCGACGAGATTGCGCGCCATTCTCGTCGGAGGGATCGTGCGCTTCATTTCTGCCTGGCTCGCCGCCGCGCCCTATCGCGCGGTCGTCCTCAACATCGCGATGCTGGTGCTCCTGCTGGCGCTGGTCGACAGCGCGGCGGTGTTCGCGCTGGTCGGCGCGTCGTGCCTCGCCGTGGCCGGTCTCATCGGTGCGCGTGGCGCCTTGCGCGCGAGCTTCGACCGCGGCGGAGGCGCGCGCGCCGCCTTCGACCGCGTGCTGGTCTGGTTGCCCGGCGCGGCCGCGCTGACCCTCGGTGCCGTCGGGCTGCATCTCGCCGTGACCGCTCCGCCGGGATCGACCCTGCACCTGGCGGGCGTCGTGCTCTTTGGCTTCGAGCTGGTGATGCTCGCGCTGCCGGCCGACGAGAAGCCGACCCCGGCCAAGGCCGCGTGAGATGGACTTTCCGGTCTTCCACCTCGACGTCTTCGGCAATCGCGGTCTGATCGCCGTCATCGCCGTCCTCCACGTGCTGATCAATCACGGGCTGGCGGTCGGCATGATGCCGCTGGTCGCCTGCATGGAATGGTACGGCCACCGCAAGCAGGACCCGCGTTGGGACCGGCTCGCCTACCGCATCCTGTTCGTGAGCTTCCTGGTGACGACGACAGTCGGCGCGCTGACCGGCGTCGGCATCTGGCTGTCCGTCTCGCTGGTCAATCCCTACTCGATCGGCAGCCTGATCCGCGTCTTCTTCTGGGCGTGGTTCGTGGAGTGGCTGGTCTTCATCACCGAGGTGTGCCTGATCCTCGCCTATACGCTGACCTGGAAGTCCTGGAGCGAGGGCGCGGCCAAGCGGCGGCACATCCGGCTCGGCTTCGCGCTCGGCCTGTTCTCGTGGATCACGATGGCGATCATCGTATCGATCCTCGGCTTCATGATGGACCCGGGCAACTGGCTGTCCGAGAGCACCCTGCTCGCGGGCTTCAGCAACCCGGTGTACCTGCCGCAGCTCGCCTTCCGCACGCCGCTCGCGGCTTCCATGGCCGGGATCATCGCGCTCTTCCTCATTCCGTTCTTCGTCAGGCGCGACGATCCCTTCCGCAACGAGGCGACGCGCGCGGTCGGTATCTGGACGCTGCTCTTCGCGCCTTTCGTCGTCGCCGGCGGCTACTGGTACTACAGCGTGGTTCCAGCGGCGATGAAGGACAACCTCGCCGTCTCGACGCTGACGCTGCAGTTCAGCGGCTGGCTCGACGACTTCCTCTGGATCGTGCTGGCGACGGTCGTGGCGATCCTCGTCATCGTGCAGATCGCCATCAAGCGGCCGGGTCTGCTGCCGCGCATCGCCACCGTTGTGCCCTTGGTCGCGATCCTGTGGCTCACCGGCCACTTCGAACGGGTACGCGAGTTCATCCGGAAGCCCTACATCATCGGCCAGTACATGTACGCCAACGGCCTGCGCGTCGAGGACTACGCCCTGCTGCAACGTGACGGTGTGCTGGCCTACGCGACCTACTCCAATCCGCTGACCGAGGCCGAGAAGAAGTTCGTTTCGGCCGAACGGCCCGAGGCGGAGCGCACCGCGGCGCTCGCGCGGCTGCAGAAGGGCAAGGACGTGTTCATGGACACCTGCTCGCGCTGCCACACCACGCATGGCGTCAACGGAGTGGCTGGTCACCTTCAGCGCATGTTCGGCGATGCCCGGTGGACGCCGGATCTGACGTCCGACTACGTCGCCAACATGCACAATGCGCAGCCCTACATGCCGCCGTTCCCCGGCAACAAGGACGAGCTGGGCTTCCTCGGCACCTATCTCGAGCAGCTCCAGGGCAACAGGACGCCGGTGCCGGGCGCGCAGCAGGCGGGTATCGCCATCCGTCCCGAAGGTGAATCCAGGCTCGCCGACGGCGCGGCACCGAAGCAGGGAGCACGCAAGTGAACCAGATCCCCGTCCCTCGCGACATCCCGCTCCCCATGCCGGCGCCCGAGCCGCTGCTGGTCGTGGTGCTCGTGTTCTTCTTCCTGCTGCACATCGCCTTCGTGAACTTCATGGTGGGCGGCGCGCTGATCTCGGTCTGGTACGAGATCAAGGGCCTGAAGGACCGCCGCTACGACCGGCTGGCCTACGAAGTCGCCTCGACGATCACCGCAAACAAGAGCATCGCCGTCGTGCTGGGCGTCGGGCCGCTGCTCGCCATCAACACGCTCTATACGGTCTACTTCTACACGGCGAACGCGCTCACCGGCACGTTCTGGATCTCGATCGTCCCGCTGGTGGTCGTCGCCTTCCTGCTCACCTACGCGCACAAATATCTCTGGCACGCGATGGAGGGCCGCAAGGCGCTCCACATCGCGATCGGCGCGGCGTCCTGCCTGATCTTCCTCTTCATCCCGCTGATCTTCCTCACCAACGTGAACCTGATGCTGTTCCCGGAGAAGTGGGGGACGGTGCAGGGGTTCTTCTCGGCGCTCCTGCTGCCCAACGTGCTGCCACGCTACGCCCATTTCCTGCTGGCCTGCCCGGCGATGACCGGCCTGCTCATGGTCTGGCTGTTCCGCCGCCGCAGCGAGGCGTCGCTGGCCGACACGGGCTGGCGGCGCGACGAGCTGGTGCGAGCCGGCTATCGCTGGGCGCTGTGGCCAACGGTCGGCCAGTTCCTCGTCGGGCCGGTCGCGCTGCTGACCCTGCCCACCCTCCAGGGTACTCCCGCGACGCTGATGGGAATCTTCGGTCTGGCCATCCTGGTTTCGATCTGGATGACCCTGATGATGTTCGTCGAAACGCGCCGACCGGCAGCCCGCATCGGCGGCAGCTTCGTGTCGATCTGCGGCCTCATGGTCGTGGTGCTGGGGCTGATGGGCGCCGGCCGGCACGTCTATCGAGAGGCCGCCGTGGCGCCGCATCGCGAACTCGTCCGCGCCAAGACCGCGGACTATATGCGCCGTGTCGACGAGGCCAACCGTGCGGCGGGCGCGGCGCAAAGTCCGGTGCGGCCATGAGCGAGACGATGGCGATGCCGGCGACGACGCGCCGCAGCCGCTTCGCGACCTGGATTCGCCGCTATTTCTGGCTCTGGATCGCCTACCAGACGGTGAAGGGTCTCGCGACGACCACTTTCGTTTGGCTGCCGCTTCTGTACGTGTTCCTGTCGACGTGACGGGGCCACGAAAGGAGCGCGAGGATTTCCGCGCAGGACACCGCGAACCGCAAGAACCTGCTGCTGCTGATCCAGCTTCGCTGGATCGCGGTGCTGGGCCAGATTGCGACCATCGTGTTCGTCGAGTTCGTGCTGCAGGTCGCGCTGCCGCTCTCCTCGATGCTGGCGGTCGTTCTGTTCCTCGTGGTGCTGAACGGCATCAGCCTGTTGCGTCACCGCAGCGGCGCCCCGACGACCGGCGGCGCGCTGCTGCTGGAGCTGCTGCTCGACGTGGCCGCCCTGACAACGCAGCTCTATCTGAGCGGCGGGGCGTCGAACCCGTTCGTGTCGCTCTACCTGCTGCAGGTCATCCTCGCGGCGGTTCTGCTCGAGGCACGGCCGGCCTGGATCCTGGTGAGCGTGACGACGGCCTGCTTCGTCGGGCTGGCCCTGTTCAGCCATCCTCTCGAACTGCCGTACCGCCGGGGCGGCGATCTCTTCGATCTCCACCTGCAGGGCACGTTCATCGCCTACGTGCTGGCCGCGGGCCTGATCGTGTTCTTCGTCACCCGCATCGGCCGCAACCTGCGTGAGCGCGACGCCCGTCTTGCGGCGCTGCGCCAGCGCTCGGTCGAGGAGGAACTGGTCGTGCGCATGGGTCAGCTCGCCTCCGGGGCCGCACACGAGCTGGGCACGCCGCTCGGGACGCTCTCGGTGATCGTCAACGACTGGCAGCGGATGCCGATGCTCACGGCCGATCCCGATCTCTCCGAGGACCTCGACGCCATGGAGGACCAGCTCCTGCGCTGCAAGGAAATCGTTTCGAAGATCCTGACCTCGTCCGGCGAAATGCGCGGCGAGGGCGCAGGCCCGACGACCGTCGCCCGCTTCTTCGATTCCGTGGTCGACGATTGGCGATCCGGCCGGCGGCCGTCCGCCCTGCACTACCAGAACCGCTTCTCGCCCGACCAGGCCATCGCGACCGACCTGGTGCTCGCCCAGGGCATCGCCAACGTGTTCGACAATGCGCTGGAGGCATCGCCCGACTGGATGTCCATTGCGCTCGACCGACAGGGCGACGGAGTCGTGCTGACGGTGGAGGATCGCGGGCCGGGCTTCGCGGACCGGATCCTCGACCAGTTCGGCAAGCCCTACCAGACGACGAAGTCGCGCCCGGGCAGTGGGCTCGGCCTGTTCCTGCTGGTCAACGTGGCGCGCAAGCTGGGCGGCACCGTCACGGCGGAGAACCGCGCGGGCGGCGGCGCGCGCGTCGTCGTGCGCCTGCCGCTGGCCCGGCTGGCGCTGGAGACACGCCATGGCGGATAGGCCGCGCCTGCTGATCGTCGACGACGACCCGGCCTTCGCGCGCGCGATGCGCCGCTCCTTCGAGCGCCGGATGTATGAGGTGCGTGCCTGCGCGACGTCGGAGGCGCTCGAGGAGGCGTTGCGCGATTTCCTGCCGGGCTTCGCCATCGTCGATCTCAAGCTCGGTGGCGACTCGGGCCTGCATTGCGTCCGTCGTCTCGCCGCGCTCGATCCTGAGATGCGCATCGTGGTGCTGACGGGATTTGCGAGCATCTCGACCGCCGTCGAGGCGATCAAGCTGGGTGCCTGCCACTATCTCGCCAAGCCGTCCAATGCCGACGACATCGAGGCGGCCTTCGCGCGCGGCGAGGGCGATGCCGCGGCGCCGCTCGGCACGCGGCCGACCTCGCTCAAGACGCTGGAATGGGAGCGCATCCACGAGATGCTGGCCGAGACCGACTTCAACGTCTCCGAGACGGCGCGCCGCCTCGGCCTGCACCGCCGCACGCTGGCTCGCAAGCTCGCCAAGCGACGGGTCACCTGACCTGGCACACCGTCAGGGGCTGGCTTTCCACGGATCGGCGAAGCGCGGGTCGCTCGCGAACTCTCGATCGGTCAGGGACTTGAGGAACGCGACGAGATCCTGCTTCTCCCCGGCCGAAAGATGGAAGCCCGGCAGGAACGGACTCGTGTTCGGACCGCGCGCCCGCCCACCCGCTTCGTAGTGGGCGATGACCTCTTCCAGGGTGGCAATGCTGCCGTCGTGCATGTAGGGCGCGGTCAGTTCGATGTTGCGCAGGCTGGGTGTGCGGAACCGGCCCATGTCGTCGGCCCGGCCCGAATGTTCGAGCAGGCCGGTATTGTCCGCGGGATAGGCGCCCTTGCCATCGCGGTCGTAGAGGCCGGTATTGTGGAAGGCATACTCCGCGAACGGCTTGCGCGAATGCACCAGGCTGTCGGTCAGGTGCACACCGCCATGGCAGTGGAAGCACTCCAGCCGCTCGCTGAAGAACAGCGCCTCGCCGCGCTTCGCAGAGGCGGAGATCGCATTCGGTTCGCCGCCATAGCGGTAGCGGTCATAGGGCGAGCCCGCGGAGACGAGGGTGCGCTCGAAGGCGGCCAGGGCCTTCGTGATCGTGCCGAGATCGATGATGCCTTCGCGCTCGGGAAAAGCCGCACGGAAGAGCGGCGGATAGACCGGCTCGCGGTGCAGGCGGTCGAACAGTGCCTGCTCGCGCCCGGCCATGCCCATCTCGACCGGGCTTTCGCCGAACATCGGCACCAGCGCCTGCTGCTCCAGCCGCGTCTGCAGCGGGTTGGCCCAGGTCAGCACCGGCAGGTAGCCTGCGTTGGCCAGCGACATGGCATTGCGCGGATGCACATCGCCCGTCACGCCGCTGGGCGTCGGGCGCGCATCGGTGAAGGCCCGCGCCTGCTCGTGGCAGGAGGCGCAGGACATCGTGCCGTCCGCCGACAGGCGCGGGTCGTAGAACAGGCGGCGCCCCAGCTCGACCTTGGCTTCCGACATCGGATTGTCGGCGGGAACCACCGGCGGGGGCAGCCAGGACGGGATGTGCCATCGATAGCCCTGCTCGGTGCGCGCCGCCGCAGTGACCAGAAAGAAGGTCGCTGCGGTGGTCAGCAGGAGGCCGAGAGACCGGCGCATCTCTCAAGGACCGACGCGGAAGAACTTCTGGCTGCCGCCCGTACCGGCGAAGGTCAGCCCGAAGTTGCGCATCAGCGGATTGCAGTCGCCGTCGGTCGGCGTCGACATGCAGCCTGCGGGGCTGTCGGCCTGGTTGGTGTCGACATCGACCCCTTCCAGCACCGACTTCAGATCGGCGATCACGACGTTGCGTGCCGGGTCGAACGACGCGAATTCGATGGTCGGCCGGTTGGGATTGGCGCAGGCCGACGGCGCCTTGTTGTTGCCCTCGGCGGCGCACTGGGTGCTGCCGAGATGGATCGCGAACCCCAACCGGTTGCTGGCTGCGCGATCGCCGAAGCGCGGCATGTCGCCCGGCCGGAGGTCCTGCGGCCGGCCGCTGGTCGCAAGGTCGATCCGCAGGAACTTGTAGCCCGCCTGCCAGTTCCAGAAGAGCGACGTCAGGTTGAGGGGCGAGGGCGCGATCGTCGAATCGGCATGGTTGAGATCGAAGGGCACGCCGAGCGTGAAGCGCAGGCCGCGATAGTCGCCGGCCGGCGCCGTTCCGACGACGATGTCGCGCGTTTCGTCGGTGCCGGTGAGGCAGGGACCCGTGCGGTTCTCGAAATCGAGCAGGGCGACGTTGGCGTGCTGCCAGCGCTCGTCCTGGTCGAGCTTGAGGGGCACGGCCTTGCCGGCCGTGTCCACGAGCTGCACGTCGGAGACGTAGAAGCGGAAATCGGAAGGTGTCACGCGCGACCCCGTCGCGCCGATGCCATCGTAGCTGGCGCCACAGGCGAACGGCTTGCCGCCCACCTGGGCGGCAAAGCGGATCGTCACCTTGCGATCCTGCTGGGCAGCCGCCGGCGGCGCGGTACCGCCGAGGACCATGAGGGCGAGGCTGGCGATCGCCAGCCCGTGTGTCGTCGTGAGAGGTGTCATCGGTTGTTTCCTCGGGTTTGTCATGACTGCTTCCTTGTCGGGTCTTGTCTCTCCAGCTCGGCCTCGCTCTCGCTGACCATCAGGACGAGGATCAGGAGGCCGAGCCCGAGGAAGGCGATGGGCGTCGCGAATTCGAGGCCGGCGACGTTGACGGCGATCACCGCCAGTGCCGCGAGGTTGGCGAGGCCGAGCGGCGTGCCGACGATGCGGCCGATCGCGGCCAGTGCCTGCCCCAGCAGGCCTGCGGCGATTTCGACGGCGAGGCGTGCGAGCAGGATCGGCCAGCGCAGCACCGCGGCGACGGGTGCCGTGATGCCGCCCACTACTCGCACCGCGGCGGTGCCGGCCGTGATGGCGGCAGCGGCGATTGCATGTCCCAGCAGGCGGGGCACGCCGTGCGGATCGGCAAGCAGGTGGCGGGAGGTTCGCACGGCGCCCGGCAGGACGCCGAGACCGACGCCGACAACCACGCCGATCTGGGCGCCGCGCAATCCGCCGACCAGGAAGCCGATCAGGATGCAGAAGCCGGTGTTGATGGCGACGGCAATGGCGAAGGCGGCACCGCGGTAGCGGTCGAAGGATGACATGGATTCTCCTTGGGAGATTTCGGGATGAAGGCAGCGCGCCGCAGCGAGACGCGAACCGGTCGATGGGGATGGCCGTAAACAGTGGGAACGTGGCCTGACGGCCACCTCTGCCCGCGAGCGGCCGGCTTGCGCCGGCGGGGCGTAGTCGGTGCCGCAGACAGCAACGCGGGGCGCCGGCGGCGGCGGCCCGCGATGAAATCAGCCGATGAAGGGAGGGGCTCGGGCCTGGAGCGGGCCGTCGCGAATGCCGGCGGTGACGACCGTGGGCGAGGCCATCACGACGGCGGCCGGCCGGACGACCGGCGGCTCGAGCGTGAAGACCGTCGAAGGCCCGGCGATCGGCGTCGCATGTGCGAGGCCGAGACAGCATTCATGGATCCTGCCGGCGTCCGGGATCGACCCTTTGCCGCTCTCGTCCTCGGCGGCCGGCAGGCAGAAGGCGCCCCAGGCGCGAGCTGCTGCCATCGGCCCGCCGTCCCGCAGAAGGGCGGCGTGGGCGAGCGGTTGGAGGAAATTGAGCGTGATCGCGAACAGGGCCGCGGCGAACGCGACCGCGCGCCTGCCGGTAACGGGGCCCGTGCGATCCATAGTCTTATAGTACGGGCCGCCTGCCCGACTCCTCAAGCGGCCGTGCCCCGCGCAATGTCGCAGGCGGCGCCCGGCCGCCCGTCAGGCTGCGGCCGGCACTCTGCCCCGTGGTTCAGCCCAGGGCGCCGCCACTGCGCAGCCGGTCCAGGTCCTGCTGGTCGTAGCCCAGTTCGCGCAGCACCTCGTCGGTGTGGGCGCCGTGGGCCGGGCCGGCATCGGGTGTCGCCGGCTCGGGCGCGAACGACAGGCGGATCGGCGCGGAGATCGTGCGCGGCATCTCGTCCTGGCGGGTCGGCACGACCGCGCCGTTGGCCACGGCCTGCTCGTCGTCGGGTACGTCGCGCAGGATGCCGAGCAGGCCGAAGGTGATCTCGTGCCGGCGCAGGCGCTCCTTCCATTCGGGCCAGGGGCGGCCTGCAAACACGGGATCGAGGATCGCCGCCAGGTCGGTGGCGTGGGCGCGCCGTTTCTCGGTCGTCTCGAAGCGCGGATCGTCCATCAGGTCGGTGCGTTCGAGCGCCTGGCAGAGTTCGGGCCAGAGCTTATCCTCGCGCACGATCGTGAGCTGGATCCAGCGGCCGTCGGAGGTGCGATACTGGTTGGCCAGCGCGCTGCGCGGCTTGGTGCGCGGCGGGCGCGGCGCCACGAACGAGCCCAGCAGCGCGCCCTGGGCCAGGATGGCGTTCGACCACAGGCCGCTCGCATGCAGTGAGGTGCCGACCTCGCTGCCTTCGCCCGTGCGCTCGCGATGGAGCAACGCCATGGCGATGGCGGCGAACAGGTTCATGCCGGCCATCTGGTCGCCCTGGGCCGGCAGCGAGAAGGCCGGCGGCCCACCCTCGTAAGTCAACGCGTCGAGCAGGCCGGAGCGGGCGAAGAAGGCCGTCGAATCGAAGCCCGGCTGCTCAGCATCGGGACCCTGCTCGCCGTAGCCGGTCATGGAGGCGTAGATCAGGCGCGGGTTGGCGGGCTTCACGTCGGCGTAACGCATGCGCAGCCGCTCGCGGACCCTGAGCGGGAAGTTCACCACCATCACGTCGGCCGTCGCGACGAGCCTGTCGAATGCCTCGCGGCCCAGCGGGTTCTTGAGGTCGAGCACGACCGAGCGCTTGTTGCGGTTGGTCATGTGCCAGCAGAAGTTGACCGGATGCTGCGGAATCGAATGGGCCTGGCCGAGCTTGCGCTGCGGGTCGCCCTCGCCGGGCGGCTCGATCTTGATGACCTCGGCGCCATAGTCGCCCATCACCGTCGAGGCGACGGGCCCGGCGATGAAGCTGGCCAGGTCGAGGACCCGCAGGCCCTGCAGCGGCAATGGTCCACTCATTGAGTTTTTCCTTTCGAACGCCTACACCCAGCCTATCCGGGGAGAAGGCTTTCAGGTCAATGACCGGCAGATATCGAAATTTCTGGCTGGTGGGCGCCTTCCTGCTGGTGATCCTCGCGATCGGGCTCGCGCTGCAGTCGGCCCTGTGGGCCTGCGTCGCCGCCGCCCTGCTCGGCCTCGTGGGCGTCGTCACCCTGCGCGGCAATCGCTGGCGCAGCGGGGCGCTTCTGGCGACCGCGCTGGCGCTCAGCCTGGTCGCGCTCGACCTCTTCGCCGGCCTGCTCACGCCGAAGGCGATGAATATGGGGGTCGTGACCCGTACGATCCCGCAATGGTGGCCGCCGCCCGACCCGATCCTCGGATTCCGGCCCAAGCCCGACAGCGAAGCCACCGCCACCGCCACCTGGGGCTCCGAGCTCGTCTATCGCCAGACCTACCATTTCGACTCCGCCGCGGCGCGCGTGACGCCGCCGGCCCCGGATGCGACCGACACCTACCTGTTCATCGGCGATTCCTTCATCTTCGGGCAGGGGTTGAGCGACGACGAGACGATGCCGTCGCAGTTCACGAAGCAGAACGCGCCGGCCGCGCGCAGCGTCAATCTTGGTGTGCCGGGCTACGGACCCAACCATCTCGTCCGGGCCTTCGAAGCCGGACTCCTCGACCGCTATACCGACCGCAAGGTGAAGGCGGTGGTGACCTGGATCATCCCGGCGCACCTTCAGCGGGTCACCGGCGACGGCACCTGGCTCGGCTCCTCGCCGCGCTACGTGCTGGAGAACGGCAAGCTGCGTTTCACCGGCACCTTCAACGAGCATCGCTGGCGCGATCCCATGGCCGGCCTGCACTACCTGCTCGGCCAGCATTTCGCCTTCATCGATGCGATCGGCCAGCGGCAGCGCCAGGAGGAGCAGATCGAGCTGTTCCTCGCGATGATGGCGAAGCTGCAGGCGGAGGCGCGCGCGAAGTTCGATGCGCCGCTGGTCATCGTCTATTCCTGGCCCGACGAGCAGACCCGGCATCGCTACGGCGATTCGAAGGTGGAGCAGCCGCTGCTGGTCGAAACGCTGGTGCGCCTGCGCAAGCTCGGCGCGCCGATGGTTGGCGAGTCCCCCACGACGTTCGGCCGGGATCCCAAGACGCTGGCCATTCCGCACGACGGTCATCCCTCGGCTCTTGCCACGGACCTCATCGCCGCCGCCGTGAAGAAGGCGCTGCAGGGATCGCAGAGACCCTAGGGGCATCCTGAGCAGGCGCAGCGCATCGCCCGTTTCAATTGACAGTTCCCCTGCAATCCCGGCAGCCTGTCGCCAAAGGAAGGTCCGCACGAACGGGCCACCGAGGAAGCGTCTTTGCGGGAGGATCAACAGGGTGAGACCTTTCACGCCCGTGCGTGTGCCTGACGGGCCCGTTACGAGGGTTTCGGCCGCTTTTCCCGGCGCTTCCGACGGGAAGGCCTGATGCAGGCCTATATCGTGCGCCGCGTCCTGGCGCTCATACCGACGCTCTTCTTCGCCAGTCTCATCGTCTTCGTGACGGTGCGCATGATCCCGGGCGACGTCATCGACCTGATGCTGAGCCAGAACGACATCGGGGCCTCGAAGATGGGCCGCGAGCAGCTCGAGAAGGCGCTGGGCCTGGACCAGCCGATGTGGGTCCAGTACGGCCGCTGGATGGGCGCCATCCTGTTCCATGGCGATTTCGGCCGTTCGCTGTGGCAGAGCACGCCGGTCAGCGAGCAACTGCTGCAGCGCCTGCCCGTCACCTTCGAGCTCGGGCTGATGGCGCTGATCGTGGGCCTCTCGGTGGCCATTCCCATCGGCGTCTATTCGGCGATCCGCCAGGACACGCCCGGCGACTACGTCGCGCGTTCCTTCTCCATCCTGATGCTGGCGGTGCCGAGTTTCTGGCTGGGCACGATGGTGATGGTCTTCCCGTCGATCTGGTGGGGATGGTCGCCGCCCATCCAGTTCGTGCCCTTCTCGAAGGATCCGTGGGGCAATCTCGGCCAGATGATCATTCCGTCGATCATCCTGGGCTGCGCGCTCTCGGCCATCACCATGCGCCTGACGCGCACCATGATGCTGGAAGTGCTGCGCCAGGACTTCATCCGCACCGCCTGGGCGAAAGGGCTGGGTGAAAGGCTGGTCGTGGCCCGGCATGCATTGCGCAACGCGCTGATCCCCGTGGTGACCCTGATCGGCCTGCAGGCGCCGCTGCTGATCGGCGGCGCGGTGATCATGGAGCAGATCTTCGTCATTCCCGGCATGGGCCTGCTGCTGCTCGACGCGGTGAGCCAGCGCGATTATCCGGTCATCACCGGCGTGTTCCTGATCGTGGGCGTCGCGGTGATGGTCATCAACCTGATCGTCGACCTGAGTTACGGCCTGCTCGATCCCAAGGTGAGGTACCGCTGATGGCGTCCGTCGCGGAAACCACCGTCGCCGCCGCGCCGCGCCGCAAGCGCGGCCCGGTGCTTCACTTCATCGGCCGGCTGTTCCGGGAGAAGCCGCTGGGTGCTGCCGGCGCGGTCGTGTTCATGCTGTTCCTGTTCTGCGGGATCTTCGCCGACGTGCTGGCGCCCTACGGCATGAACCAGATCGCGCCGCTCAACCGGCTGAAGCCGCCGTCCTGGGCCTTCCCCTTCGGCACCGACAATCTCGGCCGCGACATGCTCTCGCGCTGCCTCTACGGCGCCCAGCTCTCGGTCATCATCGGCTTCTGCGCCGCCGGCATCGCCACGATCATTTCCGTCTTCCTCGGCATCGTCTCGGGCTATCTCGGCGGCAAGTTCGACCTCGTGCTGCAGCGCTTCGTCGATGCCTGGATGAGCTTCCCCGACCTCATCATCCTGATCGTGGTCGTGTCGGTGGTCGGCCCCGGCATGCCGCAGATCATCGTGACCCTTGGGCTGCTGCTCGGTATCGCCGGTTCGCGCATCATCCGCGGCGCCGTCGTCTCGGTGCGCGAGAACATGTACGTCCATGCGGCGCAATCGACCGGCGCCTCGACCTTCCGCATCCTGTGGCGCCACATCCTGCCCAACGTCATGGCGCCGGTGATCGTGCTGTTCACCACCCGCGTCGGCACGGTGATCCTGGCCGAATCGGGCCTGTCCTTCCTCGGCCTCGGCGTGCCGCCGCCGGCACCGACCTGGGGCGGCCTGCTGTCGGGCAGCGGCCGCACCTTCATGCTGCAAGGGCCGTGGCTGGCGCTGGCGCCGGGCCTCTGCCTCACCATCGTGGTCTACGCCACCAACATGTTCGGCGACGCGCTGCGCGATCTTCTCGATCCGCGCATGCGGGGCTCGCGCTGACAGGCAACAAGACAAGAAAGAAACAGAGGAGGAAACGATGAAGATGAAGAGGTGGGCCAAGGGCCTCCTGTCCGGCGCGCTGGGACTGGCACTTGCCGGAACCGCTCAGGCGCAACAGGAAAAGCCGCAGTACGGCGGCACGCTGGAAGTCGGCACGGTGTACGTGACTTTGTCGGCGCTGTCCTTCGATCCGGCCGACTGGAACTGGAAGCTGAACCACGATACCGGCCAGTTCTACGAGCAGCTCTTCGCCGCCGATCTCTCCAAGAGCAAGCGCAACGGTGGCAAGTATCCGTTCTATGCCGATGCCTGGCTGCCCTCCGACGCGATCCGCGGCGAGCTGGCCGAGAAGTGGGTGTGGAGCGACAATCCGCTCAGGCTCACGATCGACCTGCGCAAGGGCGTGATGTTCCCCGAGAAGCCCGGCGTCATGAAGGAGCGCGAGCTGACCGCCGAGGACGTGGCCTTCGCCTTCAATCGCCTGGCCAACAGCCCCAAGAAGATCGCGGGCTACTTCGATCATGTCGAGAAGGTCGAGGCGACCGGCAAGTACACCGTCGTCTTCACCTTCAAGTACTTCAACGCCGAATGGGACTACCGCTTCGGCTGGGGCTACTACTCGACCATCACCCCGAAGGAAGTGGCCGACGCCGGCGCCACCAACTGGAAGAACGTCAACGGCACCGGTCCGTTCATGCTGAGCGACTTCGTCCAGGGCAGCTCCAACACCTATTCGAAGAACCCGATCTACTGGGACAAGGAGAAGATCGACGGCGTCGAGTACAAGCTGCCGTTCCTCGACAAGGTCGTCTATCGCACGATCAAGGACGAGGCGACCTACCTGACGGCGCTGCGCACGGCCAAGCTCGACCTCCTGGAGAACATCCGCTGGAGCGCCGCCGACGACCTCAAGAAGTCGACGCCGCAGCTCAAATGGTCGCGTTGGCTCGGCATGAGCGGCCAGTTCCTGGCGATGAGGGTCGACACCAAGCCGTTCGACGACATCCGGGTTCGCCGTGCGCTGAACATGGCGGTGAACAAGCAGGAGATCGTGAAGGCCTATTACGGCGGCAATGCCGAGCTGTTCGCCTATCCGCAGCATCCCGACTATCTCGGCTATTTCGAACCGCTGGAGGCGATGCCTGAATCGGTGCGGGAGCTGTACACCTTCAATCCCGACAAGGCGAAGAAGTTGCTGGCCGAGGCAGGCTATCCCAAGGGCTTCAGCTTCAAAGTCCAGGTCTGCTCCTGCAATCCTGACCATATGGACCTGTTGCCGCTGGTCGCCGCCTATCTCGAGGCGGTGGGCGTCAAGCTCGAGATCCAGCCGATGGAATATGCGGCCTTCCTCTCGGCGATGACGACCAAGACCAACGCGCCCGGCTACTTCATGAACAACGGTCACACCAACCCGACGACGACGATCCGCAAGAGCTTCGTCACCAAGGAAGTGTGGAATCCGTCGCAGTATTCGGACCCGGCCTTCGACAAGAAGGTGGCGGACATGTACCTCGAACGGGACGAGGCCAAGCGCCAGGTCATGATCAAGGCGCTGACGCGCGAAATCCTCGAGAAGACGCCGTACATCTGGCTGCCGACGCCCTACATCTATACGGCGTGGTGGCCGTGGGTGAAGGGCTACAACGGCGAGCTGCGCGCCGGCGCCGTGCGGCCGGGTCCGATCTATGCCCGCATGTGGGTGGACCAGGAACTGAAGAAGAAGATGGGCAAGTGACCCCCGGCGCATGACCGCTCCGCTTCTCAGCGTCCGTAACCTGTCGACACGCTTCCGCACCGAACGCGGGACGGTGCGGGCGGTCGACGGCGTGTCGTTCGATGTCGCAGCCGGCGAGACGCTGGCGATCGTGGGGGAATCGGGCTCGGGCAAGAGCGTGACCGCGCTCTCGATCCTGCGCCTGATCCCCGACCCGCCCGGCCGCATCGAGGAGGGCGAGATCCTCTTCGAGGGCAGGGATCTCCTGAAACTCGACGATGCCGGCATCCGCGCAATCCGCGGCGACCGCATCGCCATGATCTTCCAGGAGCCGATGAGTTCGCTCAATCCGGCGCTCACGGTCGGTCTGCAGGTCGGCGAGCCGATCAACCTGCATCGCAAGACGGTGTGGGCCAAGGCGCTCGACAAGGCCGCCGAACTGCTGGGCAAGGTGCGCATTCCCGACGGGCGCAGCCGGCTCTCGTCCTATCCGCACCAGTATTCCGGCGGTATGCGCCAGCGGGTCATGATCGCCATGGCGCTGGCCTGCCAGCCGCAGCTCATCATCGCTGACGAACCGACGACGGCGCTCGACGTCACGGTGCAGGCGCAGATCCTGGCGCTGCTCAAGGAGCTGACGCGCGAGGCCAACTCCGCGATGATCCTGATTACCCACGATCTCGGCGTCGTGGCACGCTACGCCGACCGGGTCGTGGTGATGTATGGCGGCCGCATCGTCGAGACCGCGCCGGCGCGCCTTCTCTACAAGACGCCGCGCCATCCCTATACGCGTGGCCTCATGGCGTCGGTGCCGCGGCTGGACGGCGACACCGACCGGCCATTGGTGCCGATCGAGGGCCAGCCGCCCGATCTCGCGACCCTGCCGCCGGGCTGCGCCTTTGCCCCGCGCTGCAAGGATGCGACCGACCGCTGCCGCGCCGAGCGGCCGCCGCTCGTCGAGAGTGCCCCCAACCATTTCTCAGCGTGCTTCTTCCATGACCGCCTCGCCGCCTGACACCGTCCTCAAGGTAGAGGGCCTGAAGATCCATTTCCCGATCACGGCGGGCGCGATCCTGCGCAAGCAGGTTGGCACGGTGAAGGCGGTCGATGGCGTGAGCTTCAGCGTGGCGCGCGGCGAGACGCTGGGGCTGGTGGGCGAATCGGGCTGCGGCAAGTCCACGACCGGGCTCGCCATCCTGCGCATGCTCGAGGTGACCGAGGGCAGGATCGAGTTCGAGGGCGAGGACATCACGCGATATGACCGCAAGCGCATGCGGCCGATCCGCCGGCGCATGCAGATGGTCTACCAGGATCCCTACGGCTCGCTGAATCCGCGCATGAAGGTGGCCGACATCGTGGGCGAGCCGCTGGTCGTCCATGGGCTCGCCTCCGACCAGGACAAATACCGCGCCCGTGTCGCCGATCTCCTGCGCATGGTCGGCCTGCTGCCCGACATGGCCGAACGCTATCCGCACGAATTCTCCGGCGGCCAGCGCCAGCGCATCGGCATCGCCCGCGCGCTCGCGCTGGAGCCTACGCTATTGATCTGCGACGAGCCCGTCTCGGCGCTCGACGTCTCGATCCAGGCGCAGGTCGTGAACCTGTTCATGGAACTGCAGGAGCGGCTCGGCCTCACCTACATCTTCATCGCCCACGATCTCAGCGTCGTGCGCCACATCAGCGACCGCATCGCCGTCATGTATCTCGGCCGCGTCGCCGAGATCGCGACGCGCGAGCAGCTCTACAAGGATCCGCTGCATCCCTACACGCAGGCGCTGCTGGCCGCCGTGCCGATCGCCGATCCCGAACTGGAAGCCGCCCGCGGCGCCGACATCATCGCGGGCGAAATCCCCAGCGCCATGCGCCCGCCCCCCGGCTGCCGCTTCCACACGCGCTGTCCCCGCGCGATGGACGTCTGCAAGGCGGTCGACCCGCCGCTGAAGGAGATGGACGACGGAAGAGCCGTCGCGTGCCATCTCCATTCATGGGAGCGCGCCACTCCAGTGGCGCAATCATGATTCATGAGCGCCACTGGAGTGGCGCGCTCCTATGATCCTCGAGACTGCTGCAGTGCCGCGCACTGGTCGAGGACCCAGGACTTGCGTTCCTCGAATATCGCGGAGGGGCGGTTGACCTCGGGCCGCTGGTGGAACCAGCCGATTGTCGCCATCCAGCGGATCAGGCGGAACTGCGGGATCAGGCTCAGCGCTTCGTCGGGGACGGGGCGTCTGGCGCGATAGCCGGTGAGGAAGGCGCGCTCGATCTCGGCGGCATTCGGCTTGGTCTGCCAATGCGTGAGCGCGGTGGCGATGTCGTACTGATGCCAGCCGAATCCCGCATCGTCGAAATCGATGACGGTCAGCCTGTTGCCGTCGACCACGATGTTGCCGGGATGCAGGTCGGCATGGATCACGCTGTAGGTGGACAGGTCCCGGCTCAAGCCGCTCAACAGGTCGTGCATGCGTTGCCGGGCATCGAGCAGAAGCGTGCGCTCGCCCCCTGTCAGGGAACGATGTTCCCAAAACTCGCCCCAATGAGGCGCCAGGCCCATCAACCCGTCGCTGTCGAGCGAATGGCGCCTGAAGCCCGGCGGCGGCTGCCAGGCGCTGGCCTGGTCGTGCATCGCGGCGGTGATGGCGCCGAGTTGCTCGAAGGATTTCTCGACGAAGTTCTGATCGATGGTCTGGGCCAGCACATCGGACAGCAGCCGGCCTTCGGTCCAGCTCGCGAGGCCGGCGTATCGCTGCTCGCCGGTGGCGGGTATGGTCACCGGCACATAGTCCCGGCCGTCGCGCGTCATCACGGCCTCGGGAACGTCGATGCCGGCCGCGGCCAGCGCGCGGATCCAGGCCCGCTCGGAGACCAGCTCGTCGAGTGAGTGATAGCCCGGCCTGTGCAGCCGAAAGACGTAAGGCTGGCCGTTGCGCCCGTCGGTCACCCGGAACGTGACGTTCTCCGAGAGCGACACCAGGGTCAGGTCCTGAGGATCGATCGGAAAGGCCGCAAGCGCCGCGCGGGCGGCCGGTCCATAGGTCCGGTCGACGGTCTCATCGTCCATCGAGCGCCTCAGCCGTCGACTTCCGCCATCGTCGCGTCGAAGGCGGTGAGGAATTCCTCGGCATGGCTTTGCTTGAAGACCAGCGGCGGCCGGATCTTCACGACGTTCTTGTAGGCGCCGGCATTGCTCGTGAGAAAGCCGCGATCCTTCAGGCGGTTGATGACATCGACCGCCTTGTCCATGTCGGGGTCCCGCGCGGTGTCGGTCGTGGCGATCTCGACACCGATGAACAGCCCGTGGCCGCGCACGTCGGCGATCGAGGCGAAGCGGCCCTTGCGCTCGGCCAGGGCCGATTTCAGGAAGGCGCCCACGGTGGCAACGTTCGCGGCGAGGCCCTCGCGTTCGATGACGTCGATCACCGCCATGCCGACCGCGGCCTGCAGCGGGCTCGACGCGAAGGTGTTGAAGTAGCGCGTCGCCGCCCGGAAGGTCTCGACCAGCGTGCGGCTCGCCGCGGTGGCTGCCAGCGGCAGGCCGTTGCCCATCGGCTTGCCGGTGACGACGATGTCGGGCTTGAAGCCCAGCACGTCGTAGCCCCACCAGACCCCGCTACGGCAGTAGCCTGCCTGGACCTCGTCGGCGATCACCAGCCCACCCGCCTCGTGCACGATCTCCGTGGCGCGCGCCATGAAGCCGCGCGGCACGTCGGGCAGGCCCTCGTTGGCGAAGATCGAACACACGATCAGTCCCGCGAAGCCCGTGCCGTCCTCCTCGAAGCTGCGGATGACCTGGCGCAGCCGGTCGAGATAGGCCTCGCACAATTCGTCCTCGCCGGCGCCGGGCACCAGCGGGCGCAGCATCTCGGGGAAGGGGATCGCGCGCACGTCGCCGGCGGTGTTTTGGCCGCTGCCGATGCGGGTCATCTTGCCGACCGCCTCGCTGTTGCCGTGATAGGTCGCGTTGGTGCAGACGATGCCGGCCTTGCCGTTGGCCATCCGCGCCATGCGCAGCGCCACCTCGTTGGCTTCGGTGCCGGAGCAGGAGAAGATCACGCTCTCGATCTCAGGCCCGTGCAGCGCCGCCAGCCGCTCGGCGAAGGCGACGATGCCTTCGTGCAGGTAGCGGCTGTGGACGTTGAGCGTCGATTGCTGGCGCGCCATCGCCTCGGCGACGTACGGGTTGGCGTGACCGACGCAGGGCACGTTGTTGTACATGTCGACGTAGCGCCGGCCCTCGGGGTCGAACAGCTCCACGCCCTGGCCCCGCACGATGTGCAGGGGCGTGCTGTAGAAGAGCGGCGCACCGGCGCCCAGGGCTTGGTCTCTGCGGGCAGCCAGTGTCGCGGCCTTCATGGTCTCCGTCCTACATCTTCCCCGAAACGATCCGTGCACCCAGCGCCCAGCGATGGACCTCGGACGGGCCATCGTAGATGCGGAAGGCACGCGAGTCGCGGAAGAAGCGCTCGACCACGGTGTCGCGGGTGATGCCGAGGCCGCCCAGGATCTGCATGCAGCGGTCGGCGACGCGGAAATAGGCCTCCGAGCAGATCACCTTGGACATCGAGCTCTCGTTCGAGGCGCGCTCGCCCTGGTCGAGCAGCCAGGCGGTGTGCCAGATCGACAGCCGCGCCTGGTTCATGTCCATCAGATTGTCGGCCAGCATGAACGACACGCCCTGGTGCTCGCCCAGCGTCTTGCCGAAGGCCATGCGATGACGCGCATAGTCCGTGGCGATGTCCTGCGCGCGCATCGCCGCGCCCAGCCAGCGCATGCAGTGACTGAGGCGGGCGGGGGCGAGGCGGACCTGAGCGTAGCGGAAGCCCTTGCCGATCTCGCCTAGTACCGCGTCGGCCGGCAGGCGCAGGTTCTTGATCTCGATCACGCCATGGCCGCCGGTGAAGGAGGAATCCATCGTGTCGAGCGTGCGCTCGATGCGGATGGCGGGATCGGGCAGGTCGGCCAGGAACATGGTGGCGTGGCCGTCCATCGGACCGCCCTCATTCTTGGCCATGATGATGGCGCAACCCGCGCCCTCGGCGCCGGTGATCAGCCATTTGCGGCCGTTGATCACCCACTCGTTGCCTTCCAGCCGGGCCGTCGTCGTCATCAGGCTGGGGTCGGAGCCGGCGCCGCCGGGCTCGGTCATGCAGAAGATCGAGCGGATCTGCCCCGTCGCCATGCGCTTCAGGAAGTGCTCGCGCTGGTCGGGGCGGGCCACCACGTCGAGCAGGTGGATGTTGCCCTCGTCGGGCGAGGCGCAATGGATCGCCGTCGGCCCCAGGATCGAATAGCCGGCCGCCTCGAAGACATGGGCGCGGCCGACCTGGCTCAGCGCCTGGCCGCCATATTCCTTGGGCACCTGCGGCGCGAACACGCCGGCCGCGCGGGCCAGCTCGTTCATCTCGATCCGCAGCTCGTCGGTCGGCCCGTGGGCGGTCCAGCGCGGGTCGGTCTCGTAGGGGATGATCTTGTCCTTGATGAACGCCTTCACCCGGGCGGCCAGGTCGGTGATCGCCGCCGGCGGCGTGAAATTGAGGTCGTCGATCTTCTGCTTGGCCGTCACGAAACTCTCCCGCGTTTGCGGGCGGCAACCTAGCACGGGCCGCGGCCGGCGGGGCACCGGGTTCGGGATGGGATCCGCACGCCGGTGAACGCGGATATCTCTCCAGCTCGGGGTATCAATCGATCTGGTAAGCGAGCAAGATGGCCTCTCCGCGTTCAGAGCTTACCGCCTCGAACAGGAGGGTTCGTATGAACCTCCGCAGCATCGATCTCAACCTCCTGGTAATCTTCGATGCGCTGATGGCGGAGAAGGGCATTACCCGCGCGGCCAAGGCGATCGGCATGACGCCGTCGGCCGTCAGCCACGCGCTCAACCGCCTGCGCCAGACCCTCGGCGACCCGTTGTTCAGTCGCACGCCGACCGGCATGTCGCCGACGCGGCGTGCGCTCGAGTTGGTCCCCTTCGTGCGCGCCGCCTTGCACAGCCTGCAGCAGGGCATTTCGCTGCAGCGCGATTTCGATCCCGAAACGTCACAGCGTACTTTCAACCTGCGCCAGTCCGATTTCATGAGCGACTGCCTGTTGCCTCGGCTGTGCGCGCGCGTGCGCGCGGAAGCGCCCGGCGTCACCATGATCGTTGGCCAACTCCCTGACGACGACGAGGATCCTTACGCCCCCGGCGACATCCAGATGCGCGTGGACGCCCGCGCACGCGGGCCGGAATATCGCCGCAAGCGAATCTGGCGCGATCCTTTCGTCGTCGCGATGCGGTCTGATCATCCTGCCAGGATGGCCAAACTCACCCTGGATCGATTCCTCGAATTGCCCTTTCTCGACGTTTCCAGCGCCATCGTCGACCGGCGCAGCCTCGACGAGGTGCTGCGAGGCAGGGGCGTGACGCGGCGCACCGCGGTCACGATCCCGACCCTGGCGGGGGTCGTGGCGGTTCTTGCCCACACCGACCTCTGCGCCGTGCTGCCGCAGCGCTGGGTGGCGCTCTACAGTGCGCCGAGCGAGCTGGCGACGATGCTGCTGCCGCCACCGCTTGAAGGCATCGAATACGCCGTCGACATGATCTGGCACGCCAGCGAAGAGAGAAATGCGGCCCACCGCTGGCTGCGCCGGGTGATCGTCGAGGAATTTGACGTGCTCTATGCGCCGCCGGCCTTGCAGAAGCGTCGTGTCGGTCATCCACCCAGCCGGCTCGACGAAGTGCCGCCGCTCGCCGCCGCGCTGTGAATGTCGTTCATGTTCGTCTGAAGACTTTGCAATAGCGTCCTCGCGCACGCACCCCACCTTCTGTCCGTGGAAATGCAAACCCGGAAGTGTGGTCCGATGCGTGTGTTCTTGTTATCGGTGATGGTAGCGTTGCTCTTGGGGCCGGTCGCGGCGCGAGCCGAGACAATAGGGCTCTCGACCGTTCATCGCCCGGACTATCCGTCGGCGCTGGCCATGGCCGAAATGTCGAGGCTGGTCGCCGAGCGCACGGCCGGTCGCATCAAGCTGGCGCTCCAGCCGAAGAGTGGCGACACCGAGTCGTTCACTCTCCAGCAGGTGCGTACCGGCAGGCTGGCGATGGCGGCCGTGGGCGTTGCAAGCTTCCACGACCTGGTTCCCGCCACGACCGCGCTCTCGCTCCCATACCTCTTTGAGTCCGACGACCACGTGCATCGGACGCTCGATGGGCCGATCGGCGAGCAGATCCTCGCATCTCTCGACGACATCGGCCTCGTTGGGCTCTGCTTCTACGATCCTGGCTACCGGTCGATCATGGCGCGCCGGCCCATCCGCACCGTGGCAGACATGAAGAACCTGAAGATCGGCGTGCCCCTCTCGGAGATGGCGCGCGCGACGGCGCAGGCGATGGGAGGCCAAGCGGTATCGCTGCCGGGTGGCCTGGTCCACGAAGCAATCAGAGCCGGACTCGTCGATGCGGCCGAGGAGAATCCCTCGGCTTATCTCTCGGCCTTTCTGGCGTCGCGCCAGAAGGCCGCGACGGGCGTCTACAGTCTCACCCAGCATACGCGGCCGCCCGAGGTCCTCGTGATCTCGAAGATGGCGTGGCAGCTCCTGTCGCCGGATGACCAGAAACTCCTCCGGGCGGCTGCCGAGGAGTCCGTCAAGCTGCAGCGCCAGTTGCGCGTCGAGCGAGAGGAGATGGCGCGCGCGACGGCGGCGTCCTTGGGGGTCGAGATCGTCAGGGAAGTCGATCGCAAGGCCTTCGCTGACGCCATCGGGCCGGTCTATGCGCGCTACGCGGCAGATCCGGTCGTCAGGGTCTTGGTCGAGCGGATCAAGGCCATCGCGGCAGTGCCTTGAACTTTGCAACCAAGACGTGCTTTACTAACGCGCTGTACGTTCTTTAATTGTTCCCGGCACAGGACGGGAGCGGGACATGCAGGCGACGGTTCGGACGGTGGCGTTCCAGGGCATCGATGTCCTGCCGGTCGACGTTCAGGTGCTGGTGGCGCCGGGGACCATCGCCTTCGCGGTGGTCGGACTGGCGGACAAGGCGGTGGGCGAGAGCCGGGAGCGGGTGCGGGCCTGCTTCCGGGCGTTGGGATTGGCGCTGCCGCCGCAGCGGATCACCGTCAACCTGTCGCCGGCCGACCTCGCCAAGGAGGGCAGTCACTACGACCTGCCGATCGCGCTGGGTCTGTTGGCTGCCCTGGGCGTTCTGCCGCGAGAGAGCGTCGAGGGTTTCGTGGTGCTTGGGGAACTGGCGCTCGACGGCTCGCTCTGCCGCGTGCCGGGCGTCCTGCCGGCGGCGATCGCCGCCCAGGCGGCGGGGCGCGGCGTGATCTGCCCGGCGGTGTGCGGGGGCGAGGCCGCGTGGGGTGGCTTCGATTCCCTGGCCGACACCGACCGACCGCCGATCATCGCCGCGCCTTCGCTGCTGGCGCTGATCAACCATCTGCGCGGCCAGCAGACCCTGCCGACGCCCGAAGCGCTGATGGCGGACGATCGGGAGACCTATCCAGACCTCAGCGAGATCAAGGGGCAGGAGAGCGCCAAGCGGGTGCTCGAGATCGCCGCGGCCGGTGGCCACAACCTGCTCAATTTGGCTCAATGGACCCAAATGCAGAGGCGGCCGGCACACTGAGCTTCAACCTATTAGGGGGAGAGTGACATGGCTACGTTCGTCGAATTGGAAGGCTACCGCATCGAAACATATGAACGGCCAACCCCGTCAGCGGGAAGAGAGACGGGCATCCGGGTCGTTAGAACCCGCGATGGCGCCTACGTTGAGTTCGGCCGGGAGGTGGACGTTGCCTATGGACTGCTTTGGGAGCACGCCAACGGGACGCCGAAGGAAGAGCTGCAAGAGCTAACGATGGAATGGATTGATTGGATGGAAACTGACGCGGCGCGATGCGAGACAGAAGGTGGCGCATACTGGACGGCGGCGTAGGCATACCGTGGGCTAGCTAGACAAGTTGTACTAGGAGCCGCCAGCTCATCACTGGCGGCTTTTTTGCAATTGCGGCATCCCGGCCCCGCGCCAGCTCTCAAGGATGGCCAAAGACGCGCCTAAGCGCACGGCTTGGCCAGAGGTCGGCATCCCCCTGAAGCTTTAGCCCAAGTCCCACCGTAGCACGATTCTCTATTTGGCGCTTGATGCACCTTCTCCAATATAGTCCCAGCAGAGAAGTGCAGCGCTCCCCATTGATAACGAAGAGGAGCATCCAAACGATGATCTCGGATATTACGTTACGCTAGAGGCCTGGAGTTGGTATCGCTTAGGCTTGCCGCCACGTGGTTCTTCGATGACGTCGATTGTGCGTCCATCATCTCTAATGAACATCAGCAGCGGGGTGGGTGGCGACCATGAGCCGAGCAAAGTGGATCGGGCCAAATTTTGCTGTTGAACGCTACCTACCACTGCCCGCCCCCTGATTACACCTTCATACTCTATTCGAACTGGTAGCGGCGCCGGAGGACTACTCGAACGACCGGCGATTGCGCTAGCGAGGCCAGATGGTTGCTCAGTGAACTCACCCTCCGCTGCAATGCGGTCGCCGCTGATAGTCACGAGCAGATCGCATTTCGGTCCCTTCCAGTTCATCGGCAAGCTAATCGTTGAGCGCCGCAGCATAGCCTTACCCAATTCCGCATAGGTTTCAGAAATGGGCCGCGCTTCTTTGAGGAATGCCTCTTCTCTCTTAGTTTCAGCTTCTCGCTGACTTTCGAGCAAGGCCTTGCAGTCGGATATATCATTTTCGCCGGGCAATGCTGTTAAGCCCTCATCGCAAACTTGGAGCGCCTCGCGTATGAAACCGGCACTGCTATACCGCTTGGCAAGGTTGCTGAAAGCGATCGGTTCCTTCGCGTCGATTGCTCGCCTATAGGCGCCTATCGTGCCAATCGGTAGGCTTAGTTTCTCCCGAGCAAACCCCAGATTATTCCACGCGCCTCCAGCGCGCTTATGCTCAGGAACACCAAGGTAATGAAGTAGGGCCGCCCGATTCTCGTCAAGCGCGTCATATTGATAACCGAGCGAGAAGCGAATATCTGCATCAAGGGGGTCTCGTTCCCTCAGCACTTCAAGCGCGGCGATCTGAAATTCTAGTTCTTTGGTTTCTCCAAAATATCGCTGGAGGGCTTCAAGTGCCGATGACTCCGTATCTGCGGAAGTGGCATCTATCATCTGTCGCAAAATTCGAGCTGCGCCCTGCTGATTGCCCGCCTTTGCAAGCAATGCGGCAGCTTCACCCCAAAGCCTGTTTTTCTTATCAAGAGAGTTTTCAAGCTCAGCCGCCTTTTCTTTCGCCTCCGCCGCTTGACGGTTCATTTCGAGGTGCGCGTATGCCCGACCCAAGTAATCCCACACTTGAGCGTTGTCGGGGTTGTCTCGGCTGAGGTTCAATAGCGGCTGCAATGATGAGCTCTTTTCTGCGAGTACGATAAAAAACTCGCGTTGGGCGTCCCATCGGGCTTGGTTCTTTGGCTCCATGAAAAGCGGGGACTCTTTGTATTTCAGATAGATTTCCTGAGCAGTGTCGCCGTGGTCTCCAAGGGTCTCTAAGAGCAGTGCCCTATCGTAATCCGCTTGCCCCCAATTGGATTGCGGCCCATCCCCTGACTTACCCGGGCCAGGTTGTTGGTCGATTTCAGGCGGTTGTACTGTCTGAGGCTGCTTCTCAATACTGCCTTGGTTAGGAGTAATTGGATTGAGAGATGCGATCATCTCCATGAAATCCGCATAGGCCGCCTCTGGATTCGCCCGATCAAAAGGAATGGTTTGCAGGTCTGAAGTGATGCCGGCCGGCCGGACCACTCCATTCTCAAGGAACACGATTAACGTGAGGTCCCGGCCCTTCGCGAAGCCAATCTCTTGCAATATCCAGTCCGACGTTTTCCACGTTAGCTCTGCGTCAGCGACTAAGCGGAGCCCCCAGAGTCCGGCCGTGGGACGGCTCGGGACGTAGACCTGTTCTCGCTTAGTACAGATCGCGATCAACGTATTCTTGTCTTGGAATACCCGGATGACTTTTTCGGACAACGAGCGAGGCTCCGCCCGAATTGCGTGGTCCCATTTGAACTGCGGATGAAGAGCTTCGACGTGGTTGAAGAGCTTGATAAACTTCTCGACGACCGGCGCGTCCTGGTCGAGGAAACTATGCGAGACGAAGGCGTGGTAATCAGGCATGGGACCGATCTAAGTTGATTGTAGATCGTAGCATTCAACCAGCTGATAGGGTAGGAGCGCAAAGAGAGGTTGGCTGAGGCCGTTCGCTTATCCCGCCCGAACCCGCGAACGTTCGCTTGCGGCGAAACAGGAGGCACCCCGCCCCGGTTGTGCTAGCGTGAGTCATTCGCGGAGAGGAGGGATGGTGTCACGTATCGGAGGAGTCATTCTTTGCGGTGCGGCCCTGTTCGCTCCGCTGAGTGCTTTGGCCCAAGTGCCGAAAATTGATGGCTATGACGGCTACAGGTTCGGCATGACCGTCGAGGAAGCGGCCAAAGTGAAGGCGGGGCCTAGCTACGCCTCCTGTGAATTCACGGACATGGTGGGCTGCATTCAGTATCCAGTCACCGTATCGGCCTTTCCGGCGCTGGTCTCGGTACAGTTCAAGGGAGCAACACCTCGGGTCGTGCAAATTATCATCAGCTTCGATTCGTTGAAGGAGCCCGATAAGTACCCCTGTGAGGCAGTCGCGAAGGAGGTCTTCCGGCTGATGGCAGCGAAGTACGGAAGACCGCCACTTTTTAAGAAGGGGATTGCAACTTGGGCATCCCCCAATGGCGGCGCGGTGGAGTTCTCGACGCTCTGCCTCAACGAAACCACGGGAATGAACGTAATCATCTATCGCCCCTCGGCCCCACTGTAGGTAGTGGAGCCTTACTAGATGATCGATATTCGGAAATTCCTACAAGCCCGTGCCGGTGGACAATTTGAGGGACCCGGCCGGCGGGACAATCGTCGCGCGGCTAGGTAGTATTCAGCGGTGGTTACCGACACTCCGATATGGCCGGGCTGGCTTGTTTCAATCCTTCAATGGATGGCAGCAAACCAGATTAGCGACATTGTTGGCCTGCTCGGCATTCTAATTTCCGTGCTTGGATTTATAGCTACCATCATAAAACTAAGGACGGCGCAGAGAACGGCGGAAGCGGCGCGAGATGCCGCAGAGAAGGCCAGACAAAGCATAGCCTATGCTGGTGTCTTAGCGGACTTTGCAGCAGGCGCGGCAATCCTTGAGGAAATTGAGCGCTTCCACCGCAATCGCGTCTTCGTTGCCTTGCCTGACAGGTATACTGCCCTCCGTAAAATCCTAGTTATCGCCCGAGCCGGTTCTGATGGATTGCAGAATGGCGGGCTAACAGAAAAGCAGAAGGTCGTGATTCAAGCGGCATTGGCGAACATCGCCAGCGCTCAGGGTCTAATTGATCGCGCCATCGCAAACAATGCACAGGTCGATTTTCCGCGTCTTAATAGAATCTTCGCCAAGGATTTGGATGCCCTGCACGAAGTTCTAGTTCACCTCAAGTCTCTGTCAGGGGGCCAAGTATGATCTCAGCGAAGCACAAAGAGCTGTTCGAGCAACTTTATGGCCGCACGAAGGAAGGCAATATCGCTTGGGAGGAAACTGCGGAGAAAGGCACTTACCGAGCTTCTTTTGCTTCGCACTCCCTGGAGATTTCGCGGGAGTTTCATCCCGGCGCGCCGGATGACTCGGAGCCCACAATTCGTATTACCGTCCGCAATGACACAGGGGATCAAATCGATACCTTTACAGATGGTACCGTAGGGGCATCCGCGTTCGCCAACGAAGCGGCGAGATTTGCATTTTACCGGAGGTGCGAGGAGCTGTTCGCGATGGCAGAGCGCACGGCATTAGGAACAGAAGACGCTTTGGACAGCATACTAAAGGAACTCAAGGATATGCTTCCATTCTAGGACGCCTTTGCTAGACGGACCCATCGAAACTACACGGTTCATAGGGCACTATCTGCGCGGAGCTTTCCGCCCATGCCAACATCGATGCAGCGGCGCGCCTTGCAGATTCGAGACATGTATTCTCAACGGATCGCCATCTGCCTTCGTCTCTCGCGGGCCTCTACCCGCAAAAGAACTGATAGCCACGCGAACGCCCATGCTTACGTGCTAATCCTTACGGGCTGCCAGGGCTGCCTTGATCCGGGCGACTGTTCCCGAGCCCACGCCGAACTCAGCGGCTAGTTTGTGCTTGCCCTTGTCGCCCTTCGCTAGGGCCTTGCGGATAGCTTCCTCCACTTTCTTGTCAATCCTTGGGCGGCCCAGCGTCACCCCCTTGGCGCGCGCGCGGTCAAGCCCTGCGTTGACGCGCTGGACGATCATGTCGCGCTCGAACTCGGCGAACGCGCCCGTGATGTGAAAGAGCAGCTTCCCGCCGGCTGTAGTGGTGTCGAGCGTTTCCCCGTCGCCTCGAAACTTCACGATGAAGAGGTCCACTCGGCACTCTTTGAGGTGCTCAATTGTCTTTAAGAGGTCCCCGAGGGATCGCCCGATGCGGTCCAGGGCGAAGACCATGATTACGTCAAAGAGCCCACGCTGGGCATCGTTGAGCATCCGGTCGAACTCGGGACGATCCTTCCTGCCCTTTGCTCCGCTTATGCCCTTGTCGCTGTAGGCCGTGACGATCTCCCACTCACGATGCGCCGCGACCGCTTCTAGGGCTTGCCGTTGGTTCTCGACGGTCTGCCGGTCGGTCGATACGCGGAGGTACAGGGCGGCTCTCTTGGGCTTGCTCGTGGCGGCCATAGCTCTCTCCTCAGGACAGTGCGCGACGGGCCTCAGCCTACTGGAGCGTTGGGCAGAAAACAATTGTTATCCGCCCAAGCCGAACGGCGACGTGCGCCCATTGAATTCATTGAGGTTTTCCGAGGGGATTTCGGAGGGGTTTTCTGCCCACCCCTCAGGGGAGGCTCTCGGGACGCGCCGAGCGGCCCACGGGAAGCGGCCCACGCGCCGAGCCCATCATCATTCGGGAGCACCGGGCACCAGGACCGGACGCAATCCTGGGCGGACTCGGGGAGGCTGCTGGGGCGCGAGGCGTTGCCGTCGTCGCGGGACCGGCGGGAGTGTGTCGGCGCGTTGGTCCGCGTGGCGCTCGACGGGAAGCCCGGGAGACTGCCCGCGAGCGTCGGCCGGCTGGCCTATTAGGCGCAAGGCCCCTAGAGGGGGGTCAGCCGCGCGGCGCGCTGGCGCTTAGGGGTTCGTGAATATCCCGGGCTGGAAGCCCGTTGGAAGGATCGAAGCCACATCGGAGCCTAGGATCAAGGGTGGCTGTCTGAAGATGAATAGACCTGAGGAGCCCGCACGGGCGACGAAGGCTGCCTCAGGTTTGCCCGGGTGCATCGCAGGCTAGGACCTGGAGCAAGGGGAGCAATCGGCTAGCGCCTTCCCAAGCTTTATCATCTTCTAGAAGCCTGCCTTCGGAGCTGCTGTTGAGGAGCATGAATTCCAAGGCGCTCTAGGTGCTGCTGTATAAACCCAAGGGAAGCTCTCTAGAGGTATGCAACGATTTGCCCGCAGAAATCCCGAATAGCCATTATAAATCAATGGGGTAGCGACGGAAAAGAGGTGCGCAGCAGGGCGAGGCACGGCGGCCGGTGGCTGGACGGAGAAGCCCCTTCCAAACCGCTTCAGGAAGGGCTCAGGAGGCCGCTCAGGGCCGCTCCAGGAGGCGGCAGGTAGGGTCTGGCGGCCGTTCTAGAGGCTCTGTACGAGTCCCTAAACGCCTCCCGGAGCGTCCTCGCAGCTACGCGAAAAGGTAAACCGATTGAGCGATGGCAGCCACGTCGAGAGCGCCCCGCGAAGGCGGCGGCGGGGGTGTCGCGCCGGCTGCTTCGAGCATCTTCCCGAGGGTCCCTTCTAGAACGTCTTCCGAGTACATCCGCGCGAACTCATCCCGCAACACCGCCGCCAACTGGCCCACCTTCGACGGCGTGGTTCCGAAGGCGTCGTGGACTATTGCAATCTGGTCGATGCCGGCCGCGTGGGCGCGCATCACGGACCTCATGAGGTGGCTCGCGTCGAGTGAATGGATGAAGTGCGGCGGGGCACTCCCGACTACCTCCCTCCAGTCCGTCGCCGCTGAGGCAGCGTAGTAGGTGAACGTAAGCTTTCGCCCGGTGGCCGGGTCGCGGAGTTCGGTGCGGCGAGTCTTAGGCACTCGGTAGTCCGTCAACACGGGGAACCCGCAAGGCGAGGTCCAGCAAAGCCTAAGGTTGGGGGTGGATGCTCTGCTCCTGTTCTTCGTCGCGGCCTTCCGCCGGCCCGCCTCAAGCGCCTTGAGCGCCGTAGCGCAATCACGGACGTACTGCATTACGTCCATTGGGCCCCGCACGACTTCGCTCATGGCTTCCCAGATTGCATCCGAGAGGACCTTGATGGCCCGCTTGTATTCGCTCCGGTTCTGCTTCGACGGGCTCAGCCAGTCCGGGCGGGGCTTCTTGCCGGCCTTGATTTGCTTCTCAATGCTCTTCTGCACCTTGGCCGGGTTTCCATACTTGGTGCCGCCATAGGGAAGGGTCATCACTGACGACTTGGTGTCGTCGCGGGTCACGCCCCAGCTCGTAAGCCAGTAGTGCGCGTACCGATCTAGTTGGGCCTCTTGCTCCCGCAGAATGGCGACCGCTCGCTCAGCCACTACGGCGTAGATATCCGCTGGCTTCTCGTGCGAACCCCTAGGGACCAGGTTCACCATCTCCCCCGCTTCAGCATCCGCGACCAACGTCGCACTGTGCTGGATGGCCGACCGTGCCCGCAACTGGTCGAAGCCGCGCTGCAATGCCGACACCGACGGCGCGCTTCTTGCGGCCATCGCCGAACCCGATGCGGAAGGCCGCGCGCTGCTCGCCCGCGCCGCCGAACGCCTCGGCCTCTCCGCCCGCGCCTGGCATCGCACCCTCAGGGTGGCGCGAACGCTCGCCGATCTCGACGGCTCCGACGCCGTGCGCCGCCTGCACATCGCCGAGGCGCTGAGCTACCGCCGCCCGCAGACGCGATCGACGCTGGCGGCGTGACCGCTACCGGTCCCGGTTCTCCATCAGGACGATCGTCCGCCGGAGCGCGTCCGAATCCACTGCGGTCTGGCCCTTGAAGGGCTGGTCCATGATGAACACGAAGCCGATGAAGGCGCCCATTACCGCCATCTGGGCGGAGAGCACGTAGGCGCGGAAGGTGCTGCGCTGCATCGTGCTTGTGATGAACAGCAGCATCAGGACTGCGAACAGGACGACCTGCCAGTAGGGCTTGGGCAGGCCGAGCGTGACGGCGTTGAGCCTTGCGTCGCGCGACTCGACGATCGAGTCGAACGACCTCAGGATTTCGGCATAGATCGTCGTCTCGCGGCCGGGCCGGGGTTCGATGGCGAAGATCCCCCGGGACAGGGGGCCGAGGGTCGCACGTATCTTGCTGCTCCGCTCGTCGCGCAGCATCGCCGGCCACTCATCGTCGACGATCGCCTTCGCATAGGCCAGCAGGTGCTGCCGGAGTTCCGTGGTCGAGTCATCGCCATAGCGGCTGAGCAGCCGGTCGAGCCGGTTGATCTGCGAGGCCTCGGTCGCGATCAGCGAATCGACCTTGCGGAAGTTGCTCTCCGCCTCGACCAGGGTGAAGGCCAGCACCAGGCTCGTCATGGTGAAGAGCGTGGCCTGCATGCGCAGCACGAAGTCGTTGTTCTCGTTGCTCGTGCGCAGGTAGGGCAGCCGATGCACCAGCGACGGCAGGGTGAGGATCGCGCCGGCCATGATGACGGCGCCCATCATCAGGACGAGGGTCTCGGGGAGTGAGTACAGCCAGTCGATCATGGTCCGGTGTCGGCGTTCGAGGGCATTGGTTTCACTGCCACCGCAGTATCAGAGATTGCTCCCGAAGGAACCGGTCGACTAGGTTTCTATCGTCACGGTCGTTACCTGGCCGGAGATCTCGCTTCAAAGGCCTATCCCATGTTTCGTACGCTTATGCTTGTCCTGACGTCCCGCTACACGATCGGATTCCTCTCGCTCCTGATCTGCATCCCGATGTGTATCACCCTGATCGAGGTTTCCAGGTCGCTCTGGATCAAACCCGACCTCAAGGAGGAGATGGATATCGTCACCGGTATCGGCATCATCATGATCGGCTGGGGCGTTCTTCTGGAGGAACGGCGGACCCTGCGCGAAATCTTCGGCCTGCTGGACGGCCCGGACGAGGGATGGCAGGCGGTGATCGATCATGCCTGTCACAATTACGGCGTCGGCCAGCTTTCCATCGGCCTGATGGCCGAGATCTGCATCGAGCTGATCAAGATCCCCAACACCATCATCTACACCGGCGAGGTCGACGACTATCTCGTCGCCGCCGGCCTCTTCTTCGTGGGTGTGGGGGCGCTCCTGCTCGTCCGTCACGTCCTCGTCATGCTGTTCTTCCTGCCACGATCGGTTCCGGCCACCCACTGACACCGATCCGTCACGGATCGATCAGCACGCCGGGATTCATCATCCCCCTCGGATCCAGCTCGCGCTTGGCGCCCCGCAGGGCCCGGGCGAAGAGCTCCGGACGCTGCTTGTCGTAGAACGGCCGGTGGAAGCGGCCCACCGCGTGGTGGTGCGTGGTCGTGCCGCCATGCTCGACGGTCGCGGCGGTGCAGGTGGAGAGGATCTCCATGAACTGCTGAAGCGCGTCCTTCTTCGGATCGAACAGGCCCCCGAAGGTGAAGTAGAGGCAGGGCCCGTCGGGGTAGACGTGGGTGAAGCGGCAGGTGACGGTGCCGTCGCGGCCTGTCACCGCCTTGATCGTGTCCTTCGTTAGCTTCGTGATCTTCGCGTGGAAGTCGCGGGTGCGCTCCCAGGTCATGGAAGTCTCGAAGGTCGAGGACAGGATGCCGCGGGCCACGGCGTGCTCGCCGTAGTGCGGTGCGCGGATGAACTTGTTGCGCCAGGCGCCGGCGGCGCCCGATCGGTGCGCGTTCTCGTCGTCGTCGCTCTGGTCCGCCACGCCGCCATGGGCGGCGCAGATCTCCAGCGCGCGCTTCATCCAGGCGTCGAGCG
>NZ_CAMFKM010000001.1 GCF_945957355.1 uncultured Reyranella sp. | reverse complement strand
TCCAGGTCTCCTTCTCGGGCGCCGCCGGCGTGGTCGCCGCATCGGGCGTGCCCTGGGCCGTCTGCTGATCCTGCGTGACCGTGACGGTCTGCGGATTTGGTGTGCCCTGTGCATAGGCGGCGCTCGTTGCACAGATCGTAATCAGCGCGGTAGCGAATACAGCGGTTTTTTTAAGCAACACGACCACCCCCAAAGACTTATGACTTGTTTCCGCCCCAATTCCTGCAAACGGCGTGCCAAGGGTCGATGCAATTTGTTGTGGTTGGATTTGGCACGACCCTTGCTGGCGTCGATTTGAACTTTGGGGGCGGGCGTGCCGCCCGTTGGAGGACAGGCGCAAATGAAAATGATCGTGGCAATCTTCAAGCCCTTCAAGCTGGACGAGGTCAGGGACGCCCTGACGTCGCTCGGCATCCAGGGATTGACCGTAAGTGAAGTGAAGGGGTTCGGCCGGCAGAAAGGCCAGACCGAAATCTATCGCGGCGCGGAGTACGCCGTGAGCTTCCTGCCGAAGGTAAAGATCGAGGTCGTGATCGACGAGACCATGGTCGAGCGCGCGGTCGAGACCATCCGCAAGGCGGCGGGCACCGGCAAGATCGGCGACGGCAAGGTGTTCGTCCTGCCGGTCGAGCAGGCGATCCGCATCCGCACCGGCGAGTCCGGCATCGAAGCGCTGTGATCCGACACCACAATCAACTCGAGAACCAGGGGACAACGATGAAGTTCAAGACCAACTCGGTGCTGGCCGGCGCGGGGGCGGCCGCCGTGCTGCTCCTGCCGGCGCTGGCGCTGGCCCAGGCTGCCGCGCCGGCCGCCGCTCCGGCGGCTGCAGCCGCAGCGCCCAAGCTCGATACCGGCGACACGGCGTGGATGCTGACCTCGACGGCGCTCGTGCTGATGATGACCATTCCCGGCCTCGCGCTGTTCTACGGCGGCATGGTCCGCAAGAAGAACGTGCTGTCGACGGTGATGCAGAGCTTCGCCATCACCTGCATGATCTCCGTGCTCTGGCTGATCGTCGGCTACAGCCTGGCCTTCACGCCGGGCAGCTCGATCGTCGGCGGCCTCAGCCGCCTCTTCATGGCGGGCCTGACGCTCGATGGCGTGCATGACCTCGCCAAGACGATCCCCGAGACCGTCTTCATGACCTTCCAGCTCACCTTCGCCATCATCACGCCGGCCCTGATCGCCGGCGCCTTCGCCGAACGCATGAAGTTCTCGGCGATGATGTGGTTCATGGCGCTGTGGTCGCTGATCGTCTACGCGCCGATCGCGCACTGGGTGTGGGGCGGTGGCTTCCTCGGCGACTGGGGCGTTCTCGACTATGCCGGCGGCACCGTCGTGCACATCAATGCCGGTGTCGCGGGCCTCGTCTGCGCCCTCGTCCTCGGCAAGCGCAAGGGCTTCGGCACCGAGAACATGGCGCCGTTCAACCTCGTCTACTCGGTGATCGGTGCGGCCCTCCTGTGGGTCGGCTGGTTCGGCTTCAACGCCGGCTCCGCCGTCGGCGCCAGCCCCAACGCCGGCATGGCGATGGCGGTGACGCAGTTCGCCACGGCCGCGGCGGCCATGTCCTGGATGTTCGCGGAGTGGGTGACGCGCGGCAAGCCGTCGGTCCTCGGCATCATCTCGGGCGCCGTCGCCGGCCTCGTCGCGATCACCCCGGCTTCGGGCTTCGTGACCCCGATGGGGGCGCTGGCCATCGGCATCGTCGCCGGCCTGGTCTGCTTCTGGGGCGCCACCGGTCTCAAGAAGGCGATGGGCTACGACGACTCGCTCGACGCGTTCGGCGTGCACGGCATCGGCGGCTTCGTCGGCGCCATCCTGACCGGCGTGTTTGCCGTGGAAGTGATCGGCGGCGAGGGCAAGAAGGGACTGATCGACGGTAATGCCGGCCAGGTCCTGACGCAGCTCTGGGGCTCGCTGGTCTGCATCGCCTGGTGCGCGGTCGCGACCTTCATCATCCTCAAGATCGTCGATGCCCTGATCGGGCTGCGCGTGACGACCGAAGAGGAAGTCGAGGGTCTCGACATCAACCTGCACGGCGAGACGATCCACTAGGACGTCTCCTCCTCCTCGAGATCGGGAACCCCTCTCTCCTCCTGGTTCCCTCTCATCCGCCGCACCGTGTCGCGGCGGACCCTCGGGCCCGGCGAGCCTCTCGCCGGGCCCTCTTTCTGTCCGGCGTTTGACGCCGCGAACGCGAAGCGCCAGTCTGTCTGCGACAGCTGGAAACGCAGAGGGGAATGCAGATGAAGCTCGTGTCCGCCATCATCAAACCGTTCAAGCTCGACGAGGTGCGCGATGCGCTGACCGGCGTCGGCGTGTCGGGTCTGACGGTGAGCGAGGTCAAGGGCTTCGGCCGCCAGAAGGGCCAGACCGAAATCTATCGCGGCGCCGAGTATCTCGTGAGCTTCCTGCCCAAGGTGAAGATCGAGATCGTGGTCGACGACGGCCAGGTCGAGCGCGCCGTGGAGGCCATCCAGAAGGCGGCACACACCGGCAAGATCGGCGACGGCAAGATCTTCGTCACGCCGGTCGAGCAGGCCGTGCGCATCCGCACCGGCGAGTCGGGCTCCAACGCTCTGTAGACAATCGAACGCAGGAAGTAACGACAAGACACGACGACAATAATCAAGACAAGGCTCGGGGGAGACAATGAACAAGACGGCCCGGCGCTTCGGCGCTCTTCTGGCGTGCCCGATGGCCTTCGCTCCGGCGGCCTGGGCCGCGGACAAGCCGCAGATCGATACCGGCGACACCGCGTGGCTGCTGATGGCCACGGTCCTGGTGCTGATGATGAATATCCCGGGCCTGGCTCTCTTCTATGCAGGTATGGTGCGAAAGAAGAACGTGCTGGCGACGTCGGTCCAGGCCTTCGCCGTGGCAGCTCTGGTCACGATCCTCTGGTTCGCGGTCGGCTATTCGCTGTCCTTTACCGAGGGCGGCGGGCTGAACGCGGCGATCGGCTCGCTCTCGCGTGCCTTCGGCAAGGGCCTGCTGGGGAGCGTCCACGAGCTGGCCAGGACGGTGCCGGAGAACGTCTTCCTGATGTATCAGGCGACGTTCGCGGTGATCACCCCGGCCATCATCGCCGGCGCCTTTGCCGAGCGCATGAAGTTCTCGGCGATGATGTGGTTCATGGGCCTGTGGCTGCTGTTCGTCTACGTGCCCGTGGCGCATTGGGTGTGGGGCGGCGGCTTCCTCGGCGCGGCAGGTGTGC
The DNA here is from genome assembly GCF_945957355.1 of uncultured Reyranella sp. GTDB lineage: Bacteria > Pseudomonadota > Alphaproteobacteria > Reyranellales > Reyranellaceae > Reyranella. Next base: position 615,563 of record NZ_CAMFKM010000001.1, on the reverse strand, counting down.
TGGATTTCGCAGGCGGACTCGTCGTCCACCTCAATGCCGGCATTGCGGCGCTGGTTTGCTGCGTGGTGATCGGCCGGCGGCACGGCTACGGCCACGAGTACATGGCGCCGCACAATCTCGTGCTGACGCTGATCGGCACCTCGCTGCTGTGGGTCGGCTGGTTCGGTTTCAACGCCGGCTCGGCCCTCGCCTCCGGCGAGCTGGCAGGCAGCGCGATGCTGAACACGCACATCGCGGCGTCGGTCGCGGCTCTGGTCTGGATGACCATAGAATGGGCAACACGTGGCAAGCCGTCGGTGCTGGGCATTCTGACCGGCGCCGTTGCGGGCCTCGGCATGATCACGCCAGCCGCAGGCTATGTGGAGCCGTGGGCCGCGCTGGTGATCGGCGTCATCGCCGGCTCGGTCTGCTACTGGGCATCGATCGTCCTGAAGAACAAGCTGGGCTACGACGACTCGCTCGACGCGTTCGGCGTCCACGGCGTCGGCGGCATCGTGGGCTCGATCCTGGTGGGCGTCTTCGCCACCCGCACGATCAACGACGTGGCCAAGGGCCAGCCAGTCGGCCTCGTCGACGGCAATGGCGGGCAGATCCTGACGCAGCTCTATGGCGTGGTCGTCATCGGTCTGTTCAGCGCCGTGGTCACGTGGGTGATCCTCAAGATACTCGATGCGACAATCGGGCTCAGGGTCACTCAGGACGAGGAAGTCGAAGGTCTCGACACCGCGCTCCACGGGGAGCGCGTCCAGTAGCGTGGCGGCGACTACTGCTTGTGGTAGGGGAGGGAAGCCTTCCAATCCCTTCCAGTGCGTGAAGAAACAAGCCTATTCCTTTGTTGTGATTGGCAAATTTGTTCCATAGAATGTGGCCATAGGCTGGTCGCCATCGGCCGGCACCGTGGCTTTTTCTTGGCCGGTTTGGCCCATTGGGAACGAGAATGTTCAATCCGCGCCTGACAGAGACGCTGACCGATTTCCCATTCGCGCGGCTGAACTCGCTGATCGCTCCCATCACGCCGCCGGCGCATCTGTCGATGATCAACATGTCGGTGGGTGAACCGCAGGGGGCGATGCCCGCCTTCGCCCGGCAGATCGTGATGGACGAAGTGGACGGCTGGAATCGCTATCCGCCCAACCAGGGCCTGCCCGACCTCAACCTCGCGATCTGCGAATGGCTGACACGGCGATACAAGCTGCCCCAGGGCCTGCTCGATCCGAACGTGCACGTCCACCCGACGGCCGGCAGCAAGGAAGGCGTCTACATCATCTCGACGGTGGCGACGCCGCAGGAGAAAGGCGGCGCCAAGCCGATCGTCGCGCTCCCCAATCCCTTCTACCAGGCCTATCTCGGCGGCGCCGTCCTTTCGGGCGGCGAGCCGCTGCTCGTGAACGCCGAGGCGTCGAACGGCTTCCTGCCGGACTATGAGAGCCTCGACGAGGCGACGTGGAAGCGCTTGTCGGTCGTCTATCTCTGCTCGCCGGCCAATCCGCAGGGTGCGATCGCCAGCAAGGAATACCTGCAGAAACTGCTGCGGCTCTGCCGCAAGTACGACGCCGTGCTGGCCGTCGACGAGTGCTATGCGGAGATCTACACCGGCGCCCCGCCGCCGGGTGCGCTCGAGGCCGCGCTCGAGATCGACGAGACCGGGCTCAAGGATCCGTTCCGCAATCTCGCGGTCTTCCATTCGCTGTCGAAGCGCTCGAACGCCGCGGGCCTGCGCTCGGGCTTCATGGCCGGCGATCCCAAGCTCGTCGCAATGGTGCTGCGCTGGCGCAGCTATGGTGGCCCGCAGATTCCGTTCGCCGTCCAGAAGGCGTCGGCCGCGCTGTGGCGCGAGGAGACGCACCCGGTCCAGACGCGCGAATGGTACGTGAAGAACTTTCGGGTCGCCGAGCAGATCCTGCACAACCGCTTCTCGTACTATACGCCGGGCGGTGGATTCTTCCTGTGGCTCGACGTCGGCGACGGCGAGGAGGCCACGCGCAAGCTGTGGGGCCAGGCGCACGTCAAGGTGCTGCCGGGTGCCTATGCCTGCCGCGAGACCAACGGCGTCAACATTTCCCAACGCTACATCCGCGTGGCGCTGGTGCACGACGAGAAGACCACACGCGAGGGGCTCCAGCGCCTCGCGGCAGTTCTATAGGGAGCGCAATCGCGCATGGCCATGCTGAGCGTCTCTTCAGCGTTGCAGCCCCGGACCTCCATCCTGCCGGAGGGCGGGCGCGACTTCCTGCGCCGCCGCATGATGGAGATCGTGGGCGTGGCGACCGCAGGCTTCGGCCTCGCGCTGATGATGGCGCTGTTCACCTACAACCCCGGCGATCCCTCGCTCAACCACGCCACGGCACGGGCGCCCAACAACCTGCTCGGCCTGCCCGGCGCCTACCTCTCGGACCTGCTGCTGCAGACCTTTGGCCTCGCCATCATCCTGGCTCCGGTCGCCTTCATCACCTGGGGCGTGCGCATGGTGCGCACCCACCATCTCGGCTTCTTCGGCCTGCGTCTGTCGCTGCTCCTGCTGGCGCTGCTGATGATGAGTGTGGCGTGCGTGGGCCTGGGCGACGTGGGAACGGCGGCCACCCATGCCGGGCCCGGCGGCCTCGTCGGCCTCGCCCTGGTCGGCCGCTTCCGCGAGCTGGTGCTCACCCATTCGAGCGGCGGCGCGCTGACCTTCATCGAGCCGGGTGCGGCCGCGCTCGCCTTCATCGCGATGGCCCCAGCGCTCGGCATGAACCGCACGGACCTGCCGCTGATCTTCCGCATCCTGCGCGCGCCCTTCCTGGGGGTCGTGTGGGGCATGCGCGCAGCCGTGGATCTGTGGCGCGGCAAGCCGCAGGCGACCGAGGAGGAGAGCGAGCCGCCAGCGCCCCACATCGGCTATGCCGAGATTCCGGGGGAGATCGACGCCAGCCAGTACGACCCGGCGCGCTTCGAGAATCGCTACGAGCAGATTCCCGAGGAAGGCACGGCGATGCCGGCACGCGAGTCGCTGATGGTCGATGCGCCCTACGCGCCGATCGAGCGCCCGGCCGACGACATCCCGGAAGCGCCCGATGGACATCGCTTGCATTCGCCGGTGCTGGACGAGGCCGCGCCGGCCCGCTTGCAGGAGCGCACGTTCCTGAGCCGCCTCGCCGGAGGCCTGCGGATCGAACCCTTCATGCGCCGCTCGGCGCCTGCTTCCGCGCCCGCCGCGGAACGGATCGAACCGGGCTTCGGACACCATGACGTCGCGCCGCCGCCGACGCAGTACCGGCAGCCCGTCGACGACGCGGAATTCGAGGTGGCGCCGGTCGCCGCCCCGCCGCCACGGCCGCCGGTCGCCGAGGACCGGTTCGACGAGCCGGCGGACGACCAGGTCGACGACAATCCCTTCACGCCCGACAATGCGCTCGACGTCGAGCAGCCGGTCGCGGCGCCGGCTCCGCCCGCGGTCAAGATCGTTCCACGGAAGTCGTCGGCAGCGCAGGGCAAGCGCGCGGCCAAGGCCGGCCAGCGCGAACTCGATCTCGGGGCCGAGTACCAGCTGCCGCCGCTCGACATCCTGTCGCTGCCCTCGCGGGTCAACGCCCAGCCCAAGATCGACGAGGAGGCGCTGGAGCAGAATGCGCGCCTGCTCGAGACGGTGCTCGACGATTTCGGCGTCAAGGGACAGATCGTGAAGGTGCGGCCCGGTCCGGTCGTCACGCTTTACGAACTCGAGCCCGCGCCCGGCACAAAGTCGAGCCGCGTCATCGGTCTGGCCGACGACATCGCCCGCTCGATGAGTGCGGTATCGGCGCGTGTCGCCACGGTGCCCGGCCGCAACGTCATCGGCATCGAACTGCCCAACGCCAGGCGCGAGACGGTGTTCCTGCGCGAGCTGCTGTCGACCAAGCACTACGAGGATGGCCGCCTCGCCCTGCCGCTGGCTCTGGGCAAGGACATCGGCGGCGATCCGGTCATCGCCGACCTCGCCCGCATGCCGCACCTGCTGATCGGCGGCACCACCGGCTCGGGCAAGTCGGTGGCGGTCAACACGATGATCCTGTCGCTGCTCTACCGGCTGCCGCCGGAGAAGTGCCGCTTCATCATGATCGACCCTAAGATGCTGGAACTCAGCGTCTACCAGGACATTCCCCATCTCCTGACGCCCGTCGTCACGGAGCCGCGCAAGGCCATCGTCGCGCTGAAGTGGGTGGTGCGCGAGATGGAGGACCGCTATCGCGCCATGAGTGCGGTCGCCGTCCGCAACATCGCCGGCTACAACGAGAAGCTGGCCGAGACGGCGCGCAAAGGCGGGGTGCTGACCCGCAAGGTCCAGACCGGCATCGATCCCGAGACGCGCAAGCCGACTTTCGAAGACGAAGAGATGGACCTGACGCCGCTGCCCTTCATCGTCGTCATCATCGACGAGATGGCCGACCTGATGCTGGTCGCGGGCAAGGAGATCGAGGCCACCGTGCAGCGCCTCGCGCAGATGGCACGCGCCGCCGGCATCCATGTGGTGATGGCGACGCAGCGGCCGTCGGTCGACGTCATCACCGGCACCATCAAGGCCAACTTCCCGACCCGCATCTCCTTCCAGGTGACGTCCAAGATCGACAGCCGCACCATCCTGGGCGAGCAGGGGGGCGAGCAGCTGTTGGGCCAGGGCGACATGCTGTACATGGCCGGCGGCGGCAAAATCGCCCGCGTCCATGGCCCGTTCGTCAGCGACGGCGAGGTCGAGGAGGTGGTTCGCCACCTGCGGGCCCAGGGTGCGCCGGCCTATATCGAGTCGGTCACCGACGATCCCGACGGGGAGGGCACGGGGGCCGGGTTGCCGGGCGATGCCGAGGAGGGCGAGAGCGATCAGCTCTACGACCAAGCCATTGCCCTGGTCGCGCGCGAGCGCAAGTGCAGCACGTCTTTCATCCAGCGTTACCTCCAGATCGGCTATAACAGGGCCGCCCGCATCGTCGAGCGCATGGAGCGCGAAGGCGTGGTCAGTGCCGCGAACCATGTCGGCAAGCGCGAGGTCCTGGCCCGCGACATCGACGACCGGGAACGCTAAACCCCTGAGACCGGGGCGAACGAGGAACGATGAGCGAGCAAGCCCCGCCTGGATCCGCCTCCAGGCCCCCCGTTGCGGGAGGCCCCGCCGCCACGGCGTCGGTCCGCCGCCGGCGACGCCTTCCCCTGGTCTGGATCGTTCCCATCCTGACGGCCCTGATCGCCGGCTGGCTCGCGTGGGACACCTTCTCCAAGCGCGGCCCCACCATCACGGTCTCCTTCGACTCGGCTTCCGGCCTGACGGCCGGCCAGTCGCAGCTCAAGTATCGCAACGTCGTCATGGGAACGGTCAAGACCATCACCATCCCGCCCGACCTGTCGAAGGTGCTGGTGACGATCGAGACGGTGAAGGAAGCCGAGCCCCTGCTCACCGACAAGACGATCTTCTGGGTGGTGAAGCCGCAGCTCTTCGCCGGCAATATCTCCGGCCTCGAAACCATCCTGTCCGGCTCCTACATCGGCATGCGGCCCTCGACCGATCGCGGCGTGGCAAAGCGCGAGTTCGTCGGCCAGGAGGATCCGCCGATCCTGCAGGCGTCGGTCAAGGGCACCACGTTCAGGCTCGATACGAACCGGCTGGGCTCGATCAGCCTCGGCGCCCCGATCTTCTTCCGCGACATCGAGGTCGGCACCGTGCTGGGCTGGGATCTCCACGACCTTGCCAGCCGCGTCGCCATCCATGCCTTCGTCCGCGCGCCGTTCGACCGCTACGTGCGCAACGACTCCAATTTTTGGAACGCCTCGGGCCTGTCGGTCTCGCTCGGCGCCAATGGCATCAACATCCAGATGGAATCGCTGCGCGCCATCCTGCTGGGCGGCATCGCCTTCGACACGGCGCACGATTCGACCGCCCCGATCAGCCCGCAGGGACAGCGCTTCAAGCTATACGCCAATATCGAGGAGGCCAAGTCGGCGGGCTTCGGCCAGCAGATCAAGCTGATCTCATATTTCCCGGGCTCCGTCGCCGGGGTGACGGAAGGCGCGGAGGTCAGGTTCCACGGCCTCAAGATCGGCGAGGTCACCCGCGTCGGGCTGGTCTATGACCCAAAGACCGACCGCGTCGTCGCGCCGGTCCATTACCGGGTCGAGGCGGGCAGGGTCAGCAACCTTGCCAAGGCGCAAGGAATGGAGCCGATCAACGTCGCCGAGGAGATGATCAAGCGTGGACTGCGAGCGACGCTGCAGGCGCCGAGCCTGATCAGTCCGCAGAAGATCATATCGCTGGAGGTCGTGCCCGGTGCCACGCCGGGCGAACTCACCGAGGAAGGCGGTCACTATGTCATTCCCGCCGCCGAGGTCGGTGGCTTCGACAGCATCACCGCGTCGGCCAGCGAGCTCCTGAGCAAGATCAACCGTATCGACTTCGACAAGATCGGCAACAGCCTGGTCGGCGCGTCCGTCGGCATCGACCAGTTGGTGAACGGACCGCAGATCAAGGCGACCCTGGCGGCTCTCGAGAAGGCGATGGTCGAGGTGCAGGACATCGCCCGGAAGATCGACGTCGAAGGAACGCCGGCTCTGAAACGCCTGCCCGACATCGCGCTGCAGCTGCAGGAGGCGATCACCAAGGCCAATCGTTTGATCGGCTCCGTCGACAAGGGCTATGGCGATACCTCGAAGTTCCATCGTGATCTCGACCGCCTGATGCCGCAACTCACTGACGCCGCGCGTTCCATCCGCGCCCTGGCCGACCTGCTGTCGCGTCACCCCGAGGCCCTGATCAAGGGCCGCACCAACACGGGCAAGGAATGACCAATACTCGCCGCCTCGGCCGCCGGCATTTCGGCCTCCTCGCCGTTCCGCTGCTCGCGGCGCCCGTCCTCCAGGCCTGCGGCGCCTCCCCGGAACCGGTCCTCTACACGCTGGCGGTGCGGCCGGGTCCGGTGCTGACCCGTGGCCCGCGGATCGTGCAGGTGCGCGACATCGGCCTGCCGGGCTATCTCGACCGCAAGGAAATCGTCCGCTCGACCGAGGACTTCAAGCTCGACGTGCGCTCCAACGCCTGGTGGGGCGAGCCGATGGGCGGGATGCTGTCGCGCACCATCGTCCTCGAACTGTCGCAGCGCCTGCCGGGCAGCCAAGTCTACAGCGAAGCCGGTTCGATCACGATGGACCCGTACGCCGCCGTCGGCATCGACATCCAGCGCTTCGACGCCGACAAGGCCGGCAACGTCGTCCTGCTGGCGCAGGTCGCGATCCAGTTCAACCGGCCGACCCGCACGGCGGCGCGTAATTTCTCGATCACCCGGCCCGTGCCGACGCCGGATACGCCGGGCCATGTCGCCGCCATGAGCGACGCGCTCGGCGAGCTGTCGGACGGCATCGCCACCCTGCTGCAGTAGCGCCATGTTGCGTGCCTTCGCCGTACGACGCGACCCAGGGCCTCCGGTGACGCCGCCGCAACTCCGCGAATGTCACGGCTGTGGCCTGTTCCAGGTCGTGCCGGCAATGGCGGCCAACATGCGATCCGACTGCCAGCGCTGCGGCACGCCGCTCCGGGCCACGCGTGCCGATCCGACGGGGCATTGCCTCGCGCTCACCTTCGCGTCGCTGGTGCTGTTCGCGATCCTGTGGCTCGCCATGCTGATGAAGGTCTCGACCGCCGGCATCGTGCACGAGACCACGCTGCTCTCCGGACCTGCCGAGCTGGTGCGCCATGGCTTGTGGCCTCTCGCCATCGCCGTCGCCTTCACGACCGCGGCGGCGCCGTTCATCAAGTTTGCCGGCACGCTCTATGTTCTGATCGGCTTGCGGCTGCCGACCCTGCCGCCCAACCTGCGCGGCGTCTTCCTGATCTCCCGTCGCATGGGCACCTGGGCGATGCTCGAGGTGCTGCTGCTGGGCGTGTTCGTCGCCTACACGAAGCTGGGCGACCTGGTGACGATCCACCTCGGACCGGCCGTCTATGCGCTGGGCATCCTCACCATCGTGATCGTGTGGGCCGAGCTGGCGCTCGATCCGCAGGCCGTGTGGGAGGAGATCGAGCGCCGCGGCCAGACGCATGCGCCGATGCCGCCGGCCGCGCCGCTGGAGTACCGGCCGGGCGCGGCAGGGTGCGAGGAGTGCCATCTGGTCTGCGTGCCGGCGGAGCATGACGGCCGCTGTCCACGCTGTGGGGCGCGCGTGCACGAGCGCAAGCCCGACAGTCTCAATCGCACGCTCGCTTTGGTGATGGCCGGCATCATCCTCTACATCCCGGCCAACATCTATCCTGTGCTGACCGTCATCCAGCTCGGCTCCGGCGAGCCCAGCACCATCATGGGCGGGGTCGAGGAGCTTGTTTCGTCCAGGATGTATCCGCTGGCGCTGCTGGTCTTCTTCGCCAGCGTGCTGGTGCCGCTGTTCAAGCTGGTCGGTCTCGTCAGCATGATCGGCGCGACCTCGCTCAGCGGCACGGCGGAGAAGGCCGGCCTCCTGCTGCGCCAGCGCACGAAGCTCTACTGGATCGTCGCCTGGATCGGCCGCTGGTCGATGGTCGACATCTTCATGGAATCGCTGCTGGGGGCGCTGGTCCAGTTCGGCCGCGCGGTCACGATCGATCCCGGCATGGGGGCGCTCGCCTTCTGCGCCGTGGTGATCGTCACCATCTTCGCGGCCGAGGCGTTCGATCCGCGCCTGATGTGGGACGCCGCCGCGCGCAATCCGCACCGGCAGGCCCTGCCCTCCGCAGCCAGCAGAAGCGGCGGCAGGGCCGCGATCGTCAATTCAGGCTGAAGGCGAGGTTCAGCTTGATATTGTGCTCGTTGCGGAAGCCGTTGGGCGTCCGGATCGTGTCGAGTTCGTACCCGAGCGATCCCTTGACCCAGGAGGTGAGCTGCCGGCCGAAGCCGATGTAGGCACGATTCTGCGCGAAGCCTGAGATCCTTGCCGGCCTGTCGGTGCTGACGTTGATGAACGCTTCGTCGGACAAAGCGAGCTCCCAGGGCGACCGCCAGAGCGGAATTCGCACGCCGGCCAGGGCTCGGGTGCGGACCAGCAGCCTGCCATCGTCGAAGAACAGCTCCTCCCAGCGCAGCCGCCCGGCAAACGGAAGCCCGTCGATGCGGGTACGGTAGAGGATGTCCTGGAAGGGACCACGCGACTGACGGGCACCTTGAAGGTAGCGGGTGAATTGCACGTAGCCCGCCGCGAGCGCCCAGTTGGGTGAGAGGATGTATTCGAAGCCAGGCCGGACCTGCAACGATCGTAGGCGGGTCATGTTCTGGTCGAAGCGAAACTGGGCGTCGAGATGGAACGACCATCTCCCGTCGATCTGATACTCGAGCCCGACCATGGGCGTTTCCCAGACGTTACCGCTTTGCGTCTGCGCAGCCGCGCGCTGCTGTTGGCGCCGCTGCGCCTGCGCGGACGTCGAGACGAGACAAAGGACCGTCAGCAGGACGGCGAGGCGCAGGGCGGGATTCGACACTTCGCCGACGATATCCATGCCGCCAGGGTGGGGCAATCGAGGCGCGATTCTTGCTGGGCCTCCGCCGTAAAAGCGAGGAGGAGCGACCATGGCCAAGGAAATTCTGTGCGGCTTCGGCGTCGACGTGGATGCGGTGGCGGGCTGGCTCGGTAGTTATGGCGGAGAGGATTCGCCCGACGACATCTCGCGCGGCCTGTTCGCGGGCGAGGTCGGTAGCCCGCGCCTGCTCAGGATGTTCGAGCGCCTGGGCATCAAGACGACCTGGTTCATTCCCGGCCATTCCATCGAGACCTTCCCAAAGGAGATGAAGGCGGTGGCCGATGCCGGCCATGAGATCGGCATCCATGGCTACAGCCACGAGAACCCGATCGCCATGACGCGCGAGCAGGAGACCGAGATCCTCGACAAGTGCATCGACCTGGTGACGCAACTCTCCGGCAAGCGGCCGACCGGCTACGTGGCGCCGTGGTGGGAATTCTCACCCGTCACCAACGAGCTGCTGCTGGAACGCGGCATCAAGTACGACCACTCGCTGATGCATCACGACCACCAGCCCTATTACGTGCGCGTGGGCGACGCCTGGACCAGGATCGACTATTCGAAGAAGCCGCGCGAATGGATGGTGCCGCTGCAGCGCGGCCACGAGACCGACCTGATCGAGATTCCGGCCAGCTGGTATCTCGATGACCTGCCGCCCATGATGTTCATCAAGAAGTCGCCCAACAGCCACGGCTTCGTGAACCCGCGCGACATCGAGGAGATGTGGCGCGACCAATTCGACTGGGTCTATCGCGAGTACGACCATGCGGTGTTCCCCATGACCATTCATCCCGACGTCTCGGGCCGGCCGCATGTGTTGATGATGCTGGAGCGGCTCTATCACTACATGGCGGGCCATCCCGGCGTGAAGTTCGTCACCATGAACGAGATGGCCGACGACTTCGCCAGGCGCTCGCCGCGCAACAAGTAGCGATGTGCGCGCTCTGCGGCGTGCTGGGCGGCGACGGCCACTGGACCGATGCGGCCCCGCGTCCCGGCGTGTTCACGCGCAATACCGACGGCTTGGCCCGGCGGCGCGAGCGCATGGCGAGAGTCGAGGCAGCCAATCGCATCCTCAAACTCTACGGCCTGTCACTTTCCGACTGGCAGGGCGCGTCGTTCGTGCTCTCGACGGCGACCGGCAGGACCGAGCTGGTCGACAATCTCGCCCATCTCTGGGCCACGGCCGAGAAACTCGCCGGGAGGCCCTGCGATCCGCTCGATCCCGCCGTGATCGCGCGCCTGCGGGACGGAAATGGATGACGTGCCGGCCTTCACGCCCGTCAACCTGATCACGGGCTTCCTGGGATCGGGCAAGACGACGTTGCTTCAACGGCTGCTGGACGATCCGGCGCTGGCCGACACGGCGGTGCTGATCAACGAGTTCGGCGAGGTCGGACTCGACCATCACCTGCTGGACCGGATCGACGACACCATGGTGCTGCTGCCGTCGGGCTGCCTGTGCTGCACGATCCGTGGCGAGTTGTCGACGGCGATCCGCGACCTGCACGGAAGGCGCGAGCGGGGCGAGGTGCCGTCCTTCCGGCGGCTGGCGGTCGAGAGCACGGGGCTCGCAGACCCCTTTCCCATCCTGTCGACCGTGCAGGCCGATCCGGTGCTGCGCCACCATTTCCGCTGGGGCAACGTCGTCACCACGATCGACGCGGTGAACGGAGGCTCTCAGCTCGATCGTCGCGTCGAAAGCGTGAAGCAGGCGGCCATCGCCGATCGGCTGGTCCTGACCAAGAGCGATCTCGTCACGGCCGCCGAGGCGGAGGCCCTGGTTTTGCGCCTACGCGCGATCAATCCATCGGCGCCACTGGTCCGCGCGGCCGAAGAGCCGATCGACGCCGATGCGCTGCTGGCGCACGATCTCTTCGCGACCGCGACCCGTGTGGAGGCGTCGCGTCGCTGGTTCGTCGAAGAGCCGGTGCAGCCGGCGCACGGCGCCGGCGTCCATGCGTTTGCACTCGCGCTCGACGAAGCCGTCGATTGGACGCGCTTCGGCCTGTGGCTGACCATGCTGCTCAACCGCCATGGCGAGAAGGTGCTGCGGGTGAAGGGCATGCTCGACGTCGAAGGCAGCGCGACGCCGGTCGCGATCCACGGCGTGCAGCATCTCGTGCATCCGCCGGTGCACATGGCCGCCTGGCCCGACGACGAACGCCGTTCACGACTGGTGTTCATCGTCGACGGCCTCGAACGTGCCGCGATCGAGGACTCCCTGCGGGCGTTTCTGCGCAGCGAATAGGGGCGCTGCCGCCGAATTGACTCGCTCCACCTCGAATGTCCTAATGTCATAACAATAGAAGAGCTGACGTCATGAGGCGTCGGCCACCATAATCCCCGGGAGGGAATGATGAGGGCTTTCAAGGCCGCCGTTCGTGCGTTCGCGTTTGCCAGTCTGGGCCTGCTGTCGGTCACGGCAGCGAGAGCCGAAGACATCGTCGTTACCCACTATGGTTCGCTTCTCTACGGCGTGCCCTATGCCATCGCGATGGAGAAGGGCTACTTCAAGGAAGCAGGCGTCGACGTGACGGGCATCCTGACCTCCAAGGGCGGCGGCACCAGCGTCCGCAACATGATGGCGGGCGACACGCTGTTCGCCGAGGTCGCGCTCCCGGCGGCGCTCAGCGCCATCAAGGAAGGCTTCAACATCAAGATCATCAGCGGCGGCACCAACGGCCGCAGCTCCTTCTGGGTCACGCGTCCGGGCGAGGCGATCGACAAACCGGCCGACCTCAAGGGCAAGCGCTTCGTCTATTCGCGGCCGAAGTCGGTCAGCGAGGCGATCACGCTCTCGGCGCTCAAGTCATGGGACATCACCGCGGCCGAGGTGAAGATGATCGCCATCGGCGATTTCGGCGCGGGCCTCACGGCGCTGGAGCACAGCAAGGTCGACGTCGCCATCATTCCCGAGCCGATCTACTCCCAGAAGGAGAAGGCCGGCACCAAGTACAAGACCTTGGGCTGGCTCGACGAGAAGCTGCCGGCCTATGCCCAGACGGTCGGCATCGCCACCGACGAGACGATCGCCAGGAACGGCGCGAAGCTGAAGGCGGTGATCGAGGCGCGACGCAAGGGCGTCGAGTTCCTGCACGCCAACCCCAAGGAAGCCGCCGAGATCGTCGCCAAGGCCTACAATCTGCCGCTCGACGTCACGACCAACGCCATCAATAACATCAAGAAGATGAACCCGACCTGGTGGAGCCGCGGCGAGCTCGCGATGCCGCTGATGCAGTCGATGGCCGACGCGCTGGGCTCGGTCGGCGCGCTGCAGCTCCCCGTCGACTGGAAGGCCGCGACCGACCCGCAGTTCGTGCCCGCTGCTGCGGCGAAGACACAATGATTGCCGGGGCGCCGCGACTGGCGGCGGTCGAAGACGAGGCCGCTCACAAGGTCCATGCGCGCCTCCAGGGCGTGACGCGCGTCTACCCGCCGCGCGCGGGCCATGGCGAGGTCCATGCCTTGGGGCCGATCTCCTTCGATCTCAGGGCCGGCGAATTCTTCAGCGTCGTCGGGCCATCGGGTTGCGGCAAGTCGACCCTGCTCGACGTGCTGGCGGGCCTTGCGGTACCGTCGGCCGGCACGGTCGAGTTCGAGGGAAAGCCGGTGCGTGGCGAGGTACCGGACGGTGTCGGTGTGGTGTTCCAGGAGGATGCCAGCTTCCCGTGGCTCACGGTCGAGGACAATGTGTCCTTCGGCCTGCGGCGCGCCGGTGTCGATGCGGCCGAGAGCAAGCGGCGCGTCGACTTCGCGCTGGGCTTCATGGGTTTGCGCGACTTCCGGCGGGCCTATCCCAGCCAGCTCTCCGGCGGCATGCGTCAGCGCGTCTGCATCGCGCGCACCCTGGTGATGCAGCCGCGCCTGATCCTGCTCGACGAGCCGTTCGGCGCGCTCGACCAGCAGACCCGCCTGCTGATGGGCGACGAACTGCTGCGCCTGTGGCGCGAAACCTCGGCCACCGTGCTGCTGATCACCCACGCGCTCGACGAGGCCAATCTCCTGTCGGATCGTATCGGCGTGATGTCGGCGCGGCCCGGCCGTTTCCTGGATATCGTCGAGACCGGCTGGCCGCGCGATCGCGATTCGCAGCTGGCGGAGCGATCCGATTTCGGTGCCGTCACGGCGCGCCTCTGGTCCTATCTGCGCGGCGAGTCGCTGCGCGCCCTCGGACAGGGCGCGCAGGCGACGGCGGCACGATGAGCAAGGCGGGCTGGATCCGCACCGTCGTGCTGGTGGGCGCCGTTGGTGCCCTCGAACTGGCGTGCCGGACAGGCGCGATCGCGCCCACCATGGTGATCGCGCCGTCGCAGATGGTGATGGCGCTGATCGAGACGCTGAAGTCGGACGAGATCGGCATGCACCTGCAGCACACGCTGTCGGCCGTGGCGATCGCCATGAGCATCGCCATCGTCGGCGGCTTCGTGATCGGCTTCGTCCTCAACTGGGTGCCGTTCCTGCGCCGCGCGTTCAGCCCGTTCCTGGCGGCCTATTACGCCATCCCGCACTTCGCCTTCTATCCGCTGCTGATCGTCATCTTCGGCCTGGGGCCGATTCCGCTGATCGTGCTGGCGACCTTGTTCGCCATGGTCGCGATGATCCTGGCCACGATGGCGGGTCTCGATCGCGTGCCGAGGGTGCTGCTCAGGACGGCGCGCATCCATCGCCTGTCGCTGATCGAGGAGATCTGGCGGGTCCGCCTGCCGGCGGCGGCGCCGCACATCCTGTCGGGCCTCAAGCTCGCCGTCGCCTATTCCTTCATCGGCGTGATCGCCGGCGAGTTCATCCTGTCGACCAGCGGCATCGGCCACGAGATCGCCTTCGCCTACGACAATTTCGACAATCGGCGCATGTACGCGCTGATCCTGTTCGTGCTGGGCATCGTCACCCTTTTCAACATGGCGGTCTTCGCCTGGGAGCGGCGCATGCTGCGCCGGCGCGGCGCGTGAGCGGCGGCCCGCTCTCGCTGCGCTCCTGGCGCGATCCCATCCTGGTCGCGATCTCGCTGGTCGCGCTGTGGCAGGTCCTGCATCAGATCGCGGGCGATTCGGCGGTGACGGCGCCGGCTCCGACCCTGGCCCATCTCTGGGAAATGATCGGGCAGGCGCGCTTCCTGCCGCACTTGCGCGAGACCGGCCTCGCCTTCCTGCAGGCGCTGGCCATCGCCTGCGGCGGCGGCGTGCTGATCGGCGTCGTGCTCGGCGGCCACAAGCTCACGGGCGAGGTCGCCGAACCGATCCTCGTGGCCCTCTATTCGGTGCCGAAGATCACGCTCTATCCGGTGATCCTCCTACTGTTCGGCCTCGGTATGCCGGCCAAGGTCGCCTTCGGCGCCCTGCACGGCATCATTCCGGTCGTGCTGTTCACCATGAACGCCGTGCGCAACGTCAACCGCACCTATCTTCGGGCCGGCCGCGCCATGCGCCTCACCCCGGTCCAGACCGGCTGGCACATCCTGATTCCCGCGACATTGCCCGAAATCTTCTCCGGCCTGCGCATCGGCTTCTCGCTCACCCTGCTTGGCACCATGCTGGGAGAGCTGTTCGCCTCCCAGCGCGGACTGGGCTTCCTGCTGATGACGGCGATCGACCTGCACGACGTGAAGACCATCCTGGCCATCGCCGTGCTGATCTCGGCCTTCGCCATCATCGCCAATGCCGCGCTGCTCGCCATAGATCGCCGCCTGCATCGCGGAGCGTCGCCGGAGGCTTCCGAGAAGTCATGAACAGGATCGCCGTCGCCCGCGAGATGGGCTCGCCTCTGCATCACCAGATCTACCTGGTGCTGGCCGACGGCATTTCGACCGGACGCTACGCCGAGGGCGAGCCTCTCCCGACCGAGGAGCAGCTCACCCGGATGTTCAGCGTCTCGCGCATCACGGTCCGCCGCGCCATGGCCAGCCTGCAGGATGCCGGGCTGATTGAACGCGGCGCCGGCCGGCGCACGATCGTGCGGCCCCAGATCGGCCGGCCGATGCACCTGGCCATGAATTCCGTCATCGAGAACATCGTGGCCTACGGCACCGAGACCGACGCCAGGGTCATCGAGTTCGGCTACGTCGAGGCGCGCGGCGTCGTGCGCGAGCAACTGTGGCAGGCCACGGAGAAGCCGGTGCAGCGGGCGGTGCGCGTGCGTTCGCACGAGGGCGTGCCGATCATGCACCTCACGAGCTATGTGCCCGAGGCGCTGGGCAGGACCTTTACCGCCGCCGACCTCGGCCGCGTCTCGCTGTTCCAGCTGCTGGCGCGGGCCGATGCCCATCTTGCCCGCGGCGAGCAGGTCGTGTCGGCGACCCTGGCCGATCCCACCGTCGCGTCACGTCTCGGCGTCAAGGTCGGTGCGGCGCTGATCGACATGCGTCGTCTGGTGTTCGACCAGAAGGGCCGTGCCGTCGAATATCTCGAGATGCTGGCCATCCCCGACCGCATGACCATGCGCATGGAACTCGGCTCCGGTCAGCTCGCATCCTCGACGACCCAACGGAAGCCGTCGCGAAACAACCGCAAGTGAGAGAGGAAGCCCCGATGTCCAACGCCGCCAATTTCCGCAACCTGTTGTCTTCCGGGAAGATGATCGTGGCGCCCGGCGCCATCGACTGCATCACCGGCCGTGCCATTGCCCAGGCGGGATTCTCCGCCGCCTACATGACCGGCGCCGGCACCTCGGCGACCCTGGGCTATCCCGACTACGGTCTCATCACCATGAGCGAGATGGTGGGCAATGCCGGCCGGATCGCCAATTCGATCGACATCCCGCTGATCAGCGACAGCGACACCGGCTTCGGCAACGAGTTGAACGTGTTCCGCACGGTTCAGGAGTTCGAACGTGCCGGCGTCGCGGCGATCCACATCGAGGACCAGGTATTCCCGAAGAAGTGCGGCCATCTCGACAACAAGGAGCTGGTCAGCCGCGAGGATTTCATCGCCAAGATCCGCGCCGCCTCGGCGGCCCGCAAGTCGAGGGACTTCTGCATCATCGCCCGTACCGATTCACGCGCCGTCGCCGGCCTCGACGAGGCTGTAGAGCGCGCCAACGCGGCGCTGGTCAATGGCGCCGACGTGGCCTTCGTAGAGGCGCCGCAGACCATGGAAGAGATCGAGTCCGTGCCGAAGCGGGTCAACGGCCCGTGCCTGCTGAACGTCGTGCGCGGCGGCAAGACACCGGAGATCGATCTCGATGTCGCCGAACGCATGGGCTACGCCATCGCCATCGTCCCCGGCCTGCTGCTGGGCGGCATCATCCAGACCTGCGACCGGCTGCTCGGCGACCTGAAGCAGGGCAAGTTCCCGCCGGTCACCGGCTCGCCCGGCAAGACCTTCGCTCGATTCGGCGCCGCCGAATGGGACGAGCGCCGCACAGCCTTCCGCGACCCGATCAAGGCCGCGGCCGAGTAATCAATCTCGTACGACTTTCATGGAGGAAGTGCATGGCCGCCGCGCGCACGATGTTCGAGAAGATCTGGCAGCGTCATGTGGTCGTCGATCGCGACGACGGCTATACGCTCCTCTACATCGACCGCCATCTGATGCATGACGGTTCGGCGGCAGGCTTCGCCAAGCTGCGCGAGCGCAACATGAAACTGCGCCGCCCCGACCGCGGCTTCGCGACGCCCGACCACTATGTCCGCAGCGACAGTCGTGCGATCGCCGACATCGCCGATCCGCACCACCGCAAGCTGGTCGAGCAGATTCGCACCAACACGGCGGAAAGCGGAGTCACGCTGTTCGATCTCGGCGACGAGCGTCAGGGGATCGCCCATGTCGTCGGCCCGGAGCAGGGCGTCACCCAGCCGGGTCTCACCCTGGTCTGCGGTGATTCGCATACCTCCACCCACGGCGCACTGGGCGCACTGGCCTTCGGCATCGGCTCGTCGGAAGTGGCGCACGTCATGGCCACGCAGTGCCTATGGCAGCGCAAGCCCAAGGCGATGCGGATCAGCGTCGACGGGACCCTGGGCGACGGCATCACGGCCAAGGACGTGATCCTCGCCATCATTGCCCGGATCGGCACCGCGGGCGCCGTCGGTCACGTCATCGAATATGCCGGCAGTGCGATCCGCGGCCTGTCGATCGAAGGGCGGCTGACGGTCTGCAACATGTCGATCGAGGCCGGCGGCCGGGCCGGCATGGTTGCGCCCGACGACACGACCATCGCCTATCTCAAGGGCCGGCCCTTCGCGCCCAAGGCGGCCGAATGGGACAAGGCCGTCGCTTTCTGGCGCACCGTGCCCAGCGACGAGGGCGCCATTTTCGACCGCGAGGTCAGCCTCGACGCCACGTCGATCACGCCCATGGTCACCTGGGGCACCAGTCCCGAGGATGCGCTGTCGATCACTGGCCGCATCCCCGAGCCCTCGACGGCGCCCGACACCGCCAAGAAGGAAAGCATGAAGCGGGCGCTGGACTACATGGGCCTGGTGCCGGGCACGCCGCTCGAGCAGGTGCCCGTCGATCGCGTCTTCATCGGCTCCTGTACCAACAGCCGCATCGAGGATCTGCGCGCCGCCGCCAAGGTCGCGAAGGGCCGCAAGGCCGTGATTCCGTCCTGGGTGGTCGCGGGCTCGGGCCTGGTGAAGAAGCAGGCGGAAGCCGAGGGGCTGGACAGGATCTTCGTCGAGGCGGGCTTCGAATGGCGCGAGCCCGGCTGCTCGATGTGCGTCGGCATGAATGGCGATACCGGCAAGCCGCAGCAGCGCATCGCCTCGACCTCGAACCGCAACTTCATCGGCCGTCAGGGACCCGGGGTGCGGACGCATCTCGTCAGCCCGGCGATGGCGGTGGCTGCCGCCGTTTCCGGCCATTTCGCCGACGTCCGCAAGCTGGCCTGAGGGAGGATCGTCATGGAAGCTTTCACCACACTCGATGCCGTCGCCATCCCGATCGACCAGCCCAACCTCGATACCGACCAGATCATCCCGGCGCGCTTCCTCGGCAAGCCCCGGGACCTGCAGGTCGGCGCCCTGTTCCACGACCTGCGCTACACGCCCGACAAGGCGCCGCGGCCGGAGTTCGTGACCAACATGCCGGCCTTCGCCGGTGCGAAGATCGTCGTGGCCGAACGCAACTTCGCCTGCGGTTCCTCGCGCGAGAACGCCGTCACGGTGATGGTCGACAACGGCCTGCGTGCCTTCATCGCCCCGAGCTTCGGCGATATCTTCTTCAACAACTGCTTCCAGAACGGCGCCTTGCCGATCCGGATCGACGCCGCGCGCGCGGCCGAACTGCGGCAGCTGCTGCACGCCTCGCCCGGCGCGCGAATCAGCATCGATCTCGCCGCCCAGACCGTGACCGGCCCGGACGGCAGGATCGACCGGTTCGAGATCGATTCCTTCCGCAAGGACTGCCTGCTGCAGGGCGCCGACGAGGTCAGCCTGACCCTGAGCTACGACAAGGACATCAAGGCCTTCGAGGCCAAACAGCGCCAGGAGATGAGCTGGCTGTAGCGCTGCGGACTACTTTGCCGGCCCGAAGCCCTGCAGCGTCCAGACGAGCGGGCCGGGATCGATGCGGACCTCGCCGGTCTGCGGCCGGTCGATGTCGACGATCAGCACGATGGCGAGCGTCCAGACGCCGAGCAGCAGCACGGACAGTCCCGGCTGGCGGCTGCCCACCAGGCCGAAACCGTAGCCCACCGCGCCGACGGCGAAGACCGAGACCGTCAGCAGCAGCCGCAGGATGTACGGTGGCACGTGCGTGTTGAAGTTGCGCCGGTTGGTCAGCGACAGGTCGATCATCTCGTTGAGCGAGGACAGGAGCAGCCCCGAGATTGGTGTGGGCGCCCGCTCCGCCACGCCGCGGGCGATGGTCCACATCTCGGACTGCAGGCGGTTCGAGCGCTCCAGCAGGCCTTCGTCGATTTTTACTGGATCCGAGCTGCCGGCCACGATCGCGATGCGCACCTCGGTGTACTCGCGCAGCAGTCGCTGCAGCGCCTCGCCCTCTGTGTTGGTGGTTCCGACCGTCGCCCGCAGCCAGGCGGTGCCGATGGCATTGGCCTCGGCGAGGACCGAGTCGCGGCGCTGCTGGTAGCGCTCCGAGGCCATGGAAAGGGAAACCCCGAGCAGGAACGCAAGCAGGCCCATCATGCCCGCCGTGGCGAAGTTGACGGAGGACTTCTCTCCGTCGGTTGGCGTGTGCCGGCGCGCGACGAACTTGCCGAACTGGACGCCGAATTCGAGCGACGCCAGCAGGAGCAGCAGGATGAAGAGACCGGCGAGGTGGAGGTCGCCTTTGGCAAGGCCCTGGAAAAAGCCGATCAGCCAGTCGAAGGGGCCGAGGGACATGCTTCGAAATTCCCGGCGGAGCTCAGGGTTTCCAGCGCAGGAAGTTGGCGATCAGCCGCAAGCCCGTCGCCTGGCTCTTCTCGGGATGGAACTGTGTGCCCGCGAGATTGTCGCGGCCGACGACGGCGGTGACCGGCCCGCCATAGTCGGTCCGCGCCAGCACCGTCTCCGGCTGGCTGGCCGCGAGCTGGAAGGAATGCACGAAGTAGGCATGGGCGCGCGGCGCGATGCCCTCTAGCAGGGCGTGCGGCCTGAGGTCGATCAGCTCGTTCCAGCCCATGTGCGGGATCTTGAGATGGTCCTTGCCGGGTTCGATGCGCACCACGTCGCCGG
Source organism: uncultured Reyranella sp. (assembly GCF_945957355.1). Classification (GTDB taxonomy): domain Bacteria; phylum Pseudomonadota; class Alphaproteobacteria; order Reyranellales; family Reyranellaceae; genus Reyranella. The sequence continues at coordinate 595,464 of NZ_CAMFKM010000001.1, read as the reverse complement.
CGATCCAGTCGAGCCCGGCATGGATACCGTATTCGACGCCGCGCGTGGCCATGAGCTGCATGCCGACGCAGATGCCGAGGAACGGCTTGCCGCGCTCGATGACCTCGCGCTGCAGGGTATCGACCATGCCCGGTACGGCGTAGAGGCCGGCCCGGCAGTCGGCGAAGGCACCGACGCCCGGCAGCACGATGCGGTCGGCGGCGGCGACCTCGGCGGGTGACGAGGTCACCAGCACGCGCTCATGCGTGCCGGCCTCGCGTGCGGCCCGTTCGAAGGCCTTGGCGGCCGAGCGCAGGTTGCCCGACCCGTAATCGACGATGGCAACGGTCATGCTGGGACCTACAGCACGCCCTTGGTGCTGGGCACGGCCGTCGTCTGGCGCGGGTCGATCTCGACCGCGACGCGCAACGCCCGGGCGATGCCCTTGAAGCAGGTCTCGACGATATGGTGGTTGTTCTCGCCGTAGTGGTTCCACACGTGCAGCGTCAGGCCGCCGAGCTGGGCAAAGGCCTGGAACCACTCCTTGAACAGCTCGGTGTCCATCGTGCCGAGCTTGTCCCGGGTGAAGTTCACCTTCCAGATCAGGTAGGGCCGGTTCGACACGTCGAGTGCCACCTCGGTCAGCGTCTCGTCCATCGGGATGGTGGCGCTGCCGTAGCGGCGGATGCCCTTGCGGTCGCCCAATGCCTTGGACAGGCACTCGCCCAGCACGATGCCGGTGTCTTCCGTCGTGTGGTGATAGTCGATGTGCAGGTCGCCCTCGGCGCGCAGCGTGATGTCGATCAGGCTGTGGCGCGAGAGCTGCTCCAGCATATGGTCGAGGAAGCCGATGCCGGTCTTGATGTCGTAGACGCCGGTGCCGTCCAGGTTGATGGCGGCGGAGATGCGGGTTTCCTTGGTCGCACGGTCCACGGACGCACGTCGTCCGCCGCTGCCGGGCGTCGTCAGGAGGGTCGGGGTCGAAACCATGGGGAGGTTCATACAGGAACGCGGGCGGCCCGGTCGAGCGCCACACGCGTCAGAATGACGCCGGCCAGCACGATCAGCCCGCCCAGCACGCGGGCGCCGGTCAGGGGATCGCCGAAGAAGGCGGCCGACAGGCCGACCCCGGCGACGGGGATCAGGTACATGTAGACCATGACCCGGCTGACCCCCAGCCGGTCGAGCCCGGCCGTCAGGCCGAGGAAGGCGACGCCCACCGGGAAGATGGCGGTGTAGAGCCAGAAACTCGTCAGCTTCTCATCGAGCCGGGCGAACTCCGACAGCGAATCGAAGACGAGAGCGATGGGCACCAACACCAGCGATCCGAACAGCGTCGTCCAGGCCATGACCGGCAGCGCGCCCAGCCGCTGATTATAAGGCGCGCAGCGTTCGACATAGAGCGCCCAGGCGAAGGCCGAGAGCATCCAGAGAAGCGTGCCGTCCAGGCTGCCGAACGACAGGGTGACTCTGTCGAGGCTGTTGTTCACCACCAGCACGACGCCTGCGAAGGCCAGCGCGATGCCGGCCCAGCCCAGCGCCGGCAGCCGCCGCCCGCCGAACCAGGCGAGGATCGCGGAGAAGGCAGTGGTGGTGGTCATCACGATCGAGCCGACGCTCGGCGCCGTGCGCGTCATGGCCAGCCCCCAGCAGGCCTGGAACAGCGTGACGCCGATCAGCGACAGCAGGAACAGCGGCAGCCAGTCGCGCCGCGCCAGCCCAAGCGGCCGGCGCATCAGGGTCATGGCGGCAAACAGGAAGAGGCTGGCGACCAGGTAGCGCGAGCCGCTGTAGAGCAGCGGGCTCATGACCTGGAGCACGTCCTTGGCGAAAGGATAGCTCGATCCCATCAGCATCGCCGTGCCGAACATGACGAGGTCGCCGGTGTAACGGCGCTCAGCTTTCACGCGGTCCTCAGTCCTCTCCGCCCGCGTAGCGGGGGGAGAGGAAGGGGACCCGCGCGAAGCGCGGGGGAGGTGAGGTGGGTCTTCGACTTCTCATCCCGCATATCTCGCATGGACGCGGCACCACCTCACCTTCCCATTGCTATGCAATGGGCCCCTTCCTCTCCCCCACGTCATGGCGGAGAGGACATCTGAGGTGGATGATCGATTTACGACTTCGCTGCCGTCGCCGTCTTCTGCGCGCCCCAGAAGCCGAACAGGGCGCCGGCGACCCTGCGGATCTGGATTTCCTCGGAGCCCTCGGTGATGCGGTAGCGGCGGTGGTGGCGGTAGATGTGCTCGAACGGGGTGTGGCGCGAGTAGCCGACGCCGCCATGGACCTGCATGGCGCGGTCGGCGGCGTCGCAGACCAGCCGGTTGGCGCGGTAGTTCGACATCGCCACCCATTCGCTCACCTGCATGTGGTGCTGATGGTCGAGATGCCACGCCGTCTTGCGGACCAGGCCGCGCGTCATCTCGGCCTCGGTGTGCAGCTCCGCCAGCGGGAACTGGATCGCCTGGTTGGTCGCCAGCGCCTTGCCGAATACCTTGCGGTTCTTCGCGTAGGCCACCGACAGGTCGATGCAGTATTGCGCGGCGCCGAGGCTCGAGGCGGCCTGGCGAATGCGGTTCTCGTGCACGAAGGTCTGCGCCACGTCGAGGCCGCGGCCTTCCTCGCCCAGCATGGTCGAGCCCGGCACGGTGACGTTCGTGAGCGATACTTCGGCATGGTCGGACGGCATGTTGAACGTCCACCACATGTATTCGATCTTGAAGCCTGGGCTCTTCACCGGCACCAGGAACGCCGAGATGCCGCGCGCATCGCCGGCCTTGCCCGAGGTGCGCGCAAAGACGAGGTCGACGGTCGCGGTGTGCATGCCGGTGTTGAACCGCTTCATGCCGTTGATCACCCAGTCGGTGCCCTGCCTGGTCGCGGTCGTTTCCATGAAGGTGGCGTCGGAGCCGTGCAGCGGCTCGGTGAGACCGAAGCCGATGCGCTCGGTGCCCTTGAACATGCCCTCGATGTAGCGATCCTTCTGCTCCTGCGTGCCGAAGCGGTGCAGCAGCAGGGCCACCGGGAAGTTGCCGACGATCGAGCTCTCGTTCTGCAGGTCGTTGTGCAGGCCGAGACCCTTATGCGCGAGATGTTCGCGGATGATCGCCATCGCAAGGTTGGACCCGTCCTTGCCGCCCAGCGCCTTCGGGAGGCCGAAGCGCAGGTGGCCGGCCTTGTCGGCGCGCCGCTTCATCTCGGCCAGCAGTTCCTCCCACTCATGCCGCGGCTGGCCGTCATTGTCCCAGTCGGTGCGCGCATGCTCGCGGCGATGGTCGAAGAAGCGGATATTGTCGTTCTCGCGCTCCAGCGGCCGGATCTCGCGCTCGATGAACTCGTCAAGCTCGACCAGATAGGCCGCGATCTCCGCGGGAATGTTGAAATCCATGAGCTGCTCCTCCGTTTGGCGGAGGAGTTTACGCGGCCGGCAGGTCGACCCGGAAGCAGCTGCCGCCGCCTTCTGCCGCAAGGCAAACCGCGTCGCCGCCGTGGCGGCGCGCGATGTCGAGGACCAGGGCGAGGCCGAGGCCGCTGCCGCGACCGCTCTCGGCCGCGCCGGCCATGCGATAGAAGGGCTCGAAGATGCGCTGTCGCTCGGCCTCGGGCACGCCGGGCCCGCGGTCGGTGACCTCGAGCACGGCGCAGTCGGAGTCGCGCTTCACCGAAACCTCGATCGGCGTGCCGCCGCCGTAGCGCTGCGCGTTCTCGACGAGGTTGCGGACGAGGCGGCGCAGCAGCGTGCGGTCGCCGGAGACCGTCACCGGCTCGCCGTCCACCTCGACGTCGTAGTGCGAGGCTTCCTCGGCGGCCAGCGCCAGCAGGTCGACCGGTTCGCGCCGTTCGAGGGTGGGCAACGCCTCCAGCCGGCTGGCCAGCAGGATCTGCTCGATCAGCTGGTCGAGCTCGGCCACGTCGCGCTTCAGCGATTCGCGCGTCTTGGGATCGGCGGCGTCGCCCAGCAACGAGGCCGCGACCGAGATGCGCGTGAGCGGCGTGCGCAGCTCGTGGCTGGCGTTGGCCAGCAGCAGCCGGTGGGCGGCGACCAGCTCCTCGATGCGCTCGGCCGAGCGGTTGAAGCTCGCGGCCAGCGCGGCCAGCTCGTCGCGGCCCTCGACCTTCACGCGGGCACTGAGATCGCCGCCGCCCAGCCGGTCGACGCCGGCCTTGAGCCGTTCCAGCCGCCGGCTGAGACCGCGGACGACCGGGAAGGAGGCGATCGCGACGGCGACGGCGACGAGGCCCAGCGCCGCGGCAATCCAGAAGATCGGATTCGGCCGCTCGCGCACCTGGCGCGCGACCAGCCAGCGGCCATCCGGAAGTTGCAGAACGAAGTTCGGGCCACCGGGGGCGCGCCGCCAGCCGGTGCGGGCGCGCATGGGATCGAAGCGCGGCGGCGGCTTGCCGGCCATGGCGATCATGTCGCCGTCGGGCTCGTAGAGCGCGATGTCGAAACGCAGCTTGCGCTGCAGCCCCTCGATCGCGCGCTGCTGTTCAGGCCGCGGCGCGGTGGCGTCCGGCAGCAGCGCGCCGGTCAGCTCGGCGGCAACGTCGAGATACTGCGGCGTGCGATTGTCGTCGTCCGCCACCCGCCACAGCAGCACCGCCGCGCCGACGAAAACCGCCAGGATCACGAGGATGGTGACGTAGAACTGGAGGTAGAGGCGTTGCACGTCAGCGATCCTGGTCCCTGGCGAAGACGTAGCCGGTGCCGCGTAGCGTCAGGATGCGGCGCGGCTTCTTCGGATCGTCCTCGATGGCGGCGCGGATGCGGCTGATGTGGACGTCGACCGAGCGGTCGAAGGCTTCGAGCTTCTCGCCCTTCAGCACGTCCATCAGCGCGTCGCGCGACAGCACGCGGCCGGCGCGCTCGGCCAGCGCCAGCAGCAGCGCGAACTGGTAGGAGGTGATGCTGCGCTCCTCGCCGTCGACCCGCACGACACGGGCGCCCTTGTCGATCTCGAGGCGGCCGAAGCGCAGCACGTCCGACTTCGGCGCGGCCGTGCCCTTGCGGCGCAGGATGGCGCGCAGGCGGGCCTGCAGCTCGCGCGGTTCGAAGGGCTTGGCGAGATAGTCGTCGGCGCCCAGCTCGAGACCGACGACCCGGTCCATCGGCTCGCCGCGCGCGGTCAGCATCAGGATCGGAACGTCGCTGGTGCCGCGCAGGCGGCGGCACAGGTCGAGTCCGTCGGCATCGGGCAGCATGAGGTCGAGGATGACCGCGTCGAAGGTCTCGCGCTTGAGCTGCGCCTCGCCGTCGCGGCCGGTGTTGGCGACCGTCACGCGAAAGCCCGCCCCGCCGAGATAGTCCGAAACCATCCCGGCGAGGCGGTCGTCGTCGTCGATCATCAGGATGCGCTCGGCCATGGGCTCAGTATCCGACCGGCGCAGCCCCGATGTCATCCGCCGTCAGCCCTTCCGCGGGCCGTGCTTGTGGTCGTTCCAGGTCTTGAAGAAGGCCTGGCGCTGGCTGGCGTTCAGCACGTTGCCGGCATCGGTCAGCGCCTTGGTGAAGCGCTTCGAGCTCTCGTCCGCGATCTTCATCTGCTCGACACGGATCTGCTCGATCTTCGCCGGGTCGATGGTCGGGGCCTCGAGTGCCGCGCGCATCGCGGCGCGGTTCTCGGTGCGCTTGGCGTGCAGGGGCTTCATGTCAGCGAACGCGGCCTGCAGGATGCCGACGATCTGCTTCTTCTGGTCCTGGGTCGCATCGGTTCCGTTCAGCGCCTTATCGACGCGCTTCTCGATGCGCTCCTGGAACTTGGCCGGATCGACCGACCCGCCGTCCGCCCGGGCAAAGGCCGGCATGCCGGCAGTCGCCGCGAGGCTGCCCGCGAGGAGGGCGGCCATTACCGTCTTGATGCTGAGGTTCGTCATGTCTGTCTCCATCTGGTTCGGGTTGCTGTCCCCGTGAAACCAAGATGGAGCGTCCCGGTTTCCCGCCCATCTCGCGCCGGTAAAGTTGTGTAAAGTGCCCCGACCATGACGATCGTGACGACCGAGCGCCTTTCGCTCAGGCCCCTGCTGCCCGCCGATGCCGAAGATTACGCAGCGATGCGCTTTCATCCCGATGTGGCCCGGTGGCTGCCGCCCGCGCCGGGCCAGGTGCAGGAAGGCGATTTCGTGGCGGCGGCCCACGCCGCGATCGAGCGCTTCGCCGTTTCCTGGCAGGAACGCCGCTACGCGCCCTGGGGTGTGTTCCGCGGCGGGAGGCTGATCGGCCATGCCGGACTGAACTTCATCGAGCAGTTCGACGGGGTCGAGGTGCTGTGGTCGCTGCATCCAGAGGCCCAGGGCCAGGGCTATGCGACGGAAGCGGCGCGCGCCGCGCTGGCCTACGGTTTCGAGACGCTGGAACTCGACTATATCTTCGCGATCACGCTGGAGGAGAACCGCGCGTCACGGGCCGTGATGGAGCGGATCGGCCTCACCTACCGCAAGCGGGTCGACTACAAGGGCTTCACCGACATCGTCTGGTACGACGTCGACCGTGCGACCTATGCCGAGAGGATGCCCAGCGCAGCGCGGTGAACCGCGGGATCGCCGGCGGCGACGACGGCTCCGTTCGACTGCATGTCGAGCGCCTTGCCCTTCCAGTCGGTGATCGTGCCACCCGCGCCGGTGATGACCGGAATGAGCGCGGCATAGTCGTAGAGCTTGAGGTCGGCCTCGACGACCAGATCGACATGGCCGGCGGCCAGCAGGCCGTAGGCGTAGCAATCGCCACCCCAGCGGAAGAGCTTCACCTTCTCGGTGAGCGCCTGATGCGGTTTGGCATAGCCCTCGGCGAACATGCCGGGCGCGGTCGAATACATGTAGGCGCTGGCGAGGCCCGCACAGGCGCGCACCGAGATCGGCTTGCCGTTGAGGGTCGAGCGCTCGCCGTCGACGCCCAGCCAGCGCTCCTGCAGGATCGGCTGGTCGATGATGCCGAGCACCGGCTTGCCGCGGTGGAACAGGCCGATCAGCGTGCCGAACAGCGGCAGGCCCGTGATGAAGGCCTTGGTGCCGTCGATCGGGTCGAGCACCCAGACATACTCGGCGTCGGTTCGGACCGCGCCATGCTCCTCGCCGAACACGCCATGGTCGGGGACGTGGCGGCTGAGCAGCTCGCGCATCGCCGTCTCCGCTTCGCGGTCGGCGATGGTGACGGGGCTCAGGTCGGACTTGTCGTCGACCGTGACGCCGGTGCGGAAGTAGCGGGCCGCGATCGGCCGGGCGGCGTCGGCAAGCTGGTTGGCCAGCCCGACGAGGGTCGGCGGAACCACTTAGGGAAGCGGTGCGGGCGTGTCGGCCATGGTGCGGAGATACGCGATCACGTCGGCGCGATCCTGCTCCTTGGGAAGGCCGGCGAACGCCATCTTCGTGCCGCGCACATAGGCATTCGGCTTGAAGATCATATGGTCGATGTCCTCATAGCTCCAGTCGCCACCCTTGGCGCTCAGAGCCGAGGAGTAGCCGAAGCCGGCGTGGCTGGCCTTGGGCCGGTTGACCACGCCCCACAGGTTGGGGCCGACCTTGTTAGCGCCACCCTTGTCGACCGTGTGGCAGGAGAAGCACTGCTTCTGGAAGAGGGCCTTGCCCGCATCGACGTTGGCGCCGGCGAGCTTCGGACCGATCGGCGGAATATCGGCGGCGGCCGGGGCCGCAGCGGTCTGCGTCGGCGCATCGTCGGAGACGGCGAGCACCGGCTTGTCCAGCTTGTGCGGATGCACGACGGCATTGGAGACCTTGCCGACCACCATTGCGAAGAGGGCGGAAGCCAAAACGCAGCCTGCGATCGTGTTGAAACTGGCCATATCAAATCCCGAAGCGGCAAATTCTACGGACGCTGCTGTAGCACGCCCGCACGGCCGCCAGTAGTATTCCATGATGACCGGCAGATCGCGCGGCGGAACGTCGCAAGTGCCGGATATTACGAGGTTTTTCGCTTATCGGTGGGCCTCGGAACGGGACACGGGAGAGTTCGGCAAATGGCAAAAGGTCGGGGCGAGAAGCGGCTGGGCAAGGCCGTCGCCAGCAACATCATCGCCTTCCAGGGCGAACCCGGCGCCAATTCCGATATGGCCTGCCGGGCGGCCTTTCCCTACATGACGACCCTGCCGTGCCCGACCTTCGACGCCGCCATGGGCGCCGTCCAGGCCGGCAAGGCGGAACTGGCCATCATTCCGGTCGAGAACTCGATCGCCGGCCGCGTCGCGGACCTGCACAGTCTGTTGCCGCATACGAAGCTCAAGATCGTGGGTGAGCATTTCCAGCGGGTCGAGCATTGCCTGGTCGCCCTGCCGGGGGCGTCGCTGAAGTCCATCCGGACGGTCAAGAGCCACGTCCAGGCGCTGGCGCAGTGCCGCAACTTCCTCCGGAAGCACCGGCTGCAGCCGGTGGTTCACGCCGATACCGCCGGTGCCGCGCGCGAGATCGCCGACATCGGCGACGCCAGCGTCGGCGCCATCGCCTCCTCGCTGGCCGCCCGCATCTACGACCTCAAGGTGCTGGCCAGGAACATCGAGGACGCCGACCACAACACCACGCGCATGCTGGTCTTCTCGCGCGAGGAGGTCGATCCTGACTGGCGCACCGTGCAGTGCATGACGGCCTTCCTGTTCCGGGTGAAGAGCCGCCCGGCGGCGCTCTACAAGGCGCTGGGCGGGTTCGCGACCAACGGGGTCAACATGGTGAAGCTGGAAAGCTACCTGTCCGGCGCCCGCTTCGAGCAGGCGCTGTTCTACGCCGAGGTCGAGGGCCATCCCGAGCAGCGCAACGTGCTGCTGGCGCTGGAGGAACTGGGCTTCTTCTCCGAGGAACTGAAGATGCTGGGCTCCTTCCCGGCCAATCCCTTCCGGCGCAAGGGCTGGGAAGCCCCGACCCGCCCCGGTACCTGAGGCCTTTCATGTCGCAACAGCCCGTCCGCATCGCCCCCTCCATCCTGTCGGCGGATTTCGCCGCGCTCGGCCGCGAGGTCGAGGCGATCTCCGAAGCCGGCGCCGACTGGATCCATGTCGACGTCATGGACGGGCATTTCGTGCCCAACCTCACGATCGGCCCGATGGTGGTGAAGGCACTGCGCAAGCACAGCCGGCAGCCGTTCGACGTGCATCTCATGATCTCGCCGGTCGATCCGCTGGTGCCGGCCTATGTCGACGCCGGCGCCGACGTGATCTCGTTCCATCCCGAGGCGGGGCCGCACGTCCATCGCACGATCCAGCTCATCAAGGGTCTCGGACGGAAGGCCGGCGCGGTGCTCAATCCGGCGACGCCGCTTTCCGCCATCGAGCATGTGCTGGGCGATCTCGACCTCGTCCTGGTGATGAGCGTCAATCCGGGGTTCGGCGGACAGGCCTTCATCGAGAGCCAGCTCGCCAAGATCGCCGCCCTGCGCAAGGCGATCGACGCCCTGGGCAAGCCGATCGATCTCGAGGTCGACGGAGGCGTCAACGTCGAGACGGCGAAGCGCTGCATAAAGGCCGGCGCCGACGTCCTCGTTGCCGGCACCGCCGTGTTCACCGGCGGTCCCGAACGCTACGCCGCCAACATCGAGGCCCTGCGCTCATGAGCGACATGATCCTGCACCACTATCCGAACTCGCCCTTCTCGGAGAAGGTGCGCATCGCCTTCGGCCTCAAGAAGGCGGCGTGGAAGTCGGTCGTGATCCCCAACATGCTGCCCAAGCCCGACCTGATGCCGCTGACCGGCGGCTATCGCAAGACACCGGTGATGCAGGTCGGGGCCGACATCTACTGCGACACGCAGTTGATCATGCTCGAGATCGAGAAGCGCGCGCCGACTCCGCCGCTCTTGCCCAAGGGCAGGGAAGGCGAGGCGAGGGCGCTCGCCATGTGGATCGACCGAAACATCTTCTGGGCGGCGGTCGGCGTCGTCATGGGCGCTCTCGGCGACAAGTTGCCGGAGGCGTTTCTCAAGGATCGCAGCGCCTTCTCGGGCCGCTCCTTCGACGCGGCCGCGCTGAAGGCCGCCGCGCCGATGGCGCTGCAGCAGACCTACGCCCAGCTTGTGATGGCCGAGCAGATGCTGGCCGACGGAAGGCCTTATCTCCTCGGAGACGCAGCGTGCCTGGCCGACTGCGCGCTCTACAATCCCGTGTGGTTCATCAAGGAGCGGATGGGCGGTGGTAAGCCGGTCGCGCCGCTCGACCGGCTGCCTCTTATCACGGCGTGGTCGGAGCGCATGAAGGCCCTCGGGAGCGGAAAGCCGACGGAAATCGCTGCGGCCGATGCGCTGGGTATCGCGAAGGCCGCAACGCCCGAGGCTACCGGCGTCGTGGCAGACGATCCCAGCGGCCTGAAGGCGGGCCAGGTGGTCAGCGTCACGCCCGACGATACCGGCAAGGTGCCGGTGAGCGGTGCGCTGGTGGGACTGACGACCGACCGCGTCTCGATCCAGCGTCACGACGATCAGGTCGGCGACGTGGTGGTCCATTTCCCCCGCGCCGGCTTCGTCATCACGCCGGCTTAGACGACCTCGACGCCGATCTCGGCGGCGATGCGGCGGAGGGCCGTGACGGAGCGGGCCGTCGCGTTGCGGCCGTCCTGCGGGCAGTGCGTCTCGATGCTGGCGTGGATCTCCCGGACCGGGTTGCGGGTCTTGGCCGCCTCGGTCAGCAATCGCGTGAGTTCCCTGGCCCATGGAACGTCCCCGTCGCCCAGTGGCACGGTGCGTCTTGCCGAGATGTCGCGATCCTTGAGATGGATGAGGTCGACCAGAGGCGCCAGCGCGGCGATCTCGGCATCGGTCGGCGGGGCGCCCATCGACCAGGCATTGCCGATATCGACCAGAGGGCGCAGCTGTACCGGCGTCGCGTTGGGCGCCATGGCCTCTTCCATCGCGCTGAAGAAGCCGGCGAGTTCGCCAAGGGAGCCGATGTTGCAGACCGGTTCGTTCTCGATCTCGACGTTGATGGAATAGGAGAGGGCGAGATCGGCCAGCCGCTCGAGCGGTCCAAAAAGATCGGCCGGTTCATAGCCGGGATAGCGCAGGTGGCTGAAGACGCGGATCTTTTCGGCGCCGAAGACGGTGGCCATGTCGAAGGCGTGCACCAGCGGATCGTCGGCGGGGCACTTGGCCGGATCGAAGGCAAAGTCGACCGTGCCCTCCCCATGTCCCTTGCCGGGCGCCGGCCACTTCAGCAGCGGCGAGACGAAGGTCGGAACCGTGAGGCCGGCCTGCTCGATCCGGCGCGCGATCGCGCTGCCTTCCTTGAGCGACATGCCGAGCAGGTTCTTTCCACTCACCGTGCGCATGTCGAGGCGCCGCACCTCGTGTTCGCCGCAGAAGGAGATCATTTCGTCGAGGGAGGGGCCGATTTCGTCGCCGATCACGGCGAGGGCGAGACGGGGCAGGGACATGCGGCTAACCTACTATGGAGCGGCCGCCCTGGCTAAGTTGGCGGCCGATGCAAGGGAGACGGCATGAGCGACGACGCGATCTTCGTGGGAGCAAGCGAGGCCGACCAGTATCTCCTGCTGAAGTATGCCAACCGCCATGGCCTGGTGGCCGGTGCGACCGGCACGGGCAAGACCGTCACGCTACAGACCATCGCCGAGGGGTTCTCCGCCTATGGCGTGCCGGTCTTCATGGCCGACGTGAAGGGCGACCTGTCCGGAGTGAGCCAGCCCGGCGGCGACAATCCACGGGCGCTCGAGCGCGCGAAGCAGCTCGGCATCGACGGCTATGCCGGGCGCGCCTTCCCGACGATCTTCTGGGACCTGTTCGGCGAGAAGGGCCATCCGATCCGCACGACGGTGAGCGAAGTGGGGCCGGTGCTGATGGCCCGCCTGCTCCAGCTCAACGAAACGCAGGAAGGCGTGCTCAACATCGTCTTCAGGATCGCCGACCAGCAGGGCCTGCTGCTGCTCGACTTCAAGGACCTCCAGGCGCTGCTGCAATGGGTCGCCGAGAATGCCGGCACACTGACGACGGAATTCGGCAATGTCAGCAAGGCGTCGGTCGGTACCATCCAGCGCCAGCTCCTGACGCTCAGCCAGCAGGGCGGCGAGCGGTTCTTTGGCGAGCCGGCCCTCGTGCTGACCGACATGATGCGCTGCGATGCGTCGGGCCGCGGCATGATCAACATCCTGGCCGCGGACCGGCTGATGCAGAGCCCGCGCCTCTACGCGACCTTCCTGCTGTGGCTGCTGTCCGAACTCTTCGAATCGCTGCCCGAGGTGGGCGATCTCGACAAGCCGAAGTTCGTGTTCTTCTTCGACGAGGCGCATCTGCTATTCGATGACGCACCGAAGGCATTGCTGTCGCGCATCGAGCAGGTCGTGCGGCTGATCCGTTCGAAGGGCGTCGGCATCTACTTCATCACGCAGAATCCGCTCGACGTGCCGGAGTCGGTCCTCGGCCAGCTCGGCAACCGGGTGCAGCATGCGCTGCGCGCCTTCACGCCGCGCGACCAGAAGGCGGTGAAGGTGGCGGCCGAGACGTTCCGCCCGAACAAGGCCTTCAACGCCGCACAGGTCATCACCGAGCTTGGTGTGGGCGAGGCGCTGCTCTCGTTCCTCGACGCCAAGGGCGTGCCGTTCCCGGTCGAGCGCTGCTTCATCGCGCCGCCGCAGGGCCGCATCGGGCCGGCGACGGCGGAGGAGCGCGCGGCCGTGACGGCGGCGAGTCCGCTCGCCGGGAAGTACGACAGGGTCGTCGATCGCCAGTCGGCCTATGAAGTGCTGACCGGCCGTGTCGCTGCAACGCCGCCTGCTCAGGCGCCAACCGACGCCGCATCGCGCCGCCGCGGACAGTATGGATCGGTGCCGCCTACTGTGCCCGCCAAGACCGGGCCATGGGGACCTCGTTCGGAAGAGCCGCCACCTGAAGTCGAGCAGCCAATCCAGTCGGCGCCGCGGCCCGAGCCGCGCCTCAAGAAGGCCCAGCCCCAATCACCCGCGCCGGAACCGAAGAAGGTGCCGGCCGGCCGCCAGCGCGACTCCGTCGGCATCACGGTCGCCAAGGCGGCGGGGCGCAGCATGGCCACTATCGCCGCGCGCGAGGCGGCCAAGGCCGTGTTCGGCAAGGGCAAAGCGGCATCGATCGGCGCCACCGTCGGGGGCGCCGTGTTGCGCGGTGTGCTGGGTTCGATCCTGAGAGGCTGATCCGCCGGGTTCGGCGGCTTCCCGATCAGCTCAGGCGGTCGAGTTCCTTGACGATGGCGTCGCCCATCTCCTGGGTGCCGACCTTCTTCACGCCGTCGGTGTTGCCCACCAGGAGATCGCCGGTGCGGTAGCCCGCCTTCAGCACGTTCTCGACAGCCAGTTCGACCATGTCGGCGTCCTTGCCGAGGTCGAACGAATAGCGAAGCATCATCGCGTAGCTGAGCGTCTGGGCGATCGGATTGGCCAGGCCCTTGCCCGCGATGTCGGGCGCGCTGCCGTGGATCGGCTCATAGAGCGCCTTGCGGCGGCCGGTCGCGTCGGGTGCGCCGAGCGAGGCCGAGGGCAGGAGGCCGAGCGATCCCGTCAGCATCGAGGCTTCGTCCGACAGGATGTCGCCGAACAGGTTGTCGGTGACGATCACGTCGAATTCCTTCGGCGCGCGCAGCAGCTGCATGGCGAGCGCGTCGGCATACATGTGGCTCAGCTGGACGTCGGAGTACTTCTCCTTGTGCAGCTTCGTCGCCTCCTCGCGCCACAGCACGCCGGTGTGCATGACGTTGGCCTTCTCCGAGGAGAGCACCTTGTTCTTGCGCTTGCGGGCCAGCTCGAAGGCGACGGCGCAGACGCGGCGGATCTCCGGGGCCGTATAGCGCTGCGTGTCGAAGGCCTCGACCTCGCCGGCGGCGTTGGTGTGGCGGCCGCGCGGTTCACCGAAATAGACGCCGCTGGTCAGCTCGCGGATGATCATGATGTCGAGGCCCTTGACGATCTCGGGCTTCAACGACGAGGCGTCGACCAGCGCGTCGAACACCTTGGCCGGGCGCAGGTTGGCGAAGAGGTCCATTTCCTTGCGCAGGCGCAGCAGGCCGCGCTCGGGCTTCTTGCTGAAGTCGGCGGTATCCCACTTCGGGCCGCCGACCGAGCCGAACAGCACGGCATCGGCCTCCAGCGCGGACTTCATGGCGTCGTCGCTCAGCGGCACGCCGTGCTTGTCGAGGGCGGCGCCGCCGACGAGGTCTTCCTTGATGTCGAAGCCGATCGCACGCTTCTTGCCCATCCAGGCAATGATCTTGCGGACTTCGTTCATCACCTCGGGGCCGATGCCGTCGCCGGGCAGCACGAGCAGATTGCGATTTGACGCCATTGTCTTGCTTCTCTTCAGATCGTTTTCGGTGTGATCAGGCGGCGCTGTGCAGCCAGGGCTGGGACTCGCTCTGGCGGCGCTCGAAGTCGTCGATCTCCGACTTCTTCTCCATGGTGAGGCCGATATCGTCGAGGCCTTCGATCAGGCACTTCTTGCGGAACGGATCGATGTCGAAATGGACGGTGCCGCCGTCCGGACCCTTGATCTCCTGCTTCTCGAGATCGATCTCGATGATGGCGTTGGAGCCGCGGCTGGCATCGTCCATCAGCTTGTCGACGATCTCCTTCGGCACCTTGATCGGCAGGATGCCGTTCTTGAAGCAGTTGTTGTAGAAGATGTCCGCGAAATCCTCGGAGATGATGCAGCGGATGCCGAAGTCGAGCAGCGCCCAGGGCGCATGCTCGCGGCTCGAGCCGCAGCCGAAGTTGGGGCCCGCCACGATGATCTTGGCGTTCTGGTAGGCCGGCTGGTCGAGGACGAAGTCCTTCTTCTGGCCGTCCGCCGTCCAGCGCATCTCGTAGAACAGGCCTTCCTTCAGGCCCGTGCGCTTGATGGTCTTCAGGAACTGCTTCGGAATGATCATGTCGGTGTCGACATTGACCATGGGCAGCGGCGCAGCGACGCCGCTCAGCGTCGTGAATTTTTCCATGAGACCTCCCGGAAAGGCCGGAATAAACGGGCTTTCCGGGCCGGGGTCAAGCCGTCCGATTCTACCGGGTCTTGATCACCAGGGTACTGGCGATCATGTCGTGCAGGCCGCGCTTGCGGTCGGTGAAGGCCACCATGATGTAGCCGATGCAGAAGATCATCCCGGAGAGGATCTTGGCGAAATACCGCCCCGTGGCATTCAGGAAGCTGATCCTCTTGCCGTCGTTGCTGACCACCCGCAGTCCCATCGCCATCTTGCCGACCGTGGCGCCGCGCTCGGAACTCTCCATCAGGGCGAAATAGAGCCAGAAGACGAGGATCGACAGCAGGTTCACCGTCGGGTCGAAATTCTCCGGATGCTCGAAGTCCATGTATTTGAGCCCGAAGACGGCGGTCACGACGCCCAGGACGAGACTGACCAGGATGGCGTCGATGATGTAGGCCACGACGCGGATCCAGAAGCCGCCGTATCCGACCGGTGCGGTGCCCACCGGCTGGGCGTCCCAGACGGGCGGCGGAGGGGGGGCGGCGGAACCTGAATTGGGGACGCTGGCCATGTGTCTCTCCCACATTCGTTGGTGAAAGCGAATGCTACATTGGCCATGAGCGTTCCCGACTGCAAATAGAAACGGGCGATGCCCTGCGGCATCGCCCGTCTTTCATCCGTCATGAGACGGCGTTTACTGGAAGTCGCGAACGTCCGCGAGCGTGCCCCGGATGGCGGCGGCGGCGGCCATGGCCGGGCTCACCAGGTGGGTGCGCCCGCCGCGGCCCTGACGGCCCTCGAAGTTGCGGTTCGAGGTCGAGGCGCAGCGCTGGCCGGGCTCGATGCGATCGGCGTTCATCGCCAGGCACATTGAGCAGCCCTGCAGGCGCCATTCGAAGCCGGCCTCGAGGAAGATCTTGTCGAGACCTTCCTTCTCGGCCTGGGCCTTCACCAGGCCGGAGCCCGGCACGACCATGGCCGACACGGTCGAGGCGACCTTGCGGCCGCGCGCGATCTCGGCGGCGGCGCGCAGGTCCTCGATGCGGCCGTTGGTGCACGAGCCGATGAACACGCGGTCGATCGGCACGTCGACGAGGCGCGTTCCCGGCGTCAGGCCCATATAGGCCAGCGACCGGGTCCAGGCCTCGCGGCGGTTCTCGTCCGGCGCATTGGCCGGGTCGGGAACGACGTCGGTGATCGGCAGCGCGTCCTGCGGGCTGGTGCCCCAGGTCACCATCGGCGGAATGTCCGAGGCGTTGAGGTCGAGCTGCACGTCGAAGTGCGCGCCCTTGTCCGACGGCAGGCGGCGCCACTGGCTGAGCGCCAGGTCCCATGCCCCGCCCTTCGGCGCGTAGGGACGACCCTGGAGATACTGGAAGGTCGTCTCGTCGGGCGCGATCAGGCCGGCGCGGGCGCCCGCTTCGATCGACATGTTGCAGACCGTCATGCGGCCTTCCATCGTGAGCTCACGGATGGCGCGGCCGGCATACTCGATGACGTAGCCGGTGCCGCCGGCGGTGCCGAGCTTGCCGATGATGGCGAGGATCACGTCCTTGGCCGTGACGCCGAGCGGCAGGCTGCCCTCGACCGACACGCGCATGTTCTTGGCCGGCTTCTGGATCAACGTCTGCGTGGCGAGCACGTGCTCGACCTCGGAGGTGCCGATGCCGAAGGCCAGCGCGCCGAACGCGCCGTGCGTCGAGGTGTGGCTGTCGCCGCACACGATCGTCATGCCGGGCAGGGTCAGGCCCTGCTCGGGGCCGATCACGTGCACGATGCCGCGGCGCGGATCGTTCAGGCCGAAGTAGGGCACATGGAAGTCGGCGACGTTCTTCTCGAGCGTCTCGACCTGGACGCGCGACTCCTCGTCCTCGATGCCTTGGCTGAAGTCCGTCGTCGGCGTGTTGTGGTCGGCGACCGCAATGGTGGCGTCGGGGCGGCGCACCGGCCGTCCCGCCATGCGCAGGCCCTCGAAAGCCTGCGGGCTCGTCACCTCGTGAACGAGGTGACGGTCGATGTAGATGACACAGGTCCCGTCGTCCTGGCGATGGACGACGTGGCTGTCCCAGATCTTCTCGAACAGGGTCCGCGGTGGCGGCGGCGGGGCCGGCTCAGTGGCCGACTTCTTGCGGAACGCCATGCTGCGCCTGCTACTTCTTTCCGCCGCCCTTGGCGGCGCGGACGTTCTTCTCTTCCTTGGGCTTTTCCTTCTTGAGCTTCTCGCGGCGCGGACGCTTCAGAGCCTCCTCCGCCTGCTGGGCGAGCAGCTCGCGCTGGGCCTCCGTGTCCTCGGCAATGCGGCTCGCCTTGCCGCGCAGTTCGCGCAGGTAGTAGAGCTTGGCGCGGCGCACGACGCCCTTGCGGACGACCTCGATTTCCCAGATGGTCGGGCTGTAGAGCGGGAACACGCGCTCGACGCCTTCGTTGAAGCTGATCTTGCGCACTGTGAACGAGGAGTTCACGCCGGCGTTCTTGCGGCCGATGCACAGGCCTTCGTAGACCTGAAGGCGCTCGCGGTTACCTTCCTGCACCTTGACGTGCACCTTGAGCGTGTCGCCCGACTCGAAATACGGAACGGGCCGCTCTTCCTGCACCTTGTCGATCGTCGTCTGGCCGATCGCGTCGAGAATGTTCATCGCATCCATCCTTTCGTCACTTCTCATCGTTTCCAACTGCGGTCCGGCGACGGGCCCATAGATCGGGCCGCCGCCTCCGCGTGATCTCTTCCCGCTGCTTCATCCGCCACTCGGCGACCTTGCCGTGGTGACCCGAGAGCAGAACCTCCGGCACGCGCCGCTCGATTCCGTCGGGCCCCGCCCAGGTCGCGGGCCGGGTGTAGTGCGGGTACTCCAACAATCCGTCCTCGAAACTCTCCTCGTTCGCCGAGTCCGCCGCGCCCATCACCCCGGGCAGCAGCCGTACACAGCAATCCATCATCGCCATGGCCGCGATCTCGCCGCCCGAAAGCACGAAATCGCCGACCGATATCTCCTCCAGCGCCTGGGCCTCGATGACCCTCTCGTCGACGCCCTCGAACCGCCCGCACACCAGCAACACGCCCGGCCCCGCCGCCAGCTCCCGCCCGCGCGCCTGACTGAACGGCGCGCCCCTTGGCGAAAGCAGGACCTTCGGCACTCCCGGCATGGCGACCGCCTCGATCGCCGCCGACAGCACGTCGGGCTTCAACACCATGCCGGCGCCGCCCCCGAACGGTGCATCGTCCACCGTACGATGGCGGTCCCCGGCGAACCGCCTGATGTCGACGGCCTCCAGCGACCACACGCCTTCCTTCAACGCCCGGCCGGCCAGGCTCTCGCCCAGCGGGCCCGGAAACATCTCCGGGAAAAGCGTCAGCGCGGTCGCGCGCCACACGTTAGTCCTCCGCCTCCTTCGCCGGCCCACCCGTCAGCAATCCTGCCGGCGGATCGACCGTAACCTTGCCGCCCTCGACGTCGATCTCGGGCACCGCCGCGTCGGTGAAGGGCAGCATCACCGAATGCCTCGATGCGCTGCCTCCCGACACTTCCATCGTCCGTCCGGCGCCGAAATCGTGGAAGGCCATGACCTTCCCCCAATCCCGGCCCTCCCGGTCGAACGCGGCGAGCCCGATCAGGTCCGCCTCGTACCACTCCCGCTCGGCGGTCTCCGGCAGGCGGTCGCGCTCCACATAGAGCCGCAAACCGCGAACTGCCTCGGCCGCCGTGCGATCGGCTACGCCCTCGATCCGGGCCAGGACCGCGCCCTTTACGGAGCTCAGCGCCTCGACCCGGTACTCTTTCGTTCCCTTCTCGTCCGACAGCGCGCCGTAGGAGGCGATTGCCATCGGGTCCTCGGTGAAGCTCCTGATGCGCACCAGTCCGCGGACCCCGTGGGGCGCCGCAACGACGCCCAGCAGAACGCGACCCTTGCTCATCGAAGCAGCCACCCGATCAGGTGGCCGCGGCTTCCTCGGCGGCCGGCGCAGCGGCAGCGGCCGCAGCAGCCTCGGCCTTCATGCGCTCCTGCGCCTTGGCGCGCGGCTGGGACTTCTTGGTCTGCTCGCGGCGCTCGCGCGGCTTCATCAGCTCAGCCTGCGACAGGAACTTGGCGACGCGGTCGGACGGCTGCGCGCCGACCTTCAGCCAGTGCGCGATGCGCTCCTTGTCGAGCGTCAGGCGCTGGGCATGGTCGCGCGGCAGCAGCGGGTTGTAGGTGCCGAGCTTCTCGATGAAGCGGCCATCGCGCGGGCTGCGCGAATCGGCCACGACGATGTGGAAGAACGGACGCTTCTTGGCACCGTGCCGGGTCATGCGGATTGCGATCATTCTCTCAAGTCCTCTCTCTATCTTTCGATTTCGATACGTCTGATGTGTCTAACTTCGTCGAATATTCAGCGCGGAAAGCCGGGCGGGCCGCCCATGCCGCCCATACCACCCAGGCTGCGCATGAATCCCTTCTCGCCGAGCTTGTTCACCCGCTTCATCATCTTGAGCATGTCGGCGTGCTGCTTGAGCAGCTTGTTGACGTCCTGCACCTGCACGCCCGAACCCTTGGCGATGCGCTTCTTGCGCGAGGCGTGGATCAGGTCGGGGTTGCGCCGTTCCTTCGGCGTCATCGACAGGATGACGGCCTCCTGGCGCTTCAGCTGACCCTCGTCGATCTTGGCCTTGGACATCGCGGCCTTGGCCTGCATGGCGCCCGGCAGCATGCCCATCAGTCCGGACAGCCCGCCCATCTTGCGCAGCTGGCGCAGCTGGTTGAGCAGGTCGTCCATGTCGAACTGGCCCTTGCGGACCTTGGCGGCCAGCTTCTCGGCGTCTTCCTTGTCGATCGTCTCGGCGGCGCGCTCGACCAGCGAGACGATGTCGCCCATGCCGAGGATGCGCGAGGCGATGCGGTCGGGATGGAACGGCTCCAGCGCGTCGAACTTCTCGCCGACGCCGATCAGCTTGACCGGGCGGCCGGTGACGGCTCGCATCGAGAGCGCCGCGCCACCGCGCGCATCGCCGTCGACGCGGGTCAGCACGATGCCGGTGACGGCCAGCCGGTCGTTGAACGCCTTGGCCACGTTCACGGCGTCCTGGCCGGTCATGGCGTCGGCGACGAGCAGCGTCTCCTTGGGCTTGGCGAGGTCGCTGATGTCGGCGACCTCCTTCATCAGCTCTTCGTCGATCGAGAGCCGGCCCGCCGTGTCGAGGATGAGGACGTCGAAGCCCTCGCGCTTGGCCGTCTCGAGGGCGCGCCGGGTGATGGCGAGCGGCATCTCGAGCGGGACGATGGGCAGGGTCGGAACGCCGGTCTGCTCGCCCAGCACCTTGAGCTGGTGCTGCGCCGCCGGGCGGCGCGTGTCGAGCGAGGCCATCATGACCTTGCGCCGGGTCGAGAAGGTGCCGCCGAACATTTCGGCCGCCATGCCCTGCGGGCCCTGGCTCAGGCGATAGGCGATCTTGGCCGAGGAGGTGGTCTTGCCCGAGCCCTGCAGGCCGACCATCAGGATGACGACCGGCGGGATGGCGCCCAGGTCGAGGTCGGCGACGGTGCCGCCCAGCATCTCGACCAGGTGGTCGTTGACGATCTTGATGACCATCTGGCCCGGCGTGACCGAGCGGATGACATCGGCGCCGATCGCCTTGGGCCGGACCTCTTCGATGAACTGGCGGACGACCGGCAGGGCGACATCGGCTTCGAGCAGGGCGGTGCGGACCTCGCGCAGGGCCGCGTCGACATCGGCCTCGGAAAGCGCGCCGCGCCCCCTCAGCTTGTCGAATACGTCACCAAGACGCTTGCTAAGACCCTCGAACATCGTGCTCCCGTTCGCTCAAAGACGTATCGCGCCGATGCGCGAACCTTCGCGGATCAGCGGAGCTCCCCGAAGGGGGAACCTTGTAAATCGGCACGACCGATTGAGCCGGCGGGGTATAAAGCCTGCCGCATCAGGAGTCAAAACGCTTGGGCGAACCGGCTAACCCATTGAACGACAACGATTCGCCGCGCCTTCCGGGCTGGTCGGTGCTGACCTTCGTGGTCGTCGCGCCGCTGATCGGGCTGCTGGTTTTCTGGCTTTTGCCCGAACGAAGCAATCTTTTGGTACTCAGCGCCTTCTTCGGCATCTGCCTGCTGGGCCTCGTGATCTCGGTCGTGCCGCTCGGCCGGAAGGCACCGGCCGCCCTGGGTTTGCGGCCGGTCGGCTGGCGTCCGATCGTGTTCGCGGTGCTGGGCACCACGGTCCTGTCCTTCGTCGTCAGCCAGCTCGGCCCCCAGCCCGAGGGGGTACGGCAGGTCACCGAGGGCATCCAGGGTGTCCAGGCGCTCCAGACCCTGGCCGTCCTGGGCCTGCTGGCGCCGATCACGGAAGAACTGGTCTTCCGCGGCCTGCTCTATGGCTGGCTGGCCGGGCGCTGGAGCAACCTCGTCGCCTTCGTGCTGAGTTCGCTGGCCTTTGCCGCCGCCCATACCGAGCCCCTGCACATTCTCCTGGTGCTGCCGCTGGGCTTCTGGTTCGGCTGGCTACGCTGGCGCACCGGCTCGCTGATCCCGACGATCGTGGCGCACATCATCAACAACACGATCGCGGTGGCGGCGGCGGTATTTCTCGGCGGGGCCTAATCCGGAAGATCAGGACGCGAGCTTGCGCTCGACGAAATCGAGCCGGTCCTGGCCCCAGAAGATCTCGCCGTCGATGACGTAGGAGGGCGCGCCGAACACGCCCTGCGAAATCGCGTGCCTGGTGTAGGCCTCGCGCTTCTCGGCAATGCCCGGCGCCTCACTGGCCTTCAGGATCGCGGCGCCGTCGAGGCCGCAGCCGTCGATGATCGCCTGGAGCGTCGCGGTGTCGCCGGTGTTCTTCTCCTCGGCCCACAGGCCGGTCAGCACCGCGTGCGCGACCTTGATCGCGTCCGCCATGCGGCCCTCTTCGCGCAGCGCGATGACGCACTTGGCGGCCGGCACCTCGTTGGCCGGGAAGAATTTGGGCTCCAGCGTTGTCTTCACGCCGAGATGGTCGCGCCAGCGCTTCAGCTCCATCATGCGATAGGCCTGTCGCTGCGGGGCGCGCTTGGGCAGGGGCAGGCCGCCCGAAACCGCGAAGACCGAGCCGAAATCGACCGGCCAGATCGTGACCGTCGCGCCGTGCTTCTTCGCCATGGCGTCGAAGCGCGCGGTCCCGAGATAGGTCCACGGCGAATTCAGCGAAACGTAGTAGTCGACATGCTTGCCCATGAGTTCCCCCAGGGAGGCGTTCGTTGGCGCGGACTGTGGCGCAAAGCCTGTCGATACGCCATCTTCGTGGCGTGACCGAAACCGCTGCTTCCGAACGGGCCATTGCCATCACCGGCGGCGATGCCGCCTATTTCGACCTGATGCGCGACTGCATCGCCTCGCTGCAGGCGACGGAGGAGGGCCGCGGGCTGGCGCTGGGTGTCCTCGATTGCGGGCTGACGGAGGATCAGCGGGCCTGGTGTGTCGCGCGCGGCGCCACCCTGGTGGTGCCGCAATGGGACTTCGAGTTTCCCGGCCGCGAAACATTGAAGGATGGCTACAAGGCGCTGACGGCCCGGCCGTTCCTGCCGCGCTACTTTCCGGGCTTCGACCTCTATCTCTGGATCGACGGCGACTGCTGGGTGCAGCAGGGCGACGCGGTCGCCCTGTTCCTCGCCGCCGCGCGGACGGGGGCGCTGGCCGTCGCACCGGAGATCCACCGCTCGATGCGGCATTACCGCCATGCCTGGCAGGAATTCTCGTCGATAAACGGTGCCGCGTTCGAAGCCGCCTTCGGCCGGGAGGTGGCCGAACGTCTGATCCGCTACCCGCTGATCAATGCCGGCGTCTTCGCCCTCGCGGCCGATGCGCCCCACTGGCAGGGCTGGGCCGGGCTGCTGGGCGACGCCCTGCAGCGCTCCACCGACATGACCGACCAGGTCGCGCTCAACGTGCTGGTGTACGACCGGGGCTTCGCCTGCGAACCGCTGCCCAGCCGCTGCAACTGGCCCGTCCATCACGCCACGCCGGCCTGGGACGCCGGCCGCGGCCTGTTCGTCGAGCCGGCCATGCCCTACGAGCCGCTCGGCATCCTGCATCTCACGATCTACACCAAGCGCTTGCCGACGCTCGATGTGCGCGAGATCGGCGGGCCGCAGGCCGGCCAGGTCCAGGCACGCTCGTTGCGCTGGCCGGGCCGAACCGCCATATAGCGCCGCATGGCCGGAACGCCGTTCCTCAAGATGCACGGGCTGGGCAACGACTTCGTCGTGCTCGATGCGCGTAGCGCTGCCCTCGATCTCACGGTGCCGCGCCGGCGCGCCATCGCCGACCGCCGGCTGGGCGTCGGCTGCGACCAGCTCATCGTGCTGGAGCCGCCGACCGAGCGCGATGCCGACGTCTTCATGCGCATCTACAATCCCGACGGGTCGGAGGCCCAGGCCTGCGGCAATGCCACGCGCTGCGTCGCCTCGGTGGTGATGGATGAGCTCAAGGCCGACGACGCGACGATCCAGACGGTCGCCGGCCTGCTCGAGTCGCAGAAGGTCGGAAGCGGCGCCAACGGGCTGCCGGTGATCTCCGTCGACATGGGGCTGGTGCGCATGGACTGGCGTGAGATTCCTGTCGCGAGCGCCTGCGACACCAATCACATGCCGGTCGGTCTGGGCCCCTTGCAGGATCCGGTCGGCACCAATGTCGGCAATCCGCACGCGACCTTCTTCGTCGACGATCTCGCATCGATCCCGATCACCGAGCTGGGGCCCAGGCTCGAGCACGATCCGTTCTTTCCCGAGCGGGTCAATGTCGGCGTTGCGCAGATCATCGGGAAGAACAAGTTGAGGCTGAGTGTCTGGGAACGCGGCGCGGGCCTGACGCTTGCCTGCGGCTCGGGCGCCTGCGCGGCCGGCGTTGCCGCCGCGCGGCGGGGCCTGACGGATCGCAAGGTCGATGTCGTCGTCGAGCATGGCACGCTCACCATCGAGTGGCTGCGCGACGACCATGTGTCGATGACCGGCGGCATCGCGGTCGCCTACAGGGGCGAACTCGACCGTTCGTTGCTCGCATGAGTGATACCGGCGAGCCGCAGAAAAAGGGCTGGTTCAGCCGGTTTCTCCGGGGGACTCCGGCGGCCGAAACGCCCAGGCCGGCCGAGCCCGAGGCCGGGAAGCCCGAAGCGGTCGAGCCCGCCGTCGCCCCCGAGCCCGAAATGCCGGCCGCCCCGCCGCCGGTGGAATCGGCCCCTGAGCCGGTGGAGACCGCTCCGGAGCACGAGCCCGCCGCCGTCGAGACGGTGATCGTGGCCGAAGCGGTGGTCGAGACGGAACCCGAAGTCGAGACACAAACGGTCGAGACACAGGCGGTCGAGGCGCCCGCGGTCGAGAAGAAGGGCTGGCTGTCGCGTCTGCGCGAAGGCCTGTCCAAGTCGACGAAGAAGGTCGCCGAGAGCATCACCAGCCTCTTCACCAAGAAGAAGCTCGACCAGCAGACACTCGACGATCTGGAGGACGTGCTGATCCAGGCCGACCTCGGCGTGACCGTCGCCAGCCGGCTCGTCGGCAAGTTGAGCAAGGAACGCTTCGGCAAGGAAGTCACCGACGAGGAGGTGCGCGCGGCCTTCGCCGACGACATCGCCGAGATCCTGCAACCCGTCGCCGTGCCGCTCACCATCGACGCCGCGCGCAAGCCGCATGTCGTGCTGGTGGTCGGCGTGAACGGCAGCGGCAAGACCACGACCATCGCCAAGCTCGCCGGCCTCTACAAGGGCGAGGGCCGCTCGGTGATGCTCGCTGCGGGCGACACGTTCCGCGCCGCCGCCGTGGAGCAGCTCAAGGTCTGGGGCGACCGCGCCGGCGTGCCGGTGGTGTCGAAGCAGACGGGCGCCGATGCGGCGGGCCTCGCCTACGAGGCGCTGGAGCGGGCGCGCGCCGAGAAGACAGACGTGCTGCTGATCGATACGGCGGGCCGCCTGCACAACAAGACCAACCTGATGGAAGAGCTCGCCAAGATCGTGCGCGTCATCCGCAAGCTCGACCCCGAGGCGCCGCATTCCTGCCTGCTGGTGCTCGACGCCACCACGGGCCAGAACGCGCATGCCCAGGTCGAGACCTTCCGGACCATGTCGCCGGTCGACGCGCTGGTCCTCACCAAGCTCGACGGCAGTGCCAAGGGCGGCGTGCTGGTGGCGCTGGCTGAGAAGTTCAAGCTGCCGGTCGTCGCCATCGGCGTCGGCGAAGGCATCGACGATCTCCGGCCCTTCGAGGCAAGGGCCTTTGCACGCGGATTGATGGGATTGCCGGTATGAGCACGGAGCGGAGCGGCGACGACAACGGCATGCGCCGGCT
This sequence comes from uncultured Reyranella sp., assembly GCF_945957355.1. Classification (GTDB taxonomy): domain Bacteria; phylum Pseudomonadota; class Alphaproteobacteria; order Reyranellales; family Reyranellaceae; genus Reyranella. The sequence continues at coordinate 570,306 of NZ_CAMFKM010000001.1, read as the reverse complement.
CTACGCCACGGCGCTGGAACTGGGGCCGCTGGTCCTGTTCTTCGTCGCCAACGGGCGCTGGGGCATCTACTGGGGCACCGGCGTCTTCATCGTCGCCACCGCGATCGCGCTGCCCTGCTACCGCTGGCTGGAGAAACGCTGGCCGGTCATGCCGCTGGTCGGCGGCTTCTTCGTGCTGGTGTTCGGCGGCCTCACCATCTGGCTGCAGGACGATACCTTCATCAAGCTGAAGCCCACGATCGTGAACTGCCTGTTCGCCGTGATCCTGGGCGGTGGGCTCATCCTGTTCAAGAAGCCGCTGCTGAAGCCGCTGTTCGGCGCAGCCTTTCGGCTGACCGACGAGGGCTGGTACCAGCTCACGATGCGCTGGACGGTCTTCTTCCTCGTGCTGGCGATCGTCAACGAAGTGATGTGGCGCAACTTCCCGACCGATACGTGGATCGCCAGCAAGATGTTCCTCAGCTTTCCGCTGACGATGGTCTTCGCCTTCCTGCAGATCCCGCTGCTCAGGCGCTACTGGGACGGCGACGACAATCCCTTCGCCCGCGGCGGCTGAGGCGCGGCACGCCGCCTATATGATCTTCGCGTAGGCGAGCACGATCAGGCCGATCGAGAAGAGGGCGGCCAGCGTCGCCCAGTCGACGCTGGTGAGCGTGAAGCCTCCCCGGTTGCCATTGCCCGCCGGCCGTTGCCGCGTGGCCACGCGGTCTTTCCACTGCGTCACATGCTTCACGGTCTCGATGAAGCGGGCGGTCTCGGTGGGTCGCGGCGAGCCCAGGAACTTGATGGCCTGGTTGATCTCGAGGGCGACGTCGCGGCGATTCCGCCGCAGCGCCTCGACGGCGAACGCCTGCACGTCGGGATTGGATCCGAAATAGCGTTCGAGGAACTGATGCCTGAGGGTGTCGGCCAGCTCGTCTGCTTCCGGTGCCACCTTCGTCTCGACGAGCGTGACCTGGAAGGTGAGCGCCAGCGCCGAAGACAGTTCCGCGAGTTCCCGGCGAGCCCGCTCCGCCTCCGGATAGTATCTCGCGATGTAATACCAGGCCGCGTCGAGCTGCTCGTCCGCCATCTCCTGCCCGTCGTCGGTCGGGCGGGCATCGTCGTCGAAATCGTCGGATGACGCGCCGCGATTCTCGCGAAGCCGGTCGTACTCGGCGCGCGAATCGGCATTCCCCAGGATCTCGTAGGCCTCGATGATGCGCCGGGTCATCCGGTCGGCATCCACCTTGTCGCCGTCCTGCAGGTCCGGATGATGCTTCTTGAGCAGCGCCCGGTATACGGCTGCCAGCGCGCCCTGGTCGATCGAGGGCAGGACGCCGAGTATCGTGTAGTAGTCGGTTTCGCTGTTCATCCGGCCCTCTCGGGTCGCCGCTCGACTCCCGGACGACTAGACGCCGGCCGGCTTGCGCGGTGGCCACATGCGGGCGAGGTCGCCGGTGGGATTGGAGTAGGTCGAGAAGTCGGCCTTGTCGCGTGATTCGTGGAAGTGTGCGAGCGCCCAGACCACGGTCGGGAAGGCGAGCTGGTCCCACGGTATGTCGGCCCAGTCGACCAACGCCACTTCCTCGCTTTCGACGCCACAGGCGATCTCGGGCGTGACCAGCCGGGCGCGGTACATGATCTGCACCTGGCCGATGCGGGCGACGCTGTACATGGCGAGCAGCCGGTCGATCTCGATGGTGGCGCAGGCCTCTTCCAGCGCCTCGCGCTGGGCCGCCTGCTCGGTGGTTTCGCCCAGTTCCATGTAGCCGGCCGGCAGGGTCCAGAAACCCTTGCGCGGCTCGATGGCGCGCTTGGCCAGCAGGATCTTGTCTTCCCACGTGCAGACGGCGCCGGCGACGACCTTGGGGTTCTGGTAGTGGATGAACTCGCAGCGGCCGCAGACCAGCCGCTCGCGATTGTCGCCGTCGGGGACCCGCTTCTCGAAATGTTCGGGCGGATCCCACGGCAGGCGCGGGCGATCGGGTTGGGTCGGCGGGGCGCTCATGCGCCGACGCTACGCCGCCCGTATCAGCGCCGCAACGCCCGGCAGGGTCTTGCCTTCCATCCATTCGAGGAAGGCGCCGCCTGCCGTCGAGACATAGGAGAATTTCTCCTCGACACCGGCCGCGGCGAGGGCCGCCACCGTGTCGCCGCCGCCGGCCACCGACAGGAGCTTGCCCATGCCGGTGAGCCGCGCCACGTCATGGGCGATTGCCACCGTACCCGTGTCGAACGGCTTGATCTCGAAGGCGCCGAGCGGCCCGTTCCATACGACCGTCGAGCACTCGGCCAGCTCCTGCTGGTAGAGCGCGATCGACTTCGGTCCGACATCAAGGATCATCTTGTCGTCGGGGCACGCGTCCGCGTCGACCACGACATGCGGGGAGTCGGCCTTGAACTCGTCCGCCGCCATGACGTCGACCGGCAGCAGCACCTTGCATTTCGCGGCCTTGGCCTTTTCCAGGATCTCGAGCGCGGTGGCGGCGAGATCCTTCTCGCACAGCGACTTGCCGACCCTGATCCCCTGCGCATGCATGAAGGTGTTCGCCATGCCGCCGCCGATGATCAGCTTGTCGACCTTGCCGACCAGGTTGCCCAGCAGGTCGAGCTTGGTCGAGACCTTGGCGCCGCCGACGATGGCGCAGACCGGACGCTTCGGGTTGCCCAGCGCCTTGTCGAGCGCCTCGAGCTCCTCCTGCATCAGGCGGCCCGCCAATGCCGGCAGGCGATTAGCGAGGCCCTCGGTCGAGGCATGCGCGCGGTGCGCGGTCGAGAAGGCATCGTTCACGTAGACGTCGCCCAGCAGCGAGAGCTTGTCGATGAAGCCCGCCTCGTTCTTCTCCTCCTCCTTGTGGAAGCGGAGGTTCTCGAGCAGCAGCACGTCGCCCGGCTTCATGTTGCGCACGGCATCCTCGGCCAGTGGGCCGACGCAATCCTCGGCGAAGGCGACCGGCTTGCCGAGCGCCTTCTCCAGCGGCTCGACCAGGGGCCGCAGCGTCATCTCCGGCACGCGCTTGCCGTCGGGGCGGCCGAAATGGCTGAGCACGATCACCTTCGCGCCCTTGGAGGCCAGCTCCTTGATCGTGGGCGCCGCGCGCTCGATGCGCGTCGCGTCGGTCACCACGCCCTTCTTCATCGGCACGTTGAGGTCGACGCGCACCAGCACCCGCTTGCCGGACACGTCGGCGGAATCGATGGTCTTGAAGGTCGTCTGCGGCATGATCTCTCTCTTGTCTGTCGGACGGGCGTCTAGCGTTTCCGAATCACGAATACCAGCACCTCGCCCTCGCGGGTCGAGGAGACCAGCTCGTGTCCGGTCTGCCGGCAGAAGGCGGGGAAGTCGGCCTCCGCGGCGGGATCGGTCGCGCGCACTGTGAGCAGCCCGCCGGGCGCCAGTTCGCGCAGCTTGCGATTGGCGCGCAGCACGGGAAGGGGGCAGAGCAACCCGGTGGCATCGTATTCCAGCGTATCGGTCATCGCGGTTTGTAATATTGCATGGCTTCCGGCAGCCAGCGCCTGATGTCGGCAATGCGCGTGGTGTCGGCAGGATGCGTGCTGAGCCATTCCGCCTGCCGCTTGCCGGAACTCGCGGCGCGCATGCGCTCCCACAGGGCGACCGCCTCGCGCGGGTCGTAGCCGGCCATCGCCATCAGCACCAGGCCGATGCGGTCGGCCTCGGATTCCTGGGCGCGCGACATCGGCAGGATGTAGCCCACCGTCGCGCCGGCGCCGACCGCGGCCATCATTGCCGGCAGATAGGTGCGGCTGCGGCCGCTCACCGTCGCCGACAGGGCCACGGCCGCGGCGGCGGTGCCGACCGACGCCACCATCTGGTCGCTCATGCGCTCGGCGCCATGGCGCGCCAGCGCATGCGCCACCTCGTGGGCGACCACCACAGCCATTCCGGTCTCGGTCTTCGTGATCGGCAGCAGGCCCGTATAGACCACGACCTTGCCGCCGGGCAGGCAGAAGGCATTGGGCTCGTTCTTGTCGACCGTCTTGAATTCCCAGCGGAAGCGCGGCGCGCGCCACAGTTCCTGCGGCGGATGCTCGGCGGCATTGGCGATGCGCCGGCCGACCTTGTCGACCATGGCGTTGACCTGGGCGTCGCGCGACAGCGGTTCCTTGTTCAACACCTCGCGATAGGCCTGCAGGCCCATCTCGCGCTCCTCGTTCTCGCTCACCAGCATCACCTGCGAGCGGCCCGAGACGGGCGCCGTCTCGCACGCGGCGAGCAGGGACACGAAGCCGCACGCGACCAGCAGGAAACGCAGGATGGGGTGCATGGATCGAAGTCTAGGGGCCGCTTCGCCGCCGGTCGAGTGTGCGTCAGTCGGCGAAGAAGCCCGGTCCGCCGCGGCGTTTCAGCTCCTCGCCCGCATCGCGCCCGAGCGCGGCGGCGTCGGCGATCGCGCCGCGCCGTTCCGTTGCGATCACTTCCGATCCGTCGGGCCGCGCGATCAGGCCCCGCAGATGCAGTTCGCCGCCCGTCAGGATCGCGTGTCCCGCGATCGGCGTGCGGCAGGATCCGTCGAGCACGACCAGCATCGCATGCTCGGCGCGCACGCAGACGCCGGTGGCCTCGTGATCGATCACGGCGAGCCAGCCGCGCGTTTGCGCGTCGTCCGTGCGCGCTTCGATGCACACGGCACCCTGGCCGACCGCTGGCAGCATCTCGGCTTCCGGGATGGCCGTGCCGACGCCGGTCTTGCCCAGCCGCTTCAACCCGGCCAGTGCCAGGATCGTCGCCTGTACGGTGCCGTCGGCGCGCCTGGCGAGGCGGGTGTCGACGTTGCCGCGCAGCGTGACGATGCGCAGGTCGGGCCGGCGATGCAGCAGCAGCGCCTTGCGACGCAGCGCCGACGTGCCGACGATGGCGCCCTGCGGCAATTCGTCGATGCGTTCGAGGTCGCCCGCGATCAGCACGTCGCGCGCATCCTCACGCGGCAGGAACGCCGAGATTGCGAGGCCGGGCGGCTGCGCCGTCGGCATGTCCTTCATGCTGTGCACTGCGGCGTCGATGCGCCCGCGCAGCAGGGCTTCCTCGATCTCCTTGACGAAAAGTCCCTTGCCGCCGGCTTCGGAGAGCGGCCGGTCCTGGATCACGTCGCCCGTTGTCCGGATGGTCACGATCTCGATCGCGCCGGGTGCCGCGAGCGCGGGCACCGCCTTGGCCAGGGCGTCGCGCACCAGGCCGGTCTGGGTGAGGGCGAGAGGGCTGCCGCGGGTGCCGAGCCGAAGGAGGGGGGCCGTCATGCGCGCTGCTCTAGCGCAGGGCGCCGCGTCACGCCAGAAGGCGTGGTGCCGAGAAGTTGTGTTCGGCGGTAGTTGCGGGGGCAGGGACCCACAGGCAAAAAGGCGGCGAACAGAGGCCGAGTATGAGTCAAGATCTCGAGATCGTACCGTTGTTTGCTACGCCGATCGTCGTTCACGAGGTGCCGGCCGCGGCCGCGTTGAATGCCGACCTGCGACGGGTCATCGAGGCGCGCGAGAAGTCCCACCCCGGCACACAGGCTTCCAACGAAGGCGGCTGGCAGTCGACCTGGGATATGGAGCGTTGGGGCGGCGTGCCGGCGCTGAAGCTGCTGGCCATCGCCCGCAACACCGCCAATCGCGTGACGATCGACCGGTCGGGCAATGCAGGCGGCGGCCCCCATCCTGGCGTCTTCGCGGTGACGTGGCGCGCTAACATGTGGGCGAACATCAACCGCAGCGGCCACGGCAACCTGCCCCACACGCATCCCGGCGCCTTCTGGTCCGGGGTCTACTATGTCGACGACGGCGGCATCGCCGCCGATCCGTCGCTGGGCGGGGCGCTCGAATTCCTCGATCCGCGCGGGGCCGGCCCGGTGATGTATGCACCGCATCTCGGCTTCGCGATGAAGGGCGGCCTATCGGGCGGCGCCAACGAGGTCCTGCAGCCGAAGGCCGGCCGCATGGTCCTGTTCCCGTCATGGCTGCTCCACCAGGTCCGCCACTATCGCGGCACGGCCGAACGCATCTCGATCGCGTTCAACCTGAACCTCTAACTCCCGGACGATGCAGGGCAATCGCGTTTGCCCTCAAAAGATCGCGGTAGCTGGCGTCTCGAATGAAGCGAAAGGTCCCTCACTGCGTTCGGGATGACAATTTTGTTGGGATTTGCGCAGTGCGCCGATCGGCAAACAGTGTCATCCCGAACGCAGTGAGGGACCTTTACCGCATATGCGATTGCCCTATCGGACGATACGTCGTCTGGCGCCCCGGGGTGCGGGCCGCTAGAAGTCGCGCATGCGCGTGCTGGGAATCGAAACGAGCTGCGACGAGACCGCCGTTGCCGTGGTCGAGGGCGCGGCGGGGACGCAGCCGGTCGGCCGGATCCTGTCCAATACGGTCTACAGCCAGCTGACCGAGCATCGCCGGTTCGGCGGTGTTGTGCCGGAGATCGCCGCGCGGGCCCATCTGGAGCGCATCGACGGGCTGGTCGCCCAGGCGCTGGACGAGGCGGGCCTCGGGCTGGCCGATCTCGATGCCATCGCGGCGACCGGCGGGCCGGGGCTGATCGGCGGCGTGATGGTCGGCGTGATGACGGCCAAGGCGCTGGCCTTTGCCCACGACAAACCCTTCATCGCGGTCAACCATCTCGAAGGTCATGCGCTCTCCGTGCGGCTGACGGAGCCCGTCGAGTTTCCCTACCTGCTGCTGCTGGTGTCGGGCGGCCATTGCCAGCTGCTCACCGTTCGCGGCCCGGGCGACTTCACGCGGCTGGGCACCACCATCGACGATGCCGCCGGCGAATGCTTCGACAAGACCGCCAAGTTGCTCGGTCTCGGTTTCCCGGGTGGACCCGCCGTCGAGCGGGCGGCTGAAGGCGGCGACCCGAAACGCTTCGCGCTGCCGCGGCCGATGTGGCGCAAGCCCGGCTGCGACTTCTCCTTTTCCGGCCTCAAGACCGCGGTGCGCCAGACGGTCGAGAAGCTGCCCGCCGACGATCCGCGCGCGGTCGCCGATCTCTGCGCCTCGTTCCAGCGCACGGTGGGCGACGTCTTCGCCGACCGCTGCGCCAACGCGCTGGCGCTGGCGCCGTCGTCGACGCTGGTGGTGGCTGGCGGCGTCGCAGCCAATGTCTATCTGCGCGGGCGACTGGATGAGGTCGCGGCGGCGCACGGCGCGAAGCTCGTCGCCCCGCCGGTCAGGCTCTGCACCGACAACGGCGCCATGATCGCCTGGGCCGGCGTCGAACGGCTGCGTCTGGGCCGGGTCGATGCGCTCGATTTCCGTCCCCGGCCGCGCTGGCCGCTCGATCCCGCCGCCGCCAATCGGATGTAGAGTGCCGTCATGAGCCAGGCCCAGCCCGTCTTCGAAACCGTCGCTGCCTTCGCGACGCCGATCCTGATCGCCGATCTTCCCGACGGTCCGCAGCTCAATGCCGCGCTGATCCCGGTCCTGGCGAAGCGCGAGGCCGAACAGGAGAACGAGCCGCACAGCACGCTCGGCGGCTGGCAATCGACCTGGGACCTCGACAAGTGGGCGGGCGTTCCGGCGATCAGGCTGCTGGCGATCGCACGCAACATCGCCAACCGCAGTACGAGCGATCGCGAAGGCAACGCGGTCACGATCGCCTGGAAGGCCAACATCTGGGCCAACATCAACCGCGGCGGCCACGGCAACGAGTTCCATTCCCATCCCGGCAGCTACTGGTCGGGCGTCTACTATGTCGACGATGGCGGCATCCCGGCCGATCCGTCGCTGGGTGGCGAACTCGAGTTCATGGATCCGCGCGGCCCGGCGCCGGCGATGTACGCGCCCTATCTCGCCTTCAGCCTGCCGGGCGGCCTGTCGGTCGGCACCAACCAGACCATCTCGCCGCGGGCCGGGCGGCTGGTGATGTTCCCGTCGTGGGTGCTGCACCAGGTACGGCCCTATCGCGGCACGGCGCAGCGCATCTCCATCGCCTTCAATCTCAGCCTGTGACGGGGATCGCGTGAGGGGGATCGCGTGACGGACATCGCCCATATCGGCGTCGTGGGCGGCGGCGCCTGGGGGACGGCACTGGCCTGTCTCGGCCGCCGCGCCGGTCGCCGGGTGACCCTGTGGTCGCGCGACCGCAGTGTATCGGCCGCGATCGCGCATGACCGCCGCAATGAGATCTACCTGCCGGGACAATCGCTCGACGCCGGCATCGAAGCGGCAACGGACCTCGTCGAGCTTGCCGGTTGCGATGCGATCCTCCTCGTCTGTCCGGCCCAGGCGCTGCGCACCGTGGCGCACGACTTGCCGGGCATTGGCCCCGTCGTGATCTGTGCCAAGGGCATCGAGGCCACGACGGGCCTGCTGATGCCCGAGGTGCTGGCCGAGGTGCTGCCGGGCCGCGCCATCGCCATGCTCTCGGGCCCGAGCTTCGCCGAGGAAGCCGTGCAGGGGCTTCCCACCGCCGTCAGCATCGCCACCGCCGATGCCGCACTCGGGCGCGACCTCGCGGCCTCGCTGGCTGCCGGCATGTTCCGGCCCTACTGGACCGACGACGTGGTGGGCGTGTCGCTGGGCGGCGCCGTGAAGAACGTGCTGGCCATCGCGGCCGGCATCGTCGAAGGGCGCGGCCTCGGCCACAACGCGGCCGCCGCGCTGATCACCCGCGGCTTCGCCGAGATGGCGCGACTGGGCCTTGCTCTCGGCGCCAATCTCGAAACCCTCACGGGCCTGAGCGGGCTCGGCGATCTGGTGCTCACCTGCCAGGGGCCGCTGTCGCGCAATCGCTCGCTCGGCGCCGCGCTCGGCAAGGGCGTGTCATACGAAAGCTACATGCGGGGCCGGCGGCAGGTGGTCGAAGGCGCGGCGACGGCGCCGGCGGTTCTCGAACGCGCCGCGACGCTCGGCATCGAGATGCCGATATGCAGCGCCGTCGATGCTATCCTGCATCGCGGCGCGGACCTCGACGAATCGATCCGCGCCCTGCTGGCGCGGCCGCTGCGGCGCGAAGGCAAATAAGGGCGGGAGAAACGACATGGCGTACTGGCTCATCAAGTCCGAGCCTTCGGTCTATTCCTGGGCGCAGTTCGTGAAAGACGGGCAGACCTCCTGGACGGGGGTGCGCAATGCCCAGGCCGCAATAAACCTCAAGGCGATGAAGCCCGGCGACCGCTGCTTCTTCTACCATTCCAACGAGGGCAAGGAGATCGTCGGCATCGCCGAGGTCGTGAAGGCCGCCTACCCCGATCCCACCGACAAGGCGGGCAAGGCCGTCACCGTCGACGTGAAGCCGGTCGCGCCGGTGAAGACGCCGGTGACCCTGGCCGCGATCAAGGCCGATCCCAGGCTCGCGGATTTCGGCCTGGTGCGCCAGTCGCGCCTCTCCGTCGTGCCGGTCTCGGCCGAGCAGTGGAAGATGATCGAGAAGATGGCGAAGTAACAGAAGCACCATCATGGTCGACAATACCCGCGGCATCGTCGCGATGCTGGCGTCGGTCGTCGTCTTCATCTTCAACGATGCGCTGATCAAGCTCGCCGCCGAGACCGTGCCGTCGGTGCAGGCGATCGGCGTGCGCGGACTGTTCGCCACGCTCTGGTGCGCGCTGGCCCTGCTGGCGACGGGCGCCTGGCGCAAGATGGTCTATGCGGTCCATCCCAGGGTCCTGCTGCGTGGCGGGCTGGAGGCAGGGGCGGCCATCGTCTACCTGATCGCGTTGTTCCAAATCCCCTTCGCGATCGCCACGGCGGTCAACCTGTCGACGCCGCTGATCCTGACGGTGCTCGCCGTCCTCATCCTGAAAGAGAATGTGCGCTGGCGACGCTGGACCGCGGTCGGTGTTGGTTTCGCGGGCGTGCTGCTGGTCATCCAGCCGCGGCCCGGCGACATCAACGGCTGGACCTGGGTGGCCCTCACCGGCACCTGCCTCGGCGCCTTCCGCGACATCATCGCCCGTTACCTGCCGCCGGCCGTGCCCACACTCGTGGTTTCCTTCACCACAGCGATCACCGTCGCCCTCGTGGGCTGCGCCTGGGCCTTGGTCGAGGGCTGGCAGCCGATCGATGCCCGCGCCCTGGGCTACATCGCGGCCTCCTCGCTGCTGCTCGCGATCGGCTACCAGTTCCTCGTGATCGCGCTGCGCTCGGGCGGCGAGATCTCGGTCATGGGATCGTTCCGCTACTCCTCGATTCTGTGGGCGCTCGCCATCGGCTACGTCGTGTGGGGCGAGGTCCCCAACGCCCTGGCGCTCGCCGGCATCGTCGTGATCGTTGGCTCAGGCCTCTACATTCTGCACCGCGAGCGGGTGCCGCGGTAGCCCATCGCGGTGGATCAGGGGCGATCGGAAGCGATCGGCCTGTCGTCGAGAGCCTGGCGGATCATCTGGGCCAGTTCATGCCGACGGAAGGGCTTCGCGAGCAGGCGCACGCCTGCATCGAGTCGTCCCTGATGGGTGATCGCATCCTGGGCGTATCCCGACATGAACACGACGGGCGTCTCTGGCCAGCGGCTCGCCACGGCGTCCGCCAAAGCCTTTCCACCGATCGCCCCGGGCATCACGACGTCGGTCAACAGCAGGTCGTAGGGACGTCGGGCAGCTTCGAATTTTGCCAGCCCGACGGTGCCGTCGGCTGCCTCGTCGACGGCATAGCCGAGGCCCCGAAGAATCTCGCAGATCCTCGCGCGGACATCGGCATTGTCCTCGACGACCAGGAGGCTCTCGCTCCCGAGAGGGAGGGACGGTGCGTCGGCCGGCGCTTCCTGGGCCGCCGTGCCATCCGCGCGCGGCAGGTACATCTTGATAGACGTCCCACGATCGAGCTCGCTGTAGATCTTGATGTGCCCGTTGGATTGCTTGATGAAGCCATAGACCATGCTGAGACCGAGACCGGTGCCTCGGCCTACCTCCTTGGTCGTGAAGAAGGGTTCGAACACCTTCTCCAGGGCATCCTGGGGGATACCGGTTCCGGTATCGGTCACGGCCAGCATTGCATAGGGACCGGCCGCGACGTCCGGATTCTGTGCGACGTAGTCCTGGTCCAGCACGATGTTGCGGGTTTCGATGACCAGTTTGCCTCCGCCCGGCATGGCGTCGCGTGCATTGAGGCTGAGATTCACAAGCGTCGTCTCGAGCTGGGTCCGATCGACATTGGTGATCCACAGGTCCTCTGCCAGAATCGGCTCGATCTCGATATCTTCGCCCAGCGTCCGCCTCAGGAGCTTGCTCGTTGCGAGGACCAGCTCGTTGAGATTGGTGAGGTTCGGTCGCAGCGGTTGACGCCGTGAATAGGCGAGCAGCTGCTGGGTGAGTTCGGCGGCGCGGGCGGCGGACTTCTCGATCTGTTCGAGCCTGTCGCGGGTGCGAACCGAAACATCCTGCTCCAGCAGGGCTTCGACGTTGATCGATATCAGCATCAGGATGTTGTTGAAGTCGTGTGCCAGGCCACCGGTGAGCTGGCCTACCGCCTCCATTTTCTGCGATTGGCGAAGCTGCGCTTCGACCTGGTTCCGTTCGGTGAGGTCCCGGATGATTCCCACATAGATGGGCTCGCCAAGATGCATCGCTTCGCCGACCGCGAGGTGCATCGGAAATGTCGTGCCATCCTTCCGCTGACCCACCACCTCGCGCGAGATGCCGATAATCTTGCGGATACCGGTGGTCTGGTAGTTTCGCAGATACTGGTCGTGCTCCCGCATCGTGTCCGGCGGCATGAGCATCTTCACATTGTGGCCGACGACCTCGGAAGAGCCGTATCCGAACAACTTTTCGCAGGCCCTGTTGTACACCTGAACGCGCCCCATGCGGTCGATGACGATCAGGCCATCGACCAGCGTGTCCAGGACGGTGTCGACCAACGTCCGCAGCCGCGCTTCGCTCGACGTGAGCCGGTCGGCCGCCGCGACACGATCGCTGATGTCCCGGGTGATCTTGCCGAATCCCAACAGCGTGCCGTCCTCGGCGTGGATCGGCGTGACAACGACGTTGGCCCAGAACGAGCTGCCGTCCTTGCGGACCCTGGAACCCGTATCCTCGAAGCGCCCCTGGGCCATGGCTTCCTGGAGCACATGCGCGGGTTTGCCGGCGGCGATATCCGCTGGCGTGAAGAAGATTGAAAAATGCCTGCCGACGATCTCGTCGGCTTCATATCCCTTGATTGCCTGGGCGCCTGCGTTCCACGACTTCACGATCCCATCGGGCGAGAGCGTTATGATCGCATAGTCGCGGACGCCCTCGACGAACAGGCGAAGATGCTGCCCGATGTCGTGCAAGGCAGAGGATGCCTGTCGCACTGTCGTCAAACGGCGCTCCCTGACCGTCTGTGCCCTGGGCATCCGCGGGGGTCTCGTTGCCCTCAGCCCCTGAAAGCACCACCCGGTGTCACGCTCCCATTTGGGCGAGGTTTCGTCAAGGCGTGTACCGGGGGTTGCGTCGGGTTGCTGACGCCTAGGCGCGAGTATCGCCCGAGATGAGCGCGGTCAGCATCCGCATGGAGACTGGCTTGGACACGATCGTGCAAGGAGGAAGCCCAGGAACGCGCTGCCGCACGGCGGCGAGGCGTTCAGGGTCAGGGTCGCCCGACATCAGGATCCAGGGGCATGAATGCCGAAGAGGGGCGAACTCGACAAAGAGGTCGACTCCGCTTCCGTCTTCGAGATTGAGGTCGCAGAGCACCACATCGGGAAGCGGGATCGCCGGAATGCGGCCGGCAAGAATCTCTTGGGCCTCCGCGCTCGTCCTCACGGCCGTGACGCTCTGCGCGCGCCGCACGAGATAGTCGAGAATCTCGCGCCGCAACTCGTCATCGTCTTCCACGAGGAGAATTTGAAGCGGCACAGTCCGGCCCATGACCAAAGAGGAGCGCTAGGTTCGTCCCGACTCCATGCCTGAAGCGGGGCAGCGTCAAGCCGGATTTGGAGAAAAAAGGAGACCGATCTCTACCGTCAGGTGTCTGACGGATAGTCAGCCGAACAACGCGCCCAGTCCCTTCGGCGGCGACAGAACAGGCAATCCGGTGCGCGCCGCGACGCGCGCGATCCGCTGTACCGACCGCGCGAGCGAGCGCACATCGACCGGCTTGTTGAGGAACTGGCAGATGCCGAACTTCGTGAGGGTGAGTTCGGAGAGCCAGTCGATGCGGCCGGACATAACCAGCAACGACGTGCCGGGTGACAGCCGGCGGACGCGTTCTGCCACGGTTACGCCGTCGAGATCCGGCAGATTGTAATCGATCAGGGCTATCCACGGACGGATCTCGGCCACGCGATGGATGGCCTCCGATCCGCTGTGGATCGCCTGGACGCGCAGTCCGATCCGGCGGAGATAGGAGGCGAGCTCCTCTGCCTGGGTCGGATCGTCCTCGATGACGAGGACGTCACAGGCAGTGGCGGGAGACTTGTCGTCGAAGGAGAAAAGCTTTTTCATGCGGGCAGTATGCCGCGAGCGTCGTCGACGTCACGCCGGATCGCATCCGATCTGGACCGGCGATACTTCCAGACTGGACGGGTTGCATCCGAACTCTATTTCGCGCGACGGCCGAGATAGGCTTCGAAGAAATTTTCGACCGCGCGCAATCCCTGATCGGTCAGCTTCATGATCGTTCGACGCTTGTCGCCCCGGTCCTCGACGCGATCGATGAGACCGTGGCTCTGCAATGTTTCCATGCGGCGGAGGGCGGTGGTCAGCGGCACGCCGGACGCGGCGCCGAGGCTGGTGACGGTGACTTCTTCGGCGCCCAGCCGTGCGTCGTAGAGGTCGAGCAGCATCTCCCAGCAGGGGTCGGAGAAAAGTTCGGCGGGAAAGTACGCGCTTCGATCGCGTCGAATGGTCTTGAGTTCGCGCAACGCCTCGCGCCTGAGCTGAAGCGGATCGGCCGCGACGGAATTGTCCCGCTGCGGCGCCGTCGATGACGGGATGGGCTCGGCCACGGACGGGGCCTCGCCGTGACGCATCTGCCGGGCGAGCTTCGCCGACTTCACGGCGCGCACCAGGTGGAGGCCGTCGACCGGCTTCGTCAGCATGTCGCGCGCCCCCAGCCGTATGGCGGCGACGGCGTCCTCGAAGCCCGCATGGCCGCTGACGAAGATGACTTCGGGCCGCTCACCTTCCTTCAGCAGGCGGAGTCTTTCGGCAAACTGCATCCCGTCCAGTTCCGGCATCCGGAGATCGGAAACCACCACTTCGGCCCGGACCCCACCGGCCATGAGTTCGAGGGCCGACCACCCGTCGCCGGCCGAACGGCACCGGAGGCCCGCCTTGGTGAGGTACTCGACCAGTTCCTCGAGCGCGTCCGCGTCGTCGTCGACAACGAGGACGTCGATAGAGGTTTCATCCCGGATGGATTTTCGCGACGGGCTCATATGGCTTTGTCGTGCCGATTCGTCGATTGCCTCCAGAATGGATGCATTGGACGACCGGCCCCCGGCTCCAGCGTGCCCGTTCTGCGGTACATTCTGCAAGGGAGAATGCAGGAAACCCCATCAGGACGGACGCAAGTGGGTCATCAACCCGTGCGAGCAGCAGTTGGAGCAGCGAAGGCGCCCGGCCGAATGGCCGCAATCCTCGGGCGGGCGGGAGGCCGGCGTGTGCTTTGGCTCGCGGCGCTGCAGATCGCTCTCGTCTGGGCCGTCGCCTGCATGCTGATCTGGGAGAACTATCGCAACTCGGTCGAGGACTGGAAGCGCACGGGGGAGACTCTGGCGCTCTCCGTCACGGCCTATATCGGACAGGCCCTCCGCAGCGCCGATCTGGTCCAGAAAAGCGTGCTCGACTGGATCGACGACGAAGACATCACAAGCGAGGCGCAGTTTCGCGAATTGGTGGCGCAGCGGCGATTCTACGAGGCGATGAGGGGGCGGACCACGGGCGTGCCTCAGATCGGGGTGATCGGCATCACCTCCCGGCAAGGATTGCTGCTGAACTCAACTCATGAATTTCCGACGCAGACGCTGGATCTGTCCGATCGCGAGGCGTTCAAGGCCGCATTGTCCTTCAACTCGGACACCATGGTGTTCAGCGCTCCGGCAACGGGCCGCGTCACGGGACGGCCGACTTTCTATCTGGCGCGCAGAATATCGATGAAATCGGGTGAAACGCTGGGAGTGGTGATGGTCGGCCTCGGCGTCGATTACTTCGCCAAATTCTTCCGCCATGTCTCGATCGGCAATGACAGCTGGATCACGCTCTATCGCGCGGACGGAACGATGCTCGCCACCAGCGTCGCCCAATCCGAGATGCTCGGCCGGCGCTTCGAGAATTCGCTGCCGCGCCGCGTCATCCTCGATGGCGGGTCGGGCCGGGCCGTCCTGACCGATGAGCCCAGCTGGCGCGAGCCAAACGCGTCCAGGAGCCGGATTCTCGTGCCTCGGGAGGTGGAAGGCTATCCTGTGTTCATCTCGCTGGTGATCGGCAAGAGCGTTTTTCTCGCGCCCTGGGAAGTATCATCGCGTGTCATTCTGGCCCTGGCATGCGCAGTCACGGCGCTGACGATCATGGTGGCCCTGTGGCTGTTGCGCCTCATGGACAAGACCGAGACGGCGAACCGGCTGGCCTCGGAGCGGAGCGTA
Source organism: uncultured Reyranella sp. (assembly GCF_945957355.1). Taxonomy (GTDB): domain Bacteria; phylum Pseudomonadota; class Alphaproteobacteria; order Reyranellales; family Reyranellaceae; genus Reyranella. The sequence continues at coordinate 554,813 of NZ_CAMFKM010000001.1, read as the reverse complement.
TTGTCGGCCATTGTCGACACGCCGTCGGCCATGACCGCCGTGTTGAACGCAGAGGGCAACATCGTCCGAGCGAATTTGCGGTTTCATGAGGTCTTCGGCCATCAGGATCTGCACTCCGCCAACCTCGAGGGGAAGGAGGCGCTCTTCGAGTTCATCTCGGGCGAAGCGAACCTCGCCGAAGTGGACCTGGCGCTGACCCAACCGGACAATTCAACCCGGCTGCTCCATTTTTCGCTTTCGCGGCAGGCGTTGCCGGATGCGGGCGGCTGCATCGTGATGGTTGGCCACGACGAGACGCTGCGCCACCAGGCGAGGCGGGCCATCGAGCAATCCGCCAAGCTGGTGACGCTGGGAGAGATCACCACCGGCATAGCCCATGAGATCAGCCAGCCGCTGAACGTCATTCGAATGGCGGCCCAGAATGCACTTTCCGAACTCGAGCCCGATTCCGAGCTTGTCGCGCTGGGCACGCCGCCGATGGCCGATGCGGATCTCCGGCCATTCGTGACGGCCAAGCTGCACAGGATCGTCTCCCAGGTCGACCGCGCGGCGTCGATAATCTCCCGCATGCGCATCTTCAGTCGCTCCACCCGGGAGGGGCGGCGGCCCTTCGACGTCCGCGATGCCTGCAAGGACGCGACCGCGCTGGTGCAGCAGCAATTCCAGCGCAACGGCATAGAGATCCGGACGAACTTTGCCGACGAGCCGCTGATGGTGATGGGATACCAGCCCACGCTGGAACAGGTGGTCGTAAGCCTTCTCGTGAACGCCCGCGACTCACTGCTCGACGCCCACCAGTACAAGAAGCTCGTGCAGGTCAGCGCCGAGCGCGCGCCGGAAGGCGGGATCGTCATCCTTGTGTCCGACAACGGACCGGGTGTGCCATCCAACATCCGCGACCGGATCTTCGAGCCTTTTTTCACGACCAAACCGGTCGGCGAGGCCACGGGCCTCGGTCTCGCCACGTCCTACGGCATCGTGCGTGACGCGGGTGGCACGCTTTCGCTCTCGCCGGAGGGACCCGGCGCCACATTCCGTATCGATCTGCCGTCGGCGCCACCCGAGACCGCGGGAACGGCCGTCCCATCCGGGAGCGGCGTGCAGGCCTGAGCGACCTGTTCGGAATCGACCGCGCGACGGCGTGCGGCGAGGTTCTGCAACGGCGCGGCAAAGCCCAACCCTGGCGGCTGACCGCATCCGCGCCCATGGATCGGACTTCCGGCACTCCGATCCATTCTGGAGGCTTCGATCCCGCTTGGGAGACTGCGCAAGTCTGCAATCCCAAAGGGAATCTCGTCTGGAAACGCACCGCGGCATGGCGCCTCGCCGGATGATCCGTCCGCAAGCCTCCATTCCGGATGCGATGCGCCGCGACGCACCGAAAATCCGGTTGTAGGACGCCAGTCGAGCGTCACGTCACGCTCTGCATTCGTGAGGGGCTCATGACCATTCGTGTTCTCTTCGTCTCCACCGGCGGTACCTGCCGCGCACCGATGGCCGTCGGAACCTTGCGGGCGATCGTCGCCCGGGCAGGCCTGAGCGACCTGTTCGAGATCGACGGCGCGGCGACCTACGAAGGTCACACCGATCAGCCGCCCTCGCTGCTCGCGATCGAGGCGGCGGCCCGTCGCGGCTACCCGATCCGCGATCTCCGGGCGCGGCCCCTCGCCACCGAGGACATGGCCCATTTCGACTATCCCTTGGCCATGGACCGGACCCATCTCGCGGCGATGCGCTGGCTCGCGCCGAGCCGTCTCACCGAGCGGCCGCAGATGTTCCTGAAATACGCGCCCGCCCTGGGTGTCCGCGATATCCAGGATCCGTTCGGGGGAACCAACGAGGATTTCGAACGGGCCCTCGACCTGATCGAGGCCGGCTGTGTCGGCCTGCTCAAGCATCTTCACCAGACCCTGAACAGCGTTGGAGGCTGAAATGTCGACGATTTCGTGCTCGATCCTGCAGAGGCTGGCGGCCCTGACCCTGGCCGGCTGCGTCGCCCTTGCCGGAGCATCCGCCTGGGCCATGGACATCGCGACGGTGCGCGGTCCGGACGGCAAGCGCATCGTGCTTGCCCAGGGCAGTATCCGTGCCGGCGATACGGAACGGCTGCAGGCGGCGCTGACCAGGGCCGACAAGGGTGTGGACGGGCTGCGCACCGTCGCCCTCGACAGCCCGGGCGGTGTGGTCGACGAGGCTTTCACGATGGCCGCCCTGATGGATCGGGAGAAGGTTGCCGTGGTGGTCAGGGCCGGAGCGAGTTGTGCCTCGGCCTGCGCGCAGATCGTCTTCCTGGCCGGCGTCCAGCGCGTGGTCCAGGACGGCGGGCGGCTCGGTTTCCATTCCTGCAGCCTTGCCGGCGCAGGTACGCGCGCGCCGATCTGCAACGAGATGATCGCCCGCCAGGCCGCAATCCGCGGCGCATCCTACGGCACCATCATGGCCCTCATGCAGCTCACCGGTCCGACGCAGATGAGGTGGCTCGACGCCCAGGCTGCGGACTGCTGGGGCCTGACGATCTGGCCGGAGGGAAGCGCGCGCGGCACGAAGCGGGGCGACCTACCGCCGTGCATGCTGCATGGGCCCGGCCCGAAGACCGCGGCCAAGGTCAACGTCGCCTCGGTACGTTGACTCCGGCCTCGCCGGGCCGTCTCTCCCGCGATACCCACGCCTCGCGGTCGCGCGCCGCCGCGGAACACGCCGCCGCGTGGCGCCTCGCAGGTGATTCCACCGAACCCTCCAATTCGGATGCGATGCGCCATGACGCGCTGCCAATCCGATTGTAGACCCCACCGGACATGGAGGACAGAGCATGCTGGCCGTCGCTCGTTGCATTGCCGTCGAACACGATCTTCCGATGATCGTCCTCGCTTTTCTTGTGTGCGCACTTGGAACGGTGGTCGTGACCCAGATGTTCGAGCGGGCGCGCTCGTCGAAAGCAATGACCTGCATGGGCTGGATATTCCTGACGGGTGTCACGGCCGGCGCCACAGTCTGGTGCACGCATTTCATTTCCATGATGGGCTACAAGGTGAACGTCGGGGCGCGCATCGATCCGGTGCTGACCGTGGCCTCGCTGATGGTTGTCGTCGCCGGCACTTCGATCGGCCTGTGGGTGGCGCTGGCCGGTGCGACAACACGGTTCGCCATAGCCGGCGGTGCGCTGGTCGGCGCTGCGATCGCTGCCATGCATTTCTCGGGCATGGCAGCCTACCAAATCGACGGCCTGGTCGATTGGAGGATGGAGTACGTCGTGGCCTCGACGCTCCTGTCGGTGGCGCTGTCGAGCGCGGCTTTCGTCGTTCTTTGCGGTTCCCGATCGGGCCGCTGGCGCTTGCCGGTCGGTGCCGGGCTGCTCGTCGCCTGCATCGGATCGATGCATTTTACGGCAATGACCGCCATGCAGGTCGAGGCTTTCGCGGCCGGTGAGACAGGTATGGAATCCGATGACAAGCATGGGTTGGCCCTGGCGACGGCCCTTGTCGGAATGCTGGCGATGGCCTTGAGCATCACGGCCGCCCGTATCGACCGTCGGACGAGGGCGGATTCGTTTCGACGTCTTCGAGACTTCGCCATGAAGGACTGCCTGACGGGACTTCTGAACCGCTCCAGCTTCAATCAAGCCCTGGAGGAACGGCTGGCCGCCGCCCGGAAGGCGGGAACGAAGCTTGCCCTGATCGCCATCGATCTCGATCGCTTCAAGGAAGTCAACGACCTGCACGGTCACAAGGCCGGCGACCAGGTCCTCGCCGTCCTGGCGGCCCGCCTGCAGCAACAGATGCGCAGCGAGGATCTGCTGGCCCGGCTCGGCGGCGACGAGTTCGTCGCGCTTGTCGAACTTGGCGATCGCGCGCAACTGGATGCGCCGCTCCGGCGGTTGGCCGCCGCGCTGTCGGCGCCGATCAGCCTCGAAACGCTTACGGCGTCCGTCGGCGCGAGCATGGGTGTCGCGCTTTATCCGGACGACGCGCAAACGGCGGATCTGCTGTCGAACAACGCGGACCTGGCCATGTACCGCGCGAAACGCGAGGGAATGCAGGAGCCATGCTTCTACGATCCACAGCTCGATGAATTCGTGCGTCGCAAGATGGAGCTTGCTTGCGATCTCCGGCTGGCCGTAGGGCGCGGTGAGTTCGAACTGCACTACCAGCCCCAATCCAGCGTGCGGACTGGCATGGTCGTCGGATACGAGGCGCTGCTGCGATGGAACCATCCGGTGCTCGGGCGGGTCTCACCCACCGATTTCATCCCGGTCGCCGAGGAGCACGGACTGATGGTGGTGATCGGCGAATGGGTGTTGCGGCGAGCATGCGCCGACGCGACCACATGGCCTTGTAGCCGCAAGGTCTCAGTCAATGTTTCGCCGCGGCAGCTCGGCAATCCGGGGCTGTCCGCGCTGGTGGAACAGGTATTGCGGGAGACGGGTCTGCCTCCGCATCGCCTGGAGATCGAGCTGACGGAGACGGCGATCATGCAGAATCGCGAGCGCGGCATGGACACCCTTCGCCACATCCAGGCGCTTGGAGTCAGCGTCGCGCTGGATGATTTCGGGACCGGCTATTCGTCGCTGGAGACGATGCGCCGCTTTCGCTTCGACAAGATCAAGCTCGACCGGTTCTTCATCTCCGAGCTGGGCGACAGAGAGCAGGCCCTGGCTGTCGTCCGTGCCGTCCTGGCCTTGGGCAGGAGCATGTCCATCCCCGTCCTTGCCGAGGGAATCGAGACCCGCAACCAGCTCGATATCCTGCGCCGCGAGGGATGCGAGGAGGCTCAGGGTTATCTGCTCGGTCGGCCCATTCCGCTCGCATCGCTCTTCGTCCACGATGTCGCGAGGCCGGGGCTGCCTGCCAACGCGATCGGGTCTTTCGGACCGCATCTGGTGGCTGCCACGTAGGACTGCGACGCCAGTCTTCTTCGAGCCGGGGGATGAGAATGCACACGGGTCATGGACCAAGCGTGACGTGAATTTGAACCGGCGCGGATTCCTGGCGGCGTGCGCCGGCGCGGCAGCCGTAGCCGCCCGTCCGACGCCTGCGTCGGCGTCCGTCGATCCGAACTGGGAAATCTTCAAGCGACGCTTCATCCCGGGAGGCGTTCGCGTGATCGACACGGGCAACAACGACGTCAGCCATTCGGAGGGCCAGGGCTGGGGCTTGTTGTTTGCGCAGGGCAACGACGACCGGGAGACCTTCCGGAGATTGTGGGAGTGGACGTCCGGAGCGCTGCAGCGGAGCGACGGCCTGTTCTCCTGGAAGTGGTCACCGCGACTGTCGAATCCGGTGCCCGACAAGAACAACGCGACGGATGGCGACCTCCTGATCGCATGGGCGCTCACGCGGGCGGCGCGACGATGGAACGAACCCGGCTGGCTCGAACTGGCAAAGCGCATCCAGGCCGCCATCCTCGACAGGCTGGTGACCGAGGTTCACGGGCGCACGATCCTGATGCCCGGTGCCGAAGGCTTCGTTCGCGGCAGCCGTCGCATCGTAAACCTCTCTTATTACGTCTGGCTGGCCCTGAATGAATTCGCGGAACAGCCGGGCAGCGATCGGCGATGGAGACAGCTGGAAAGAGACGGTCTCTGGCTTCTCGACAATGCGGCATTTGCCGTGCATGGGCTGCCGCCGGACTGGCTGCTCTATGGCAACCAGGAGCTGAGAATCGCCGAGGGGTGGCCGCCGCACTTCGGCTACGATGCGATCCGCATCCCGCTTTATCTTGCGTGGCGGGGGGACAGGGCCCGCCTGGGCCGCTTTCTCGCGGCCTGGCGATCACCGAGGTTCGGCGGGCGTCCTCCCGCTTGGATCAATCTCGTGGATGGATCGACAGCCCCCTATCCTTCCAGTGGCGGTCACCGGGCAGTTGCCGCCGTGACGGAGTTCGTTGCCGGCGGCGCGGTCGGGTCGATGCCATTTGCCGAGCTCCTGGCGAGCGACGACTACTACTCCGCGAGCCTGAAGCTCCTGTCCAACATGGCGGCCCGGGAAAGTGCAGCGATCCGCTGACCGGCCTCTCGGCGCGCGATCCCTACCGCGCCACCCACGCCTCGTAGTCGCGCGCGACCTCCTCGACGGCGGTGTCGTAGAAGCGCTTTCCGTGCTCGGGCGTTGCCTGGTTGGGATCGGAGCCGATGCGGCCGTCGGGAAAGGTGCGGCGGTAGTCCTCGGCATCGGCGAAGGAGCCGGTCGGCGCGATGCGCGGATCCATGTCCTTGCGCTGGATCGTCTCGGGATATTTGTACCAGGTCAGCGCCACCTCGGAGGCGGTGGCGTGGCTGCCCTCGCCGGTCGGATAGAGTTCGGCGCTCAGCCGCTTGATGCCCGGCCCGTCCCACCAGTTGCGCAGCGCGCACTTGATGGAGGGCTGGTTGCTCATCCTTTCCATCGAGCGCTCGGCGTAGATCTCGGAGAAGGCGGCCGTGACGGTGGCGATGTTGCCGCCATGGCCGTTCACGAAGAAGAAGCGTGTGAAGCCGTGCCGGGCCAGCGACACCACCGTGTCGCGCACGACGGCGATCAGGGTGGTCGGCTTCAGCGTGATCGAGCCCGCGAAGTCGAGATGATGCTGCGCCATGCCGACCGAGATGGTCGGCGCCACCAGCGCGCCCACCTTCTCGCCGACACCGCGGGCGATCATTTCCGCCGTCAGCGCATCGGTGCCGATCAGGCCCGTGGGGCCATGCTGCTCGGTCGAGCCGATCGGGATGATGATGCCGGTCTTGCTCTTGAGATAGTCGTCGACGAACTGCCACGTCTTGAGCTGAAGCTGCACGAACCGAAACTCCTGTGATGTGCCCGCAGGATGCGTCGCTTCGTGCGCCGAGACAAGGAGAGCGGTCCGGTGCGTCAGTCGGCGTTCCAGAAGTCCCGGGCGCCGGCCGGCAGGCTCGCCAGCACGCGATCCAGTTCGGCCTGGTCGATGTTCCGCCGCAGCGCCGTAGCGACGTTCGCGATCGAGGAGTCGGGTGCGAGATTATGGTCGGGCCGCAGCGCCTGCACCTCGCGGGTCATGGCGGCTCTGTCGGCAAAGGGACGGCGCGGTTCGTCGAGGTCCCAGTCGGCGATGAAGAGCGCGCGCAGCACGGGCGGCAGCACGTTGGCGAACCGGATCGCCTGCTTCGTGTCGAGGCGACGGCGAAACGCCTGAAACACGCCCTGCACCATCGTATAGGTCTGGTGCGTGGTCGCCAGGCCGGAAATGTCCCGCGCGTCGAGCATGAACTGCTCGAACGCCATCGACGCGCGCTTGTATTCGAAAGGCACCGGCATGATCGTCGCTTGATCTGGACAAGCCCGTGATATCGCAGCGGGATACATCGTCTCGTGCAGCGAGACAATGTATCCCGCGAACCGCTATCAGGCCGGCACGACCTTGGCGGCAAGCCGGCGGCGGTCGAGATCGGCCAGCGCCTTGTCGCGGGCGTCGGAGATCTGCTTGGCCTCGATCGTGCAGAGTTCGCGGTTCGTCGAGCTGCACCTCGTGTTCACGAGTTCGATTTCGGCCTTGGCCCCGGCTTCGATGCGCTGGCGGATGCCGGCATAGTGGGCATCGCGCGCCTCGTCGCTCGGGAAGCTCGCGGGCGTCAGGATGACCATCACGCGCTCGGGGTACTTGTTGTTGGCGCCGGAGGCCGCATCGATGGCGACGCCGACCAGCCCGCCCAGCAGGATGTTGCCCACCGTGGCGCCGGTAAAGCTGGCGACCAGGACCTCGTTCGACTGCTCGTAGCCTTCGAGGTTGCAGCTCAGGGTGACGGTTTCCTTGGAGCGCGAGAGGCCCACCTTGCCCGGTGTCGGCTTGATGTATCCGACGTTGGCGCCCTGGCGATTGACCGAGCAATCGGCGCCCTTCGGCTCGGTATCGACATACACTTCCTGGGTCGTGCCGCCGACCACCGTCGCGCAGGCTGCCGTCGTCGCCAGCAAGGCGACAGCCATCACCAGGCGGCCCAGGCCCGCCAGTTTCTCGAAGCTCATTCTCTCGTTTCTCCCCCTGCCGGAAGGCCCGGCGGGGGAGTGCTACCACGAGGCGTGGGAGACAGGGAAGATCAACTGGACGATGTGCCTTCAGGACGGCAGCGGCTCGCCCAGGTTGCCTTCGCTGTTGATCAGCAGGACGCGCGAGGTCGGGCCGAGGCCGAGCGCCTTGAAGGCGGCTTCGTCGGTGCAGACGCGCATCAGGCCGGCGAGACCCGCACAGCCCGAGGGGCCGGAGATGATGGCGGGATCGTTGCCCAACGGATTGGCATAGAGCCGGCGGGCCGGCAGGACGCTGTCCTCGCCGATGGTCATGAACCAGTCCGCCGCCGCGCCGATGATCGGCCAGGTCACGGGCGAGATCTCGCGGCAGGCGAGGCCGCCCATCACCGTGTCGGCGTCGCCGCTGGCCAAGGTCGGCTTGCCGGCGAGGTTGCTCTGAAACCAGCAATCCGCGCTTTCGGGCTCGACCACGATCGAGACCGGGCGTTCCTCGCACACCGCCCAGAGATAGCCGATCACCGCCGCCGCCAGGCCGCCGACGCCGGCCTGCACGAAGACGTGCGTGGGGCCCTTGTCCCATTGCTGGACGACCGCCTCGTGGACCAGCACGCAATAGCCGCGCATGACGCTGCGCGGCACCGAATCGTAACCCTCCCACGACGTGTCGGAGATGATCGTCCAGCCGTTGGTTTCGGCCTGGCGGCGGCACTCGGCGACGGCGGTGTCGTAGTCGCCGTCGACCCGGATCACCTCGGCGCCGCGCGCCCGGATCGCGGCTTCCTTCTCGGCGCTGGTGAACTTCGGCAGGAAGATCACGCAGCGATTGCCGAACAGCTTGGCGCCCGCGGCGACCGAGCGGCCATGGTTGCCTGAACTGGCGGCGGTGAAGACGAAGCGGCCGGTGATGTCCTTGTGCTCGCCCTTCATCACGCTCTCGAAGGAGGGCGTGGCGTGATGGGCCTCGCCGACCGCGCGGGTCAGCACGTCGGCGACGGCGATCACGCCGCCCAGGGCCTTGAAGGCGCCAAATCCGAAGCGCTGGCTCTCGTCCTTGACCCGGATTTCGCCCACGCCCAGCCGCTGGGCCAGGGCCGGCAGCGCGTAGAGCGGGGTCGGCTTGTGCGCAGGGCAGGCCTTCAACTCCTCGCACAGTTCGGGAATCCCGCTGGGATCGATCACGAACCGCTGTTCGGGACCGAAGGGGAGGGGGCGCGTGCTGCGCGGATTTTTGGCCAACCAGGGGGCCAACCGGGGGGTCGTCATGCAGGGGTCATAGCATGCTAAGGTCCCCAAAACGGAGTGGCCCATGAAGGTGAACGTCGAAGTGACCTGCACGCCCGAGGAGGCCCGCGCCTTCATGGGACTGCCGGACATCAAGCCCATGCAGGACCGCATCATGGCTGAGATCGAGGAGCGGCTGCGCAACAGCCTCGGGTCGATGAACCCCGAGACGATCTTCAAGACCTGGCTGCCGGCCTCCATGCAGGGCATGGACCAGATGCAGCAGATGCAGCAGGTCTTCTGGTCCCAGTTGGCCAACATCGCCACCGGCGGATCGACCAAGAAGGAATAGACCGAGATCATGAGCCAGCGCGACAAGCCAGGCGATCCCAAGCCCTACTACGAAGCCCACGTCTTCTGTTGCACCAACCGCCGCCCCGCCGGGCATCCGCGCGGCTGTTGTGCCGAGCGCGGCGGCGAGGCGCTGCGGGACCACATGAAGAGCCGCGCCAAGGCGCTCGGCCTCAGGAACGTGCGCATCAACAATGCCGGCTGCCTCGACCGCTGCGAGCTGGGGCCGACGATCGTCATCTATCCCGAGGGGATCTGGTACCGGGTGCCGACCAAGGAAGACGTCGACGAGGTGCTGGATACGCACCTCGTCAAGGGCGGCCGGGTCGAGCGGCTGATGCTGAAGCCGGAAGACAAGTAGCCGGCGGGGCATGCTCCCAATCGAAATAAACGAAATAAACGAATCAGACGAAACGAGAGTCACACCCCGGGAAGGTATCCTGGTACCGCGAAGGGCGGATGCCCCGGTGTTTTTGCGCGGGGCGTGCTGGGTGGCCGATCTCGGCGTCAGGTCCGCGTGAGCAGCTCCGCCGTGAGGGCGGCCCATTCCTCGTCCAGCGACTGCTGCGATACCGGCCGCCGCGCCCGCCGGTACCAGTAGCTGGCGTTGGCGAGATCGCCCTCCTGGCGATGGAGATGGGCGTGCACGCTGTCGCAATCGGGGTCGCCCTCGTGCGCCTGGACGCATTCATGGGCTCGCGCCCAGTCGCCGCGGCGCGCCCACCACAGGGCCTGAAGGGCCGGGCTGGATCCGGCGGGCGGCGCGGCGGCCGTGAGGCTGGCGGCGAAGGTGTCGGGCGCGGACATGGCGGCTCCTTCCCGCTAACGGCGCCTCAGGCGGAAGCGCAGCAGATGCAGGCGATGTGAAAAGAAGCCCCAGGCGGCGAACTTCAGGTAGCGCTCGTAGCGGCGCGTCTGGTCCTTGCCGACCATGTCGAGCGCTTCGGCCCGCCGCGCCTTGAGGTTGGCCGCCCAGATCTCGCAGGTCCGGCCGTAGTCGGTGCGGTCGTTGCGGAAGCGCTCGACCTCGAAGATTCCGTTGGCGGCGGCGAGGATCTCCGGCAGGCGCGGCAGCTCCGATTCAGGGAAGATGTCCTCGATCAGCGGGCCGGTCGGGACTTTGTCGTCGGGATCGCCATAGGCGATCGTCTGCAGGGTCATGCGCGCGCCCGGCGCCAGCATCTCGTGGCAGCGCGTGAAGAAATGACGATAGATCGCGGTCTTGGTTGCGGAGTCGTCCTGCTGCCGGGTGAAGTGCTCGAACGCGCCGACCGAGATGAGGGCGCCGTAGGGCTCGGCCGGCCGGTGGTCGGCCCAGCTTTCGACGCGGATCTCGACGGGCGGCGAGCCGGCGTCGCGAAGCGCGGCGCGGGCGAGTTCGGCCTGCGCATCGCTCAAGGTCAGGCCGACGCCGCGCTGCAACGGCTCGGCGCCGGGCGCCCGCGTGGCGACCGCCGCGCGCAACATGCCGCCCCAGCCGCAGCCGATGTCGAGCAGTGAGGCCGCGCGGTCGGCGCCTGAATGGCGCAGGTGCCAGTCGATCTTGCGGCGCTGGGCATCGGCTAGGGGGGCGGCGTCGTCCTCGCCGCGCCACATCGCCGAGGAGTAGGTCATCGTCTCGTCGAGCCACAGCCGATAGAAATCGTTGCCGACGTCGTAGTGCGAACGGATGGCTTCCGGCGAGGCGCCGGCAGCATGAGCAGTCTCGGTCATGGGGTGGCCCTGATCTTCATGGTCGCAGAATAGGCCATCCGCTGACGCAGCGGGCCACACGGTTTTTGCGACATTTGAGGTTATTGCATCGAGAGAATCTTTATCTCAGAAATACGCCCCGTGCGACGCACGAGGCAGCGTTTTTCGCGCCTTTTGTGCAGAGAACCAGGCATGGCAGCAGGCAGGATTGCTTCCGCATGACAACGACGGATGTGCCGAAGGGCGTTGGCCAGAAGGGCCGCTTCTATCTGACGAAGAACATCTGGGTGCCCCAGGAACCCTTGGAGAAGCTCAATCTGAAGCTCTCGGATTGGATTCTGCAGAACATGCCCAAGCTGCCGCTGGCCGGTGACGAGGCGTTGAAATCCTTTCCGTTCCTGGCCGAGCTCAGGAAGAGCCACGACAAGATCAAGGCTGACCTCGACTACCTGCTCAGCCACCACGAGGAAATCCCCACCCTGCACGAGGTCCATCCGCGCGACCTCTACGTGCCGGGGCGTGCCTGGCGCACGTTCATTCTGAAGATCTACGGCCACGAGATCGAGGCGAACACGGCGGCGGTTCCTGACACGATGGCCGCCATCAACCGGATCCCGGGCGTGCACACGGCCCTGTTCAGCATCCTCAACGGCCGGGCCGAGATCGAGCCGCATCGCGGCTCTGCGGCGGGCGTCGTTCGCTTCCACTATCCGCTGATCGTGCCCAGCGAGCCGGAGAAATGCTGGATCGAGATCGGCGGCCACCATTTCTTCTGGGAAGTGGGCGTGCCGCTGGTGTTCGACGATACGCGCGAGCACTGGGTCAAGAACCAGACCGACGAGACGCGCGTGGTGCTGATCATCGACTTCAACGCCAACATGCCGTTTCCGGTGAACCTCTATACCGGTCTGCGCTACGAGCTCGGCCGTCGCAGCGCCGAAGTCAAGGCCGTGTACGAACGCGCCGCGATCGGCGTGCCGCCGCGCACGCCGGCCTGACGGCTATTCGATCAGTTCTGCCAGCCGCTTGATGATGCGGGTCGGCTGCGCGGTGGCGTGAGCCGGCACGCCGGCGTCGAACGGGTCGTACCAGATGCCGCACATGCCCAGCGCCTGTGGCGCCACCACTTCCCATTCGTAGTTGTCGCCGACCATCCAGGCCTCTTCGGGCGCGACGCCCAGCCGCTCCAGCGCGTGACGATAGACGGCCAGCTCGGGTTTGCCCTGGCCGAACTCGCCCTCGATCTGGATGTGATGGAAGCGATGGGCGAGTTCGAACCGCTCGATCTTGGCGCGCTGGGTTTCCGAGGCACCGTTGGTGACGAGGCCGAGGCGCACGCCGGCATCGCGCAACGCGTCGACCGTGGCGTGGGCGTCCGGATAGAGTCGGTATTCCTGGCGCCGCAGTTCGGTGAAGGAGTCGGCAATTCGATCGGCCAGCGCGTCGTCGGGCCGTCCCAGCCTGGCGAGACCGCGGCGGACCGACAGGCGGCGGGCGCCCGGGATGTCGAGCCGCCACTTCGCGGCCTCGGCCCGGTCGTTCCAGAAGGCACGTGCCTCCTCCATGACTGCCGTCCGCACGCGCGTGATGGCCGCCTCGTCATGAGCGTCGAGATGGGCGGAAAAGACATGCAGCAGGCGGGTCCACGCCTCCTCCGGCTGCGCGTAGGCCCGGATCAGCGTGTCGTCCATGTCGAACAGGATGGCGCGGGGCAGGATCGCGCGGGGAAGCCCCGCCTTGGGAAGAGCGGCCATGTCAGTTCGTCGGCTGGCCTGCGAAGGTCGTGGGCGCGGGGCTGACGACCACGCCGCGGTCGCCCTGGATTTCGATCACCGCGAGCGCCCGCTCGGAGCGGCCGTCGGGCAGGAAGCGGAAGATGCCGTCGACGCCGGACCAGCCGTTGGGATTGGCGATCGCCTCGGCCGAGAAGTCGCCGCCCGGCTTCAGCCGCGCGAGCTGGCTGGCGAGTCCCACGCCGTCATAGGCGAGGGTCGCCAGGCGGTGCGGCGGCCGGCCATAGGTCGAAACGAACCGGCGCTCGAAGTCGGCCCGCTTCGCCGGATCGGGCGCGGCGTACCAGGCGCCGCGCAGCATCGTCTCCGAGCCCACGCCGGGGAAATCCCACACGCCGGTACCGATGAGCTGGATCGCACGGCCGTCGAGGCCGTTGGTGGCGAGGGAGGCCAACGCCGTCGACAGGAGGGGCGGCGCCACCGGCACCAGGACCGCGACCTTGCCGCTTTCGCCCTCGCTCTTGGCCGAGGCGGCGAGCTGCCGGGCCTGGGCCGGGATGTCGGCGCCGTTGGGATCGAAGAATTCACGGCCGACCACGGTGCCGCCCCGCCGCGTGACATAGGTCTCGAGCGTGCTCGACATCTGCTGGCCGTAGGTCGTCTGCGGCGCGAAGGTCGCGAAGCGGCGGATGCCGGCCTCGAACGCGTGATCGACCACGCGCCGGACCTGCGGCGGCGCCGCGATTCCCATGATCCAGACCCCGCGCTGCGCGACCTGTTCGTCGTTGGAAAAGGCCACCACGTTCATGCCGCCCTGGTTGACCAGGGGAACCAGAGCCGAGGCCGACGTACCGTAGAGCGGTCCCAGGACGAGGGCCGCGCCGTCGAGGCGGGCCTTGCGATAGGCTTCGACGGCGGTGTCGGCGCTCTCGCCGCTGTCATAGGCCGAAAGGGCGATGTCCTTGGCGCCGGTATCGAACAGCGCCATTTCGGCGGCCTGCTGCATGGCCTGCCCGATCGGCGCGGCACGGCCGCTGAGCGGCAGCAGGAGGGCGATGCGCGCCTTGCCCGAGGCGGTCATCGGCGATCCGGCCTTGGGCGTGACAGTCACCGACTGCGCCGTCCTCGTGCTAGGCTTGGGCGACTCGCCGCAGGCGCCCAACAGGAGGGCGGCGGTGGCTAGCGCAATAAATGACCTACGCATCGGGGCGAAACTCCGGCGATCGGAAACAGATGGACTTGGACGAACGATCCCAAGCTACCGGCGGTGAGCCCCCGCGTAAACCGCCACTCACCCCGGGGCTGCATATTGTTGCCACACCGATCGGCAACATGCGCGACATCACGCTGCGCGCACTCGACGTGCTGCAAGCGGCCGACCTGATCGCCTGCGAGGACACCCGCGTGTTCGCCAAGCTCGCAACCCATTACGGCATCGCCGGCCCGACGGTGTCCTACAGCGACGCCACCCAGGAGAAATCCGAGCCGCGGCTCATGCGGGCACTGGCCGCCGGCAAGAGCGTCGCCCTTGTTTCGGACGCCGGCATGCCGCTGATCTCCGATCCCGGCTACCGGCTGGTGCGCGCGGCGGTCGAGGCCGGGCACCCGGTCACGGTGGCGCCCGGCCCCTCGGCCGTTCCGATGGCGTTGGCCCTGTCGGGGCTGCCGACGGATCGTTTCTTCTTCGCGGGCTTCCTCCCGGCCAAAGGGACCGAGCGGCGGCGCGCCATCGGCGAGGTGGCCGCCATTCCGTCGACTCTGGTGTTCTTCGAGGCGCCGCACCGGCTGCCCGAGTCGCTGGCCGATCTCCACGAACTGCTGGGCGACCGTCCCGCCGCCGTGGCACGCGAACTGACCAAGCTCTTCGAAGAAGTCCGGCGCGGCTCGCTGGGCAAGCTCGCGGCCCACTACGCCGGACATTCCGACGTGAGGGGCGAGATCGTGATCGTGATCGGTGCGCCCTCCGCCGACACCGAGCGCAGCGCCGGCACCGTCGACGAGGCGTTGCGCGAGGCTATGGCGGCGGCATCTGTGAAGGATGCCGCGGCCGAGGTCGCGGCGCGCTACGGGCTGAAGCGGCGCGACGTCTATGCCCGCGCCCTCGAATTGAAGCGCGGCGCGCCATGACGACCAAAGCCCGCCAGAAAGCCTACCGCATGGGTCACGCCGCCGAATGGCGGGCGGTATGGCGGCTGCGGCTCGGCGGCTACACGATCCTGATGCGCCGCTACAAGACGCGGCTGGGCGAGATCGACATCGTGGCGCGCCGCGGCAACGTGCTGGCCTTCGTCGAGGTCAAGGCGCGCGGCGATTTCGTCAAGGCGGCCGACGCCTTGGGCGATCGCCAGTTCGGCCGCGTTTCGCGCGCCGCCAGCCTGTTCATCGCCCACCATCCGCGCTATGCCGCCTGCTCGGTGCGCTTCGATGCGGTACTGGTCGGTGGCGTGTGGCCCCGCCATCTGCCCGACGTGTGGCAAGCGCCGGAGTAACTCGTGGCGGATGATCTCGCTCGACTGAAGGATCTCTGCGCCGGCGACGGCGAGCGGATCGACCTGCTGGAGGCGGGCTTCCTGCTGAGTGTCCTCGGCCGCGGCGCGCCGGCCGAGCTTGCGCCGTTCCGCCAGCATGTGACGGCGATGACCGACGACCTTGCGGACCTGGTGCATCGCCGCGGGGCGACGCCAGAAGCGCTGTCCGAGGTGATCGCCCGCTCCTACGCCTATCGCGGCGACGGCGAGACCTACGACGACTTGCAGAACGCCGATCTCGTGCGGGTCATCGAGCGCCGCAAGGGCTTGCCCGTCGCACTGTCGATCCTCTACCTGCACGTCGCACGCGCCCAGGGCTGGGAGGCCGAAGGGCTGGCGTTCCCCGGCCATTTCCTGATCCGCATCGGCATCGACGGCGCGCGGCATGTCGTCGATCCGTTCCACGAGGGGGCCGTGCGCGAAGCCGCGGATCTGCGCAGGCTTCTGCGGCAGGTCCTGGGCCCCGACGCCGAACTCGCGCCGGCGCATTTCGATGCCGTGTCCGACCGCGACGTGCTGCTGCGGCTCGAGAACAACGTGCGGCTGCGCCTCGCCAAACGCGAGGACTGGGCGGGAGCGGCGCGCTCGCTCGACCGGATGCTGGCGATCGCGCCGGACCGGATCGAGCTGCTGTTCGAAGCCGGTCAGCTCAACGCGCGCCTCGACAAGAGGCGCGCGGCCATCGCGGCCTATGAACGCATTCTCGAACTCGACGGCGATGCCGACCTCCGCCGGCGCGCGCAGGCCCTGTTGCAGGAACTGCGCCGCGGCCTTAACTGAAACCAGCCGATCTCAGCCCCGAGCCCGCCAGTCAGGATTCCACCATGAAGCTCAACGTCGCCATCCAGATGGACCATGTATCGACGATCGACATCGACGGCGATTCGACCTTCGTGCTGGGCCTCGAAGCCGAGAAGCGCGGCTACACGGTGTGGCACTACACGCCGCCCGACCTGATCTTCCGCGACCGCAAGGTGATGGCCCGCGCGCAGCCGATGAAGCTGCGCCGCGAGAAGGGCAATCACTTCACCCTGGGCGCGCCCGAGATGATCGATCTTTCGACCGTCGACGTCGTGCTGCTGCGGCAGGACCCGCCGTTCGACATGTCGTACATCACGACGACGCATCTGCTCGAGCACATCCATCCGAAGACCCTGGTGGTGAACGACCCCGCCAGCGTGCGCAACGCGCCGGAGAAGCTGTTCGTCACGCATTTCGACAATGTGATGCCGCCGACCCTGATCACGGCCGATGCGCGCGCGCTGCGCGAGTTCCGCGACGAGCACCAGGACATCATCCTGAAGCCGTTGTTCGGCAATGGCGGTGCCGGCGTTTTCCGCGTTCGCCCCGACGACGAGAACTTCGCATCGCTGCTCGAGATGTTCTCGCAGCGCAGCCGCGAGCCGGTGATCGCCCAGCGCTATCTTCCGGAGGTGCGCAAGGGCGACAAGCGCATCATCCTGATCGACGGCAAGGCGGTCGGCGCCATCGACCGTGTGCCGGCGGCGGGCGAGGCGCGCTCCAACATGCATGTCGGCGGCAAGGCGGTGAAGGCCTCGCTGACCCGGCGCGACATCGAACTGTGCGAGACCATCGGCCCGGAGCTCGCGAGACGGGGCCTGATCTTCGTCGGCATCGATGTGATCGGCGACTATCTCACCGAGATCAACGTTACCTCGCCGACCGGCCTGCAGCAGATCAACCGTTTCGACGGTGTCTCGCTGGAGGCGCAGATCTGGGACCGGATCGAGGTCCGCTATCAGGAAACCCGGAGCAGCACATGATTCGACGGGCGTTTCTCTCTCTCTCGATGGTCATCCCGGCCGGCGCGGCCTTCGCGCAGGCATCGAGTTCCGACCTGTTGGGCCAGAAGCAGATCGTGCGGGCGGTGATCGAGGGCGACGAGGAGAAGGTACGGCAGGCCCTGCTGAAGCAGGAGAGTCCGAACCAGACCGCCAACAACGGCCAGCCGCTGCTGATCGTCGCGGTCCGGGCCGGACACATCCCGGTGGTCGAGACCTTGCTCAAGGGCGGTGCCGTGCCCGACGCGACGGACCGCGAAGGCTACACGGCGCTGATGCGCGCCGCCGAAAAGGGCGATGTCGAGATCGCCGATATCCTGCTTCGGCGCAACGCCAGCACGCGCGGACAGAATCGCCAGGGCCAGACGGCGCTGATGATCGCCTCGGGGCGTGGCTACGCCGAGATCGTGCGGCTCCTGCTCGAGAAGAAGGCCGAGCCCAACTCGCGCGACTTCACAGGCCGCAGCGCGCTGGGTTACGCCAAGCAAAACAACCGCGGATCCATCGAGGCGATGCTGCGCAAGGCCGGCGGCAAGGAATGACGCAGGACGGGGCGGCCCCGATCCGGGTAACCGGCTCGCTGGCGATCGACCCGGACGAGATCCAGGAAAGCTTCGTGCGTGCCGCCGGTCCCGGCGGCCAGCACGTCAACACGACGTCGACGGCGGTGCAGCTGCGCTTCGACGTCCGCCATTCGCCGTCACTGCCCGAGGATGTGCGGCATCGGCTGGAACGCCTGGCAGGCCGGCGCCTGACGCGCGACGGCGTGCTGGTGCTAGTGGCCCAGGGCCATCGCAGCCAGCTGCGCAATCGCGAGGAGGCGCTCGCCCGTCTGGTCGAACTGATCCGCGAGGCCACCCACAAGCCCGCACCGCGCGTGAAGACCAAGGTGAGCCGCGCTGCCAAGCGCCGGCGTGTCGACGACAAGAAGCGTCACGGCACCGTCAAATCCCTGCGGAGATCGCGGACATCCGACGACTGACGGCGCGGGGGTGGTTGGGCTAGTGTCCGGGCTCATACCGGAGAGGTGCTTCGTGGCAGATGTTCGCAAAGAGACAGACAGCCTCGGTGAGGTCAGCGTTCCGGCCGACAAGCTCTGGGGCGCGCAGACGCAAAGGTCGCTCGAGCATTTCAGCATCGGCAAGGACCTGATGCCGCGCGAGATGATCACCGCCTATGCGACCCTGAAAAAGGCCTGCGCGAACGCCAACCACGCCGGCA
The DNA here is from genome assembly GCF_945957355.1 of uncultured Reyranella sp. Taxonomy (GTDB): domain Bacteria; phylum Pseudomonadota; class Alphaproteobacteria; order Reyranellales; family Reyranellaceae; genus Reyranella. The sequence goes on along the minus strand of NZ_CAMFKM010000001.1, from coordinate 536,289 downwards.
AGCGGCTCGACGACACGGCGCACAGGCTGATCCTCGAGACCTGCGACGAGATACTGGCCGGCCAGCATCACGACATGTTCCCGCTTCACGTCTGGATGACCGGCAGCGGCACGCAGTTCAACATGAACGTGAACGAGGTGATCTCGAACCGCTGCTGCCAGCTCGCGGGCACGCCGCTCGGCTCGAAGAAGCCGGTGCATCCCAACGATCACGTCAACATGTCGCAATCGTCCAACGATTCGTTCCCGTCGGTCATGTACATCGCCGCTGCGGTGAACACGAAGGAGCGGCTGCTGCCGTCGCTGAAGGCTCTGCACGACGCGATCGACGCCAAGGCGAAGGAGTGGCAGGACATCGTCAAGATCGGCCGCACCCACATGCAGGATGCGACGCCGATCACGCTCGGTCAGGAATGGTCGGGCTATGCCGGCATGCTGGCCGACAATATCGAGAGGATCGAAGATGCGCTGAAGGGCGTCTATCGCCTGGCGCTGGGCGGCACGGCGGTCGGGACCGGCATCAACGCGGCCCCCGGCTTTGACGTGGCGGCGGCGGCGGAAATCGCCAAGTTGACCGGGCTGCCGTTCGTGACGGCGCCGAACAAGTTCACCGTGCAGGGCGCGCACGATGCGCTGGTGCAGCTCTCGGGCGCGTTCCGTACGCTCGCGGTCTCGCTCTACAAGATCGGCAACGACATCCGCCTGATGTCCTGCGGCCCGCGCGCCGGCTTCGCCGAGCTGCACATCCCGGAAAACGAGCCGGGCTCCTCGATCATGCCGGGCAAGGTCAATCCGACCCAGGCCGAGGCGCTGACCATGATCGCGGTCCAGGTCATGGCCAACGACGTGGCGGTCGGCTTCGGCGGCGCCAGCGGCTATCTCGAGATGAACGTCTACAAGCCGCTGATGATCTACAACATCACGCACTCGATCACGCTGATGACCGACGGCTGCGCCAACTTCCGCAAGTTCCTGGTGGAGGGCACCCAGCCCAACCTCAAGAAGATCAAGGAATATGTCGACCGCTCGCTGATGCTGGTGACGGCGCTGGCGCCGGTGATCGGCTACGACAAGGCCTCGAAGATCGCCCACTACGCGATCGACCACGACCTCACCCTGAAGGAAGCCGCGCTGAAGCTCGAATTCGTGACCGAGGCCGAGTTCGACAAGGTCGTCGATCCGTCGAAGATGGTGCACCCGTACGTCGCGACGGAGTAGGCGAAGCCGACGGAGGGCGCTAGCGCTCGTAGCGCCACTGGCGCTCGGTGAGGAAGCGGGAGGCGACCAAACCCATCGCCATGCCGCCGACCGCAAAGCCACAGGTCGCGGCGGCCTCGACGGCCGACAGCGCCCTACCCTGGTTCAGGAACACGATCGTCTGGAAGGCGAACAGCCCGGGTGTCATCATGATGATGCTGGGCACCGTCAGCGCGATGCGTGGCGCGTGGAGGCGGCGGCGCACCAGCGAGGCGCCCAACCCGACGGCCAGCGCGCCGAAGAATGTCGCCTGGGGCAGGGCGAGACCGAGATCGTGCAGGCCGAGCCGCACCTCGTTGCCGACCATCGACAGCATCGCCACCGCGAGAACCGTGCGATGCGGGTTGTTGAACAGGATGCCGTAGCCGTAGCCGCCGGCGAAGCAGGCGAGCGCCCGTCCCAGCACGGCGACCGGTTCGATCGCGCCAGGTGGCGGCGCGGCCGGCGCCGGCGCGAGGCCGGCCAGCATCGCCACCACCGACATGCCGCAGGCGGCGCTCAACGTCAGCAGCATGCCATAGAACAGGCGAGTCAGGCCGGCCTGGGTCTGGTGCTGCGTCAGGTCGAGCAGCGCGGCAACCAAGGGGAAGCCCGGCACCAGGAACAGCACCGACGAGATGAAGCCGATCGCGTGGGCGAAGGCGAAGACATGCACGCCGAAGCCGATCACGATCAGACAGTAGAGGCCGGACGCCAGCACGGCGCACAGCGCGGTCATGGCGAACTGGTTGAAGCCCTGGCGCGACAGCAGCGTCCGGGCCGCCTGGCCGATGCCGCCGCTGACCGCCGCCGCACCGGTCGCCAGCAGGTCGCCGCCGTTGAGGTAGGAGAAGGCCGTCGAGGCGACCGCCATCGAGAGCGCGACCGGCAACAGCCCGTGCAACGGAGCCGCCTTTTCGATCCCGTCGAGTTCGGCTTTCAGCGTCGCCGTGTCGAGGTGGGGGGCGGCGCGCAGCGACAGCGATTCCAGGGCGGCGATCCTCGACGCATCGACGCCGGGCGGACCGATCTCGCGGGCCAGTGTCGTGGCCTCGCCGCCGGTCCACACCGTCGCGCTCAGGCCGACGGTCGACTGCTCGACCTCGAGCCGCTCGATGCCGAGCGCTTGGGCCAGGCGGTGCATGGCATCGCGCACCCTGAAGGCAGTGTCGCCGGCGCGCAGCATCAGCGCGCCGAACCGCAGCAGGACGTCGAGGGTCTCGGTGAGCGGGGCCCGCGGCTCGGTCATCAGACCGTGTGGAGGCCCAGCACCTCGGCGGTGTCCTTGCGCACGCGCTCGACCAGCGCGGCGTCCGTCTTCAGGTCCTGGCCGTAGGAGGGGATCATCTCCTTGAGCTTGGGTTTCCAGTGGCCGACCAGCTGCTCGTGGAAGCAGTTCTCCAGCATGTGGACCATGATCCAGACGGCGGTCGAGGCGCCGGGCGAAGCGCCGAGCAGGGCCACGATCGAGGAATCGGCCGAGTGCACGATCTCGGTGCCGAACTCGAGCTTGCCGGTACGGGCCACGTCCTTGCGGATGATCTGGACGCGCTGCCCCGCGACGTCGAACTCCCAGTCCTTCTCGTCGAGGTTGGGATAGAATTCGCGCAAGGCCTCGAATCGATGGGCCTTCGTCTGCAGAACCTGGCCGACCAGGTATTCCTCGAGCGGGAGATTGTCCCGCGCCACGGCGAGCAGCTGCAGCAGATTGTCCGGCCGCAGCGACAGCGGCAGGTCGAACATCGAGCCGTGCTTCAGGAACTTGGTGGAGAAGCCGGCATAGGGCCCGAACAGCAGCCAGCGCTTGCCGTCGACATAGCGCGTGTCGAGATGGGGTACCGACATCGGCGGCGATCCGGTCGCCGCCATGCCGTAGACCTTCGCCATGTGGCGTGTGGCGATCTCCTGCTTGCCCGAGCGCAGCCAGATGCCGCTCACCGGGAAGCCGGCGAAGCCGTCGGCTTCGGGGATGCCCGACTTCTGCAGCAGGGTCAGCGCCGCGCCGCCGGCGCCGAGGAAGACGTAGCGGGCGCCGATCGTCTTCTTGCCGTGGCCCTTCTCGTCCTTGACGTCGAGCGTCCAGCCGCCATCCGGGCGGCGATTGAGGCCGGTGACCTGCTGGGAGAACTCGATCGAGAAGCCATCCTGACGGCGGAGGTAATTCAGCAGGTTCGTGGTGAGCATGCCGTAGTTCACGTCGGCGCCCGTCACCATGCGCGTGGCGGCGACGGGCTGCGCGGGATCGCGGCCTTCCATGATCAGCGGCGCCCATTCGGCGATCTGCTTGTGGTCCTCGGAATATTCCATGCCGCGGTAACAGTGATGGGCGCTCATCGCCGCGTGGCGCTTGTTCAGGAAGGCCTGGCGGTCGGCACCGATCACGAAGCTCATGTGCGGCACGGGATGAATGAACGAATGCGCCGCCTCGATCGCGCCCTTCCTGACCAGGTACGACCAGAACTGCCGCGACATGTCGAACTCGACATTGACCTCCAGCGCCTTGGAGATGTCGACGCTGCCGTCGGGGCGCTGCGGCGTGTAGTTCAGTTCGCAGTTGGCGGCATGGCCGGTGCCGGCATTGTTCCACGGGCCCGAGCTTTCCTGCGCCTCGCCCTCGAGCCGCTCCACGATGTGGACCTTGAGATGAGGCTGCAGCTCCTTGAGGAAGGTGGCCAGCGTCATGCTCATGATGCCGGCGCCGACCAGGACGACGTCGAAGTTGCCGGAATGATTGTCTGCCATCGAACTCTCCTAGCGGCGGTCTGCCGGGGTGGCGCGCTTGAACGGTACCGGCGCATCCTTGCCAAGGACGACGTAGAGGCGGCGCCAGGGCTGGTCGTCGACCAGCCTCCAGGTGTGGCCGCCACCGGTCGTGTCCTCGGCCAGCAGGATGTCGCCGGGGGCGAGGACGAAGTGCTGGCCGCCGCGCGTGCTGAAATCCAGGGTGCCGCTCAGGGTGACGACGAGCTGGCGGACCGGCGCGGTGTGCCAGGCATAGGTGCCGCCGGGCTCGGTCTCCTGCAGCGATGCGCTGGTGACGTCGATCTTGCCGCTGAGCAGGTCGCCGTGCGCACCCGGCTTCAGGTCGATCCAGCCTTCCTCGACATGGGAGTTCTGGTCTTCGCCTGTCCAAATCCGTACGCACCGAATCATGCTACTGCCCTGCATTACCAATATTCGGGCGACGGTAGTACGGGCCCTTCCGGCTGGCAACAAACCGGGCCATGCACTAAGTCAGATTGAGCGACAGGCGCGATCCGCTGTGGGGGGAGGCTGGAAGATGGCGACGCTCTTGGTGAAGAACGCGCACGTCGTCACGATGGACGACCAGCGCCGCGAACTCGCCGACAGCGGGCTCTATGCGGTGGACGGGGTCATCCGGAACGTCGGTCCCAGCGCTTCGTTACCCACGACGGCCGACACGGTCATGGACCTGACGAACCACATCGTGTTGCCGGGGCTCATCAACGGCCATCATCATCTCGACCAGACCCTGACGCGCGCCCTGCCGGCGGCGCAGAACAACAATCTCTTCCGCTGGCTACAGGCTCATTACCGCCTGTGGGCGGCGCGCACGCCGGAGGCCAGCCGGACGGCCACGCTCGTGGGCTGCGCCGAGCTCGCGCTTTCGGGCTGCACGACCGTGTTCGACCATGCCTATGTCTTCCGCAACGGCTGTGCGGTCGACGATCAGATCGCGGCGGCGAAAGAGATCGGCATCCGCTTCGCCGTCTCGCGCGGCTCGATGTCGCTCGGTCAGTCGAAGGGCGGCCTGCCACCGGATTCCTGCGTCGAGGACGAGGACGACATCCTGAAGGATTGCGAGAGGGTCATCGGCCGCTACCACGATGCAACGCCGGGTTCGATGACGCAGATCGTGCTGGCGCCGTGCTCGCCCTTCTCGGTGACGCCCGAACTGCTGCGCCAGTCGGCATCGCTCGGCCGCAGGAGCGGCATCCGCCTGCATACGCATCTCTGCGAAACGCTCGACGAGGAGCGCTACACCTTGCAGCGCTGGGGCATGCGTCCCGTCGAGTACATGCGCTCGGTCGGCTGGGCCGGCGACGACGTCTGGTATGCCCATGCCATCCACGTGAACGATGCCGAGATCCTCGAGTTCGCCCGCTCAGGCATCGGCGCCTGCCATTGCCCCTGCTCGAACATGCGGCTGGCCTCGGGCATCGCGCCAGTGATGAAGTATCGCCGCGCTGGCGTGAAGGTCGGCATTGGCGTCGACGGCTCGGCCAGCAACGACGGCAACCACATGTTGGGCGAGGTGCGGCAGGCGATGCTGCTGGCCCGCCTGCAGATCGGCCTCCGCCCGCCCGAAGGCCCCGACACCACGCTCTCGACCTCGGATCCGAGCCGCGACGACGAATGGATGACCGCCCGCCAGGCGCTCGAACTCGCCACCCTGGGCGGCGCCGCGCTGCTGGGGCGCGACGACATCGGATCGCTGGCCGCCGGCAAGCAATGCGATTTCTTCGCCCTCGATCTCAACAGCCTTGGCTATGCCGGTGCGCTCGCCGATCCCGTCGCCGCCACGCTCTTCTGCGCCCCGCAGACCGCACGTCACACGGTGGTCGCCGGCCGCCCGGTCGTGCGCGACGGCCGGATCGTGACGATCGACCTGGAACGCACCGTGGCCGAGCACAACCGCCACGCCGCGCGGCTGGCGTCGTTGGCCTGAGGCCCAACAGGCGACCTTTTCAGGTGAGGCAATGCGTCGGGTTGCGACGGCCGTTTCCGGCCTGTAGAGCGCACGCTCACTTTTCAGGAGCGGAAACGAAGATGGCCGGCAGCGACGACGACTATGTCTACGACGAGGCCAGCGGCGAGTGGATCCCCGCGGCCGAAGCCGCCGCGAAGAAGGCTGCCGCCGAAGCCGCTGCGAGTGTCGTCGAGGTGCGCGATTCGGTCGGCAACCTGCTGGCCGACGGCGACAGCGTCCTGCTGGTCAAGGATCTCAAGGTCAAGGGTGCCAACCAGACCCTGCCGCGCGGCACGGTGATCAAGTCCATCCGCCTGACCGGCGACGCCCAGGAGATCGACTGCCGCCACGACACGATCAAGGGCCTGGTCCTGCGCGCCGAGTTCGTCCGCAAGCGCTGAGGCGACCGAAGCGCTCCGGCGCCCGCAGGCAAATTTCCGGCCTTGCCGGTCGATCCCGCTGCCGTGCTACAAGAGCGGCCTAGGCAACAGAGGGGCAGCTCAGACCCCCACCGGCAGTCCTCATCGGACCGCCGCAAAGTGTAGAAACAGCGTGTCCCCGTAGCTCAGCCGGATAGAGCAGCGGTTTCCTAAACCGGAGGTCGGAGGTTCGAATCCTCTCGGGGACGCCATCATCCTTAAATCTACAAAGAAGCCCGAAGTTATTGGCTAATTCATTTATCGGAGATACTCGATTAGGAGTAGGATTTAGGAGTAGTCCGATGAAGTCGAGTACGTCCGCTTTAGCGGCTTCTTGTGCTCTTGGGAACCAAGCTAAAGTCTGAAACTTCAGTGAAAACGTATGGCTGTCTTTTCGATTGCAGCTTTCCAGTCACCGAGACATAGGCCCCTTCAGCCATGTGAGCTTGATGGGCGGTCGCATATTGATCGGGGTCGAGAAAGATTCTCGCCGTCACAATTTGGTCTGTCTCGTGGAGAAGCAAGAATAAGGTAACGAGGCCATATCGCCGCCCGTCCTCGCCGACGTCTCCATCTAGTTCTTCGACCGTCCCGATGAATGTCCCCTCGTGAATCGGTGAGCCTGATTTAAGGGCAACCCTCACTTCTTCGATGCGGGAAAAATACTCTCGCTGAACCCGGATCACACTAGGAGCGCTTGAAACACCCTTCGGCATCGGTGCGTTTGGAGACCAGGAAGTTTGGATCTGAAGGCTGTTCTGCAACGACTCGTCGTAGAATTTTGTCAGTGCCTCGCAAATATTGGATGAAAGCATCGGCGCCGAACTGGCCAATGTCGTTTCGACGAGCCTATCGAGCGTATCCGCTTCGATTGCCTGGACGAGTGAGTTAATCGCCGCAGTTGCTAGCAGGGTGGTCTTCCGAACGAAAGGCAGTGCAATTTCGTCATGGAACAAAGGCGTCTCGACGCTCAGGGCAGTAACACGGCAAGAGACCTTGAGCACAAAACTGCCTCTATCGGTCTGTCGGAAATTAGCTGCATGAAGCAGTTGCTGCGCTTCGGCTCGGCCGAGCCGTGGATGGTGTTGCTGCGGCTTCAGTACAGTACTTGCAGCAGAGAGAAGCATCTGCTCTGCGCCAGCCATTGCCGCGGTCGCGAATACCAAGGGAATCGCCTGCTCACTGATACTGTCACCCAAGATATGGAACTTGAATGTATCGTCTCTAATCTCTTCCGTATCTTGAATGAGCGAAGAGAGTTCACGGTTCTCCAGCGCCGCGAGCTTTTGCGCGGCAAGCATAACTGTTTCTGCACTGTCTGGGACGTTGTCGTCGATTGGAAAGACGAGCTCACGCGACTCGTGCGACGGGTGACTGAGGATATAGAGGCGATCCGCCACGGCGTCTTCGCGCTGCAGCCATCCACGTGATTTTGCATAGTCGCGCAGGTTAACGGCGCTGACGATGAAAGCGGAGGTCACGGCGGGCTCACATAAACTGGAACATCGCGATTCGCTAACCGGTCCAACAGCGCTTTCAATTCCAGTGGGCTGAAATGCTGGCTCTCTGGAATGTAGACGGTTGTTCCCGATCTATTGGCCGTGGCCGGGGCGTCTCGCAGGCTCACCCAATAAGCGCAACGCTTCATCATGAGATTTTGCGGCGTGTGAGCAAGCCACTCTGCCTCATCCGGCGCAAGGAACAGAACCACCAGAATCCGAGGCACTGCCAGCGTGTGCGCTCTCAGATCATTGTAATGATCAACTCCGTTTACGAAGTAGGAGATATAGCCATTTGAGGTGCTTGGTGTTGCGATGGTGGCTTTCAGTTGAACTCTTACATCTACTTCTTTGAAGTACGATCCCGCCGGAAAGGGACCCCAGCTGGTGATCTGGGCGTCTATGCCGCTGTTGTCATGATGCCGGGTCAAAGGGAGGCACGATGCTCCTGCCCTCGACGCGACTGCGTGAAGGTAAGCGTAGCTTAGTTCAGACTCGATGTTTGGGGGCTGTATCGCGAGCATCGCTTGAGCGTTCCAACGGATCCGAATGCGGGTAAATAAAGCTTACACCAATGACGGTACTGCGTCTTGGCAAACTAGTCGTGCCCCGGGGCGTGCGTGTCTGCCAGGCTCGGGATTATCGGCGGCTGAAGTTCACAGCGGCTCCTTCCCCCACCGCTGGTCGAGGGCCAGCAAGTCCTCCCAATAGGCGGGGTCTTTCTTGCGCCAGTGTTCGATGTAGGGCCGGAGTTGCACGCAGTGGTGCCGAATGATCGTGCGGAACACTCGACACAGGAGTTGTTCGTCAATCTCGCGATGCAGGACGCTGGATGCGAGGAAGTCGAAGTAGTTGAGCTCGCGTGCTACCGAGCGAAGCAGGTCGTCATCCGTGTCGTCAAAGTCCTTCGAGCCAGCATCCAGCACCCGGGGATAGGGTAGGGCCTTGTTCACCGCATCCTTGTCCGCGACGCGCTGGGCGTTGGTGAAGTACTGCATGATGAGGTTGATCGTGTGCTGCTTTCGGGAGTTCCGGATGTTGACTTCATTTGTCACGATCCAGCCAATGGCAACCAGTGTGGGGCCGAGGAACAGCCCCGCAAACTTCCAGAACTCTGCTGGATTCCGGGGGTCGTATAGGGCGGAGAGTGCTGCTGCATAGGTGAAGGAGGCCAGCGCGAGTAGCACGCCGTAGATGTAGTAGCGCCGTTCAATGTGCACTTTTCTAGGAGCGGCCATATAGATTATGCCCCCGACTGCGAGCGGCCAGCTTGCGATGTGCGTTGGAATTGAGCCAAGCAACGCCGTCACCGGACCGTCGCGAACCTGCCATCACCAAGCACGCGCACATGGCCCAACGCAGCCAGCGCCGCCAGCGTCGACTCGACGCGGGCTTTCGGTGCACGCTGGTAACGCTTGGCCACCGCGGCCACATCCAGTGGGCGACCTTCAGTGGCGAGTACCCTCCGAACCGAAAGCACTTGCTCGGTAAGCTCGGCAGGCCATGCGCTGCGCTGCTTGGCCATCTTTGGTGCCGTGAGGTCCAGTTGCGCAGCCTTCGCTTTGCGCACTACTGCAGACTGGAATTCCGGCCTGAGCCACAGGACTTCTCCGCGTGCCTCGGCTTCGGACCGAGCGCGGTTAAGGCCACTCAGTCGTGCCAGAATGCCCTCTGTCGGCAGATTTGCCGGCCAGCCGTAGGCCTCGGCGACCGCTGTATCTAGGTCGTCGTGCAGGGCTCGAAGGATGGCAACTTGCCCCTCTGCATGGATGAACCGGGCATCAGCATCCAGCGGCAGGCCGGCTCGCTCGATCTCCATCACGTTGTAGAGCCCTGTCAGCGTAAGCTGCGGATTAGTGGCAAGCCGCACCTTGCGGTGGCGGTCTAGCTCCTCCGCTAGGCTACGAATGCGGGCCTGTATCGGTGGGGTAGGTACGGGAAACGGAAAAGGGTCGAAACAAACGGTCTTGTTGTACCGAGGATCGTTGCCGACCCCGAGCCGGCCACCGGCTTGCAACGCCCAACTCACATGGATGCGACTCGAAAGAATTCCCAAAAAGTAAGCATCGTCGAGGGCAATGCATATCAGCATGTTGTCTGGCAGCGTTGTGGCGTCGAGGAACTGAAAGGTCCTGTGTTTAGATGTTTCCGCAGTGGCGATATAGCGAGGTAACCCCTTCAAGGCCTTCCGGAGCTCGGGCCTCGTTTTCCCGAAGAGCCACCAATTGCGTGCGTACTGCGCGGCATCCGCGCCACCATCGGCTCTACCGCTTCGTGCATCGTGCACCGCGTCTCGAAGGTACTGCCAAATTGCCGAATGACGTTCTCGTACTTCTTGCTCATCGTAGCCAAACAGATCAATTGCAAGCACACCGCGTGGTCTCGACGTTAGGTCCCGACCATTCCGGTAAGGCCGGATCACGTTTTCGAGGCCGGGCGTTTTGCCCAAGCCAAGCATCTCTGCTTGAGCTGCGGTCACGATGAATCCGGCACCGTGAAGTTTCACTCCGGGGCTGCAGACAGCGTCGTTCGACAGTAGTGGAGTAGCGCTGGCGACGTCTGCGCCGATCCGGAGGTCGGCGAGAATTGGCCCGTTCTGTTCCGCCAGCGTAACGATGGACTCTCCATCTTGTCCGGGCTCTTCGTTGACTACGGATAGCAGACGGCCGTCATGCTTGCCCGCATCCACTACCGTCATCGCGATGCGCACGGCTGCGTTGCCTGCTCCATCGACCCACGGGTGATCAGGAATGGCGAAGACGATCGACACCGGGTTTCGGGCAGTCAGTGCGGCCTGTACTACGCGACGTGCGAAGACCTGGTGCATTGAGTTGGTCGTTATGAAGCCGAAGCGTTGTGCCTTGCCACGCGCCACGAGGTCCGCGGCCTTGTGCCACCAGTACATGACGATGTCGGCCGCTTGGGGCAGTTCGGGATAGGCCTTCCAGAGCGCTTCCGCTTTGCCTCTGCCGAACTCCGCCCGGAAATCCTTGCCTGCAACGAAGGGCGGATTGCCGATGATGAAGTCCGCCGCGGGCCACGTGGCGGCCTTGGGGGCGAGGAAACGCGTGATTTCGATCCTTGCCGAATCGTCGGGTACCGCCTCGCCCGTCACCGGATGGGTTTTGTATGTCTTGCCGTCCCAGACGCTTTGCGGATGGCCCTGTCCGTCGCGCACGATCTCTTCGCCATCGTGAACCAACAAGGCATCGCGGCACTCGATGTTGCGGAAGTTGCGCAAGATGGGCTCGGCTGGCGCGGTCTTGCCGTGCGTTCGATAGTGCCATTGCAGGTAGCCGATCCAAAGGACCAGCTCTGCCACGACCTGCGCCCGCGGGTTCAGTTCAATGCCAAGAAACTGGTGGGGGTCGACGGAAAAGCCCGTTCCACCCAGCTTGCCCTGCCGCGTATCTTCGCCGAGCTCCCTCAGCAGATCTATGACTTCCCCCTCCAGTCGCTTCATGTGCTCCAGAGTGACGTAGAGGAAGTTCCCCGAACCACAGGCGGGGTCGAGAATGCGCAGCTCGCAGAGGCGCTTATGGAAGGATCGGACCTCGGCTCTCGCCGCCTCCAGATCGTCGGCCGCGGCCTTCTGCATGGCTGCCGCCTTGGACGCTTCCCACTGTTCGCGGATGGGCTCCATGATCGTCGGCAGCACCAGCCGCTCGACATATGTACGTGGCGTGAAGTGTGCCCCCAGCCGGCCGCGTTCTTCGCGGTCCAGGGCCCTCTCCAGCAAGGTTCCAAAGATGGCTGGCTCGACCTGTGACCAGTCGTGTCGTGCGGCGTCGATCAACAGACCGAGCTGCATCCCGTCTACAGGTAAGGCTTCGATTCCGCCCGGGGTATCTGCCGCGAAGAGGCCGCCGTTGAACCGTCGCAGATCGCCGCGCAGCGCCGTCGAGAAGGCCCCACGGTCCATGGCTCGCCAGAGGTCTTCCGCCATCGGCTTGAAACTCTCTGGAGTGCCGCGCATGTCCTCCAACAGATCGGAGAACGCCGTTTGGCCCGGCAGCAATCCGACGCTTTGCGCGAACATTGTGAACAGGCACCGTGTCAAGAACCGGCTGACGCTGGCCGGAGCGTGGCCTGCTGACTCCAGCGACTTCGCCAGCTCCGCCAGATAGGCGGCGACCTCTCGCGTTACCTTGGCGGTGACATGCGCGGGGTCCAAGGAGTGCGGATCGGTCCAGACGCGACACAGGCGGTCACGGATGTCGGGGTCGGTCAGTGCTTCGATGGGGATACGGAAGCCATTCGCGTCGGGAAACTGGACGTAGTGCTTGCCTGTCCCCGAGAAGTCCGCAAACAGCTCGAAGCAATGACCCACGTCGCAAACGACCAAGAAGGGCGGCCACCCTTCTTCTTTGGGCAGTGCCTTGGCGTAGCCTTCCGCCTGTCCACGTGCCCGTAGCATGAGATCGCTCCAGCGCTTGCTGCCGCGGACCGCTGCTGACTTTCGCCGGGAGGGCGACTCACTCGGAGGTGTGAGATCGAATAGCGCGGGGGTCTCGGCTTCAATGCCCTGCTTGGCTTCCAGCACGAAGGCGTTGCGCTTGTAGAGGTCGATCCGTCCGGTGGAGGTCGAGCCGTCAGGGTGATGGAAGGTCACCGACCGCTCGAAAACATACTCGTCCCGGTCCTGCTCTCCGGTCGTCGGATGAGGCGGCTCCAGCCCCAGGACCCCACAGAGTTCTGTCAGGAAAGAGGTATAGTTCGCTCTCTCAGCGCCGCCACTGGTCTTCCAACGGGCAACGAAGGCGCCAACGGCGTTCTTTTCAGCTCCCTCGCGTGCGCTTGCCATTTTCTCCCCCTGTCAGGGACCGTGCCCAATTCCTTGGGCCAAGGGAAGCCCCGCCAGTAGCTGGACGAATACAAACAGATAGAAAGACACGCGCGTGTGCGATCTCAAGTTGCTTGGGCGGCTCCCTACGTGAACGCCCGGGGGACCATGGATCACCACGGCCCCCACGGAGGACATCACTATTACTCTAGGGCTCAACACCGCCCAGATGGTACTTGGCGGCCATCGCTCCGGCGGTCACCACTTCGGCTAGTTGCGCCTCGGTCGGCCCCTCGGATGGCGGTCGCCATGCCGGCGCGAAGGCTGCCGCCATTTCTGCATCCCGAATCTGCCGGCCCCTGCGGGCGCGGTAGCGGTGAACCAGCGTCTCGCTGATGCCGAGGCCCTGCGCTATTTGGGAAGGGCCCATGTCCGGGTAACGGCACGTCAGCCAGCAGACCCGCATCTCGGGCGTCATTCCCGTGTTCTGCCGGGCGGCGAATGCCCCAAGCGCAGTGAGGGCGGCGCGGGCGTCCTCGGGCAGCTCAGAGAGCGCGGTAAGCGTGGCGGGCAGGTGGTCCCTGACGTACTCAATGCCCACTGGCGAAAGGACATCGAACGGGGTGCGGTCGGGGTCGTACTGGAAGCCCTTGTTGTCATGCCGGATGCCAAGTCCAGACGCTACAGCGCCGGGCGTCAGTCGGAAGCGGTGCTGTTGCGAGCGGTCGTCCCACTCGCGAGAGAGCATGCCCATGTGGGCCAGAGCGTCGCGGAGCCGGCGGGGTCCGACGCCCAAGTCCTTCGCAACTTCCGACAACGGGCGATGATCGCCCAGGTCAAGCCAGGTCTTCTTTCCGGTGTCGAGGTCCGTCACTTGGCGCACGTAGTTCATGGGGGCTCCTTGTTGGTGCCCGCACTCACTTCACGCGCTCTGCACTACATGTTGTGTCCGTCGTCGCTGAATCCGTGGGCCGGCCGGCGAACGCTTCTGTTGGGGCTAAAGGGGGCCCTAATCGGCATGGTCTTTACAGGGCTTGTGGGACTCACCAGAAGGTCGCCGACGAACCGCTACGTACTCCCGCCAGAATTTCGAGATGTGCTCAGTGGAGTCCCTAGCCCCTGTACGAGGCATTCGGCTGAATTGATCCCGGCTGCTGTCCGGTTACCAGATGTTGTTCAGGGGGCAACGAGGGTCTACGCCGCTACGCCGTCATCTGCCGCAGGGCTCGGGCGACCTGTGCCGCCTGCCACGACCCTCCTCGGGGTGCGGGAATCTCCCGCTTATTGAGGCCTGCAGCCAGCTGGCGAAGAGAGGTTTGCCCATGCTGGCGAAGGTCTGCAATCACCGCCTCAAGGTCGCGTGCTCGTGCCGCCGCTCTGGCCTGTCGCGCCATCACGCTGGCCTTCGCGCCGGCCATGGCCACATGAGCGAGGTTGCCGCGGTCCCCGCCCAACTTCGTGCCGCGTGCCTTGGCGCGTGCCAGTGCTGCCTTGGTGCGGGTCGAGATTGCGACGGCCTCGTGCTCCGCCATGGCGGCCAGCACGTGAATGGTGAAGCGGTTGGCCTGCGGCATGTCGACGGCGACGAAATCCACACCGCTGTCCATGAGGTTCGCGATGAAGGCGACATTGCGAGCAAGTCGGTCAAGCTTCGCGATGATCAGCGTGGCGTTGTGCAGGCGGCAGGCGGCAAGGGCGCGGGCCAGCTCGGGGCGGTCGTTCCGCTTCCCCGATTCGATCTCAGTGACTTCCTCGACAAGCCTCCATCGCCCGCCGTTCAGGTACTCCCGCACCGCTTCCCGTTGTGCGTCGAGACCAAGCCCGCTCCTGCCCTGTCGCGCCGTGGAAACCCGGTAATACGCAATGTGCCTGCCTGTCGCCATCGTGGCTACTCCCATCCGATGGGCGTTACGTTAACCGCATCGGACGTTGCTGTAAATGTTACGGTCTTCGGCAGGGTATGAAGCCGGCTGGGGATGAGGTTGGTTACCTCTTCCTGCAGGGGTAGGCTTCGAAAAGTGCGACAGATACCGTTGTTGCGGCGACGTAAGGGCGCTCCGCAGGGTTTTGTTGCAGGTACCTGATCGCGACATCGACGGCCTTCTGGGCATCCAGCGCCGGCGGCATGCACACCAGGTTGCGTTTGAGTTCCTTCTCTTCAGCTACGACCGTATCAATCACGCCCAAGATGTATGCGTGACAAGTGTCCTTGTCCTTGGGGGCTGAGCTTGTGCAGAGTTTGTGGAGAAGGACGCCGCTCATGTAGCCTTGAGAACTCGCGGACTGCGCCAGCAGGAGGCCAACCAAACCGACCAAGGCCCAACACCTTCTCATGAACGCCTCTCCCAGTACTGTTCTTGTGCGACAGCGAAAAACCACCGATGGCACTGTGCATCTTGCTTGATGGTTGCTCAAGGCACGGGTGGTGTACGGGGGGGAACCACGCGCAGCTTGACCCTATCGGTGGCCTCTCAAACTTTTGTTGCTGACCTTCCGGTGCTGCTTGCCTTTTTCACCGAGCGGTGGAGGGTAGCTCAACTTCCTGATGGCCCCGCCAAGCAATCCCTGCGTTGCCCCACGGCCGGAGTACAGGCCATAGGTCATGGTGCGCTTCTTGTGCCCTACAATGTCCGCCGTGAGGTTCTCTGGAGTGCCGGCCGACTCAAGGAGGTGCACGACCGTGTGACGAATGCTGTGAAAGACCTTGGTCTTGTCATGCCCAAGCGAGTCCTTCAGCCGAGTAAAGCGTTTGCCGATACCGTCTCCGCGCTTGCCGTACTTGTTGCCGTCAAGGCCGGCCAAGAGGAAGCCGCCTTTCTGCCGTGCAACTAGGCGGGCGACCACGGGCTTCAGATGCGGATGAAGGGGTACCTCGCGAGCGCCGGCCTCGGTCTTCGTGTCCGCGATCCTCAGCCGGCCGTCCCGAACGTCCTCCACCTTCAGCGCACACAGCTCCTCGCGTCGGGCGCCGGTAAAGGCTGCCAGGGCGATGAGGTCGGCCAACTCTTCGTCACCCTGTTCCCGGGCAACCTTGAAGAGAGCCGCGACCTCTGCCGCAGTAAACCCTACGCGCTTGGCCCTTACGGTGTCCTTCTGGCGAACCCTGAACCGGAGGCCGCCGAAGGGATCAGGACCGTCGTCCGGCACCTCCCCGCGCTCTTTAAGGTAGCCCCAGAAGGACCGGATGCCTGACATCTCTCGCTGCACCGTAGTCGGCGAGAGGTTGTCGTCTGTCTTGCGCCGTTGTGCCCAGTCGCTCACCGCCACCTTGGTCACCTTGGCGGTGAGGGGGAAGGCTTCGATGAACCGCTCAACTGACGTGCGGTCCATCGCGGCGGTTTTCGGTTCGACTTCGGAGCGCCTGCGAGTGAACCAAGGGTCAACAAATGGGCGCAGGGGCTTCAGCCCTCTGATGGCGATGTCGATGAACGTCCGCGCCTGAGGGCCCCCCATCGCCGCCAGCGCCTCGACTTCGTTGCCCTCGTGATACAGGTCGGCGGCTCGCAGGACTGCTTGCCGGCCGCCGCGTACGTAGCGATCTGCCGCCAGCAGTACGGCCACTTCCGGCGCTACGCTCACGCTGCCGGGTTCCGAAGGCTCGTTCTCAATCTGCCTGCGCCACATGAGGGCGTCTGCTTCCACCGTTCCCGCGCGGCCCCGAGCCTCAAGTACTCGCGCCCGAAAGTCGCTGGCCGCCCGCGGCGCACGCGCTTCAGCCAGCTTCCTGTCGTCTGTATGCAGGTTCACCCACTCCTCAGACTTTCCGAGAGCCTCGCGAACGTCACGCGGCACCTGGAAGCGGGCCCAATATCGATTGTGCTGGAGCTTGATGTAGCGGCTGACCATGCGAACGTGAATAGGAGTAGAAAATAGGGGTATATATCGGCCGAGTATCCCAATAAATACCGTCCTGTCTACATCCGTGTTCTTCTAAGCATCCGTTCCTCTCGGGGACGCCATCTTCCAAAAAGTGAACGTGGAACATAGTGAACGTGGCGAACCATTGCGTCCGCACGCTTCCTCTCGCAATTGTCTTGCTTTCGTACATGGGTGAACACCGAGAACCGTGGTGCCACGGAGATTGGATGTACCTATGGCGAACCTTTTATTTACCGACATGGCGCTGCGGTCGCTGGCTCCGCCGCCGCAAGGTCAAGTCGATTACTTCGACGACGCTCTTGCGGGGTTCGGCCTCCGCGTAAGTCAGAAGGGCACCAAGGCGTTCTTTCTCCTCACTGGGAAGAAGAACAATCGCCGTCGGCAAGGTCTTGGACGGTTCGGCATCATCTCATTGGCCCAGGCACGGACCAAAGCCAAAGAGCTGCTGGCTGAGAAGACGCTCGGCATTGGGAAGGACAAAACTGTCCTCTTCAAGGAAGCGTGGAAGACCTACCAGGAGCAGAAACTTCCCCGCCTCAAGCCCCGTACCGTCAAAGACTACACGCGGATCATTGAGACCCACTTCCTCAAGAAGTTGGGGGACACCCGGCTGGGAGATGTCGAGTTCGAGACGATCACGAACATCACCGACAAGCTGGTCGGTACGCCGACCGAACAGAAGCACGCCCTTGTAGTGGTAAATACCTTCCTGCGGTGGTGTGTGCGGCGGCGGCTGCTGAAGCACAATCCGCTCGATGGTGTCGAAGTTCCGAAGCGTCCGTCTCGGAAACGTGTCCTCTCCGACGAAGAGTTGGTGAAGATTTGGCGTGCGGCTGAGAAACTTGGCTACCCGTTCGGAACGATCGTCCAACTTCTCATCCTGTGCGGTACTCGGCGGGGTGAGATGGCAGGGCTTCGCCCGGCGTGGTTCAGCCACAATGGACAGACGATAACGTTGCCGTCTGAGGTGACGAAGAACGGTCGGGAGCTGATACTTCCGGTCGGTCCAATGGCGGTGAAGATCCTGTCGGACATCACTCCGGCAAATGGGTTCTACTTCCCCGCCAAGGGAAACGAAGAAACCCACTTCAGCGGGTTCTCAAAATGCAAGAAGCGTCTGGACGAACTGACGGGAGACATCCCGGCCTGGTCGCTCCACACGCTGAGGCATACGTTCTCGACGAACTGTGCCAGGTGGGGTGTCGCCCCGCACATCAAGGAAATGCTGCTCAATCACATTTCGTCGCGGTCGGAAGTGGAGGCCATCTATGACCACCATACCTACGGAGATGAGAAACGGGCAGCAATGCTCACGATCGAGGACAACATCAAACGACTACTAGAGGCTCGCGCTTAGGCGCGGGCTTTTCTTTCGACTACGCCCAACAATATACATTTTGCGACGCTAGGCGTATCGCTCCAGCACAAGATGGGCAGCATATCCTCGTTTGAGCACTTGGCGGAAACGTTCTGCGGTCTGCGAACTATAACTACCATCAAGGTTACCGTGTTCTTTGAGCTTGCCGTTTACCAAGTATTTGAAGTCGAACATATACCAACCCTGTTTGCTGACGCTGATATTCGAGACTTCAACTTTGACCGAAAGGCTGTACTTCATACACAATACAGTCAGCTTTTAAAGACGCAGCCAGCTCATGAAGTCCCCGAAATCCGGCTTGTCCGTAGTTTCGCGGTACATATCGTAAAGATTAAAGAACCAGCCAAGGTTTGCATTTCTTAGAAGCAACCTCTTTGCTTTGTCCTTTGGTATGTCTTCCATATCTCATTATTGATTATTCGATTACTCGTCCTACGCCGCGACCATCTTCTCCACCATCACGCCCCTGTCCTTGTCGAACTCCACTACGCGCTTCATGACAGTCCCCTCAATCGCGTAGCGCTCGAACGCCTTTGAGCCTGGGTACTTCCTCTGCCCGATGCTCACGAGTTTGAGCGATGAGCCTTCCAGTGCTTGCCTAATCTCTGTTACGCGCCCGCTAGGACATTGGACTCCCGTGCCAAGCATGATGTCCTTCGTCGTGCAGCCGCGATGAGCGCGGATGTAGTCGAACACTTTGCGCTGCTGTTTGGTGAGGCGCGGGGTCATGCCTTCTGTTGTTGAATGTACGCCCGCAATGCCATCGCTAGAGGACGGTACGCAGAGCTGTGGCCTTTTAATCCGTACGCGTGGGAGACCTGCACAATTCCGACCTGACCTCTCGCCCAGGCGAGAGCAAGTTCGACCTGGCCGGTCCATAGGATCCCGACGCCGAAGAGAAAAGAGGGTATAGATGCCACAACCCAGTGGAGTATCGGTCGCATTGTGACGGTGTACGCCAAGTCTAGGACGGTCGCTAGAGGCGTCCGCTATCCACACCCTCCTGAAAGAGCGATGAAGAGGTGGGGTATACTGGTCTCTGTATGCAGCGTTATTCTACGAATAATGAACGAAGTGTGCGTAACCATGTTATGCTTAATTCGTTCGTAAATACCGCATCATACCGCACTGGCCGTCCTTAATTGGGCGGCTTTTGCGTTGTTCACATACCGTCAGAGGTAACGAGTAATCGGGGCGCTGCTCGCTAAATCAGCTCCGCATTGAAATCAGTGGTTCGTTGTTGGGGGAGCAATCGGACAATAGGCCCCCAGTTGGAAGATACTGGATAGGCGGCGACAAGAGAGCTACCGGAAGCAAACTCTTATCGCTTCCCCACCAGCGCGCCACACAAGCTCTTCTTCAGGCTCATACTTGCTGCTCCGAAAACAAGTTGACCACTCTTGCGGAGCCTAATGGTATGCGCCGGAAGTGAGACACCTCCAATATCGCTTGTGGCGCCGCCAGAAGAACTGATTGTGAGGAACCTCTGACCCGTTACTCCGCCGCAATTGCTTAGACCTAAAGCAAAAGTGGGGCGCTACCCAAATGTATGTATCTAGACATTCAAGAGAAAAACAAAGAGCTTCTAAAAGCGCACAGGCGGGACAAATTCAGCTACCGCGATTTCATAAAGAGCGACTTCTGGCGCATTCAAAAAGAGGTTTGGTACTCACAGCACAAGAAGCGATGCGCTCGATGCAAGACCACGAAGTATATAAACCTGCATCACAAGCGATACCCGAAGAACAACAGATATCTCGGCCTGAGCGATAATGACTTCACCGCATTGTGCCGAGGTTGTCATTTCAAGTACCACAAACAATACGGTGTGCAGCAGTACATGCAAACGACGACAAACCGATTCATCCGCAAATGAACAAGAAACCGACAAGAGGGAGGAAGAAGAGCAAGCACCTGTACGTCAGGAAGGATTGGAGCATTAAACCACGATGAACGAAGAACTAAACGCAACAGAGAACCAGAGCGATCCCGCCTTCATCAAAGCGGTAGAGGCTGAGGTGTTTGGCACAATAGCAGACCTCTCGGTGATGGAATGGTGGCTGCTGAGGCGCGTGCTACAATCGAGGTAGCTGGTGCTCCTTTCCGACCTCCCATTTCGTTACTAACTGGTTTTATTTCCCAGTCTCTCGCTCTCAGGTCGGGCCTATAACCATCGCCAGCTACGCAGACCGCCTTCGGGCGGTTTTGCGTTCTACTGCCACGTCCAGGAGCACTTGCCGTCGTTCGTCGTGCTCTTGATGAGACGTTTCCCAATGCCTGGGAAGATTTGATAGGTCGTTGGCCCGTACATAGCGTTCGCCCTCTCAGCAAACCCGCCGCCGTCCTGGCCGATGTCGACGTCGAGCGGCGTCCCTGTTGGCCTACCTTGGAGGACGAAGACGAGACGTGCCTTCCGGGGTTCCTCGGTTACGAAGACGATTGCGCCATCAGCACATGAACCACTCGTGATCTTAGCCTTGGCCTGCCAGCTCGAGGTTTGGGCAAGGGCTGGGGCGGCGAACAGAAGCGCCACGAAAAGAATACCGCGCATACATGCCTCCTATTTTGAAAGGAGGGAACATATGCCCTGTATTACCCGTTCGCAAGCTGGTGGCGTCGAGCAATGGACGCAAGGAGGCTTGTTGGCTGGAATGTCAGACGCTTACGGGTCGCCAAAAGCCTCACAATTGAGGAATTGGCGGGGCTGGCAGGCGTAGACGAGAGTTTTGTCGCCCGCCTGGAGCGAGGTCAGGTCAACGTCGGGATCGACATTCTGGGGCGTCTGGCGTCCGTCCTGGGCGAGGAGCTGGGCGAGCTGGTGGTCAAGCCACCCCCCGGCGCTAAGCCACCGAAGCCCCTCAGGGCGGGTAGACGGCCTGGGACAAGGAAAAGCCCCCAGGATCGTTCCTGAGGGCTTCCAGAGGCCAAAAACGGAGTGTTTAGACCTGTGCCTGAGCTGGCTTCGGCTTGAAGAACAGGTGATACGAGCCGTGAGCGGAAATGAAGCCGTAGAAGGCCTCGGCCAACAGCACCAGGTCGGTGTTGAGGTTGGCGGGATCTATCGAAGCGCCGGTAGAGGCGGAAACCGCGACCATGCCGATAAGGGAGAGCACCGAGAGAACGATACGCTTGCCGGTCGTCGATTCGATCCCGGTAATGGCGTTGACGACGGCTGTGAGTGCATTGAGCACGAACGGCGAGAGCACGATAACAATTGCTGTAATCATAAATTTGAAAAGCTAGTTTTTAATACGCCCCGCACTGCTCACTGCGCCGTACAGCATGAATTGAACGGACAGTGAGCCAGAGACAGCGCCCAACAGAGAGAGCACGCCTGCGCGCCTGCTCAAACGTTCGTCTCGCGGAGCCAAATTTGGTGTGGTGGGTCATAGATACTTTCGGTAGCTGCCATTCTTGAATGCTATCCACCATTCGCGATTCCCCGCCTTCCACTGCTTGCACATCCAGCGAATGCAGACCTCAGGGTTGTCGAGTATGAACTGAGCTGACTGGAACGGCTTGCCTGGGCCGACGTGGTAGTGGTCGTTTATCTGGGCGATGCCCCAATCAGTGGACCACACCTTGCCACCGCTCACGGTGTTCTCGCGAATGACAGGCTGTCCCTTCTTGGGGCCTGAAAGATAGTAGCTCTGCCAGCCGCTTTCTGCTCCGACAGTCGCGCACAGGTCGTTCTTATCCTTCACAGTCATTCCTTCTTCGTCGCAGATGACGCGGACGCTATGGCGAGCCGATGCAACAGTGCTCCAATCGAACTTGGGAGGAGGTGGAACAACAGGCTCAGGCTCAGGAACCACGTTCGGGGGAGAAATGTGGGGGGAAGTGTCCGCCTTTGGCGGTGCGGTGAAACGACCTGGGAGGTAGCCTTCGTAGAAGGACTGTTCCTGGGTGGTGAGCGCCGCTCCCGTCTGCATACGCGAGATTTCGTCAACGATGGCCTTTCGGGTTGTCAGATATTGCGCCTGGGCGTCTGAACCAAATACCTTGCCAAGTGTGCCACCTACGACGCCAGAAGCACGCTCGCTATCCAGTTCCTTCAGTTTGCTGGTGAGCTGAACAATGTTGTAGAGGCGTGAAATGTCGTCCTGCTCGGCGGCCGGTATCTTGCTGTCCTTGATGCCTGTAGTCGCTGATATGAGACTTCCATCTGGTTTTGGCATCTCCTTCGCATATTGAGCGACGACGCCAAACGCACCCTTCGGGAGGCCTGTAGGGATAGCGCCAGTTGAGGCGTATTGCTGGGCGTAAGCGATAAGGTTTGTAGGGTCTAGGCCACTACCCGAAGCATCTGCGTTGAGTTTGGCAATCTCGGCCTTCGTCTTCTGAATTTCGAGCTGGTCTTTCTGCCGCTTGATTGGGTCAACGACCAAGCCCTTTGCGGCCATGATGTTCAAGGCATCATCGGCGCTCTTGGCGTTCTGAATTGTGCGTAGCGTGAGTGCGTCTGCACCGTTCTGTGCTGCGGTGATGGCAAGTGCGCTGATATCCTTTGCGTCCTGCTTCTGCTGGGCGACAAATCCGTCCTGAGCATCAAGCGACAAGAGCAACGCATCGGCACGTTTCTTCTCTTCGGCTGTGAATGTGTCGTAGTTGGCGTAAATGTTCTGCTTGGCCGTGCGGATATCAGCTTCTATCTGCCCGTATTTGGCGTTTATGGCGTCTGTAGCGTGCTTCTCGGCAAGCGCGAGGTTGCCTTGTGCGGCTTCGGTGAGTGCGGCAAGGCGCATGGTCTCAATGGCGTCTGTACGGGCGGCGTTCTGAGCCTCGCGGGTCGCGAAACCCTGGGTGTCGCCCTGTTTCATCGCAAGCTCTTGGTTCTTGATGGCGTTTGTCTGCTGAATCTTGAGGGCTGTGTTGAGTTCATTGAGGTTGCGCTGAGCCGATGCGGTGTACTCGTTGGTGATTGCAGTGCTGTCAGTCCCTTTTCGCGAAAGAGATGCCGTGAGCTGGTCAAGTGCGGAAATATTGGTTGAGCCTGGAGTCGGCGTTGGCGTAGGTGCTTGAACAGGCGGTGCAACAGTGATGTTTGCGACGTTTGGGGTCGCTACGACCGGCGGGGCTGTTACGCCTATCGGCGCTTGAGGCGTCGTAAGGGTGGAGACAGCTATAGGAGCTGGTGTTTGCCCCGGCCCTGCTGGAGCTGGCGTCATGCCTGTCGCCTTAATAGTCGCTGCGAGTTGTTCGGGTGTTTGAGTAGGCATAGCTAAGTGAGGGCGACGTACCTCCAGGCGCGATTGAGGTAGTCATATAAGTATAAGCGATAAGTCGAGCCGTTTGCGTAGAGCTTCACCTGTTGATAGACGTTTGTGGGCGCTACTGATGGTGCAGTGGAGACGACCTCGAACAATCCGATGATGTCGGTATTCAAATTTATCTGCTTCTGCTCAAGCCTCGTTACTCGTTCCGCTAGTGCTGCAAAGTCGTCCATACATTTATTCGGCAACAGCGCCGTAAACGATCATTTGGGTAATGCGAAGGGAGTTCGACGTGTTGAACCCTTCAAAACTGATGTGTGGCTGCATGGCGTGAACCTGCGTTCGGCCAAATTCGAAGTCGAAAAGATACTTGGTGCTGTTTGCCGGAATGGTGAAGGTTGGAACAGCGGTTTGGCGCGCAGTCAGCTTTTCATCAATGAAGCTGAATGTGCCGCGATCGATCGGACTACCCCCTCCATTGACCACGCCTGTCGTGACGAAGCGAATGCGGGATATGAAAACGGGACGAGGGAAGGTGATAACTGGGAGGTACGCATGTCCCGAACCTCCGTTCGCTGATGTGATGTCAACGACAGCCCATGTATTCGTAGATGCGCCGATGCCGAGCAGGTTGCCGCCAATCGGTGCGAGCATGTAGGCGTTGGGTGACGCTGTGGCTGTTGTTGCAGCGAATGGATAGAAGCGGCGTCGTCCTGGCACTACCTCCGCAAAGGCAAGCACCTGGCTGCCGTCGAGGCAGAACAGGGCGCGGCCGATGCTTGCCCAGTGGTGCTTGTAGGGAAGACTGTTCTGCGTGAGCGTGACGTTGCGGAACTTGCGTAGGAAGCGTCGCGGCAGGAGCACAGGCTACTGTTACAGCCACCTCAACCGCAGACACCTTCGTTATTGCCCCATCGCAGTACATTGTCTTCGGACAGAGCGGAGGCACAGGCACCTTTTCACCAGAAGGCCGCTGCTGGGCTGAGTTCGACACCTACGGTCTCTAATTATCTAGTCCGCTTTAATTAGCGGGCTGGGTAGAGCGCTCCAGCGGAGCCTTCCACCTAGCTCGCTAGCAATATGACAACCAACCACAAATACATCGCTCCAGCGCTCTTCGCCCTCGCAGGCGCAATCATAGTGCTGGCACTCGTTCTCTTCACGCAGGCACGTCCGGCGCTTGGCTCTGCCTATCCAGGCGACCCGCAGATGAGCGTTGCCACGACCTCGACCACCTTTTCAGTTACGACCTCTACCCGTGTGCTTGCAACGACGACGAATCCAACTGACCCAGCCAATAGCTACACCCGCGCATACGCAGTTATCTGCAACCCCAATGCTAATCCCGTTTACATCAACCTCGACGGCGACAAGGCCGCCAACGCCAATACAGGCAAGTACAGCCACGTCATTGCGGCCGCAGCCGGGTACGAGGTGTGCTTTGAACTCACTGGCGCACAGATGAAGTACAGCGGCTCGATTACGGCCTCATCGACCAACCAGACAGCCACCACTATCAGCGTTACTGACTACGTCTTCTAGGTATGAACCTCTCGACGATGGCAAGTCGAATACGTCGCCGCACACACACCGACACGGTGTCATTTGCCGACGCTGACATGCTCATCGCACTCAACGCATCCTACGAGTATTACACCGCCATCATCCGCAGGAAGTTGGACAACTACCGCCCCACGCTTTGGACATCGGGCGACCTCTCCACAGGTACGGCCGAGCCAAAGTTCGACAGTTTGTTCCATGACCTCATTCCTCTGCGTGTCATTCTCGAATACGCGGGTGAGGGTGTAATCCCCTCTATCAACGCCTTTCGAGCAGAGCTGACCGAGAAGGAGAAGCAGTTCACCGACTTCTACGGAATGCGGAACTACCAAGTCTTCACCGTCACCATCGCAGACCCAGGCGTCATCACCAGGAAAGCTCATGGCCTCATCGTCGGTGACAAGGTTACGTTCGCTACGACTGGCGCACTGCCTACCGGCCTTGCTGTAGACACTTGGTACTACGTCGTCCAGACGTCGCAAGACACGTTCCAGGTCTCCGCAACAGACGGAGGAACAGCTATCACCACAAGCGGCTCTCAGTCCGGTACGCACTACTACGCCTCAGACAGGCAAGGAGGCATGAGGCCAGCGCCGCAGAACAACAAATAATCTATGGACGGCAAGACACTACTCACCATCGGAGCGAAGGAAATCCTAGACGGCCTCGCGTCGTCTGACTACGCCGCCAATGGCGGGTTTGGCGTCTCGAGCAGTAACCTCAATCCCTTCCCAACAGAAGGCATCTTGCAGGCCACCCAAGACCCTACCGACAAATCCACCAACCTGTCCGGCAACCTCATCGCCTCATGTGAAGACAGCCAGGTCGTTTCCCCGGCCAATCGCGTTCTCATCGACGCTTCAGGCAACGTGTACGATTCCAGCAGCGTAGGAGGGCTAACAAAGCGCATTACTAGCGCCGCCAAGACCTACAGTTTCGGCGTGACCGACATGGTGTCATACGCAGGCTCAACCTACGCCACCTCAACCACCCACATGGCGAAGATAAACACCTCTGCATGGACGTGGACGGAGGATTCGGCCGTATTCGCCTCTAGCTCCGTCCATCACCCTCTGCTCGTCTATGAACAGCGCCTCTACGCGGGTGATGGCAATTTGCTCAAGTACACGACGGACGGGGTGAACTTCAGCACGATCCTCACCCTCGCCTCCACAGAGCGCATTGTGGCGCTTGGCATCGACCCATCGACCGGACAGATGCTCATTTCCACCCAGGTCTCCTACAATCCGACCGACAGCGTTCAGCAGAAGGGCATTGTCTACCTCTACGACGGCAATTCCGAGAAGCCGACCCGCAAAATCATCGTGGAAGAGATGGTTACAGCCTTCGTCCCTCATGGCGGACTTGTCCATGTCGGCATGGGTCAAATCTGGGGCTACTGGACTGGTACAGGCGTCGCGTTGCCGCGGCAAGCTGCGTAGTTGTTGCGTATGGATTAGCGGCTTTCGCTATCACAATGCGTGATGCAGTGGTCGAGCTAACTGTCTCAGTGATACCGGCTGAGCGAAGCGTCGAGGTTGCCGCTGGGGAAGGAATCGCGCAAGGAGTGGTCGTTCCTGTGGTGAGCGGATAGCTCGTTGGGTTCTTGGTGACGCCAAATCCCGCGCCCCACTGAAGGTAGCTGTACGGAATGTTTGGACCGCTGATTGCGCCGACGCTCGGTGCGTCTGTTGGCGCGTGGTTCAGCACATACACGCCTCCGACAATGCCGAGACCGACGACAAGGGCGAAAAGTGATTTGATGATGTTATTCATCGGTAAGAAGTTAGTGGTTAATCGAGCTTGAAGTGCGCTGGGTCGAAGCTATCAGGGATCTTGTCGAACTCGCCTGCTGCCGCGCGTGCCTCAAACGCATGAGGGTAGTCGTGCTTAATCTTCGCAACGACCTGTGCCCATGCCGCCGCGCGAGCGTCTGACTTCGTGATTGCAGGTGCAGCGGTTTCAACAGAAGCCTCAACTGGCGTATCCTCTGCTGGTGTTTTTGCTGGTGTTTTTGCCATTGTGTGTTGCCTTTCGGGGGAACTGCTGAGACCGGACCGAATCGGTGGGAAGCGGGCAGTCTCATGAGTCCCCCAAAAAGGGGGATTAGTGATTAAGCGAGCAAGATGCGGATAGTGAGGCTTGCGAGTGGAGTCCACTGCTTGAAGCCTACGAGGCCGTAGCAGACAACTTCCTTGCCCGTAACGCCTGATACGTCCTTTTCCTCGAACTGGAGGCCGCGAGGGAAGGCGTAGGTAGAGACGTTCTTCACGCCGCCAACGCGATAGCCTGCGTTATTCCAGGTCTTGGTGCCTTGAGTGGCGCTAACGAACGTGCCTGAGCGAACGACGTAGATGTCTACGCCCATCATTGAGCCAAGCAAGCCGTTTGTTGCTGCTTCGTCAGCGTAGCGGAAGCCGGTTGAGACCTGTGACTGAACGATACCTACAACGTCGGTGTTTTCGACAACAACGTAAAGGCCGCCCATCGCATCCGCGTAGCCTGCGGTCTTAGAGATGATGCTTGCGATGATTGTAATGACGTTCGAAGGGGTAGTGAAACCGCCGCCTGGGGTGGTGTAGCTAGCGTCTCAGCAACACGCTCACCCTAATCGCGATTTTGCTTTCGTGTACTTGGATCATCAGACTGACCGAAAGGAAAGAAAGGCCACCTTGGCTCACTAAACTTATTTCGGCGCTCACCTTGCCTGGCATAGCGAGGCATAAGGAAGAACTAGCCGAGCAACAAATCGACCACGCTCCCATTGCCGACGATCCAGCAACTTGGTTTCCGCCTACAGATGAGTTCGTCAAATCGTTCATGGATAGTCTGACGCATCGCGCCTTCAACGCCAAACTTGTCATTCCCGACATCACGCGCTCCACTATCGAGACGGCAAGGCGCAGAGGCATTTGGACGGTTCTTCCTAGCTCAGCTCGCCTTCGCGTCGCGTCAACGCAAGAGTGCCACGCCCGTATATGTCTACTGCGATGAGGCACACTTCTTCGTTGGGCAAGACGAGAATATCGTCTCCATGCTCCATGAGGCTCGCAAGCAGTTCGTGGGCATCATTCTCGCTACGTCCGCTTTACATCTTGTCTCGCCGACGGTTCGTGAGAGTATGGAGGGGGTACTTAGTTACTCGCACCATTCATGTCTTGCCGACTAAGTTTGGCACGGTCGCCATCTACGCGGTGACCAAACAGGTTGACGCTGGGCAGTCCCGCCCCGGGAAGGGCGATAATGCGTAGTGTAGAGATGGACCTCAACTTCCCGATCACCATCCCCGAATAGCGTCGGCTGCACTTGAGGCGGCGGCTGACCTGCTCATCCGGCTGCCTCCGCTATTTAAGCTCCCCTACATTAGCTTGCTTGCTAATTAAGTTGAGAGACCATTGCTTAAATAGCGGCCGCTTGCCATAGTCGGCGCAAATGGCCGATTCCGACCCCAATCAGCGGCTTGGCCGTTTTGTCGAGACGCCCGTTGCCGGCGAGATCGTACGCGCCTTCGTGCCGCCGCCGCTGCCGCCGACGCCACCTATCGATGTGCTCGTGCTGCTGGATCGCTTGAGCTTGGCCGAGCGTGCGCTTGGGCGGCTCGACGGCATCACTATGCTCCTGCCGCGCCAGGAACTCTTCCTCTACATGTACGCGAGGAAGGAGGCCGTTCTTTCTTCGCAGATCGAGGGCACCCAATCGACCCTTTCCGACCTGCTCCGCTTCGAAACTGAAGCGCAGGCTGGCCAGCCGATCGACGACATCCGCGAGGTCTCGAACTACGTCGACGCGATGATGTACGGGCTGGAGCGGCTCGAGAACCTGCCGCTCTCGCTTCGCCTCATCCGTGAAATGCACGCCCGGCTTCTGCAAGGCGGGCGGGGCGACACCAAGAGTCCTGGCGAATTCCGTCGGTCGCAGAACTGGATCGGCGGCACCCGTCCGGGCAACGCGCTCTTCGTCCCTCCTCCAACGACGGAGTTGGACAAATGCCTAGACGCCCTTGAGTGTTTCATGCACGAGGGCGAGTCCCGACTGCCGGCGCTGATCAAGGCCGGTCTCCTGCACGTGCAATTCGAGACGATCCATCCGTTCCTGGACGGCAACGGCCGCATTGGCCGTTTGCTGGTGACACTCTACCTGTGCGTCCATGGAGTGTTGCGAAAGCCGCTGCTCTACCTGAGCCTCTATCTGAAGACTCATCGCGCCGACTATTATCGCCTGCTTCAGGAGGTCCGCGAACATGGGGCCTGGGAGGCTTGGCTCGACTTCTTTCTCACCGGTGTTGCGGACACGGCAAATCAGGCCTTCGACGCGGCCACCCGGATCGTCGAACTGTTCAAGCAAGATCGTGAACGCATCACGGGCGAAAGCGAACGCGCCGGCTCCGCGCTGCGCATCCACGATCTCCTTCAGCAGAACCCTTATCTCACCGCAAATCTGCTCGTCGTACGAACGGGACTGTCAGCGCCCACGGTCAATGCCGCGCTTGCCGACCTTGAGCGCATCGGCATCGTCGAAGAGGTAACCGGCCGGCGGCGTGGCCGAGTCTTCGGCTATCGCCGCTACCTCGCCATCCTGAGTGAGGGCACAGATCCTCTGTCTGCGGCAGGTTGATAGACGCGGTCGGCGATAGATAATCATGCTCGCACTGCAATGGACTATTTGATGTCTGCTGCTCAGATCGCGGCGGCCGCGAGCGCGTCAGCATCGTAGGGATGGCGGACGAGAACGGCCTCCAACACGCGCTGAGCGTCGGCGTGCGCGAACCAAGACATATCAGGCAAGGAGAAGCAGCCAGCCTGCCGCGATCAGCATGCTGATCAGCGACACCGGCACGCCGGCGCGGGAGAACTCAGCCAGGGAGACCGGTGCGCCGCGCTTGGCCGCCTGCTCCACGACGATGATCCCCGCCAGGCTGCCGAACACCACGACGTTGCTCGCGAGGGCAGTGCCGAGCGCCATCGCGGCGCCCGTCTGCTCCGGGTTGCCGCCCTGGATATAGGGCATGAGGAGCAGGACCGCGGGGTTGTTGCCGACGATGTCGCTCACCACGCCGCTCCCGACCAGCAGAGTCACCGGATGCCTGAGGTCGAGACCCCATTGCGTGAGGTCCGCGATCATCCGCTGCGGAATGCCGGTGCTGGCGAACGCGGCATTGACCACGAACAAGCCGCCCAGAAGGATGAACAGGTCGCCGTCGACATGCTTCATGACGTCGGCGGAGGCGATGCGGCGGTTCAGCAGCAGCACCGCACCGGCGGCGAGGGCGATCAGCTCGCGCGGCCAGGCGGTCAGGCAGAAGGCTGCTACCACCAGCGCGGTCACGATGGCGGCCTTGGCGATCTCGACCCGGTCGAGCGGCAGCTCGGGTAGAACCTGGGAAGGCTGAGCGGTGGCTGACGCGGGAGCGGCGCCGTCGAGCATCCAGCGTCCCCGGTACAGCATCACCAGCACGCCCCAGATCGCGACCAGCGAGAGGAGCGACGGCGGCAGGGCCGCGCGCATCAGCCCGACGAAGCTGAGGTCCAGCCCCTGGGCGATGATCATGTTCTGGGGGCTGCCGATGATGGTGCCGGCCGCTCCCGCATTGGCGGCGAAGGCGAAGCCGAGCAGGAAGGGCGTGGTGTTGAGGCCGCGCGCCAGGCAGAGCTGCACCAGCAGCGGGACCATGGCGACCACGACGACGTCGTTGGTCAGGATCGAGGACAGCACGCCCGAGGTGACGATCATCACGGCGAGCAGCTTTGCGGGCGCGAGCTCGAGTGCGGCGCCACGAGCGGCGAGCCAGCCGTAGAAGCCGGAGACCGAGAACGCACCCGACACGATCATCAGGCCAAACAGCAGCGCCATGGTCGGAAAGCTCACCGACGCCCAGGCAGCGTCCACGTCGATCTTCCCGAACACCAGCATCGCGATGGCGCCGAGCAGGGCCGCTCCCGTGCGGTCGACGCGAAAGCCCGGCAGCCGCCCCAACGCCATCGCGACGTAGGTCGCGAGGAAGATCGCGACGGTCAGGGTCATGACGCCGGCTGCCCGTTCAGGGCGGACCTCATGCCTTCGAAGCCTTGTGGTAGGCCTTGCGGATCTGGTCGAGGTCGACGGTGGGCTTTGGCATCTGCAGCTTCATCCCTTCCATGGCCTCGCAGATGATCTGCGATACCGCGAGATTGCGGAACCACTTGTGGTTGGACGGGATGACGTACCACGGCGCCCGGTCGGTCGAGCAGCGGTCCAGCATATCCTCATAGGCCTTGACGTAGCCGTCCCAGTATTCGCGTTCCTTGTAGTCGCTGTCGCTGATCTTCCACCGGCGCGCCGGATCGTCCAGCCGCTGCTTGAAGCGCTCGAGCTGCTCTTCCTTCGATATCCAGAGGAAGAACTTGAGGATCGTCGTGCCGCTGTCGGCCAGTAGGGTCTCGAAGGCGTTGATGTGGTCGTAGCGGAGGGACCAGGTCTCCCTGGGTGCGAGATCGTGCACGCGCACCACCAGCACGTCCTCGTAGTGCGAACGGTTGAAGATCGCCACCTGGCCGAGTTCCGGCGCATGCCGGTGGACGCGCCACAGGAAGTCGTGGCCGCGTTCCTCGGCCGTGGGCTGCTTGAAGCCCGTGACGGCGCAGCCCTGGGGATTCATGGCGCCGATGACGTGCCGGCACACCCCGTCCTTGCCCGCGGCATCGATGCCTTGCAGCACGATGAGCAGGGAATGGGCGCGCTCGGCATAGAGCGTGTATTGCAGCCTCCCGAGCTTCTGGAGATGGGCGGCGATCTCAGGCGCCGCGGCTTCGCTGGATTCGTGCTTGCCGTGGAAGCCGGGATCGACGTCCTTGAGTTTGACCTTGCGTCCCGGCGCCACGACCAGCTCGTGTGCGTAGTTCATCGCCGCACTCCCTTTCAGCTCATGGATTTCGGGCGCAGGGGCACGTTGCCCTGCAGCGATTGCGTCACGATCGACGCGCTGCGCTGGCGGCCTGCCGTGCGATTGTCGATCGTCCGCTCCGTCGCGAGGCGCACCGCGCCGAGCACGACCATCCAGACGAGATTGTAGGCCCACACCGCCGCGATCGTCCCCCACGAGATCGCGGGCACCAGCCAGCCGTAGCCGCACATCAGGGCGGCCACGACCTGCGTGGCCGCAATGGCGCCGAACAGCGGCGCCGCCGGGAAGGGCGGCAGGAAGAACCAGCGCTCCGTGCGGGTGACGAACAACAGGAGATGCCCGCCGACCACGAGTTGCAGGAACACCGCGGTCTGCAGATGGTCGCGGTCGTCGAGTGCGAACCAGGCGTTCCAGGCCGGGTTGGACAGCACCTCCATGCCGATCAGCAGCAGGCCGAAGGCCTGTGCCACGGAGAACAGGCCGAGCACTGCCGACACCGAAAGCAGGCGCGCCATGCGCCATCGGATCGGACGCTCGGTCACCGGCGTGTTGTCGTAGGCGATGGTCATGATCGGGATGTCGTCGAGCAGCGACATGATGACGATCATGACGGCTGTCAGCGGCTGGAAGCCCAGCGTGATGGACGACAGCACCACCAGGAACATGATCGTCATGGTGAGCGCGACGCGATAGATCGTGTAGCTGGTGATACGGCCGAAGATGCGGCGCGCCTCGTCGATGGCGCTGTTGATCACCGAAAGGCCCGGCGAGGTCAGGATCAGCGCGGCCGCGCCGCGTGCGGCGTCGGTGGCGCCGGACACCGCGGTACCGCAGTCGGCCTGCTTCAGGGCCGGCGCGTCGTTCACGCCGTCGCCGGTCATCGCCACCAGGTGGCCGCGGCCCTGCAGAGCCTTGACGATGGCGTACTTGTGCTCCGGGAAGACCCTCGCAAACCCGTCCGCCGTCTCGATCGCATCGACGATGTGCGGCGGCACGTTGTTGGGGTCCATGTCCTTGGGGAAGGCGTCGGCCGCGGCGATGATATTGGTGCCGAGCCCGAGCTGCCGCGCGGTCTCGCGGGCGATCGCGGTATCGTCGCCGGTGATCATCTTGACGGTCACGCCCTTGGCGCGCGCGAGGTCGATGGTCGCCTTCGAATCGTCGCGGGGCGGGTCGAACATCGGCAGGATGCCGAGCAGCCGCCAGGTCGCCCCGGCGTCGTCCGAGCGGGCCACGCCCAGCGCACGGTAACCCCGCGCGCCCAGCGCCTCGACCGTCTCGTGCACGGTTGCGACGGCCTTTGCGTCGGCCTTGACGAGATCGGCGATCACCTGTGGCGCTCCCTTGGACACGACGATCTGGCGTCCGTCGGGCGCCGTCACGTGCGCCGTGGTGCGCTTGGTCACGGGATCGAAGGGCGTGAAGCCGGTCTGCTTCCAGCCCTTCAGGGCCCCGGGGTCCGCCAGCGCCTCGATCACGGCCGTGTCGATGGCGTCGCGGTCCTCCGCCTTCGAGGCCAGCGCGCCGGCCAGCACGACCTCCTGCCCGTCCCTTGCGGCGAACAGGATCGGGTCGCCGAGCTTGAGCTGGTTCTTGGTGAGCGTGCCGGTCTTGTCGGAGCAGAGGATGTCCACCCCGGCCATCTCCTCGATCGCCTCGAGCCGCGACACGATCGCCTTCTGGCGCGACAGGGCGAGCGCGCCCAGCGCCATGGTGACGGAGAATACCGCGGGCATCGCGACGGGGATGGAGGCCACCAGCAGGACGAGCACGAACTGCAGGATGCGCAGCGCATCGGCGGTGCTCCAGGAGTCGGCCACGACGATGTCGCGATAGACGCGAAAGGCGACCATCACGGCGGCCAGCGTCAGCGCCAGCACGATCAGGAAGTTGCCGATCTGGAACATGGCCTTCTGCGCGTGGCTTGCCGCGCCGGCACCGGCCACCAGCCTGGCGGTACGGCCGAAGAAGGTGTGGGAGCCGGTGGCGATGACCACGCCCTCCATCTCGCCCTGCTTCACGACGCTGCCCGAATAGGCCCCGTCGCCGATCTTCTTGGCCACGGGCAGCGATTCGCCGGTGAGGGCGGACTGGTCGATCGCCGCGTAGTCGCCGCCGACCAGGCGCAGGTCGGCGGGCACGATCTCGCCCAGGCGGATCTTCACGATGTCGCCCGGCACCAATGTCGAGGCGGCGATGTGGCCCCACGTTCCGTCGCGTCGCGCCGTGGCCACGGGCGCCAGGCCCTTCTTGAGGGCCGCCAGCGCGTTCGAGGCCTTCAGGTCCTGCCACAGGTCGAGGGCGGCATTGAACAGCAGCAGCGCAGCGATGACGGCGAAGTCTTCCCAGTGACCCAGGAACGCCGAAATGGCCGCAGCTGCTTCGATGAGATAGGCAATCGGTCCCGTGAAGCAGCCCAGCAGCTTCGCGGCGAGGCTCTTCTCCTTCTCGATGATGGCGTTGGGACCGTACTGGTTCAGGCGACGGTCGACCTCCGCTGCCGACAGACCTGCCCCGGGAACCGTGTCGAGGGCGGCGAGCACGCGCTCGATGGGAAGCTTCTCGAGATCGGCCACGGCCGCGGCGTCCTTGCCGGGCTGGCCGGTTGTAGCGGTGTCCATGGTGGTCGCCCTCGCTGTGCTCTCCGCTGTTGGTCATCGCCGACCGAGAGCGCGGGCGGCAATGGTCGTCGATCGTACTTATTGGAATGGCCAGGGGTGGGTATGATCTGGATCAAGGAAGCGGCGGCTCATCCGAGGCGACGCCTCCCCCGGCGGCGGTTTCGGGCGCGTCGAGCCGCCACCGGCGGACGGTCAGCCGCTCGCGCCGTCCCTTGATCGCGACGGATTCTTCGACGCCGAAGCCATGGTCTCCGGCGGTGCGTACCGTATCCGTGTCCACGACGAGCTCGCCGCGCGCGGCGATGCTGCACAGGCGGGCCGTGATGTTCACGCTGTCGCCGATGACGGTGAAGTCCATCCGATCCGCTGACCCCACGGTGCCGAAGATGACGTCGCCGGTATAGATCCCGATGCCGACTCCGCGCGGAAACCCTGTCTGGTCCAGGCGGCGCAGGGCCTCGCGCGCCGCCGATATGGCGCGTACTTCCCCCCGGTCGCCTTGAAAGCGCGCCAGCACCGCATCGCCGATCAGCTTGTCGACGTCGCCCCCGGCGCGGTCGACTTCGTCGACGATGATCGCCATCAGCCGATTGAGGAAGCCGATCACCTGTTCCGGCTCGTTGGCCTCGGAAAACGAGGTGAAGTCGCGGATATCCGAATAGAACAGCGTGCAACGCGCCCGTGCGGAACGAATGCCGCTGCCCGTCCCGACTGCCCGATGCACGGCCCGCGACGCCGCGCCCGAGACCAGCCGTTCCAGCCGTGTGCGAAGATCGGCCACCAAAGCCGCCCGCCCTGTGATGTTGTTCTGCGCCAGCACGACCATGCGCGTCATGGCCAGCATCAGCCCCAGCAGGATCAGGCTCGGCACGCCGGCTGCGGCCGCGCCGGCGCGCCAGAGCAGCGCGTTCAGATGGTCGACCGGTTCGTACAGCTCGAACACGACCGGCGCGCTGCCGGGCACGGCGACCAGCACGTACAGTTCGTAGAGCGCCGATCCGTTGGGATCGATCCGGTACACGAGCGAACTTTCGCCGCGTTCGGCCGCAACATAGGCCGCGCTGCGATCGATGCTCCCGATCCGTCCGGTATCGGTGTCAAACTGGATGACGCCGCCGTTGGCATAGATTTTCAGCGCGGTGAGATCGAGCTCGCGCACCTCCCGTGTCAACTCGGCCAGCAGCAATTGTCCTTGGGGCTCGGCGTAGATCGGGCCGGGTGCATCGCCGCTCTTGAGGCGTTGCCACGGTTCAGGCGCCACCTCGGTCATCGCGCGATCGATCACCTGAGCGCGCCGCATTGCCAGTTCGAGATAGATGCCTTCGACGAGCTGCCGGGCGCCGTACATCGTGAGGGCAGCCGAAACCACCAGCAGCAACGCGAGACCCGGCAGGATGAGGCGAACGAAGGATCGCAGAAGCGGATACGGCTGGTCGAACCGAGCCTGGTCGTCCGGCTCAGTCTTCACGCGACCATTGTCCTCTCAGCGCCCGCTGCCCGGGAGCATGCGCGCAAGAGTGCGGTCGTGCAGGATCCAATGGTGAACAAGCGCCGCGGCGGCATGCAGGGCGGCGAGAATCACCAGTGCGTTGGCCAGGACCTCGTGCACTTCCTTCATCGAGCGCGCGAACGCGCGGTCAGCGGTCCACGGCGAGGCAATATCGGCCAAGCCGAACAAGGGCAGGGGGGCGCCGCGCGCGAACTGTACCGCGATGCCGACCACCGGCACCAGCAGCAGGAGCGCGTACAGCGTGTAGTGCGCAAGCCGGCTCGCGCGATCGCCCCACCTGCCGAACGTGGTGGGTTCAGGAAGCGGCGGCGGATCGGTCGCGCGCCACACCAGGCGCACGGCGAGCACCACCAGGACCGCGAGCCCGGCAGCGATGTGGACGGCCAATCCCGTCGTGCGCGCTTCGCCCTTGGGCAGGACGTCCCCGAACGTGCCCACTGCCCAGGCGATCAGCACAAGGAAGACGGTGATCCAATGCAGGGACCGCGAAATGGCGCCGTAGCCGCTCGCCGAGTTGCGCAATTGCATGGAAAGCCTCCTCTGGAGGCTTCCCTGCGACCGATGCGGCGGAATGTCATTGATTTGAGTCAAGGTCGGACGTCCTCGGCGGGACATCATCGCACGCCCGAAGTCCGGTTAGCTCTTGATTTGTCTCAAGGCCCGCCGTTCGCTGCCCGCTAGAGTGCGCCCCGCAAAGGTGAAAGGCGGTCGATGGACATCGTGCGAAAAGACGAACGTGCGTCCGACGCAGCCTCGCCGGTCGAGCGCGATTCCTATGTCGTCACGGCGCTGTCGGACATCACCGATCGCGCGCTCCATGCGACGATGGCGCGGTTCACCATGGGCCTCTCG
Source organism: uncultured Reyranella sp. (assembly GCF_945957355.1). GTDB lineage: Bacteria > Pseudomonadota > Alphaproteobacteria > Reyranellales > Reyranellaceae > Reyranella. Next base: position 499,749 of record NZ_CAMFKM010000001.1, on the reverse strand, counting down.
CCGGCGGCGATCGCGGCGGCCTATCTCGACTGGCTGGCCCATCTGATGGCGGCGCCGGGCAAGCGCCTGCAGCTGATCGACAAGATGACGCGCAAGTCGATGCGCTTCGCCGACTTCGCCTGGCAACAGGCGCAACGCCCGGGACATGTTCCCCCGGCGATCGAGCCGCTACCCCAGGACCGGCGCTTTGCCGGTGAGGCCTGGCAGCATCCCCCGTTCAATCTGTTCTACCAGGGGTTCCTGCTGCAGCAGCAATGGTGGCACAATGCAACCTCCGACGTCCGTGGCGTGACGCGTCATCATGAGGATATCGTCAGGTTCGCGTGCCGGCAGATTCTCGACGTCTTCGCGCCCTCGAACTTCCTGCCGACGAACCCCGAACTCCAGCAGCGCACCCTCGAGACCGGCGGCCAGAACTTCCTCGCTGGACTGCAGCACCTGTTCGAGGACTGGCAACGAACCGTCAGCGGCAAGAAGCCGGTGGCCGCCGAAGCCTACCAGGTCGGGCGCAACGTCGCGGCGACCCCCGGCAAGGTCGTCTTCCGAAACCGGCTGATCGAACTGCTGCAATACGAGCCGGTGACCCGCCAGGTCCATGCCGAGCCGGTGCTGATCGTGCCGGCATGGATCATGAAGTACTACATTCTCGACCTGTCGGCGCAGAACTCGCTGGTGAAGTACCTGACGGAGCAGGGCTTCACCGTCTTCATGATCTCGTGGAAGAACCCATCCGCCGAGGACCGCGACCTGGGCCTGGACGACTATCGTCGCCTCGGTGTCATGGCGGCCCTCGATGCCATTGCCGACATCGTTCCCGGCCGCCAGGTACACGCGCTGGGCTACTGCCTGGGGGGCACGTTGCTGGCGATCGCCGCCGCCACCATGGCTCGCGACGGCGACTTACGGCTCAAGACGATGGTGCTGCTGGCGGCGCAGACCGATTTCAGCGAAGCCGGCGAACTCATGCTGTTCATCGACGACAGCCAGATCGCGTTCCTCGAGGACATGATGTGGGAGCAGGGCTTCCTGGATGCCAAGCAGATGGCGGGCGCCTTCCAGTTGCTGCGCTCCAACGATCTGATCTGGTCGGTGGTGCTGCACCGCTACCTGATGGGCACACGCGAACCGATGAGCGATCTCATGGCCTGGAACGCCGATTCCACGCGCCTGCCCTATCGGATGCACTCGGAATATCTGCGCGGCCTGTTCCTCGGCAACGACCTGGCGGAGGGACGGTATCAGGTCGACGGCCGGCCGATCACCCTGACCGACATCCGCGTTCCGATCTTCGCCGTCGGAACGACATGGGATCACGTGGCGCCCTGGCGATCGACCTACAAGATCCATCTGCTGGCCGACACCGAGGTCACGTACGTGCTGACCAATGGCGGCCATAATGCCGGCATTGTGTCGGAACCGGGCCGCGACGGCCGCCATCACCAGGTCATGACCAAGAAAGCCGAGGATCGCTATGTCGATCCCGATACCTGGCTGGCCATCGCGCCACAGCAGCAGGGCTCGTGGTGGCCCACGCTCGCCGCTTGGCTCACATCGCGTTCGGAGGGCGATCATCTGCCACCGCCGATGGGCAATCCAGCCGCCGGCCTGACGCCGCTTTGCGACGCGCCGGGTACCTATGTGCTTCAGGAGTGACGTTGCCCGAGTGCAACGTCAGCGCCAGAACAGCGCCAGCAGGATGATGATCGGAATCGGAACGCCGATCAGCCAGAGCAGAATTGAACGGCCCATGGGAATCTCCTTTGTGTCAAGGCGATTGCAAACGGGGCTCTGGTCTTGAAGGTTGCGTCGGTCCATGCAACTTGGATGATGCAGGTACGTTCACGCGAGGCTGATTGGAGTAGCGTTCCTTGGCACTTCTCGATGGCCGCACGATCCTCATCGTGGAGAACGACCCGGCCATTGGGCTGGACCTGCGGGCAACTCTGTTCGCGGCGGGGGCTGTTCCGGTCGGACCGGCCAACAGCGTCGAGGGCGCCTTCGCGCTGATCGCCGATCATGCGATCGATGCCGCCATTCTCGACATCCGCCTCTACAAGGACGAGCTGGTCTTTCCCGTTGCCGACACGCTGCAGGCGCTGCGGGTGCCTTACGTCTTCGCCAGTGGCCGGTCGACGGCTCTGATGCCGCTGCGCCATGGCGATAAACCATTCTTCGACAAGCCGTTCCGCCCCGAGCAGATCGTCGAAGCGCTGGCGGAAATGCTGGCTGGACGGAGTGCCGGCTAGAGTGCTTCCTGGCTCGGGCGAACCGAATTGGATGGCAAGGGGAATGGCCCGGTCGAAGTCGCCTCGAAGACGCGACCGATTCCGATCTGGATGAGCGTCCCGTCACGGCGCTCGACGAGCAGGGCGTCGAAGTCGTGCTTCTGCGCAAGTGCCCTGCCTTCTCCCGGCCCGAGCACCATCAGCGCGGTCGCCCACGCATCCGCATCCATGCAGCTCGACGCAACGACCGAAACCGAAGCAACCGCATTGTCGACCGGACCGCCGCGCGCGCGGTCCATCGTGTGGGAGAGCCGCGTTCCTTCGACCTCGATCCAGTGCCGGTAGTCGCCCGAGGTGGCGACGGCGGCATCCCGCAGCTCGATCGTACCGAGCGGACTACGAAGCTCGTAGTCGGGCTTTTCCACGGCGATGCGCCACGGCGCTCCGTCCGGCTTCGTGCCGCTTGCCGCAAGTTCACCATCCAGTCCGACCAGCGCGTCGGAGATGCCGAACGTCTTCACGGTGCGCATCATCTCATCCACCGCAAACCCCTTGGCGATACCCGAAAGGTCGAGATCGAATTGGGCGTGCTTGCGTGCCCGTGCGCCCGGCGCGTCGAGCTCCAGGACCGTATGGGTCGGCGGCGGCCGTTGGTGAAGGGCCGCCCGGATCGCTTCCCCGTCGGGCACCGTGCCAGCGGATCCGAAGCCCCAGGCCTTGACCAGGCGCCCGACACCGATGTCGAACGCGCCTCCGGACAGGGCTCCGATCTCCAGCCCTCTGGCCAGGACCTGCATGAGTTCTCCTGGCAACGACACCCAGGTACCGGGAGAGGCGGCATTGAGGCGCATCAGGTCGCTATCCGGCTTCCAGGTGGACATCTGGCGGTCGACGCGGTCGACGGCGTTCGCCAGGGCGATGTCCAGCGCGGGTATGTCGGTCGCGGGTGAGGCATGGAGGAGCGCCGACCACCGCGTTCCCATGGTTGCGCCGTTCAAGGCGTGGAGACGAAGGCTAGTAGACATCTTCGAGGTACCTCCCTTCGTCCTTCAGAAGGCCGGGTGTCAGGCCGGCGGGAACGAGCAGTTCGCCCAGCGTTTCCTTCACGCCGGCGGCCATCTCGCGTCCGCCGCAGACCAGGACCTGGGCGCCCGCGCCGACGAGGGTGCGCAAGCGTTCGGCATCCGCCCGGAGGCGATCCTGCACGTAGCCGCCGCCGCTCACGCGCGAGAACACGGTCGCCAGGCTCGTCAGCCGCCTGTCGTCCAGCCACCCCTGGATCTCGCGCCGGTACAGGAAGTCCGATTCCGGATCGCGTCCGCCGAAATAGAGGTGCACGGGCCGTCGTCCACGATTGGCACGAATGAATCCCGCCAGGGGACCAATGCCGGTGCCGGCGCCGATCAGGATGATGGGCTTGCGGCCCGCTGCCGGATGGAAGGACGGGTTGGGCTTCACGAAGGCCTCGATGCGATCGCCCGGGCGCAAGCCATGGAGCTGCCCTGAGCAGAGGCCGCCGGGATGTTTGCGCACGCAGATCTCGACGAAGCCATCGTGGGTCGAACTGGCCAGGGAATAGGAGCGCGGCAGGGTGTCGCCCGGCGGCACGACCGCCAGCAGGTCGCCGGCGGAGAACTGCGGCCAGCCACGGCCGGCGAGACGCGCGAACGCGCTGCTGTGCGGCAAGGCGAAGCGCAGCACGCAGGTGGGCGCCTGCACCTCCGTGCCGTAGTCGATACGCTCGATGAGCGTCAGCGCCTGGGTACGGGGCCGCTCCGGCACATGCGCCAGCGCGAGGTCCTCGCCCAGGACGGCCGACAGGGACTTGCCCCAGCGCGCGAATTCCTGCGGGGATTGACGGTCGATCGTCTCCAGGGGGAGCAACGACGTCCAGCCTCTGCGCGTCAACGCGGCATCGACATCGCGCGCGAATTGGCAGAACTGCGGGAACTGACGATCCCCAAAACCCAGGACGGCGAACGGGACCGGCGATGGCGCCCCGTTCCCGTCGAGGCGCTCGAGGAATGCGCCGGCGCTCGCCGGGGCCGTGCCGTCGCCATGGGTCGCCGTCAGCAGCAGCATGCGCTGCACCGCCGAATAGGAGCGCGCGACGCGGTCCATTGCGATGGTGTGAACCTTGTGGCCGTTGGATGTCAGGGCCGCATGCAGTGTCCGGGCGAAGCCCCAGGTGCTGCCTCCTTCGCTGCCGACCAGGATCACCGTATCGGCCGTCCTGGCAGGGGCATTGGCGGCGATCGGCGCGCGGGTGCGCCGCCGCCTCCACCACAGGGCAGTGCCGCTCACGCCAAGGACCGGAACACCGAGGGCGGTCAGCCCGAGCAGCACGCCGACCCACCACAATCCCCGGCCGGTATGCATCATGTAGATGACTTCGTAGATCTGGCGGCCGAGCGTGTGATCCTGCCAGGCCAGCAGCTCTCCACTGGACGGGTCGACATAGCCCTCGCCATCGGCGGTCGACAGCTGGAAGACGTCGGTCGGATCGGCCGGGTTGGGAAACGTCAGCTTGCGAAGCTGGCTGAGATCAATGCCGCGCAGCGCATCGATCCCGGCCAACGGCAGAGCGGGACCGTTCGGCGCCGTTGCCGGGAAGGCGGGCGCCTGCGACGGGCCGTCCGGGATCACCCCGAACGTCGTCAGCGACAGGACGAGCGCGGTGAACGTCGACACGATGAGCCCGGGCGTCGCCAGTCGACCCAGATCGGCATGCAACCGCTCCATGGTGCCGCCGCGCGAGCGATCGAGAAGGCGGGTCCACCCGCCCATTCGACGGGCCGTCATCTGCAGGCCGGACAGCGTCAGGACGAGCAATGCCAGCGCCGCCGCGCCGGCGGCCATGCGCCCGCCGTCGCCCAGAAAGAAGGAGCGGTGAAGATTGGTCATCCAGCGCTCGAACGCGGATGGGGCGTAGGTCGAAACCGGTTCGCCACTGGAAGGATCGACCACGGTCGCAACCGGTCCGTCGGTCCCGGCGTGGAACGCAACGACCTTGCCCGAGGACAGCCGCTTGATCTGCTCCACGCCGGGCAGGGCGCTGGCGGTCCGCGCGGCCAGCTCGGCCATACTGATGCCGTCCGCGGGCGGTGAGATCGCCCCGGCACGGTCCAGGGCCGGCATCACCGACAGCACCGAGCCGCTGATGACGAGCGCCATCAGCGGAATGACGACGGAGAGGGCGAGAACCTTGTGAAGCCAGCGCAGCATGACATGCCTCCCGAGCGGCCTGGGCCTACATGCCGTAGCTGAAGGTCTGGATGTAGCTGCGGCCCGCCACGGGCCGGCCGGCTCCCGCGGCGGTCAACGGGACGACCACTTCGGACGGGCTGTCGCGCATGTCCTCGGCCGCAACGTCGATGTGCAGCTTGTAGCCTGCATCGAACAGGGCATCGGCCAGGTCGACGGTGACCTTCAGCGTACGGCCGGCACCGACGCTCGCGCCGGTGATGCCGTTGATCCCGGCGACGTTCCCGCCAGACGCACGTTGCCAGCTGCTGAGATGGCTGTGGTACTTCGACTTGGGGCCGGCCACCCACAACGTACCCTTGTAGGCTCCCGAAGCGTCGGTCACGTAGAGCGCGAGATAGGCGCCGTTGCCGCCGTAGTTCTTGAGCGTGGTGGTCAGTGTGACGGGGCGCGCCATCGCCAGTTCCGGGACGGTCAGGGCGGTCGTCAGGGCGAGGCCGGCAAGAAGCGTCTTCATTCGCATTGTCTCATCTCCAGCGGATCGTGTTGGCGAGCTCACACTGGAGGCAAAGGCTGAAGCATTGCTGAAGCGCGTCGGGACTCTGCTTCAGGTCGCCGTCAGGTTGGAGATCGCGGAACGATCGGGTTCACACGAGGCGTCGGTTACTGAATCTCCGCCTTGGGCGGCGTCGTTCCCTTGAAGAGCTCGTTGGCGGGCGGTGTCGGGTTGGCCGGGAGGGGCTGTTCAGGAGCGACACCGCGCCGTCCGCCGTCGCCATCGCCGCCGCCGTTCCTGCGCTTCATCCGGACGATGGCAAGCGATCCGGGGTCGACCTTTGCTGCGATCTCGCGGCCATCTGCATCAATTCCCTTGATCTGATAGCAGCCGTCATCAACCTTGAGTCGCTGCACCGTCCAACCTCGCGCCTTCGCCATTTGTTCGACGGCTTCGCGCGGCTGCCACTGGGCCATGGGGACCTTGCAGTCGTCCTCCCCGGCCATTGCCGCCGGGGATGCCAGCGCGCCCGAAAGAATAGCGGCGATCAATATCGTCCTTTTCACGTTCCGTACTCCCGCCAATGGACTCGATGTCTTCTCTTGAGCCGGATTCCTGACGGCGACCTGAAGGCGCCCCCCGATTTGCTTCAGGTCAATGTCAGCTCGCCGACTATAGTTCACCGCAGGTCCGGCGGGCGGACCCTGGCAACTGACCGGATTGGGACCATGCGGGTTCTGTTGATCGAGGACGATACGATTTTGGGCGCGGCCGTGCGCGATCAGATCGCCGCCGAGGGCCACTCGGTGGACTGGGTCACGCGGCTGGACGCGGCGCGGGACCATATCCGCAGTGCCGCCTACGACCTTCTCCTGCTCGACCTGATGCTGCCCGATGGCCGCGGCATTGGCCTGCTGCGCGATCTCCGCGCCCGGGGGAATGTCACGCCGGTCATCATCCTGACCGCGATGGATCAACTTTCCGACCGTGTAGAAGGCCTGAATGCGGGGGCCGATGACTACCTGGTCAAGCCCTTCGATCTCTCAGAGCTGTCGGCCCGGCTGAATGCCGTGGCGCGGCGCTATGCGGGGAACCCCAATCCTCTGGTCTGTATCGGGGATCTCGAGATGGATCTTGCCGCGCGCTCGATCCGCCGTGCGGGGCGGACCGTCGACCTGACGGCTCGCGAATGGGCGCTGTTCGAGGCCTTCGTGCAGCGCCCCGGCCAGATCCTGTCCAAGGCGCAACTGGAGGAAAGGCTATACTCCTTTGGGGCGGAGGTGGAGAGCAACACGACCGAGGTGCACATCAGTCGCCTGCGCAAGAAGCTCGGCCATGGCATCATCGAAACCGTGCGCGGCGTCGGCTACCGGCTGGGGGGCGCCGCGTGACGGGGCCGCGCAGCCTGCAGTGGCGGATTTCCCTATGGCTGGGGCTTGGCATTGCGCTCTTGTGGGGCATTGCCACCGTGGCGACGGCACAGAGAATTCGCCACGAGATGGACGAGGTCTTCGACAGTGCCCTCGAGGAGACCGCCCAGCGTCTTCTCCCGCTCGCCGTGCTCGATATCCTGAACCGCGAAGAGGGCGACAAGTCCCAGCGTATCGTCACGCTGAGGGAGCACGACGAGTATTTTACCTACGCGGTACGCGATGCGCGCGGAGAAATGTTGCTGCGCTCCCATCGCGCCGACGATTCGGTGTTTCCGCCCTTTTCGAAGATGGGGTTCGTCGATACGCCGACCCACAGGATCTACTTCGACGCCGCCTTGCAGGGCACGATCACGATCGCCGTGGCCGAACCGCTCGGGCATCGACGCGAGGTCGCGAACGAGGCTCTGCTGGGCCTTGCCTGGCCGCTGGCCCTGCTGATACCCGCCAGCCTTCTTCTCGTCTGGGGCGTCGTTCGCGTCTCGATGGCGCCCATCAGGAACCTTCGAACCGGAATCGAGTCGCGCGGCAGCGGAGACCTCACCCCCATTCCAGCCGCCGGCCTGCCGTCCGAGATCGGGCCGATCGCGGACGCCGTGAACCATCTCCTCCTCAGACTGGGCCGCGCCCTCGATGCCGAACGCAGTTTCACCGCCAATTCGGCGCACGAACTGCGCACGCCCGTTGCCGCCGCGCTGGCACAGACGCAACGACTCATTGCCGAGACCGGGGACGCTGCTTCCCGGGAGCGGGCGCAGCAGATCGAGACGGCATTGCAGCGTCTTTCGCGGCTGTCGGAAAAGCTGATGCAACTGGCCCGGGCGGAGGGCGGCCGCCTCAAGGGCAGGGAGACGACCGACATCGCAAGCGTCGCGAAGATGGTCGTCGACGAGATGGCGCGGAAGCCCGGCATGACAGAACGGATCACGCTCGATGTTCCCGGGACTCCCGTGCCGGCCGGAATCGATGCCGACTCATTCGCAATCGTTTTGCGCAACCTCGTCGAGAACGGTCTCAAGCACGGGCTCCCCGACCGGCCGGTCGCGATCGCCCTGTCAGGAGACGGCGTTCTCACCGTTTCCAATGAGGGGCCATCCGTTCCTCCCGACCTGCTGTTGCGCCTGCTCCAGCCTTTTGAGCGCGGCCGCACCGCCGCCGAGGGCTCCGGTCTCGGCCTCGCCATCGTCAACGCCATCGCCACCGGAACCGGCGGTCGGCTGGTCCTGTCATCGCCGTTGCCGGGGCGGCAAAGCGGCTTCGAGGCGAGATTCTCGGCCCCACGTCCTGGCGTGGAAGGGCTCACTGCCGGAAAAGCGAGAGCCGGATGACGATCCCGATCGAAAAACCAACTAGAAGTTGCGGCGGAACGAGAAGAGATCGCCGTCCGGATCGTCGCTGCCGGCGATCGCTGCCGACAGGATTTGCGCCGACAGCATCGAGAAGGTGATGCCGTTCCCGCCGTAGCCGAGCGCGGCGAAGCAATTCTTCATGCCGGGCACCGCACCGATCGAGGGCGATCCGGTGGGCGAGGTGCCGAAGCTTCCGGTCCAGGCATAGTCGGCCTCCGGGCGCACCCGTGGCAGCAGGCGCACGAGTTTTTTCTGGAGGGCCGCGATCTTTTGCGGGATCAACGCATCGCGTTTCTCTTCGTCGAGAAATGCCTCGTCCTCGCCGCCGCACAGGATGCGGCCCTGCGGTCCGACCCGCAGGTAGAGATAGGGATCGGAAGCCTCGCTGATCATCACCTCGTCCCGCCAGAGGGCCCGCGGTTGCGGCCGCGTCGCGAATGCCCAGGTCGAGGTCACGCGATGTCCCTTGTGCGGAACGCCCTTGGGCATCTCGTAGCCGGTGGCAAAGACGACGGCGCTGGCGCGGAGCGAGGGACCGGCGGCGGTATGAACGACGGCGCCGGAGGCAAGCGGCTCGATTTCGGTCGCTTCCACCGGCGCATGCAGGCGCGCCTTGCGGGTGACGGCGTTCCGCAGGAAGCCCGCGGCGAGCTTGCGCGGATCGGCCGCCAGCCCGCCATGGCCGAGCAGCGCCGCGCGACCCTTGATGCCGTAGAGGCGATGGACCTCGCCGCGGTCCAGGTAGGAGACCTCGAAGCCGGCGCTCCGGCGCGCGGTCGCCTCGTGGCGTAGTCCCTCGGCATCGAGCACGTCGCCCTGCAGGTAGATCGAACTGCGGTGTGCGCAGTCGGCGCCGAGGCCTAGGCGATGGAGTCGCTCGCCGAGCGCATCCAGCGCGAGCTTGGAGCGCCGCCACAGCCGCTCGGCGCGGATGAGGCCGATCCGCGTCGAGAGGCGGCTCAACGGGACATCGAGCTCGTATTGCAGCAACGCGGTGGACGCCATCGTCGAGCCGGCGAGAGGCCCGCGGCGGTCGATGATCACGACGTCGAGACCGTCCTCCGTCAGCCGCTCGGCGATCATCGCGCCGCTGATCCCGGCGCCGATGACGACGACGTCGCAGGCGAGATCGCGTCGGAGGGGGCGTGTCGTGACTCGGGGAACCGGAATGTCCTGCCAAACAGTGCGTCCTGTCCGCAGGCTTCGATGATGCGTCGCACTCACCCGCGGCCAACGTCGCTGACGGGCGAATCGTTGCAACGGGGCTCGGGGGCGTGCGTTGGCCGGCCACCCAAAACCACCAGAGAGGAGCTGCCATGCCCACCCCGAAGGAAATCGAAGAGAAGTTCTGGTCGGCGCTGAAGTCCGACATGACCATGATGCTGGGCCTCGATGGCGTCGAGGATGGTCATGCCCGACCGATGACGGCACAGCTGGACGGCGAGCGGGAGGGTGGTCGGGGGCCGATCTGGTTCTTCACCAGCCGCGACAACGCCATCGTGCAGAAGCTGGGTGCCGGGCAGGGCAATCGCGCCATCGCGACCTTCACCTCCAAGGGCCACGACCTGTTCGCCACGGTTCATGGCGGGGTGTCGCTCGACAACAACCCGGCGACGATCGACCGGCTGTGGAACCGCTATGTCGCGGCCTGGTATGAGGGCGGCAAGACCGATCCGAAGCTGGCGCTGCTCAGGCTCGATCCGGAGAAGGCCGAGATCTGGCTCGACGCGTCGAGCCTCGTCGCGGGAATCAAGATGCTGCTCGGCGTCGATCCCAAGCCCGACTACAAGGACAAGGTCGCCCAGGTGAGCCTGCGAGGCTGACATGCCGACCACCATCGATCGCGTCGCATTCAACACGGCCCAGGCCATCAACAGTCGTATCGAACGGGCGACCGGGGAGCGCCTGCGCCGCTGCGTGGGCAACCCCCTGTCGATCGAGCGGCGGCTGCGCGAGCTGGATCGCGAATGGGACATCGAGCGCGTGCTGGAAACCAACGCGTCGGTGGTTGCGTTCCTTGGGCTTGTGCTGGGCACTACCGTCAATCGCCGCTGGCTGCTCGTCCCCGCGGCGGTGACGGCATTCCTTTTTCAGCACGCCGTGCAGGGCTGGTGTCCGCCTCTGCCCGCCCTGAGACGCATGGGCGTGCGGACATCGCGCGAGATCGAGGTCGAACGGGTTGCCCTCAAGATCCTGCGCGGCGATTTCGACGCAATACCCGCGCCGTCGGGCAGCCGCCGCCGTTCGGACGATGCGATCCGGATCGCCCGCGCCTGACGGCGCGAGCTATCGCGCGGCCGGTCAGTCGCCGGCGGCGGCGACACCTTCGGGCGGCGGCGCGGTCGGCTTCTTCTTGGCCTTGCGGCGTTCCTCGAAGCGCTGCAGCACCGTGAAGAATGACGGCACGAACAGCACGGCCAGGCAGGTGGAGGCGATCATGCCGCTCATTACGCACATGCCGAGCGAGATGCGCGAGTTGGCGCCGGCGCCGGTCGCCGTCACCAGCGGCACGACGCCGAGGATGAAGGCGAACGATGTCATCAGGATCGGACGGAAGCGGGTCCGCGCCGCCTCGATGGCCGACTCCATGATGTCCCTGCCCTCGGCGCGACGCTCGCGCGCCACTTCGACGATCAGGATCGCGTTCTTGGCACCGAGCGCGATCAGGAGCATCAGGCCGATCTGCGTGTAGATGTTGTTGGCGAGGCCCACCGCGGTCAGCGCAATGGCCGGGCCGCTCAGCGCCAGCGGCACCGCCAGGATGACGCCGAGCGGCGCGATCCAGCTCTCGTACTGGCCGGCGAGGCAGAGATAGACCAGCAGGATGGCCAGCGCGAAGACGTACATCAGCTGGTTGCCGACGATGTTCTCCTGATAGGCCATGGCCGTCCATTCATAGCCGGTGCCCGGTGGCAGGATGGCCTTCGCGATCTGGTCCATCAGCTCGATGCCATCGCCCGAGCTGAACCCGGGCGCGGGCGAACCGACGATCGCGGCCGAGGGATAGAGGTTGTAGAGGCTGATCAGCGGCGGGCCGAGGGCCGGCTTCAGCTCGGCGATGGCACCGATCGGCACCATCTGGCCGTCGAGGTTCTTCACCTGCAGCTTCAGGATGTCCTCAGGCCGCGTGCGATACTGCGAATCGGCCTGGATGTAGACCTGCAGGCTCAAGCCGAACTTGTTGAAGCGGTTGACGTAGGACGAGCCCATGTAGCTCGACAACGTCGTGAAGACGTCGCCGACCGGCACGCGCAGCGACTCGGCCTTCACCCGATCGACTTCGATCCGCACATGGGGGGCGCCGGAGCGGAACGAGGTGACGAGATTGGTCAGCGCCGACTGCGTGCTGGCATTCTGGATCATCGTGTCGGTCACGGCCTGCAGCTTGGTGTAGTCGAAGCTGCCGTCCTTCTGCTCGATCTGCATCTGGAAGCCGCCGGCATTGCCGATGCCCTGGATGGCGGGCGGGACGATGACGAAGGCGCGGCCGTCCTCGAGGGACTTCAGCTTCTCCATCAGGCCGAGCACGATCGAGCGCAGGTCCTGGCCGGGCTGCTTCAGGCGCACGTTCCAGTCCTTGAGGATGACGTAGGACACGGCGGCATTGGCCAGCGACGAGTTGCTGTCGAGCACCGACATGCCGCCGAGCGCGACCACGTTCTCTACGCCGGGGGCGGCCATCGCGATCTCGGCGGCCTTGTGCAGCGAGGCGCCGGTGCGTTCGAGCGAGGCGCCGTCGGGCAGCTGCACGCCGATGATCACGTAGCCCTGGTCCTCGTTCGGGATGAACGCCGTCGGCAGGCGCGCGACGCCCCAGCCGCCGATACCGGCGGCGATGAGCGCGATGACGACCATGATGCCGGCACGGTGGACCATGTGGCCGACGATCCAGGCATAGCCATCCTCGAGCTTGTTGTAGACCTTGTTGAAGCTGCGGAAGAAGATGTTGCGCTTCTCCGGCGGCGTCGCCGGCCGCAGCCACATCGCGCACTGGGTGGGCTTCAGCGTGGCCGCGTTGATGGCGCTGATCAGCGCCGTCGCGGCGATGACGAGGGCGAACTGTGCGAACATCTGGCCGGTGAGGCCCGGCAGGAAGGCGGCCGGCAGGAACACCGACATCAGCACCAGGGTGATGCCGATGACGGGCCCGAAGAGCTCGTCCATTGCCTTGATCGACGCGTCGTGGGGCGTCATCCCGCGCTCGATGTGATGCGCCACGCCCTCGACGATCACGATCGCGTCGTCGACCACGATGCCGATGGCCAGCACGATGCCGAACATGGTCGTGGTGTTGATGGTGAAGCCCAGGGCGGCCATGGCGGCGAATGCGCCGATGATCGTCACGGGGATCGTGGTGGCCGGCACGAGCATCGCGCGCCAGTCCTGCAGGAAGACCACGATCACGATCAGGACCAGGATGCCGGCCTCGATCAGGGTCATGAAGACCTCGTGGATCGAGGCGGTCACGAAGCGCGTGGTGTCGAACGGCACTTCGTAGGCGAGGCCGGGCGGGAAGGACTTGGACAGTTCCGCCATCTTGGCCTTCACGGCCTTGGCGACGTCGAGCGCATTGGCGTCGGGAAGCTGGTAGATCGCGAGGCCCGAGTTGGGCTTGCCGTTGATGTGCGACGTCGTGGAGTAGGTCTGGGCGCCCAGTTCGACGCGGGCGATGTCCCGCACCCGGACGATCCTGCCGCCGCTGCCCTGCTCGGCCTTGACGATGATGTTACCGAACTCCTCGGGCGTGCTGAGACGCCCGACGACATCGATCGTGTACTGGAAGTCCAGGCCCTTGGGTGCCGGCGGCTGGCCGACCTGGCCGGCCGTCACGTCCTGGCTCTGCTGCTGGATGACCTTGCTTACATCCGACGGCGTGAGGCCGAACGTGTAGAGCTTCTGCGGATCGAGCCAGACGCGCATCGAGTACTGGCCGACGCCCAGCACGTTGACGTTGCCGACGCCGGGCAGGCGCGCGAGCTCGTTCACCAGATTGATGGTGGCGTAGTTGCTGAGATAGAGGCTGTCGTAGCGCTGGTCGGGCGACGTCAGCGACACGATCTGCAGGATCGATGTCGACTTCTTCTGGACGACGAGGCCCTGAGCCTGCACCGGCATGGGCAGCGAGGCGAGCGCGGCGCTGACCTGATTCTGCACCAGCACCTGCGCGAAATCGAGATCGGTGCCGATCTCGAAGGTCACGGTGAGCGTGTAGGTGCCGGAGTCCGTGCTGTAGGACTGCATGTAGATCATCTTCTCGACGCCGTTGACCTGCAGCTCGACGGGCAGGGCGACATCGTTGACGACGACCGCGGCGCTGGCGCCCGGATAGGTCGTGGTGACCTGGACCGTGGGCGGCACGACGTTGGGATATTGCGCGACCGGCAGGGTCGCCAGCGCCACGCCGCCGATCAGGACGATGATGATGGCGAGGACGTTGGCCAGGACCGGCCGGTTGATGAAGAACGCGGAGATCATGGCTGCGTTTCCCGGCCGGTCACTTCGGGGCGGCGGGAGTCGGCGCTGGGGGCGCGCTGTCGGTCGTGACCGGGATGGTCGTCACCTTGGGAACCACCTTGGCGCCGGGAATCGCGGCGCCGTTCAGGTTCAGCACCACCTGGTCGTCGGGCTGGAGCCCCGTCGAGATGACGCGCAGGCCGTTGGGGAGGAGCTGACCGGTGGTGATCCGCGTCTGGACGACGACATTGTCCTTGCCGACCGTCAGGAGATACTTACCGGCCTGGTCCTCCGCGATGACGCGGTTGGGCACCAGCAGCGCGGCGTTTGCGGCCAGACCCTTCGGTACCTTCACCCGCACGAAGAAACCGGGAATCAGGATGCGGTCCGGATTGTTGAACAGGGCGCGGACGAGGATCGTGCCGGTCGTCGCGTCGAGTTCCGGCGACACGTAGTTGAGGAAGCCCTTGTGGGGGAAGCCCTCCTCGTTCATCAGGCCGATCTCGACCGGCACCTTGCTCAGCTCCTCGACGTCGACGCGCCGGTTCTTCAGATTCTGGCGGATCTGCAGAATGTCCTGCTCGCTCATGTTGAATGTGACGTAGATCGGATCGAGCTGGACGATCGTGGCGAGCTTGGTGGCCGTGGTGGCGCCCACCAGTTCGCCGACCGAGACGAGATGCTTGCTGACGATGCCGTCGAACGGCGCGGTGACCGTCGTGTAGCCGAGGTTCGTCTGGGCGATCGTGAGGTTGCCCTCGGCATTCTCGACATTGGCCCGCGCATTGTCGCGCTTGGCCTTGGCCTGATCGAAGGTGTTCTGCGCCGAGACGTTCTGGCGGAGCAGGGTTTCCTGGCGGGTGAACTCGGCCTCGGCCTGGACCAGCGAGGCCTTGGCGCCGTCGAGCTGGGCCTCGGCCTCCTTGACCTTGGCCTTGTACATCGTCTGCTCGATGCCGAAGAGCTTGTCGTCCTTCTTCTTCACGGAGCCGTCGACATAGTCCTGGGAGACCAGGAAGCCCTCGACGCGGGCGACGAGATCGACGGTCGCGAAGGCGACCGTATTGCCGGTGAGAACTTCGAAAGGCGCCACGTCCTGCTTGACGGGCACCCCGACGCTGACCTCGGCGGGCGGCGGGGGCTGGAACTTGTTCTCCTGCTTGCAGCCGGCCAGCAGTGCAGTCAGCGTGAGCGCGGCGAGAAGGGGCGCCAGCGCTCGGAAGGGTCTCATGACTGCAAGAACTACGGCTTCATCGTTACGATTCGACATATTTCCGACGATGCTCCCCGCGAGGCCGGCCCCAGCGTTAGCGCATCCCCTGCAGGATTGCCACCGCCCAAGGTCATCACAGGCGATTGAACAGCAGCGACAGATTGTTTGCTGGCATCCCGACGATCTCCGGGGCGGAAAAGCCCTGCGCGGCGGCCAGATCGACGACGGTCTCGAGGTCGCGCACGCCCCATGCGGGATTGCGGCGCCTGAGGTCGGCGTCGAAGGCCTCGTTGCTGGGCGCGGTATGCCGGCCGCCGCGTCGGTAGGGGCCGTAGAGGAAGAGCAGGCCGCCGGGCGGCAGCAGGCGTGCGGCGCCGGTCACGAGCCCGATCGCGGCCTCCCACGGTGCGATGTGGATCATATTGCAGCAGAGCACGGCGTCCGCGCGCTCGACCGGCCACGACTCCCCGGTGACATCGATCTCCAGCGCCGGCCGCACATTGCCGAGGCCCAGCGTCCGCACCCAGTCGTCGACGCTGGCGCGGGCGCCGGCATCCGGGTCGCTCGGCTGGAAAGTGAGTTCGGGCCGGGCGGCGGCGTAGTGCACGACGTGCTCGCCGGTGCCGCTCGCGATCTCCAGCACCAGGCCCTTGGCCGGCAGGCGCGGCTGCAGCACGTCGAGGATCGGTTGCCGGTTGCGGGCCGCCGCCGGTGCTTCGCGTCTCATCGTGCCTCCTGGATGGCCTGCCAGATCCGCAGCGGACTCGCCGGACCGTCGAAGCCTTTCACGCCAAGCGGTGCCAGCGCGTCAAGGATCGCGTTGGCGATGGCGGGGAAGGCCGCAATGGCGCCGGCCTCGCCGCACCCCTTCACGCCCAGCGGATTGGTCGTGCAGCGGGTCGGATTGAAGCCGAGATCGAACGAGGGCAGGTCGTCGGCGCGCGGCAGGGCGTAGTCCATGAAGGAACCGGCCACCATCTGGCCCGACTCCGGGTCGTAGGTGGCATGCTCCAGCAGCGCCTGGCCCGCGCCCTGGGCCATGGCGCCGTGCGCCTGGCCGCTCGCGATCATCGGATTGACCAGCACGCCGTAATCGTCGACCGCCGTGTAGCGCGCCAGGTCGACCCGGCCGGTGTCGCGGTCGATCTCGACCTCGACCACGTGCGCGCCATTGGGAAAGGTCATGTGCTCGCGCTTCCAGGCATGGAACGTGTCGAGCGGCCGACCCCTCTCGCGGCCGAGCGCCGCCACGTCGAGCAGGCCGATGGCGCGGTCGGTGCCGGAGACGACGAAGCGCCCGTCCTCGAAACGGATATCGGCTTCGGAGGCCTCGAGGGCGTCGGCCGCCAGCGCGTTGCCCTTGGCGATGATCTCGTCGGAGGCGCGCCAGATCGCCGTGCCGCCCATATAGGTGGCGCGCGAGCTGCCATGGCCGCCGCCGAACGGGATCGCGTCGGTGTCGCCCTGCACCAGGCGGATTCGCGCGTTGGGCACGCCCAGCCGTGTGCTGAGGATCTGCGGGAAGGTCGTCTCGTGGCCCTGGCCGATATGCTGCGTGCCGGTGATCAGCGCGACCGTGCCGTCGGCCTCGAAACGCACGTCGACATTCTCGTCGGGCGGGCCGCCCGTCGCCTTGATGTGATAGGCGAAGCCCAGCCCGCGCAGCCGTCCGCGACCCTCGCTCTCGCGCCTTCGGGTGTCGAAGCCCGCAAGGTCGGCTCGCGACAGCGCATGGTCGAGCGATTCGGCGAAGCGGCCGCTGTCGACCTCGAAGCCAAAGGCGTTGGTCATGGGCATCGCTTCCGGCGGCACCATGTTCCAGCGCCTGAGATCGGTGCGATCGAAGCCGGTCTGGCGGGCCGCCGCATCGATCAGCCGCTCGACGATGTTGATCGCCTCGGCGAAACCGGGACCGCGCGTCACGCCGATCGGCGCGGTGTTGGTGACGACGGCCACGACGTGCAGCGCGATCGCCGGGATGCGGTACACCGAGCCCTGGAGATGGATGTACTGGAAGGTCTGCACGCCGCCGCCGGCGCCGGCCATGTAGGCGCCGAGATTGGCCACGCTCGCGATCTTCAAGGCGAGGAACTGGCCCTGTGCGTCGAGTGCCAGCATAGCCTCGGCCTGCATGTCGCGCGCCGCGTGGTCCGACAGGAAGACCTCGCTGCGGCTCGCGATCCATTTCACTGGCCGGGCGACCCGGCGCGCGGCCCACAGGATCAGCGCGTGCTCGACATAGGCAAAGTTCTTGGCGCCGAAGCCGCCGCCGACATCGTGCGCCACGAAGCGAACGTCCTTCGGCTCGACGCCGAGCGAGCGGGCCACGTGGTTGCGGTTGATGTGGATGTTCTGGCTCGAGACGTGGAGCGTGTAGCGGCTGCTCGCCGGATCGAACGTGCCGACAACGCCGCGCGGCTCCATCGGGTTCATCACGATGCGATGATTGTCGAGGCTGAGCGATACGACATGCGCGGCCCTGGCAAAGGCTGCTTCGGCGCCTTCCGAATCGCCGGTGTGCCAGTCGAGGCAGG
Source organism: uncultured Reyranella sp. (assembly GCF_945957355.1). Lineage (GTDB taxonomy): Bacteria > Pseudomonadota > Alphaproteobacteria > Reyranellales > Reyranellaceae > Reyranella. The sequence continues at coordinate 481,844 of NZ_CAMFKM010000001.1, read as the reverse complement.
TGTTGCCCGGAACTTCGTCCGAGAGCTGCGGTGCGTGCGGGGCGCGGGCCGCCTCCGGCGAGGTCACGGCCGGCAGCGCCTGATAATCGACGACGACCCGCTCGGCGGCGTCGAGCGCCTGCGCCTGCGTTTCGGCGACGATCAACGCCACGGGCTCGCCGGCGAAACGGACCTTGTCGGACGCCAGCAGAGGCTGCGGTGCGAAGGCGAAGGGCTCGCCGGTCTGCACGTTCGCCTCGGCATAGGGGCGTAGCGGCTTCAGCCCGTCGGCCGTGGCCTCGGCGGCGGTGAGGACGGCGAGCACGCCGGGCGCGGAGCGTGCCGCCGTCGTGTCGATGGACCGGATGAGCGCATGGGCATGTGGCGAGCGCAGCACCACGGCCTGCGCGACGCCTTCGAACTTCAGGTCGTCGAGATAGGCGCCCTGGCCGGTGACGAACCGCGCATCCTCGCGGCGCCGGGGCGAGTCACCCATCCGTTCGATCGTCATGTCCGCAACGTCTCCGCGTTCTGGGCCTGGCGCTTCTCGTCCCACCAGTCACGCATCTGGAGGCCCCAGTAGGCAAGCTGCGTCGCCGCGCGTCCGGCCGTTCCCCCGGCCCAGCCGGTGCCGAAGGGTGCGAACAGGTGCCAGCGCGACGGGTCGCCCAGGATGCCGGCGGCCACCGCATCTGCGCCGGCCGCCGTCTGCGCGACGCCATGGCCGCCGAACGCCGAGCAGACCCAGAGGCCGGGCTCGATCTCGCCCACCTGGGGCATCTTGTGCGGCGCGTAGCCCATGATGCCGGGCCACGCATAGTCGATGCCGATCTCGCCGAGCTGCGGATAGACCGAGAGGATGTCGCTCCGCATCATCTCGCGCAGCCGCGGCGGCTCGGTCGTGTCGGTGGTGATGCGACCGCCCCACAGCAGCCGGTCGCCATCGACGACGCGATAGTAGTCGCCGGCGCGGCGCGTGTCGGAGATGGCGCCCGTCCAGCGGATCGCCTCGCCGAGGCGGGGCCCGAGCCTTTCGGTGACGGCGACGTAGGTCGCGACCGGCAGCACTGCCCGCGCGATGCGCGGCTGCACGGCACCGAGATCGGCATTGCCGGCCAGCACGACGTGCCGGGCCCTCACGCCGCCGCGCGGTGTGCGCAGTCGCCAGCCATTGCCGTCGCGCGTCAGTGCGATGGCCTCCGTGTTCTCGTGGACCCGACCGCCCCGACGCTCGATGTCGTCCGCCAGCGCCAGCGCCAAGTCGAGCGGATGGATATGGAACGAGGTCGGGTCATGGATCGCCTGATGGTAGCGCATCGTGTCCAGCACGCTGCGCGTGCGCCCGGTCGGCCAGGGTTCGAACGAAGCGCCGAGCTGCTCCGCCAGCTTGCGCGTGCGGTCGGCGAACCCTGCGCCCTGGTCGGAGCGCGAGACGCTGAGCTTGCCGGTGCCCATCAGGATGCCGGGCCGGCCGAGCTCCGCGATCGCGCCGCGCACGATCGCCACGCCGCGCTGCGACTGGGCATAGAGCCGGCGTGCGTGATCGAGTCCCAGCCGGTCGATCAGCGCGCCGGACCGCTGGGCATAGCCCGGGCCGACGAAGCCGCCGTTGCGGCCGGAGGCACCCCAGCCGATGCGCCGCCGTTCCAGCAACATCACGCGCTTCCCCTGCCGCGCCAGCAGCCGCGCCGTGTGCAGGCCCGCAAAGCCGCCGCCCACGACCGCGACGTCGGCCTCTTCCGTCGTGGCAAGCGGTGGGCGCGGCCTGTCGGCGTCTCGCGTGGCGGCATACCAGCTCGCCGGATAGTCGGATTCAGTCATTTCCATTCTTCTCCGCGAGAAGAGGTGCCACGGGAAGGCTTGCGTGGCCACCTGCTCTCCCGCACTAATTTTGCCGAGGATTTTCTACCGACTTCAGCAATTCCGGAGGATGCATGTCGATCGATTTCGATGCGGTGATCATCGGCGCGGGCTTCGGCGGCATGTACATGCTGCACCGGCTTCGCCAGAAGGGGTTCACGGCGCGCGTGTTCGAGGCCGGCAAGGGTGTCGGCGGCACCTGGTACTGGAACCGCTATCCCGGTGCGCGCTGCGACGTCGAAAGCGTGCAGTATTCCTATCAGTTCTCGCCCGATCTGGAGCAGGAATGGGAGTGGAGCGAGCGCTACGCCACCCAGCCCGAACTGCTGCGCTACGCCAACCACGTCGCCGACCGGTTCGACCTGCGCCGCGACATGCGCTTCGAGACGCGCGTCGGCAAGGCGGCGTTCGATGAGAAAGCGAACCTGTGGCGGGTCGAGACGGAGAAGGCCGGCCCGTCCGGCACGGCCGAGGCGGTCACGGCGCGCTTCGTGATCACTGCCATGGGCTGCCTCTCTTCGCCCAACACGCCGAAGATTCCCGGCCTCGAGGAATTCAAGGGGCCGACCTACCACACCGGCAACTGGCCGCATGAAGGCGTCGACTTCACCGGCAAGACCGTGGGCGTGATCGGCACCGGCTCCTCGGCGATCCAGTCGATCCCTGTGATCGCGGAGCAGGCGAAGCACCTCACCGTGTTCCAACGTACCGCCAACTACACGGTGCCAGCCCACAACAGGCCACTCGATCCAGACTATGTGCGGCAGGTGAAGGCGAACTACCCGGAGATGCGCCGGCGGGCCAAGACCAAGCCGGCCGGCATCGACTTCACGATCAATCCTGCCTCGGCCGCCGAGACACCGGAGGAGGAGCGCGCCCGCGTGTTCCAGGAACGCTGGGACTATGGCGGCCTGGGCTTCATGGCCTCCTTCTCCGACCTGCTCCTGAACGACGAGTCCAACCAGTACGCGGCCGATTTCGTGCGCGCCAAGATCGGCGAGGTGGTGAAGGACCCGAAGACGGCGGCGGCGCTGGTGCCGAAGAACATCATCGGCTGCAAGCGGCTGTGCGTCGACACCGGCTATTGGGCGACCTTCAACCGGCCGAACGTCACCTTGGTCGACATCAGCGACGAGCCGATCGAACGCATCACGGCGACCGGGCTGCGCGTCAAGGGAGAGGATTTCACCTTCGACTGCCTCGTGCTGGCGACCGGCTTCGACGCGATGACCGGGGCCCTGCTCAAGGTCGATTTCCGCGGCAGGGGCGGCGTGTCGCTGAAGGAGCGCTGGAACGAGGGGCCGAAGACCTATCTCGGCCTGACCGTGGTGGATTTCCCCAACCTGTTCATGATCACAGGTCCGGGCAGCCCCTCGGTGCTGACCAACATGCTTCCCTCGATCGAGCAGCACGTCGATTTCATCGCCGATTGCCTCGAGGCGTTGCGCGCCCAGGGCAAGACGGTGATCGAGCCGGTGCCGGAAGCGCAGGAGGAATGGGTCGGCCATGTCGGCGACGTGTCCAACATCACCCTGCGCTCGACCTGCAGCTCCTGGTATGTCGGCGCCAACATCCCCGGCAAGCCGCGCGTGTTCATGCCCTATATCGGCGGCCTGCCGGCCTACATCCGGGCCTGCGAGAAGGTCGTGGCCAACGGCTACGAGGGCTTCGCGCTGGCCTGAAAAAGCCGGAGCGAATGCTTCGATTGACGAGAGCGTCCGTATCGCCGTAATGTTAACCATCGGGTTAACTGAGGCGGCGCGGATCGAATGTGGAAGTTTCTGAAGATCGTCGGCGCCATCCTGCTGGTGGCCGTCGCGGCGATCCTGATCTACGCCTCGACCCGGCCCGACTCGTTTCGCGTCGAGCGGTCGACGGCGATGAACGCGCCGCCCGAGAAGATCTTCCCCTATATCGAGGGGCTGAAGCGCTGGACCGAGTGGTCGCCTTACGAGAGCCGCGACCCCGCGATGAAGCGCACCCACAGCGGTGCCGAGAGCGGCAAGGGCGCCGTCTATGAATGGGATGGCAACGACAGTGTCGGCAAGGGCCGCATGGAGATCGTCGACTCCAGGCCCCCGAACAAGGTCACGATCAAGCTCGACTTCCTGAAACCCTTCGAAGGTCACAACATGGCCGAGCTGACGGTGGAACCGAAGGGCGGTCGGACGATTGTCACCTGGGCGATGTACGGTCCCAGCACCTTCATGACCAAGCTGGTCGGCACCTTCGTGGACATGGACGACATGATCGGCCGGGATTTCGCGGCAGGATTGGCGAAGCTCAAGACCGTCGTCGAGAAGTGAACACACACTTGTCGAGGAGGATCACATGAACCGCGTATTGCGCACGTTCGCCGTCGTTCTGGCGATGGGTCCGACGGCGGCACTGGCACAGGCGCCTGGACCCATGGCCCTGCCGCCCGGTGTCTTTGCCGGGGAGCGGGACATCGCCCTCGCGACGGCCGGCGCCTATACGCTCGACGAGATGCACACCGCCGTCATCGTCCGCGTCTCCCATATCGGCTATTCGCAGAGCGTGTTCCGCTTCGACCGGGCCAAGGGGTCGCTCACCTGGGATCCCGCGGCAATCGAGAAGTCGAAGCTCTCGGCCTCGGTCGAGACGGCGTCCATCACGACCAACGTGAAGGGCTTCGCCGAGGAGCTGGCGGGCGACAATTTCCTGAAATCGAGGGCCTTCCCCGACGCCACTTTCGTCTCGACCGCGTTCAAGCCCGTCGACAAGACCCGCGGCAAGGTCGAGGGCGAGTTCACCCTGATGGGCAAGACCCGGCCCGTCACCTTCGACGTCGAGCTGGGCGGCGCGGGCAAGGGCTTCGAGGGCAAGCCGCGCATCGGCGTTCATGCCGTTGCGACGATCAACCCGCAGGATTACGGGCTGCCGCCGCTCTTCACCGACCCCATCCAGATCCAGATCGATACCGAGTTCGAGAAGAACCCTTAGCAAAGGAGAAAGACATGGCTATTCAACCGTACCTGTTCTTCAACGGCCGCTGCGAGGAAGCGCTCGACTTCTACAAGGAGAAGCTCGGCGCCAAGGTCGACATGCTGATGCGCTTCAAGGAAAACCCCGACAAGGGCGCGGCCGAGTGCATGCCGGTCAATCCCGAATCGGTCATGCATGCCAGCATGCATATCGGCGACGCTATGATCATGTGTTCGGACGGCATGGGAAGCGACGGCAAGACCAACTTCCAGGGCTTCTCGCTGGCGCTCAACGTCGCCAACGAAGCCGAAGCGGACAAGGCGTTCGAGGCGCTGGCCAAGGATGGCCAGATCCAGATGCCGATCGGCAAGACGTTCTTCTCGCCGCGCTTCGGCTGCGTCGCCGACAAGTTCGGCGTGTCGTGGATGGTGATCGTCCCGCAGGAGATGTAGTTCTGAGACGAGGTCTCGAAATGGAGCGCGCCACTTCAGTGGCGCTCAAGCTTCGTCGATAAGCTAGGGATGAGCGCAACTGGAGTTGCGCGCTCCATTGATCGGCTTCGACAAAAGAGAAGGGCCCGGCGGAGCGATCCGCCGGGCCCTTCTTTTTGAAGAAGACCTACCTCTTCTCGACGTTGGCCGAGCGCAGCGGCACGCCGAATTCGCGGCGGCAGACGTCGGCCAGGACCTCGACGCCCTTGCGGATCGTCTCGGGCTCGGGGTTGGCGAAGCAGAGCCGCAGGCGCGAGCGGGCGTATTCCTTGTTGGTCGACCATTCCGGACCGGGATTGAGCGACACACCGGCCGCCAGAGCGGCCTGCGCGAGCTTCGTCGTGTCCACGTTGTCGGGCAGCTTGATCCAGAGATAGATGCCGCCCTCGGGATCGCCGAATTCGGCATCGGTTCCGAACTGCTCCGCCAGCGCCTCGCGCAGGACCTGCAACTTGGCCGACAGGGTCTTGTTGAGCTTCGGCACGTGGTTCGCGAAATGCTGCGTGCAGAACTCCGCCAGCACCATCTGCTCCAGCGCGCCGGAACCGGCGTCCTGCTTCAGTCCGAGGATGCGGCCGAGAATGTCCCACTTGGCCACGATGTAGCCGACGCGCAGCGCCGGTGCGATCGACTTGGAGAAGGAGCCGATGAAGATGACGCCCTCGCCCTTGGCCATGGCGTAGAGCGATTTCGGGCGCTTGCCGCTCCAGATCAGGTCGGAATAGCACTCGTCCTCGAAGATCATGACGCCGTATTCCGCGGCGATCTTCAGCAGCTCGGCGCGGCGCGCCTCGCCCATGATGGCGCCGGTCGGGTTCTGCACCGTCGGGATGGTGTAGATGTACTTGGGCTTGATGCCCTTCTGCTTCAGCTCCTCGAGCTTCTGCTTCAGCACGTCGAGGCGCAGCCCTTCATGGTCGAGCGGGATGCCGACGACGTTGGCGCCCAGCTTGTTCAGCTTGGTGAGCGCGCCGCCATAGGTTTCCTGCTCGATCATGACGGTGTCGCCCCTGGTCACCAGCAGGCTGTTGATCAGGTCTAGGCCCTGCATCGATCCCGAGGTGATCAGGATTTCGTCCGACGCGCAGTCGATGCCGGCATGATCCTTGAGTTTGCCCGCGAGGAACTCGCGCAGCGGCTTGTAGCCCAGCGGGCCGCTGTTCAGGCCGTAGGTCGCGAGCGTCGCGCCCTCGCGCGCCAGCACCGCCGTGGCCGCATCGATCAGCGCCTGGACCGGCACGTTGGCGGCGTCGTTGTGGCCGCCGATGAAATTGTACTTCGGGAAGCCGTTCCACTTGACGGCGGGCGCGGGCGTTCCGGGCGCCAGCAGGGGCGTGAAATCGAACGGAGCGGTCATGGTCGTTTCCTCTTTGGTTGGCCAATTGCTGGGCCAACCAAAGGGGAATCGCAACAGATTTGCGCGGACTCAGGCCGTCGCGCGGAACGAATCGGCGTGAGCCATGTCCCACGCCTTGCGCCAGCGCGGGTTGTCCGTGCCGGCCACCAGCTCGCCCTCGGCCAGCGCCGGGTACAGGTCGGCGAAGGTCTTGACCTCGCTGCCCGAGACGCGCTGGGAGATGTGGATCGGCTTGAAATCGGTCGGATGGTCGAGGCCCGCGGCGGCGGTCAGCTCGGCGAGCTCGCTCAGGGTGGCGCGGTGGAAGTTCGCGACCCTCTCCATCTTGTCCGGCACGACCAGCGCCCGCTGGCGCCCCGGATCTTGCGTCGCGACGCCGGTGGGGCAGCGGTCGGTGTGGCAGGACTGCGACTGGATGCAGCCCACGGCGAACATGAAGCCGCGTGCGGAGTTGCACCAGTCGGCGCCCAGCGCCATCGCGCGGATGATGTCGAAGGCGGTGACGATCTTGCCGGCGGCGCCGATCTTGACCCTGTGGCGGGCGCCGATGCCCACGAGGGCGTTGTGCACGATGTGCAATCCCTGCCGCAGCGGCTTGCCGACATGGTCGAGGAACTCCAGCGGCGCCGCGCCGGTGCCGCCTTCCTTGCCGTCGACGACGATGAAGTCGGGATAGATGCCGGTCTCCAGCATCGCCTTGCAGATCGCCAGGAATTCCCATTCGTGGCCGACACAGAGCTTGAAGCCGGCCGGCTTGCCGCCCGAGAGACGCCGCATCTCGGCGATGAACTTCATCATCTCGATGGGCGTCGTGAACGCCGTGTGATGCGAGGGCGAGATGCAGTCCTGACCCATCGGCACGCCGCGCGTGAGGGCGATCTCCTCGCTGACCTTGGGCGCCGGCAGCACGCCACCATGGCCGGGCTTGGCGCCCTGGCTGAGCTTCAGCTCGACCATCTTGACCTGCGGGTTGGCCGCGCCGGCGGCGAAGCGCTCGGCAGAGAAGGTGCCGTCGGCATTGCGGGCGCCGAAATAGCCCGAGCCGATCTCCCAGATGATGTCGCCGCCGCCCTCGCGATGATAGGGGCTGTAGCCGCCCTCGCCAGTGTCGTGGGCGAAGCCGCCCAGCTTGGCGCCGCTGTTCAGCGCGCGGATGGCATTGGCGCTGAGCGCCCCGAAGCTCATGGCCGAGATGTTGAAGATCGAGGCCGAGTAGGGCTGCGTGCAGTCGGGCCCGCCGATGTTGATGCGGAACGGCTCCTTGCTGACCGGGGTCGGCGAGATCGAATGGGTCATCCACTCGTAGCCCTCGGCATAGACGTCGTGGGTGGTGCCGAAGGGCCGGACGTCGAGGGACGACTTGGCGCGCTGGTAGACGATCGCACGCCGGTCGCGCGAGAAGGGCATGCCGTCCTTCTCGCCCTCGAAGAAATATTGGCGCATCTCGGGGCGGATCGCCTCGAAGATGAAGCGCAGGTGCGCGGCGACGGGATAGTTGCGCAGCACGGCGTGCTTCGTCTGGAAATAGTCGTAGAGGCCGACGCAGGCGAGGAAGACGGCGATGAGGAAAGCGACGCCGATCCACCAGGAGCGGGGATCGAACGCCCAAGCGAGGCCCAGCACGACAGCGAAGGTCGTCGCCAGCGTCCAGGTGATGAAACGCGGCGTGAGCGGCAGCGGCATCGACTTCATTCGGTTCCTCGCGTTCATTGGCGGGCCAATGTGCCCACCCGCACTCTAGCGCAGTTAACTGCGTTCGAATGACACGCTCTTGACGACGGCGTAGACCGGCCGTCCGGGCGCCAGGGCCAGCCGGTCGACCGATTTGGCGGTCACCCGGGCCAGCAGGACGGCACCGCTGCAGTCCAGGCGGACATCGGCCTGCGCATTCGTCGTCGCGCTGATGGACGCGATGCGCCCGGCCAGCACGTTCAGCGCGCTGATGTCCTCGGGAGGCCGGAGGCTCAGCATCACGTCGCGGGCGCGGATATAGGCACGGACAGGTGCGCCGGCGGGCGCATCGAGCCGCGGTACCTGAAGCTCGCCCGCAACGCTTTCCAGCACCGACAGGTGGAACGTCTCGTCGTGCCGGACGATCCGTGCCTCCAGCACCGCGCCGCCATCCGTGGCGTCGGCCATGGGCAGGATGTCCTGGACCGGCCCGACCGCCGTCACCGTGCCCTCGCTCATGATCACGACCGTCGTGGCGAGCCGGGCGACCTCGGCGACCGAGTGGCTGACATAGAGGATGGGGACGCCGGCCTCGTCGCGCAGCCGCTCGATATAGGGCAGGATCTCGCTACGCCGCGATTCGTCGAGCGAGGCGAGCGGCTCGTCCATCAGGACCAGCCGCGGTCTCGCGAGCAGGGCACGGCCGATGGCGACCCTCTGCTTCTCTCCGCCCGACAGGGAGTCGGGATCGCGCTCCAGCAGATGCCCGATGCCCAGCAGCTCGACCACGGCGCCGAGATCGGCGGTCGCGCCGCCGTCGCCGCGCGCGAACCAGCGCCCGTAGAGAAGATTGCGCCGCACGCTGAGATGGGGAAACAGGCGGCTGTCCTGGAAGACGTAGCCGATGCGCCGGCGATGCGCGGGTACGAAGACGCCGCGTTCGGTGTCGACGAGCGTCTGGCCGTCGACGGCGATGCGGCCGCGGTCGGGACGGATCAGGCCGCCGACGATGTTGACCAGGCTGGTCTTGCCAGAACCCGAGCGGCCGAACAGCGCCGTCAGGCCCGGCGCGGCCGTGAAGCGCGCCTGTAGCCGGAAACTGCCGCGCCTGTGGTCGACGTCGACGTCGAGGCTCATGCCGTCTGCCGCCGTGCGCCGATACGCTTGGCCAGCAGCTCGGAGCCGAGCAGCGCCAGCATGGAGATCGCGATCGACACCAGGGTGAGGCGCATCGCGGCGGCGTCGCCGCCCGGTACCTGGGTCAGGGTGTAGATCAGGGCCGGGAGGGTCTGCGTCTCGCCGGGAATGTTGGAAACGAAGGTGATGGTAGCGCCGAACTCGCCCATCGACTTGGCGAAGGCCAGGATGGCGCCGGCGATGATGCCGGGCAGGCAGAGCGGCAGGGTGATGGTGGCGAAGACCCAGAGCGGGTTGGCGCCCAGGGTGCCCGCGGCCGCTTCGAGCCGCTGGTCGACGGCCTCGATGGACAGGCGGATGGCGCGCACCAGCAGCGGAAAGCCCATGACGGCGCAGGCGAGCGCCGCGCCGGTCCAGCGGAAGGAGAAGACGATGCCGAATTCATCGGCCAGGAACGAGCCGATCGGCCCGCGCCGGCCGAACGACAGCAGCAGCAGGTAGCCGGTGACGACCGGCGGCATGATCAGAGGCAGGTGAACCAGCGTGTCGAGCACGCTCCTGCCCCAGAAGCGTCCCCGCGCCAGCAGCCAGGCGACGGCGATGCCGACCGGCAGGCTGCAGAGCGTCGCCGTCGCGGCGATCAGGAGGCTCAGCCGTACGGCCGTCCATTCTTCCGGAGTCATACCTTCTTCCGTTCAGGAAGTCGGTATAGTCGGACGGATATAGCGCTGCGTCCAGAGCCTGCTCGCCGCGGCGAGCCCGCGCCGCAGTCCGACCAATCCGATCGCCAGCAGAGAGACCGCCAGCACCTTCTGGGCCGGTCGCGGCACCAGCTCGGGATCGAGGTTGGCGGCCAGGACGCGGACCGGATCGATCTTGTTGACCAGCCCGTACCACGAGGCCTCGAAGACCACCGTGATCGCTGTCGCTCCGATGGCGAGCAGGGCCAGGCCGGCGAAGCTCTTGCGCAGCTGCACGGGCAGCACGCGCCACAGCATCAGCCAGGCGAACAGGCCTGCGGCGAAGGCGGCCTCGCCGATCTTGACCTTGGACTGGATGAAGAAGTGCAGCAGGGCCAGCGTGACGGCCGGATAGACCATCCAGTGCAGGCGCTTCCAGTTGCGCTTCAGCCGCTTCTGCCAGCCGTTGGTCGAGGTGATCGCCAGCGCCACCAGGGCGAGCAGCGCCACGAAGCCGATGGTGAGATAGAAGCGCTTCACGATCTCCGTGGCGACGACAACCAGGTTCCATTTCTGGTCGAGCACGTAGATCAGCAGGTGAGCGACGGCGTAGAGCGCCGCCGCGACGCCGACCCTGCGGCGGATGTGGATCAGCGGCGCCCAGTCGAAGACCGCGCGGGCCGGCGTCAGCGCCAGCGAGACCAGCAGGAACACGACCGCCCAGTCGCCGGTGATGTGCGTGGCGAGCGTCACGGCACGCGGTTCGAGATCGCCCGTGTACCAGCGCCAGGCCAGATCGAGGGCGGGCAGGCAGAGGGCGACCAAGGTCGCGAGCCTCAGCCAGAAGATGATGCGTTGGTTGGACACGCGCCGACCCTAGTCGATTGGGCGATCAACGATGGGTCAAAGAAACGTCATCGCTGGTTGCCGAACAGGAACCTGTAGGTGCCGATCGAGGGTGCCGTCTCTACACCGAAGGGCCGCAGTCGAGCGATCGTGAACAGCGAACGCGCGGCGGCGCCGACGGCGGCGACGTCCGCGCCCTCCAGCAGCACGACCCATTCGGACTCGTCGGCCCGCGGATGATCCATGCTCTTGTCCTGCAGCGGCGCGTGCATCACCTCGAGATCGTTCTCGCCGGCCGCGGCACCCAATACGCCGGGTCGCGCGATCAGCTTCGGGAGCGCCTGGGTGGAGAGCCATTCGACCAGCGCATTGCGCCGGTGCAGGTCCGGCACGAAGCGCACCGTGGCCAGCGCCGCGCCCACCCCGTGGGTCTGGTCGACCTGGATGCGCAGGGTGAGCCGGGTGAAATGCGTGAACCGCGCCATCACCCGCTGGCTCCACGGCGTCTGGTTGTCCAGCGTGCGCAGGTAGTTCTGGGTGCCCAGGATGGCGACCGTGTCGCATTCATAGACTGCGAGATATCGCGGCGTGCCGCGCACCGCGGCATAGCGCCGGCCGCGATGGAAGCCCGGCAGGTTCACACGATCGTCGATATGCTCGCGATTGTACCACTCGTTGTAGTCGCGCTCGTCGCGCGCCGACACGTCGGTGAACGTGAGCAGCATTCCCTTGCCGAGGAGGGGCATCATAACTCCTGTCGTGGATGCGCCGGTGCCTGTGCAATCTAGCATTTTGCGGGAGCGCGGTTACATCTTTCGGCGGTTCCCGGCCAGACCAACGCTCTACGACGGTTCGGTGGCCGCTCGCCGACAAGTATGGCGGTCCGTGTCCTGCCACGATGTTTTGGAACCCGTGCAACGTCGATTCTCCGCGCGCTTTGATGCGCAATGACTGAAATCGATCGCGAACTGGAGCGCCTCGACAAAGCCGCACGGGACGCCCATGAACGGTACCTGCGCCTCGAGAGCTTTCATGACGTGCAGGTTGTCGAGGCGGCGCGTGCGCTCTGGCGGACGGCGCTTGCCGCCCTCGATGATTACCGCGCCCGGAAAGAGCGCCGATCCTAGGGGTTCATGAGGCTGGCCGGTCGTGCCGGCGAGGTGACAGGGACTTCTGGTTCAGTGGCTCCGGCCGGCAACAGCGAAGGGAGTTGGAATGGCACGTATCCCCAGGCCGCCGAACGAGGCGCCTTGCGAACCGCCGCCCGGATCGAGGCCAACGCCTCTGCCTCCGATGCCGCCCCCGCGCGAGCCGCCTCCGGGTCCTTCGCCTGCATCATAGGCCCGCAAGAGCAGGTTCTTTTGCCAACCCTCCGGATTCGCCACCGAACCACCTATCTCTATCACGCGCCCGTCCGGCTGGGGCCGCACCGGCTGATGCTGCGGCCGCGCGAGAGCCGCGAGCTGCGGCTGGTGTCGCACGAGGTCACGGTGACGCCGGCGGCCAGCGTGACCTGGGCGCACGACGTGTTCGGCAATGCCGTGGCGATGGCGGGCTTCGAGGGGCTGACCGACCGGCTGGTGGTCGACAGCGAGGCGGTGCTCACGCTGCGCGTCGATCCCTGGCCGGTGTTCGACATCGCCGCCGTCGCAACGCGCTATCCCTTTGCCTACACCGATGCCGACTGGACGGATCTCGGCGCGCTGGTGGTGCCGCAGTATCTCGATCCTGATCGGAAGCTGGCAGCCTGGGCGAAGGGATTCGTGCGCAGCGATCCGACGGACACGCTGTCCCTGTTGAAGGACCTCAGCTCCGGTGTCGCCCAGCAGATCCGCTACCAGAGCCGCGAGAGTGAGGGGACGCAGGCGCCGCTCGAGACTCTGGCGCGCGGGCTGGGCTCCTGCCGCGACCTGGCGGTCCTGTTCGTCGAGGCGGCACGCTGCCTGCGCTTCGGCGCACGGCTCTGCTCGGGCTATCTCTTCAGGCCGGATCGCGCGACGGGACACTACGAAGCCGACTCCACGCACGCCTGGGCCGAGGTCTATGTGCCGGGCGCGGGCTGGATCACCTTCGATCCGACCAACCGCAGCGTCGGCGGGCATAACCTGATCCCGGTCGCTGTGGCGCGCGAGATCTGGCAGGTGACGCCGGTGTCGGGCGACTTCATCGGCGCCAGCGACGCCTATCGCGGCCTCTGGGTCGATCTCAGCGTGACGCCTCTCTGAAAGCGGCGTCGAACGCGGCCAGGTCAGGGCGCCTTGCGCGCCTTTTCTCCAATCACGATGCGTATGGCAGCGTCGGTGGGGCTGGGTATCTGCGGCCCGTTGAGCGTGCCGCGGAACCGGCCCCAGTTCGCCGGCCAGTCGCCCTTGCTGGCGTTGAAGCCGGCGGTACCGAGTGCATCGACGAGGGCGGCGGCGGCCTCGTGCGTGGCCGGGTCGCTGCCGTCCCGGACCAGCACGACGACACCATAGATGCCGGCCACGCCGCCCCAGGTCCAGGTCTGCGGCGCCCAGCCTGCCTGGCCTAGATCGTCGGAAATCGTTGCCCCGATGGCGGGCGCGTCGGAGATCTGGCCCAGCAGGAAGATCGCGGCCGGCGTGCCGGCATATCTCTGCAGGCCCGCGACAAAGGGCGAGGGCGGCGGGGCGGGGGCCGCCACGGCCGGCGGGGTCGCTTCCGGGGTCACCTCTCGGCCGGGCTCCGGTGCGCGTGTGGTCGCGTCCTTGACCATCTTGCCCAGGTCGGCGAGGCGGCGCCGGATCTCGGCCGCATCGAACAGCGGGGCGCGCGCGCTTTCCGCGGCCGCCTTGTTCTCGGCAGAGGCCTGGGTCACTCGCTCGGTCGCCTCGCGGGCGGCCTGCTCGAGCGCCAGGCTCCGCTGGCGCGCTTTCTCCGCTTCCTGTGCGAGCGCGGTGGCCTGGTCCCGCGCGAGAGAGACCTCTCGTTCGAGCTTTGCCGTGCGATCCCGCTCGGTGGCGATGGCCCGTTCGAGCGCCGCCGCCTGTTCGCGCGCCGCCGAGGCCTCCCGCTCGCGCCGTGCGGCCTCGCTTTCCAGATCCTTGTAGCGGTCGAGGGCGGCCTGTTCGTGGGCGCGAATAGCGCCACTGTACCGGAACGACAGGAACGTCGTGATACCCAGCGCCGACACGGCCAAGAGGGTGGCGACAAGGCTCGCGATCATGGCCTTGTCCATGACCGACGCCCATCCCCGAAGCTGATCGATGTCCATGTTCACCGGCTTGTTGGAGCGCATGCCAAGCCCGTGCTCTCCCCGCGCTCGATTAACAATCGGCAAATCGCCGCCGGCTGGTGAATCGTCGTGACAAATGGGAGGCGTGACCCCCTGTCGAGGAGGGAACTGCGCTATCTAGGCGCGCCGCCCCTGGAGGACGACGGCCCGGCCTTCTTCCTTGAGCCGGACCGTATCGGCGGCGAGCTGTGTCCATCCACGTCGCGCGCAATCCTTCGCGATGGCCTCCGCTTCGAAGAAGCCGAGACGCATGCGCGACGCGACGGTATCGAGCATCCGCCAGGAGCCGGCCGACATGCCAGGCGTCTCTTCCGCCAGAGCGGCGCAGAAAGCGCGTGCACGGTTGTCCGGAACGGAAGGCGTAGACATCAGCGACTCCTGGGTGGCTCACGACTGCTGCGAGTTGCAGCGCACCGCGCATTCGACTTCATGGCGCGCTGCTCCACCCTATGTCAGATCGGAGAGACTTCCGTCGACACTGTTCCTCGCGATATCCACATCACTTGTCGTGGCCACGGCCATGCGCCATGTCGATCAACGCCTTGAACGCGGCCGAGTGATTGCGCCGGCCAGGATAGTACAGACAGAGCGGTGCCAGCAGCGGCGTCCAGTCCTCCAGGACCCGGACGAGACGTCCCGCCTCGACGTCTTCGAGCACATCGGACTCCATGAAGTAGCCGATGCCGACATGGTGGAGCACCGCGATGCGCGAGAGGCTGGCCTCGTCCAGCGTGATGGGCCCTTGAACGTCGATCTGGACGGGCCGCCCGTTCTTTTCGAATTGCCAGCGATGCAGCGTGCCATTCGGCAGTCGGATGCGGAGGCATGCGTGGCGTAGCAGGTCGGGAGGCACGCGGGGCTTGCCGTTGGTTTTGAAATAGTCGGGCGATGCGACCACGGCAAAGCGACGGGGAGGACCGACGGGAATGGCAATCATGTCGCTCGGCACCAGGTCGGCGCTCCTCAGGCCGAGATCGAAGCCTTCGGCGACGATGTCCACGATCCGGCCCTCGGTGACGAGATCGATGTGAACTTGCGGATAGCGCCGCAGGAACTTCAAGAGGAGTGGACCAAGCACCTCCCGCGCCCCTGTCGCGAAGGCATTGATCCGAAGGGTCCCGGATGGGGTTTCCTGCTGCGAGCGGGCGGCGCCCATCGCATCGTGCAGGGTGCGTACTGCAGGACCGACCTGATCGACGAAGGTTCGTCCGGCATCCGTCAGGGAAACACTGCGCGTGGTGCGATTGAACAGTCGGACGCCGAGCCGGCGTTCCAGCTTGCCGATGAGGTTGCTCAGGGCGGTGGTCGACAGGCCAAGTTCCTGCGCCGCTGCCCGGAACGATCCGCGCCGGGCAATGGCGAGAACGGCATCAAATTCGATCAGACCGTGATTCGCCATTGTCCTGATTTTCGCAACATCGCATGTCGGTTTGCCCCGATTATCGTGAGTGATCGCTCCTTCTAAATCAATCTCCTCACTTCAAGGAGCCGAGCGATGCCGATCGAACTACCCAAACCCATAGCCGACTATGTCGAGGCCAACGCGGGGCTCGATGTGGACGGAATGCTGAAGCCCTTCGCCGCCGATGCGGTCATCGTGGACAACGGAAAGCGCCACGAAGGCCACGCCAGGCTGCGCACCCTGTTTGAAGACGAGGTGATTGCGGTCAAGGCCATCTTCACGCCGGACACTGTTCGCCACGAGAACGGTCAGGTCGTGGTCGAAGGACCTGCCCATGGCGACTTCAAGGGCAGCCCGATCCGCTTCACCTATCGCTTCACGCTCGAACACGACGTGATCAAAGCCCTGGAGATCACGATATGACCATCAAGGCTGATCCCACGGAGTTCGCGGGAAAGCGCGTGCTCGTCAGCGGCGGCACCAAGGGTCTGGGCCGCGCCACCGTCGACCGCTTCCTGGCCGGCGGCGCCGCGGTGATCACCGCCGCCCGGGGAAGCGCTGAGCCCATCGACGGCGTCGAGTTCGTGCAAGCGGACCTGACGACGGCCGAGGGCGGAGAAATCCTGGCCAGGGCCGCGCTCGAGGACATGGGTGGCGTCGATATCCTGGCCCATGTGATTGGCGGCTCGCCCTCGCCGGGCGGCGGCTTCGTTGCCCTGACGGACGATCACTGGCTCGCCGAGCTGAACCTGAACCTTCTCGCCACGGTCCGCCTTGACCGGCTTCTCATCCCGCAGATGGTCGAACGGGGCACCGGCAGGGTGGTGCACGTCACCTCGATCCAGTCGGTCCTGCCTCTTCCCGAAGCGACCACCGCCTACGCCAGCGCCAAGGCCGCGCTCAGAACCTACAGCAAATCGATCTCGAAGGAACTCGGGCCGAAGGGGGTGCGGGTCAACACAGTGTCCCCCGGCTGGATCATGACCGAGTCGTCCGTCGACCTGTTGAAGCGCCTGCAGGCGGCCAATGGCGGAACGATCGAGGAGGCGCGGCAAGTCGTCCTCGACAGCCTGGGCGGCATCCCGATCGGGCGCGCGGCCGAGCCCTGTGAGGTCGCCGACCTCATCGCCTACCTGGCTTCCGATCGCGCCGCCGCCATCCACGGCGCCGAATTCGTCATCGATGGGGGCACCATTCGGACCGTCTGAGGACTGCCGGCAAGAGCATTGTTTCGTCCCGCCGTCGTTGCCGCCTAGTCTATGCTCCAGGCTCCGCGGGAGGAAAAATCATGAAAATCGCCAGGATCGAGGATCTCCATTGCGACGCCGGCTGGCGCGACTTTTCGTTTCTCAAGGTCACGACCGACGACGGGCTGGTCGGCTGGTCGGAATACAACGAAGGCTATGGCAGCGCCGGTCTCACCGCCGTGATCCGGCGCATGGCGCAGGGGCTGATCGGCCAGGATCCGCGTCCCGTCGAGCGCATCATGTCGACGCTCTATGCGATCACGCGCCAGGCGCCGGGTGGCATCAACCAGCAGGCGATGGCCGCGATCGAGAATGCCCTGATCGACGTGAAGGCCAAGGCACTGGGCATCCCGGTCTGCGAGCTGTTCGGCGGGCCGGTGCGCGATCGGCTGCCGCTCTACTGGTCGCATTGCGGCAGCTACCGGTTCCGCAATGCCGAGGTCATGGGTGTCGAGCCGGTGCGCTCGCTCGACGACCTCGTGACGCTCGGCCGGCATGTGAAGGAGCGTGGCTTCAAGGCGCTGAAGACCAACATCTTCCGCTTCGATCTCGATCCGCCGAACATGTACCAGCCGGGCTTCGGCCGCAGCCCCGGCGGGCCCGAACTGAATGCCGACGGCGCCGTGCTGGGTGCGATCTCCGACGGGCTGGCGGCCTTCCGCCAGGGCGCCGGCCACGAGATGGGGATCCTTCTGGACACCAACTTCAACTTCAAGACCGAGGGCTATATCAAGGTCGCGCGGGCCTGCGAGCCCTACAATCTCTTCTGGATGGAAATCGATTCCTACGATCCGGAGGGCTTGCGCCTGATCCGCGACCGCGCCTCGATGCCCATCGCCTCCTGCGAATCGCTGTTCGGCCGCCGCCAGTTCCGGCCCTACTTCGAGAACCGATCGATCGACGTGTCGATCATCGACGTGCCGTGGAATGGGCTCGCGGAGTCGCTGAAGATCGCGTCGATGGCCGAGGCCTACGAGATCAACTGCGCGCCGCATAACTTCTACGGCCACATGTCGACGCTGATGAGCGCGCATCTCTGCGCCGCCATGCCGAACTTCCGCATCATGGAAATCGATATCGACGACGTGCCGTGGAAGGACGATCTGGTGACTCACCCGCCGGTGATCCAGAATGGCGAACTGATCGTGCCCACCCGGCCCGGCTGGGGCGCCGACATCAACGAGGAGGCGGTGAAGGCACATCCGCCGAAGAACCCGCATCCCTGAGAGGACTCAAAAAGATGGTCTACGAGTTTCGCACCTACACGCTGGCGCCCGGCAAGATGCCGGAATATCTCAAGGCCGCCGAGACGATCGGCCGCCCGGCGCGCGGCAACAACTACGGCGTCAACCACGGCTACTGGACGTCGGAGTTCGGCGCGCTGAACCAGATCTGGCACCTGTGGAAGTACGACAGCTACGAGGAGCGCACGCGCCTGCGCACCGAGCTGCAGAAGAACAAGGACTGGACCGAGAAGTATCTCCCGATCGTGCGCACGTGCGTCGTGCGCCAGGACCTGCGCCTGATGAACGCCGTGGTCGACATCCGGCCGGACGACGGCACGACCGGCAACGTCTACGAGCTGCGCATCTATCGCTGCGGCCTGGGCGGCGCGGTGCAGTACGGCAAGGACTTCAAGGAAGTCCAGGCGGCGCGCGAGAAGTACTCGCCGATCTGGGGCGCCTGGACCGGCGAGTTCCCGCAGCCCAACGAGTGGATCCACCTCTGGCGCTACAAGAACCTGCAGGAGCGCTTCGAGGCCCGCGCCGCGGCCATGAAGGACCCGGCGTGGCAGGCCTATCTCGCCAAGGGTCCGGCCAAGCTGCAGGAGATGCATTCGACGCTGTTGCTGCCGACCAACTACTCGCCGCTGAAATAGCAACGAAGTAATTGTCATCCTGAGCGCAGCGAAGGATCCTTCGCCTGCGGCTCAGGATGATTTTTTGTGAGTATGCGCATGGACACGTTCGACGACAGCCTCGCCTTCGTGAAGTTCGGCGTCGGCCAGCCGGTGGCCCGTAAGGAAGACCCGACCCTCCTGCGGGGCGAGGGCCGTTACACCGACGACATCAATCTTCCGGGCCAGGCCCATGCGGTGATGGTGCGCAGCCGAAACGCGCACGGCGTGCTGAAGGGCATCGACACGTCCGAGGCCAAGGGGATGCCGGGCGTTCTGGCGATCCTGACGGCCGCCGATCTCGACGAGGCGGGCTTCGGTCCGCTGGTGTGCCCCCTTAACCTTCCGCAGCGGGACGGCTCGCCGATGAAGCGGCCGCCGCGCTGGCCGCTGGCGAAGGGCAAGGTGCGCTTCGTGGGCGAGGTGGTGGCCATGGTCGTCGCGGAGACGGCGGTCCAGGCGAAGGACGCCGCGGAAGCCGTGATGCTCGACATCGACGAACTGCCGGCCGTGACCAGTCCCGAGGCGGCGCTGGCCGACGGGGCGCCGCAGATCCATGCCGAAGCGCCGGGCAATCTCGTGCTCGACTTCCACTTCGGCGATGCGGAGGCCGTCGCGAAGGCTTTTGCCGAAGCCGCCCATGTCACGCGGCTCGAGATCGATTCCCAGCGCATCGTGGTCAACGCGATGGAGCCGCGCTCGGCGATCGGCTCCTACGACATGGCGAAGGACCGCTGGGTGTTGAACGTTGGCTGCCAGGGCGTGTTCGGTTTGCGCGGCGGGCTGGCCAACGACGTGCTCAAGGTCACGCCGGACAAGCTCCATGTACTGACCGGCAATGTCGGCGGCTCGTTCGGCATGAAGGCGCCGCCCTATCCGGAATATGGCCCGCTGCTGCTGGCGGCGAAGAAGCTCGGCCGGCCGGTGAAGTGGACCGACGAGCGCTCCGAGAGCTTCCTGTCGGATCATCACGGCCGCGACCATGAGCGCGTCGCCGAACTGGCGCTCGACAGGGACGGCAAATTCCTCGCCGTGCGGCTCACCGGCTACGGCAATGCCGGCGCCTACATCTATCCGCCGATGCCGGCCACGACGAATGCGGTGAAGAACCTGATCGACGTCTATAGGACGCCGGCGATGGAGGTGAACTCGAAGATCGTCTTCACCAACTGCACGCCGGTCGCGGCCTATCGCGGCGCGGGCCGTCCCGAGGGCAACTATTTCATGGAGCGCCTGATCGACACGGCGGCGCGCGAGATGGGCATCGACGCCATCGAGCTGCGCCGGCGCAATCACATCGCGCCGGAGCAGATGCCGTACAAGTCGCCGGCCAACAATCTCTACGATTCCGGCGAGTTCCGCGCCATCCTCGACGAGACGCTGCAGCTCTCCGACTGGGAAGGCTTCGCGGCCCGCAAGGAAGAGAGCGCCAAACGCGGCAAGCTGCGCGGGCGCGGCGTCGGCAGCTATCTCGAAGTGACGGCGCCGGCCGGCAAGGAGCATGGCGGCATCCGCTTCGAGCCCGATGGCGACGTCACCATGCTGAGCGGCACGCTCGACTATGGCCAGGGCCATGCCTCGGCCTTCGCCCAGGTGTTGACCGGCCTGCTGGGCATTCCCTTCGAGCGCTTCAAGCTGCTGCAGGGCGACAGCGACCAGCTCAAGGCGGGCGGCGGCACCGGCGGTTCGCGCTCGGCGCTGGTGGGCGCGGAAGCCTTCCTCGAAGCCAGCAAGAAGGTCATCGACCAGGGCAAGCAGATCGCCGCGCATGTGCTCGAAGCGTCGGTGGCCGACATGGAATTCGAGAAGGGCCGCTTCAAGATCGCCGGCACGGATCGCAGCATCGGCATCCTCGAACTGGCGCAGAAGCTGCACGACGGGCTGGCGCTGCCGGAGGACGTGCCGCAGACGCTCGACGTCGCGCATGTCTCGGACACGCCGCCCTCGTCCTTCCCCAACGGCTGTCACGTCTGCGAGGTCGAGGTCGATCCCGAGACCGGCACGATCGAGCTGGTGCGCTACTTCATGGTCAACGACTTCGGCACGGTCATCAATCCGCTGCTGGTCGAGGGCCAGGCGCATGGCGGCGTCGTGCAGGGACTCGGCCAGGCGATCATGGAGCGCACCGTCTACGACGAGCAGGGCCAGCTGCTGACCGGCTCCTTCACCGACTACGCGCTGCCCCGGGCGCAGGATGCGCCGAGCTTCACGATCCAGAGCCATCCCGTGCCGGCGAAGACCAATACGCTCGGCGTGAAAGGCTGCGGCGAGGCGGGCTGTGCGGGCGCCCTGCCGTCGATCATGAACGCCATCGTCGATGCGCTGGGCGGCAAGCACATCGACATGCCGGCCACGCCGGAAAAGGTCTGGCGGGCGTTGAACGGGGGGTAGCGACGAAGCCGTTCAGCGGAGCGCGCTTAGCCCTTCTCGATCTCGATCGTCTTCTTGACCGCCGGCCGTTCCAGCATGCGGGCATGGTGGGCTTCGAGCGCGGGGAAGTCGCCGGGCTTGCGCTCGAGCTGGTCGCGGAAGCGCCAGTAGACGCGGAACAGGTGAATGTCGGCGATCGAGTAGCGATCGCCCAGGATCCATGTGCGGTCGCCCAGGCGCCTGTCGGCCACGGCGTAGAGCTCGCGCGCCTCGGCGACGCCCTGCCGGATCGCCGGATGGATCGTCGAGGCGACGTAGGACATCCAGGAGATGGCCTGCGCCTCGGCCTCGATGTCGCCCGCCGGCAGGAGGTTGGCCGCGGGGTAGGTGCGGGCGAGGTAGTAGAGGATGCCGGCCACCTCGGTGAGCGGGCGGCCGTCGATCATCAGTACCGGGACCTTGCCGACGGGATTCACGGCCAGGAACCCGGGCGTGCGCGTTTCCTTGCGCGGCACCGAGACCGCGTGCTTGTCGAAAGAGGCTCCGACCTCATGGAGGGCGATGTGGACGGCCATGGAGCTTGAGCCAGGCGAGCAATAGAGCGTGAGCATGAGTGACCGTACCACGCCTGTCATCGTGGTCGAGGGTCGGTTATCCTGCCGCCATGATCACGCTTCTGCTGTCGTCCCATGCGCAGCGTATCTGGGGCGAGCGCATCGCGGCCGCCGTGCCGCCGGGCACGTTGTCTTTCCTGACCGCCGAGGAGGCGCTGGCGGCCGAGGGTCCCAGCGCCGCCGACATCGCCTTCATGACCCGCGAGGTCACGGGCAAGTCCAGCCCGGCCAATCCGACGCCCGAACTGCAGGGCTTCGACGCGGTGGTGCGAAAGTCGCCGAACCTCAAGTGGCTGCAGATCCATCTGGCCGGCGCCGAGCGCCCGATCTATCGCGAGCTGCGGGCGCGGGGCGTCAAGGTGACGACCGCCTCGGGCGCCACGGCGATCACCGTGGCGCACAGCACGCTCGGCGCCGTGATCGCGATCAACCGGCGGTTCCCGCTACTGGCCGACGCCCAGCGCCGCCATGCCTGGGAGCCGCGCCTGGCTGAGCGTTCGCCGCGCGATCTCGCGGGGCAATGTGCGGTGATCGTCGGTATGGGCCCGATCGGCCGCAACATCGCGTCGCTGCTCGCGATGCTGGGTATGCGCACGATCGGCGTGCGCCGGACCGCCGAACCGGTGGAGCCATGCGAGAGGGTCGTGGCCTACGAGCAGTTGCACGAGGTGCTGCCGCAGGCCGACTGGCTGATCCTGTGCTGCCCGGCCTCGCCGGTGACGCGCGGCATCGCCAACGCCGCGGCCTTCGCCGCGATGCCCGAGGGGGCGCACCTGATCAACGTCTCGCGCGGCGAGGTCGCGGTGGAGAAGGACATCATTGCGGCGTTGCAGGGTGGCCGACTGGCCGGCGCCTATCTCGACGTGTTCGAGCGCGAGCCGCTCGATCCGGCATCGCCGTTGTGGGACCTGCCCAATGTGATCGTGTCGCCGCACACGGCCAGCCATTCGCTCGGCCAGAACGAGGCGATCTTCGGCATCTTCCTCGAGAACCTGGCGCGCTTCCGCGCCGGTCAGGCGCTGCGCAACGACGTCGACAATCTAGGCTGAAGCGCCTGCTCCACGGCGCGGCGATCCAGGTCCCGGCGCAGGCCGATCACGACCAGCCTGCCCGGTTTCGCGCCGGCAGGCGCTGCATCGATCTCGAAGCGCCGGCCCACGACGTGCAGTGCGACCTCGCCCAATATGCCCTTGGCGCGCAGGACGCCTGTGCCGGGTGCGCTCAGGCGCCGGCCGAGTTCGGCGACGTCGATGTCTTCCGGGATGGCCAACTCGAGTGACTCGTAAAGCGCAGCCGCGTCGGGTGCGCCCGGCGTGGTGAGCGTCGCCGACAGGCGGGGCCGGGCGCCGTCGCGCAATCCCAGCAGCAGGTCGGGCGCGACTTCCGCCCGCGTCGCCGGCAGGATCCGGGCCGCAGGACTTTCCGTGGCGAGCCAGCGGAGTGTCTCCTGCAGGGAGGCGTCGTCCACGAGGTCGCATCGATTGGCGACGACGAGATCGGCGGCGGCGAGCTGGCGTGTGATCGTGTCGCCAAGATAGGCATCGTCCGCCATTTTCCGCACCGTCTCGACGTCGACCATCACGACGATACCGTCGATGCGATAGGGCAGCAGGAGCGTGACGGCACTGGCCACCATGCCCGGCAGCGCAACGCCGCTTGTCTCGATGACGACGCGCTCGATGTCCGGCTGCCGTTCGGGCAGAGCCATCAGCACGTCCATCAGGTCCGAGCCGTAGCTGCAGCAGATGCAGCCGCCGGAAATCTCCAGCGTGTCGCCGTCCGACGACACG
This sequence comes from uncultured Reyranella sp., assembly GCF_945957355.1. Taxonomy (GTDB): domain Bacteria; phylum Pseudomonadota; class Alphaproteobacteria; order Reyranellales; family Reyranellaceae; genus Reyranella. The sequence goes on along the minus strand of NZ_CAMFKM010000001.1, from coordinate 458,304 downwards.
ATCAGGTCGCGGTCGATCGGCGTGGCGCCGAAATCGTTGACCAGGACCGCGAGCTTCCGGCCGTCGGCCGCGCGCAGCAGGCGATTGACCAGCGTCGTCTTGCCGGTGCCGAGATAGCCGCCGATCACCGTGACCGGCAGCCGTCCGCCCGGTCGCGTCTCGCTCACGTTCCGTCCCTCACACTCCGTTGGCGGGGAAGAGCCGGCCGCCCTGGACCGTGCCCCAGATGCGCACGTCCTTGAGCTTCTCCGGCGCGATCTCCAGCGGATCGTCCTCCAGCACGGCGAAATCGGCGCGCTTGCCGCACTCGATCGAACCGACCTCGCCATCGAGCCTGAGGGTCCAGGCGGCGCCCAGCGTGATCGTGCGCAGTGCGTCGGCCACGGAGATGGCCTCGCTGGTGCCCAGCACCCGGCCGCTGGCGGTGCGGCGGTTGACGGCGCCCCAGGCGGTGAAGAGTGGGCCGAGCGGCGTCACCGGCGCGTCGGAATGGATGGCCAGCGGCACGCCGCTGGCCAGTGCCGTGGCGCAGGCATTCATGCGCATCGCGCGCTCGGGTCCGACCGTCGTCTCGTAATGCTGGTCGCCCCAGTAGAAGTGGTGGTTGGGGAACAGATTGGCGCACATGCCGAGCCGGGCCATGCGCCGGAACTGGGCGGCATCGGCCAGCTGGCAGTGCTGCAGGGTGAAGCGGTGGTCGCGAGCGGGCTGTTCGAGCAGCGCACCCTCGAGACAGTCGAGCGCCATCTCGGTGGCCTGGTCGCCGTTGGTGTGGCTGTGCACCAGCACGCCCTTCTGCAGCGCCAGCTTGTAGAGACCGCTGATCGCCTCGGGCGGCGTGTACCACAGGCCGTTGGGCGCGCCGTTGTAGTAGCCCGGCCAGCGCAGACGGGCCGAGAAGCCCTGGATCGAGCCGTCGACGAACAGCTTGACGGCGCCGAGGCGCAGCCGGTCCGTCGACCTGGCCTTGAGCTTCACGGCCATGTCGACCACCTGCTCGGGCGTCAGCGCCTGGAAACGGCGGAACGACACGATGCGCACGGGATACCCGGCCTCGCCGGTGACCCTCACCATCATCGAGACGGCGTCGTCGGGCAGCAGGTTCGCGAGATCGGTGGCGGTCGTGACGCCCTGGCGCACGCAGAGCTTGGCGAAGCGCCGCAACCCGCCCTCGTCGTTGGCCAGCGCTTCGCGGTCGAAGCCGACATGGGCGCCGACGATCGTCATCGCCTCGGGACCCTTCAGCTCGCCGGTCGGCAGCCCGTCGGGCCCAAGCGGGATTCCCGGATGGTTGACGCCCTGGCGCAGCAGGCCGGCCAGCTCCAGCGCGCGGCTGTTCACGTTGAAGATGTGGCCGCTCGCATGCATCACGCCGACCGCACGTGTCGTCGACACGCGGTCGAAGTCGGCGCGCACGACGCGGCGATCACCATAATAGATCGGGTCGAGACCCCAGCCGGCCAGCGCTTCCGTGGGCGAGGCCAGCTTGCGCTCGGCCTCCTGCAGGCGTGCCACCACGTCCTCGATCGACTCGGCACCGGGCCAGACCTTGCCCTCGGGATCCATGCGGTCGAAGCGGCCGAGATAGGTGTAGCGCCAGAAGGTGCCTTCGGCGGCATGGCTGTGGCCTTCGACGAAGCCCGGCATCAGCACCTTGTCGGCGAAACTGTCGTCGAGCGTATAGGTGCCCCAGCCGGTCAGCTCCTCCAGCGGGCCTGCACCCAGGATGCGGCCGTCGCGCACGGCCACATGGGTGGCCTCCGGACGGGCGGGGTTCATGGTGAGGATGCGGCGGGCGCGGAAGATCGTGATCGGGCTCGGTGTCATGCACCGGACAGTAGCGGTCACGCGGCGCGAGGCCAATCGGTAGTGAGAAAAGAGACGGCGGTGTCAGGGACACCGCCGCCGGTCGATCATTGATTATCGCACCGTGTTCCGCGGCACGTCGCGGAAGGGCTTGGTGGTGTCGATGCTCGGCTCCTTGGGCATCTTGAGGACGCGCTCGGAGATGATGTTGCGCTGGATCTCGTCGGTGCCGCCGGCAATCGACGTCGCCGGGACCGAGACCAGGATTTCCGCGATGACGCCGTTCATCGGGCTGTCGGAGCCCGAGAGCAGCGTATCGGCGCCGGACAGCTGCGTGTGCACGCGCGCGGCGGCGCGGGCGACATGGCTGGAGACCAGCTTGCCGAGCGAACCTTCGGGTCCCTGGGGCTTGCCCTGCTGGGCGGCCGCACGGGCGCGACGCGCCGTCCATTCCGCGGCCTTCGACATGACCAGCAGCCGGGCGATCTCCTGCCGCACCACCGGATCGTCGAAGTGGCCGGTTTCCCTGGCGCGCGACAGGATCAGATCGACCCGGCCGGCGCGCTGCGGATACCACTTGTAGGGCTCCATCGTCGTGGCGATCTCGGCGCGCTCCTCGTCGTAGGCGCGGCCCTTGCGGTCCGATCCCATCGCCCAGCTGCGCAATCCGTCGGCGCCGCGGCGCTCATGCATCAGGGTCGTCGTCGTCACCGCCCAGCCGTCGCCGACATTGGCGACCAGGAATTCCGGCTCGACCACGGCGTCGGTCATGAACACCTGGTTGAACGAGGCATGGCCGTTCATCTGCTTCAGCGGCTGCACGTTCACGCCGGGCTGGTGCATGTCGAGGATGAAGTAGGAGAGGCCCTTGTGCTTGGTCTGGTCCCAGTCGGTCCGGGCCAGCAGCAGGCCCCAGTGCGCATGATGCGCCGATGTGGTCCAGACCTTCTGGCCGTTGACCACCCACTTGTTGCCGCGCATCTCCGCGCGGGTGACGGCGCCGGCCACGTCGGAGCCGGAGCCCGGCTCGCTGAACAGCTGGCACCAGGTATCCTCACCCGTGAGGATGCGGCGCAGGAACTTCTCCTTATGGAGATCGGTGCCGTGCGCGAGGATGGTCGCCGCGGCCAGCGTGCGGATGCCGGCCTTGGCGACGCCGATCGCGCCGATCCTCTGGAATTCCTCGTCGACGACGCCCTGGAAGGCCTGCGGCAGGTCGCGGCCGTACCACTGCTTCGGCCAGGTGGGCACGCCCCACCCGGAATCGGCCAGCTTGTTGCGCCATTCGACGAGGCCCAGCTCGGGATTCCAGTTGGCTTCGAGCCAGGCGCGGACTTCGGCGCGGACGGAGTCTTCGGTGAGTTCGCTCATCTTCCTGCTCCTCAGGCGGCCCAGTTCTGCATCATCTTCTCGCGGTGGTGATGGGCATCGCCCAGCAGCACCTCCGAGCTCTTGGCGCGCTTGAACCAGAGATGGGTATCGTTGTCCCAGGTGAAGCCGATGCCGCCATGGATCTGGATGGCATGGATGCCCGTCTGCAGGGCGGCTTCGCTGGCGGCCGCCTTGGCGAGCGACGCCACGGCAACGATATCGTCGTCACCCTCGTCGAGCGCGGCGGCGGCGTAGTAGGCCGCCGACTTCGCCAGCTCGACGTCGACCAGCATGTCGGCGTGCTTGTGCTTCATGGACTGGAAGGAGGCGATGGGCCGGCCGAACTGCATGCGCATCTGCGCATAGGCCAGCGCATCCTCGCGCAACCGCTCGGCAACGCCTGCCATTTCGTTGGCCAGGCATACCGAAGCTTCGACCATGGTGCGGGCAAAGGGCGCCGCCGCGCCGCCCGCCGTACCGAGGAGCGTCGCCTCGACGCCCTTGAAGTCGAGCCGCGCCAGCTTGCGCGTCGGATCCATCACCTTGAGGTTCCGCCGCTCCAGCCCCTTGGCATCGCCCTTGACGGTGAACAGCGAGAGGCCCGCCTCACCCGCGGTGCCTGCGGTGCGCGCCAGCACGACGATGAGATCGGCGGTATGACCGTCCAGCACGTAGCTCTTGTGGCCGTCGAGCGTCCAGGTGCTGCCCGACGGGGTGGCCGTCATCTTCGTGGCCGCTCCGTCCCAATGGGCGGGATCCTCGACCCAGGCCAGGGTCGCGACGGTGTCGCCCGAAGCGATGCCGGGCAGCAGCGCCTGCTTCTCTGCTTCGGTGCCGGCATTCAGGATGGCGCCGGTCGCCAGAACGGCCGTCGAGAAGAACGGCGCGCAGAGCAGCGCACGGCCCATCTCCTCCAGAACGATGCAGAGTTCGCCGAAGCCGAAGCCCTGTCCGCCATAGGCTTCCGGGATGCGCACCGCAGTCAGTCCCAGCTCGGTATTGAGCTTGCGCCAGGCCGCCGGCTCGAAGCCGGCATCGGTTTCCATCAGGCGCCGCACTTCCTTGGTGGGTGAGCGCTCGGCCAGGAAGCGGCGCAGGCTGGTCCTGAACTCTTCCTGCTCGCTCGAGAAGCTGAACTTCATACACAAATCCTCCCGGTGCCGATTTTAGGCACAGGGAGTGACGACCGGAAGCGCCCCGCGAGCGTCGTGGATTGCAGGGCGAGACGCCGCAGGATCAGAGTTTCTCCGGCCGAGAAAGAATCATCTGTTTGAGAAAAACACCTCACCCTGAGGAGCGCTCTACAGGAGCGCGTCTCGAAGGGTGGGCACGCGCACCGCGTTTGTTGCCCATCCTTCGAGACGCAGCCTGTGGCCGCTCCTCAGGATGAGGTTAGGGGGCAAATCCGAGACAAAAGGCAGCGTCACCTCTGAAGTTCGACCTCAGACGTGCAGCAGGTCGATGTGCACGGTCGATGGATTCTGGGCGCCCGAGGCCACGAATCCGAAGCTGGTGTCGCCGTCATGGGCGATCGTTCCGTTGTACGAGGCGTTGCCGACGACATAGCCGCTCGCATCGTGCGATACGATGACGGCGTTCCAGATGTCGGTGATCTGGTTGGTCGTCTCGATCCTGACCTGCCAGCCGTTGACCGCGCTCGCGCCGTCATTCTCGAGCGTCACACTGCCGTTGAAGCCGCCCGACCAGGAATTGACGATCGCGAACATGGCGTCCAGGTCGCCCGAGCCCGACGGCGGTGTCGGATCGGTGGGCGTCGTCGGCGTCGTTGGTGCGGTATCGTCATCGACGATGGTGCCGGTGCCGGTGGCGCGTGCGATCGTGGCGCCGGCGGCGTTGCTCAGCACGACGCCGAAATGCTCGTTCCCCTCGGCCAGCCTGTCCGGCGAGATCTCGATCGTGATCGTCTTGCTCTGCTCGCCGGCCGCGAAGGTGACGTGGCCGTTGCTGGCGATGAAGTCCGATGCGCCGGCCGTGCCGTAGACGGTCTGGTAGTCGACCGTCACCTCGTGCGTGGCGGCCTCCGAGAGGGTGAGGACGAAGCTTGCCGTCGGACCGCTCGGCGTGCCGCCGCTGCCCGCCGCATCCTCGTGGAACTGGTACTCGATGGGCGTGAGGTAGCCCATCTTGGTCTGGTTCACCGTGGTCCAGTTGTCGTTCAGGATGCCGCCGGTGTCGCCCGAATTGGGATTCCACGACCAGAAGGTCCAGCTCGGCCCCTTCTGCCCCGCGGCGAGATCGGACGTGCCGTCATTGTTGAAGTCGCCGCCCAGGTAGGAGGTGATTGCCTCCAGCCACGGCGCGTCCTTGGGGTCGACCAGCTTGGTGCCGAACTCGCCGATCCACACCGGGGCGATGCCTTCCTTGTAGATATAGCCCCACATCTGGTCGAACTTGGCGGGCAGGTTCGCCGGGAAGTCGGCGCCCTGGAACCACGACTGCTCGTACACCGAATTGGGATAGTCGTGCGCCGAATAGACCAGCTTGTTGTCGAGCGCGAGGTCGATCGGCCGGTCGCGCACGCCCATCAGGTTGCCGCCCCACCAGTAGTTCTGTCCGTTGTAGGTGCCGACACCCTCGACGAAGACCAGCCAGTTGGCGTTGACCGTGCCGATGGCGTTGCCGGCGGTTTCGGCCGCCAGCGCCCAGTCCTTGGCGCCGCCGCCGCCCCAGGTGCCGTTGTAGGGCTCGTTGTGCAGGTCCGCGCCGATGACCGCCGGATCGTCGGCGTAGCGCGCCGCCAGCATCTTCCAGTCGTTGATCCAGGCGGCCTGCGTGTACTGGCTGTTGTACCAGAGGCCGTTCTCGGACGTGCCGGCGCCGGCATCGCTGCGGTGATGGTCGAGGATGATCTTGAGACCGATCTCGCCGGCGTAGTCGACGATCTTGTCCATGACCTGCAGCGCCGACAGGCCCTTGAGGTCGGGATTCTTGCTGAAGTCGATGCCGTTGGGCGCCGCACTGGTGTGCAGCATCTCGCTGGAGAAGGGGAGGCGGATGGTGTTGAAGCCCTGGTCCACCATCTGGTCCATCATGTCCTTGTAGCCGCGCGTCCACAGGCCGTGCGGGGCGAAGGTCGACGATTCGAAGCCGAACCAGTTCACGCCGGCGATCTGCACCGAGTGGCCGGCCGCGTCGACGATCTGGTTGCCCGAGGTGCTGAGCCAGCCGGGCGCCGCGCCGCCGCCGGGATTGCCCTCGTTCACCGAGGCATCCGAGATGCTGAGCGTCGGCTGGCCCGGCGTCGCCACGTCGTCGTTGACGATCGTGCCGATGCCGGTCGCGTCGGCGATGGTGGCGCCGGTCGCGCTCGACAGGACGACGCTGAAGCCCTCGTTGGCCTCGACGACCGCATCGCCGATGGTGGCGATCTGGATCGTCTTCTGCGTTTCGCCAGCGGCGAAGGTGAGCGTGCCGGACTGGGCGACGTAGTCGCTGCCGGCCACCGCCGTACCGTTGGCCGTCGCGAAGTTCACGGTCACCGGGCCGGTGGCCGGAGAAGACAGGCTCACGGTGAAGGTCGTGTGCCCGGGTGCTGCCGCGCTGCCTTCGCCCGCCGAGGCATCGCTGACCGACAGCGACGGCGGGGGCGCGACGTCGTCGTTGACGATGGTGCCGGTGGCCACGCCGTCGTCGATCGTGGCGCCGGTCGGCGACGACAGGGTTAGCTTGAGCGTCTCGTTGGCCTCTACCGTCGTATCGCCCGTCACCGGCACGAGAACGACCTTGGAGGTCTCGCCGGCGGCAAAGGTCAGAGTGCCCGACCGGGCGGCATAATCCTGGCCCGCCTTGGCCGAGACGTCGCTGGTGGCATAGGCGACGGTGACGGGACCGGACGCCGCGGCGGACAGCGTGACGGTGAAGGCCAGGTTGCTGGTGCCGTTGTTTCCTTCCGTCACCGTGGCGTCGGCGACTGAGATCCGCGCATCGTCGTTCACGATCGTACCGGTCGCGGAACTGTTGGCGATGGTGGCGCCGGTCGGCGAGGTGAGGTTGATCTTCAGCGTCTCGTTGGCCTCGATCGCCGTGTCGCCGGCGACCTTGACGTTGATCGTCCTGGAGGTCTCGCCGGGCGCGAAAGTCAGCGTGCCAGTCTGGGCGATGTAGTCCTGGCCGGCCTTGGCGGTGCCGTCGGCCGTGCCGTAGGCCACCGTGACCGTGCTGGTAGTGGCCTGAGACAGCGTGACGGTGAAGGAGAGGTCGCGGGTCCCGCTGTTGCCTTCCTTCACCGTGGCGTCCGTGATGGCGATCCTGGGAACGACGGCGTCGTCGGTGAGGATCGTGCCGACCGCCGCGCCGTCGGCGATGGTGGCACCGCTCGGCGACGAGAGGTTGAGTGCCAGCGTCTCGTTGTTTTCGATCGCCGTGTCGCCGTTGACCGTGATGCTGATCGTCTTCTGGGTTTCGCCGGCGGCGAAGCTCAGCGTGCCCGACTTGGCGACGTAGTCCTGGCCGGCCGTCGCACTGCCGTTGGCGGTCGCGTAGTTGGCCGTCACCGGCCCGGTAGCAGCCTTCGAGAGGCTGACCGTGAAGACCATCTGCTTGGTGCCGCTGTTGCCCTCGACGAGCGACGCGTCGCCGACCGAGATCGCCGGCAGCACCGGCGGCGGCTCCTGGCCGGCGCCGTTCAGCGACAGGCCGGTCGCCGCCGTGCCGCCCGTGGCGCCGGTTGCCGCCTGGAAGCCGAAGGTGACGCTGCCGCCGGAGGAGACGTCCGCGTTGTAGGAGGCGTTGCGGAGGACATAGTGGGTGCCGACATGGCTGACGATCTCGGCGCCCCAGATGTTGGTGATGGCGAAGCCGGCATCGAACTCGACGGTCCAGCCGTGGACGCCGACGGTGCCGCCGTCGACGGTCATGTTGCCGATGAAGCCCGAGCCCCAGCTGTTTCCGACAGCGTACCTGACCGTCGCCATTGCCTACCTCCACATGGTTTCGTGCCCGAACAGATGCCATCGGCATTCGGGCAGTAAATCGGCGCCCCAGCCGCCAGTCGACGAACCCGGCAGGAAACTCGACGAACGGTGCTCACGCGCCCCTCGAAGGGCGGCGCTTGCCTCGCTTCGCCAAATGCCCAATCTTCCGCGGGACTTCCGCTGCTTCGTCCGGAGTTCACGACCTTGTCCGCATTCCTGCTTGCCCGGTGGAACGGCCTGCCCCTGTTCTGGCAGGCCCAGATCGCGGGATGGGGACTCTTCGCAATCGCCAACCTCATGGCGCAGCGCGTGGCGTTTCACAGTTATGGCGTCGCCTTCGCCCGCACGGGACTGATCCTTCTGTGCCTGGTCGCGGTCTCGACGGCGATGCGCGCCGTGTACGTCTCGCGCCGCTCCGAAGCCCGGGTGTCGCTGGGTGGCCTGGCCCTGATCGCCGTGCTGTCGCTTCTCGGCGCCCTGGTGACCGCCTCCATGATCGTGGTCGCCCATGAAGCCCTTCCCTGGCTCGTGACGCCCGACCACCGCGGGCCGGGGGAGTTCCTCATCCCGCTCGTGCATTATTTCTTCGTCCTGGCGGGATGGAGCCTCGCCTATTTCTGGCTGCGCGCCGAACTGGCGGAGCAGGCGGAGCATCGCAAGGCGATGCGCGCGCAGGCCGAGGCCCTGCGTGCCGAACTCGAGCAACTGAGGCTCCAGCTCGACCCGCATTTTCTCTTCAACGCTCTCAACGGCGTGGCGGAGGAGATTCCAGAGCACCCGGACGCGGCCCTCGAGATGCTGCGCAATCTCACCGCCTATCTCCGGCATTCGCTCGACGGCATCGATCGTACCGTCGTGACGGTTTCGAACGAAGTTGCCGGCCTGATGGCCTATCTCGGCGTCCAGAGGGCGCGCTTCGGCAACCGCTTGCACACCCGTCTCGACGTGATGCCCGAGGCCGCACAACGGCCGATCGCGAGCTTCCTGCTTCAGCCCCTCGTGGAGAATGCCGTGAAACACGGACGGCGCGACGATGGACTCGACCTCCGCGTCGACATCCGCCTCGCGGGCGATACGCTGCATGTCGAGATCGAGAACACGGGCGCGCTCGACGCGACGCGGCGATCGGCCCGCCGCCGGCGCCCCGGCATCGGCTTGGAGAACGTGCGCCGTCGTCTCGCGCTGCACTATCCGGACCGCCACGTCTTCACCTTGCACGAGGTTGGTGCACGTGCCTGTGACAAGAAGGTGATCGCGACGCTCGAACTGCAGGGGGAACCGTGCGGGTCCTGATCGTCGACGACGAGCCGCTGGCCCGCAGCGCTTTGCGGCGGCTGCTCGCGGCCCATCCCGAGGTCGAGATCGTCGGTGAGGCCGACAGTACCGAAGCCGCCCGCGGCCAACTCGCCAGCACGCAGCCCGACCTGGTCTTCCTCGACATCGAACTGGGCGAAGGCCGGGACGGCTTCGACCTTCTCGATTCGCTGGAACGCCGGCCCATCGTCGTCTTCGTGACGGCCTATGCCGAGCATGCGGTCGATGCCTTTGCCGTCGAAGCCGTCGATTTTCTCCTCAAACCGGTCGAGCCGGCCCGCCTGGAACGGGCGCTGGCGCGCGCGGCGCGGGAGATCGCCCTGCAGGCGGTGCCGCCCGGTCCCGGCACGATCGAGCTCAGGACGCCCCGGCGCACCCTGCTGGTCGCGCCGGCGGAGATCGTGGCGATCTGCGCCGACGGCGACTTCGTGCGCGTGTTCGTGGCCGGGCAGCCGCCGGTGATGATCCTGCGGACGCTGGCGCATTTCGAGGAGGTGCTGCCGTCCGGCTCGTTCGTGCGGCTGGGCCGCTCGGTGATGATCAATCGCGACAGGTTGCGCCGTGTCGAATCGCCGGCGCGATCGACCAGCCGGCTCATCCTCGAGGGCATGCCCGACGCGCTCGTCATCGGCCGCGCCGCGACGGCCCGTCTGCGCGAGGTGCTGGCGGAAAAAGCCTAGCCGTCCGGATCGGTCTGGCACCGAAGCTGCAAGTCTCTCGCCGCAAACATCGCGGGAGGGACCCCATGAAGGCCGTCGTCATCCATGCCACGGGTGGACCCGAGCAGCTCGTGCTGGCCGATCTGCCCGATCCGGTGCCCGGGGCGGGCGAGGTGCTGATCGACGTCGCCTATGCCGGCTGCAACTGGGCCGACACGCAGGTCCGCATGGGCATCTATCCGCATCCCATGACCTATCCGATGGTCCTTGGCTTCGAGGTCTCGGGGACGGTGGCCGCGCTGGGTGCGGGCGTGAGCGGCGTGAAGGTCGGCGATCGCGTCGCGACCTTTCCGGAAAAGGGTGGCGCCTATGCCGAGAAGTGCGTCGCCTCGGCCAAGGGGCTCATCAAGCTGCCCGACGCGGTCGGCCTCGACGTCGGGGCGGCCTTTCCCATCCAGGCCCTGACCGCCTGGCACATGATGTGGACGATCTACGGCGGCATCGGGCCGGGCGACACCGTACTGGTGAACGCGATCGGCGGCGGCGTCGGGCTGATGTGCACCCAGCTCGCCGTCCACGCCGGCGCGCGTGTCATCGGCACGACGGGGACGCCGGGCAAGGAGGCCAGGGCGCTGGCCTACGGCGCGTCGCGGGTCGTGGTGACCTCGCAGGAGAATTTCGAGCGCGCCGTGCTCGACTTCACCGGCGGGAAAGGCGTCGACCTCGCCATCGACTCCTACGGCGCCACGATGCTCGACCGCACGTTCGGCGTCGTCAGGATGCTTGGCCACGTCATCAGCATCGGCGAGGCCGAGGGGCAGCCCTTCAAGAACATCCGCGAGCGTATCCTGCCGCGCTCCCAGACCTTCACCCGCCTGCATCTCGGCCATATCGACCAGACCTCGGCCGAATGGCTGGAAGGCGTCGAGCAGGTGCTGGCGGGCCTGGCCGAAGGCTGGCTGAAGGTGCCGATCGAAGGCGTGTTCCCGCTCAGCCAGGCGGCGGACATGCACCGCCGCCTCGAAGGCCGGGGCGTCGCCGGCAAGCTTTTGTTGAAGGCGAACTGATCCTCGTCTCCTCCCCCGTTTGACGGGGGAGGCTACAATTCATCGATCCAGCCAGACGTCCTCGAAGCGCCAGCCGTTGTAGATGCTGTTGGTCTGGATGACGACGCCCTTCACGTGCGGCTGCCAGCAGCCTGCCGCGCGACCGTGGCTGATGATCGGCCGCGCCACGTCCTCCTGCAGCTTGCGGTCGATCTCCCACACCAGTTCCTGCCGCTTCCTGCGGTCGGTCTCGCGCGACTGCTCTTCGAAGAGCTTGGTCATCTCCGGATTGCAGTAGTTGTTGTAGTTGCGCAGCGAGCCGCACGCATAGCCCTCGAACAGCGTCACGTCGGGGTCGTCGACCGCGCTGCCGGTCAGATTCAAGGCCACCACGTAGTCCTTCTTGAAGACCCTGTTGTAGTAGATGGTGGTGTCGATGATCTCGAGCTCGCCATCGATCCAGATGTGTTTGAGCTGGTCGATCAGGATCACCGCCGGATCCTTGAACGTCGCGATGTTGCGCGTGCTGACCTTGAGCTTCAGGTGTTTGTCGGGCCCGTAGCCCGCCTGCTTCATCAGCTCGCGACCCTCCGCACGGGCCTTCTCCACGTCTCCATAGCCGATGATCCCTTCGAGCTTGTCGCCGGGAAGCCCCCAGACCCCGTCGGGTGGCGGCAGCATGGCGCCGCCCATCTGGCCCTCGCCCTCGCTCAGGATCCTGATGAACGACGGGCGGTCGAGAGTCAGCGCCATGGCGCGGCGTATCCGTGCATCGTCGAAGGGCTGGACCTCGCGGTTCACGATCAGGTTCGTGCTGACGCCGGTCTCGCGCATCGTGCACTGCGCCTCGGGTGCGTCGCTTCTGATGTTCTTCAGCAGGGGCACCGACACGTCGCTGGGGAAGGTCATGTCGAACTTGCCGGCCACGAAGGACAGCATGCGCGTCGAGCGATCGGGTATGATCGTGTACTCGATGGCGTCGAGATAGGGCCGTCCCTTCTTCCAGTAGTCGGGATTCTTCACCAGCTTGATGCCCTCGTTCAACTTGAATTCGGCCAGCTTGAACGGCCCGGTTCCCACGGGCTTGCGCCGCATGTCGGCGGTGGGCACGTGACAGGGATAGATCGGCGAGTAGCCCGAGGCGAGGAGTGCCAGCAGCGACGGCTGCGGCTGCTTCAGGTGGAGCGTCACCTCGAGTGGGCCGTCGACCGTCACCTTCTCGACGTTGCGGTACCAGGCCTGGCGCGGATTGCGCCGGAGCTTGTCGGGGCTGAGCAGCAGGTCGAAGGTGCAGCCCACGTCCTCGGCGGTGAATGGCTTGCCATCATGCCATTTCACGCCCTCGCGCAGCTTGAAGGTGAGCGCGCGGCCATCGTTCTTCAGCGTCCAGCCGGTCGCGAGGTCCGGCACGACGGAGTCGAGGCTGTTCTTCGCCACGTGCTGGTCGAAGATCACCAGGTTGTTGTAGAGCGCCATGAAAGGCACGGCGACCGAAACGGTCGCTTCCTCGTGGATCGAGGCACTGGGCGGCGTATCCATGTGCTGGATCTTCAGAACGCCGCCATACTTCTGCGCCCATCCGGCGCCCGTCGATGCAATCACTCCAGCCACTACGCAAACCAACGCGAAACATCCGTTCGGGATCTTCATGTTGTCCTCCCAGTGACGTCATTTGTTCGTTCTTGGTCTCTCCAGTTCGATTGCAGTGCGTGCGACCCTAGACCCGATGCAGTCGCCGTGTCGACTGCACGGGCATCTCTGCTATCGTCCGGCCCGCAAATTCACCCGGAGGAGATTTCTGTGACCACTGCCCCCCAACGTCTGCGCGCCCTGCTGGCCGAGCCCGGCCTCGTCGTCATGCCGGCCGTGTGGGATGGGCTGACCGCGAAGCTGGCCTATGGCGAAGGGTTCAAGACGGCGTTCCTCTCGGGATCTTGCGTGGCCGCCAGCCGTCTGGGGGGACCCGATCTGGATCTCGTCTCGTTCGGCGAGATGTTCGATTCGTTCAACATGGTGCACAGCGCCGCGCCCGATCTCCTCGTCCTGGCCGACGGCGATCACGGTTACGGCAATGCGATGAACGTCCAGCGCACCGTGCGGGCCTATGGCCGTGCCGGCGCTGCCGCGGTGCTCATCGAGGACAAGATCACGCCGCGCGCGCTCACCGCCGCCGGCAAGCCCTGCCTGCCGCGCGAGGAAGCGCGCATGAAGATCCGTGCGGCCGTCCAGGCCGCGAAAGAGTCCGGCATCCTGGTGCTGGCGCGCACCGACTGCCGCCCGACGCAGGGCATCGACGAGGCCGTGGCGCGCATCGAGATGTATGTCGAGGAAGGCGCCGACATCCTGTTCCTCGACTCGCCGGCCGACGACGAGGAGATCAGGCGCGGCGTCGCCGCCGCCAAGGGCCGCCCGTCCTTCGCGGTGCTGTCGCCCGGCGCGCCGCGCGCCACGCCCTCGCAGGTGGAAGCCGCCAAGCTCGGTTTCAAGATCGGCACCTATCCGACCGGCATGCTCTCGCCGGCCGCCGCCGGCATGAAGGCGGGCCTGGCCGCGCTCAAGGCCGGCGAAGCGGAGAGCAAGACCGCGCTGTCGCCGGCCGAATTGCGGGGCGTACTGGGCTACGCCGACTACGACACCGCGGCCAAGCCGTTCATCGTGAAGGCCTGAGTCCATGAAGCGCAAGGCCAGCAAGGCATTCGTCCATCTCGGCGCCTCTTCCATCCATGGCCTCGGCTGCTTCGCCGACATCGACATAAAGAAGGGCGAAGCCGTCAAGGTGTGGGACGGCAAGGACAGCCGCTTCATTCCGCTCGCCCGGGCGCATGCCTCGCCGCAGGTCCAGCTCATCAAGCGCTTCGGCATCCGCGTCAGCGGCGGCTATTGGGCGCCGCTCGACTTCCTGCGGATCTCGACCGGCTGGTACATGAACCACGATGCCGATCCCAACATCGGCTCCGACGATGGTGACGTGACCTATTACGCGTTGCGCGACATCAAGGCCGGCGAGGAGCTCACCATGGACTACCGTCTCATGGACGAGCAGCACGACAACCTCAGCCGCGACGAGGAGGTCCCGGCTGTGTCGCGGGCGAGGGCGCGGCGCCGCCGCTGAGGTCGAGAGGCCTCGCGCCTCTGTCCGTTCCTAGAGCGGCTGCTTCCGGATCCAGTCGTGCGCCGGGCCGGCCTCGTGGAAGACGCGCATCGGTCTGCGCGCCGCGGCCAGCATGCCAAGCACGCGGGAGACCATGGCGACCTTGTCCTCCGGCACGATGACGGCCAGCGGGCCGACCGGGTTGGTCTGGTGCGAAGTCCGCATGCGTACGCCAACCGCCAGAAGGTGCTCCGCCCCCATGCTGGTGTCCGCGCGGATACCGTCGAACAGCTTGCGATAGGTGTGGAGGCAGGCCTCGTCGATCACGTCGAGATAGGCCTCGAATTCGGCGCGCGTGACATCGCCCTCCGCGACGACGGTGAGCAATTTCGCCTTGGAGTCGATGGTCCAGTTCAGCGGCATGGCCAAGGAGTCTGCCAGCGACCGTCACGCAGCGCCAGACGGCGAAAGGAGGGGGTGACGCTACCGCGATGCAGGCCTGGGTGCAGCAACAGTTGCCGGATTTGCAGGCGCGCGGATGCTCCCGAAAATAGTCTGATCTCGCACTGAAACTTCCTCGTCTTCCTCTACATTGCTCCCGTTGGAACCGGTTGTTCCAGCGTGAGGAGTAAGCATGCCGCTTGGTTGGTCGCGCAGCGACGAGTTCGGAATCCTGACCGTGGTGGGGCAGGGAGACGTCGGCCGGCGGGATATAGAGGACTACCTGAACGCCACCGTGCGGGAAGGGACCAAATCACACGCCAAGCTCGTCGATATGACGGTTGGCACTCTCAACCTCGATCGCGACGACCTCGAGTCGGTGGCCCGGACCCTGCTCGAGTACGGGGTCGGGGGCGGTGCCGGTCCTGTCGCCATGGTGGTCCACGGGGCGCTGAACATCGACATGGCGGTGCTGTTGAAGCAGCGCGTCGGCCCGAGGCCGTTCCGCGTCTTCACCGATCCGCTCGACGCGCGCGGCTGGCTCATGACGCTGGTCCGGCCCCTGCCTGGGGGGCCTACGCCTCGCTAGCCAGCGCCGCGAGATAGGCCTCGGCCCGCACGGCGTCGGTCGGCGCACCGGCGAAGCCGACATAGCCATCGGGCCGGATCAGCCGCAGCGCCGTTGTGTGTGCGGGATCGCTCGTCGGGGCGGCGACGACAAGCTTCGGAAACTTGGCGGCCAGGTCGGCGACGAGACCGGCTGGACCCAGGGCCGTGAACCGGGTGCCGCCGGCCCCCTCGGGCAGTCGGTCGGGCCAGCGTTCTCCGGCCTTCGGTCCGTTGGCGACACGTCCGTTCCTCGCGGTGAGAGGACTGTCGGGATAGCCGATATCCATCTCGCCGAGCTGATCCGCCATCTTGTGCTGGACCTGCGGGAAGCCCGCCGCGAAGCGGACGACCGTGTTGCGCAGATCCTGCAGCAGCGGATTGCGCAGCATCGCCGCCTCGGTGAGGCGGCCCGCGTTCCTGAGCACGCGGTCGCCCACCGCCGTGCGCTCCGGTGAATAGCTGTCGAGCAGGGCGGGCCTGGCGGCACCTTCGATGACGAGTGCCAGCTTCCAGGCGAGATTGAACGCATCCTGCATGCCGGTGTTCATGCCCTGGCCGCCGGCCGGGCTATGGATATGCGCCGCATCGCCCGCCAGGAACACGCGACCCTTGGAATAGTCCCTGACCTTGCGCTCGTTGATGCGGAAGGCCGCCAGCCAGACCGGGTCGGACATCACGATGCCGGGTGAGCCCCGGCGCGCCATGAGCGCATTGATCTCCTCGAGGGTCGGATCGGGATGGGTTTCGCCATCCCGGGCCGGGCCAAGGTTGGCGATCACCCGCCAGCGGTCGCCGACGATCGGGAAGAAGGCCAGGATGCCGTCGCGGTGCCAGAAGATGTGAAGATGGTCCGCCGGCGCGAGGCCCGTAATATGGCCGTCGGCCAGCGCCCAGTGCGACTGGAGGGTCGAGCCCTCGAAGGCGAAGCCCAGCCCGTGCCGGACGGTCGAGTGGGCGCCGTCGCACCCGACCAACCAGTCGGCCTCGACCTTTTCGGTCTCGCCGTTTGCCCTCGTGAGCTGCGCTTCGACGGCGGAGCCCTTATCGGCGAAGCCGGCGAGCGCCACGCCACGCTCGACCGCCACGCCCGACGCCGCCAGCCGTTCCTCGAGCACCCGCTCGGTCTCGCTTTGCGCGATCATCAGCGCATAGGCGAAGCGGCTGTCGATCAGGTCGAAGGAAACCCTCGCCACGACCTGGCTGCCGGTCGAGATCTGCGCGCCATGGGCCGGCATGCCGGACGACATGAAGTCCTTCGCATAGCCGGCATCGTCGAAAAGTTCGAGCGTGCGGCTCCACATGACGAGCGCCTTGGACTTGTCGGTGCGTCCAGCCGACTTGTCGACGATGCGGACGGAAATTCCGTGCCGTACCAACTCGTTGGCGAGCGTGAGGCCCACCGGGCCCGCACCCGAGATGAGCACTTTCGGATTGTCGGTCACGCGAACTCCCCTGCATATCTCGGACGAGCCTAGCCGCCCGTGGCCAATCGGTCCTTGCAAAAGTCCCGGCGAAAGGCCATATGCACGCGGTCGATAGACGGACAGACGATTTGGTCCGCGTTCCCGGCCTTGCCGGCAGCTCGCTCCCGAACTTTGATCCCGAAAACCAGTGCGAATTCGACGGCCGGCTGCGCGTTCCGTTTTATGAGTGGGACGCCGCGCGGTTCAGCATATCTAAAGTAGTGAAAGGGTTACCCATGGCGACGGGAACCGTGAAGTGGTTCAATATTCAGAAGGGCTTCGGCTTCATCCAGCCGGACAACGGCGGTGCCGATGCCTTCGTGCACATCAGCGCCGTCGAGCGCGCCGGCCTGGGCACGCTGAACGAAGGTCAGAAGGTCGAGTTCGAACTCGTCGCTGACCGTCGCAGCGGCAAGATGGCGGCCGACAATCTGAAGGCCATCGGCTGATCGCGCGGCTGCCGGTGACGGCGGCCTCGTAACAGCGATACGGAATCGACCCCGCACCCCCTGGGTGCGGGGTTTTTCGTTGGCGCGCCTACGGCCGGGGTTGCCTCGCTGCAGCGGGGGCCGGTTGCTGAATCGTTCCCTTGATTTGCGGCTCCGGTGCGTGGGCTTCGTCCGGAGCCTTAATGATCGGTACGCCCAAGGCGAAGTAGCCGACGACCAGCACGACCACCAACAGGCCCGCGACGATCCAAGGCAGACCGCTTCTGCCACTGGCCGTGGCGGGCGGCACGATGGGGGTGCGCAGGTCGGTCGGTCGACGGTCGGACATGGCCGCATCTCCCGGGGGCGGTTGCTGTGGTCAACGCAGGTCCCCTGCGCGTGTTCCCGACGGGGAAGGCGTGCGAGTTCCTTCCGGTCGACGGACTTGAACCGATATGGAGGCCCCGATGGGCAAGAAATCCAGCAAGCGCACGGAATACGTGCTGTTCAACGTCACCTACGAAGACGGCAGCCAGCGCTCCAACCGCCGCGTCCCGCTCGAGGCCCTCCAGGGGCTGGAGAAAGACCAGCCGGCCCGGCAGATCATCGAGGAGCAGGATCGCGAGGTTGCCGAGAAGTCCGGCAAACCGGCGCTCGCCATCAAGACGCTCGTGCGCGCCTGACCGCCAGGTCAGGATCGCCCTCACCGGAGACCGGCTTGTCGCGGGCCCGCATCCGCCCCGGGGCGTCCGTTCAGGGCGTCGGCGGCAACAGCCGGTCGATGGCGCGGATCCACACGTCGCGCGCCGCCTCGACGCCGAGCCCGTGGCGCTCTCGCATGCGGCCCCAGTTCTCGAAGTCGGTCAGCGCCTCGAGCGTGATCAGCAGCGATGTCCTCTCGGGCTCCGCCAGGGTCGAGAGCTCGGGCCGGTACATCAGCATCAGCCGCGCCCACACCGCGTCGCGCATGCGGTCGATGCGCATCGTCAGCAGTGGCGATTCCCGCTGGTTGTGCAGCAGCACCCGCCACAGAGGCAGCCACTGCTCGCAGATGCCGGCCCGCGTCTCGACCTGGGAGCGGATGCGGGCCGCGCGATCGCCGTCGAGATCGCGGACCGTGGCCTGGGCCAGCCCCGCCGCAAAGGCATAGTCCGCCGCGGCGAAACTCAGGGCCAGCAGGTCGTCGAACCGCTCGAAGACGGAGCGCACGGAATAGCCCGCCCGCTCGGCGATCTGGGCGGCCGTCGGGATCTCCGGACGCTCGCGCAGCAGATCCAGATAGGCCTCGATGATGAGTTGCTTGGTGCGCTCGCTGCGCAGCCGCCTGCCGTCGATGCGGCCGGGAAGCGCTCTGTCGGCGGGTGGCGCCGTGTCCTGACCGTCTTCCAAGCTTTCCCCGTCATCTCGTCGTGCCTTGGGTCCTGCACCTTGCCGCCTTTCCGGCATGTAGGCCAGCGCGCTTCGGAGCGGGACACTTACACTGGTGGAGGCGTGCGGGGACTCCTGCGCAATGCCACCACCATCGCCCCCGTGAGCACCAGCCCCATCGCCGCCATCGCGATGACCGCGCCGCGCGGGCCGAGGGGAGCGGAGAGGGCGCCGGCGGCGAGCTGGCCGAGCGGGCCGGTGCCGATGCAGACGGTGACGACGCCCATCAGGCGGCTGCGCATCTCGGGCGGCGCCTCGGTCAGCATCAGGGTCGATTGCATGTTGCCGAAGCCCGCCGTGCCGAAGCCGCCCAGCACGAGCAGCGCGAAGGCCAGCCAATAGAACGGCGACAACGCCATCAGGACGAGCGCGACCATGAACAGGGCCGCGCCGCCGGCGAAGGCGAGGCGCCGGTCCATACGCACGATGCCGGCCGCGATCAGCGCGCCGCCGACCAGGGCGCCCAGCGGCTCGCCGGCCGCCAGCAGGCCGACCAGGGCCGGCGAGACGTGGAACTCGCCCTGGCCGAGCGGCGCGACGAGGCCCGAATAGGCGAAGGCAAACGCGTTGGTGACGATGGTGACGCCGAACACCAGCAGGATGGTGGGCCGCGTCCAGGCGAAGCGCAGCCCCTCGGCGATCTCCTGCGGGATGCGCACCAAGTCGAGCCGCCGCGTCACTTGTGCGTGCGTGAGGCCCGCGATGGCGAAGGCGCCGGCGAACTGCACGAGGGCGGTGACGGTGTAGGCGCCCTTCATGCCCAGCCACTCGAAGGCCATGCCGCCCAGCAGCGGGCCCACCGCGCGCGTGGCGGCCGAGGTCACGCTGTCGAGCGCGATGGCGTTCACGATGCGGTGCGGGCCGGCGACCTCGCCGACCATGCGTCGGCGCGTCGACATTTCGGTCGACCACATGGTGCCGGAGACGAGGTTGCCCAGCGCCACGTGCCAGACCTCGAGATGGCCGGTGAAGGCGAGCGTCGCGAGCACGGTCGAGATCGCGGCCGGGATGGCCAGCGCCAGCATGAAGATAAGCTTGCGGTTCAGCGCCTCGGAGAGGGCGCCGGCGAAGGCGCCGAACAGGAGCTGCGGAATCTGCCGCAGCGCCACCACGACCGTGACGGCGAAGGCGGAGTGAGTGACCTCCCAGGCGAACAGGCCGGACGCCAGCAGCTCCAGCCAGCGCATCGCGTTGGCGAAGGCGCCGACCAACCAGAGTCTCAGGAAGTCGGGTGAGCGCAACAGCTCCCGGATCGGCGAGTTCATTGCGCGGAGGGTACCCGCCGGGGCGCGACAAGCGAAGCGCGGCCTGCAGGTTTCAGCGCCCGATTTCCTCCAGATTGACGCCTGCCGTCTCAATGCGGAACCACCAGGTGATCAACGCCCCGAGGAGCGAGGTGAAGACGAGGGCGGTCAGCAGGACATCGGTGCCGATCTCGGCCAGCACCACGGGGAAGGTGAAGGCCGTCAGCACCGCGCCCATCTTGGCGAAGGCGGCGGCGAAGCCTGCCCCCTTGCCGCGGATGTGGGTGGGGAAGACCTCGCCGGCCAGCAGGTAGGTCTGCGAGTTCGGCCCGAGGTTGGTCATGAAATTGAAGATCATGAAGCCGCCGAACAGCAGCAGCGTGCGCATCGGCTCGTCGACATGGGATTGCAGCGCCGCCATCGCGAGCCCGACGGCGCAGCCGACGAAGCCCAGGACCTGGAGCCGGATTCGGCCGACCTTGTCGGACATCAGCACGGCGGCGAGGATGCCGACGATCAGCAGCGTATCGACCAGCGCTGCGCCCTTCGCCCCCTGCAGGTCGCGGGCGATGACGGCCGTCACGTTGTGGGCCTTGGTGATCTCGTGACCGATCGTGTGGGAGAGGATCGTCGGCGTGAAGATGCCGATGCCGTAGGTCCCGAGGTCCTGCAGGAACCACGGGACCGACGCGAGGAGGGTGGCGCGACGGTTCTTCCGGTCGAAGAGATCGCTCCAGCGACCATGACGGTGATGGCTGCGATGGGGAGAGCCGGCGAGTTCGGCCAGGTGCACCTGCTTGGGGTATTGCGGCGTGCGCTTCAGCAGACGCCGCAGCTCGCGCTCGGCATCGGCGTGCCGGCCGCGGCTCATCAGCCATTGGCCGCTGTCGCTCACGAACAGGCGGGCGAACACGACGAAGGCGGCCGGCACGATCACGACGCCGTACATCCAGCGCCAGGCATCCAGTGAGGGATCCAGGGTCAGGATCGCGAAGCCCAGCGCCGTGCCGACCAGCGCGCCGATCGCCTGGAAGGCGAA
This sequence comes from uncultured Reyranella sp., assembly GCF_945957355.1. GTDB lineage: Bacteria > Pseudomonadota > Alphaproteobacteria > Reyranellales > Reyranellaceae > Reyranella. The sequence goes on along the minus strand of NZ_CAMFKM010000001.1, from coordinate 437,431 downwards.
GGCCGCCAGCACCAGCTTGCCGCGGTCGCGGCTGGGGATGCTCTCGGAGATCACGAGATGCGCCGTCGGATAGTCGCAGCCCAGCGCTACGCCGACCCCGAACAGGAAGAAGACCAGCCAGCCGAAGCTCGGCGCCAGGGTGAGGCCGGCCAGGAAGACGACGAAGACCAGCATCTCGATCACGAACATGCGGCGGCGGCCATAAGTATCCGCCAGCCCGCCCAGTGCCACGGCGCCGATCATGATACCCGCCAGGGTGGCGGCGCTCACGATGCCCTTGCCGGCGGCCGAGAGGCCGAACTCCTCGACGATCAGCGGCAGCGCGACGCCGGTCATGAACACGACCTTGCCTTCGAAGAACTTGCCGGCGGTGGCGAGTACCCAGATGCGCCATTGCATCGGGGTCATCGGCACGCTGGGGGTCGGCGTCCCGTCGGGCCACGACGGGGTCTGGTCGATATAGGCCTGTACGCTCTGCGGCTCTGTCATCTGGACAGATTACCGAAGGACGTTACGCTCAGGTGTCTGAAAAGAAAAAAATCAAGAATCAGGGAAACGCCATGAAAAGACGCAGCCTGCTCGTCGCGGCTCTCGCCGCGCCGACGATCGTTCCCGCCGTCGCGCTGGGCCAGGGCGCCTGGCCGAACAAGACGGTGAAGTTCATCTGTCCCTTCGCGCCGGGCGGCGGCACCGACACGGTGAGCCGGCTGATGTGCGACGCGCTTTCCAAGAGCCTCGGCCAGACCTTCGTCGTCGACAACAAGGGCGGCGCCGGCGGCAACATCGGCACCGTCGAACTCGCGCGCGCCACGCCCGACGGCTACACGCTGGGCCTCATTTCGGTGGCCAGCCACACGCTGAACCCGATGCTCTACTCCAGGCTGCCCTACAATCCGGATAAGGACATCGTGGCGATCTCGCGCGTGGCGATCCTCGCCAACCTGCTGGGCGTGACGCCGTCGTTGCCGGCCAGCAACGTCGCCGAGCTGATCGCGCTCTGCAAGAAGGAGCCGGGCAAGTACTCGTTCGCCTCGTCGGGCCCCGGTACGTCGCTCCACCTGAGCGGCGAGCTGTTCAAGAAGCTGGCCGGCGTCGACATCATCCACGTCCCCTACAAGGGCGCCGGCCCGGTCTATTCCGACCTGATGGCCGGTGTGGTGAACATGATGTTCGCCAACATGCCCTCGATGCTGCCGCAGGTCCGCGCCGGCAAGCTGAAGGGGCTGGGCGTGACATCGGCCCAGCGTTCCAGGGCGGCGCCCGACATTCCAGCCATCGCAGAGACCGTGCCGGGCTACGTCGCCACCTCGTGGTACGGGATCGGCGCGCCGGCCGGCACGCCCGAGCCGATCCTCGCCCGGCTCGAGACCGCGATCGCCGAGGCGCTGAAGTCGGCCGACATCCAGAAGCGCTGGAACGACGATCTCGGCCTCGACCTGCCGCCGCCCGGCCGCGCCGGCTTCGACCAGTTCCTGGCCGAGGACCGCAAGCTCTGGGAGCCCGCGGTCAAGGCCTCGGGCGTGAAGCTCGACTGACCCTCTTCGGGAGTAGTTTCGATGTCCGTACAATTTGCAGAAGCTCCGGACGAAGCCGGAGAGATCGCCGCGCGCTGGCTCGATTCGTTCGGGGCTGCGCTCCAGGCGCAGGATGCCGCTGCCGTCGCGGCGACGTTCATGCCCGACGGGCATTGGCGCGACGTGCTGGCCTTCACCTGGGACGTCGTCACCCATTCCGGGCGAGCGGCGATCGAGGCGGCGCTGGCGCCGGTGCTGGCGCGCACCGCCGCGAAGGATGTGGAAATTCCCGGCACGCGCACGCCGCCGCGTCGCGTGACGCGAGCCGGCACCCCGTGCATCGAAGCGATCTTCGAGTTCGAGACGGCGCTCGGTCATGCCAATGGCGTCGTGCGTCTCGTCGATGATGGCGGAACGTGGCGGGCCTGGTCGCTGCTCACCACGCTCGAGGAACTGCACGGCTGGCCCGACGGTAGGCCGCGCGAGCTGAGCGATGCCGAGCGCTACAGCCGCGACTTCGGCGGCGCCAACTGGCTCGACCAGCGGCTGAAGGCGCAGGCCTACGAGGATCGCGATCCCGCCGTGCTCGTCGTCGGCGGCGGCCAGGCGGGCCTCGCCACCGCGGCGCGCTTGCGCGCGCTGGGCGTCGATACGCTGATCGTCGATCGCCATCCGCGCATCGGCGACAACTGGCGGCGACGTTACCACTCGCTCACCCTGCACAATGAGGTGCACGTCAATCACCTGCCGCTGATGCCGTTCCCCTCGACCTTTCCGGTGTTCATTCCCAAGGACAAGCTGGCCAACTGGTTCGAAGCCTATGTCGAGACCCTCGACCTCAATTACTGGAGCGACACGCAGCTCACGTCGGGCCGCTACGACGAGACCGCGCAACGCTGGACCGTGACCCTGAAGCGCGGCGACGGGACCGAGCGCGTGCTTCATCCGCGCCACGTCGTCTTCGCCACCGGCGTGAGCGCCATCCCGATCAAGCCGTCGCTGCCTGGCCTCGAGTCGTTCGCCGGCACGGTCATGCATTCCGGGGACTACACCAATGGCGCGGACTGGAAGGGCCGCAGGGCGATCGTGGTCGGCACCGGCAACAGCGGCCACGACGTGGCGCAGGATCTCTGCGCCAGCGGCGCCGAGGTGACGATGGTCCAGCGCAGCCCAACCTACGTCGTGTCGATCCGCGAGGCGCAGAAGGTCTATGCGATCTACACCGAGGGCCTGCCGTTCGAGGATTGCGACCTGCTGGCGGCGGCCTCACCCTATCCGGTGATGCAGCGCGCCTATCAGCTCTCGACCGCCGAGATGCGCCAGGTCGATCGCGATCTCTTGGCGGGTCTGGAAAAGCGCGGCTTCCGCCTGACCTTCGGCGAAGACGATACCGGCTTCCAGATGATGTATCTGCGGCGCGGCGGCGGTTACTACTTCAACGTCGGCTGCTCCGACATGATCGTCGACGGGCGCATCGAGCTGTTGCAGTACGACGACATCGACCGGTTCGAGGCCGGCGGCGTGCGCCTGAAGGACGGCACCTTGCGCGAGGCCGAGCTGGTGGTGGTCGCCACCGGCTACGAAAACCAGCAGGAGACGGTGCGCGCCTTCCTGGGCGACGCGGTGGCCGACCGGATCGGCCCGGTCTGGGGCTTCGATGCCGGCGGGGAACTCGCCAACATGTTCAAGCCGACGCCGCAGCCCGGCCTGTGGTTCATCGCCGGCAGCCTCGCACAGTGCCGCATCTACTCCCGCTACCTCGCCTTGCAGATCAAGGCGCGCGAGGAGGGGTTGGTCGCCTGACGTTCGAAGCGTTCCATAGGAGCGCGCCACTCCAGTGGCGCTTAGAATAAGGCATGAGCGCAACTGGAGTGGCGCGCTCCTTTGAGCCTAGATGAACTGCCGGATCGCCGCGATCACGACCAGGGCGCCGATCGCCATGACGGCACTCCCGAGCGAGATCACATAGAGCGCGCGGCCGGGCGAGAGCCGGCCCATGTGGGCGGCGATCCAGAAGAACGGGTCGTTGACGTGGCAGACCGCCATCGAGCCGGCGCCGACGGCCGCCGCTGCGATGGCGCGGCCAGAGGCGCTGTCGAGGCCGAGTGCCGGCAGCATGGGCTCGACCATGCCCGCGGCGGTGAGCACCGCGGTGAGCGAATTGCCCTGCATCGTCTTCACGATGGCCGCGGCCAGGAACGGCGTCAGCACGCCGTAGCGTGGATGCAGCGCATACTCGGCCAGAAGCTCCGACATGCCGGTCTCGTCGAACACCCGGGCCAGCCCGCCCGACGCGCCGACCGCCAGCAGCAACGGCGCCCAGGAGCGGCCGGCCAGGACCGACGGCTCCCAGCGGCGGGCGAACAGGATCGCCAGGGTGACGGCAATGGCCGTCAGCATCAGCGGCCTGGAGATGCCGATGTAGAGTTCGCGCGCGCCGCCCCGGCCCAGCGGTTCGCTGGGCATCTGCGCCACCGCCTGCAACACCAGCAGCAGGAGCGGGATGCCGACGCAGAGCCATGCCCAGGAAAGCTGTCCTTCGGTCGGCTGCGACGGGATCTGCCGCGCCACATGCCACCAGCCCAGGGCGATCGCGAGCGCCGCGACCGGCAGAGCGATCAAGAACTCCGTGCGGATGTCGGCCTTCATGACCGAGGCCGCGGCCACCGCGAGCGGCGAGGGTGCCAGGAGAGCGGCGGTGGCGAGCAGGGTGAGCGCCAGGCCCAGCGCGCGCCGCGGCGCGTCCTGCCCGGCCGGCTGCAGGAGCGCGAGCCCGCCCGAAGCCGAGGCGCCCAGTCCGGCCACCAGTCCCGCGGCGGCGGAGGTGCCGGTACCGAGCGGCGTGTGCAGCACCAGGCCACCGACCAGCGCGCCCGCGACGACGAGCAGGCCCGTCTGTTCCAGGGCCGTCGTGAAACCCAGCCCGAACGCCTTGCCGACCGAGTCGAATGTCATGTCGGCGGCGATGCCATAGACCACGACCGTGGCCATGATCGCGAGGAAGACGGGCAGGCGGATGCGCTGGACCAGGAAGACGATGGCGGCGACGGCGATCGGCAACAGGAGCGAGGCGAGAAACATGACGGGACGAACCTTAGTGGCCTGCTACAGTCCCGTCATGCGCCTCCTCGTCGCTCTCCTGATGATGCTCGCTTTCGCCGCGCCCGTTCATGCCGAGGCGCTGGTGCGCATCGAGGGCAGGAACTTCGTCGAGCCGAACGGTCGCATCCTGCGCCTCAAGGGGATCAGCCTCGGCAACTGGCTGATGCCCGAAGGCTACATGTTCAAGTTCGAGGTCGCGAAGTCGCCGCGCCAGATCTACGGCGCCTTCGACCGGCTGCTGGGGCCGGAGCGCGCCTCGGCGTTCTGGCGCCAGTATCGTGACGCCTACGTGACCGAGGACGACATCCGCTTCATCAGGTCGGCCGGCTTCAACATGGTGCGGGTGCCGCTGCACTGGCGATTGTTCATGACCGCCGACGGCGAGATCGGCGGCGAGGGCTGGTCGCTGCTCGACCGGGTGGTCGGCTGGGCCGCCGCCGCAGGGCTTTACGTAATTCCCGACCTGCATGCCGCGCCGGGCGGGCAGACCGGGATCAACCACGATGACGGGCCGGGCTATCCGCTGATGTTCTACGTCCGGCGCGACCGCGACCTCACCGTGAAGCTGTGGCGGGCCGTGGCGCAGCGCTATCGCGGCAATCCCGCGATCCTGGGCTACGACATCCTGAACGAGCCGATCGCGCCCTACCACGACGTGGCGACCCTGAACGCGCGGCTGGAGCCGTTCTACAAGCGGGCGACGGCGGCGATCCGCGAGGTCGATCCCGGGCGCATCGTGATCCTGGCGGGCGGCCAGTGGAGTTCGAGCTTCGCCATGTTCGGCCCGCCCTTCGCGAAGAACCTCGCCTACACCTACCATTCGTTCTGGGCCTCGACGCAACGCGATTCGATCCAGCGGCACCTGAACTTCGCCAACCTGCATGACGTGCCGCTGTTCCTCGGCGAGACCGGAGAGCTCAATGACGAATGGAACGAGGAGTTCCGCCGTCTCCACGAGACGCATGGAATCGGCTGGTCGTTCTGGACCTACAAGAACCTCGACACGCCATCGACCGTGGTGTCGATCCCGCGCCCCGAGGGGTGGAAGGAGATCGTGGCCTATGCCGACGGGGCGACGAAGGAGAAACCGTCACCGGAACTGATCGACCGTGCCGTCGCGCAGTATCTCGAGGGCATCCAGTTCCGGAACGGCACGGTGCGCTGGAGCTACCTGGCGTCCCTCGGCCTGAAGGGAGAGCCCTGAAAGGCGGCGCGAGGACACGCGGCCGGCCGGGCCTTCGCCGTCAGTGCCCGCGATGCAATTGTCTGCCGAGACCCGAACGGCCGCTGTCGAGCAGGGCCTGCGCTCTCATCGACAATGCGTCGACGAAACGGAGCCATGCGCCCTTGCTGCTGTCCGAGCGGACCTCCAGGGCGCGCTTTACCAGCGCCTTCGAATTCGCATGACGCCAGTCACCGAAAGCGGCCCGGATGGGGGAGGCCTGTTCGTCGAGGATGCGCTGGACCAGCTGGAGGATGTGATTGCTGATCGGGCCCCAGTCCTTGGTCGAGGAATTGTAGCTGCCGCCCATCACCGCTGCGTTCGAATGCTTGTTGGCGCCGTGCATGCGATAGGCATAGAGCGCGTCGTGGATGGCGATGGAGCCCGTCAGCAGGACCGCGAAGGTCGACAGGTAATAGTCGAGATAGAGCCTGAGATCGTTGTCCGGCACGACGAGCACGAGGTCCACGAAGCTGCGGCGGAACATCATGCTCGCCATGCTGTTGGTGGCGCTGAGCGGCGTCCAGTGCGGATGGAAGGTCAGCCGGCCGTTGGCCGGAAAGGCGAATTCGCCGGTCGCCGCGTCGATCTTCGGCACGATGGCGGCTTCGAGAGCCTTCTTCGCCGAGGCGCCCTGCTCGAACCACCAGGCGGTGCCGGCCAGCAGATGATCGTCGCCGTCGACGATGTGGGAATCGCAGTAGGTGAGAGCGACGGGAAAATCGGCGTTCATGTGAACGCACAGATGTCGCTCGATGAAGCTCTCGTACCACATGTCGTCGGAGTCGAGGAAACCGACGAACGGCGTGTCCAGCCGGGAGAGGCCGCGCTTGATCGCGCCGGTCTGTCCGACATTTGTCTCGAGCCGGATATAGTCGAACCGCGAATCGCCGAGCCGCGACAGGCAGTTGCGGATTTCCTCGTCCGAATTGTCGGTCGAGGCGTCGTCGACGACGATGGTGCGAAGATTGCGGCACGACTGGCGGGCGACCGATTCGATCGCCCGTCCCACGAAGGCGCCGTTGTTGTAGTTGGCAATCACCACACCGACCGGGGGCGCTGAAGGCATATTGACCGTTTCCGTCTGCTGGATTGGACTCTGGGGGCGATCGCACGGAGATGCGGCGCCTGAAGATGGTCGACGATTGGGTGCACTGCAACCTCAAGCCACCCTCGCTGGAGTATCGGCTGCCATTCCCTATGCGGAAGGCCTGCGAAATCTCCAATAGAAGCGGTTTTTGCAGTCGAATGGTAGAGACAGCCGCCGTTCGCCAATGCTAGGTGGGCTCGCCGGCCCGCCGTCCGGGGACGGCAGGGCGGCCGATGAGGGACGTGACAGCTGCATGACCCGGGCCCCAACACCTGCCGCAGGATCGCCACGGACCGAACTGGCGGAAGTCCTTCGATCCTGCCGCACGTCCTACATGGGCGTGGCTTTGTTCACGGCCATCCTGAACGTTCTCTATCTCACCGGCTCGTTCTTCATGCTCCAGGTCTATGACCGGGTGCTGCCGAGCCGCAGCGTGCCGACCCTGGTCGCGCTCTGCATCCTGGCGCTCGGCCTCTACGGTTTTCAGGCAATCCTCGACATCGTCCGCAACCGCGTCCTGATCCGGATCGCCGGCGGGTTTGCCGAGGCGCTGGACCGGCGCGTCTATCACCTGCTGGTCAAGCTGCCGCTGCGGGCGCCGCAGATGAACGGCTTCGAGCCGATCCGCGACCTAGACCAGATCCGCGGCTTCATGTCGGGCACCGGTCCCGCGGCGCTGTTCGACCTGCCCTGGATGCCGCTCTATCTCGGCATCTGCTACCTGTTCCATCCGCTGATCGGCCTCACGGCGACGGTCGGCGCCCTCATCCTGGTCGCCATCACCTTCATCACGGAGGTCAAGGTCCGACAGCCCTCGATCGAGGTCTCGTCGCTCTCCGGCCGGCGCACCAGCCTGGCCGAAGCCAGCCGCCGCAATTCGGAAGTGCTGCATGCCATGGGCATGGTTGGGCGGTTCGCGCACCAGTGGGCGGATTACGGACGCCGCTACGTCGCGGCCCATCAGCGGGCCGGCGACATCACCGGCGGCATGGGCAGCTTCTCGCGCGCGCTGCGCATGGCGCTGCAGTCCGCCGTGCTGGCGGTCGGGGCCTACCTCGTGATCAAGCAGCAGGCGACGGCCGGCATCATCATCGCCGGCTCCATCCTCTCGGCGCGGGCGCTGGCGCCGGTCGAGCAGGTGATCGCGCAGTGGCGGGTCTTCGTGTCGGCCCGCCAGAGCTGGCACCGCCTCAACAATCTGCTGGCCCGCATTCCCGAAGACCGGGAGGTCATGGCACTGCCGAAGCCGAAGGCCACGCTGTCGGTCGAAGCCGTCAGCATTGCGCCTCCCGGCGTGAACATGCTGGTCGCCCGCGACATCGCCTTCGGCCTGAAGGCCGGCCAGGGGCTGGGCATCATCGGCCCCAGCGCATCCGGCAAGTCGTCGCTCGCCCGCACCCTCGTCGGCGTCTGGCGACCCGTCAACGGCAAGGTCCGGATCGACGGGGCGACGCTCGACCAATGGTCGTCCGAGGCGCTGGGCGAGCATATCGGCTACCTGCCGCAGGACATGGAACTGTTCTCCGGCACGGTCGCCCAGAACATCGCGCGCCTGGAACCGGAGCCCGACTCGAGGAAGGTGATCGCGGCGGCGCAGGCCGCCGGCGTCCACGAGCTGATCCTCGGCCTGCCCAACGGTTACGAGACCGAGATGGGCGAGGGCGGCACCGCGCTGTCGGCCGGGCAGCGCCAGCGCGTCGGCCTGGCGCGGGCGCTCTACGGCGACCCCTTCCTCGTGGTGCTCGACGAACCCAATTCCAGCCTCGACCATGACGGCGAGGAGGCCCTGACCAAGGCCATCATGTCGGTGCGGGCCCGCGGTGGCATCGCCATCGTGGTCGCCCACCGGCCGAGCGCGCTCGCCGCCGTCGACCAGCTGCTGGTGATGCGCGGCGGCCGGCAGCACGCCTTCGGTCCCAAGGACGCCGTCCTGAAGGAGACGCTGAAGGCCGCGCCGCCACCGGGCCGGCCAGTCCGGCCGGCCAACGGGGCCCAGCCCGTGCCCGTCCCGTCGCCGGCCGTACCCGTCCCGTCGCCGCCGGCGGCGCGGGCGCGCGAGCCGTCATGAAGCAGGACCCGCCCGTGTCGATCCCGGCCATGACCCGCAAGCCTCTGATGGTCGGCGTCGTGTCCTGCCTCGTCCTCGTCTTCGGGATCGGGGGGTGGGCCGTCACCACGCAATTGTCCGGCGCCGTGATCGCGCCCGGCAAGCTCGTTGTCGACACCAACGTCAAGAAGATCCAGCACCCGACCGGGGGCGTCGTCGGCGAGCTGCCGGTCAAGGAGGGCGACCGGGTCAAGCAGGGGGACGTGGTCGTCCGGCTCGACGGAACGCAGGCCAAGGCGAATCTGGGGATCGTGACCAAGTCGCTCGACGAACTGGCCGCCCGCCAGGCCCGCTTCGAGGCGGAGCGCGACAACGACAGGACCGTGGAGTTCCCGCCCGAACTGACCTCGCGGGCCAGCGATCCGGAGATCGCGCGGCTGATGACCGGCGAGCAGAAGCTGTTCGAGATGCGCCGCACCGCGCGCGATGGCCAGAAGGCGCAGCTCCGGGAGCAGATCAAGCAGCTCAATCTCCAGATCGACGGCACCCAGGCGCAGGAAGTCGCCAAGGGCAAGGAGCTGGCGTTGCTCGCGCAGGAGCTGGACGGCGTGCGCACGCTGTGGAAGCAGAACCTGGTGCCGATCAGCCGGGTCACGACCCTGGAGCGCGATTCGGCCCGCATGGAAGGCGAACGCTCGTCGCTCGTCGCCTCGCTGGCGCAGAGCCGTGGCCGCATCGCCGAGCTCGAACTCAAGATCCACCAGATCGACCAGGATCTCAGCACCGAGGTCGGCAAGGAACTGGCCGAGATCCGCGCCAAGAAGTCGGAGATGACGGAGCGCCGCGTCTCGGCCGAGGACCAGCTGAAGCGCATCGATCTTGTGGCGCCGCAGGACGGCAAGGTGTTCCAGCGCAACGTCCATACGGTGGGCGGCGTCGTCCAGGCCGGCGAACCGCTGATGCTGATCGTGCCGGACTCCGACGATCTGATCGTCGATGCCAAGGTGGCGCCGCAGGACATCGACCAGATCCATGTCGGCCAGCACGCCGTCCTGCGCTTCGCCGCCTTCAACCAGCGCACGACGCCCGAGGTCAATGGCGAGGTGATCCATATCGGCGCCGACGTGACGCAGGAAGACAAGGCGACGGAGCCTTACTACTCGGTGCGCATCCGCGTTTCCGAGGGCGAGCTCGCCCGGCTCGGGGGATTGCAATTGCTGGCCGGCATGCCGGTCGAAGCCTTCATCCAGACCACGCCGCGCACGGTCGCGTCGTTCCTGGTGAAGCCTCTGAGCGACCAGATCGCGCGCGCGTTCCGCGGGCGTTGAGGTCTTTTCGTGCCCGACAAGATCACCAGCACCGACCTCATCCTGAGGAGGCCCGAAGGGCCGTCTCGAAGGATGGGCACGAGCACTCCGTCTGTTGCCCATCCTTCGAGACGGCTGCTGCGCAGCCTCCTCAGGATGAGGTCAGTGCGGCTATGAGGCGGAAAGACCCTAAGCCGTATCCCTCATCACCATCTCCGCCGCCTTCTCGCCGATCATGATCGAGGGTGCGTTGGTGTTGCCCGAGGTGAGCGTCGGCATGATCGAGGCGTCGGCGACCCGGAGCCCCTCGATGCCGTGCATGCGCAGTCGCGCATCGACCACGGCCATCGGGTCGGAGCCCATCTTGCAGGTGCCGACCGGATGATAGGTCGTCTCGGCGGCCTGGCGCACCCAGTCGAGGATCTCCTCGTCGCTGTTGCCGTTCGGCCCGGGCGCGATCTCGGTCACCTGCAGCGGCGCCATGGCGGGCGCCGTCATGATGGCGCGGGCGATGCGCACGGCGCGCACGGTCAGTTCGCCGTCGACCGGGGCCGAGAGGAAATTGTAGCGGATCTCTGGTGCCCGCTTCGGATCGGCGGAGACGATGTGGATGGTGCCCTTGCTTTCGGGCCGCATCGGATGGGCGTAGCAGGAGACGCCCGACTGCCGCGCGATGCGCGGCCCGCGCGGGCCGGGCTCGGTGAACATCGGCACCCAGCCCAGCAGCAGGTCGGGCGCCGCGAGCCCGTCGCGCGAGCGCACGAAGGCGCGCAGCGGCGCGCCCACCATCGAGAGAAGACTGTCGCGGTTGAGCGCCCAGCGCAGCGCCTGGTGCACGAGGCCGAGGCCGCGCCCGCGATCGTTGAAGGTGACGCCGCGCCTGCCGATGGTCCATCGCGTGCGCGGCGCATAATGCTCGCGCAGGTTCTCGCCGACGCCGGGCAGCGCATGCCGCACCTCGATGCCCAGCGCGCGCAGCCGGTCCGGCTGGCCGATGCCCGACAGTTCGAGGAGCTGCGGCGAGTTGATCGATCCGCCGCTCACCACGACGGCGCGCGCGGCCCGTGCCTCGCGCGCTTCGCCGGCCACCGAATAGCGCACCCCGGTGCAGCGCCTGCCGTCGAGCAGCAGCCTCTCGGCGAGCGCCCCGGTCTCGATGCGCAGGTTGGGGCGCCGCCGGGCCGGATCGAGGTAGCAGCGGGCCGTGCTCATGCGCCAGCCCGAGGCGATCGTGGCCTGGCTCATGGCGATGCCGTCCTGCTTCGCCCCGTTGTAATCGGGGTTGTGCCGGATCCCGACCTCGCCGGCCGCCTTGATCACCGTGGCATAGAGCGGATTGAGCGGCGGCGGATTGGTCACCTTCAGCGGGCCGGAGCGCCCGCGGAAGCGCTCGTCGCCCTCCTCGTAGCTCTCCATGCGCTTGAAGAAGGGGAGCACGTCCTCGTAGGCCCAGCCCTGGTTGCCCATCTGCGCCCAGGTGTCGAAGTCCTGCGCCTGGCCGCGCACGAAGGCGAGGCCGTTGATGGCGCTGGAGCCGCCCAGCAGTTTTCCGCGCGGCACCGGGATGCGGCGGCCGTTGGTGCTGGGCTCGGGTTCGGAACTGTAGAGCCAGTTGACGGCCGGGTTGGTGATCAACCGCGAATAGCCGACGGGGATGCGTGTCCAGGGATGATCGGCGGGGCCGGCTTCGAGCAGCAGCACCTTGTGGCGCGGGTCGGCCGACAGCCTGTTGGCGACGACGGCGCCCGCCGAACCGGCGCCGACGACGATATAGTCGTATTCCATTGCGGCCAGTATGGCGCGCGGCCGCTCCGCCTGTCGACCGCCGCGACGATGGCCCGGCTTTACGCGGGCCGATGTTTGGGCATGATGCGGCCCCCGACAACCTTGAAGGAAAAAGCCATGCGTGGTGCCACCCTCCTGCTTCCCCTCGGCCTTTCCCTCGCCTGTGCCGCCGGCATCGCGGTCGCCCAGCCGGCCGGGCCGGACATGACGGGCACCTGGACGGGCACCAACAAGAGCATCGTGAGCGGCCTGCCGGCTCACTTCCCGGTGACCGCGCCGGCGACGATCGTCGACGGCAACCGCCTGGTCGAGCTGAAGATCACGGTGAAGATCGACGGGCAGGACGAGGGACGGTTCTGGGGCACGCTGTCCTCGGAGTCGAAGGCCGAGCCGATCATTGGCGTCATCGGATCGGACGGGAAGCGCGTGCGCATGATCGGGCAGGGCGGTTCGGCCATCGAAGGCACCTTGCTCGACGACGGCACGCTCGAACTCTTCTATACTGAGAACCGCGCCGGCGTTTCCGTCGCCGCCACGAACGTGCTGAAGAAAGCGAAGTAGGAACTCCCCCTCGATGATCTCACGGAGAAGCATGCTGGCGGGCGGTCTTGCCCTGCCGGCGCTGGCCGGGTGCGGCGGCCAGCCGACCCAGCCTGTGGCCTATGCCCCCGGCCAGACGCGGCCCGGCCTCGATGCCGTGATCGACATCAGCCACAACGTCACGGTCACCAGCTTCGCCGCGGTCCGCCGCAGCAACATCCTGGCCGTGATCCACAAGGTGACCGAGGGCGGCGACTGGTTCGATCCGTCCTATACGCCGCGGCGGCGCCAGGCCGAGGCGGCGGGCCTGCTGTGGGGTGGCTACCATTTCGGCACGCGCCAGTATTCGGGTGAGCGGCAGGCGGACGCGTTCCTGTCGGCCTGCCAGCCCGGGCCGCAGACCGTGATGGCGCTCGACCTCGAGCCGAACGACGCCAACCCGCGCAACACGATGCGGCTCGACCAGGCCGAGGCCTTCGTGCTGGCCGTGCAGAAGGCCACCGGCCGCCTGCCGATGCTCTACACCCATCCCTCGTGGGCCGATGGCGAGATCTACGGCCGTCGCCGCATCAGCCTCGGCGCCAGTGTGCGGCCGGGCTCGATCCTGGCGCGCTGCGACCTGTGGCTGGCCGATTATCGCGAGGAGCCGCGCCTTCCCATCGCGTGGGCGACCCGCGGCTGGAAGCTCTGGCAGTACGTCGCCGACGAGACCGCCCAGAACTTCGCCTACGGCAGCGAACCGCGCCACGTCGAGGGCGTCGGCCACTGCGACCGCAACATGTACAACGGCGACGCCGCCAGCCTGACCCGCTGGTGGAAGAACGGCGGGCGGTAGGCCGAGCCTCGCTCGGCCTCCTGAGCGTCAGGACATCGCGGAGCGATGTCCGGGAGCGCCGAAGGAAGAGCGATCACACGAAGCTCATGACCCCTGGAGCGCGCCACTCCAGTGGCGCTCATCCCTCGCTTCATCAACGACGCTTGAGCGCCACTGGAGTGGCGCGCTCCAATGAAGACCTACCGCGCCGCCAGCGCCGCGAACGCCTTGCGGGTCGCCTCAAGTGCGAAGTCGATGTCGGCTTCGGTGTGGGCGGTCGACAGGAACATGTTGTGGCGCGGGTGCAGGTAGGCGCCGTGCTTCAGCGCCTCCAGGGTGAAGAAGTTGCCCTTCTCGCAGTCGGGATCGTTGTCGAACAGCACCGTCGGCATCTGCGGCGGGCCGCTCTGGCGCACGCCGATGCCGAACTCGGCCGACTGCGCCGCGATGCCGTCGCGCAGCCGCTGGCCCATGGCGCGCATGTGCGCCGGCCCGTCGACGCTCTCCAGCACGTCGAGCGTCGCCAGTGCCGCCGCCATCGACACGGCGCTGCACCAGAACGAGCCGGTGACGTAGAGCTTCGACGCGGCGTCGCGGTAGCGGTCGTTGCCGGTGACGGCGGCCAGCGCATGGCCGTTGGCGATCGCCTTGCTCCAGGCGCTGAGGTCGGGCTGCACGCCCACCAGGTCCCAGCTGCCGCGCATCGTGAGGCGGAAGCCGGCGCGCACGTCGTCGACGATCAGCGCCGCGTCGTTGGCGTCGCACAGTTCGCGGGCGCGGCGGGCGAAGGCCGCGTCCGGCATCTCCTGGTCCTTGCCGAAATCGTGCTTGAAGGCGGAGACGACGATGCCCGCGAGGTCGTCGCCGGCGCGCTGCACGGCGCTCTCCAAGCTGCCGGTATCGTTGAACTTGAAGGTGAGCATGTGGGCGCGATCCTCGGGCGTCACACCGTACGGGTTCGGCGTGCACCACGGGATGGCGCCGTGATAGGCGCCCTCGGCCACCAGGATCTTGCGCTTGCCCGAGGCGGCGCGCGCCAGGGTCACGCAGGTCGTGGTGGCGTCGGTGCCGTTCTTGCCGAACAGCGCCCAGTCGGCATGCGGGATCAAGCCGACCAGCCGCTCGGCCAGCTCGACCAGCCGCTCCGACGGGCCGTTCAGGCAGTCGCCCGCCGCCATCTGGCGCGCGACGGCCTCGGCCACCACCGGATTGCCGTGGCCGACCACGATCGGGCCCCAGCTGCACATGAAGTCGACGTAGCGCTTGCCGTTCACGTCCCACAGGTGACAGCCCTCGCCGCGTTCGAAGAACTGCGGATAGCCCTCGGGCAGCCGGTCGCTGCGCAGGTGCCCGTACATGCCGCCGGGAATGACCTGCTGGGCGCGCTGTCGCAATTTCTGGTCGGCTGTGAGGGACATCGAACGGGCTCCGCTACGCTGTGAACTGGCCTATATATACCGCACGAACGAGAGCCTGCACCCGGCACGGGTCGCAAGGCAGCCACGGGGGAAACGGATGGATCTCAAGGGAAAGGTGGCCGTCGTCACCGGCGGCAATGGCGGGCTGGGCCAGCGCATCTGTCACGCGCTGGCGGCCGAGGGCTGCCACATCGCCGTCGTCTACGCCAGGAGCGGGGACCAGGCCGAGGGCGTCGCGCGCGACCTCGAACGGCATCAGGTCAGCGCCGCCGCCTTCGCCTGCGACGTGACCCAGCGCGATCAGGTCGACCGGCTGGTCGACGACGTGGTGAAGCGCTTCGGCCGGCTCGACATCCTCGTGAACGACGCGGCCTACAACAAGTCGATCCCCTTCACCGATCTCGACGGCCTCACCTACGAGGAATGGACGAAGATCATCGACATCAACCTGACCGGCCCGATGCTGCTCACCAAGGCGGTTGGCCCCGTGATGAAGCGCCAGGGCGAAGGCCGCATCGTCAACATCGCCTCGGTCGCGGGGCTGGGCCCCACCGGCTCCTCGATCGCCTACGCCGTCTCGAAGGCGGGCCTCATCCATCTCACCAAGTGCATGGCGGTCGCGCTGGCGCCCGAGGTGCTGGTGAACTGCGTCGCCCCCGGCCTGCTCGAAGGCACCCGCGCCACCGCCAACCTGCGCCCCGAGGTGGTCGCCAAGAACGCCAGCGCCTCGCTGCTCGGCAAGCCCGCCGACAAGGACGACTGCGCCGACCAGGTCGTCACCATGTGCCGGACCAACAGCACGACCGGCCAGACGCTGGTGATCGACTCGGGGCGGGTGTTTCATTGAGGGGAGACGACCACACGACCTCATCCTGAGGAGGCCCGAAGGGCCGTCTCGAAGGATGGGCAAATAGGCGCGGTGCTCGTGCCCATGCTTCGAGACGCGCTCCTGCGGAGCGCTCCTCAGCATGAGGTTCGTGGTGGTGCTTCTATCGAACTCGGCGAGACTCTAGACTAAGCCGGCAACACGAACCGCACCCCCGCGCGCGCCAGGCCGCCGCCCAGCGCGGCCGCCGTGCCGTCGGCGCGCCAGCAGGCGGCGCCGGTCATGGTGCCGTCGTCGTGGAACTGGATGGCGTTCATGCCGCCGGCCACGGTCGGCATGATCTTGAGTTTGTGGCCGCGGGCTTCGAGGCCCTGGCGGACCGGGGCGGGGATGCCGTGCTCGACTTCGAGGACGGGGCCCTCGGTCCAGATACGCGGCGCCTCGACGGCTTCCTGCAGGTCCATGCCGTGGTCGATCAGGTTGAGCAGGGCCTGCAGCGCCGAGGGGAAGATCTTGCGGCCGCCGGGCAGGCCCAGCGCATAGCGCACCTTGCCGTCCCGCAGCGCCATCATCGGCGACATCGAGGTCGTGACCCTCTTGCCCGGCGCGATCGACAGCGCGTTGCCGCGGCGCGGGTCGTAGTTGTTCATGTAGTTGTTGGGGATCATGCCGGTGCCGGGCACGATGAAGCGCGCGCCGAACAGGCTGTTGATGGTCTGCGTCGTGCTGACGACGTTGCCCTTGCCGTCGGCCACGGTGAGATGGGTCGTGTCCTGGCCTTCGGCGGCCTGCAGCCCGCCCGTCCACTGCGTCGCGCGGGCGATGTCCAGAAGCTTGCGGCGCTGGTCGGCATAGTCGCGGCTCACGATGCGCTCGACCGGCACCTTCACGAAGTCCGGGTCGCCGCTCGCCTCGGCGCGGTCGGCGAAGGCGATCTTCAGCACTTCGGCCAGCAGGTGCAGCGTGTCGACCGTGCCGAAGCCCATCTTCGCGATGTCGTAGGCTTCGAGGATGTTCAGCATCTGGGCGATGTGCACGCCCGAGGCGGCGGGCGGCGGCGGTCCGAGGATCTCCCAGCCCCGATAGTGGCCGCGGATCGGCGCGCGCTCTTCCACCTTGTAGCCGGTGAGATCGTCGCGGCGCACGAAGCCGCCGGTCTTCTCCATGCATTCGACGAGGAGGTCGCCGAGCGGCCCGCCGTGCAGCGCCTTCTCGCCCTGCTGCGACACCAGGGTCAGCGCCTCGGCATATTGTCCCTGCACCAGCCGCTCGCCGGGCTTCAGCGGTGTGCCGTTGGGCAGCAGCAGGTTGGCGGCGAGCTTGTCCTTCGAGAGATCAGCGCCGGCATCCTTGATGCAGTCCGAGAGATAGGGCGTCACCGAAAAGCCGCGCGCGGCATGGCGGATCGCGGGCTGCATCACGTCGGCGAGGCTCATCGTGCCGAAGCGTTCCAGCGCCAGGCACCAGGCGCGCAGCGAGCCCGGCGTCGCGACCGACTTCGGCCCGACCAGGTTCTCCTGCCCCTCGACGTCATAGACCTCGGGCGCGGCGCCGGGGACCGGCTTGTACATGTCGGGATGGCCCATCTGCGGCACGGCGCTCATGCCGTCGAGGATGCGATGGCTGCCGTCGGCCAGGCGGATGTGGCAGGTCGTGCCGCCGATCAGCCCGACCATCATCGGCTCGACCACGGTCAGCGCAAACTGCATGGCGACCGCCGCATCGACCGCGTTGCCGCCGGCCGCCAGCATTTCCAGCCCGGCCGCCGAGGCCAGCGGATGGTTGGAAACCGCCATGCCCGCAGGCCCGTGCGCCGGCTGCTTCTCGCAGGTGAATTGCGTGCCCGCGCGCTCGCGCCATGTCGACTGGGTCATCCGTGTCCTCGCTGAATGTCGGTGAAATCTCGCACGCGGTTCAGGCGGCGGCTAGCCACCCACCATCTCGTGGAAGGTGAAAGGTCCCTCACGGCGTTCGGGATGACAATTTTGTTTGGAATTGCGCAGTGCGCCGATCAAACAAACGATGTCATCCCGAACGCCGTGAGGGACCTTTACTGCCCCACACGCTGCTCCGCTTCCTCGCAACGCTGCAGCCGGGCGCAGGCGGCTTCGTCGCGGTCGCCCTTGGGGTTGAAGCAGGCGCGGGCGTCGGTCGAGCCGTCGGAGACGATCTTCGTCAGGCGCGCGCGCGACTCCGGCGGGCGCTCGATGTCTAAAAGGCCCTTGCGGGTCAGCACGTTGGCGAAGCGGATGACCAGCCGTTCGCGGGCCCGCATCGCCTCGGGCGCGGACGCCTTGGCGTCGCGGCACCACTGCATCCCCGCCGCCTTGCCGCAGCCCCAGAGCTGCATCTGGCGGAAGCGCTCGGCGAGCTGGCCGTTCACGCCCAGGCAATAGGCGGCGAGGTCGTCGTCGTTCAGGAGCGGTTCGGGGTCCTGCGCCTGTGCTTGTGCCTGCGTCGGCAGGGCGGCAATCACGAGCAGCAGAACGAGGCCGAACCGCATCCCGTCAGATGAACATGTCGAGCTGGTTGTAGTTCTTCAGCACCGCCTCGCGCATCGCCTCGCTCCAGCGGTTCTCGTCCTGGCGGTCGGCGAGCGGGCGATAGACGTAGCTCTTCTCCTGCGGGAAGCGCTGGCGGCGTGCGTCGATGGCGAGCAGCAGGATGCGCAGCCGCCTGTCGATGCGCTCGCCGTCGTAGGTCACGGTCTCGCCGTTCAGCCGCTTCGTCGTGACGTTCAGCACGCGCTTGCGCGGGAAGAAGCCGGCGTTGAGCGTGACCCGGCGGTCGGGCGAGGAGTTGGCGAAGGAGCCGTGCAGCAGCTGGCGGTTGGTGACGATCGTGTCGCCGGCGCCGGCCAGCATCGGCACCGCGCCTTCGATCCGGTCGGAGCCGCTCTCGGCGACCAGCTTGCGGATGTCGGCCTTGCCGTGGCGATGGCTGCCCGGCAGCACCCAGACGCAGTTGCCCGCCGTGCTGGGATAGAGCTGGGTCATGAAGTTGAAGCCGTGGGCGCCCATGTCCCAGTCGGCGGCGTCCCAATGGGTCGTGCCGTCCTGGTGCCAGGCGACCGAGGGGCCGAGGCCGGCTTCCTTGATGAAGGTCACCTCGTTGTAGGGCACGAAGTCGTCGCCCAGGATCGATGCGGCGGCGGCCAGCAGGCCGGGATGGCCGTAGAGCCGGAAGGCGGCGTTCATCAGGTAGAGGTTGCCGTCGAGCAGCTCGACGGTCCAGGCCGGCGCGTCCTCGCTGAGCGTCGGCTGACTCATCGCCACCGGATGGCGGCCATTGTTCTTGGTGGTGCCGCCGAGCGGATCGCTCAAGGGCTTGGCCCAGCGATAGGGCGGCTTCAGCACGCCCTCGCCGAACGCGGGACGGCCGTTGCGGTCGAGCGCGGCACCCGGCTCGACCGGCGCGCGCTCGAGGATGGCATCGACGTCGGCCCGCAGCTCGGCCAGCTCCTCCGGTCCCGCCACGCCCTCGAAGACGTAGAAGCCGTGCGTCCAGTAGGCGTCGAGGATGTCCTGGGCCAGCTTTCCATTGGCATCGAGCCGGATCGGCCCGCGATTGCCCAGCGCCCGCGCGCGCTCTTCGCCGGCGCGGCTGTATTCGGCCATCACCTTTGCATGGTCATCGGCAGTGAGAGGGGCAGCGGCTTCGGCCATCGCCATCGGGACGTCTCCATTATGATTTTAGGCGACGACGATAGCGCGGCCGTTCGGGTACAGCCAAACGTCCCGAAATGGTTCGCCCGCTCTGCGGCTCAAACAACAACCTCATGTTGGCCGGAAATGAATCGATTCAAGCACTTACCTCATCCTGAGGAGCGCCCCGCAGGGGCGCGTCTCGAAGGATGGGCAGCGGGCCAAGTCATTCGCCACCTCTTTTCGCGAGCACCCGAAGCGCCCCGAAATCGCCTTTGATCAGGGCCTCCTTCTTGGCCCGCGACCAGCCTTTGACTTGTCTTTCGACCGCGATTGCATCGGTGATGTTCAGAAAATGCTCCGACCAAACGATGACCACCGGCAGACGTTTGGCAGTATAGCCGCCGTAAGTACCGTTATTGTGTTCGGAAAGACGCCGCTCCAGGCCACGACGCGCCGAGCCGACATAGTAGCTGCCGTCTGAACAGCGAAGCATGTAGACGTGCGCTCCGTCTTCATTGTCCATGGTTCCAGCCAGCTCGACCTTTGCCCATCCTTCGAGACGCGGCCTGCGGCCGCTCCTCAGGATGAGGTGATTGTTTGAACCAATTCAGCTAATGGGGCGGGCCAGCGCCGCCTCGATGGCGCGTTCGAGCTTCGATCCCGTGCCGCTCACGGCGGTGAACCAGTCGATGACCCGTCCGTCGCGGCCGATCAGGATCTTGTGGAAGTTCCAGCTCGGCGTGCCGATCGTGCCGGTCTGCGCCGCGGCCCAGCGATAGAGCGGATGGGCGTTGGCGCCGGACACGATCTGCTTGTCGGCGAGCGGAAAGGTGACGTCGAAGCTCGCCTCGCAGAAGCGCTTGATCTCCTCCTTGCTGCCGGGCTCCTGGCCGCCGAAATCGTTCGACGGCACGCCCAGCACCACGAGGCCCTTATCCTTGTAGCGCCGCCACAGCTCCTCCAGCCCCTTGTACTGGCCGGTGAAGCCGCAGAGCGAGGCCGTGTTGACCAGCAGCACGACCTTGCCGGCATAGTCTTTGGTCGGCAGCGGCCCGCCGCCGATCGATTCGAGCGAGACGGTGGCCCAGTCGACCGGCTGGCGCCCGGCCTGCGACCAGGCTGCCGCCGACAGCAGCGCGCCCGCGACGGCGAAGGCCAGCATGCGCAGCACTTTCATATGCGGCCGCCTGCTTCGCTGGTGTTCGCGCGATCCCGCCTCTTCGTCATCGATGGCCTCCTGGGCTGCCAAGGGTATCGCATGGGACGGGGTGTGTCGTCCCGGCGGCCCTGTACCGGCCGCGGGTCCCCCGCCATGCTGCTGTCCGGTGGCGTTCGTGAGAAGGGGGCGTGATGGTGTCGTCCGGTCCAGCTGAAGTCTTTCGTAGCCTGTGGTTTCGGAGCGCCGAGGAGCGGCTCGCCTCGCCCGAGAACCCCTTCCTGCTGGAGGCGCTGCGCAAGGAGAAGCTCGAAGGGCAGCGGATCGCCGCCTGGGCGCGCACGGTCGCCCTCGGGGCGAGCGGGGTCCTGATCGCGTTCCAGAACGCCAGCTGGAGCATGCTCTATTTCCACGGGCTGCTGCTGGTCTTCATCGCGCTGGGCTGGGCACAGCTCCGCTTCGCCACGGTGGGCCGTTCCCGCATCGAGCTGCTGCTGATCCTGGCCGACCTCGTCCTGCTGGCGGTGGCGCTCACGGTGCCGAATCCCTTCGTGGCCGAACGCTTCCCGACGGCGATGATCTTCCGCTTCGAGACCTTTCCCTATTTCTTCATCATCCTGGCGCTCGCGACGCTCGCCTATTCATGGCTGACCATCCTTTCGATCGGGAGCGCCGTCGTGGTGATCTGGCTCGTGTCGGTGCTGGGCGTCGCCCTGTTCGGCAGCACCGACCCGGAGCTGGGCGCCCGGGTTGCCGCCGCCTTCGCCGACATGCCGGTCCTGCGGGGGATCGTCGACCCGAACGCCGTGGTCTGGTCGATCCGCGCGCAGGAAATGCTCATCTTCTTCCTGGTGGCGGCGATCCTCGCGCTGCGCGGGCAGCGATCCAACGCGCTGCTGATCCGCCAGGCCAATGTCGCCGCGGAACGTGCCAACCTCTCGCGCTACTTCCCGCCGTCGATGGTCGACGAACTGGCCGCCGCCCGCAGCGACGTGGGCGCGGTGCGATCCCAGGACGTCGCGGTGCTGTTCGCCGACATCGTGGGCTTCACCAAGCTCGCCGAGCGCGAGACGCCGGAGACGGTGGTCGAGCTTCTCCGGCGCTGCCACGGCGTCATCGAGCAGGCGATCTTCTCCAACGGCGGCACGCTGGACAAATACCTGGGCGACGGCGTGATGGCGACCTTCGGCACGCCGCAGGTCTCGCCCGCGGACTGCACCAACGCGCTCGCCGCCGCCCGCGACATCGTCCAGGGAATCGCCGCCGCCAACGCCGAACTGGCGGCCGCCAGGCTGCCGCCGCTCAGCATCTCGGTGGGCGTCCATTTCGGGCCGGCGATCCTCGGCAACATCGGCTCGGAGCGGCGGCTGGAATTCGCGACCCTGGGCGACACGGTGAACGTGGCGAGCCGGCTGGAGGCGGCGACCCGCGCGCTGGGCTGCCGCATCGTCGCCAGCGACGCGGTGGTGTCGCGGGTCGGCGACGCCACCGGCAGAGATGTGACCGGTGGCTTCCGTCGCGTCCCGGCCCTCAGCCTGCGCGGGCGGGAAGCGCCGATCGACGTCTGGGTCGCCTAGCCGGGCGGTGACAGCCTATTTCTTGGTCGCGGCGTAGCGCGCCTTGGCTTCGTCGTTCGGCGGATAGAGGCCGGGCAGCGGCACGCCGCGCTCGACCTCGGACATGATCCAGCCTTCCAGCCGCTCCTGCTCGGTGCCTTCCTTGGCGACCGCCTCGACCAGCGCCTGGGGGATCAGCACCGCGCCGTCATCGTCGACCACGACCACGTCGTTGGGGAACACCGCCACGCCGCCGCAGCCGATCGGCTCCTGCCAGCTCACGAAGGTGAGGCCGGCGACCGAGGGCGGGGCCGCGGCGCCCTGGCACCAGACCGGCAGGCCGGTGCCCAGCACGCCCGCAATGTCGCGCACCACGCCGTCGGTGATCAGGCCCGCGACGTTCTTCTTCTTCATGCGCGCGCAGAGGATGTCGCCGAAGATGCCGGCATCGGTGACGCCCATCGCATCGGCCACGACGATCGCGCCCTCGGGCATCGCCTCGATGGCGGCGCGGGTCGAGATCGGCGACGACCAGCTCTCCGGCGTGGCGAGATCCTCGCGCGCCGGCACGAAGCGCAGGGTGAAGACGCGTCCCACGAGACGGCCCTGGCCCGGCTTGATCGGCCGCGTGCCGCGCATCCAGACGTTGCGCAGCCCCTTCTTCAGCAGGATCGTCGTGATGCTGGCGGTGGTGATCTTCGACAGGGTGTCGTGGAGCTCTTTCGAAAGGGGCGTCGTCTGCACGGTGTCTCCGTTTCTCTGGGATTCTGAAATCCGGCGGAGAATAGGCGACGCGCCGCGGCGCGGCCATGACCGATTGAGAAAACGTCAATAGCCCAGAGGATCGGGGCCGAACCGGTTGGGTCCGACCGTGCCGCGCAGGAAGCCGAGCTCGACCAGGAGCCAGATCACGCCGATGAATGGTATCAGCGAGATGAAGATGAACCAGCCCGACCTGTCGCGGTCGTGGCAGCGCTTCACGGTCACGGCAAGGCTGATCCAGTACAGGGGAAGGAACAACAACCCGACAAGGTTCATCGTCCTGGAGGCGTCCTGAATGGCGTCCATATCCTGTGCCTCCATCGCCGGGTAGACGAGAAGGGCGAACAAGGTGACCATGATCGGAAACTGGATGGCCGCCAGGGCAAGATGCACGTACCAATAGGGCGCGCGGTTGAGGCGGCCCTGAAAGCTGAACAACAGACTCTTCAATTTTGACTCCCCCGATGCTCGCAATCCGAGCAATTCAAGTCTGGCACGTCATCGGGCCGTGTGCCTAGGCCAACCGCGAGCGGTGCCCTGTCGCCGCAGCAAGCTTCACACGCTGCGAAGAGACGGCACCATGCCGCGCCGGGGACGGCTTCCCCCGGCGGCCGGGCTGGGGCAGAAGGGCCGCGTCGGCGCCCCGCGCCGGCCCGGTCGTAGTCCCACCCGGTCAAAACAGGAGCCCCCGATGATCGACTTCGCGTCCCGAGCGCGCGGCTGATGTTCAGCCTCGTCTTCACCCGGCGTTACAGCATGGCGCACCGGCTGATCGCCGACGCCCACAGCAAATGCGCCATTCCCCACGGTCACAACGAACAGGTGATCGCCCGCATCCAGCCTGTCGCGCCGCAGCGCCTCGACGGCGACGCCAACATGGTGGCGCCCTTCGACCGCGCCAAGGCGCGCTGGCACCGCTGGATCGACGACCGGGTCGACCATGCCTTTCAGCTGGACGAGCGCGACCCGATGATCGACTGGTTCCGCACGCACGAGCGGGAGCGCCTGTCGCGCCTGCTGGTGACGCCCGGCGATCCCACGACCGAGATGCTGGCCGCCTGCTTCATGGCCAAGCTCAACGCTTTCCTCGCGGCCGACGGCAACGATCTGCATTGTGTCGAGCTGACGGTCGAGGAGACGCCGACCAACGCCGTGACCCTCACGGGCGATCCCGCCGACGCGTTGCCTCTTCGCCGCGATGGCTGGTGGCGCCGCGCCGACGACAGCATCAACGATCTCGCGGCATGAGCGCGATCCGCATCTCCGAGATCTTCGGGCCCACGGTGCAGGGGGAGGGCGCGCTGATCGGCAAGCCCACCGTGTTCGTGCGCACCGGCGGCTGCGACTATCGCTGCACCTGGTGCGACACGCTCTATGCCGTGCTGCCGGAATACCGCCACGACTGGCGGCCGATGGCGCCCGACGCGATCCTCGCGAAGGTCGACGAACTGACCGGCAGCGCGCCGGTGCTGGTGACGATCTCGGGCGGCAATCCCGCGATCCAGTCGCTCGGGCCGCTGATCGAGCAGGGCCACCTACGCGGCCATCGCTTCGCGATGGAGACCCAGGGCAGCGTCGCCGCCGCCTGGTTCGCGATGCTCGACCATCTCGTGCTCTCGCCCAAGCCGCCTTCGTCCGGCATGGCGACCGACTGGAGCGCCTTCGACGCCTGCCTCGCCGCCGCGAACGGCGGGCCGCAGACCGTGCTCAAGGTCGCGGTGTTCGACGAGGCCGACTACGCCTTTGCCCGCGCCGCCGCCGCGCGCCATCCGTCGCTGCCGGTCTATCTCTCCATCGGCAACCACACGCCTGGCGAGCCCAACGAGGCCGGCCGCGACGGCGTCGACCAGCAGGGCCTCATGGCCCGCTTCCGCTGGCTGGTCGACCGGGTGGCGCAGGACCGCTGGTTCGACGCGACCGTGCTGCCGCAGCTGCACGTGCTGGCCTGGGGCAACGAGCGCGGGGTGTAGCGCAAAGCCTTTCAAGGGAGCGCGCCACTCCAGTGGCGCTCGAGCAAGGCATGAGCGCCACTGGAGTGGCGCGCTCCAAGGAGCTACCGGCTCAGGCTCACCCCGGAATTTCCGGCTGCACCAGCTGCGCCAGCAGGGTCAGAGACTCCTGCCAGC
The DNA here is from genome assembly GCF_945957355.1 of uncultured Reyranella sp. Lineage (GTDB taxonomy): Bacteria > Pseudomonadota > Alphaproteobacteria > Reyranellales > Reyranellaceae > Reyranella. Next base: position 412,519 of record NZ_CAMFKM010000001.1, on the reverse strand, counting down.
CGAGGTAACAGGCCTCGGTCGGGATGACGGCGGGGATGCCCTCCTGCACGATCTCGATCTCGGTGCCTACCGACACCTTGCGCAGGACGATCGTGGTCTGCATCTCGCCGGGCAGGTTGGGATCGTCGAATTTGTCGGTGTGGCGAATGCGCTCGTTGGGCACCAGCTCGACGAAGGTGCCGCCAAAGGAATGGCTGTTGCCCGACGAGAAGTTGGTGAAGGACATGCGGTAGCCGCCGCCCACCCGCGCATCCATCGAATGGACGTGGCCGGTGAAGCCGTGCGGCGGCAGCCACTTGGCCATGGCGTCGGCGTCGAGGAAGGCGCGGTAGATGCGCTCCGGCGGGGCGGTCAGCACGCGGTGCAGGCGGACGGTTCCGGTCTCGGTCGTGGTCTCGGTCGCCATGGGGTCTGATCCTCCTTCTGCGATCAGTCTCCCCCGGCCGGCGGCCGCCTTCAAAATAGGTTCACTATTGGCTGGCATTAGTTCCGTCGTGCCGACCAAGCTCATCGACGTCTTCCTGCGCGACGAATTTCTCCGCTCCTATTCGATCGTGCTGGGCTTCGTGAACGCCCCGATCTTCGACCAGGATTACGTCGACCGCGCCCGCGCGCAGATGCAGGCCGACGGCTGGTCGGCCGAGGAAGTCCGCCAGGCCCGCTTCGTCATCCGCGACGAGGACTGAGGGAATTCTTCCGCGCGCCTCCGTCGTCTCGACCGTAGCCTCGCGCAGCGAGGCGAAGCGGAGAGACCTTCTCTCCACCAAAAGCCGGCTAATCGTTGAGAGAAGGTCTCTCCACTCCGCTTCGCTCCGGTCGAGACGACGGGTATGTCTTCCCGGCCCTCAGGCCTTCACCGGCCCCGGCAGATCGAGCCCGACGCCGCTCAGGTGCCCGAACGTCCGGTGCAGCCGCTCGACCACCGGCGCGGGCAGCGGCGGGCGCAGGATCGACTCGATATTGGCCTTCACATGCGCCCGGTTGCCGGTGCCGAACAGGATCACGTCGGCGCCCTTCTCGTGGCGCGCATAGCGATAGGCCGCATCGGTGATGCTCGCCGCGCCGCCCTCGGCGACGAGGAAGGCGAGGGGATCGTCGCCGCCGGCCAGCACCGACGCATCGAGCCGCCCGTCCTCGACCAGCTTCGCGAACACGGCGCGGCGGTAGGCGTCGTTGCTGAAGATGTTGCGCACGACGAACATCAGCAGGGTGCCGATGCCGCGCCGCGCGGTCACCGGGAACACCCTGGTGCGCGCGCCCTGGTTCACCAGGCTGTAGGCCAGCATGACGACCTCCCACGGCGCCTCCTCGACGGCGCGGGAGAGCATCGCCTGCTCGGGATCGCGCGGCCCCGTCTCGGTGAGGCCGACATGGCGCACCTTGCCCTGCTCCTTCAGCCGCAGCAGCGCCGGCGCCAGCACGTCGCGATGATGCTCGTAGGCAGCGGGACCGACCGCGTGGAAATGGAAGACGTCGACATGGTCGAGCCCGAGCCGCTTCAGCGACGCCTCGACCTTCCGCGTCACCGTCTCCGCCGTGTCGCCCTCCTTGAACAGCGCCTTGGTCGAGATCACCAGCTTGTCGCGGTCATAGGCTTTCACCGCCGCGCCCACGATCTCCTCGGTCCCGTAGGCTTCGGCCGTGTCGAGGAAGTTGACCCCGAGATCGATCGCCGCCCGCGCGACCCCCACGCACTCGTCGAAACTCGCCCCGCGCCCCAGCCCGAGCCGGCTGTTGCCGCCGCAGCCGAGCCCGGCGACGGAGACGGTGAGGCCGGTGTTTCCGAGGGGGCGGTAGTGCATGTGAGTTCCCAATTCGGGGACGATCGAAGCGGCGGGCTTGCCTTGCAGCTAGGCTTACGCGACAGCCCGAGTGGATTTACGTTTGCCGCAGACCCCCTGATGAAGTCCCCGACAGTCTTTTGACGACGAAAAGAAAGCTTGAGGACTCCTTCCGGGCGCCACAATCTCTAAGAGAATTAGCTCCGCAATAGGGGGCATTTTTGTTGTCTCGCAATCATCCGATTCTCAAGGAAGTTCGCCGAACAGAGGTTTGTCGCAGTGCTTCATGGCCATCCGAAAAGCACGCCAATCTGAGGCTTCACAAAGTGACTTCTCTTGACGAGTGAGACCTGTCGCATAGGCGATCCGCCAGCCTTGATGTCCGTCTCGATCTAGACGATCGCCCGCTCGATCATCGCTTGAAGCAATTCGTTACGAACGAGCAGCTTGCCGTTGAGAATGACTTCCCCGAACGTGTCATCGATTATCCGATCCATGCCGTCATGTACGTGAACGTGAATTCCAAATTCCTGCGGTCGACTCGCCGTCCAGACAATCGCAGGCGTTGATGCCCAAATCGTGTAACTGTGTCCCTTGTGGTCGTCGAGATTTAGCACTCGATTGGCTGTCAAGCATGAGAGATTGCTCGCCGTCCGATCATGGAGCGGCTTTAATGGCGTCGATATGATCGCTGTTTTGCTCCAGGTACTGTCTCGGCCACAATTTGCGCAGAAGTGCTTGCGATGTGGCGTCTTTCCAAATGTTCCAAGGTCCAGATGAGGGTGGCCACAGTTTGAACAATCAATGCAGCCCAATTCCTTGCCTGATTCCAATGCGCACACGAAGTCGAACGCCGCTGGTGGGGTGATATCAACTCGTATTGTATCTTCGCGTCCGAACAGTCCGACCTGCGTGGAGTAGGCGGTGCTTACGACTGCGAAATCCTTGTCTATGCGTTTCCGGGCGCCAGGCTTGTCACGAACATGGACGTGTATCTTCGGTGGTCGTGGACTTATCTCAGCGGTCGAAAGTGCAGCAGGCAGAGAGCACCAAACGCCGACTTCCGCATACTCGTCGAGATCTACAGTGTAAGGGTGAAGCTCATAATTCATCAGCTGGTTATGGTTTGAGCATTGTAGAACACCTGAAGCATCTAGAGCAGCGAGATCCGACTTGATTCCCCAGTGGCTCTGATGGGTCCGGCACCACCACCGATCCGCGCCGTGCCGATACTTTCCTGCATAAACAAAATCGCAGGGTAGAGTGACGTCTTCGGCGCGCTTCCTCGCGAATTGATTGAGAAGCTCAGGTGATTGAATCTCGATATTTCCCAAGGTTCGCCCGTGTGCCCAGCAAATGGCACCGCGCTCTCGCGATCCCCGCTCTGAATCCATCACCAAAGGCTGCTCATCGGCGATCTTGCGGACGAGCGTCCTCTCCGCCCCGGGGCCGTCTTTGGCCCACCAGAGCTCGACAGTCCCCGACGTAGGGCTGATCTTTCTCTCTACGAACATCTACTTCCTCACGCCGCGTCCGATAGGTATGGAGATCGAGACTAGATTGGTAAGCCTACGCCCTGAAATTCAACAACGGCGGTCAAGCTGGCGCGGCAGAAGGGGCAACAGAAGTGCGGTCGTCCAGCAGCATCACCCCACAACGTGCGTAACCAGCCACATCTACCCAAGAATCGATGTGACTTGGAGTTTGCACCAAGCGGGCGATCTTCGTGACTACCATCGCTAAGATTTCCCGAATCTGTGGATCTTGGCATTCATCGACTATGGCTCGCATGGCGGCGATGCGCCGGTAGGTGTCGGCCGGCGCGCCGTATATGTCGCGTCGATCTAGGGTCACCGTGGCGTAGGCGGCGTCGAACTGCTCCAGAAGGGTCTGTGCACGTTCACTTTCGCTCATGCTGCTTTCTCTCCCCGTTGGTTCTGTGTTGCTCGGCTCACGTTGGCGCGCTGATGCAGAAAAAGTCGCTCTCTAGCTGGGGCAAGAACCCGCCACTGTCCCGCATTGAAAGGTAGCCCGCAAACGCGTCGGTGCACTTTATCAGCGAGGCTTCAACCGCAAGCTTCAGAAGTCGCAGGCTGCCGAAAACTTTCGCGGCGCCCAGCATGTTGGACGCGAGCCGCCGAGCCGGTCCGTCGTCGGTGCAGAACGCACGGTCAGTGGCCTCGCACACTGCGATGGATTCTAGTTCGCCATCGCCGATATCATTTTCAGCTACGAGGTCCAGGAAGCGATCTGTCGAAATCTCGCTGTCGGGCACAAAGTGAATGCGCCCTGCCGCCTCCAAGGCGAGAATTTCGGCGGCGCAACCTAGTCCGCATTCAGAGACGACGATCGGCGAAAGTGCGATCTCGGTGTTCGGCAAATCACAAACGATTGCGAGCTTTCCGCAATTGTGGAGATTTATCGCTGCGCAGGCGTCAATGAGTAGACGCACGTCGCTCGCCCGTCGATGCGTGGGTGCTATAAATGCTTTCTATCGACATACCGAGGCGGTCAGCGATCCACGATGGGGAAGTCTCGCCGCTTGCTACGCTTTGGTGGACAAACTTCATGAGGATGGGAGAGACGGCGTCGAAGTGCACGGCTTGCCTCGGCGGCAGCTTCAGTGCTTCCGCCCGCTTCTCAGGATTCTTGTGATGCTGGCGCAAGTACTCAGCTAGCGACACCGCGCCACCGCTGGGTAGCAAATCGAGGGCCTCGCACCGCCGCGCGGCGACATCAAAGGATACGCCGTACATTCGGGCTAAAATGAGAATCTCGACGTCGCCAATCTCATCGCTCGTCGCGCGGATTGCTTCGCGTACCGCTTGGAGCGTAGCGCCTACAGTTTGAGGCGGCAGGAGAAATGCCGATGAAAATGCATCGGCGAAGCTTTCCGATCGGTTGCGAAAGGTCCCAATGTTGGTCGCGAGATCGAGGTGCGCGGATTGCAAGGAATGGTGAGCAACTACATGGCCGAGTTCATGGCCCAGCGTGAATAGCATCCTCGCTGGAAAGCGCGGTGAAACAAAAACAAAGAGATAGCCGCCCGCTGCGACGGACGCTCCCTCATACTTAGAGTTTTTGAGTTGGCTGACGATCAGGCCGTCGAGCTTGCGCAAGCGCTGCGGAAGATCGATCGCGGGGCTGTCCATCTCACCTGGATAGATGAAGGCGCGCAGTTCTGAAGCCAGGCGCTCTGCTTCATCGTAGGATTCTTGTCCTTGAAGTCCGAACTCGTTGAGCCAATCAGGAAGGCGTTCGCGAGCCGGTAGGACTTTGAGCGCGGCATCCACAAACCCTGCCAAGCGATCAAGGGTGGGCTCTCGCTCTACACTCGCAACTCCAGGCGACCGGAAGCGAGTCCCGAACTTCTGATTGGCCGCCGGCGATCCGGCCGACGTGAAGTCTCGCATTGACAGCTTGAGACCGCGCGCCAAGGCTCTCAGTTCCGACGCCGCAACTTGAGAACCGCCCAGAATCTCCTGCACGCGCTCAGGCTTCAAACGAGTGCGTGATGCGATCTCGTTCGGCTGGAGCAAAAGCGCTCGAAGGGTGGCGGCCACGTTTGCCATTTCAGGCTGACTGGGCCTTGATCCCACGTAGTCAGTCAAGCGTCTTCATGATTTGCGCTTCGTCGAGCTTGGCCCAACGCCCCATGACATCGATAACTCGATTGGCGCGTGGTCGCTCAAGAATAGAAGATAGGCGGTCCAGGGTTTCGCTTCGGCCGCGAGCGACTTCCTCAGGCGTTTCCAGTGCCACAGGATTAACGCCAACCAGGTAATTTTCGACCCGGCGAGCGAAATTTTTGGAGCTATGAGTATCTAGCGGATGCTGGTTTCCTGCGCTATCCACCAGGATGTTTCCCACCAGCTTGCCGTTGGCGTCCATTTTCAGTCGGTTCTCGGGAAACCGCTTATAGGCAGCTAATGCGCTAATTTTTTCAGCCACTTGGAAGCCGCCTACGACGTACTGCTGTACGCCTTTAGTAGTCCCGCTAATTACGAAGACATGATCGCCAGCCTGCACCAAGCGCCGGATGGGCGGCATGCACCCGCCGAGCGTTGGGGGGCGGCGGAAAATTGGATCATTCAGGTTCTTGTTTCGCTCAGGGTCTGCCCTAGGGCTGCTAATATAGATGTAGCCTTTCACAAACTACTCCTCCCGGTGGTTGTAAGGAGGTTAGACTTACTCCAGCTAGAAGAGAAGCCCTTGGCGGCTTCGATTGACGACGTTTAAGATAGGTTGTTGTACTGAAATCTAGCGTGGCAACACCGCGCCGCCGTCCGGAAAGTCTGCTCAATCACCTTTGTTCAGGTCGAATAACTTGAGCGTGCCTGTTCCAGTTAGCTGAAGCCAAATGCGGAGGCAGCCTCCCTCGGCGAACGCGACCGACGCATGCTTGCGACGCGTCAGTAATACTCCGCCAACCCCTCCAACGCCTTTGTCCCATCGCCCTTGAACGTCGGACCGTGCATCAGCGCAATCGTCGTTGGCTTCAGCGCGGCCAGCCGTCGTAGCGTCGGCGCGGCCATCGGCGTTGGCGGCATGAAGGGCAGGCGCTCGGCGACCGCGATGGCGGGGGCGACGATGTCGCTTTCGGTGGTGGGATCGGCGGGGCCGGTCTGGGTGAAGAGGTCGCTGCTGAACAGCGTGCCGGTCGTCTCCTCGTAGATCAGGCCGGCGTCCCAGTTGTGCGGCACGTGCGGCGTGTCGAGCCAGCGCACTTTCTTTCCGCCGAGGTCGAGCACCTCGTTGTCCTTGAGCGTGCGCGGCGGGCGGTCGGCCATGTCGCTCAGCCAGATGTTGCAGCCGGTCAGGCCGTGCGCCGGCTGGGCGTTGGGGGCGGCGGCGAGCCACTGGTTCAGCGCGCCGCTTTCGTCGCCCTCGACATGGGAGCAGGTCGTCCAGCGCAGCTTCGTCAGCGGGATCACGCGCTTCACCGCCTCGACGATCAGCGGGAAGAGGCTGCGCTGGCCGTAGTGGAAGAGCAGCGGCTCGTCGGCGTCGATCAGGAACTGGTTGAAGGTGAAGCCGGTCGGTCCGACGGCGGGCACGAAGGTCGAGAGCCGATAGATGCCGGGGGCGATTTCGGCTATGGTGGTTCTCATCGCGGTCTCCTTTCGCGGGCCGTTGGAAACGCCGACGTTCGGGCCAACAAACGAAACGAACGAAATAAACGAAACAATCGAAATGAGTGTCGCACCCCCTCGGCGATAACCGATCGCGCAATCATATTGCGTGCTTTTCGGTCGAGGAGACGGGATATTTCACATACGATAGCCTTGGGGGATGAGCGGAGCTGTTACGGCAGCGGTTGCCAGATCGTGCTGCGGACCTCGCCGAACTCGCGCGGCAGCTTGGTCCAGCTCTCGCCGCCGTCGGTCGAGCGGAAGAGCTGGCCGAGGTTGGAGCAGACGAAGATCAGCTTCGGGTTCGAGGGATGCGTCGCCACCGTCCACGGCGTCGAGTTGAGCTCCCCCGGCAGGTTGGCGTCCGTCCAGTGGGCGCCGTGGTCGGTGCTGCGCAGCAGCCGTCCGGTCGAGCCCGGCGGGCCGTTGCCGTTGGTCAGGAACACCGTCGCGTCGCCGTCGGCGCGGGGCACGATGGTGCGGGTGTACTGCCAGGGCGAATCGAGTTCCTGGAAGGCGAAGGTCTCGCCATTGTCGCGGCTCACGTTCAGGCCGCGATTGGTCGTGGCATAGACCAGCTTGCTGCCATTGCGGATAACGGCGAGGCCGTGAATGTCCTCGGAGTTGATGCCCTGGCCCACCTTCTTCCAGCTGCGGCCGCGATCGGTCGAGCGGTGCACGCCATCGATCTCGACGCCGGCCCACAGCGTGTCCTTGTCGACCGGATCGAACAGGATCTGCGTCACCCTCGGCTTGCCCACGAAGATGCAGGCGTCGGCGAAGGAGCCTTGCGCGGGCGTGAAGCTCTTGCCGCCATCGGTCGAGACGAAGATCGCGGCGGGCTGCGTGCCGACCACGATGAGGTTGGGATCGTCCGGCGCCTGCGCCATCGCCCAGATGTCGTACTCGTCCAGCACCGAGGGCAGGTGCGTCCACTTCTGGTCGGTCTCGTTCCAGCGGTAGAGGCCGGAGTCGGTGCCGGCCAGCACTTCGCCCGGCCGCTGCGGATGCGCCGACAGCGCCCAGACGCGCGCCTCGAGATAGAGGCCGGATTCGATATAGGGCCGGATCCAGGTCTCGCCGTCGTCGCGGCTGAACCACACCGACATGCCGGCCGTACCGACACAGAGCAGGTTGGGCATTCGAGTCCTCCGTTCGGGCGCCCTCTTTGTGGGGCTGCCGCGTATGACTAAAGGTCCCTCGCTGCGCTCGGGATGACAACTGTTTCTGAACGGGCGCACGGCGCCAATCCCACCACCATTGTCATCGCAGGCGGGGTAACCCCCGCCTTGGAGCGTAAGCGAGGGACCCTTCCCGACCGTACCCTTGCCACTCCGGTCGAATTGAACGACAGTCGCGGCAACCGCGCGGGGTCAAAGGCGCGGAACAGGGAGCGACAGATGAAATTCACCGCACTTCTCGGAATGGCGGCGGCGTTGGTCGTCGGCAGCACGGGTATCGCTTCGGCGCAGACCGCCGCGCCGGCACAGCTCGACAGCAAGAAGTTCAACGTGATCGGCACGTGGAACTTCCTGAACATCAACAAGAAGGTCGAACAGCCGTTCTGGAGCGAGCAGCTCGGCGCGGCCTCGGGCGGCAAGCTGACCGGCAATATCAAGTCGATCACCGAGCTCAACCTCAAGGGCACCGAGGTGCTGCGGCTGCTGAAGACCGGCGTGTACGACGTGGCGCACGCGCTGCCGATCTACGTCGACGACGGCGCCGCGATCTTCGAAGGCTCGGACATTTCGGGCGTGGCGCAGAGCGTCGCTCAGCAGCGCGAGATCCTGAGCGCCTGGATGCCCGAGATGCAGAAGGTGATGCGCGACAAGTTCGGCTCGATGATCGTGTCGACCTTCGCCTTCCCGCAGCAGGTGTTCTTCTGCCGCGACGAGATCTCCAGCCTGGCCGACATCAAGGGCAAGAAGGTCCGGGTGCAGGGCGTCTCCCAGTCCGACCTGGTGAAGGCGCTGGGCGGCTCGGCCGTCACCATTCCCTTCGGCGAGGTCGTGCCGGCGCTGGAGAAGGGCGTTGTCGACTGCGGCATCACCGGCACCCTGCCGGGCTACCAGGCGAAGTGGCCGGAAGTGGTGAAGACCGTCGTCGACGTGTCGCTGGGCTACACCGCGGGCTTCGTCGCCGTGAACCTCAACGCCTGGAACAAGCTCTCCAAGCCGACCCAGGAATTCATGACGGCGCAGTTCAAGAAGCTCGAGGAGGCGGCCTGGGCCAGCGTCGAATCGGACACCAAGGAAGGCATCGCCTGCGACACCGGCAACGGCCCGTGTTCGGTCGGCCCGCCGGCCAAGCTGAAGCTGGTGATGCCGACCGACGCCGACCGCGCGCTGGTCAAGAAGGCGCTGAACGACGTCGTGCTGCCCGAATGGGCCAAGCGCTGCGGCGCGGAGTGCGCGGCCAAGTGGACCGAGATGGTCGGCAAGCGCTACGGCCTCGTCGCCAAGGCGAACTGAGCTTCGCCTCGCGGCCGCCCTTCGGGGAGGGGAATAGATGGAACGTCTGTGGCGCGGCGCGTCGGTCGCCGCCCTCTGGGGAGCGTGGGCCGGCGGCGCCATGATCCTGCTGGCGGCGGTCGTCGTCACGGTCGAGGTGATCTGCCGCAAGCTGCTGGCCTTCGCCTTCTCGGGCTCCGACGAGATCGCGGCCTATCTGTTCGCGGTCGGGACCTCGTGGTCGCTGGCGCACGTGCTGGTGACGCGCGGCCATGTCCGCATCGACGTGCTCTACGGCGCGCTCGGGCCGCGGATGCGGGCGCTCCTCGACCTGGTGGCGATCGTGGGCCTGGCGATCCTCGTCCTCGCGATCGTCGACCGCGCCGGCGAGATCTTCCTCGACAACCTCTCGGGCGGTAACCGCTCCAACACGCCGTTGCGCATCCCGCTCGCCTGGCCGCAGGCGCCGTGGTTCGCGGGCTTCGTCCTCTTCCTCGCCGTTACCGGGCTCGCCTTTTTGCGCAGCCTGATGGCGCTGCTGCGCGGCGACGTCGGCACCGTCGCCGCGACCATCGGCGTGCCGTCGCAGGACGAGGAAGTGAAGGGTGAGCTGGGCTCGCTGGGGATCGGCACCACCAACTCGGGCGCCGGGAGATAGACATGCTGGGCACCGCGCTCCTTCTCCTCGTCGCCCTGCTGGCGGTCAGCGTACCGGTCGCCGCCGTCATGGGCGTGCTCGGCCTCGCACTCAACCAGTTCTTCTCCTCGATTCCGCTCTATCTCGCGATGGGCGACATCGTGTGGAACGCCAGTTCCGAATACATCCTGATCGCCATCCCGATGTTCGTGATGCTGGGCGAGATCCTGCTGCGCTCGGGCATCGCCCATCGCGTCTATGCCGCGATCGCGACCTGGCTCTCCTGGCTGCCGGGCGGCTTGATGCACGCCAACATCGGTACCTGCGCGATGTTCGCGGCGACCTCGGGGTCGAGCGTCGCGACCGCCGCCACGGTCGGCGTCGTGGCCCTGCCGCAGGTCGCGATCCGCCGCTACGACGAGTCGCTGTTCCTCGGCACGCTGGCGGCCGGCGGCACGCTGGGCATCCTCATTCCGCCGTCGATCAACTTCATCCTCTACGGGCTCCTGACCCAGACCTCGGTGCCGCGGCTCTATCTGGCGGGCATGATTCCCGGCCTGCTGCTCACCGGCTTCTTCATGGCGATCATCCTCGCCTACTGCCTGATCTGGCCGGCCAAGGGCGGCACGCCGGTGGAAAGCACCTGGCGCGACCGGCTCGGCAGCCTGAAGGACCTGGTAGCGCCGCTGTTCATCTTTGGCGTCGTCGTCGGCTCGATCTATGCCGGCTGGGCCACGCCCACGGAGGCGGCCTCCATGGGCGTCTTCGCGGCGCTGGTGCTGGCCGCCTGGGAGCGCGCGCTCTCCTGGCCGATGATCAAGGCGGTGTTCGAGGGCACGATGCGCACGACCGCGATGATCATGCTGATCATCATCGCCGCGCAGTTCCTGAACTTCGTGTTGGCCAATATCGGTGTCACCGACGGCGTGGCCAAGGCGATCGAGGCGCTGGGCCTCGGCAAGGTCGGCACCATGCTGCTGCTGATCGTCTTCTACCTGATCCTCGGCTGCTTCATGGAGACGATCTCCATGATGATCCTCACGACGCCGTTCGTGTTCCCGATCGTGATCGGGCTGGGATGGGATCCGATCTGGTGGGGGATCGTGCTGACGATCCTGATCGAGGCGGCGCTGGTGACGCCGCCGGTCGGCCTCAACCTCTACGTCGTGCAGAGCCTGCGCACGGGCGGCGCCATCGCCGACGTGATCCGCGGCGCCCTGCCGTTCGTGGCGGCGATGCTGGGCCTGATTCTGCTGCTCATGGCCTTCCCCGACATCGCCCTGGGCCTGCCGCGCCTGGTGATGGGGTGACGGACAGGTCTGCGAATCAAAGGTCCCTCGCTGCGCTCGGGATGACAATGGAGGTTGGATCAGCGCACTGCGCTGACCCGACCAAGATTGTCATCCCGAGCGTAAGCGAGGGACCTTTCGCTTAACCCTTCAACACCTCGACCAGCTTCGCGTTGAACGCATCCGCCGCCTCGTACGCAACCCAATGCCCGGCGCCCGGGATCACGTTCATCTCGAAGCCGGGCTGCAGGGCGCGGAAGAGATCGATGCGCTCCTGGATGTGCGGGTATGTCGTCGAATCGAACTCGCCCCAGATGCCGGTGAGCGGCGTCTTCACCCGCGGCAGCACTTCGCTGAGCTTGAAGGCCTGGCCCATGATGCGGCTGCGCGTTTTGGCGCGCGTGGTGTTCAGGATCTGCATGTGGATCGCGATGCCGTCGACCGACTTCGGGTCGTGCAGCATCAGGATCTCGAGATTGCGCCGCGCCTCGGCCGCCAGGGTCTCGGGCGGCATCTCGGCTAAAAGCTTGTGAAGCTTGGGGCCGGGCTTGCGCGTGGCCTTGAGGCCGCCGGCGCCGACCAGCGCGATGCGCCGGATGCGGTCCTCGAACAGCGTCGCGATATGGCCGGAGACCATGCCGCCGAACGAGAAGCCCGCGATGGCGAAGTCCCGGTCCTTCGGCAGCAGCTCCTTCATCGCGGCCTCGACGCAGTGCGTCACCGACCAGATGTCGTTCACGTCGTCGGGCGGGTCGCTGTCGCCCAGCCCGGGCAGGTCGGCGGCGTAGACGCTGAAATGCTCGGAGAGCGGCAGGACGTTGCGGATCCAGTGGATCCACGAGCCCGACCCGCCGTGGAACAGCAGCAGAATCGGCTTGTCGGGGGCGGCGCCGAACACGTGCCACATCATCGTGCCGCCATTTCCCATGGGCACCCGCACGATCTCCGACTTCGCGGCGACTTGTTCGATATGTTCGGCGGCGGTACGGCCGTCCGACATACGCGGGACGGCGGAGTAGTCGAGGCTCATGCCTTGATCGCCCCCAGCAGACGTTCGACGAATTCCGGCGCCTTCTTGCGGTCGATCCAGCGCAGCACCGTGACGAGATCGTTCTCGGGATCGATCCAGACGATGTGGCTGCCCCATCCCAGCGCGAAGTAGCTGCTCTCGGACGCGGCGGCGAATTGCCTGCGGCCGGTGTTGAGCCACCACATCAGCCCGTAGAAGGGGGCGACCGGGCAGGGCTTCACCAGTTCCGCGGTCCAGCCCTTCGGCAGGATCTGCTTGCCCTCCCAGACGCCGCCCTGCGCCACCAGCCGGCCCATCAGCGAGAGGTCGCGCGCCGAGATGACGATGCCGCCGCCCCAGTGGCCGCCGCCCGGCACCGACAGCATCTGCTTGCCGTCGATCGTGTCGTAGGAATTGCGGTAGCCGTCCCACCGCCAGCCCTGCGAACCGCCGATCGGGTCCATGATGCGGCGCTTCAGCACCTGCGGCAGCGGTTCCCGGAAGACCTGCAGCAGAGAGCGCGACAGCCGGTTCACGCGGACGTCGTTGTACTCGTAGAAGCTGCCCGGCTTCTTCATCGCGCGGCGCGTGCCCTTGGGCGCGTCGGCGACGGCGACGCCGACCACGCGATTGTGGTCGATGCGGTCTTCCTTGCCGAAGACGGTGCCCGACCATTCGCTGGTCTGCGTCAGCAGATGGCGCCAGGTGATGTCCCGGTTCTGCTCGCTCTCGAACCCGTCGTCGAGCGCGTATCCCGCGACCTTGTCGTCGAGGCTTTTGATCAGCCCGTCGCCCAGCGCCAGGCCGGCGAGCAGGGCGAGGTAGCTCTTGGCCACGCTGAAGGTCATGTCGGCGCGGTCGACGTCGCCCCATTCGGCGATCTTGTGGCCGCCGCGATAGACGAGGCCCGACGGCCCGCCGCGCGGCGTCACCGGTCCCAGCACCTCGTTGTCGGGCGCCTTCTCGCCCGAATCGTAGGTCATCACGAACTGCCCGTCGGGCATGTACATGCTGGCAGGCCAGTTGGACTGGGCGGCCAGGGCGAAGGCGACGGCGTCGTTCAGGTCGTTCATGCCCGCAATCAACATTGGAGCCCGTCCGGGAGCAAGCGTAGAAAGCGCATCATGGCTCCTGCAAATCCGACACCCTCCACGATCACCATCCGCCGCCCCGACGACTGGCACGTCCACCTGCGCGACGGCGCGATGCTGGCGGCCTGCGCCGTGCACACCGCCTGCCAGTTCGCCCGCGCCATCATCATGCCGAACCTCGTGCCGCCGGTGACGAAGGTCGCCGAGGCCAGCGCCTATCGCGAACGCATCCGCGCCGCGGTCCCTGCGGCGCTGAAGTTCGAGCCGCTGATGACCTGCTACCTGACCGACGGCGCCGACCCGGCCGAGCTGGCGCGCGGCAAGGCGGAGGGCGTGTGGGTCGCGGCCAAGCTCTATCCGGCGCATGCCACGACCAATTCGGCGCACGGCGTGACCTCGATGGACAGGATCGCGAAAGGGCTGGAGGCCATGGAGAAGGCCGGCATGCCGCTCCTGGTCCATGGCGAGGTGACCGATCCCGAGGTCGACATCTTCGACCGCGAGGCGGTGTTCCTCGACAAGGTGCTGGCGCCGCTGCTGAAGCGCCACGAGGGCCTGAAGATCGTGCTGGAGCACATCACGACGCGCGAAGGTGTCGCTTTCGTCGAGGCGAATCCGGGCCGCATGGGCGGCACGATCACGCCGCATCACCTCAGCTACAACCGCAATGCGATCTTCAAGGGCGGCATCCGTCCGCACTTCTATTGCCTGCCGATCGCCAAGCGGGAGGAGCATCGTCTCGCCCTGCGGCGGGCGGCGACCTCGGGCGGGACGCAATTCTTCCTCGGCACCGATACCGCGCCGCACACGACGGACACCAAGGAGTGCGCCTGCGGCTGCGCCGGCGTCTTCAATGCGCCGGTCGCGATGCAGGTCTACGCGCAGGTCTTCGCCGAGGAGGGCGCGCTGGCCCATCTCGAAGCCTTCGCGTCGCTGAACGGCCCGCGTTTCTACGGCCTGCCGGCCAACGAGGAGCGGATCACGCTGCACGCGAAGCCGCTCGACATCCCGGACCGCATCGCGGTCCCGGACGGCGGAAAGGACATCACCGTCTTCCGCCCCGACACGCCGGTCGACTGGTCGTTCTAGGGTCGCTGGTTTATCGTGATGGCATGAGCAAACGAGGCATTCCCGAAGGCGCGGTCGTCCGCGGCACCGACAAAGGCTACGACGAGGCCCCCAAAGTCCCCCTGAAGCCCGGCAGCGAACGGCCGGTCGAGAAGATCGACAAGGTCTATCCCTACATGCGGCCGCGCGATGCCGCGACGCTGATCCTGGTGCGCATGCAGGGCAGCACGCCGGAAGTGCTGATGGGCTGCCGCGCCGCCGCCCACGCCTTCATGCCCAACCGCTACGTGTTCCCGGGCGGCAAGGTCGATCCAGACGATGCGCGCGTTCCCGTCGCGACCGCGCTCGATCCCTTCGTCAACGAGCGCCTGATGCGGGCCGCCTCGGCGCAGCGCGCGCGGGCGCTGGCCGTCGCCGCGGTGCGCGAGACCTTCGAGGAAAGCGGCCTGATGCTGGGCAAGCCGCTCGAGGGCGGTGCGCCGAAGAAGGACTATGGCGAGCACTGGAAGGGCTTCCTCGACCAGGGCATGGCGCCGGCGCTCGACTGCCTCGACCTGATCGCGCGCGCGGTGACGCCGCCCGGCCGGCCGCGCCGCTTCAATGCCCGCTTCTTCATGGCGCGCGCCGAGGATGCGTCGGGCGAGATCCGCCACTCGAGCGAGATGGGCGACATCCGCTGGGTGCGCCTCGACGAGGCGCGCGAGCTGCCGCTGCCGACCATCACCGGGCTGATCCTGGGCGAGATCGGACGGCTGGTGAAGGAGCCGCCGGACCGCACGGCGCAGCGCAGGATCCCGCTCTTCACGACGGTGCATCGCAAGCACCTGATGCTCGAAGAGTAGCATCGTGGCGGTGCGTGGCGACGACGCGCCCCCGTCTGCAGAGCCTCCGCCTGCCGCTCCGCGGCGCGCCAGCACCGTGACCGTCCTGACGCGCGGCGGCGTGCGCCTGCGCACCCTGGTGCTCATCCGCTGGGGCGCGGTCGCGGGCCAGGCCTTCACCGCCGCCGTCGTGCACTGGGGCCTGGGATTCGGCCTGCCGGTCCTGGCGGTCGGTGGCACGATCGCGCTGTCGGCGCTGCTCAACCTGACCGTCAGCATCGGCCGGCCGGGCTCGGCGCGCATCGACGACCGCGAGGCCGCGATCTTCCTCGCCTTCGACATCCTGCAGCTCGCGGTGCTGCTCTATCTCACCGGCGGCCTGATCAATCCGTTCTCGCTGCTGCTGCTGGCGCCGGTCGCGATCGGTGCGACGATCCTGTCGCTTGCCAGCAACGTCGCGCTCACCCTGCTCACCATCGCCAGCATCGCGTTGCTCGGCCTCTTCTATCAGCCGCTGCCCTGGAAAGGGCCGCCGCCCAACCTGCCCGACATCTATCAGGTGGGCGTCTGGTCGGGACTGTCGCTCACGACGCTGCTGATCACGCTCTATGGCTGGCGGCTCGCCGAGGAACAGCGCCAGATGGCCGATGCGCTGGCCGCCGCCCAGGCGGCGCTGGCGCGCGAGCAGCAGCTCTCGGCGCTGGGTGCACTGGCCGCCGCCGCCGCGCACGAGCTGGGCTCGCCGCTGTCGACGATCGCCGTCGTCACCAAGGAGATGCTGCGCGAGATCGAGCTCGACGATCCGTTGCGGGAGGATGTCGAGCTGCTGGCCGCCGAATCGGAGCGCTGCCGGTCGATTCTGGCGCGGCTCTCGACCGATCCTGCAGGCGATGTGTCGGATTCCTACACGCTCGTCCCGCTGCCGGCGCTGATCGAGGCCGCCGCGCAGAACTGCGGCCGCGAGGAGATCGAGATCGAATTCGAGGCCGGCCCGGTCGGCGACGGCGTGCCGAAGACGGCGCCCATCCAGCTGCGGAGCCCGGAGATCATGCAGGGTATCGGAAACATCGTTCAGAACGCCGTTTCGTTCGCGCGGCACGAGGTCCGCGTCAGCACGCGCTGGTCGCGGGAATGGTCGGAAGTGGAAGTGGTCGACGACGGGCCGGGCTTTTCCGAGGCGCTGCTGGACGAGCTGGGCACGCCGTTCATCTCGACCCGCCAGGGCCAGGAGGGGCACATGGGTCTGGGCGTCTTCATCGCCAAGACGCTGCTGGAGCGCACCGGCGCCAACGTGACCTTCGGCAATCGCAGCGACACGGGCGGCGGGGCCGCCGTTTCGGTGCGCTGGCCAAACCCCGTCTTCAAGGCTACATAGCGGCCGATGTCGAAGGAGTCGCCATGACCCAGGACAGCGGCGCCCCGCGCCCCTTGTCGCCTGTGATCGCCGGCACGACGAACAACAAGGACCGTACCTTGCTGATCGCCGACGATGATGCAGCTTTCCGCAACCGTATCGCGCGCGCGCTCGAGCAACGCGGTTTCATCGTCACCGCCGTGGGCTCGGTCGCCGAAGCGCTGGCCCAGACCGCCCGGCCGCCGGCCTTCGCCGTGCTCGACCTCAGGCTGGCCGACGGCAACGGCCTGGAGCTGGTCGGGCCGCTGCGCCAGGCGCGTCCCGATATCCGGATCGTCGTCCTGACCGGCTACGGCAACATCGCGACCGCGGTGGCCGCCGTGAAGGAAGGCGCCGTCGACTATCTCGCCAAGCCGGCCGACGCCGACGCCATCGAGCAGGCGCTGACGGCCCACGGCCGCAAGCTGCCGCCGCCGCCCAGCAATCCCATGTCGGCCGACCGCGTGCGCTGGGAGCATATCCAGCGCGTGTTCGAGCAGTGCGATCGCAACGTCTCCGAGACGGCGCGCCGCCTCAACATGCACCGCCGCACCCTGCAGCGAATCCTCGGCAAGCACGCCCCGCGCGAGCACTGATCGAAGCGTGACCCCTCCGTCGTCGCAAGACGACGACACCTCCCCATTTGAATGGGGAGGAACGAAGAAGCTTTGCCTCCCCATTCGAATGGGGAGGTGCCCCGCAGGGGCGGAGGGGTCAGATAGCTAGGCCCGCCGGCTCGCCGCGTTCCAGTACTGTTCGAGATTGGAGATCAGCGCCGGGCTGAAGTGGCAATAGGCCTGCTCGCGCGCGTAGAGGGCGGCGTAGCGGCGGAACGTGTCGAGCGGCTCTGAGCCAAGTCGCAGTGCGCGGCGGTTGCCGATGGCGCCGACGGCGCCCGATCCGGTCAGGCGATCGATCACGCGAACGATTGTGGCGTCGATCTCGTCGGGCGCCACGACCTCGTCGCAGATCATGCGGCCGACTTCGGAATCGCACTCGATGCGGCGCTCGTACATGATCGCCTGGCGCGCGAGCCGGTCGCCCACGAAGCGCTGGAGCCGCAGGTTCGCCATCGCCGGGATGATGCCTTCCTTGCGCGCCGGCAGGGTCATGTAGGCGTCGCGCCCGGCGATGTTGAAGTCGGAGGCCAACAGGATCTGGCAGCCGCCGCCGATGGCGAAGGTCTCGACCGCGGAGATCCAGAGCTTCTCGATCGAATCGCCCGCGACCTCGTCGGGCGGCACGTCCGGCCGGGCGAGGCCGCGGAACATCTTGTTCACGAACCCCATGTCGCGGATCAGGAACCACAGGAACGGGATCTTGCCGTAATAGAGGTGCGTGAGGTTGATGCCGGCATTGTAGACGCGGCGGCCGGCATACTTGCCCTCCGGCACCACGTCGCCGCGCAGCACCGCGACCTCGCTTTGCCGGTCGAGGATGCAGACATCGGCGCCGATCTCGGTCGCGGCCTGGGTCGCATTGTCCTCCGAGTTGAGGAAGCGCCGGTTGGACAGAAGCAGCACCGCCGCCTTGCCCTGGCGCTCGACCCGCGCGTAGCCGAGGTCGAGCTTTCCGTCGCGCTGGAACTTCGCGAGCGCTTCCGATGACTCTTCACGCGGCAGCAGCATGGTGTGGCAGAGGTGCAGGCCGCACTCGGGATCGGCGAGGAACTGGTTGCAGAGGATGCCCTGGTCGATCTCGACGCCGTCCTTCTCGGCCTGGCGCAGCTCGGCCTCGGCCGCGACCTCGGCCTGTGTCGGTGCGAGGCCGGGCACGAGGGCGGCGGCGTCATAGACCAGGCGCTCGATGCGCACGAACCTGGCGCGATTGTCGGTCAGCTTGTCGTAAAGCGTGCGTGCGTGGCGGCGCAGGAAGGCGAAGCGGGCTTCGCGTGCGGCCTGTTTCAGCGCTTCGGCCTGGTCATAGGCGGCGGCATCGCGGTTTGGCTTGGCGGGCAGTCGCGCCAGTCGCTCGGCGGCGTCTCGCCAATGGGCGGAGAAGGCGGCCACGTCGGCCGCGAAATCGCCGCTGGCCGCGACCGGCGCCGGTGCCATCCCATCCATTGCGACGTTCCTGCCCGAAAATTTTTGGAGCGGGCGACGGGATTCGAACCCGCGACCTACGGCTTGGGAAGCCGACGCTCTACCCCTGAGCTACACCCGCATTGGCTCCATTCTAGCCCGTCGTTGCGCCCGAGGTCCAATCGTGTATCTGAGGAAGATGCTCGATGAAGTCCTCACCCCCGAAGAGCGCGCCGTCGTGGCGCGCGCCAAGGCTTTTGCCGAAGAACAGGTCGCTCCCAACGCCGCGCGCTGGGAGTGGGAACGTCGTTATCCGCTCGAGACCATCAAGGCGGCCTGTGCGATCGGCCTCAACACGATCGAGCTGGCGAAGAAGCATGGCGGGCAGGGCCTGTCCTTCTCCTGCAAGCTGCGCGCCTTCGAGGAGATCGCGCGGCACGACTTCGCCTTCGCCTTTGCCCTGATCAACCACCACAATGCCTGCGCGCGCTTCGCCCGCGACGGCCAGCCGGCCCACGTGGCCCGTCTGCTGCCGCGCATGCTGACCGGCGATCTGATCGGTTGCGCGGGCCTCAGCGAGCCCGGCGTCGGCAGCGACTTCGGCGGCCTGGAGATGGAAGCCGTCAGAGTCGAGGGCGGCTGGAAGGTGAACGGCGCCAAGGCGTGGATCACAAATGCCGCGGTCGCGGGTCTTTCGGTGGCCTATGCGCAGACCGACAAGGCACAGGGTTATCGCGGCATCATCTGCCTCGCCATCGAGGCGGAGCGGCCGGGTTTCCATCGCGAGAAGCCGTTCGAGCTTCACGGTGGACACGCGATCGGCGTCGGCGGCTTCCGGCTGGTCGACTATTTCGCGCCGGACGAGGCGGTGCTGCATCCGCCCGGCAAGGCCTTCAAGGCCGCGCTGGCCGGCATCAACGGCGCCCGCGCCTATGTTGCGGCGATGTGCTGCAGCATGCTGCAGGCGTCGCTCGAGACGGCGGTGCGCTACACGCAGCAGCGCACGACCTTCGGCCAGCCGGTGATCGAGCATCAGGGTGTGCGCTGGAAGCTGGTCGATGCCGCGACCGACCTCGAAGCCGCGCGCCTCCTCTGCTACCGCGCCGCACGCCTGATCGACGAAGGCGCCGACGCCGTCCTGCCGGCGGCGCACGCCAAGAAGTTCGCGACCGACATGGCCGTGCAGCGCATCGCCGACTGCATCCAGGCGATGGGCGCCAACGGCCTGCGCGCCGACTATCCGCTGGCCCGCCATCTCGCGGGCGCCAAGATCGCGGCCTACACCGACGGCTCGATCGAGATGATGAACGAGCGTATCGGTGCGGGGCTGGGCGCGGTGTTCGGTACGCCGGCTTAAGTACGAGGAACGACGATCATCGGAGCGCGCCACTCCAGTGGCGCTCATGATCATGATTGCGCCACTGGAGTGGCGCGCTCCAATGAGGCTCCGTTAAGCGTTGTGGGCGCGCTTCAGCGCCTGGTCGAGATCGTCGAACAGGTCGCTGCTCTCCTCGACGCCGACCGATAGCCGCAGCAGGTCGGGCGGGCAGGGCGTGCCCGCTCCCTCGATGCTGGCGCGATGCTCGATCAGGCTCTCGACGCCGCCCAGCGACGTGGCGCGCTTCCACAGGCCGACCCTCGCCGCCGTGGCGATGGCTGCGCGCTCGCCGCCCTTGACCCGCACCGACAGCATGCCGCCGAAGCCGCCCTTCATCTGCTTCGCCGCCGCCGCGTGGCCCGCGAAGGAGGGCAGGCCGGGATAGAGGACCTCTTCCACCATCGGATGCTCGGCGAACTGCTCGGCTAGGTTCTGGGCCGACCTGCAGGCCCAGGCGACGCGCGGGAACAGCGTACGCATGCCGCGCATCAGCAGCCATGCCTCGGTCTGGCCGAGGATCGTGCCGAGCTGCGAGCGGATGGTCCGCAGCTTCGCCCAATAGGCATCGTCGCGCGCGCCGGTGAGCGCACCGGCGATGATGTCGGAATGGCCGTTGAGATACTTGGTGGCCGAATGCATGACGATGTCGGCGCCGTGCTCGATCGGTCGCGTCAGCACCGGTGTGGCCACCGTCGAATCGACGCCGAGCAGCGCGCCGGCCTTGTGCGCGATCTCGGCGATGGCGGCGATGTCGGAAACGCTCCAGGTCGGGTTCGCCGGGGTCTCGATCCAGACGAGCTTCGTGACCCCTGGCTTCACCGCCGCGGCCACCTGATCGGTCTTGTCGGTGTCGACGAACTCGATCTTGAGGCCCCACTGCGTGGCGAAGGTCATCAGCCAGTTGCGCAGGGCCCAGTACATGACTTTGGAAGTCACGACATGGTCACCGGGTGACAAGGCGAGGAAGCAGGCGGTCGCCGCACTCATGCCCGACGAAAAGATCAGCGACTTTGCGCCCCCTTCGAGGGCCGTGAGCGTTGCCTCGGCCTGGTCGAACGTGGGATTGTCGGCGCGCGCGTAGATGCGCCCAGAGCGATAGCCGTTGTCCTCGTCGCGGAGATAGGTGCTGGCCATGTGGATGGGCGGCACGACGGCCTTGGTGACCGGGTCGATCCATCCCATCGCCTGGGCTGCGAGGGAGGCGGAAGCATATGTTTTCTCGGACATCGGGGCACCATCGGCTTACGCGAATCTTACGCTGAACGCGCCCTTATAGCGCATCGCAGCTCTTGAAATGAGGATGCACTAGTAGCTTCATATCTAGTGATTTGCTTGCAATATCTTTAGAGTCGGCAAGGTTGCCGACGAGACGGCAAATACTCGCTGGGGAGTCAGGAATGGACGGTCAGACCCTGCACACGAAGCAGCTCAATACGGCCGGTCGCGGTGACCGCGTCGCCCGGACGCGCGAATCGATCGTGGCCTCGGCCTTGGCCCTTGCCGCGGCCGGGCAGGTCGCGCCGATCGTGCGCGACATCGCCCAGATGGCCGGTGTCTCGGCCCGCACCGTGTTCCAGCACTTCGCCGATACTGCCGAACTCTACGTCGCCGTCCTCGGCCGCGTCCTGGCCGCCCTGGTCGGGGAAGCGCCGGAACTCGCGTCCGCCGGTCCGGTCGAGCAGCGCGTCGCCAGCCTGATCAACCAGTGTGCGGACCGCTACGAGCAGCTCCGCCCGATGTGGACCTTCGTCGAGACGCTGCAGCGCCGGTCGCCGGAAGCGGCTGACATGATCTCGCAGATCTATAGCGCCAACACCGCGCAGCTCTCCCAGGCGTTCGGTCCCGAACTGGCGGCTCTGCCCGCGGAGTCGCGGCAGCGGACCCTGACCGCCCTGGCCCTGGCCATCGCACCGGAAAGCTGGGTCGTGCTGCGCCAGCGCCTGGGCCTGTCGGTCGAGCAGGCGCGGGAAGAGCTCGGCTTCGTCGTACAGTCGGTGTTCGCGACCGAGGCCGCGCGCCGCTAGCGGCTCGAGGGCCCTGCGCCGCTGCCGGCGGCGCGGGCCAGCCTTTCGAGTGCGCGGTCGTTGAGACCGAGCTCGCCGAGGTGGGCGACCGTATTCATCACGTAGTCGAGGCTGCTGCCCGTGGCACCGTGGCCCTGGCGGATGAGCCGAAGCGTTTCCGCCTCTGGCAGCTTCCCGGCGAACTGCCGGTGGGTGCGATCGGCGAGATAAACCAGCGATGGCACGACACGCCCATCGTCGAGCCGGATCGGTCGCACCGTCTCCACGTACACGCCGTCATTGTCGATCTCGCGGTGGATCAGGTATCGCCGCACGTCGTCATAGGCAGCGGCCGGCAACCGGTGGGCCAGCCCGCGGCAGGAGCCGCCCGGCAGCAGGCCGAGCATGAGCCCCGGCGTTTCCGGCGTGCCGCGATAGTGCTCCGAGTAGATGCAGAAGGCGCGATGCCAGCCCTGGAGCCGCGCCGCCTGTGTCTCCGGCGTCGCGAAGCCCGGGTTCCACATCAGCGAGCCGTAGCCGAAGACCCACCGTGGTTTGGCGGTGGGCTTTGCCATGGCCATGCTCGCGCTAGGCCTGGTGCAGGTGGATCAGGGCGCGCCGGATCTCGCGCGTGCGCGTGAACAGGTCGAACAGCTTGTCGCCCTCGCCCCAGCGGATGGCGCGCTGCAGGTAGAAGAGATCCTCCTGGAAGCGCTGGAGCACCTCGAGCACGGCCTCGCGGTTGTTCATGAACACGTCGCGCCACATGGTGGGATCGGAGGCGGCGATGCGCGTGAAGTCGCGGAAGCCACCGGCGGCGAACTTCAGAACCTCGCTGTTCAGATGGCCGCCGAGATCGTCGGCCGTGCCGACGATCGTGTAGGCGATCAGATGCGGCAGGTGCGAGGTGATGGCCAGGATGCGGTCGTGATCCTTGGGGTCGATCCGTTCGACCTGGCTGCCGAGTCCTTTCCAGAAGGCTTCCAGTTTGTCGACCGCCGCGGCGTCGCTGTCGGGCAGCGGCGTCAGAATGCACCAGCGGCCCTGGAACAGGTCGAGCAGCGCGGCTTCGGGGCCGGAATTCTCGGTGCCGGCAACCGGATGGGCCGGCACGAAGTGCACGCCCTTCGGGATGTGCGGCGCCATGTCGGTGATCACGGTCTGCTTCACCGAGCCGACGTCCGACACGATGCAGCCGGGCTTCAGGCTCGACGCGATGGCCTTGGCCGCCGGGCCGCAGGCGCCGACCGGCGTGCAGACGATCACGAGGTCGGCGTCCTTGCAGGCCTCGCCAAGGTCGGTGCCGCAATGGTCGGCCAGCTTCAGCTTGTTGGCGAGCGCGGCCGTCTCGGGGCTGCGCGTTGCCGCCACGATCGTTTTCGCGAGACCGCGCTTGCGCGCCTCCAGCGCGATCGAGCCGCCGATCAGCCCGATGCCGATCAGCGCGATCTTGTCGAACAGGGGTTCGCTCATTTGCCTGCCGCCACGAAGCGGGCGAGCGAGGCCTGTACCGCCTTCACTTCCGGCTCGGTGCCGACCGTGATGCGCAGATGCGCGGGCAGGCCGTAGCCCGCGACCAGGCGCGGGATCAGCCCGTCGTTCATCATCCAGTCGTTCGCCGCCACGGCGCGTTCCTTCGGACCGAAGCCGACCAGCACGAAGTTGCCCACGCTCGGCACCGGCTCGAGGCCGAGCTTCGTCAGTTCGGCGCTGAGCCACGGCAGCCAGATGTCATTGTTGGTGCGGCTGGCGTCGGTGTGGGCGATGTCGTCGAGCGCCGCGATGCCCGCGATCTGTGCGGCCGAGTTGACGTTGAACGGCTGGCGCAGCCGGCTCATCACGTCGACGATTCCAGCAGGCCCGTACATCCAGCCGAGGCGCAATCCGCCCAGGCCGTAGATCTTCGAGAAGGTGCGGGTCATCACCACGTTCTCGGCCTGATCGACCAGCTCGACGCCCGAGTCGTAGTCGTTCCTGCTGACATATTCGGCATAGGCCGCGTCGATGATCAGCAGCACGTTCTTCGGCAGGCCGGCGTGCAGGCGGCGCACATCGTCCTTGGTGACGTAGGTGCCGGTCGGATTGTTCGGATTGGCGAGGCAGACGATGCGGGTCTTGTCCGTCACCGCCGCCAGCATCGCATCGATGTCGCTGCCATAGTCCCTGGCCGGCGCCGCGACCGGGGTCGCACCGACGCCCAGCGCGTTGATCGCGTACATCAGGAAGCCGTACTGGCTGTAGAGCAGCTCGTCGCCCGGGCCGCAGTAGGCGCGGACCAGCAGGTTCAGGATCTCGTCGGAGCCCGCGCCGCAGACGATGCGCGCCGGATCGAGACCGTAGTGGCGGCCCAGTGCCGCGCGCAGCTTCGCGGTGTCGCCGTCAGGATAGCGGTGCAGCTCGGAAGCCGCCTTGGCATAGGCCGCCATCGCCTTGGGCGAGGGCCCCAGCGCGCCCTCGTTGGACGAGAGCTTGGCGATCGTCTCCTTGCCTTCGATCGAATCCTTGCCCGGCACATAGGGCGCGATCTTCATGATGCCCGGACGCGGGGTGAGCGCGCTCATGCCAGTCTCCTGCGAAAGTTCAGTTCACGGTTTGGCGTCGATCGGCACGGCGTAGGCGCCGATGGCCGCCACGCAGCCTTTTTCCAGTCCCAGGGCCACTTCGAGGTCGCGCAGGCGCGGATCGTCGTCGACGATCACACCCGGCATCTCGACGAGATAGTGATGCACTCCGGCCAGGACCTGGTCCAGCGCCGACGTGAAGGCGGGAAGTCCCGC
Organism: uncultured Reyranella sp.; assembly: GCF_945957355.1. Classification (GTDB taxonomy): domain Bacteria; phylum Pseudomonadota; class Alphaproteobacteria; order Reyranellales; family Reyranellaceae; genus Reyranella. The sequence goes on along the minus strand of NZ_CAMFKM010000001.1, from coordinate 387,669 downwards.
CTTGGCCAGCGCCGCGGCGATGCGGTCGCGGCTCAGGCCGTTCCTGGCCTCGATCGCCACGAGGGCGCGATCCGAACCGCTCGGCTCCGCGTCGATGCGGGCCAGCACGAAGGCCGAGATGCCCCGCGCACGCGCATTGGGCATCGCGAGGAAAGGCAGCCGGGCGATGACGGTCGGCAGGGTCGCATCCTTGCCGGCAAGCATGGGCCACCACGGAGTCGAGTCCGCCTCGAGCGGGGCCGGCACGACGCCGATGGTGGTCGTGCTGGCGCGCACGGCGGCCAGCACGCCGGCCGGCGTGTCGTGGGCGACAAAGGGGATCTGGCAGCCGAAATGATCCCGGGCGAGATCCCAGTAACCGGGCTGATCGTCCGGCCGGCAGATCGCAATCTTCAGGCCGGGCGTCTGGATGAGCGTGAAGGCGCTCATCATTTCCCGCCACATGCGATAGACGGCGGCCGACGGGAACGTCCCATCGTGCGCCGCCAGCCGCTTGCGCAGGACCTGGGCCTCGCGGCCCGGACGCAGCGCGAGACCGCCCGCCGGCTTGGCGGCAGAGATATGCCCGACGACCTCCGCGCGGCGGCGGATCAGGCCGTGCAGTTCGGTATCGATGGCGTCGATTTCCTGCCGCAAGCTGTCGAGACTGGGAGCGTCCATTAGGCCGTTTTTTCCTGTGCGCAGCGGCGATACTACGTCCGCACCGCCCGCGTAAAGGCAAACAAGCCGCAAGAGGCTTGCCTCCCGCCGCTGGCGACCGTATAGAGCCTCTCCGTGGAATTTGAGCCGACCGGCTTGCGGCCACGTTAAACACCGCTAAAAGGTCGGAGTGCTCGAAAAAGCCCCCGCCCTTCCGGTCGGGGGCTTTTTCGTTGGCTCCTGCGGGGGCTTTTTCGCTGGAGAGGGCATTGCTGGACGACCTCACCGATGCTGAACGCAAGGCGCTCGCCCAGTGTCGCCACGCGGTCCTGGGCGTGGACCGGCCGCTGCGCCTCGACTGCGGCGTCGATCTCGGTCCCTACCGGGTGGCCTATCAGACCTATGGGACGCTGAACGCCGACAAGTCGAATGCCGTCCTCGTCTGCCATCCCCTGACCTGCGACCAGTTCGTCGCCGACCGCCATCCGGTCACCGGCAAGGATGGCTGGTGGGAGAGCCTGATCGGGGCGGGCAAGGTGCTCGATCCCGATCGCTACTTCATCATCTGCATCAACGTGCTCGGCCATTGCATGGGCACGACCGGCCCGCAGGCGCACGATCCCGCGACCGGCCGGCCGTGGAACCTGCTCTTTCCGGTGGTGACCATCGGCGACATGGTGCGGGCGCAGGCGGCGCTGCTCGACCATCTCGGCATTCCCGATCTCTTCTGCGTCATCGGCGGCTCGATGGGCGGCATGCAGGTGCTCGAATGGGCCGCGAGCTATCCGAAGCGCGTCTTCTCGGCGGTGCCGATCGCCTGCGCGGCGCATCACTCGGCGCAGAACATCGCGTTCCACGAGGTCGGTCGCCAGGCAATCATGGCCGACCCGGAATGGAAGGGCGGCGACTACCGGCTGCACCAGACCAACCCGGCGCGCGGCCTCGCGGTCGCCCGCATGACCGCGCACATCACCTACCTCTCGGAGCAGGCGCTGCAGCGCAAGTTCGGCCGCTCCCTGCAGAACCGCGATGCGCTGGGCTTCGGCTTCGATGCGGATTTCCAGGTCGAGAGCTACCTGCGCCACCAGGGGTCGACCTTCGTGGATCGTTTCGACGCCAACAGCTATCTCTACATCACCCGCGCGATGGACTATTTCGACCTCGCAGGCGCACATGGCGGCGTGCTGGCGAATGCCTTCAAGGGTACGGCGACGCGGTTCTGCCTGATGTCCTTCAACAGCGACTGGCTGTTTCCGACGCGCGAGAGCCGTGCCGTCGTCCATGCGCTGAATGCCGCGGCCGCCAACGTGTCGTTCGTCGAGGTCGACAGCGACAAGGGCCACGATGCTTTCCTGCTCGACGAGCCTGAAATGTTTCGCACGCTCTCGGGCTTCCTGAAGGGGGCTGCTACGGTGCGTGGCCTCGGGAGTGCGTCGTGATGGCCGCGCCGATCCGCGTCGACCTGCAGCTCATCGCCGACATGGTGGAGCCCGGCACGCGTGCGCTCGATGTCGGCTGCGGCGACGGTGCGCTGCTGGCCCATCTCATGAATGGCAAGCGCGTGGATGCGCGCGGCATGGAGCTCAGCCAGGCCGGCGTGAACGCCTGCGTCGCCAACGGCCTGTCGGTGGTGCAGGGCGACGCCGATACCGACCTGCGCGACTATCCCGATGCCGCCTTCGACTATGTGATCCTGAGCCAGACCCTTCAGGCCACGCGCGAGCCGCGCCGCGTGCTGGAGCAGATGCTGCGCGTCGGCAAGCACGCCATCGTCTCCTTTCCCAACTTCGCGCACTGGCAGGTGAGGCTCAGGCTCGTGTTCGGCGGCCGCATGCCGGAGACCGCGTCGCTGCCCTACAAGTGGTACGACACACCCAATATCCATCTCTGCAGCATCGACGATTTCCGCGCCCTCTGCCGCACCATGGGCGTGCGCATCGAACGCGCCATCGTGCTGAACAGCAAGAGCCGTCGCATCAACCTGCCGCCGTTGCTCGCCAACCTGATCGGCGAGCAGGCGGTGTTCATGCTGAGACGGGATTAGCCCTTACAGGTCGAGCGTCTCCGCTGAGACCGCGAGATCCCGGCCCAGGAAGGTGCGGTCGTCCGGGCCTTGCTGGCCGTGGCCGATGCTCCAGGCGTCCGGCCAGTCCAGGCGCTCGGCGCCCCAGGCGGAGGCGGCCGACAGCGATGACCAGGCGTCGTCATCGGATAGGCGATAGAGCAGGCCGCCCGGACCCATGCCGGGATGGACGAGCAGCTGGATGTCGAACGGTGCATCGGCCGTCAGCGAGGGGCCTACCCAATAGTGAGGACTGCGGCCGGGCTCCGGTTCCAGGATCGCCAGCAGGCGTTGCGCCGGCCCGCTGAGGCCGACCCAGAAGGGCGCGCGGCGGCCGGGGGTGAACGCCGACAGGAATGTCTGGAGGGTGCTCGTGCCTGCAGCGGCGGCGCGGCCGGTGAAGCGGAAGGCGGCGATCCTGTCCCTGCCGAACCGTGCTTCATCCAGAGCACGCCAGTGCTCGACCGGCGGCATCTCCAGCGGCCAGGACAGGCGCTCGCGGACCACGCCGTCGGCATCGAGCACCTGATAGCGCAGGCCATCGTCATCCAGTGCCGCCTGGACGGCGTGGAGATACTCGATTCCCTCGGGCATGCGGTGGGCCGTGCCGGCGCCCGCGGTACAGATCTGCAGCACACCGCGATGGACCTGGACGTCGAAGGCGAGGATGTGGCCGCACAGATAGGCCCGCACGCCGTTCTCGCTCAGGATGTCCCAGAAGGCGGTCGCGTGCTCCGGGCCGACATCGCGCTGATAGGCGCCGGCGAAGCCGTTGACCGGATGCACCGGATGATGGCCCGCGACGATCTTGTGACGGGCATCGGCATTCTGGCGCAGCACGTCGCGCAACCAATCCGTTTCGACATGTCCCTCGCCGCCGAGCCCGGTCCACAGCGTATGGACGAACACCAGCAGCAGGTCGCCGCGACGCACCCAGTAGGACAGGCCTTCCTGTCCGGGAGGCCCGTTGCGCGGCAGGTGGTCGTGCACCTCGCGGAACACGTCCTCGCTCATCGCGTCGTAGGTCGCGTGGTTACTGGTCGTGTGCCACATCGGAATCGCCCGACGCTCGAGCCAGCCCATCTCTTCGTCGAGCCAGTGCCGCCACTGGCGACGCAGCGAGTCCGCGTCGGCCGTGTAGCCCGCGATCTCGTCGCCCAGGAACAGGATGAACTCGGGCGAGGGCGCAAGACGCCGGACGGAAGCATTGACGCTGGCGAAGGTGCGTTCATGCAGGGCACCGGCCACGCCGGAACAAGCATCGCCGTAGAAGACGAACTGATGGCCCGGCCCGCGCGGCATCAGCGCGGCAATCGACCGGCCGGTGGCGGGGCGCTCGTAGAATCCCTCGATCTCGTCTTCCTTCAGCTTCACGAAGCCATGGCGCAGATAGAAGCGGTCGGCCGGACTGCCGGTCAGGACTTCGAGTCTCACGGGCAGGCCGGTCTCGTCGGCCTCGGCCAGCAGCACCTTCAGGATCGCCGTGCCGAGGCCCGAGCCGTGCAGGCGGCGTTCGAGATAGAACGAATCGATGCGTATCTCGTGATCGTGCCGTCGGAAGCCGACGCAGCCGACGCGGATGCCCTCCTGCAGGATGAGCCGCATTCCTGGCTCGTCGAAATGGCCTCGAAACATGCGGCGCGATCGCTCGGGCGTATAGCGCCCGACCCGTTCGAGATGCTCGCGCATGACATCGGTCCGGATCGCCAGCAGGGGTTCGAAGTCGGCTTCGCTGACGGCGCCGAAGCGCCAGATCTCAGGCACGGACGGCGATCCGGGCAACGCGCGGCCTGGCGATCGCCAGCCAGTCCTTGGTGTCGAGTTCCATCGAGCGGTCGAGCCGGCCGGCGTTGAAGAACAGCGTCTCGTTGGCCAGCAGGTCTTCCTCGACGACGATCGAGATCGCAGGATCCAAGGCAAACGGCGGCACGGCGCCCATGACGCAGCCGGTCAGTTCCTGCGCCGTGTCCGGCGAGGCGAAACCGCACTTGCGTGCCTCGAAGAGCGCGGCGACCGCCGCGAAGTCGAGCTTGCGGCTGCCCGGGAGGATGGCCAGCACATGACGCTTGCCACCGCCACCGCCGCGCACGTCCAGCACCATCGCCTTGGCGGCCTGGTCGGGCCGGTTGCCGCGAATGGCGCTGATGGCTTCCGACTTGCCCTCGTGCACATGCTCGATGATGCGGAAGTTCGCCTGGGCGTCGGTGAGAAGCGTTACCAGCCGGTCGAAGACTTCACCCGTCTTGATCTCAGCGTCCACGGATCACCTTCTCCGACAGGATCTTCAAGGCCTCCTCGAGGCTCGGCACCTGGCCGTCGGCCGGGGCGATGTGGGCATCGACGGTACGGCGATGGCTCTTCTCGATGGATTCGGTCATCAGCGGATCGACGCCGGTCTCGCGCAGGGTCTGGGCGACCAGCCCCATCTCTTCCCAGCGGCGGTGGGCATGAACGACATGCGTCTGCACCAGCATGGTGATGAAGCCGGCGAGGCCCATCGAATCGGCATCGCCCAGGCAACCCAGCACCTCGTCGAGGATGCCCTGTCGCTGCGCGGCGACCAGCGCCTCGACGCCCAGCGCCTCGATGCCCTTCACGAGCGTGCTGCGCAGCATCTTCACCGACGACGCGCTGCCGGGCTTCGGTCCCAGCAGGGTGGCGACGAAGCCGTTGTCGTTCATCCAGGCCACCGCCTCGGCGGCGTCCTCGCCCGCCACCAGCATCGGCGCCTTGATGCCCTGCTTGAAGAAGCCACCCATGACCGCGATGTCGATGTAACGGCCGGCGCCCTTCTCGATCTCGGCGCGATCCTCGTCCGACATCCTGCCGGTGACGGTGCAGAGGTCGAGATAGTGCGCGCCCCTTTTCAGCAGCGGGGCAGCGGACCGGGCGGCCGAGAGCGCGTGCTCGCCCTGGACGGCGCAGATCACGAGATCGGCTTCGCCCAGCGCCTCGGTGTAGCTGTCGCTGATCGCCACATCGAGGCCGCGCGCGACCCTGCCCAGCGCCGTGCCGCGCGGATCCTTGTCGAGAGCGGTATCGATCGCAATGACGCGGCGCGGGGCGTTGTCGCCGGGCTTCGATGGCCCGCGCCAGGCGCCCTCGGCCGTGAGGCCACGCGCGATGGCGGATCCCGCCTCGCCAAAACCCAGCAGCGCGATCACGCGCGGAGAAAATGCCATGTCGTTCTTTCTTCCCGGAAATCAGGAGGCGGGCTTGTCGCCTTCCTCGGCGTTGCGCGCGGCGCCGACGACCTGCGGGGTGTCGCGCGAGCTGGCGATCCGCAGCTTGGGTCGCACGGGGACGGCCTGCGGCTGGCTGCGCTCCGCAATGCCGGCATAGAGCTGCTTGCCGGATTCGATGACGTTCACGCCGCCGAAACGGCCGAGCCACCGCTGGCCGAAACGCTCCACCGTCGGCGCCATGCGCGTCATCAGGCGCGAGCGGGTCGGCGGCATGTAGAGCGCGCGCGTCTGGCGCAGCGGCGCGAACATGTTGGCGCGAAGCAGCGCGTTCAGCTGTCCCGCGGAATAGGGATGGCCCTGGTAGAAGGGCGAACGGTCGACCTGCGACCAGAAGCCCGTGCGTGTCGGCGCGACGACGACCATGCGGCCGCCATCGGCCATCACGCGCCAGATCTCGCGCAGCATCGGGCGCAGCTGCTCGGTGCATTCGATGGCATGGACCAGCACGACCCGGTCGACGGACCGGTCGGGCAGCGGCAGGTCGAGCTCGTCGACCAGGGTCGCGAGGTTGCGGCCCTCGCGCGGCCAGCGCGTGACGCCCTGCTGGGCGGGCATGAAGGCGAGCGTCCGGCCGGCTTCTTCCATGAAGGGGCGCAGCAGCGGTTGCGCGTAGCCCAGCCCGAGCACCGTCTCGCCGCGTACATTCGGCCAGATTTCGCGCAGGCGCGTGCGCAGGAGCCGCTGGGTCATCTGGCCCAGTGTGCTGCCGTAGAATTCCTCAAGGTCGAGGACGTCGCTCCACATGCTCGCCAGTGTAGCAGAAAGCCGGCCGGACGGACCATGGCCGGCGCAGGTCAGCTCTGCTAGCGTTGCATTATGAGCACAACGCTAGACATCATCCGTATCCCGGTCCTGAACGACAATTACGTGTGGTTGATGCGGGAACTGCAGAGCGGCGCCGTGGCCGTCGTCGATCCCGCCGTGGCCGGACCGGTCCTCGCGGAGGCCGAGAAGCGTCGCTGGAAGATCACGCATATCCTGAACACCCACCACCACGGCGATCATGTGGGCGGCAACCTCGAGATCAAGAAGGCAACCGGCTGCACCATCGTCGGCCTGCGCCAGGATCGCGCCCGCATCCCCGGCATCGACGTCGAGGTCGACGACGGCGACCGCTACCGGGTCGGCGAGGCCGAGGCCGAGATCTTCTTCGTGCCCGGCCACACGAGCGGCCACATCGCCTATGCGTTCCGCGAGCAGAAGGCGCTGTTCTGCGGCGACACGCTGTTCGCGCTCGGGTGCGGCCGGATGTTCGAGGGCACGCCGCAGCAGTTCTGGACATCGCTCAGCCGGCTGCGCGCCCTGCCCGACGACATGCGCGTCTATTGTGCGCATGAGTACACGCAGTCGAACGCCCGCTTCGCGCTGACCGTCGAGACTGGCAACCAGCAGCTCAAGGCGCGCTCCGCCGCGATCGATGCGGCGCGTTCCAGGGGCGAGGCGACGGTGCCCTCGTTGCTCGGCGAAGAGAAGGCCACCAACCCGTTCCTGCGCGTCGACGTGCCGGCGGTCCAGGCTGCGGTCGGCCTCGCCGGCGGCGATCCCGTCGCGGTGTTCGCCGAGGTGCGTCACCGCAAGGACGTGTTCCGCTAGGCCCCGATCCGCACGCCGTCGAGGGCCGACACTTCTTCCGGTGTCGGCGGTTGCCAGATCGTTTCGATGAAATCGAACATCGGGCGCGTGACCTTCACGCGGAAGGTCTCGCCCTGCCGGTCGTTGCGCCGCTCGACGCGACGCCAGCGTTCCGTGACATCGATGTCGAGGAAATGCAGGCGCACGCCGACGCCGGCCGCCATGGCCCGTTCGGCGATGCGACGACGCTGGTCGGTTCGCTGAAGGCCGAGATCGAGGATCGAGGGGACGCCGGTAGGGGCGAGTTCGAGGGCCGTCGCCAGGATCTGCTGCTCGCAGCGCAGCACACGTTCCTCGATCCATGGCCAGCTTACCTGCGGCGGCGTGTCGGGCGCGAACAGCGTCACCATCCAGTCGTCGATCGACAGGTGCAGTGCCCCGAGCTGCTGGCGCAGCTTATTCGCGTAAGTGGTCTTTCCGGCGCCGGTCGAGCCGCAGATGAGATGGATCACGACAAGTCTCCCGGCTGGCCGGCGGTGAGGCGGCCCAGCAGATCGGCCAGGGTCGCGATCTCCGCCTTGGCCCAGCGGTCGCGGAACAGGTCGGCCGCCATGCGCTCCAGCGTCGCCCGGGCCTCACCGACCAGCCGCTGGCCCGCCTCGGTCAGCACGACGTAGGCGAGGCGGGCGTCGCGCGGATCGGCCTCGCGGCCGACACAGCCCAGCTTCTCCAGGGGGGTGGTCATGCGGGTGACGGTCGAAGGGCTGACATGCAGGCGCTTGGCGAGGTCGATGCGGCTCAGCCGATGCAGGGGCGCCCGCTCCAGGTGCATCAGCAGCAGCACTTCCCTGAGGGCAAGTCCGTGCACGGAGCCGAGTTCGCCGGCGAAGCGCTCTTCGAGACGCGCGTTGGCGCGCAGCAGATTGAGTGTGGCGGAGAAGGAAGGCGTGTTCATCGGCCGAATATGGGCCGATATATTTCCATATGCAAGTATATTGGAATCAATATGCGCGTGATTGCCTCATCGGCGGACCAGACAGAAGTAGCCGCTGACCCCGAGCGCCAGGGCGAGCGCGGCGTAGAGCGGCCCCTGCGGGATGTTGAGGAAGAGCCACGGCGCGGTGAGGGGGCCGACGGCGGCGCCGAAGTCGCGCCAGGTCGAGTAGCTCGCCTGGCTGGAAAGGACGGTCCCGTGGCCACGTTCGATCACCAGCACCGGGATCAGCGTGTTGAACATGCCGCGAGTCATGACGATCATCAGCGCGCCCAGCAGCTCGTGATCCGCCGCGATCAGCACGAAACCGCCGACCAGGAGGGCCGCAGTCGCGATGGCGATGCGCCGCGCCCCGAACCGGTCGCCGATCCAGCCGCCGATCGGCCCGGTCGTGACTTCGACCAGCCAGCGCAGCGCCAGCAGCAGCGCCGTCGCCATCACCGCGGCGACGGAGGTGATCGAGTCCTTCATCAGGAAGGCGAGCGTCAGCAGGAACACGCCGTCGCCCGCGAAACCCATGACGAAACCCCACACTTCGAGGCGATGCGGGATCGGGAGCTTGAGGCCCTTCTTCGTGAGGGGTTCCCGCGGCAGGCGTGGCAGGACGATCGCCGCGCCGAGGGCGATCAGCGTCACCGCGCCATAGATCAGGAACACCGGGCGGGCGCCGAGCTCGAGCACGATCCAGGCGCCGCCGACCAGCGACAGGGCCTGGACGAGTCCGATCGCGGCGCGGCTGGCGCCGACCCGCTTGCCGGCATTGGCGCGATCGCTGACGGCATAGGCCAGCGTCGCGAGATTGAGCGAGGCGTAGGAGATGCCCCAGAGGATGCGCGCCAGGACCTGTGCCGTCGGATCGTCGATCAGCCCGTAGACCGTGGTCGAGATGGACGAGCCCAGCGCGCCCGCGATCATCAACGCGTGCGGACCGATGCGCTCGCCGAAATGGGCGACGCCGGAGTTGGCAAGGAGGCGGATCCAGCGGTTGAGCGACAGCAGCACGCCGACCATCGCCAGCGAGAGGCCGAACTCCTGATGGTAGAGGGGCAGCACGGCATAGAGCAGCGTGTCGCCAATCATGCAGACGGCGATCACCAGCCCCGGCAGCGCCATGCTGACCGGGGGAGCGCCGCGAGAGGCGGCCGCGCTCACGCTGCGAGGGTCATGGGGCGCGCAGCACCAGCGCCTCGTGCAGGGCCGCGGCGCAGAGGGTGGTGCCGCGCCGGGCGCCGTGCAGCAGCATCGGCGAGCTGAGGAAACCGTGCAGCATGCCGCCGAACTCGACCAGGTCGGCCTGCGTGCCTTCCTGCTGCAGCCGCCAGGCATAGGCGCGGCCTTCGTCGCGCAGCGGATCGTAGCCGGCGGTGACGACCAGCGCCGGCGGCAGGCCGGCGAGCGAGGCCGCGCGCAGCGGCGAGACGCGCCAGTCGCCGCGATCCGCCTTCTCGGGCGTGTAGTGATCGAAGAACCATTCCATGGTGATGGCGTTCAGCCCGTAGCCGTCCTCGAAATGCCGGTAGGATTCGGCGCGGGCCACGGCATCGGTCACCGGATAGGCGAGGAGCTGCATCAGCAGCTTCGGTCCGCCATGGTCGCGCGCCCAGATCGAGACGGCGGCCGCGAGATTGCCGCCGGCGCTGTCGCCGCCGATCGCGAGTCGCGTGGGATCGATGCCGACCGAGCCACCGTTGGCGGCCACCCATTGCAGCGCTGCCACGACATCGTCGAAGGCGCCGGGGAAACGCGCCTCCGGTGCGAGGCGGTAGTCGACATGCAGGACGGCGATGCCGGCCTCGATCGCGAGTTGGGCGCAGAGCACGTCGTGGCTGTCGAGATTGCCGAACACCCAGCCGCCGCCATGCGCATAGACCAGTGCCGGCAGTTTCGCATCGGCGGCCGCCGATGCCGGGCGATAGATCCGGACGGGCAGCTCTCCCGCCGGACCGGGGATGGTGCGATCCGCGACCGTCACCCCGGCGGGGCGCGGGCCCTGCGCACCGGGGCGCAGGGAAAGATAGAGATCGCGGGCCGCTTGCGGGCTCAGCGTGTTCCAGGCCGGCCGGTTCGCGGCCGCCATCAGGTCGATCAGCCGCTGGGATTCCGGATCGAGAGCCATTCCACCCACTCCATTGAAAACATTCGTTGCACTCTAGCAGCCCGCGCCCCTATTTCGTCACGAGGCGAATGGTAAGGTGTGCCATGACATTCGAACCGGACTACAGCGCACCCTCGTCGGCCAAGCCTCCCTGGTGGCGGCGAAGCTGGGATCGCGTGCGGGGATGGCGCCCGGGCCTTTCGACTTCCGTCCCATCGTCAGGCGGTCGCAAGGTCTGGGGATGGACATGGCGCATCGTCGTCCTGCTGCTCATCCTGTACTATCCGGTCGGCGCGCTGGTCACCGAGGATATCGACGACGATCCGCAGTTCACGGCACGCGGCGTTGCGCCAGGTGAAAGCAAGGCGGTCGCCACCGCGGCCGATCTCGTCACCCGCGAAGTCGACGTCCACACCTGGACGCCGATGATGCCCTTCTTCACGCCGGCCGGGCTGCTCGACAACATGCCGAACTTCCAGCGCGGCATCATGTCGGCGCTGGGCCGCTTCAGCACCGAGCTGATGGACCAGCTCGGCCGCACGCGCGGATCGAGCCAGACCGACCGTGACCTCGAACAGGCGCGTGGCTTCCTGAACGAACAGCCCAATATCTGGCTGTGGCAACCCAGCGTGTCGCTGCTGCCCTCGACGACCTCCGCCCAGAAGTATCGCGCCGGCCGCGACCGGCTGATGGCCTACAACAAGCGGTTGGGCACAGGGCAGGCGGTGTTCGAGCGACGCGCCGACAATCTGCAGGCGCTGCTCGACCGCATCGCCAACGACCTGGGCTCCGACTCGGCGGCGATCGACCAGCACGTCATCGAGAAGGCAGGGGACCTGTTCGACGCACGGTGCGACGACATCTTCTATTTCAACAAGGGCCGTCTCTACGTCTACTACCTGCTGCTGCGCGATCTCGGCGTGGATTTCCAGAACGTCATCCGCGACCGCGAACTCACCACCGCCTGGAACGGCACGGTCGATACCTTCCGCATCGCGGCCCAACTCGACCCCTGGATCGTCTGGAACGGCTATCCCGATGCCCTGCTGATCCCCAATCACCTGCTCGCGCAGGGCTTCTACCTGCTGCGCGCCCGCACGCAGCTGCGCGAGATCACCAACATTCTGCTGAAGTAGGCCTCAGCGTGGAGATCTATCTCCCCATTGCCGAGCTTTCGATGAACGTGTTCCTGCTGCTGGGCCTCGGCGCCGCAGCGGGCCTTCTGTCGGGCATGTTCGGCGTCGGTGGCGGCTTCCTCGCCACGCCGCTGCTGATCTTCGTCGGCATCCCGCCGGCAGTCGCGGTCGCCAGCCAGGCTAACCAGGTGGTGGCCAATTCGATCTCCTCGCTGCAGGTGCAGTGGCGGCGCGGCAACGTCGACCTGCGTATGGGGCTGGTGCTGCTGGCGGGCGGCATGCTCGGCTCGTCGGCCGGCGTCTGGCTGTTCACCTACCTGAAGCGCATCGGCCAGATCGATTTCGTCATTGCGGTGCTCTACGTCGTGATGCTGTCGACGATCGGCCTGCTGATGATGTTCGAGAGTCTCAGCACCTATTTCAAGCGCCGACGCAATCCCGACGCGCCGCGTGGCAAGCTCCATACCCACTATCTCGTGCACCGGCTGCCCCTGAAGCTGCGCTTCTACAAGTCGAAGCTCTACATCAGCGCCCTTCTGCCGATCGGGCTGGGCTTCCTCATCGGCGTCCTGTCGGCGATCCTGGGCGTCGGCGGCGGCTTCGTCCTGGTGCCGGCGATGATCTACCTGCTCGGCATGCCGACGGCGGTGGTGATCGGGACGTCGAATTTCCAGATCCTGTTCGTGGCGGCCAACGTCACCTTCCTGCAGGCCGCGACCAACGGCACCGTCGACGTGGTGCTGGCGCTGCTGTTGATCCTGGGCGGCGTCGTCGGCGCGCCGATCGGCGCGCGGCTGGCCGCGAAGCTGCCGGGCGTGGCGTTGCGCGCCCTGATGTCGCTCCTGATCCTGCTCGTGGCCGCCGAACTCCTGACCGAACTGCTGCGCACGCCCAGCTCGCTTTATTCGCTGGGCACCCGCGAGGTGTTGCCGTGAGGTCGTCGGGTCTCCTGGCCTGTCTTGCGATCCTCGTGGGCGCGACCGGCGCCCTGGCGCAGGGCCCGCGCCTGGAGCCGGCACCCGGAGCGCTGCCGGCGCCGACCATCGGCGGGCCGCCCGATGCCGTCGCGCCGCCTTCGGTGCCGAACGAGCCGACGACGCCCGACCTGATCATGGATCTCTCGCTGGCCCGCGTGTCGATCACCTCGGCCTTCCAGGGCGAGAGCATCCTGCTGTTCGGCATGTTCGACCCGCCCGGCGAGATCGTCGTGGTCGTGGCCGGCCCGCCCGCTCGCGAGACGGTGATGCGCAAGCAGCGGTTCCTCGGGATCTGGCTCAATACCGGACGGCAGGCGTTCGACGATGTGCCGGCCTATTACGCCATCGCGGCCAGCCAGCCGCTGCAGCGCCTGCTGGCGCGCGGCGCCGGCGGCGAGATCCTGTCGCTCGAGGACCGGTTGTCCAGCCTGAAGCCGGCGACGCCCCGCGACGCCGCGGAACTGGCCCGCTTCCGCGCCGGCCTCGTCGAGGTGAAGCGGCGCGAGGGCCTCTACCCGGCGGCCATCGGCCAGGTGACGGTGCAGGCCGGCCGGCTGTTTCGCGTCGACCTGCCCTTCCCGTCGCGGCTGCCGGAAGGCGTGTACGACATCCGGGTCTATCTGTTGCGGGAGGGGAAGATCGTTGCGGCCGTGTCGCGGCCGCTGCCGGTCGGCAAGGTCGGCTTCAGTGCCCAGCTCGCAGGCTGGTCGGCGCATGAGGGAGCCCTGTACGGCGTGGGCGCCATCCTGATGGCGCTGCTGGTCGGCTGGCTGGGCGGCGCTGTCATGCGACGTCTCTAGAAGGCGGCGTCTCTAGAAGATCGAAGGGAGAGGGCCATGAACGAGCAGCTCAAGACCGGCGAACGCGTCTTCCTGGTCGTCGTCGACGAGAGTCCGGAGATGCGCAATGCCCTGCGCTATGCCTGCCGTCGCGCCAAGCGCACCGGCGGCCGGGTGGCGATGCTGTACGTCATGGATCCGCCCGAGGGACAGCAATGGGGATCGGTGGTCGAGCTGATGCGCGAGGAAGCGCGCCAGCAGGCCGAGACCGTCGTGGCCCGACATGCCGACGTGGCGGTTTCGATGACCGGCCAACCCCCCTCGATCTACATTCGCGAAGGCAAGAGCCGTGACGAACTCGCGAAGCTCCTCGGCCAGGATCGTTCGATCTCGGTCCTGGTGCTCGGCAGTGCCTCGGGCAGCGACGGTCCGGGGCCGTTGGTGACGGCCTTCACGGGCAAGTCCGGAGGGCAGCTTCGCATCCCGTTGACCATCGTTCCGGGCGCTCTCACCGAGGCGGAGATCGACGCAATCTCATGAGCCGTGCGCGTGGTTTGTCGTCCGTGATGCGGCGATCTGCGCACAAATCTTCTTTGTGTACAATTGAAGCATAAAGGTTGCGTTGGGAATTTCGCAGTGTATTGCATTGATAAATATTAATAATATTTGATTATTCCATAATATTTATACAGAGCGTCTCAAGAATCGTCTTGATCGACTTGGCCCCGGTTCCTACGTCCGAAGCCATCGAGTGGGGATGGAGACGTCCTGATCCCCAGCCTGAGCGATGCCGAGGGGTTCGCCCCGAAGCATTCGAACCGGAGGTAGGTTTGTTTATCCAGACCGAGCAGACGCCCAATCCGTCGACCCTCAAGTTTCTTCCTGGCCGTGTGGTCATGGAGAAGGGGACCGCGGATTTTGCCAACGTCGAGGCCGCCACGCCGTCACCGCTTGCCAAGAGGCTGTTTGCGGTGGAAGGCGTTGAGCGCGTGTTCTTCGGCTCCGACTTCGTGACCGTCACCAAGTCGGCGGACCGGGATTGGCAGATCATGAAGCCGTCGATTCTCGGCGGCATCATGGAGCATTACACGTCCGGCGATCCCGTGATCGCCGATGAAGACGCGGCGGCTTCCGTCGCGGCGGACGACGACGAGGTCGTTGCCCAGATCAAGGAACTCCTCGACACGCGTGTCCGGCCCGCAGTGGCCCAGGACGGCGGCGATATCGTGTTTCACGACTTCCGCGATGGCATCGTCTACCTGCACATGCAGGGATCGTGCTCGGGATGCCCGAGTTCGACGGCCACGCTGAAGATGGGAATCGAGAATCTTCTGAAGCACTACGTGCCGGAAGTAGTGGAAGTCCAAGCGGCCCAGTAGGCCGCTTCAGCTCAAGCGTCGCGTTGAGATGGTGTTCGCGGGCCCCGCAGGGCCCGCGGGGCAACCCGTTCGTGCGCGCAAACGAAATGAAGAGTGTGGCATGCAGTTGACGTTACGGCCCGCGATCGAGCGCGGGCGCAATTATGCTTTTCCCGCCGCCTGGGCCGCCGTGCTGGCAACCGGTGTGGTCCTCTACAAGCCCCTGCCCTCGGTCGATGCGGCGCCTTATCTCTCGTTCGGCGTTGGCAGTGCCGAAGCTCGTGAAGTCGATCCGGCCAGCCTCTTCGTCCTCGAGGCCGAACCCGCCGCTCTCACCTTCGTGCGCCATGAACTGAGCGAGCCTGACGACGTCGCCCATCGCTCGGTGCGCGATTCGTCCGGCAGCCACGGTCGTTTCGCGGCGCCGGGCAATGCCGTCCGCCGCCAGGTGCAGGTGCGGGCGATCAGCCCGCGCACCGCCGACGAACTCGCCGGCTTCTTCCGCGACGTCTCCTATACGCTCACCGACATCCGCCAGGGCGAGGCCGTGCCGCCGTACAAGGTCGACCGCGTGCCGGCCGATCTCGGCAGCAAGGACGGCAACGAGCGCAAGATGCTGTTCATCACCGCGCTCCTCCCCGTGATCCTCGAGGTCAACCAGCGCGTCCTCGCCGATCGCGAGCAGCTTCTCTATCTGCGCGACAAGCTCTATTCGACGCCGCAGATGCTGACGGCGATCGAGCGCATCTGGCTCGACGATCTCGCCGACCGCTACGATACGTCACCCGACAAGATCGACGAGCTGATCCGGCGCGTCGACATCGTTCCGCCCTCGATGGCGATCGCCCAGGGCGGCGTCGAATCGGGTTGGGGCACGTCGTTCGCGGCGCGCACGGGCAACGCCCTGTACGGTCAGATCCAGGCCGTCGGCCGTCACAATGTCTCGGTACCGTGGAAGCCCGGGGCCGGCATGCCGCAGCCCTTCACCGACGTGGGCGAGGCGACCGACGCCTATGTCGCCAACCTCAACACCCATCCCGCCTATGCCGGTTTCCGCAGCGAGCGAGCGGCGATGCGCGAGCGCGGCGAGGATCCCGACGGCTTCCGCCTGATCGGCTCGCTGCTGCGCTATTCCGAGCGCGGCCAGGGATACGTGCAGTTCGTCCGCCAGATCATGCGCGAGAACGACCTGCGCGACTTCGACAGGGCCAAGCTCTCCGGATTCTGAGAAAGCCCGGCGCTGCATCATCGGTCACATCATGGGGCGGGGCAGGTCGGCATCGGCGACCAGCGGATAGCGCCGCGCGTCGAACAGCTGATAGTGCCACCATTCATTGCGATAGAAGTCCCAGCCTGCCGACGTCATCAGGCCCATGAGCAGCAGGCGATTGCGCTGCGCCTCGACGGAGATGTCGGTGCGTCCATGATGCGATAGCGGCGTGAAGGCATCGAACGCGGTGCCCATGTCGAGTTCGTTGCCGTCGGCGTCGAGCAGGCTGAGGTCGACGGCCACGCCGCGCGAATGGGGCGAGCCGCGGCGGGGATCGGCGATGAATTCGGGGTCGGGATTCACGTTCCACAGGGCCCACTGCGCTTCCACGGGCCGCAGCGCGTCGAAGATGCGCAGCCGATACCCGAGCGGCCGGGCGAGATCGATGGCGGCCGCGAGCTTGTCGGCCGCCTCCCTGTGCAGCCAGCATTCGGCGTTCCGATATACCGGCCGCCCCGTTAGATTTGCATCCGTCGCATAAGCCAGCGTCACGTCGACGTCGAAGTCGGGCGGAGCGATCGCAACAATGTCGAGCTTCATGACACTACAATGCCGAGCCGCCTCCCCCAGCGCCAGCGTCCCGCGCGGTCGCCGTCCGTGAGCACCGTGCTGGCCTTCGATTGCGCCGTGAGCGGGCAGGGCGTCGCGGTCGTGCGCGACGGCGTTTGCCTGGTAAGTCTGTTCGAGGAAGGGCGTGAGCAGGCGGCGCGACTTCTGCCGGCGATCGCCGCCGCGCTGGAGCAGGCCGGCGTGGCGCGGACCGGGCTCGACCTGATCGCGGTCACGACCGGGCCCGGCAGCTTCACCGGCGTGCGCGTGGGCTTGTCGGCCGCCCGCGGCCTCGCCGTCGGCCTCGGGATTCCCCTGGCCGGCATTCCCACCACTGCGGTGCTGCGAGCGCAGGCGCCGTCGACGGAACGGCTGGTGGTCGCGGCCGTCGACACGAAGCTCGGCGACTGGTTCGCGGCCGTTGGCGACGATCCAGCACCCTTCGCGGCGACGGCGGCGGACCTCGCGGTGCGTCTCGCCGGGCATGAATGCCTGATCGTTGGAAAGGATGTGGCGCCGCTCGCCGCCTCCCTGATGGCCGCCGGCGTCGACGCCGTTGCTCGGGACGGGCAGCCCGATCCCGCCGTGCTCGGCCGCCTGGCCCTCGTGGACGGCGTCGAGACCTGGCGGGGGCGGAACCTCGCCGATGGCCTGCCCCGGCCGCTCTACCTGCGCGGCGTCAACATCACCCTGCCGGACGGTGCCCGCCGCACGGTCGAGTGACGGGGTGAGCCGATGACTGCTGGGTTCGTCCTCAATCCCTTGCGCGCGGTCGACCTCGACCGGGCATCGCGCCTCCACCGCGAGGCATTCGAGCCCTTGGGTGAGCCCGGCTGGACGCGGCAGGACATCGCGGGCCTGCTGGCCTCGCCGGGTGTCGCGGGCTTCCTGCTGATGGCGGACAACCTCGACGTCGGCATGGCCATCTGCCGGACGGCTGCCGACGAGGCCGAGCTTCTCACCGTCGCGGTCGGCCGCGCCCATCGCCGCCGCGGCGCTGCCAGGCGGCTTCTCGGCGCGGTGATCGACCGGGTGCGGGGCGACGGTGCGCGGACGCTTTTCCTTGAAGTCGGTGCGGATAATCCCGCTGCCCTGACGCTCTACAATTCGTTGGGCTTCGAGACCGTCGGACGACGGACTGCCTACTATAGGCGCGGGGACGGGCCGCCGGCCGACGCCTTCGTCATGCGCCTCGATTTCAGCTGATCAGAGGCGGCGAATGGTGACGATGTGGATATCCCCGTCCGCCTCGATGCCCAGGATGGTGTGGCCTTCATCCCTTGCGGCACGCGGGACATTGCGCAGCGGCTCCTCGCCGCGCAGGCGTACGGCGAGGATTTCCCCGGGCTGCATGCGCTCGAGCCGCAGCTTGGTCCGCACGAAGGTCATGGGGCAGACCTCGCCGGTAATGTCGATGTCATCGTCGGCCTGTATGGACATGTCCAACTATACCCGGAACGCCTGCCAGTGTAGGGTAGGTGGGCATGCCAGACCGAAAGTCCAAACTCGAAGTCCTATGCGCAGAGCGCGGCCTCAAGATGACCGATCAGCGACGCGTGATCGCGCGTGTCCTCTCGGATGCGTCGGATCACCCCGACGTCGAGGCCGTGCATCGTCGTGCGACGGCGATCGATTCCAACATCTCCATCGCGACGGTGTACCGGACGGTGCGGCTGTTCGAGGAAGCGGGCATTCTCGCCAAGCACGATTTCGGCGACGGCCGGGCGCGCTACGAGGAGACGCCCGAGGAGCACCACGATCATCTGATCGACATCCAGAGTGGGAAGGTCGTGGAGTTCCACAACGACGAGATCGAGGAGCTTCAACGGAAGATCGCCGAGAAAGCCGGGTACCGGCTCGTCGGCCATCGTCTGGAACTCTACGGTGTTCCCCTGGATGGAAAATCCGAGCGCCAAAAATAAGTGGACGCGCCCCTCGCCAGCCCGATAATGGGCTCATGATCGGGGCGGCCCCCTTGCGGATTAATCATGCGCATCGACCGCGTTGACAGCGAAGCCGAGCTTCTTGGACCACCCGTCTCCAATGCGGAGATCGTGAAGGTCGTCGCTGGCGATTTCGAAGTTCGCCTCGCACAGACTGGGGCTGAAATCGAAGCCGCGCAGGCGCTGCGTTTTCGCGTTTTCTATGAAGAAATGACGGCGCATGCGTCGCCGGAGATGCAGGCGCTCCGCCGCGACTTCGATCCGTTCGACGACGTCTGCGATCACCTGCTGGTGCTCGACCGCCGCCGCGGCGAAGGACCTGAGGGGATCGTCGGCACCTATCGTCTGATCCGCCGCCCGGCGGCCGCGAAGATGGGCCGCTTCTATTCGTCGGCCGAATACGACATCCAGAAGATGATCGACTATCCGGGCGAGGTCCTGGAACTCGGCCGGTCCTGCATCGAGCGCGACGCCCGCAACACGGCGACCATGCAGATGCTCTGGCGGGGCATCGCCCTCTACGCCTACCACTACAACATCCAGGTGATGTTCGGCTGCGCCAGCCTGCCCGGCATCGATCCGGAGCAGCACGCCCAGGCGCTGTCCTATCTCTATCACCACCATCTCGCGCCGCCCGAGATCCGCGTGCGCGCGCTGCCGAGCCGCTACGTGAAGATGGATATGCTCGAGCCCGGCAGCTACGACCCGCGCAAGGCGATGGCGCGCGTGCCGCCGCTTATCAAGGGCTACCTGCGGCTGGGTGGTTTCGTCGGCGACGGCGCCGTGATCGATCACGAGTTCAACAGCACCGACGTCTTCATCATCGTGAAGACCGAGCTGGTGACGGAGAAATACATCCGCCACTACGAACGCGGGATGCGTGAGTAGCGCGGCGGACGTTCCTTTCGCCGTGACGTGGATCGGTTCCCCCCTGCGTGGCGCTTTTCGGCTCCTGAGCTATCTGCTGCTCACGCTGGTGATGCTGCCGTTCCATTTGCTGGCCCTGGCGTTCCGGGTCACGCCGGTCATCCGCTGGCTGCCGGTGATGTACCATCGCACGGTCTGCGTGATCCTCGGCATCAAGGTGAAGGTGAATGGCGAGCGGTCCACGGTCACGCCGACGCTGTTCGTCTGCAATCACGTCTCCTATCTCGACATCGAAGTGCTGGGCGGCCTCATCCCCGGCTGTTTCGTGGCGAAGGCCGAGGTGGCGACGTGGCCGTTCTTCAGCACCCTGGCCAAGGCCCAGCGCACCATCTTCGTCGAACGACGGTCCAACAAGACCAGCAGCAGTCGCGACGCGATGATGCAGCGGCTGAACACCGGCGACAATCTCATGCTGTTCCCCGAGGGGACCAGCAGTGACGGCACGCGCGTGCTGCCCTTCCGCAGTGCCCTGTTCGCCGTGGCGCAACTCAGGCGTGACGACAGGCCCATCGTCGTGCAGCCGGTGGCGATCTCCTACACCCGCCTCGATGGAATCCCGCTCGGCCGCTACTGGCGGCCGCTCTTTGCCTGGTTCGGCGATCTCGACCTGGTGCCGCACCTTTGGCAGATGGTCTGCCTCGGCGAAACGCAGGCGGTGGTGACCTTCTTTCCGCCGATCGACATCGACCGCCTGGGCGACCGCAAGAAGCTGGCGGAATACTGCCATCGCCAGGTCTCGTTCGGCGTGCAGTCGGCGAATTCCGGCCGGCCCGAATTGATGCCTTCCCTGACGGAGCCGGTGCCGACCGGCCCCCGGCCCTGAGGCCCCCAACCCTGAAGCCCGCGACCCTGCCCCCTCGACCCTCATGGTCGGCGGTGATAGAAACCGCCCGTTCCAGCACCGGAGACCGATGAAGGACGTCCGCACCGACGGGCAGCCCAAGCGCGTGTTCATCCGCACCTATGGCTGCCAGATGAATGTCTACGATTCCGACCGCATGGCCGACGTCCTGCGGCCGCTGGGCTATGCCCTGGCCGATGGGCCCGAGCAGGCCGATCTGGTCGTGCTGAACACCTGCCACATTCGCGAGCATGCCTCCGAAAAAGTCTATTCCGAATTGGGCCGGCTGCGTGCCGCGAAGACCGAGCGCCGGGCGGAGGGTCGCGACCTGACGATTGCCGTCGCCGGCTGTGTGGCCCAGGCCGAGGGCGAGGAGATCATCCGCCGTCAGCCCGCCGTCGACATCGTCGTCGGTTCACAGGCCTATCACCGCCTGCCCGAACTGCTGGCGCAGGTGGCGCGCAAGGCGGCGGGCAGCGATGCCGGCCGGCGCCAGCCGGGCGCGGGCATTCTCGACACGGAGTTTCCGCCCGAGAGCAAGTTCGATCACCTGCCGTCGCCGCAGGGCATCCGCGCGGGTTCGGCGTTCCTTTCCATCCAGGAAGGCTGCGACAAGTTCTGCACCTTCTGCGTCGTGCCTTACACGCGCGGCATGGAGTATTCGCGACCGGTTTCGGCCGTGCTCGCCGAGGCGCGGCAGCTCATCGAAGCGGGCGCGCTGGAGCTCACGTTGCTCGGGCAGAACGTCAACGCCTATCACGGCGAGGGCCCGGACGGCTCGACCTGGTCCCTCGCGCGCCTGATCCGCTCGATCGGCGAGATCCCGGGCCTGGCGCGCCTGCGATACACGACCTCCCATCCGCGGGACATGGACGACGACCTGATTGCGGCGCACGGCGACGTCCCGCAGCTCATGCCTTACCTGCACCTGCCGGTGCAGTCGGGGTCGAACCGCATCCTCGACGCGATGAATCGCCGGCATGATCGCGATCTCTATCTCCGCATCGTCGACCGTCTGCGCAACGCCCGTTCCGACCTCGCGTTGTCGTCCGACTTCATCGTTGGCTTTCCAGGTGAAAGCGATGCCGATTTCGACGACACGATGCGCCTGATCGAACAGGTGGGCTTCGCCTCGGCCTATGCCTTCAGATACAGCCGCCGGCCGGGCACACCCGGCGCGGCGCTGGGCGACCAGGTGCCGGAGAACGTGAAGGTGGCGCGGCTGGCCGCGCTGCAGGCGCTGATCGGCCGACAGGCGCGCGACTTCAACGAATCCAAGGCGGGTTCCACCGTGCCGGTGCTGTTCGCCGAGGCCGGCCGCAAGCCCGGGCAGATCATGGGCAAGACGCCATGGCTGCAGTCGGTCTATGCCCAGGGAGATCCGCGCCTGTTCGGCCACATCGTCGACGTTCGGCTGATCGAGGGTTACGCCAACAGCCTTCTCGGCGAGATCGTCGTTGGTCCCTACGAGGTGGCCGCGTGAGCGACCAGGTCACCGGCACGCGCGCCGCCGACGTCCGGCGCATGACCTTCGACGACAACGCGCTGCTGGCCGTGCTCTACGGCAATCACGACCGCAACCTTGTGCGTATCGAGCAGCTCGCCAACGTGCAGCTGGCTGCCCGCGGCAACCAGCTTGCCATCTCCGGGACACCGGACGATGCCGCGATCGCGCAGAAGGCGATCTCGGGTCTCTACGAGAGGCTGAAGCGCGGCCTGTCCATCGAGAGTGCCGACATTGACGCCGCGATGCGCTTCGCGCGCAGCGGCGCCGAGGGGGGCGACACGGAGAGCATCCGCACGCGCAAGCGCACGATCCAGGCGCGCACGCCCGGACAGCGCGGCTACCTCGCGGCCCTGCGCGAGCGCGACATGGTGTTCGCGCTGGGCCCCGCCGGCAGCGGCAAGACTTACCTGGCGGTCGCCATGGGTGTTTCGCTGCTGCTCGCGGGCAAGGTCGAGCGGATCGTGCTGTCGCGTCCCGCCGTGGAGGCTGGCGAGCGGCTGGGCTTCCTGCCCGGCGACATGAAGGAAAAGATCGATCCCTATCTGCGGCCGCTCTACGATGCGCTGCACGACATGATCCCGGCCGAGCAGATTGCGCATCGCATGGAGTCGGGCGAGATCGAGATCGCGCCGCTTGCGTTCATGCGCGGGCGCACGCTGGCGCACTGCTACGTCATTCTCGACGAGGCGCAGAACACGACACCGATGCAAATGCGCATGTTCCTGACGCGCCTCGGCGAAGGCTCGCGCATGGTCATCACCGGCGACCCGAGCCAGACCGACCTGCCCAACAACCAGAAGTCCGGCCTGAACGACGCGGTCGAGACGCTGTCGACTGTAGAGGGCGTGCGCTTCGTGCGGCTCACCTCCCAGGACGTCGTGCGGCATGACCTCGTGACCCGCATCGTGGATGCCTATGACGCCCGCGACAAGAAAACCAAAGGCTAGGCCGTCGCTCCGCTGCACGGTCGTCGTCCTCGACGAACGCTGGATCGAGGTGTTGCCGGAGGCGGAACGGCTTGCCCGGCGGGCGTCGCGGGCCGCCTTCGCCGGCGCGCGTCGCAGTGGCCGCCGCTCGCTCAACGTCGCGTTGGAAGCCGACAAGGGCGTGCGGGCGCTCAATGCGCGCGACCGCAAGAAGGACAAGCCGACCAACGTCCTGTCCTATCCGTCGGGCGAACGCGAGTTCCTCGGCGACATGGTGCTGGCGCGCCAGACCGTGTGGCGCGAGGCGCGCGAACAGCGCAAGTCGCCGGCCGACCATTTCACCCATCTGGTCGTGCATGGAACGCTGCATCTGCTCGGCTACGATCACGAAACCGGCGAGGACGATGCGGAGCGCATGGAGGCGCTCGAGCGCCGCATCCTGGCGAAGCTCGGGATCGCCGATCCCTATGCCTTGGATCGTCAGCCTGCCGAAAAAGCCGGGGTCGGGGCCGATAAACGAAATAACCGAAATAATCGGAACAAACGAAACCAAGGTCGCACCCCCTGATTCCCGGGGTGATGACCGCCGACTGCTTACATTGCCGTCAGTCCTTCTGAGAAACCCGCTTTGGTAGGCTGTCAGAGCATCTCGAGCGGCTGCTTCGTCCTGGGCGGCGGGAAGGCGCGATCGAGCTCGGCCAGGATCTGCGGCGTCAGCTTCACCTCGAGGGCCGCGAAGTTTTCCTTCAGCCGTTCGCGGCTGGCGGATTTCGGGATCGTGACGACGCCGGGCTGGGCGAGCAGCCAGGCCAGGGCCAGCTGGGCGGGCGTGCAGCCCGCTTCATCGGCAAGGTTCTTCAGCGCCGCCTTGCGCAGCAATCCGCCCTGGTCGAGCGGCGAATAGGCCATCAACGGGATGGCGCGCATGCGCATCCACGGCAGCAGGTCGAATTCCGGGCCGCGGCGCGACAGGCAGTAGAGAACCTGGTTCGTGGCGTTCAACCCCTTGTCGACTTCGGCAGCATCCTCCATGTCGTCGAGGTCGAAATTGCTCACGCCGAAATCGCCGATCTTCCCGGCGTCCTTCAGCCTGTGAAACGCCTCGAACGTCTCCTCGAGGCGCGCGCCGCCCCGCCAGTGCAGCAGATAGAGGTCGATGCGCTCTAGCCGCATGCGCTTCAGGCTGCGCTCGCAGGCCGCGATGGTGCCGGCGCGCGAGGCATTGTGCGGATAGACCTTGCTTACGATGAAGGGGCGGGCGCCGCGACCCGCCAGGGCGTCGCCCACGATCTCCTCGGCGCCGCCTTCACCGTACATTTCGGCGGTGTCGATCATGGGATAGCCGAGATCGAGGCCATATTTCAGGGCGTCGAGCTCCCCGGCGCTGCGGCGCGCACTCTCGCCCATGCGCCAGGTGCCGAGGCCCAGCACGGGCATTTCCGCTCCGGAAGGCAACTTGCAGGAACGCATCAGGAACTTCCAGTGATTGCAACGCGGGGCCGATAGCCTATCTTACGAGCCATGCCTGACTCCACAGCGCACAGTACCAGGCCGGGCATCAGCCCGGCCTCGTCGACTGAGCCACTGACGACCCCGGCTCCATCGCCGGTCGCCCCTGATGTCCCTTCGAGCGGCGGGCTGTTGCGCGCCATCCTGCGGCGCCTGCGCCGCAGGGAGAAGAACGAAGCTGTCCGCGAAGCTATCGAGGAGCTGATCGAGGAGACGCCCGAGAGCGATACGCCGATTAGCGAGGACCAGCGTGTCCTTCTCGCCAACATCCTGAAGCTGCGCGACAAGACCGTCGCGGACGTCATGGTGCCCAGGGTCGACATCGTGGGCATCGCCGCCGACACGCCGCTCGACGAGGTGGTGCGGCTGATCCAGGCCGAGGCGCATTCGCGGTATCCGATCTATCGTGAGTCGCTCGATGACGTGATCGGGATGATCCACATCAAGGACGTGCTGGCCTACTGGGGCACGTCGAAGAAGTTCAATCTCCGCGACATCCTGCGGCGCGTCGTGTTCGTGGCGCCGACGCTGCCGGTGCTCGACATGCTGCTCGACATGCGCCGCTCGCGCACGCACATGGCGCTGGTGGTCGACGAATTCGGAGGCACCGACGGACTCCTCACCATCGAGGATCTCGTCGAGGAGATCGTAGGCGAGATCGAGGACGAGCACGATGTCGCGCAGACGCCGGCAGTCGCGCGCCGCGTCGACGGCACGATCGACGTCAATGGGCGCACGCCGATCGAGCTGCTCGAAGAGGAGATCGGTAAGGTCCTGTCGGAGGACGAGCGACGCGAGATCGATACGGTGGGCGGACTGATCTTCTCGCTGCTCGGCCGCATTCCCGAACGCGGCGAGGTGGTTCGTCATCCGTCGGGCGTGGAGTTCGAGATTCTCGATGTCGATCCGAGGCGCATCCGCCGCCTGCGCGTCCGGCCGCCGGCCACGGCGCCGGCTGCCTGACCATCGAATGACGCGATGACCCTCAAAGGCTGGCGGGCCGCAGGTGCCGCCTTCGTGGCCGGCGCGCTCGCCGCTCTGGCAATGCCGCCGCTCCACTGGCTGCCGCTCGCGGTCCTGGGCGTCGTGGCCTTCGTCTGGCTTTGGGATACCGCATCCGGACCAAAGAGTGCCCTGCTGCGGGGATGGGCCTGGGGGACCGGCCATTTCGCCGTCGGCTCCTACTGGATCGTTGAAGCCTTCTTCGTGCCCCCGGCCGACTACGCACCGCTCGGTCCGCCCATCGTCATGGGGCTTGCCGCTCTCCTGGGATTCTTTCCGGCGATGGCGGCGGGTGCGGCGAAATGGGCCGCCCTGCGCTGGCCCTCGATGGGTGGCCGCTATTGCCGGCTGCTGCTGCTGGCCATCGCCTGGACGATCGCGGAATGGCTGCGCGGTCACGTCTTCACGGGCTACCCGTGGAATCCGCTGGCGCATGTCTGGGCCTTCGCGACGCCGTTGCTCCAGGGTGCGGCGCTGTTCGGCGTCTATGGTCTTGGCCTGCTCACCTTCATGATCCTGGCCGCTCCCGCTGCGGGCTGGCGCGCGTCGATCCTGGCCCTCGTCGTCGCCGGCGGCGCGGGCTTTGCCGGGCAGGCTGCCATGGCGCCGGTCGATACGGCAGGAGACGGGCCGTTGGTCCGCATCGTCCAGCCCAACACGCCGCAGGCGGAGAAATGGCGACCCGACAAGCGCACGCCACACATGGCGAGGCTGCTCGAACTCAGTCGCCGGGATGGCTTCGACAAGGTGGCGGCCGTGATCTGGCCGGAAACGGCACCGCCGTTCGTCATCGAGCCGGGGTCGCCGGCGCTCGAGGTCATGGCGAAGGCCGTGCCGCCCGGCGGCTACCTCCTCACCGGTGCGGCGCGCGGCACGCGCAATCGTGAAGACGGGGTCTGGAATTCCCTGCTGGTCGTCGACGGTGAGGGCGAGATCGTCGCCACCTACGACAAGGTCCATCTCGTTCCCCTGGGCGAATACATCCCGTTCCACAAGCAACTCGCCCCGGTTTCGGGCTTCATCGGACGCGGCTCGTTCGAGGTGGGGGAATCGCGCCTGACGCTCGATCTGCCGCGCCTGCCGTCCTTCTCGCCGATCATCTGCTACGAGGTGATTTTCCCGGCGGCCGTCACCGGCCCGGAGGAGCGGCCGCGCTGGCTCCTGAACGTAACCAACGATGCGTGGTTCGGCCTTTCAAGCGGCCCCTACCAGCACCTCGCCAGCGCGCGCGTGCGGGCGGTGGAGGAGGGGTTGCCGATGCTCCGCGCCGCCAATACCGGGGTCTCGGCCGTGATCGATGCCTATGGCCGCGTGCTGGCCGCTCTCGACATGCAACAGGACGGCATCATCGACCATCGGATTCCCGCCGCGCGGGCGCCGACGCCCTATGGCCGCTGGGGCGATGTGACCCTTCTGGGCCTCCTGATGCTTGCGGTTGCCTTACTCGTTGCAATGTCTCGTTTCAGATGGCCTGAAAAAACAGGCAATTCAAAGCCTTAACGCGCAGGGGTCGCTTGCATTCCGTTGAATTGGGGATTAGGTAATATGCAGACGGCGCGTGTAGATATGCATTTTTGCACACGAGGTCTTGGCAGCAGTCGCTGCACGCCATTCGGCCATTATTGGGTCCTATGCGCGTTCTTTGGAGAGTTGACTGGGTAAGGAGCAGGGGATCCATGGCGAGATCGCATCCCGTTGACGTTCATGTCGGAGCGCGCATGCGCCAGCGGCGTACTCTCCTCGGCATGAGCCAGGAGAAGCTTGGGACGGCGGTCGGCCTTACCTTCCAGCAGATCCAGAAGTACGAGCGGGGCTCCAACCGGATCGGTTCGAGCCGCTTGTTCGAATTCGCCAAGGTCCTCGACGTACCCGTGTCCTATTTCTTCGACGAGATGCCCTCGAACGCCCTGTCGGGCCGGCCGATGTCTGGACGCGGCAAGAAGGGCGGTTTCGGAGAGGCCGGCACGCCGTTCGAGCAGGAGAAGGATCCGCTGATCAAGAGGGAGACCCTCGAACTCGTCCGCGCTTACTACAAGATCCGCGAGAGCAGGGTCCGCAAGCGCATCTTCGAAATGGTGAAGGCGGTGGGTGCGGCCAGCCACGCCGAAGCCGTCGGCACCCGCAAGGGCGCCAGGGCGCGCGACTAGGGACGCTGGAATTCGCCACGCGATCCTCTTGATTTTCGCCTGTTTTTGGCGTTTCTAGCGAACCGCGGCTCCGGTGGTCGGAGTCGCCGCGGACGGATTTGGACGACTTGCCACCGCGAAAATAAAGGCTAAGCCGGCCGTTGGCGGCATCACCGCCCTGCCCGGAGTCCAGTGCACTTTGGGAGGGATCGTTGGCGCTCAAGGATTACATCTTCACCAGTGAGTCGGTTTCGGAAGGCCATCCGGACAAGGTCGCAGACCAGATTTCCGACGCCATCCTCGATGCTTTCATCGCCAACGACGTCAAGCTCGGCCATGCCGACGACAGCCACGCCAACACCCGCCTCGGCTGCGAGACGCTCGTCACCACCAACAAGATCGTGATTGCCGGCGAAGGCCGTGCGTCCGAGCCGTACATGAAGAAGTACGGCAAGAATACCGTCGTCAATCGCGAGGCGATCGGCGAGATCGCGCGCAACGTCGTGCGCGACATCGGCTACGATCAGGACGGCTTCTCCTTCCACGGCGCCGACGTCGAGGTGCTGCTGCACGGCCAGTCGCCCGACATCGCGATGGGCGTCGATGCCAAGAAGAAGGGCGGCAATCTCGGTGAGCAGGAAGGCGCAGGCGACCAGGGCCTGATGTTCGGCTTCGCCTGCCGCGACAGCGAGGAATACGAGAAGGGCTCGTTCATGCCCGCCCCGATCTTCTTCTCGCACAAGATCCTCGAAGTGCTGAGCAAGGCCCGTCGCTCGGGTGAACTCGGCGACCTGCAGCCCGACGCCAAGAGCCAGGTGACGGTGCGTTACGTCGACGGCAAGGCCGTCGGCGCCACCAAGGTGGTGGTCTCCACGCAGCATCGCGAGACGACGGCGAAGGGCAAGAAGTACAACTCCGCCATGATCCGCGAGATGATCGCCGGTCACGTCGAGAAGTCGCTGCCCAAGGGCTGGATGCCCAAGAAGGCCTCGGACTTCTTCGTCAATCCGACCGGAAACTTCGTCGTCGGCGGCCCCGACGGCGACTGCGGCCTGACCGGCCGCAAGATCATCGTCGACACCTACGGCGGCTATGCGCCGCACGGCGGCGGCGCCTTCTCCGGCAAGGACCCGACCAAGGTCGACCGTTCGGCGGCTTACGCCGCGCGCTACCTGGCCAAGAACGTCGTGGCCGCCGGTCTCGCCGACCGCTGTCTGATCCAGGTCGCCTACGCGATCGGCGTCGCCGATCCGATGTCGCTCTATGTCAACACCGAGGGCACCGGCAAGGTCGACGAGCGCAAGCTCGAGAAGGTCCTGTCGGAACTGTTCCCGCTGCGTCCAACCAACATCCGCCGCTCGCTGCAGCTCAACAAGCCGATCTATCAGCGCACCGCGGCCTACGGTCATTTCGGCCGCAAGCCGGAGAAGGACGGCGGATTCTCTTGGGAGCGCACCGATCTGGTGGCCGAGCTGAAGCGCGCTTTCGGCGCCCGCTAGGGCCCTCGATCATCCAAAAGCAGGGGCGCGCGACGCGGGTCGCGCGCCCTTTGCATTAGGAAATACCCCTAGGTCGTTGAAACAAGGGGTGTTTCTGGTACCCTCGGGATATGGCTCCTCTCGAGAACGGAAGCTTCCAGCAGTCCGTATGGGACGAAGCGGGCCGCCCCCGCGTCGATTCCCTGATGAGGGCCCTGCTCTACCTGGCCCAGCAGGTGGGCAGGCCGGTCAGCGAAGCCGATATCCGCCGTCTCACGACAGTTCCCGCCACGGGCCTCGACGAGGCTGCCTTCCTGACCGCGGCGGTTCGGCTCGGCCTCGAAAGCGAGGCGGTCGATCTCGCATCCCGTTCACTCGGCGAACTGCCGCTCCCCTTTGCCCTTCTTTCCGGCGGCGGACGTGTCCATGTCGTCGTCTCGGGCCGCGCCAACAACTGGACGATGCTCGATGTCATGGAGGGCCGCGTCTGGCAGGCGACGGCGAAGGAAGTCGGCGTACTCGGCTCGCGGGCGCTGTTGCTGCGCCCGCCGCTTGGACCTGTTCCGTCGGCGCAATGGTACGCGCCCTTGTGGGCGCGTGTGCGCCCGGTCCTGTTCAAGCTCGCCGCCGCTTCGTTCGCCATCAACGTGCTCGGGCTTCTCACCCCGCTTTTCATGATGCTGGTCGTCAACATGGTGACCGGACGGCATCTGCCTGATGGCCTCCCGTCGATGATGATGGCGCTGTGTGCGGGGATGTTCGTCGCCTATGCCGCCGATTTCGGCCTGCGTGTCGCGCGCGGCTGGCTGTCGGCCAGGACCGGCGCGCGCCTCGACGTGCTGATGAGCGCCGAGGTGCTGCATCACCTGATGGCCTTGCCCTACCGGCATTTCGAGCGCACGCCGTCGGGCGTCATCGCCGAACGGCTGCGCCAGCTCGACGTGCTGCGCGGCTTCTTCACCGGCCAGATGCCGGTGCTGGCGATCGACCTGCTGTTCGTCGTGCTCTTCCTGGCCGCTACCTTCACGATCAGCATGACCCTCGGCGTGGTCACGGCTCTCGCCATCCCGGTACTGATCGGCGTGTCGCTCGCCGGTCATCGCGTGCAGCGGCGGCTGGCGGACGAGAACTTCCAGGCGCTTGCCGCCAAGAGTTCGACGCTCACCGAGACCGTGGCCAATGCCGCCACGATCAAGGCGCTCGGGCTAGAGGCCGAGGTCGAGAAGCGATGGCAGGTGCGGGTCGAGCAGTCGGCCCGCACCAGTCAGCGCGCCAACAACCTCGTCAACATCGCCGCGAGCGCCTCGGGCACGCTGCAGCTCATGGCCTCGCTCGTCATCGTGATGATCGGCGTGGCCGAGATCGCCGATCACCGCCTGACGATCGGCGCCCTGATCGCCGCCAACATGCTGGCCGCACGGGCGCTGCTGCCGATGCGCCAGCTAGCGGGCGCGTGGCACCAGCTCCAGGCGGTGAGTGCCGCCTTCAAGCGCATCGACGAGCTGATGCGGGAAGCGCCCGAGGCGTCGCCGGGTGAATTCGCGCCGATGCCGGCCTTGTCCGGCGAGATTGCTCTCGATCGCGTCACCTGCCGTGTCCAGGATCGCGGTCCGCCGATCCTGCGCGAGGCCGATCTTTCGATCGGGGCGGGAGAGATCATCGGCATCGTGGGGCCTTCCGGGTCGGGCAAGACCACCATCGCCAACCTGGTGCAGGGCCTCGTGAGCCCGAGCGATGGCCGTGTCCTGGTCGATGGCACGGACATCGCCCACATCTCGCCCGCCCAGCTCCGGGCGCAGATCGGCGCCGTGCCGCAGGACGTCCAGCTCTTCACCGGCTCGGTCCGTGAGAACATCGCGATGGGCGTCATCGACAAGGATCCGGCCCGGGTGGCTGCCGTCGCGAAGTTCGTCGGCGCGCACGATTTCATCCAGCGCCTGCCGCAGGGCTACAACACGGTGCTCGGTGAGCGAGGGCAGGGCCTGTCGACGGGCCAGCGCCAGCTCCTCTGCATCGCCCGCGCGCTGATCCGCAATCCGCGCATCCTGATCCTCGACGAGGCGACCAGCGCGCTGGATCCCGCCACCGAGGAGCAGCTCCTGCGCCAGCTCAAGGCCAACACGCGGGGGCGGACCGTCATCATGATCACCCATCGGCTGGCCCCGCTGGCAATTGCCGATCGCGTGGCGCTGGTGATGGACGGCAGGGTCGAGCGAATCGGACCGCCGACCGAGGTCATGGCCTATGCCCGCATCCGCATGGCCGAGGCCAGTCGTGGGGCGGCGCGCCCCATGCCCGGCTGAGGCTCAGACGAAGTCGATGAACTCGGGATCTTCGAGGCGCGCCAGGCGCTCCGAGGCGAGACGCGCGCAGTCGACGAGCAGTGCCTTGCGTCGCACCGCCGCCACGGGCCGGCGCGGCGGATGGCGCAGGATCTCTGCCCCGTAGGCGTCGGCGACGATCAGACCGACTTCCTCGGCAATCAGCGACTGCGGGAAATCGACCGGCACGGCGAAGTAGAGCAGGTCGCACCAGGCAAGATAGTCGGGCCATTTCTGGTCGACCCGCCAATCCTCGATCGACGATTTCACCTCGACGATCGTGAGCTCGCCGCTGCCGGCGATCGCCATGATGTCGGCGCGCCGGCCGTCGGGTAGTGGCAGTTCGCGCAGGACGGAGCGGCCAGACTGTCGCATCAGGCGGCACGCGCCGCGGCAAACCGCCAGAGTGATGTCAGGGCGCGTCTGGCGCGCGGCGCTCTGGGGCGTATCCACCGCTGCCCACGTCAGCGCCGCACCGGCACGAGGCGCGGCGGCCCCTCGTCGCGTGGCAACTCATAGGTCGGCTTGAACGCCTGGGCCAGGGCCTCGCCGCGCTTGCGGTCGCGATCGGCCACCTTGTCGCCCGCCTTCTCGCGGACGGCGCGGGCTTCCGGATGCCCGCCGCGTTCGGCGAGGTACAGCCACTTGAAGGCTTCGACCGGATCGGTTGCTCCGGCAGTGCCGGTCAGCAGCATGACGCCCAGCGCCTGCTGCGCTTCGGTCAATCCCTGCTGGGCCGCCCGCGAGTACCAAAGTTGGGCCTGCACCGGATCGCGCGGCACGCCCGAGCCGGCGAGATAGGCATTGGCCAGCTTGAACTGACCCGACGGCACGCCGGCATTGGCCGCGGCCTGGTACCAGGCGATCGCCGATTGCAGGATCTTCTGGTTGGCCGCCTTGTCGCGCGTGGCTGGTGTGCGGACCGCCATGTCGCCCAGTGCCAGTGCCGCTTCAGGCACGCCGTTCTGCTGCGCCAGGACCAGCCAGCGCTGCGCGGCGGGGAGGTCCTGCTTGACGCCCGATCCCTCGGCCAGTGCCATGCCGTAACGCAGGGCCGCGAGCATGTGGCCCTTCTCGGCAGCCCGGCGGAAGAGGTCGGCCGCGCGCGTCGGGTCGGCCGATGCCGGTGGCGCGCTTTCCGACATGGCCCGTCCCAGCGCATAGGTCGCATAAACGTCGCCGTCGGCGGCCGCCTGCTCCAGCCAGGCGCGAGCCTGGACCAGGTCGCGTTGGATGCCCTGGCCGCGGAAGTAGAGCGTACCGAGATTGAGCTGGGCCCGGCGGTGGCCCTGCGCGGCGGCCTTCTCGAAGAGTTCTATGGCACGGGCCGGATTGCGCGGGATTCCGGCGTCGCCGTTGATGAAAACGAGCGCCAATCGATGCTGGCCTTCGGCCGAGCCCGCGTCGGCGGCGCGCTGGATCAGCTTCAGGCCCTCGGCCTTGGCGCCGCGGTCCATCAGCACGGCGCCCAGCCAGGCATCGGCATCGGCGCTGGGCGAGCCGAGGGCGCGCAGCGCCCGCTCGGCGGTGGCGGTATCGCCCTGGCGGTAGGCGACGACGGCGGCCCGCAGCGGTGGCGCGACGTCGGAGGCATCGGATGGCTGCTGGGCCTGCGCGACGGCGCTGGCGGCGATCAGGGCCGCGGCGAGCGCCGATCGCGCCGCGGTCATTTCGTCTTGAACGTATAGGCGAGCGCGGCTGCCTTGGCCTTCTCGGCTTCGGCGGCCGGCAGTTCGCGGGCCGCCTGCTCGAGCGCCAGGTTGGCGTTCGGGACGTTCCAGTGCTCAGCGATCGCACACCACTTGTAGGCTTCGAAGAGGCTCTTCGGCACGCCCTTGCCCTCGGCGTAGGCGCCGGCCAGCGGAATCATCGCCGGCAGATAGCCGCGTTCGGAAGCGTCGAGCAGAAGCGGCGTCGCCTTGTTGATGTCGAACAGCTTCGATTCGGCGTTTCCGTAGACGTAGAGGCCCAACAGGAACTGGGCGCGCGGGTCGCGCTCCTTGGCGAGGAGCTGCAGCTCCTTCTCGGCCGTCACGGGATCGCCTGCCTGCAGCGCCTTGACCGCTTCCTCCATGTCCGCGGCGGCGGGCTGGGCGGCGAGCAACAGGGCGGCGCCGGCGAGAGGCAGGGCGGCGCGGACGAAACGAACGAGATGCACGGAAGAAGCCTCCGGGAAGCACGGCGGGTATTGGCGGGACGACGCTTCGTCTAGCATGGAATTGAGGCCGAAACACGAAACCCGGAAGGCCTTGCGAACGAGGGAGGAACTCATGCTCGAACAACTTGCGGGCCTGGTGAATGGCGACGCGGCCCTGGTGCGGCGCGGCCGGCATCTCAGCGGCACTTTCCTGGTGGAGGCCCGGCCGCGGTCATGGCTGGTGCATGTGCTACGGGGCCGGATCGAAAAGGTCGAGGAAGGGCCCTTCGTCATGCCGTCCTGGCGCTTCGCCCTGCGGGCCGACGAGGCGAGCTGGCGGCGCTTCTGGCAGCCACGGCCAGCGCCAGGCGACCATGACCTGCTTGCCCTGGTCCGCCGCGGGCTCCTGAAGTTCGAAGGGGACCTCCAGCCGCTCATGGCAAACCTGCTCTACATCAAGGGCGTGCTCGAGGCGCCGCGTGGAGTGGCCCGGCCGAAGGGAGCCGCACGATGACCGCGGGGTTGGAGCCGATCGTCGGCCGCTACCTGTCGCTCGATTTCGACGGCCGGCGCTATCGCGTCTACTTCGAGGAGGCCGGCGAGGGCATCCCGCTGCTCTGTCTGCACACGGCCGGCGCCGATGGCCGGCAGTATCGCGGTGTACTCAATGATGCCGAGGTAACCAGGCGCTTTCGCGTCATCGCCTTCGACATGCCCTGGCACGGCAAATCCTCGCCGCCACAAGGGTTCGAGCGCGAGGAATACCGGCTGACGCGGGATTTCTACACCGCGTTCGTCGTGGCCTTCGCCGACGCGCTGGCGTTGCAGCAGCCGGTGTTGATGGGCTGTTCGATCGGCGGCCGCGTCGTCCTCAACCTCGCCGCTACCCATGCCGCTCGTTTCCGCGCGCTGATCGGGTTGCAGGCGTCGGCCCATGTTGCGCCCTATTACGACACCGACTGGCTGCATCATGCCGATGTCCACGGGGGCGAAGTGTGCGCCGGCATCGTTTCCGGGCTCGTCGGGCCAGACGCGCCGGGCGTCCATCGCTGGGAGACTCTCTGGCACTACATGCAAGGCGGCCCCGGCGTCTTCAAGGGTGACCTCCATTTCTACAAGGTCGATGGCGATCTTCGCCAGCGCATCACTTCGATCGATGTCAGCCGTTGCCCGCTGTTCCTGCTGACCGGCGAATACGACTACTCCTGCTCGCCGGCTGAGACGGAGGAGGTTGCCGCCTTGGTGCCGGGGGCGAGGTGCACGATCATGCCGGGACTGGGACACTTTCCGATGAGTGAGGATCCCGAGCGCTTCCTCGAACACCTCAGGCCGGTTCTTTGCGAAATCGAAGAAGCGTCGCAAAAGGCCGGATAATTGCAGCGAACCCGAGGTGTATGGGCGTGTCTTTCTCACGGCTGGGGCTAGTAACGGGTTGAGATACATCAGGATTTGGAGGCGCGAGGAACTATCTGCGCGTTTCCTGCGCTCCTTTTTTGATTATCTGAAACTGGAAATGTTCCGGAATTATTGGCCTTTTGACGGGGGCCTCCAAAGGAGATATGCAATATTGCAACTAACCGGGTGTCAAACCCGTGTTACATTGCCCTTCAAGTAATGCAGACAGCCCGCCGGCGGCCTCCCAAGCCGCTCAATCGAAGCCCCTTCCCACACACCCCAAGGCTTCGATTACCCCACACCCAGGCGGGCTTATAAGGAAGGCCGGTCGTTCCCCAAGCGACCGGCCTTTCGTATTTCCGGGCGCTGAAGCTACTCATCCATAATGAACGCAAGATGGTCAGCCTGCCCTTCGGGGGCATTGGTAATTGCCGAGCTCATGCAATGTCAGATCACCCAAAAATGCCTATCTAAAGTCAAGAAATGCAGAGAATCTGTAGGGTTCAATCTATAGTGATATGCATAATTGCAAGTTACGTGGATTTCGAGGGGTGCTAGAGTTCATTGCTAAAGCAAACTCTTTCGATTGGTTTCCAATGAAGATCGTCGGATTCGCGGTTGATGTGTCGCGCTCACGGGACGTACGCATCGTGCAAGGCCAGCGAATTCGACAATCCCTGATCCAGGCGACGCTGGACCTGATCCAGGCCGGCGATGTCGAGCCGACGTCAGGCGCCATTGCGACCATCGCCGGTCATTCGAGCCGGACGCTCTTCCAGCATTTCATCCGTCTTTCCGACCTCTATGCTGCAGCCTTCGATCTCGCCGTCAGCCGGGCCTTCAGGCCCGACCGTCAGGTCGACAGCGCGGCGCCGCTCGCCAGCCGAATTGCGCTTCTGGTTTCGGATCGGGCGCAACTCTTCGAGGAATGGCTGCCGGTATGGCACTTCGCGCAGCGGGTCCGTCTGGTCGCGCCGGCCGTCAGCACTGGCGTCTCCCATCTCCGTCGGCTCCTGCGTGAGCGGATCGCCGTATGGTTCGCCCCCGAACTCGACACATTGGACCCCGCGTCGCGTGATCACGCGCTCGATTCGCTCGATCGCACATTTGGCCTCGACAGCTGGATGAACATGCGCGAGCGGCAGCGCCTGTCGCCCATGCATGCATCGCGAGCCTGGCGATTCAACGCCGAGGCGATCGTCCAGCGGGCGCTTTCAGGTCCGGGCCTTTCGCCGGCGGCTGCCTGAAACAATGAAAAGGAGGCGAGAGACCGCCTCCTTTTCGTGTCGGATCGGACGGATAGGCCTAGTTGGCCTTCGCCTGGAACTTCTGGTGGCAGGCACCGCAGGCCTTGCCGGTATCGGCAAAAGCTGCTGCCAGTGCGTCGGCATTGCCCGAGCCGGCGGCCGTCGCGAGCTTGTCATAGGCCGCGTCGGCCGCCTTGCTGGCGGCTTCGAAGCCGGCCCAGTCGGTCCAGATCGCCGGCAGGGCGCGGGTCTCGCCCTTGTCGGACCCGGCCGGGAACATCTTCACGAAGGCTGCTTCCAGGGTCTTGAGCTTGGCGGCCTGCTCGACGGCGGCGGCGGTCGGACCCTTGGCGTCGACGATCGCCTTGATGGCGCGCATCGCGGCGGCGGTCTGCTTGCGATTGTCCTTGCGCTGGGCGATCACGTCGCCCTGGGCCATCGCGATCGTCGCGCCGCCCACCATCGCACCGGCCGCCAGGGCGCCGATCAATGCCACCACCAAAGTCTTCCTCATAGGCTCATCCCCTTTGAATTCCACGGTCGGCCAACAATTTATGCCTCGCCGACGACTTCTATGTTGCAGAGGTTGGCGCGGAAAGCGAACGGGTGCGTCGGCCATGATCCATCACGACTGCGTGTAGTGTCTTGGGCGTAGTCCTTGCCTAGAGCCATGGCGACTCGACTATTCTGTTGCCCCGCAGGGAGATGATGACCGATGGCCGGCAAGAGCGACAAGATCCTCGTCTGGGACGTGCCCGTCCGGCTGTTCCACTGGTTGCTCGTACTCCTCATGGCGACGTCCTATTTCAGCGGCCGGGCCGGCGGCGACTGGATGCAGCTCCATTTTTGGTCGGGCTACGCCATCCTGACCTTGCTGCTCTTCCGCATCGCCTGGGGGTTCGTCGGCAGCACCACCGCGCGCTTTTCGAGCTTCCTCAAGGGCCCCAAGGCGGCGTTCGCGCACGTCGCGCATCTGTTCCGAAAAGAGGGCCCGCACGACGTCGGACACAATCCGGTGGGCGGCGCGATGGTCCTCGTCCTCATCTTCGCCGTCCTGGCCCAGGTCGTGACCGGCCTCTTCAGCGCCGACACCGACACTGGCATGGTCAACGGGCCGCTTGCGCTCAAGGTCGCCGACAAGTGGGTCGAGCGGGCCACGGATTTCCATTCCTGGTGGATCAACGTGCTGCTCCTTCTGGTGGCGATCCACGTCGCAGCCGTCGCGCTCTATCTCGTCTGGAAGAGGCACAATCTGGTCGGCGCCATGATCACCGGCCGCAAGCGGCTCGACCAGGCGGTCGAGCCGGGAGCGCCCGCACCGCGGCTCAGCTTCGCGTCGAGCCGCCTTGCGGTCTCTGTCCTGCTAGCCTGTTCCGCTCTGGTCTATTTCATCGTCCGCGCGGGCGGGTGACCTGCTCGCGTGGCCTTGCTGGCCCGAAATCACCCCTCTAGGGTGACACTAACCACAGTGAAATTTGGATTTTGCACCATGAAATTTACCGGTACCGACTCCTATGTTGCCAGCGACGACCTGCGCGTGGCGGTGAATGCGTCCATCGCGCTGCAGCGTCCGCTGCTGATCAAGGGCGAGCCCGGCACCGGCAAGACGGTCCTCGCGCATGAGGTCGCCAAGGCGCTCAACGCCCCGATCATCGAGTGGCACATCAAGTCGACCACCAAGGCGCAGCAGGGCCTCTACGAGTACGACGCGGTCTCGCGCCTGCGCGACAGCCAGCTCGGCGACGAGCGCGTGAAGGACATCGGCAACTACATCAAGCGCGGCAAGATGTGGGAGGCCTTTACCGCCGAGAAGCGGCCCATCCTGCTGATCGACGAGATCGACAAGGCCGACATCGAGTTCCCGAACGACCTGCTGCTCGAGCTCGATCGCATGCAGTTCTACGTCTACGAGACGCAGCAGACGATCAAGGCCGAGCAGCGCCCGATCGTGATGATCACCTCGAACAACGAGAAGGAACTGCCGGACGCCTTCCTGCGCCGCTGCTTCTTCCACTACATCCGCTTCCCCGATCGCGAGACGATGACGCAGATCGTCGACGTGCACTTCCCCGACCTGCAACGCAACCTGCTGCGCGAGGCGCTGAACGTGTTCTACGACATCCGCGAAGTACCGGGCCTGAAGAAGAAGCCGTCGACCTCCGAGCTGCTCGACTGGCTGAAGCTGCTGATGGTCGAGGACATGTCGCCGGAGTCGCTGCGCTCGAAGGACTCCAAGCAGCTGATCCCGCCGCTGCACGGCGCGCTGCTGAAGAACGAGCAGGATGTGCACCTGTTCGAGCGTCTGGCCTTCATGGCGCGCCGGGAGCAGCGCCAGTAACCACTGCGGAGAGGAGAACGCGATGTTCGTGAATTTCTTCCTCGAATTGCGCAACGCCAAGCTGCCGGTCTCCATCAAGGAATATCTCGCCCTGATGGAGGCGATGGACAAGGGAGTGGCCGACTACAGCGTCGACGACTTCTACTATCTGTCGCGCGCCGCGCTGGTGAAGGACGAGCGCAACCTCGACAAGTTCGACCGCGTGTTCGGCGCCGTGTTCAAGGGGCTCGAGGCGCTGCCGGCCGAAGGCGTCGCCGCGGAGATCCCGGAGGAATGGCTGCGCAAGCTGGCCGAGAAGCTTCTCACCGAGGAGGAGAAAAAGCAGATCGAGTCGATGGGCGGCTGGGAGAAGCTCATGGAGACGCTGAAGAAGCGTCTCGAGGAGCAGCAGAAGCGCCACCAGGGCGGCAGCAAGTGGATCGGCACCGCCGGCACCTCGCCGTTCGGTGCCTATGGCTTCAATCCCGAGGGCGTGCGCATCGGTCAGGACAAGGGCCGCGAGGGCCGCGCCGTGAAGGTGTGGGACAAGCGCGAGTACAAGAACCTCGATGACACGGTCGAGATCGGCACGCGCAACATCAAGATCGCGCTGCGCCGCCTGCGCAAGTTCGCGCGCGAGGGCGCCGAGGTCGAGCTCGACATGCCCGACACGATCCGCTCGACGGCGCGCAACGCGGGCTACCTCGACATCAAGATGGTGCCGGAGCGGCGCAACAAGGTGAAGCTGCTGATCCTGTTCGACATCGGCGGCTCGATGGACGCACACATCCGCGTCTGC
This sequence comes from uncultured Reyranella sp., assembly GCF_945957355.1. GTDB lineage: Bacteria > Pseudomonadota > Alphaproteobacteria > Reyranellales > Reyranellaceae > Reyranella. Next base: position 348,518 of record NZ_CAMFKM010000001.1, on the reverse strand, counting down.
GAGGAGCTGTTCTCGGCGGCACGCTCGGAGTTCAAGCACCTCGAATTCTTCTACTTCCACAACTGCCTCTACGAGAAGCTGTGGAAGGACAATCGCCGCCGCCACGTCGACACCTTCTCGACGCAGCAGATGCTCCATACCTATCCGCCGGACTACAAGGTGCTGTTCGTCGGCGACGCCTCGATGAGCCCCTACGAGATCGCCTATCCCGGCGGCTCGGTGGAGCACTGGAACGAAGAGGCCGGCCAGGTCTGGATCCAGCGCGTGTCCGACACCTATCGCAGCATGGCGTGGCTGAACCCGGTGCCGGAACGTCACTGGAGCTACACGCCGTCGATCCAGCTCCTGCAGCAGCTGACCAGCAATCGCATGTTCCCGCTCACCCTGGGCGGCCTCGACAGCGCGATGAAGGAACTGAACAAATAAACGAGCGCTGGGGACGCGCCACTCGAGTGGCGCGCCTCCGGCAACAAGGGAGAAACGAAGATGAAGACCGGCCCGGCCGTCGCCGAAATCCTGAAGCGCGAGGGGGTCGAGTATCTCTTCGCCTATCCCGTCAATCATCTGATCGAGCACTGCGCCGCGATCGACATCCGCCCGATCATCGTGCGCCAGGAGCGCATCGGCCTGCACATGGCTGACGCCATGTCGCGCATGACCAAGGGCCGCAAGATGGGCGTGTTCTGCATGCAGAGCGGCCCGGGCTCGGAGAACGCCTATGGCGGCGTGGCCCAGGCCTACGGCGAATCGGTGCCACTGCTGGTCATTCCGGCGGGATATCCACGCCGCATCGCGCACGTGCCGCCGAACTTCAACTCGACCATCACCATGGCACATGTTGCCAAGCATGCCGAGCCGATCACCTCGGGCCAGGATATCGAGAACATCATGCGTCGGGCCTTCAGCCTGCTGCGCAACGGCCGCGGCTCGCCGGTCATCATCGAGTTCCCGGCGGAAGCCAACGGCGAGGACGCGCCCGATCCGCTGACCTACGAGCCGATCAAACCGACGCGTTACGGTCCCGATCCGGCGGCCGTGAAGGAAGCCGCCAAGGTGCTGGTCGAGGCCAAGCGCCCGGTGATCTATGCCGGTCACGGCGTGCACTGGGCCGAGGCCTATGACGAGCTGAAGGAGCTGGCCGAGCTGCTGGCGATCCCGGTCTGCACGTCGCTCCAGGGCAAGAGCAGCTTCGACGAGACCCATCCGCTGTCGCTGGGTTCCGGCGGCCGCGCCTATCCCCGGCAGGTCCGCCACTTCCTCGACAAGTGCGACGTGCTGTTCGGCATCGGCTGCTCCTTCACCGAGACGAACTTCGGCATCTCGATGCCGAAGGGCAAGACGGTGATCCACACCACGCTCGATCCCAACCATCTCAACAAGGACGTGCGCTGCCAGTACGGCCTGATCGGCGACGCCAAACTTGCGCTGCGCGCGATGATCGACGAGTGCAGCAAGCTGGTCGGGGGCAAGAAGCGCGATGCCGCGCCGGTCGTCGCGGAGATCAAGCCGATCGCCGACGAGTGGCTCAACGAGTGGATGCCCAAGCTCACCAACAACGAGGCGCCGCTCAATCCCTACCGCGTGCTCTGGGATCTCCAGCACACGGTCGACAAAGCCAACACGATCATCACCCACGATGCCGGCAGCCCGCGCGACCAGCTCTCGCCTTTCTGGAAGACGACGGCGCCGCACACCTACATCGGTTGGGGCAAGACCACGCAGCTCGGCTACGGGCTCGGCCTCGCCATGGGCGCCAAGCTCGCCTGTCCCGAAAAGCTCTGCATCAACGTCTGGGGTGATGCTGCCATCGGCTTCACCGGCATGGACTTCGAGACGGCGGTGCGCGAGCGCATTCCGATCATGTCGATCCTGCTCAACAACTTCTCGATGGCGATCGAATTGCACATCATGAAGGTCTCGACCGAGAAGTATCGTTCAACCGACATCTCGGGCGACTACGCCGCCATGGCGCGCGCCTTCGGCGGCTACGGCGAGCGCATCACCAGGCCGGAGGATATCATCCCGGCGATCAAGCGCGGCATCGAGCAGACCCAGAAGGGCGTGCCGGTGCTGCTGGAGTTCATTACTTCGAAGGAAGTGACGATCTCGACGCCGAAGTGAGCCGGGAAGGGAGGCCGCGATGACGAAGATCCTGACGCCCACGGGCGAACACGACGTCGCGGCGCATGACGGCCTCTGGATCAGTCCCGTCGATGCCGAGCGCGTCACCGGCTGGATGCTGAAGCCGGAAGGGATGTGCCGCGACGATCTCTGCGTGCCGTTGCCTGCTTCCGCGCTTGCGCCCAACGAGGTGGACCTCGAAGCCTTCTGGAAGAAGCTGGGCGGTCCCGTGATCGCAAGCGAGGCGCGCGACGTATGGGCGCTCGGAGCGCCGGCCGAGGAGCGCAACGCCGCGCTCGGTGGCCTGGAGGCGCCGGACTTCACCCTGCCGGATCTCGACGGCGTGCCGCGCTCGCTCTCCCAGCTGCGCGGCCGGAAGGTCTTCCTCGCCACATGGGCCAGTTGGTGAGGCTGCCGCTTTGACTTGCCCGTGTGGCAGGCCCTCTACGAAGAACTGAAGGACAAGGGGTTCATGGTCGTGGCCGTAGCGCAGGAGAGCCGCGGCGCCGAGCATGCGCGCCCGTGGATCGAGCAGGCCAAGGCGTCCTACTGGCAGCTGATCGACACCGACCATCGCCTCGAGGATCTCTACAATCTCGTGAACGTGCCTCAGGCGATCTGGATCGACGAGCAGGGCCGGATCGCGCGCCCGCCCGAGACCGCCGGATCGACCGATCATTTCCGGCGCATGGATCTGGCGACGCGCACCATGTCAGCGGAGGATCAGGCCGAGCGGCTGACGGCGCGACAGGCCTATCTCGACGCGGTGCGTGCTTGGGTGGCGACCGGTGCCCATGCCTTGCCGGCCGATGTGGCGCGCGCGAGCCTGCCCAAGGTCACGCCAGAAATCGCCGAGGCGCGGGCACGCTTTCGACTCGGGCTTTGGCTGCGCGCCAACGGCCGCGAAGCCGAAGGCGACCTGCAGCTGGCGGAAGCGAGCCGTCTGCATCCGGAGTCGTGGAGCCTGTGGCGCCAGGCAGCCGATCTAGATGAGGTAGGCAAGGCGTCGGGTCCCGACTTCTGGAAGCGCGTCCAGGCATTGGGCGATCGCCCGTACTATCCGCCTCCCAAACTCTAGAGAGAGTCCGATGCGCGTGTCCTGGACCGACCTCGGGAAACAGCGCGCCGACAAGGCGGACGGCAAGCGTGTCGAGATCACGGGTTTCGCCCTCGGGGCGAACTCATGGGGCGGACAGGATCGCTTCCTCTTGATGGCCGAGCCCGGCTGCTGCGAGGGCTGCGTGCCCAACAATCCGCTGGCGGTTGTCGAGGTGTTCGCGCGACGGCCGATGAAGATTGCGAGCGGAGCCCTGCGGCTGGGCGGCACTTGGCAGGTGTCGTTCGACGCCGACGGCTGGCGATATCGATTGCATGACGCCGAGATGGTGGCGGGAGTCACGCGCCGGGCCTTGCTGGCCGCGAGCCCGCTGTTCTGCCTTCCAGTGCCCGCGATGGCACAGGCAACGGACGGCATGGCTGTCGACCTGCACAGCCATGCCGGCAACCTGATCCAGATGAGCTTCGGTCGCGGCTCGTACTCGCCGGTGGCCGAGCCGATGCGTCAGGGTGGCATGTCCGTCGTTTCGCTGGCGGTCGTCTCCGATTCCCCGATCATCAAGCTCACCGATGGCCGGTTGCGGCCCGGTCGCGATCCGCGTCCGGGTGAGCTCTATTCGTTCAGCCAACGCTCGTTCCCGGCGCTGCACGTACTGGCGCGCGAGCAAGGCCTGCCGATCGTGAGGACCGCGGCGGAGCTACGGGCGGCGCGCGCGAGCCGGCCCTCGGTCATCGTCGCGTCGGAAGGTGCCGACTTCCTTGAAGGAAGGATCGAGCGCCTCGACGAGGCCTATCAGCGCTGGGCGTTGCGCCATCTGCAGCTTACGCACTACCGGCCCAACGAACTGGGCGACATCCAGACCGAGCCAAGCGTGCACGAAGGACTCACGGCCTTTGGCGCCGAGGTGATACGCCGTTGCAATGCGCTGGGCATCGTGGTCGATGTAGCCCACGGCACGTTCGAGCTCGTGAAGAAGGCCGCTGCCGTGACGACACGACCGCTCGTCCTCTCGCACACGTCGCTCATCACGCGGCCGGCTTCCTGGACGCGGCGCATCCTGCCCGATCATGCGAAGGCCATTGCCGCAACCGGAGGTGTCATCGGTATCTGGCCTGTCACGGCCTATTTCCCGAACATCGTCAGCTATGCGACCGACGGTTTCGCGAGGATGGTCGATGTCGTCGGTATCGATCACGTCGGGCTCGGAACCGACCAGCTGGGCCTCGTCGGAGCCAGTGCCATACCGAGCTATGCCGACTTGCCACAATTGGCAGCCGCCCTGCGCACCAGATTCAACGCCGAAGAAACGGCAAAACTGCTCGGCGGCAACTTCCGCCGCGTGTTCGAAGCCAGCGTCGGCTGAAGGCCATCAAACCTCCGTGAAAGCGGTACGGTTGCTTAGGCGGCGGCGGCGCGCTGGGCTACGCTATTTCCATATTTTCTGAACAATAGGAGACTGGGATGGCGGTCCTCAACGTCAACGGCAAGGCGGTCGAATACACTGCTGATCCGGATACGCCGCTCCTATGGGTGCTGCGTGAACAACTGGGCCTCACCGGCACCAAGTATGGCTGCGGCATCGCGCAATGCGGTTCCTGCACGGTCCATGTCGACGGCGCGCCCGTGCGTTCGTGCAGCATTCCGGTGAATGCGGTCGGCACGCAGAAGGTCGTCACCATCGAAGCGGTCGCGGACAATGGCGTGCTGAACAAGATCCAGAAAGCCTGGGTCGAGCTCGACGTGCCCCAGTGCGGCTACTGCCAGAGCGGCATGGTGATGGCGGCGACGGCGCTGCTGGCTGCCAAGCCAAACCCGACCGACGCCGACATCGACGAGGCGATGACCAACATCTGCCGCTGCGGCACCTACCAGCAGGTCCGCGCCGCCATCCACGCCGCGGCCAAGGCCTAGGGGAGGGACGCACCATGACGATCCAGACTTCGCTCGGCCGTCGCGGCTTCCTGGTCAGCGGCGCTGCCGTCGCCGGCGGCTTCTCGCTCGGCTTCCATCTGCCCTTCGACGAGAACGTGGCGCAGGCCCAGACCGTCAAGGAACTGAACGCCTGGGTGGTCATCCATCCCGACGACAAGGTGGTGATCCGGATTGCCCGTTCCGAGATGGGACAGGGTACGCTTACCGGCCTCTGCCAGCTCGTGGCGGAGGAACTGGACTGCGACTGGAACAAGGTCTCCTGGGAATATCCGACGCCCGGCGAGAACCTGAAGCGCAACCGTGTCTGGAAGAACTTCTCGACCGGCGGCAGCCGCGGCATCCGCGAGAGCCAGCAGTATGTCCGAGAGGGCGGCGCCATCGCGCGCGAGATGCTGATCGCCGCCGCGGCGAAGCAGTGGAACGTGCCAGCCGCCGAATGCAGCGCCGCCGACAGCAAGATCACGCACAAGGCTTCGGGCAAGACCGTGACGTACGGCGCAGTTGCCGCGGCGGCGGCCCTGCTCGAGCCGCCCAAGGACGTGAAGCTCAAGGACCCGAAGGACTGGAAGATCGCCGGCAAGCCGCTCAAGCGGCTGGACACTGTCGACAAGGTCACGGGCAAGCAGATCTACGGCATGGATTACACCATGCCTGGAATGCTGAATGCGACCGTCCGCGCCTGCCCCGTGATCGGCGGCAAGCTCAAGGACTTCGACGCCACCAAGGCCGAGAAGATGCCGGGCGTGAAGAAGATCTTCGCGATCGACGGCAACGCTGTCGTGGTCGTGGCCGACACCTACTGGCAGGCGAAGACGGCGCTCGACGCCGTCACGACCAACTGGGACGTCGGTGACCTGGGCAAGGTCTCGACCGAGACGATCAACGCCACGCTGAAGGAGGGCCTCGACGCCAAGGAAGCCTTCGTCGGCAACAAGGCGGGCGACGCCCAGAAGGCGATCGAGGGCGCGGCCAAGAAGGTCGAGGCCGTCTATAGCTTCCCCTATCAGCATCACGTCACCATGGAGCCGATGAACGCCACGGCGCGTTACACGGCCGACAAGTGTGAGGTCTGGTGCGGCACGCAAAACGGCGAGGCGGCCCTGGCCGCCGCGTCGGAAGCGGCTGGCCTGCCGATCGCCCGGTGCGAGGTCTACAAGCTGATGCTGGGCGGCGGATTCGGACGGCGCGGCCGCTCAGACTATGTGCGCCAGGCCGTGCTGGCTGCCAAGGAGATGCCCGGCACGCCGATCAAGCTCATCTGGTCGCGCGAAGAGGACATGACGCACTGCCAGTACCATCCCACGACGATGGCCAAGCTGACCGCCGGTCTCGACGCCCAGGGCAACCTGGTCGGGCTGCGCGTGCGCATCTCGGGCCAGTCGATCCTGGCTTCGCTGCTGCCGCAGAACCTGGTGAACGGCATGGATCCCGCCACATTCCAGGGCCTCATGCAGTCAGGCGTCGAGGCGGCGTATGGCTACGACATCCCCAATCTGATGATCGATCATGCTATGCGCAACCCGCACATCCCGGCGGGCTTCTGGCGCGGTGTGAACGTGAACCAGAACGCCGTCTATATGGAATGCTTCATGGACGAGCTGGCGGCGGCAGCCGGTCAGGATCCGCTGGCCTATCGCCTGAAGTACCTCAAGCCCAAGTGGGCCGCGGTGCTGAAGGCCGCCTGCGACAAGGCAGGCTACGGCAAACCGCTGCCCGCGGGCCGCTTCCATGGCATCTCGCAGGTCATGGGCTATGGCAGCTACGTCGCCGGCGTCGCCGAGGTCTCCGTGAGCCCCGACGGGCAGCTCAGGATCCACAAGATCACCGCAGCCACTAATCCGGGGCATGCGGTCAATCCGGCGCAGATCGAGCGCCAGGTCGCGGGCTCGTTCGTCTACGGCCTGTCGGCGGCACTGTACGGCGAGATCACCGTCAAGGACGGTGCAGTCGAGCAGACCAATTTCGACAGCTACAACGTGATGCGCATCGACGAGATGCCCGACGTCGAGACGGTCCTGGTGCCGACCCACGATTTCTGGGGCGGTGTCGGCGAACCGACCATCGCCGTCGCGGCGCCCGCCGTGCTGAATGCGATCGCCAAGGCGACGGGCAAGCGGGTGCGCAACTTGCCGCTGGCGAACAACGATCTGAAGAAGGGCGCCTGATGCATCGCGCGCTGCTGCCGGGCCTCGCCAGCATGATCCTGCTGGCCGGCCCGGCAACGGCGGCCGATGCGCCGCCGGGCGCCAGCTCCTGCACCGGCTGTCACGCCCCGAAGAAGGTCGCGGACTCGGTAATCCCGCACATCGCCGGCCGCAAGGCCGAGGACATCGTCTCCTTCATGCGCGAGTATCGTAGCGGCGCCTGGCCCTCGAGCGTGATGGGACGGATCGCCAAGGGTTTCGACGACCGGCAGACCGAGGCCATCGCTGCCTGGTTCGCTGCACAGCCGGAGTAGGGCATGGCGACGCGCCGGCGTTTCCTGAAGCTCACCGTCGCGGCCGGCCTCGCACCGGCTGTCGTTTCGGCGCAGGGCAAGGCCAAGGTGGTGGTGATCGGTGGCGGCTTCGGCGGTGCTACGGCGGCGCGCACCTTGAAGGCGCTGCAGCCGTCGCTCGACGTCACCCTGGTCGAACCCAATCCCGTCTACACCTCGTGCCCGTTCAGCAACTCGGTGCTCGCCAACCTGCGCGAGATCGACCAGCAGCAGTTCCGCTACGCCGGCATCAAGGGCGCCGGCGTCACCGTCGCCGAGACGAGCGCCACCGCGGTCGATTCCGATGCGAAGAGCGTGACCTTGGCCAACGGCAACAGGCTCTCCTACGACCGGCTTATCATGTCACCCGGCATCGATTTCACCTGGGGCGTCATCTCCGGCTACGACGAGGCCGCGGCGCAGAAGATGCCACACGCCTGGAAGGCCGGCGCGCAGACCGTGCTGCTGCGCAAGCAATTGCAGGCGATGGACGATGGCGGACTCGTCGTGATGTCGGCGCCGGCCAATCCCTTCCGCTGCCCGCCCGGGCCCTACGAGCGCGCCAGCCTGATCGCCTACTGGCTCAAGATCTGGAAGCCGAAGTCGAAGTTGCTGCTGCTCGATTCCAAGGATGCCTTCTCCAAGCAGCGCCTGTTCCAGAACGGCTGGGCTGAGCTCTACCCGGGCGTGATCGAATGGGTGCCGCTCAGTCAGGGCGGCAAGGTGACGTCGGTCGATCCCGCGACCCTCACCCTCACCACCGAGTTCGGATCGCACAAGGCTGCGGTCGCCAATGTGATCCCACCGCAGAAAGCCGGCGCCATCGCCACGCAGGCCGGCGTCGCCGACCGCACCGGCTGGTGCCCCGTCGAGCCGGTCGCCTTCGAATCGACCCTGCGGCCCAATATTCATGTGCTGGGCGATGCGGCCATCATGGGTGGCATGCCCAAATCCGCCTTCGCGGCCAATGCCCAGGCCAAGGTCTGCGCCGCCGCCCTCGTGAAGCTGCTGGCCGGTGAAAAGCCGCAGGATCCGATCGTGATCAATACCTGCTACAGCCTGGTTGCGGCCGACTACGGCATCTCGATCGCCGGCGTCTATCGCCCCGACAAGGGGCAGCTCACCGACATTCCCGGCGCCGGCGGCACCAGCCCGCTCGTGGCCGTGGGCGGGCTGCGCGGTCAGGAGGCGCTCTACGCGTCGAGCTGGTTCCGCACCATCACGGCCGAAACCTTCGGCTGATACGATGCGGAAGGTCGCCGTCCTCGCTTTCGCGCTCGCCGCCTGGCCCGCAGCGGCCCAACAGGCGACGCCGCAGATCGTCGACGATTCGATTCCCCGCTCGCTCACCGGTCGGCCGGGCGACCCGTCGCGGGGAAGGGCGATCGTCGCCAACCGCAGCGTCGGCCTCTGCCTGCTCTGTCATTCGGGGCCGATCTCCGAGGAGCGCTTCCAGGGCAACCTGGCGCCCAGTCTCGCCGGCGCGGGGTCGCGCTGGTCGGAGGGGCAGCTTCGCCTGCGCATCGTCGACGGGTCGCGTCTCAATGCCGACACGATCATGCCGGCCTATTATCGTACCGGTGGCCTGCAGCGGGTTGCCCGCAACTTCGAGGGCAGGCCGATCCTGTCGGCCGAACAGGTCGAGGATGTCGTGGCCTATCTCGTCACGTTGAAGGATTGAATGGACCGACGTCACTTTCTTGCCGGCACGGCCGCCGTTGTCGTTCTGCCGCTCGCGCCTGCGGCGGCGACGCCCGACGCCATGGCCGAGGCGATCCGGAAGGTGATCGGCATGGCGACGCCGATCGAAGGCCGCGTGAAGCTCGACGTGCCGCCGCTGGTCGAGAACGGCAGCACCGTGCCGCTCACCGTATCGGTCGAGAGCCCGATGACCGCCGACGACCACGTCAAGGCGATCCATGTCTTCAACGAGAAGAACCCGCAGCCCAACGTCTTTTCCGCGCGACTCGGGCCGCAGAACGGCAGGGCCGTCATCGGCACGCGCATCAAGCTGGGCGACAGCCAGCGGATCATCGCCATCGCCGAGACCAGCGACGGCAAATTCTGGAGCGCCGGCGCCGACGTGATCGTGACCCTGGCCGCCTGCCTCGAGGAGGCGACCTGATGTCGAACATCCTGGTGAACGCCCCGAAGACCGCGAGGCGTGGCGACGTCATCGAGATCAAGGCGCTGATCCTGCACCCGATGGAGACGGGCTTCCGGCCCGGTCCCAACGGCCGCATCATTCCGCGCAACATCATCGAGCGCTTCACCGCGACCTGGAATGGCGCGGAGATCTTCGCGTTGGATATGTCGCCCGCGATCGCCGCCAATCCATTCGTCTCCTTCTTCTCCCGGGCAAACGAGAGCGGCACCGTGATCCTGCGCTGGACCGGCGACGAGGGCTTCGCCGCCGAGCATCGGGTCGATATCGCCGTCGAATGAGCAGGTGGCTGCTCGTCGTTGGTCTCGGGCTGGTGTTCGCGGCCTCCTATGCGGCCGCGCAAGTTGGCGCGGACAAACGTCGCTCCGGCTACCAGGACATGGGCGAGGCCCTGCAGAAGATGCAGGACGACGACACCGCCAATCCCGGCATGCTGTTCGTCCAGCTCGGCGGCCAGCTCTGGGCGAAGCCCGTTGGCGCCGCCGACAAATCCTGTGCGGACTGCCACGGCGCCGCCGCCGCCAGCATGAAGGGCGTGGCCACGCGCTACCCCGCGATCCCGCAAGGCGGCGACCGTCCGGTCGATCTCGAGGGCCGCATCAATCTCTGCCGCGCCGAGCATCAGAAAGCCGACCGGCTGCCGCCCGAGAACCGTGACTTGCTGGCGCTCACCGCCTATGTCGCGCACCAGTCGCGCGACATGCCGATCACGCCACCCTACGACCACCGCCTCGACTCTTTCCGCCAGCAGGGCGCGGAGATCTATCGCCGCCGCCAGGGCCAGCTCAACCTCTCCTGCGCGATCTGCCACGACGACAATGCTGGCAAGAAGCTGGCGGGCGTTGTCATCCCGGAGGCGCATCCGACAGGCTATCCGATCTATCGCCTGGAATGGCAGGCGCTGGGCTCACTGAAGCGGCGACTGCGCAATTGCCTGGTCGGCATTCGGGCCGAAGCCTGGCCGCTCGATGCGTCCGAGTATGTCGCCCTGGAACTTTTCCTGATGGATCGGGCGAAGGGCCTGAAGCTGGAGACGCCCGCGGTCCGGCCTTGAGCGGGGCCGCAGGAGAAGAAATTCTCCCAAGGGTGTGAGCCGGAGCGATTCCTGCCGTTGTCGCCGCCGGATTCGACCGCGCGTTTCATTGCTGCAGGAGCGAACGCACCCGTACAGTTCGCCCATGCTCAGCCTTGCCAGCACCCTCGTCGCCCGGGCGGCCCGCCTGTTCCAGACGGCCTATGAAGAGCCCGCTCTCTGGACGGTCTCCGCAGATGGGCAAGTCGTCGGATCGCTGGTCTGCGAGGCGGGCATTTGGCGTCTTTCATGGTTCAAGGACGCCCCGCCGAGGCTGGTGAGCTATGCAGGGCGGGTCGATGGCGACGTCGAGGCACTCGCTATCGTTCTCACCGAGCGCCTGGGCGTTCCGGTGCGCCTGGAGTCGCTTCCGGTCTAGACTGGCCGCCCCGCGTTGACGGATTGATGAACATGGATGCCATCGACAAGAAGATCGTGGCGCTCCTCCAGGAGGATGCGAGCCTTTCGCTGGCGCAGATCGCCCATCGGGTCGGTCTTTCGCAAAGCCCCTGCTGGAAGCGCATCCAGCGGCTGGAGAAGTCCGGCGTCATCCTGAAGCGGGTGGCGCTGATCTCGCCCGAGGCGATCGGCATGGGGCTCACCGTGTTCGTGTCGATCGAGACCGGCGACCATTCCTCGGCCTGGCTCTCGAAGTTCGCGAGCACCGTCACGGCCATGCCCGAGGTGATGGAGTTCCATCGCATGGCCGGCGACATCGACTACATGCTGAGGGTCGCGGTTCCCGACATGCAGGCCTACGATCTGTTCTACAAGAAGCTGATCGACACGATGCCGCTCAAGAACGTGACCTCGCGCTTCTCGATGGAGAGGGTGAAGTCGACGACCGCCTATCCGATCGTCTCAGATCTCAAGCCCGTCCGTAAGCGGTAGGCATCGCGCGCGCGAAGAGGAGGCGGTCGAGGGCGAACTGGCCCGGCCCGAACTTGGCGAGATAGAGAAGGGCCACCGCCCAGACGCCGTGCGTGTCGAAGGCGTTGGGATAGACGAAGATCTCGATCACCAGGGTCATGCCCAGCAGGGCGAGCGCCGCCGGCCGTGTGAACAGGCCGAGGAAGAGCAGGATCGGCAGGCTGAGTTCCGCTCCGGTCGCCATGTAGGACGCAAGCTCAGGCGGGAGGAGCGGCAGCATATACTCTTCGCGAAACAGCGCGAGCGTCGTGCCGTCGGCCCAGCCGTCGAGCTTCAGCAGGCCCGAGCGCAGGAAGATCGTGCCGACGGACAGGCGCGCGAGGAGGGCCAGTAGTTCGTGCGGGATGCGGGCCAGCAGCGAGTCGAGACGCGAGAGCAGGGCGATCATCGGGATGTTCCTCAGGACAGGGTGGTGATGGCGCCGGCACCGAACAGCGTCGACAGCGTCGTTGCGAGATCGAAATCTGCATGGGCTCGAGATGCTGCCTCGGTGGCGGCGCCCAGTGCTTGCTCATGCGCCAGTTCGGCCACGAGCCGGTCCGCGCCCTGGGGCAATCGATGGACGAAGACCTCCAGGTGCGGTCGCGTCACCAGCGCCGTCTCGCCCGTCCAATCGGCCGCCGGAGGCTGAGGTGTCTCGTCATGCGTGTTGGTGGTCCAGATCGAGACGATGGGCCAAGGCGAGGCGATGACGGCCATAGCGGGATGCAGGCCGAGTTGCGCGGAGCCGAGCATTTCCGGAGGCAGCTCCGTGAGCAGGCCGATGTCGGCCGGACTGGCATCGGCGCTGTGGAATGCGACGAGGCGCGCCCATTCCAGCCGCGCGATATCGGGCAGGTAGGGCAGGTCCGCGGTGGGATCGAATCCCTCCAGAAAGTTCGCAAAGTTGGCGCCGTACTCGGCGAGGACGGGTGAGCGCGGCGGATGCCGCTCGATGAAGACGAGGGCCATGGCCGTGAAGAGCTCCTTGCCGACAAGGCGTTCCACGACCGGAAACCGTGCCGCGAGGGCGGCGGCCAGACTGGCCTTCACGTTGTTGCGGTAGATGCCGAACCTTCGCTCTCGTGTGGGCCCCAGGTCTCTTCGGATGCCGTCGGGTACCGACAAGGGGGCTTGAAGCACGGCCTGACCGAAGCGGTGCTGCAGGTCGGCGATACCGGTTCCGTCAGGCTGCGCGAGCATCGAAGTCTCCGGTCGCCTGCAGCACGGATTGAGCCTGCCGGACTTCGCCCTCGAGGTCCTGCCAGGCGGGCACCTCGGCATCCCATTCGATCAGCGTGGGGCGAGGGCCGTGGTGCGCAATCACCTCTCGAAAGAGACGCCAGACCTCCAAAGAGATGGTCCGGTCGTGCGTGTCGACGAACAACGTCTCGCCATCCCTCTCCAGCACGGCATGACCGGCGAGATGGATTTCGGCGACATGTTCGTGCGGGAAGCTCGCAAGATAGGTGCGGGCGTCGAAATCGTGATTGGCCGCGGAAACGACGACGTTGTTGATGTCGAGCAGCAAGCCGCAGCCGCTGCGCCTGGCGAGCGCATGCAGGAACTCCGTCTCCGGCATTTCTTCCCCGTCGAAGCGCAGATAGGTCGAGGGATTCTCGATCAGGATGCGTCTTCCGAGTGCCGTCTGCACTTCGTCGACATGGCGCGCCACCAGCGACAACGTGGCCTCGGTATAGGGCAGGGGCAGCAGATCGTTGAGGAAGATCCCGTCATGCGTCGACCAGGCGAGATGCTCCGACACGATGAAGGGCTGGTAGCGGTCCACCACCGCCTTCAGCCGGGCGAGATGGCCCGGCGCCATGCCATCGGCCGATCCGATCGACAGGCCCACGCCATGGACCGACAGCGGATAGAGCGCCCGTATGCGCTCCAGGAAGTGATGCGGCGGACCGCCAGCCCCCATGTAGTTCTCGGCATGCACCTCGAACCAGCCGACATCGGGCCGGGCGTCGAGAATATGCCGCTGGTGCTCGGGCTTCAGCCCGGCACCGGCACGAGGCAGGCGGTCCACCGTCACGGCGCGTCTTCCTTACATCGCGGTGAGCGTGCCCTTGCGCTTCTTGCCGTCCTTGAGGGTCACTTCCATGGTCACGCAGGATCCCTTGGCGACGGACTTCCAGGCCTTGGTGTCGTAGTCGACCTTGGACTGGCCGGCGCAGGAATTGTTGCCGGTCGCGGCGCAGTCGTTCTTGCCCGCCATCGAGATGCCGTAGCACTTCTCCTTGTCGGTGTTGGCGGTCTGGGCGTTGGCGCCGGACGACATCAGGGCGGCGGCGGCAACGGCGGCCGCGAGGGTGGCGGTGGTGGTACGATTGATCATGGACAGATCCTCCAGGGCTCTCGAGCCAATCTCGGCTCGCAAAGGATCATTCGGGTGCGCGAGGGTCGGCGTTACAGGCCGCCGCATTTCTTTTTCGCGCAAAGCGCCTGTAATGTTCGGGCCCTTCAACACGAACACGTGAAGGGTGAGTTCTGTTGTCCGATCCGGAAGATCTCGCCGTGCTCATGCGGGCAGCCCGGAAGGGGGATGACGAGGCGTATCGGCGCCTGCTGCTCCTCGTCGCTTCGTGGCTGCGTGCGGTAGCGTCGCGCGGCCTCGCGGCGGCCGGCCGTCCGAATGCGGATTGCGAGGACATCGTCCAGGAGACTTTGCTGGCCATGCATCTGAAGCGCGACACCTGGGACGAGACCCAGCCCTTGCAGCCCTGGCTTCGTGCCATCGCGCGCCACAAGCTGGTCGACCATCTGCGCCGCCGCGGCTTCACCGATCACGTCGATATCGACGATCATTCCGAAACACTCGCCGCGCCCGCAACCGCAGAGGAAGGAAGCGCCTTCGATGCCCGGCAGATGTTGGCCAGCCTGCCCGAGCGCCAGCGCCGGATCGTGGAAGGGATATCCATCGAGGGGCAGAGCGCGCGGGACGTCGGGTCGAGGATGGGCATGAGCGAAGGCGCCGTCCGGGTGACGCTTCATCGTGCCCTTCGCGCGCTGGCCGATGCCTATCGCAAGGACAGGACATGAAGACCGAGCAGCTCGTAGCATCCCTGGTCGCCGACCGCGCCGGGTCGGCGAAGCCGCTCGGACGTTCCGTGGGCCGGGCCGTCCTGGCGGGCGCGTTGGTGTCGCTCATGATCTTCGCGATCGAGTTCGGGCCGCGCGTCGATCTGTCGGCGGCCTTTGCGACCTGGCGCTTCGATCTCAAGCTCGTCCTGGTGCTGGCGGCCCTTGTGGCCGCCGCCGCTGCCTGCGTTGCGATGGCACGGCCGGTGACCACCGTGCGATGGCAGTGGGCCGTGCTGCCGGTTCTCCTCCTCTCGGCGGCGGCGCTCGGGACGGAACTCGCCGTCCTGCCGGCTGACACTTGGGGGGCGCGCCTGGTCGGCAGCAATGCGCTCGTGTGTCTGACCGCCATCCCGCTCTTTGCACTCGCGCCTCTGGCAGCGCTGCTCTTGGTGCTGCGCCGAGCCGCGCCGGCCTCTCCGGCGCTTGCCGGCGCGGCCGCCGGCGCGTTGGCCGCCGCGGCCGCCGCCGCGATCTATGCCTTCCACTGCTTCGACGACTCGCCGCTGTTCGTCCTCACCTGGTATCCGCTGGCGGCGATCCCCGTCGCTGTCGTGGGCGCTGCCGTCGGGCGCCGCCTGTTGCGCTGGTAACGGGCCTTTCGCCCGCCTCCCGCAGTGACTCGAAAAGCCGACGCGCCGGTCGCGGAAGACGCCGCGCGTCGCGCACATAGAGGGCGAGCTCGCGCATCGACCAGGCCTCCGTGAGGCGCAACATGGCGAGCGGCAGGGCACGACGGTGGCGCCGGGCGGTCGCCTCCGGAACGATTCCGACGCCGCCGCCCGCCGCCACCATGGCGCAGACGGTGTCGAGGCTGTTGACCCGCACGCGCAGCCGCAGCGCGCGGCCGAGGCGGGCGGCCTGCATGGCGAGATGTTCGTCGAGCGCGGTGCCGCGCGGCAGGCCGACGAAGTCGAGGTCGAGCAGTTCGGCAAAGCCGGTCTGTCGCTTGCTCGCCAGCCGATGGCCGGCCGGCACCGCCAGCACCAGCCGGTCGGTCCGGAAGGGATGGCTTTCCAGTCCCGGCACCAGCGCGGCCTGCGATCCGATACCGATATCGGCATCGCCCGCGGCGATGGCGGCGCCGATCGCCGGGCTCTCGCGGTCCTCGAGATCGATGTCGATCGTCGGGTTGGCGGCGAGAAAGGTCGCCAGCAGCGCCGGCAGGTGCTCCGACAGAGCCGACGTATTGGCGAGGATGCGGACGCTGCCCTTCAGGCCGCGCGAATAGGCGCCGAGATCGCCGCGCATCGTTTCCACCTGCTGCAGCACTATGCGGGCATGGTCGAGCAGGCTGCGGCCCGCGTCGGTCGGCTCGACGCCTCGCCTTCCGCGCTTCAGCAGTGGAACGCCGAGCTCATCTTCCATGCCGCGGATACGCGCACTGGCCGACGCGAGCGCCAGGTGCGCCCGTTCGGCACCATGCGTGATGCTCCCGGTTTGCGTCACATGCAGGAAGAGCCGCAGGTCGGTGAAGTCGAAGCGCAAGGAACAACTCCGTCAGCCTTCGTTCAGTCCGAAGGCATACTCCGTAATCTCCACATTGCGAAGCATCCGGGGTGCGGACGAGGGTGGGGGCATGGCGCTTTCGATCCTGACCTTCGTCCTCTCAGTCTTCCTTCTGGCCGGCTTCGCCAAGGGTGTCATCGGACTGGGGCTTCCCACGATCTCGATGGGCCTGTTGGCTGTGGTCCTGTCGCCTGTCGAGTCGGCGGCGCTGCTGATCCTGCCGTCGCTGGTCACCAATGTCTGGCAGATGATGGACGGGCCGCATCTCGGGGCTCTCCTGCGCAGGCTGTGGCCCTTGAACGTCGGAGTCTGCCTTGGGACGTGGGCGGGCACGGCCTTCCTGTCGGGGCTGGGCGGGCCGTACGGCGGCCCCACGCTCGGCATCGCGCTCATGGTCTATGCCGTCTCCGGACTGGCCGCACTCAAGCTGGCCGTGCCGGCCAATGCCGAACGCTGGATGGGCCCGTTCGCCGGGGCGAGCACGGGCGCGATCACGGCCGCCACGGGAGTCTTTGTGCTTCCCGCGGTGCCCTATCTCCAGGCGATCGGCCTCACCAAGGATGAACTGGTGCAGGCGCTGGGCCTGTCCTTCACCGTCTCGACCCTGGCGCTGGCCGTGACTCTGGCGGGCAGCGCCAGCCTGACGATGGGCCTGGCCTGGCCAGCCATCGCCGGCGTCGCGGTGGCTCTTGGGGGCATGCGGCTGGGACAGGCGGTGCGCGCCCGCCTGTCGCCCCGGACCTTCAGGTTGTGGTTCTTCGCCGGCCTTCTGGCACTCGGCGCCTATCTCGCAGCGCGCGGGCTCGCCTGAGCCGTCGATGGACGATCGGGGAGGGCGGGGCTAGCTTCCGGAACCGTTTTCATCCTGGAGCGTTTCCATGGCCGTGCACGCCCTCAAGACTTCAAAGGTTGCCAATCTCCGGTCGAACGTCTCGCCGGAAGAGTGGCAGGCCCGTGTCGACCTGGCCGCCTGCTACAGGTTGATCGACCTGTACGGCATGTCGGACCTGATCGCGAACCACATCTCGGTGCGCGTGCCCGGCGAGCCAGACGCCTTCCTGATCAATGCCTACGGCCTGCTCTACGAAGAGATCACCGCGTCAAGCCTGCTGAAGATCGACCACGAGGGCAATATCCTGGCGAAGCCGGAGTTCAACGGTGGCCTGGAGTACGGCGTCAACCGCGCCGGCTTCGTGATTCACAGCGCCATCCACATGGCCAAGCCCGACGTCGCCTGCGTGATCCACACACATACCTGGCCGGGCATGGCGGTCTCGACCATGGAATGCGGCCTGCTGCCCAATACGCAGACCTCGATGCGCTTCGCCAAGATCAGCTACCACGACTTCGATGGCGTCGTGCTCGACCTGGCGGCCCGCGAGGCGCTGGTGAAGAGCCTGGGCGACAACAACGCCATGATCCTGCGCAACCACGGTCTGCTGACGACCGGCGCGACGATTCCCGAGGCCTTCAACGCCATGCACCGGCTGGAGCTGAGCTGCAAGACGCAGCTCGCAGCCATGTCGTGCAACACCAAGCTGATCGACGTCCCGGCCGACGTGGTCGAGGCGACCTACATGAATTACCAGCCGAAGACCCGGCGGCCGTTCGGCCTGCTGGACTGGCCGGCTCTCCTGCGGAAGCTCGACCGGATCGATCCGGGCTTCCGCGACTGATTGGATACACCGCACAGCTCCATACGCGCCTTCGCCGCCGTCGCCAGTGGATACTGGACGGCGCCGGGGTATCGTGCCGTCGCCTGGATGCTCACCGGCGGCCTGGTCGTGCTCGGTGTCGCCAATGTCGGCATCGCGCTTTGGCTGAACATCTGGAACAGGGACTTCTTCAACGCCCTCGACAAGCGTGACGTCGAGGAGCTGATGAAGCTCCTCTGGGTGCTGGCCGCGATCGTCCTATCGGCGGGCGTCGCGGTGGCGATCCAGCTCCACATCAAGCGCCGTCTGCAGATCAACTGGCGCTCCTGGTTGTCGCACGTCACGGTGTTGCGCTGGCTGAGCGGCGGCCGCCAGTACCAGCTCGGCATGCTGGCCGACGAGGTCGACAATCCCGACGGCCGCATTGCCGAGGACATCCGCATCTCGACCGAACTCGCCGTCGAGTTCGCGCAGAGCATCCTGCAATGCGTGCTGCAGCTCTTCACTTTCCTCAGCGTGCTGTGGATCCTGTCGGGCACGCTGCCGATCAGCCTGTTCGGGGTCGAGCTCAACCTGCCGGGCTACATGGTATGGGCGGCGGTGGCCTATGCCCTGATCGGCTCGACGCTGACCTATTTCCTGGGCCGCGGCCTGATCCATGCAGGCAACGTACGGCAGAGCCGCGAGGCCGATTTCCGCTCGGGCCTGACGCGGGCCCGCGAACATGCCGAGGGTATCGCCCTGATGCGCGGAGAGGACGACGAACGCGACCGGCTGCGCGGCTCGCTCGTCGACCTCAAGTCCGCCTGGAACGTCCAGACTCGCGGCCAGGGCAATCTCTCGCTGCTCACGAGCTCTCTGGCCTATCTCGCGCCGATCGTGCCGCTGATCGTCGCCCTGCCACGCTATCTCGGCGGGGACATCGCGCTCGGCGGCCTGATGCAGACGGCGCAAGCCTTCTCCAGCGTGCAGTGGGCACTGTCCTGGCTGATCGACAATTTCCCGAAGTTCGCCGAATGGCGTGCCTCGACCGACAGGGTCGTGCATCTGCACATGGCGCTGACCGACCTCGAGGAAAGCAGCGAGGCGCCCGATGAGGCGCGCATCGTCGTGCATCCGGCGGGAGAGTCCGACAAGCTGGTCATGCGTGACCTCGGCGTGGCCCGTCCCAGCGGCGAAATGCTGGTGGCGGAAGCGGAGGTCGAGATCGTACGCCCCGAGCGCGTGCTGATCCGCGGCAAGTCGGGCAGCGGCAAGAGCACGATCATGCGGGCGGTGGCGGGCGTATGGCCATGGGGGCGCGGCGCCATCCACCTGCCGACCGGCACCATCACCTTCATGCCGCAGAAGCCCTATTTCCCGCTGGGAACGTTGCGCGACGCGATGCTCTATCCGGCCGAGCCGGAGGAGGGCATCAGCGACGAGGTGCTGCAGGACATGCTGCACAAGGTCGGTCTCGACCATCTGCGCGACCGGCTCGACGAGACCGAGCGCTGGGACCACATCCTGTCCGGCGGCGAGCAGCAGCGCGTGGCCTTCGCACGCGTGCTGGTCCACAGGCCCGACTGGATATTCATGGACGAGGCCACCTCGGCGCTCGACGAGGCCGGGCAGGAGAACGTCATGAAGCTCCTGATCGAGGAGCTGCCGGAAACCTCGGTGGTCAGCATCGGCCACCGGCCGGGCCTCGAGGTCTTCCACACGCGCGAGCTGACGCTCGAGCCCGGTGCCGACGGCACCCGGCTCCGGGCCGACCCGGGCCAGCGGTCGCTGGGCGACCTCTACCGCAAGATGGCGGCGGCCAGCCGCTCGGCGCCGCGCGACCCCGGCTTCTGGGCGAAGGTCCGGGCCAATCTTCTGGGCCGCTGAACCTCGGTCTTTTGTGAGGCCTGGATCGGCGTGATATTCCCACGGACACATGATCCGCTGGCTGTCACATCACGTCGGGTTGGCGAAGCCCTACCGGTTCGAGCGGACGATCGCGATCCTCGTGTCGCTGTCCATGGCCGTGGTGGCGGGCGCGATCGTGTGGCGCTATGGGCTCGCCGCGGAACTGGCGCCGGACTCGCCGCGTGTGCGGTACTACGCCTATGTCGCGATCCTGCTCGGGCTCGGCACCGTATGCGCTCCCTGGCCGCGCATCACGATGGTGGTGCTGTCGCTTGCGGCGATCGAACTCGGCCTCGGCCTCGGTTCCGTCGCCCTGACGCGTCACGACCTGGCGAAGAGCGACCTGCTGCCGTCCGGCGGGCCGCGCGAAGTGATCCGGACCTGGCATCCTCTTCTGCAGGCTGCCAACGTGCCGACATCGGCCAATGCTTCCGGCAAGTACCACGTCGATTCGCAGGGATTGCGCGGCCGGGAACGGTCGTCCGCGGAACTGCGTGACAAGAACGTCGTCGCCGTCTTCGGGGGGGCGACGACCGAGGATCTGGCCGTTCGCGACGGCGAGACCTGGCCCGAGCGGCTCGAAGCTTTGCTGGGCGAGACCTTCGCCGTGCTGAACCACGGGGTGACGTCCAACAGCACGGCCCAGATCGTGATCCGCACGGCATTCTACCAGCCGGCCTACGGCACCCAGCCCGATTGTGCAGTCTACTTTGTCGGCGGAGGGGATGTCGCCAATGCCCACATCCGCAACCTCGATACCGGCTACGCGGACTATCAGACGCCGTTCTTGATCGACGCTTTGGAGGTGCGCCGCGTCGAACGCCTGCTTCCGGCGGTGTCGCCGCTGTTGCACCTTGTCGGCCGGCTGGCGGCCTTCGCCTTCGATACCGCCCGGGCGCCGAACCCGGACGGGCTGGCGAGCGGCGACCCCGATCCGGCGCTCGAGGCGATCTTCACGCGCAATGTCCGGACGATCTCGTCGATCAACCGTCAGCGCGGCATCGCCACCGTCTGGATCGGCGAGGTTTTCGATCACGCGTCGCTCGAAGGGGCGAGCTGGCGCGGCAGCCTGTGGGCGCCCTATGTGAGGATCGGCGACCTGCGGGCGCTGCTCGCACGGCTGACGGGCATCCTGCAGCGTGAAGCCGCGGCACTCGGCGACACCTACATCGCCATCGACGACAAGCAGTTCGAGCCCGCTGACTTCTGGGATGGCGAGCACTTCTCGCCGACCGGCTCTGCCAAGTTCGCGGCGCTGATCGCGCCTCGGGTGGCGGAGGTATGCCGCAAGAAATAGAGAAGACCCGTC
Organism: uncultured Reyranella sp.; assembly: GCF_945957355.1. Lineage (GTDB taxonomy): Bacteria > Pseudomonadota > Alphaproteobacteria > Reyranellales > Reyranellaceae > Reyranella. Next base: position 327,337 of record NZ_CAMFKM010000001.1, on the reverse strand, counting down.
ATCTCGACCGGAGCCGAGCCCCTCGAGTACCTCGGGGTAAACTCCGCGAGGCGGAGCGGAGAGATCTTCTCTCTACAAAATGCCGGCTTGTGGCCGATTAAAGGTCTCTCGTTTACAGCACCTCGTGGAAACCGATCGCGATCCTGTCCGGGCCGCGGGTGGCGACGCCGACGAAGGTCGCGCGCTCCAGCCATTTGAGCGTCGGCTCCGATGTCTCGAAGCGCGGCGCCGTGCGGAAGTGGTAGCTGCCGGGCGGCAGCAGCTCGCCCTTCGACATGCGCTCCAGGACTTCCGGACCAGCGACGCGCAGTCCCTCGTTCTGGACGTAGATCAATGCGCCCGTCCTGCTGCGGATCGTGTAGCGCGCCACCACCTCGATCGTGCCGTCGGAGCGCACGATCTGCCAGTCGGCGCCGCCGGGCAGGATCTCGCCTTCGAGGCGCGGGCCCCGCACCTCGCCGCCCAGGATATCGATGATGCGGCGATGGCCGCGGGCCGTCTGGCCGAGATCCTGGACCGGCCCGACCTTCGCCTTGATGGAAAAGGCGAAGCGCAGCGACGGCGCGGTCTCGATGAAGGTGTCGACCTCCATGTCAGGCCTTCTGCTTGCCGAGCAGATGGTCGGAGATGATGCGCTGCTGGATCTCCGACGTGCCCTCGAAGATCTTGGTCAGGCGCGCATCGCGCCAGTAGCGCTCGACGGCATGAAGCGTGGTGTAGCCGGCGCCGCCGAACACCTGCAGCGCCTCGGAGGTGACCCGCTCGGCCATCTCGGAAGCGTGGAACTTCACCATCGCCGCTTCCTTGTCACAGCGCCGCTTCTGGTCGATCTCGTCGCAGACGAAATACATGAGCTGTCGCGACGCCTCGATTTCGGTGGCCATGCGGGCGAGGCGGAAGCGGGTGTTCTGGAAATCGCCGATCGCCTGGCCGAACTGGCGGCGCTCCTGCGCATAGGCGGTGGCGTCTTCCAGCGCGCCGCGGGCGAGGCCGATGGCGCGGGCCGCGGTATGGGCGCGGGCGCGCTCGAGCCCGGCAGAGATGTAATAGAAGGCACGGCCTTCCTCGCCGATCAGCGCCGAGCCGGGCAGCCGGCATTCGTCGAAGGCCAGTTCCCAGGTCTTCCAGCCGAAGTAACCGATCTTGGGAATCGGCGCGCCCTTCACGCCGGGCGGGAGCGTGCCCCGGGGCTTCTCGATCAGGAAGGAGGAGAGGCCGACATGCTTGCGCTTGGGGTCGGGGGCGTCGGAAGTGCGGGCCACCAGCATGATGTAGTCGGCGCCATCGGCGAAGGTGCACCAGTACTTGTTGCCGGTGACAACCCAGTCGTCGCCGTCCCTGCGCGCGCGGCAGGATATGCTGCCGAGATCGGACCCGACATTCGGCTCGGACATGGCCGCGGCGCCCAGAAATTCACCACGGGCGGCGCGAGGAAGGAACACGGCGCGCTGGGCCTCGGTCATGCCGCGGCCGGCGCTGAGGCCATTGCCGCGGGCGATGATCGAGGCCACGCTCATCCAGCCGCGCGCCAGCTCCTCGGTGATCAGGCAGTATTCGAAGACGCCGAGGCCCATGCCGCCATATTGTTCGGGGATGACGATGCCGAAATAGCCCATGTCGGCCAGCTTCTGAATCAGCTCCGGCGGGATGTCGCCCTTCTCCGGATCGAGCCTGTTCGCGACCGGCAGCACTTCCTTCATGACGAAGGCGCGCGCCGTCTCCTGGATCATGCGGCGCTCGTCAGTCATGTAACCCATGGATTTTCCCCGTTTCTTGCATGAGCATTGTATCGGACTTGGAGGACATCACAGTGCGCAGATTTCTGCTCGGCACCATGGCGCTTTTTCTCTGTGCGGCATCCGTCGCTTTTCCGGCGTCGGCACAGGACTGGCCGACCCGCCCCATCACCATCGTCATGGGCTTTCCGCCGGGCTCCGGCACCGATGTCGTCGCGCGCGTCCTGCAGCCGCTGCTCGACAAGGCACTCGGCCAGCGCATCGTAATCGATTACAAGGCGGGCGCTGGCGGCAACGTCGCGTCCGATTTCGTCGCGAAGGCCAAGCCCGACGGCTACACCTTCCTGCTGGGCACGGCCGGCACGCACGGCATCAATGCCGCCCTCTACAGCAAGCTTCCCTTCGACGTGGAGAAGGACTTCACGCCGATCTCGACCCTGGTCGACGTGTCGAACGTGCTGGCGATCAATCCCAAGGCGATCGACGCCAGGGACGTGAAGGACTTCATCGCCAAGGTGAAGGCGGCGCCCGGCAAGTACAACTATGCCTCGACCGGCAACGGCGCCGGCACGCACCTGGCCTTCGCCGAATTCACCGCCAAGGCCGGGCTCGACATGGTGCATGTGCCGTACAAGGGCTCCCCCGACGGCATCCAGTCGGTGCTGAACGGCGACACGTGCTGCATCTTCGCCCAGGTGCAGATCGCCATGCCGCAGGCGGCGGCGGGCAAGATGAAGCTGCTGGGCGTCTCGACCAAGACGCGCGTGCCGGCGATCCCCGACGTGCCGACGATCGACGAGGCGGGCCTGCCCGGCTTCGAGAGCTACACCTGGTTCGGTCTCTTCGGCCCGAAGGGTCTCGATCCCGCGATCGCACAGAAGATGAATCTGGCGATCAAGGCCGCGCTGGCCGATCCCGATGTCCAGAAGAAGCTGGTCGAACTCGGCAACACGCCGCGCTATGAAACGATCGATCAGTTCCAGGCCACGGTGAAGCGTGATCGCGCCAAGTGGGCCGAGGTCGTCAAGACTGTGGGCGCCAAGGTCGAGTGACCGGAGCGGCCAGGAGGGGCATTCCGATGAAGAAGTTGCTTTCGGCGATGGCGATCGGGGGGGCGATGCTCCTACCGGCGGGCCAGGCCATGGCCGGCAAGGACCTCGACGCCGTGAAGGCGCGTGGCCAGCTCATCTGCGGCGTGGCCGTCGGCGGTATCGCCGGCTTCATGGTGGTCGACAACCAGGGCAAGTGGACTGGCATGAATGTCGACATCTGCCGGGGTGTCTCCGCCGCCCTCTTCGGTGATTCCGAGAAGGTGAAGTACGTGCCCTTGTCGGGCCAGCAGCGCTTCACGGCGCTGCAGGCGGGCGAGGTCGACCTGCTGTCGAACAACTCGACCTGGACCCTGACGCGCGACACCGCGCTCGGCCTCGATTTCGTGGGCGTCACCTACTATGACGGCCAGGGCTTCATGGTACCGAAGAAGCTCGGCGTGAAGAGCGCCAAGGAACTGAACGGCGCCTCGATCTGCGTGCTGACCGGCAGCACGTCCGAACTCAACATCGCCGACTATTTCCGCACCAGCAAGATGAGCTTCAAGCCGGTGCTGTTCGAGGATCCCGACCAGAGCCGCAGCGCCTTCTTCAGCGGCCGCTGCGACGCCTATTCCGGCGATCAGGCGCGGCTCTACGCGACGCGCATCGCCAATGCCCCCAACCCCGACGACTATATCGTCCTGCCCGAGGTCATCTCGAAGGAGCCGCTGGGACCGGTCGTGCGCCACGGCGACAACCAGTTCGAGGACATCGTGCGCTGGACGCAGTTCGCGATGCTCGAGGCCGAGGAGTACGGCATCACCTCGAAGAACGTCGACGAGATGCTGAAGAGCGACAATCCCGCGATCAAGCGCATCCTCGGCGTCACGCCGGGCATGGGCAAGGCGCTCGGGGTCGACGAGAAGTGGGTCTACAACATCATCAAGCAGGTCGGTAACTACGGCGAGGTCTTCGATCGCAACGTCGGCGCGGGCTCGCTTCTCAAGATCCCGCGCGGCCAGAACGCGCTGTGGACCCAGGGCGGTCTCCAATACGCCCCGCCGATTCGCTGATCGCGAAAGGCGTCAGTGCGGCTTCACCGGCTGGCGCAGGATGGTCTTGAGCCTGGACGGTGCGGTCTTGCGCGGGTCGCTCAGGTAGATCTCATGATGAGGGCCGGCAAAGGTCAGGCCCTGCACCGGCATGATCTCATCGTGCAGGCGGGCGAGGGCGGGGCCTTCGTCGTCATAGTTGCCGACATGCAGGGTCTGCAGCGAGCGGCCTTCAGTGAGCGGTTCGAGCCTCAGGCTTGATGGCGCGTCGCCGAGCTTCCGTTTCGCCTTCTCGATGGCGGCTTCGAAGAACGGCGGCGTGATGAAGTCCGGCGCCATGATCATCATGGTCCAGCGCCAGCGATCCTTGCGCCGGGCCACGAAGTCCGCCGGCTCGTCGGCCCACCAGAGGCCTTCCAGCGGAGGCACGACATAGTCCTTGCCGATCCCCTTGGCGGCAAACTTCAGGGCGTAGCTTACCGGGTAGAGCCATTCGATGGCCTGCCGGTAGGCCGGCGACGTGTTGGGATCGCCTTGGCCGTCGATCTTCACGAAGCCGAGCTGCGGCACGTCGACCTCGACAAAGCGGCCGGCGGGCGCCGTGTAGAGCCCCGCCAGCGCCTTCCTGAAGTCGATCTTGATCAAGCGGCGGTATCCTCGCGGATCATCGCCGCGCCCTTCTCGCCGATCATGATGGTGGGGGCATTGGTGTTGCCGGTCGTGAGGGTCGGCATCACCGAGGCGTCGATCACCCGCAGCCCCTGGATGCCGTGCACGCGCAGGCGGGAATCGACGACGGCGCGCGGGTCCTCGCCCATCTTGCAGGTGCCGACCGGGTGATAGAGCGTGTTGCCGGCGCGGCGGGCGTAGGCCAGCAGGTCGGCATCGGTCTTCACGTCGGGGCCGGGCTGGATTTCGCCCTGGCTGTGCTGGGCGAGCGCCGGCGCCGCGAAGATGCGGCGCGTATGGCGGAAGCCCCCCAGCAGGGCCAGCTCGTCGGTGTGCGTGGTGAGATAGTTCGGCTTGATGTGCGGCCGGGCGAAGGGATCGGACGAGGCGGCCATGATGGTGCCGCGGCTGTCGGGCTTCACGACGCAGACGACGCAGCTCATGCCCGGCTGCTCGTCGAGCTGACCGAACTTCAGCGGATGCGTGCTGCCCGGGGTGAACAGGAGCTGCAGGTCGGGCGAGGCCAGGCCCTCGCGGCTGTCACAGAAGACCTGCGCCGTCGTCACGCCAAAGGTGAGGGCGCCGCGGCCGGTGAAGGCGAAGCGCAGGATCTCCGGCAATACGCGCGGGAAACGCGAGACCTCGTTGACCGTCTCGGCGCCTTTGACGCGATGCACGACGCGCACGACATAATGGTCGATCAGGTTCGATCCGACACCGGGCAGGTCGTGCACGACCGGGATGCCGAGCGACTGCAGGTGCGCTGCCGGCCCGATGCCCGAGATCTGAAGGATGTGTGGTGAGTTGACCGCGCCCCCGGAGACGATGACCTCGCGGTTGGCCCGCACCTCGGTGAGCTTGCCGCCGCGCTGGAAGGCGACGCCGACACAGCGCTTGCCCTCGAACATCAGTTTGCCGCTTTGGGCGTTCGTCTCGACCCGCAGGTTGGGGCGGCCGCGTGCTTCGCGGAGATAGGTCTGCGCCGTCGAGCCGCGCCAGCGGCCGCGCCGGGTCATCTGCGAGTAGCCGACCCCGTCGCGTGTCTTGCCGTTGAGGTCGGGATTGAACGGGAAGCCGGCCTGCTGGGCGCCTTCGACGAAGCGATGGGTGAGGGGCAGGATGGTGCGATAGTCCTCCACCTTGAGCGGGCCATCCTGGCCGCGCACCTCCTTGTCACCGCCCTGCACGTACTGCTCGGACTTCATGAAGAAGGGCAGCACGTCATCGTAGCTCCAGCCGCGGCAACCCATCTGCGCCCAGCCGTCGAAGTCGGCTGGCGCGCCGCGGACGTAGAGCATGCCGTTGATCGAGCTCGAGCCGCCCAGCGTGCGGCCGCGCGGCCATTCGATGCGCCGGTCACCCGAGCCCTTCTCCGGCTCGGTCGTATAGTTCCAGTTCACCAGCGGATTGCGGATCAGCGAGCGGATGCCGGCCGGGATGTGGATCATCGGGTGCCAGTCGCTGGGGCCCGCCTCCAGCAGGATCACCGAGGCGCCGGTCTCGCTGAGGCGCGCCGCGACCGTGCAGCCGGCCGATCCCGCGCCGACGACCACATAATCCGCCTGCATTTTTCTTCCCCCCTCAGAGCGTGCCGGATCGCCTTTCGCGCGGCACGAAATAGTCGGTCGGCGCGAGTTCCGGATCCTCCTGAGCGTACATGTTCCGGACGTGCGTCTCGACGTCTTCGCGGAACAGCGCATGGGAGATCGACTGCACGAGGCGCGTCGAGCCGACAAACAGGCCGGGGATGTCGCCGGCGAGGGCGCCGTGGCTCAGGATGCTGCCCCAGTTGAAGAGGTGGATGTCGCCCATGTGGGGCGTGCGGCCAGGCACTTTCTCGATCAGCTCGAAGCCCGGACCGAGATAGGGATAGCGCGCCGCCTCGGCATTGGCAGCGGCTTCCGCCGACGTGCGACGGTCGCCCCACAGGGCTGCATTGGCGGCAAACGCCCCGAGTTCCGGGCGCCGCGCGAGATCGATGTCGAAGCCGGTGCCGAGCAGGACCGCATCGAAGCGCTCCGTGGCCTTCGTGGTCTTCACGGTGACGCCATCCTTGTCGACGATCATGTCGAGCCATGGCTCGGCGAAGCGGAAGGCGAAGCCCGGCAGCCGCTGCGCGCGCAATACGGATTCGTGCGGCGGCGGCGAACCGGCGGCCAGCATGTAGGTGTAGATCTTCCAGCGCCAATCGTCGTCCAGCATGCCCTGGCCACGTTGGAAACCGGGGAAGGACACGCCCTTCGACTTGTTGACCTGGGGCAGGTGCGGTCGCCGCGCATAGCAGATCGCCTCTGCCGCGCCGGCTTCCAGCGCCGTGCAGGCATTGTCGATCGCCGTCGCGAGCACGCCCAGGATGCCGAGGCGCTTGCCCTTGAGCCTGGTGAAATCGATCTTTTCCAGGGTGTGATAAACGCGGCCCTCACGTGAAGGATCTTCCGGATCGAAGGACGGGAAAGTCGGCCAGCGGAACCCGCCTGATCCGTCGCGCCCATTGGCCAGGACGAGCTTGCGCACGATAAGCGTTTCGCCGGTCGACAGGCTCGCCTGCAGGAAGTCGCCTGCGGCCACGACCTTGAGCAGCGAAACGCCGTTCTCGACCTTCAGGTCGACGACCTTACGCACCCACAGGAGATAGGAGAGCCAGTCGAGGCGCGGGATCTTGTAGAGCCTCTCCCAACCCTCGGCGCCGTACTGCGCCTCGTACCAGGCGCGGAAGGTGAGGGACGGCACGCCGAGATCGGGGCCGGTGAGATGCTTGGGCGAACGCAGAGTCGGCATGCGCGCCGTGGTGTTCCACGGGCCTTCATGGCCGTGCTGGTTGCGCTCGATCACGCGGATGTTGCGGATGCCCTCGCGCAGCAGCCCCCAGGCTGCGGTCTGGCCGCACATGCCGGCGCCGACGATCAGCACGTCGAGCACGGGCTGGCCGTCGGGGCCGGTCCTTTCCGGCACCCAGTTGGCCGGCGGATAGTTCAACCGCGCCAGGTCGTGGCGCGCGACCTTCTCGAGTTCGTCCAGGCCCGCCGAATGCCGCTCGACAATACCATCCATGCCGTGCTTCCGACCCTCCACGCATTTCCTTAGCAGGGCCGCCCCGATGATTGAACCGCGTGCCTCTGCGGCCTGTCGTATCACGGGGAGGAACTGGAAGGCTGGCGGCGATCATCTCCGGATGTCACGGGGCCTCCGGCGCCGGTACAATCGGAACGGGATCGCCGATCCGGAGCAAGGAAAGTCAAAGGGAGAGTAAGGAATGCGCGGACGTCAGGTTCTGTTGGAGACGCTGATCAATCACGGGGTCGACCGGATCTTCGGCAACCCCGGCACGACCGAGAGCCCTCTGCTCGATTCCCTGCTCGACTATCCGCTGCTCAAGTACATCGTTCACCTGCACGAGGGTGTTGCGACCGGCGCGGCCAATTTCTACGCCCAGGCCAGCGGCAAGACCGCCTTCGTGAACCTCCACGTGGCCCCCGGCCTCGGCAACGCGATCGGCGCGATCTACAGCGCGCTAAAGAACAATTCGCCGATGGTGGTGACGGCCGGCCAGCAGGACACGCGCATGCGCCTGCGCGATCCGATCCTCGGCCACGACCTCGCCGCCATCGCCGCGCCCGTCACCAAGTGGAGCGTGCAGGTCGAGCGCGCCGACGAATTGGGCCCGATCCTGCAGCGCGCCTTCAAGATCGCCAACGAGGCGCCGGCCGGTCCGGTGTTCGTGGCGCTGCCCATCGACGTGATGGAGCAGGAGACGTCCGTGCCAGCCGGCAAGCCCGGCCATTCCTACACCGCCGCACGTCCCGATCCGGCGGGCATCGCCGCCATGGCGAAGCTTCTCGCGGCCGCGAAGAGCCCGGCTATCGTGGCCGGTGATGACATTGCCCGCGCCGGCGCCGACAAGACCCTGGTCAAGCTCGTCGACAAGCTGGGCGCGTCGGTCTGGTTCGAGGGGCTGCGCGGCCAGAACTCCTTCCCGACCGATCACCCGGCCTATTGCGGCACCTTGGCCTTCGATGCGGCCGGCTTGGCCAAGCAGCTCGCGGGCAACGACCTCGTGCTGATGTTGGGCGGGCCCTTCTTCGAGGAGGTATGGTACGCGGCGGGCTCGCCCTTCGCGGCGGGCACCAAGGTGCTGCAGATCGAGGCGGGCGCCTCGCGGCTCGCCTACAATTTCGCGCTCGATGCCGGCGTGGTCGCCGATGTCGGCGCAGCGCTGGAAGCGCTCGATGCGGCGCTGACCGGCGTCGATGCGGCGGCCGCCGCCAAGCGCAACGAGGCGATGAAGGCCCGCAAGGCGGCCGACGATGCTGCCCAGAAAGCGAGGGTCGAGAAGGCCTGGGCGCGCACGCCGACGTCGATGGCGCGCGCCATGGCGGAAATCCGCGCAGGGTCACCGAAGGATGTCGTCGTGGTCGACGAGACGATCACCGCCAATCTCGACCTCTTCAAGACCTTCACCTTCAAGGGACCGGGCGACTATTACAGCGGCCGCGGCGGCGGCATCGGCCAGGGCCTCGCTGGGGCGATCGGCGTGGCGGTCGCGCAGACGAAGCGACCGATCCTCTGCGTATCGGGCGACGGCTCGTCGATGTACTCGATCCAGGCGCTGTGGACGGCGGCGCATCATGATCTGCCGATCGTGTTCGTCATCCTGGCGAACCGCGAGTACCGCGTGCTCAAGCACAATATCGACGCCTACCGGGCGCGCTTCGACGTGAAGTCGAACAAGCCCTACATGCACATGGACCTGACCGGCCCCACCATGGGCTTCGTCGATCTAGCCAAGGGCATGGGCGTCGCCGGCACCTACGTTGCCAAGGCCGACGACATCAAGGCGGCCATCGACGCCGCCTTCAAGTCCGGCAAGCCGCACCTCGTCGAGATCGAGATCGAGGGGAAGCGGTAAGAGGCTGGGGCGCGCCACTCCAGTGGCGCGAACACAAGTAAGAAGACGCGCCACTGGAGTGGCGCGCCCCCAGCGGTTCATTTCTGGAACGCCCGTACCTTGGCCTGGTGCGCACGGGCAGCGCCCGTCAGCATTGGCAAGTCGTTGCCGGACAGCAGGAACTTCATGCCCTTGTCGGTGTAGAGCTTGAGAAGCTCCTCCGTATAGGCGCCGCCCATGCCGGGCCATTTGCCGTGCTTGCGGCAGGCGGCGACGACCTTGTCGACGGCTGCCTGGACCTTCGGATTGCCGGTGTCGCCGGGGATGCCCATTTCCATCGACAGATCGCTCGAGCCGACGAGCAGGCAATCGATGCCAGGTACTGCCGCGATCGCCTCGGCATTCTCGACCGCCTTCGGCGTCTCGATCATCACCACGATCAGCGTGTTCTCGTCGGACTTCGTGGTCATCTCGCCCAGAGGCATCGGCTCGTAGTCGAACTGCGCCTGGCCGCCGCCCACCGAACGATGGCCGCGCGGCGGATAGCGCAGCTTGTCGGCGATCTCCTTCGCCTCCTCCGGCGTATCGACATGCGGGACGACGATGCCCAACGCGCCGCCGTCCAGCACACGGGTCGCCATTGTGAGTTCGCCATACGGCACGCGCACGATCGGCGCGATCCCCGAATCCTGCGCAGCAATGGCGATCTCGCAGGCCGTCTCGATCGACATGGATCCGTGCTCGAGGTCGATGAACAGCCAGTCGAAGCCGGCGGCCTTCATGACCTTCACGATGTCGACGTTGCGGACCAGCCGGATACCGATGCCGATTGACAGCTCGTTCTTCTTCAAGCGCGCCTTGGCGGCATTGACTGCGAACGCCATTCTCTCCTCCATTGGTTTGGACCTGCCCGGAGGAAGCTATTCGCCATGACCTTCAAAGTCGAACGGATCGACCATGTCGTGCTGCGCGTGCGCGATCTGCCCGCAATGGTGCGTTTCTACGAAGGGGCGCTGGGATTTCACGAGGAGCGGCGTATCGACACGCTGAGTCTTGTGCAGATGCGAGCAGGCGCTTCACTGCTCGACCTCATCGCCAACGACGCGCACGTGACAACGCGAAACATGGATCATCTGTGCTTCCGCATCGAGCCGTTCGATCGTGACGCCATCGTCATGCGGCTCGCGCCATTCGGCATATCGGTCGGCGAAACCGTCGAGCGCTACGGTGCGGAGGGTACCGGACCATCGGTCTATTTCCATGATCCGGAAGGGAACCAGATAGAACTCAAAGGTCCGTCGCTTTAAGGCTTGGCCATCTCACATGATGTGATAGCCTGCCGGCCAACGGGGAAGAACGAACACGCCAACGAGCGTGCCTCTGGGAGGATGAAAATGCGCAATCGCCTGGCAATCATTGCCGGCGGCCTTGCGGCCGCCGTCGTCATATCTACCCCTGCCTTCGCACAGAAGCAGGGCGGGACACTCCGTGTGTCCCATCGCGACAATCCGCCGAGTGCCTCAATCCACGAAGAGGCGACGATCTCGGTGAACATGCCGTTCATGTCGGTCTTCAACAACCTCGTGTTCTTCGATCCGAAGGAGAAGATCAACAGCCCCGACAAGATCGTGCCCGAGCTCGCCGAGAGCTGGGCGTGGAACGACGACAAGACGAAGCTCACCTTCAAGCTGCGCAGCGGCGTGAAGTGGCACGACGGCAAGCCGTTCTCGTCCAAGGACGTGAAATGCACATGGGACGCCCTGCGCGGTGACGAGAAGCAGGAGATCATCCGCAAGAACCCGCGCAAGGTCTGGTACAAGAACCTGAAGGAGGTCACGACCAACGGCGACAACGAGGTGACCTTCACGCTGGAGCGTGTGCAGCCCTCGTTCCTGTCGATGTTGGCCGCCGGCTATTCGCCGGTCTATCCGTGTCATGTCGATTCGCGGACGATGCGCTCGAAGCCGATCGGCACCGGCCCGTTCAAGGTCGCGGAGTTCAAGCGCAACGAGGCCATCAAGCTGGTGCGCAATCCCGACTACTGGAAGAAGGGGCGGCCCTATCTTGATGCGATCGAGTTCAAGATCGTGCCGAACCGCAGCACCCGCGTGCTGGGCTTCGTCGCCGGCGAATACGACCTCACCTTCGATTCCGACATCACCTTTCCGCTGCTGAAGGACGTGAAGGACCAGAAGAAGGATGCGATCTGCGAGGCGCGGCCGACCAACGTGCACAGCAACCTGCTGGTCAATCGCGACGCGCCGCCGTTCGACAATCCCAAGCTGCGCGAGGCGCTGGTCTATTCGCTTGATCGCACGCCATTCAGCGACATCCTGACCCAAGGCAACGACCTGCGTGGCGCGACCATGCTGCCGCCGCCGGCCGGCGTCTGGGGCATGACGCAGGACGAGCTCGAGAAGCTTCCCGGTTTCGGGCCGGACATCGAGAAGAACCGCGAGGTCGCGCGCGGCATCATGAAGGAACTGGGCTACGGCCCCGACAAGCCGCTCAAGATCAAGGTGTCGACCCGCAACATCGCCATTTACCGCGACCCGGCCGTCATCCTGATCGACCAGCTCAAGCAGATCTACATTGATGCGGAACTGGAGCCGATCGACACTACGATCTGGTACAACAAGATCCAGCAGAAGAACTATCAGGTCGGAATGAACCTGACGGGCGCCGGCCTCGACGATCCGGACGGCGTGTTCTACGAGAACTTCTACAGCACGTCGGACCGCAACTACACGGGGTACAAGAACCCCGAGATCGACAAGATGATCGACGAGCAGTCGGCCATGACCGACGTGAATAAGCGCAAGGCCATGGTGACGAAGATCGAGCAGGCGCTGCTCAAGGACGCGGCCCGTCCGCCGATCACGCATGGTGTCGCGAACACCTGCTGGGCGCCGGCCGTGAAGAACCTCGTCCTGCAGCACAACAGCATCTACAACGGCTGGCGTCTCGAAGACGTCTGGCTCGACAAGTAACGCCTGAGCGTACGGAGGCACGACGAGGATGGGAGCGTATCTTACCCGCCGCGTACTGTTGATGGTCCTGACTCTCTTCGGAATGTCGGTGCTCATCTTCGTCATGCTGCGCCTGGTGCCCGGCAACATCGCCGACATCCTCGTGGATTCGGCGGGTATCGCCGATCCCAAGGAGAAGGCCAAGATCGCCCGCGAGCTTGGCCTCGACCGGCCGATCTTCGATCAGTACCTGCAATGGGTCGGCGGCCTCGTGCGCGGCGACCTGGGCTTCGCCTACGTGTCCGAGCGGCCGGCCATCGAGGAGATCGCGCCGCGCATTCCGATCAGCGCCAAGCTTGCGGGCCTGGCGCTGTTCTTCTCGGTCATCCTCGGCGTGCCGCTCGGCGTCATCAGCGCCGTGCGGCAGAATTCGGGGATCGACTACCTGCTGCGCATCATTAGCCTGAGCGGCCTGTCGCTCCCGTCCTTCTGGCTTGGCCTGCTGATCCTCATGGCGTCGGTCCAATGGTTCGGCATGATCCCGATCTATACGAACGAGCCACGAAGTTTCATCGACGAGATGCTGTTGCTCAGTATCCCGGCCGCCGCTGTCGGATTCCGAAGTTCCGCTCTGATCATGCGCCTCACGAGATCGTCCATGCTCGAGGTGCTGCGGCAGGACTATATCCGCACGGCGCGGTCGAAAGGCGCTTCGCAGACGACGGTTAACTACGTGCACGCGCTCCGCAACGCGTTGCTGCCGGTCGTCACCATCATCGGCATCGAGGCGGCATTCCTCGTCGGCGGCCTGATCGTGACGGAAACGGTGTTCAATATCCCCGGCGTGGCGCGCTTCCTCGTCGAGGCCATCCTGTGGCGGGACTACCCGATCGTGCAGAACCTGGTGATGCTGATCGCCTTCTGCGTGGTCGTCGTCAATTTCCTGGTCGACATGGCCTACATGGCCCTCGACCCTCGCATCAAGTACGCGGACTGAGGGCACCCATGGCTGTCATCGACCATGATGCCGCGCTGGCCAAGGCCGGCGCCAACGTATCGGGCTTCTGGGGCCAGGCTGGCTTCCTTGCCCGCCGCTATCCGCTCGGCGCGGTGGGAGCGATCCTTGTCCTTCTCTTCGTACTGACGGCGCTGTTCGCCAACGTCATCGCGCCGCACGATCCGCTGTCGACCAATTCGCGTGCCTCGCTGGCTGCACCGGGCGGCGCCTACTGGCTGGGCGCGGATTTCATGGGCCGCGACATGTTCAGCCGCATCGTCTACGGCGCGCGAATCTCGCTGGCCGTTGCCGTCGGCGCCACCCTGCTGGGCGGTATCCTGGGCGTGCTGATCGGCCTGATGTCCGGCTTTATCGGCGGCTGGCTCGATCTCGCGACCCAGCGCGTGATGGACATCATGCAGTCGCTGCCGCTGCTGGTGATGGCGCTGGTCATGGCCGCGTCGCTGGGGCCGTCGCTGGAAAACACGATCATTGCAATCGCGATCCCGCTGGTGCCGAGCGTGGCGCGCGTCGTGCGGTCGAGCACCCTGTCGCTGCGTGAGCAGCCCTTCGTCGAGGCGGCCCGTGCCATCGGTATGGGCGAGATGCGAATCGCCCTCCGGCACGTCCTGCCCAACACGCTGGCGCCACTCATCGTCCTCGGCACGGCCCAGCTCGGCTCGGCCATCCTGACCGAAGCGTCGCTTTCCTTCCTCGGCCTCGGCATTCCCGAGCCCTATCCGTCCTGGGGCCGCATGCTCTCGGAGTCGGCGGCAGAGTATGTCCGCACGGCACCGTGGCTCGTGATCTTCCCCGGTGTCGCCATCAGCCTCACGGTGTTCGGCACCAACCTGCTGGGCGATGCCCTGCGTGACATCCTCGATCCGAGACAGCGTACATGAGTTCTCTTCTGGAAGTGTCGGACCTCGGCACGTGGTTCTATACGCGGCAGGGAATCGTCAAGGCGGTCGATGGCGTCGACTTCGAGGTCGCCGCCGGCGAAACCCTGGCGATCGTCGGTGAATCCGGCTGCGGCAAGAGCATGACCGCGCTCTCGCTGATGCGGCTCATCCCCGATCCGCCGGGACGCATCGTGTCCGGCTCGATCAAGCTCGCCGGCCGCGACCTGCTGAAGATCTCCGAGGAGGAGATGCGCGATGTGCGCGGCAACGAGATCTCGATGATCTTCCAGGAGCCGATGACGTCGCTCAATCCGGTGATGACGATCGGCAAGCAGATTTCCGAAGCGCTCATCCTGCACCGCGACATGGACCGCAAGCAGGCGATGAAGCGGGCGATCGAGATGCTGGACCTCGTCCGCATTCCCGAGCCCGCACAGCGCGCGAAGGAATATCCGCACCAACTGTCGGGCGGCATGCGTCAGCGCGCGATGATCGCCATGGCTCTGGCCTGCAATCCCAAGGTGCTGATCGCCGACGAGCCGACGACCGCGCTCGACGTCACCATCCAGGCCCAGATCCTCGAGCTGATCGTCGAGCTGCAGCGCGAGTTCAGCGCGGCGGTCCTGCTGATCACCCACGATCTCGGCGTCGTCGCCGAGACCGCGCATCGGGTGATCGTCATGTATGCCGGTCGCAAGGTCGAGGAAGCGACGGTGGGCGAGCTGTTCGCCCGGCCGCTCCACCCCTACACGGTCGGCCTGATGAATTCGATCCCGCGTCTCGACCTGATGCGCGGGCAGACCGATCGTACCAATGAGCGCCTGCAGGAGATTCCTGGCATCGTGCCGCCGCTGTTTGCCCTGCCGCCCGGGTGCGCCTTCGCGCCTCGCTGCAGCAAGGCAGATGACAAGTGTCGCGCCGAGCGTCCGGCCTATGAGGAGAAGCAGCCCGGTCACTGGGCCGCTTGCTGGCACACACATGGTTAGCGCAAATCCCCCCGTCATCGAGGTCAAGGACCTCAAGAAGCACTTCCCGGTGAAGAAGGGCCTGCTGCGCCGGACGGTCGGCCAGGTCTATGCCGTGGACGGTGTCACCTTCACCGTACGCGCCGGCGAGACGCTCGGTCTTGTGGGCGAGTCGGGCTGCGGCAAGACCACGGCCGGTCGCGCCGCCATGCGCCTGGTCGAGCCGACCTCCGGCTCGATCAAGGTCGAAGGCAAGGAGATCATCGGCCTGTCGAAGGCCGAGCTGCGCCCCTACCGGCGGGAGATGCAGATCATCTTCCAGGATCCGTTCTCGTCCCTCAACCCGCGCATGACGGCGGGCGACATCGTGGGTGAGCCGCTGCTGGTCCACGGCGTCGCCAATGCGAAGGAGCGCCAGGAGCAGGTCGCGGCGCTTTTCGCACGGGTCGGCCTGCGCCAGGCGCAGATGAAGAACTACCCGCACCAGTTCTCGGGCGGTCAGCGGCAGCGCATCGGCATCGCCCGCGCCCTGGCGCTCGGGCCGAAACTGATCGTGGGCGACGAGCCGGTCTCCGCGCTCGACGTTTCCATCCAGGCGCAGGTCATCAACCTCCTGATGGAGCTGCAGGCGGAGCGCCGGCTCTCCTACCTGTTCATCTCGCACAACCTCGCGGTGGTGGAGCATATCAGCCACCAGATCGCGGTGATGTATCTCGGCCGCATCGTCGAATATGCCGACACGCGGTCGATCTTCACCAATGCACAGCATCCCTATACGGAAGCCCTGCTGGCGGCCGTCCCGGTGCCGGATCCCGCCATCAAGCGGAAGAAGATCGTGCTCCAGGGCGATGTACCCAGCCCCGTGAAGCCGCCGTCGGGATGCCATTTCCACACGCGCTGCCCCTATGCCGTGGCGCGCTGCAAGGTCGAGGCGCCTCCGCTGCGCGAAATCGCACCAGGGCATCACGTTTCCTGTCATCTGCGCTAGACTGTCTCCCGAAAAGGGAGACAGAAACGCCATGGCCATTTGGGATTACATCATCGTGGGCGGCGGGTCCGCCGGTTGCGTGCTGGCCAACCGCCTGACCGAGGATGCCAACGTCAAGGTCCTGCTGCTGGAAGCGGGGCCGCGCGACAAGTCGATGTGGATCGATATCCCGGCGGGCTTCACGAAGCTTCTGAACCACGAGAAGTTCAACTGGAACTTCCAGATGGAGCCGGAAGAGGGAATGGCCGGGCGCAGCATTCCCTGTCCGCGCGGCCGCACACTGGGCGGCTCGAGCTCGATCAACGGCATGCTCTACGTGCGCGGCCAGCCCCTCGACTATGATACCTGGGGGCAGTTCGGCAACCGCGGCTGGTCCTATTCGCAGGTGCTGCCCTACTTCAAGAAGTCCGAGAACTACGAGCCGGGCGGCGACGACAGCCGCGGCCGGGGCGGCCCGCTGAATGTCGCGCAGATGTGCGACACGCACGAGCTGTGCGATGCCTTCATCGATGCGGCCGAGGCGAGCGGCTATCCGAAGAACAAGGACTACAACAACGGCAACCAGGAGGGCTTCGGCTACTTCCAGGTGACGATGAAGAACGGCAAGCGCCAGTCGACGGCACGGGCCTTCCTCGATCCCGTGCGGTCGCGTCCCAACCTGACCATCGAGACCGACGCGCTGGTCAGCAAGCTGATCCTCGAGGGCAAGCGCTGCGTCGGCGTCTCCTACAGCGTGCACGGCCAGGCCAAGGAGGCGCGTTGCGGGCGCGAGGTCATCGTCTCGTGCGGCGCCGTGCAGTCACCCGGCGTGCTCGAGCATTCCGGCATCGGCCAGCCCGAGCTGCTGCGCAGCCACGGCATCGAGGTGAAGCACGAGCTGAAGGGCGTGGGCGAGAATTACGGCGATCACTTCGCGCCGCGCATGAACTGGAGGGTGAAGCTGCCGATCACGCTCAACGAGCGCACGCGCGGCATCAACCTCGTGAAGGAGGTGGTGCGCTACTACACGTCTGGTCGCGGCGCGCTCGCGCTCACCGCCGGTGTCGTCTACGGCTTCGTGCGCACGCGGCCGGGCCTCGACTCCCCCGACATGCAGTTCCACATGGCGCATGCCAGCTACGATACGGCGCAGAAGCGCGATCTCGAGCGCGAGCCCGGCATGACGGTCGTCATCGGCCAGTGCCGGCCCGATTCGCGTGGCTCGATCCACATCAAGTCGGCGATCCCGGGCAGCGCGCCGGCCATCCGGCCGAACTTCCTGTCGGCCCAGACCGACCGCGACGCCACGGTCGCCGGCATGCAGATCGCCCGCAAGATCGTCTCGCACCCGTCGATGTCGAAATACATCGCCTTCGAGAACAATCCCGGCGACAAGGTGCAGACCTATGACGAGTGGTTGAGCTTCGCCCGCGGCAACGGCCAGACGACCTATCACGTCATCGGTACCTGCAAGATGGGCTCGGATCCTATGGCCGTGGTCGACGACCGGCTGCGGGTTCACGGGATCGCCGGGCTGCGGGTGATCGACGCCTCGATCATGCCGACGGTTCCCTCGGGCAACACCAACGCCCCCACGATCATGGTTGCCGAGAAGGGCGCGGACATGATCAAAGAGGATGCCAAGGCGGGCCTCAGGGCTGCCGCCTGAGGCTGAATATGGGGGACTCGATGAAGCCTGTGAGGTCCATTCTCGCCCTGCTGGCGATCGGCGGCCTGTTGGCGGCCTGTCACGGCTACGATCCCAAGACCGAATCGAAGCGCGACATGCTGGCCGATTCGGGCTTCAAGGTCGTCTCGCTGAAGACGCCGGGGCAGGCGGCTTCGTTCAAGAAGCTGCCGCCGCACAAGCTGGTGCGGAAGACCTACAATGGCAAGCCGGTGTGGGTGTACGCCGACCCGACCATGTGCGGCTGCCTCTACATGGGCACGCAGGACAACTACAACGCCTACATCAAGGAGGCGTCGAAGCAGATGATCTCCACCGCGATGCGCGCCAATTTCCAGGACGATCCCTATAGTCCGACCGGCATGGACATGGCCGTCGACAGCGACTGGGATTGGGGCGAGTGGGGCAACCCGGGCTATTACGGCCTGCCCTACTGAGGGCCATCTGAAACCGAAACGCCCGGCGGAGCGATCCGCCGGGCGTTTTTCTTTTGGGGGCAGGGGCGGGAAGCTACTTCGGCTGAGTCGCCGGTACGCCGAGCGAAAGCATCAGACGGTTGGCCCAGTTGAAGAACGAGGCGGCGCCGATCAGGTCGGCGATGGCGGCATCGTCGAGGCCGACGGCGCGCAGGCGCTCGACATGCTCCCTGCCGAAGGTCAGCGGCAGGGTCGTCAGCGCCACGGAGGCGGCGACGATTGCATCCCAGCGTTCGTCGAGCTTGGCATCGACGCCTTCGTCGAGCAGGCGCTGCACGTCGTCGACGCGTTTGGAATAGGTCGCGGCGAAGCGGGCATGGACGGAGGCGCAGTAGATGCAGCCGTTGAGCCGCGACGTCGCGGCGGCGGCCAGCTCGCGCTCGGCGCGCGGCAGGCCGGCCTCGGGGTTGTAGAAGATGTCCTTGTCAGTCCGCGTGCGGGCCTCCAGCACGTCGGGATCGCGCGCCAGCAGTCGGAAGTACGGCGACTTCACGCGGGCCGCGTCGACCAGGCTCCTGATGTGGTGCTCGGTCATGTCGGCTTCGGCCATCGGCTCGAGCCAGGGCAACCAGTCGAGCATGTCGCGGGTGAAGACCACCGGCTCGGTGTGCGGCGGCGGGGTCAGGGTCTTTTCGGTGCTCATAGGGTGCTCGCGAGGACGCCCAGGCCGGCCACGACCCGGATCTGGTAGGACAGGAAGGAGACGAGCTGGGAGACCGTCACGATGTCGTCGGTCGACCAGCCGGCGTCGAGCAGCGACTGCAGGGATGCCGCCGATGCGTCGCGCGGATGGAACACCAGCATGTGCGTGTGTTCGAAGGCGGCTGTCAGGCGCGGGCCGAGAGCTGTCCGTCCGGCATCGCTCACTCTCCACGTCGGGCCCGGCGCGTCCTCGACCGAAAGCGGCCCCTTGGGAAAGTGGCCGTAGGGTCCCTTGGTCTTCGCGGCCGTTACTTCGGTTGCGATGGCGGTGCGCAGAGCCGCGGGCAGCTTGGCGGTATAGTAGGCATCCGTCTTCGGCTCGCCATGCAGGCCCGCGACGAAAGCCGCGATCGCATGGCGCTCGTCGGCGCTGACGCCGCCCAGGTCCTTCGGCTCGAAGAGAGAGGTGTAGCTCGCCTGAGCGTGCTTGCGCGCCTCGGAGCGCTGGGCGCGGATCGCGTCCAGCCTGGAACCCGGCGCGATATCCACCAGGCCGTCGATCACGTCTGTCATGCGACTTGTCTCGTCCCCGCTTTGATTTCCGGCACCCAGCCCAACGCCGGTGCCACCTTCTCGGCAAACAGCTCGATCGACCGCAGGATATACGGGTGCGGCGGATCGATCGAGTGGACCTGCATCGTGAGATCGGTCGAACGCTGCAGGGTGGAGTCGGCCTGCAACGACGCGATCACCTCGTCGGGCGTGCCGATATGTACGTCCATGGCCCTGATCAGGTCGCCGACCAGGCTGCCCGACGTGAAATTTCCGGTGGACGCCAGCCGGTGGCGCAGGCGCGACAGGCCGATCTCGGCGAGGCGCATCGCCTCGTTGCGGTCGTCGGCCACGAAGACGGTCCGCGAGGCGAGAATCCGCGGCTCGACGCCCTTGGGCAGCGCCTCGAGATAGGCGTCCAGCATCGGGTTCTGGATGTCCGCGAGCGACGCTTGCGGCGCCTCGGGCGGGCGCGGCTGGGTGCGTGACAGCATCAGCCCGTCGCCCGCCAGGCCGGCTCGTCGCGCACCCGACTCAGTGAAGGTCGCCTGCCAGATGCGATCGACCAGGGTCGGGCTCGACGGATAGAGCTTGTCGCCGCCGGCTAGCGTGCCGCCCGACCAGGCGGTCTTCAGCAGGGCGAGGTTGTCGTCGAACAATGCATGGCGCCGGTCGCTGTCGAGGCCGAAGGTGGTGAAGGCCGTGAGATTGCCGCCCGGCCCGACGCCCACTTCGAGACGGCCGCCGCTCACCAGGTCGGTGACGACGGCATCCTCGGCGACGCGGATCGGCAGTTCGAGGGGAAGGGTGACGATGCCCGTGCCGAGGCGGATACGCGACGTGTGGGCCGCGGCATGGGCCAGGAACACGAACGGGGCCGGCAGGCCGCCTTCGCCCTCGTGGAAATGATGCTGGGCGATCCAGGCCGAATCGAAGCCGAATTTCTCGGCGTGCCGGATCTGCTCGGTGGCGAGACGGTACCGTTCGGCGGCGTCCACCTGGTCGAGCAGGCGGGTGAAGAAGCCGAGGCGCTTGATCGGAAACGTCGTCATGGACTCAACCTTGGTGGAAGTTCGGGCGGAACGGCAAGTGCGGGCCCATCAAGGACCGGTAGTCCTCGGCCCGGGATCGCGTCGATCAGCTCGCGTGTATAGGCGCTGTCGGGGCGGCCGAAGACGGTCTCGATCGGACCGCCATCGACCTGCCTGCCCTTGTGCATGACCGACACGGTGTCGGAGATCTGCCGCACCACGGCGAGGTCGTGCGAGACGAACAGGTAGGTGAGGCCCAGCGTCTTCTGCAGCTCGTCGAGCAGGGACAGGATCTGCGCCTGCACCGTGACGTCGAGCGCCGAGACCGCCTCGTCGAGTACCAGCACCCTCGGATCGAGCACGAGGGCGCGGGCGATGGCGACCCTCTGCCGCTGGCCGCCCGACAGGGCGCGCGGGTGGCGTTCGAGGAAATTCTCCGAAAGGCCGACGCGTGCCAGCATGTCGCGCACCTTGCGGGTGCGGTCGGCGGCGGGAATCGGCTCGAAGTTGAGCAGCGGCTCCTCGACGATGCGGGCGATGGTCTGGCGCGGATCTAGCGAGCCATAGGGGTTCTGGTAGACGAGCTGGATGTGCTTGCGGAACTGGCGCAGCTTCTCGCCCTTCAGGGTCGTGAGGTCGACGCTGTCGACCAGGATGCGGCCGGCCGTGGGCTTGATGAAGCCGACGATGCTGCGGATCGCCGTGGTCTTGCCCGAGCCCGATTCGCCCACGATGGCGTGTGTCGTGCCGCGCCGGACCTTGAACGATACATTGTCGACGGCGCGGAACGATTTGGCTTCGCCGCCGGTCACCGGGAAATCGTGCGTGAGGCCCGTGACCTCGATCGCGAAATCCTGGTTGTCGGCCAGGGCACGCACCGGCCTTGGCTTGCCGAGCGACGGCGCGTCGGCCAGCAGGCGGCGCGTATAGGCGCTGCGCGGTGCGGCCAGTACTTCCTTCACGGGCCCCTGTTCCTGGATGCGGCCATGCTGCAGCACCACCAGACGGTCGGCGCGGTCCGCCGCGACGCCGAGATCGTGTGTCACCAGAAGCACGGCCGTGCCGCTCTCGCGGCGCAGCTCGTCGATCAGGTCGAGGATGCGCCGCTGCACCGTGACGTCGAGCGCGCTGGTCGGCTCGTCGGCCACGATCAGCGCCGGCTTGAGCGCGACGGCGATGGCGATCAGCACGCGCTGCTTCATGCCGCCCGACAGTTCGTGCGGATACTGCCTGGCGCGCATCTCGGCCGGCGTCAGGCCGACCCGCTCCAATAGCTCGATGACCCGCGCGTGGATCGCCTTGCGGTCGCCGCGCTTGTGGATCTGCAGCACTTCGGCCAGCTGCGAGCCGATGGTGCGCACCGGATTGAGCGAACTGCCGGGATCCTGCGGGATCAGGCTGACGACGGCGCCGCGAATCGAATCCAGCCGCCTCTGCGACCACTTCGTAATGTCGGTGCCGTTGAGGCGAATGATACCGCCCTCGACCTGGCCGTTGCCGGCCAGCAGGCCGAGCGTCGCCTGCGCCGTCGTGGTCTTGCCGGAGCCTGATTCGCCCACCAGCGCCACGACCTCGCCGGGCGCGACGCTGAAGGAGACGCCGTGTACGACGCGCTGTTCGCGGTCGCCCGTCTTGTAGGCAATTGCCAGATCATCGACCTGGAGGATGGGGGTCGCGGTCATGGCGCAGTCCTGCCCATCGCCTTGCTGATCCGGTCGGCGGACAGCACGACCAGCACGACGACGAGGCCGGGCGCCGCGGTGAGCCACCAGGCGCGCGACAGGTAGTTGCGGCCCTCGGCGATCAGCAGACCCCATTCCGGTGTCGGCGGCGGCGCCCCGTAGCCCAGGAAGCCCAACGTCGAAATCGCGAGAATGGCCGAGCCGAACTGGAGCGCGGCCAGCGCGATGACCGAGGTCAGCGAGTTGGGCAGGACGTGGCGATAGAGGACGGCCCAGAAGGTGCCGCCGCTGCCGAAGGCCGCCTCGACATACTCGCTGCGCCGCACCCGCACGACTTCCGAGCGCGCGAGGCGGGCAAAGCGTGCGACCGAGACGGCGCCGACGGCGATGGCGACGTTGATGGTGCCGAAGCCCAGCAAGACGATGATGCTGAGCGAGAGCAGAAGCGACGGCACAGCCAGCATCGAATCGACCAGGCGCATGATCACCGCGTCGATCCAGCCGCCGCGTGCGCCGGCGATCAGGCCGAGCAGCGTGCCGAACAGAAGCCCGACCGTGACGGCGACGAACGCGCCGGACAGCGAATGCCGCGCGCCGTAGACGATACGGGCATAGAGATCGCGGCCGAGCCCGTCGGTGCCCAGTACATGTTCGGCGCTTGGCGGACGCAGCTGCTCGCCCGGCACGCCCTCGGTGCCGCTGTAGCCGGTGAAGAGCGACGGAAGGGCAGCCCAGGCGAGGACGATGAACACGACCGCCCAGGCGAGCGCCAGGGTGACCGGCACGCGCTTCAGCCGTGTCGTCCAGGCGGGCCGGATGTCGGCGCTGGCGCCGCTTGCGGTCTCAGCGGTCATGCCGGTGCTCCCGATTTCGAGCCGAGCCGGGGATCGAGCACCGGATAGAGCAGGTCGACGACCAGGTTGATGGTGACGAAGGCCAGAGCCGAGATCACGACGATGGCCTGCAGCACGGCGGTGTCGTGGTTGCCCACGGCCTGGTAGGTGAGGCCACCCAGGCCGCTGAGGCCAAACACCGCCTCTGTGACGACGGCGCCGGCCAGCAGCTCGCCGAACAGCACGCCGGCAATGGTGAGGGTCGGCATGATCGCATTGCGCGCCACGTGTCGCCACAGAACCCAGTTGCGCGAGGCACCCTTGGCGCGGGCAACGGCGACGAAAGGCTGCGCCAGGGTCTGGTCGATGTTGCGCATCAGGATCTGCGCCAGCGGCGCGGAGATCGGGATGGCCAGCGTCAGGATCGGCAGGACCAGTTTCTCGACCGGGCCGGGACTGATGACCGAGACCAGTCCGAGCTGGAAGGAAAAGATCTGGATCAGCATGATGCCGAGCCAGAAGACCGGCACGGAAATGAACAACGACGGCAGCGACTGCAGCCCGGCCCGCAGCCACTCCATGCCGACCATGTTCGAGACGGTCGCCAGGATGATCGTCAGGATCAGCGCCGCGGCGAAGGCCAGCGAGGCGAGCAGCAGGGTTGGCGGCAAGTTGGTCGCGAGTTGCTGGCTGACCGGTACGCCGGCCTGGATCGAGATGCCGAAGTTGCCGGTGAGGAAGTTGCCGACGGTCGTGAGATAGCGCTCCCACAGCGGCCGGTCCGCGCCGTAGGAGGCGCGGATTTCGGCGATCTGATCGGCCGTGAGACCCATGTCGGGGCTCATGAACTTGATCATGATCGCATCGCCCGGCAGCACCTGCAGCAGCAGGAAGGCCGCCGTGAAGGTGAGCGCCAGCACGGCCAGCGCCTGCCCGAGCCGGCCGAGGAGATAACGCGCCATGACCGGCCCTGCGCCTACTTCGCGATCCAGGTCGCGTAGAAGCTCGGCCGGCCGACGGCCTCGAAGGTGAAGTCCTTCACCTTGGGCGAGGCGGCAAAGGCCTGCGGCTCCTCGAAGATCGGGATCGTGTAGCCCTGGTCGATCACATAGGCCTGCACCTCACCCACCAGGGCGATCCGCTTCACTGGATCGGTGGCGGCGGCGATCTCTTCCAGCAGGCCGTTCAGCTTCTCGTCGACGAAGGTCTGGACCTTGTTGCTGACGCCGCCCTTCTGCAGCAGCACGTTGCGCGTCGTCGGATAGTACTGGCTGCGGATCACGTCGGGATCGGCGCGACCGACCATGGCCGGCGCCACGGGCGTCTTCATCGGGTCAAGGCTGTCAGCGACCCGACTGCCGGCGTCGCCCGCCAGCACGTTCAGCTTCACGCCGACCTTGGCCCATTGCTGGGCGACGAGCTGCAGGGTCTCCTTGTTCTGCGGCTGCGGCGGAGACTCATAGGCCTGGAGCACCAGCTCCTTGCCATCCTTCTGGCGCAGTCCCTTCGGACCGATCGTCCAGCCGGCTTCGTCGAGCAGCTTGGCCGCAAGCACCGGATCGTAGGCGAGCTTGGCCGACTGGTCGACATAGCCCTGGGCCGTCGACGCGATGATTGACTTGGCCTGCGGATAGTTGGCCGAGAACAGCGTCGCCACGATCTCCTTGGCGTTGGTGGCGTGCAGCAGCGCCTTGCGCACGCGGATGTCGGAGACGAGGGGGTTGTCGGGCCGGAACACGACCGTATTGTTCACCCCACGCGTCGGGGCGGCATAGACGATGAAGCCCTTGGACTGGACCTGCTTCTCGTCATAGGCCTGGACCTGGCGGATGACGTTGGCCTGGCCCGCCAGCAGTGCGCCGATGCGTACGCTGTCCTCGGGGGTCACGACGTACTTGATGCCGTCGAGGTTGGCGCGGCCCTGGTGGGCGAGCTTCGCCGGACCCCACTTGTAGTCCTTGCGCGCTTCCATCACGAGCTCGCGGCCAAGCACTTCGCTCTTCACCACGAACGGGCCGGAGCCGATGATCTTGGTGGCGTCGCCCAGCGCGTCGAAGGGCAGGGCCAGCGTCTTCAACGACACCAGTCCGGAGCCGATCACCGACGTGCCCTGCAGGAAGCCGACCGACGGCCTGGTGAAGAAGAATTTCACGGTCAGCGGATCGACGACCTCACTGCCCTTGTAGTTGGTGATGACTTCGGAAATCGGCTGCTTCAGCGCCTTGTTGCCGAGCCCGTAGGTGTCGAAGTTCTTCGCGACGGCCGCGGCGTCGAGCGGCGTGCCGTCGGAGAAGGTGACGCCGGGCCGGATCTTGAACGTGTATTCGGTCGCATCGGCATTGACCGTCCAGCTCTCGGCGATCCACGGCTCGATCTCGAGTGTCTTGGGATTCTGGTAGGTCAGCTTGTCGGTGATCTGGTTGAGCACGCCGCCGTTTGGATAGAAGCCACCGGCCGGCGGGTAGAGGTTGGTGTGCGGCTGCTGCTCCAGATAGATCAGCGTCCCGCCCTTGGTGACCGCCGTCTGCGCTGTGGCGCTTCCTGCGAGGACGGCGATAGATGCGAGCGACGCAAACGCGCCGGCCAGAAACCGCTGGTACTTCACCTGAATCACGACAACCCCCTCGAGCCTTTAGGGCACGGGAGACGCCATGCAGAATTTGGGCCGAATCTCGCCGTGCGAGCGGGATATATGGCCGCCAAGGTCCGGTAATTACACAGAGCAGATTGTCAAATTAATCGGCCCGGCGGAGCAGATCTTGCTGTCCGCCCCGCCGGGAAAGGGAAAAATTATCCTCCGAGGAGAGACGCCGAAGGCTGCAGCTCCTTGCGCTCGACCTTCTTAACGATCTCGGTGAGCTTGGCGTGGGTCGGCGCCTTGACGCCGATGAAGTCGCCGCGCTCGGCGATGTAGCCGTTCATGAACTCGATCTCGGTGCGGCGTCCCTTGAGGATGTCCTGGGCCATCGAGGGGCGCTGGATGTCGGCGCGCGGATTGGGATTGGTGTTGGAGCCGGGTCGCAGGATCGCCTCGACCTCGTCGAGCGCCGCCTTGTCCCCTTCGGATGCGCGCGCCAGGAGTTCTGGCTCGAACTTGCCGATCTTCTCGATGTGATAGCCCAGCGCCTGGCCGACCCTCACCGCCTCGCCGCCCAGCTTGATCGAGAAGCGGCGCACGGCGTCGTTGCGGTCGCAGTCGATGCCGGTCATGCCGGTGGCGGCCGAGACGCCGTTCTTCATGCCGTTCTGGCAGAGCTTGGACCAGCGCTCGCCCCACAGGTTGGTCGTGGTCTTGGCACTGTCGATCATGCCCACCATCTCGCGCAATTCCTCGACCCGCTTGGTGATACGGCCATGGACCTCGCCGACGCGGAACACGGTGTGCTTGTCGCCGCCCTTGGAGACGGTGCGGCGGATCTTGCCGGCCTCGTACATGTCGACCGAGATCAGCGAGGCGACCATGCCGACGGTCTTGCCCCAGCCGACGACACCCGCGATTCTCTCCTCGTTCAGGCAGTTCTGCAGGGAGACGACGTAGCCGTCGGGCGCCAGATACTGCTTGATCAGCGCGGTCGCCCATTCGGTGTCGTAGGACTTCATCGACACGAAGGCGATGTCGATCGGCTTCTGGCGCGACAGGTCCTGCATCTCGGTGAGATGCATGGTCTTGGCCTTGGTGACGGTGAATTTCTCCTCCGGCGTCACGCCGTCCAGTTCGAGTCCGTTCCTGCGGATGGTCTCGATGTTCTCCGGCCAGAAGTCGATGAGAGTGACGTCGAGGCCTGCCTGCGCGAGGTATCCGCCGACATAGCCGCCCAGAGCGCCGGTGCCGACGACTGCGATTCTCTTGCCCATCCTGATCTCCCTTGAAGCGGTTCGTTAAGGCGCGACGCGCGGTTCCTTGCGCGCGCGGTCGAGATAGCGTTCGCCGTCCTCGGCCAGCAGCAGCCGGTCGTCCATGAGTTGTGCGACCACGGCCTGGACCCGGGCGACATAGTCTGCGCCGCTCCTGTAGCGTTCGGCGATCGAGGGCCGAGGATCGCCTGCGGCTTCGCGGGCCGCTCTGTCGATCGGCAGCGGCAGGCAGCTTCCGTCGCGGTCGGCGAGCTCGCCTGCAGGGTAGGGCGGCTTGTATTCGTTCCAGCCGGTATAGGTCGCCAGCGGCACGGCGATATCGGGGAGGCGGATGCCGGCCACTTCGTTACCGTCGGCGTCGACCTTGCTGACGAGGGTGCGATACGTCTTGTCGGATGGGGCGGGTTTCACCCAGTCCCCCGGCGGCGCCACTTTGTTGGTGGTGCGCACGATCGCGGCGCCGGGCACGGCGGGAAAGCCGGTCTTGTCCGGTTCGACCAGTGTCCCGTCGGCCAGCGTCGGCACGCGGCTGGGCGGCGGCACCTTGCCCGACACGACCCACTCGTCGAGCGCCACGAGGAGGGCGCGGATCGCCGGCATCGGATTGTGCGGGTTGCGCGGATTGACGTTTGGACCGGGGTCCGTCGTCGCGCCGTTGCGGCCGCCATGCTGCGTGCCTGCGATCATGTACACACGCGAGTTCTCGGGCAGCGTGACGTCCCGGATGCCGAGCGGATCGGTGTGCAGGAGCGAGGCGCCCTTCTGCCAGTATTCGGTCGAGGTGTTGGTCTCGATCAGCAGCGGATCGCTGCCGTCGCCCCGGAACAGCGACCCGCTTTTGCCCGTCAGCGGATCGCTCTGCGTCGCGGTCGAGAACGGGAACTCGTTCTCGGGAAAGCCGTGATCCTCATGCTGGGTGTTGGTGCGCGCCGGCTGGGCAAAGGGCGTATTGAAGAAGATGCGGCCAACGCCCGCGATGTGACTCAGGATGCCGTCGAACACGCGACGTCCCTGTTCGTCGTGATTGAAACCTTCGGAGATGTGATTGCGCAGGTAGCGGCCGGCCTGCGAGAAGCCGATGGCCAGCGTATGCGTGATAGGCTCGCCCGTGGCCTTTACTGCCTCGGGTGAATGGCGAAGCCAGCTCACCACGTCGCGCGTCGCCGCGAAGCCCAGGCCCTGGACCTTGGGATTCTTCGCCTCGTAGTGGAACTCGTAGAGGAAGCCCGGCCTGGGCTGGGTGCCCTCGCGCAGTCTGATCGAGCGGGCATCGACGAACGACCACTGGTTCAGGGGCAATTCGCGCGGCTCGTCATCGGCGCGCTCGCGCACGGTGAGGCGGGCCCGCGGCTGTTCGAGCGTGGCGGCCTCATGCGACAGCTTGAACGTCTCCAGCACGCCAAGCCGCGTGCCGGAGACCCATTCCTCGCGGACCGTCTGCATGATCGCCTGGCCGCCGTTGGTCGCGATCGGTGCTGTCAGGGCGAGGCCCATGTTGGCGCGCGGCGCATCGGGGTCCCAGCCCGACCACACGATCGTGTAGCCCAGCCGCAGCGGGAAGGCATTGCCGAGATCGGCCAGGGTCTTCGGGTCGTTCACGCCCTGCGGCCCGTCGGCAATGTTGCCGAACAGCATCTTGCGGCCGCGATTGTTCACCTCGTAGAGGATCCGCCCGCGGCCGCGCTTGGAATCCTGGGGCCGCAGGATGAACACACTGGTCGCGTACTCGACCCTGCCGGCGGCATTGCGCGGCGCCTTGTCGATCAGGGCGATGCCGCTGTTGGCCGGCAGCGCCGGATCGACTTCGCCCCGGGCGACGGCGATGACGCGCTCGTATGCGCCCGCCTCGCCGAACGACGCACCGTCGGCGAGCGGCTCGACCTTCTCGATCTCGAAGGAGAGAAGCACTAGGCCCTGGCTTCCGCCTGGACCTCTTCCGCGGGGAAATTCAGTTCCACGCCGACGCCGTCGGGATCGTAGAGAAAGATCTGCGCGGCGCCGGTGCGAGGCACGATCTGCTCGCGGAACTTCACGTTCTTCGACTGCAGGCGCTTGCGTACGCCGGGCAGGTCGCTGGCGGCGAAGGCGATGTGGTCGAAGCGGCCCGTGTCATCAAACTTCTTCTCGGTGCCGCGCACGACGATGCCTTCGCGTGGCTTGCGTTCGCCCAGCAGATGCACGGTGGCCACGCCGCCGGAATAGAGCCAGTAGCCGGGAAAGCCGAGCGGCGGGCGGTCGCCGTTCTCCAGTCCGAGCACGTCGCAGTAGAAGTCCTTGGTCGCTTCGAGGTCGGACGGCTCGATCGTGTAGTGCTGAAGAGGGCCAAGCGGCATGGTCGGTCTCCGGGAGTGGATCAGACGAAGGTGAGGTCGGCGTCGGCGCCCATCATCCAGGCGCCCACGGTCTCGAAATGGGAAAGCCGGCCCTGCAGCTGCTGGGTCACGGTATGGATGTCGCGGAACCGGCGCTCCAGCGGATGATTCTCGAAGATCGCCGTCGCGCCCGCCGCATTGTAGGCGAAGTCGACGGCGTCCTTGGCCTTGTGGATGGCGTTGGTCGCGGCCATGCGGACGGTGATGCGCTGCTCGACCGTGATCGTGTTGCCGGCCGAGAGGTCCTTCCAGATGCCGGCCATCGACTGCAGCACGAAGGCGCGCGCGGCCCGGAGATTGACCTCGGCCTGGGCGAGGTTCGACTGCACGACCGCATTGTCGCGAATCGGGCTCTTGAGGCCGCGCGGGACTTTGTTGCGGGCGACGTCGAGGAAGCAGTCGAGTGCGCCGCGGGCGATGCCGCAGGCCACGCCTGCGAAGCCCACCTGGTAGCAGGTGCCCGCGCCCATCCGGTAGAGCGGGCCCGGCTCGCGGCACTCGAACTCGAATTCGCGCGTGATCGAATGGTCGGCACGCACGAAGAAATCGGTGAGCGCGAACTGGTCGCTCGCCGTGCCGCGCAGGCCCACCGTGTTCCAGATGTCCGTCCACTCGACGTCGCCGGAGCGCACCAGCATGGTGCGCTCCTGCTGCCGGCCCTTGTCGTCGAGCCGCGGCGAGCCGTCGGCCTTGAAGATCGGGCAATGGGCGCCGAGCCAGGTGGCGTGGCGGCCGCCCGAGGCAAAGGCCCAGACGCCGGTGACCCGGTAGCCACCCTCGCATTCGACCGCCCTGACCTTGGGGCCGGGACCCCAGGCCAGCACGGCGCGGGGATCGTCGCCGAAGATCGCGCGGGCGACCGGCAGGTCGAGATAGGCGGCCGACATGGCACAGCCGCCGGCCTGGCTGAGACACCAGGCAGTCGAGGCGTCGCCGCGGGCGATCGTCTCGATCACATGGAAGAAGGTCATGGGATCGGTCTCGATCCCGTCCGACGAGCGCGGCAGCAGCAGGCGGAACAGCCGCGCCTCGTGGAGCTTGTCGAGCAGCGCCGGCGGCAGCCGGCGCGTCTCCTCGATCTCGTTCGAAGCGGCCTCGACTTCCAGGCGGAGGGCCTCGGCACGGGAGATCACGGCCGGATCGCCGGCGAGATCGGCGGCAGATGGGATCAGCGTGTCCAAGAGCATGCTCCTCTGACGTTGATGTGCATCAGGCCGTCACCAGTTCCCTGTCGATCTGCGCGATCGACTTGCCCTTGGTTTCCAGCCCGAAGAAATAATAGACCGCCCCGGCCATCAGGAACCAGCAGCCGAGGTAGAGAAAGGCCGTCGGGATCTGCGGCAGCGGCACGTCGGGCTTCAGGTAGTTGTTCGACCCGACGATCAGCGCGAGACCCAGCGGCCCGATGATCTTGCCGATGCCGCCGAAGCCGTAGGCCGAGCCCATGCCGGTGGTGCGCAGGTGCGAGGGCCAGACTTCCGCCGCATAGGGCCCGACGATCGCGAAACCGCCATCGGCGAAGAAGAAGGCCAGCGCCAGCAATAGCCACAGGGCCGAAAGCCCCATGATCGTGGCATTGTAGTTGTAGCCCGCCACGATGATGAGCACGCCTGCGCCCAGCCCGATCAGTCCGCCGCCTGCGCGCCGTCCGATCGCGTCGGACAGGTAGGAGAAGGACAGGCGGCCGATGAAGCCCATGACCGTGAGCAGGATCATCATCTTGGCCGCTTCCTGTGGCGTCACCTTCAGGAGCAGCACGAACAGGGAGGGTGCCCACAGCGTGACGCCATAGACGCCGGTCTGGGCGCCGGCATTGCCGAGCCATGAGACGAGCAGGCTGCGCGGATACTTGAAGAGCTCGAACCAGCTCACCTTGGACGGTTCGACGGCGGGCGCGCTGGGCAGGGGCAGCGACTCGGGCTTCACCTGCAGCGCCCAGGCGAGCGACTTGCGGGCCTCTTCGTAGCGGCCCTGGCGGACCAGCCAGACGGGCGATTCCGGCACCCACAGGCGGACCAGCAGGACGAGAACCGACGGCAGCACGCCGATGGCGAACAGCAGGCGCCACTGGTCGGCGCCCATGAAGGCGCCCAGCACCGCGCCGAGGCCGACACCGAGCGGGATCACGCAGGTGACCAGGCCGCCGACCCAGCCGCGCTTGCGCGCCGGCACGAATTCCTGGACAGCGGAAGGTCGACGCAATAGAGGCCGCCGACGCCGAAGCCCACGAAGAAGCGCATGATGGTGATGTAGATCCAGCCGTTCTCCGGTGTGAAGTAGAGCAGGCCGGTGGCGATCGAGAAGTTCAGCACGGTGCCGATGAACACCTTGCGGCGACCGATGCGGTCGGCGAGCCAGCCCCAGATATAGGCACCGAGGATGGCGCCGATGCCCGACGACAGCAGCACGATGGCCGACTGTCCGAAGGTGAGTTTCCAGGGCCCGATCAGGAAGGCGAGAACGAAGCCGATGAGAAAGTAGTCGAAGAATTCGAGAGCATCGCCGATCACCGCCGCGGCGATGATCTTCTTCTGGTTGCCGGTCAGTTTGGTCTGCCGGTCGAGAACGTCGAACATGGCATTTCCCCCGTGCGCTTTTGTTTGGGGGCGCTTGCCGCGCACTGTTCACGCGTCCCTGGCGGTTACGCTACGCCCCGCGACGCCGCAGCGGCAAGGTTGGGCCTTCCGGCGTGTTTGCCCGTCGAAATGCATCGCTGCATGGCAGCCCACTCCTTTGCTAAGGAGGGGGAGACCAAGGGGGAGAGATTCGTCATGCACTGGACCGACCGCCGGAAGCGCTTCCGGACGCTGCTCGCGGGCGAGCGCTGTGTCCATCCGGGCTCCGTTTTCGACCCGATCTCGGCGCGCATTGCCGAGGACCTGGGCTTCGAGATCGGCATGTTCGCCGGCTCCGTCGCCTCCATGACCGTGCTGGGGGCGCCCGACCTGATCGTGCTGACCCTGAGCGAATTCGCCGGCCAGGCCTACCGCATCAACCGGGCCGGCAACCTGCCGCTCATGGTCGATGCCGATCACGGCTATGGCAACGCGCTGAACGCCCGCCGCACCGTGGAGGAGCTGGAGACCGCGGGGGTTTGCGGCCTCAGCCTCGAGGATACCGATCTGCCG
Organism: uncultured Reyranella sp.; assembly: GCF_945957355.1. Lineage (GTDB taxonomy): Bacteria > Pseudomonadota > Alphaproteobacteria > Reyranellales > Reyranellaceae > Reyranella. The sequence continues at coordinate 294,906 of NZ_CAMFKM010000001.1, read as the reverse complement.
ATGCCGTACGGCACCACGGCGCCGCGGCTGATCTCGATCGACGAGGGCGTGGCCAAGATGAAGGCGGCCCTCGGCGGCCGGCAGGACCCCTCGCTCTGCATCGCCGGCCGCACCAGCGCGATCACCATTACCGGCCTCGATGATGCGATCGCCCGCGGCAAGGCCTATGAGGCAGCCGGCGTCGACGCCCTGTTCTTCGTCGGCGTGCGCACCCGGGCCGAACTCGACGCGATCTCCGGCGCGACCACGCTGCCGATCATTCTGGGGGGCGTGTCGGGCGACCTCACCGATCTCGCCTATCTGGGGGCACGCCGCGTCCGCATCGCGCTGCAGGGCCACCAGCCCTTCGCCGCGGCGGTGAAGGCCGTGTACGACACGCTGAAGGCGCTGCGCGATGGCACGCAGCCGTCGAAGCTGCAAGGCGTGGCGAGCCCGGAACTGATGAAGAAGGTCACGCGCGACGCCGACTACGCGCGCTGGACCAAGGACTTCTTGGGCGGCTGAAGGCCGAGTGTAGCTCGGCCCTCAGCCCGTCGGAACGAGCGTGACGGCGACGCCGTAGGAGTGGGAGTCGCCGCCCAGGATGACGCCGCGCAGAGGGCTCACGTCGGAGAAGTCGCGGCCCCAGGCAACGGCGACGTGATCCTCGTGCGCGATCAGGTCGTTGGTCGGATCGAGATGGACCCAGCCCGCCTCCGCGCCGCACCACACGGCCACCCAGGCGTGGCTCGCGTCGGCGCCGCGCAGGGCGAGTTCCTCCCGGGAGTGGACGGTGCGGATGTACCCCGAGACGTAGCCGGCTGCGAGTCCGTGCGCGCGCAGCGCCGCGATCTGCACATGGGCGAAATCCTGGCAGACGCCGGCCTTGCCCGCGAAGACGTCGGCGAGCGGCGTCGAGATGTCGGTGGCGCCGGGGTGATACTCGAAGTCGGCCTTGATGCGCGAGGTCAGCTCGCGCGCCGCCTCCAGGATGGGACGTCCCGCGGTAAGGGACTGCGCGCCATAGGCACGTAAAGCCTCGACACTCGGCACGAGCGGCGATTCGTGGACGAACTCGCTGGCCTCGACATTCTGGGGAAATCCGTCGCCGAGAAGAGATGCCCTTATGTCTTCCCAGGGTGGGGTCGAGGCGGCCGCCGGCGGCTCGGGAAAGCGCACCTCGACCTCGGCTCGCACCTCGATGTCGAAGCGCGTGTGCGGCTTGTCGATCCGGTAGATGTCGATGAGGTTGCCGAAATGATCGATATGCTGCGCGGCGAGCGCCGGCAGCGGGTTGGTGACGATGCTGATCGAGTTGACCTTCTGTCCGACAAAGTCGCGGGCGCGCAGGTGCGCGATGTGGTGTGCCGAATCCACCGTGCTGGCGTAGGTGTAGGTCGTGCGGTGCGAGAGAAGGTAATGCACGCTCAGTCTCCGCCCGAGGAGCCCACGGCCTGGGCCGCCGGCACATGGGAGAAATAGGCGCGGGTGATCGCTTCGGAAAGCTTGTCGAGCTGCTGCTCCGTGTCGGACGCGACGTCGCGCAGCATGGCGAGGGCCAGGCCCTCGTGTCGCCATGCCTGCTCGTCGCCGCCGAACTGGCGCACGACGGCTTCGAGATCCACCTCCAGCGATTCCGGCGGCGCGATGACCCGCACCCCTGAGGCGCGGGCGAGATAGTCGAGATGGCCCTTGATGGTGCGCAGCTGGAACACCAGGCCGCGCGGATTGGCATCGTCGAGGATCACGAGGTCGAGCACGGGGGCCGGCTGGAGCTGCCCGAGATAGCGCGTGCGGTAGGTGATGGTGCTGTCGCACAGTTCCAGTGCGAGGCGCATCGCGGCGTCCCAGTCGATCGGCGAGAGGGTGAAGGGCCCGAGCGCGCCGGTCAGCACGTGCAGCGCGCGCTCGATACGACGGCCGAGATCGAGGAACCGCCAGCCGGTGCCGCGCGTCATGTTCTCCTGCGCCAGGCCCGAGAGCGTGGCGACGAAGCGCACGATCTCGTCGAGGGCTGCGAGCAGCGGGTCGAGGTTGCCGCGCGCGGCCAGCAGGCGCTTGCGCACCTCGATCATCTCCGGTCCGGCGGCCGTCGTCATGTCGATGGAGAAGCGGTCGCGCATCGTGGCGGTGAGCCGCTGGATGCCGTCGAGCACGGTGGCGAGACCGCGATCGTCGGCGGCGACGGTGGCCAGCCCCTGCTGGAACAACGCGCTCTCGGGCGGCGCCAGGGCCGACGAGTGATCCATCAGGTTGGCCTGGTCGAGGAGCCGGCCCAGCATTCTGAGTTCGACTGCGTCGCGCGGGCCGACGGCACCTTGCGCCACGCGCGCCGCCGTGGTGCGCAGCAGTCGCGCATCGTTGTCGAGACGCTCGATGTAACGGCCGAGCCAGAAGAGATTGTCGGCAACGCGGCTCTGCAGGTCGGCGCTGCCCCGCTCCACGCTGAGCTGGTGGAAGCGCCGGGTCGGCGGGAGCTGCACATCGGCCGCGTCTTCCGCCAGGACCCAAACATCCTTCAGCGTGCCGTGCAGGCGCCCCAGCGAGCGCAGCGCGGTGTCGCCGTCGGGCTCGCGGGCGATGCCGCCTGGCAGCACATGATAGGTATCGTGGTCGGCCACCACGAAGACACGCAGCACGACTGCCGACGGCACGAGCGACTTGCCGTCCCATTTGGGCGTGAGCGACGGCGTCATCGGATACTGGGCGACGAACTGGCCGGGATTGGCGCGGATGCGCTCGACCAGCGCCTTGCGCTCCGCGGTCTCCAGCATGCCTACGATGATCGGCTCGCGGTCCTGGCCGAGGCAGGGCCGCACGATCATGAGATCGAGATTGGCCAGGGCGAAACTGAGGGCCGCCGGCTCGCCCAGCCACCAGACATCGAGCGACGGCAGTTCGAGCTTCTCGCCCAGCAGACGCTCGCTCAGCCGTTCGAGGAAGGGCATCAGCGCCGGCGTCTCGACGACGCCCGAGCCCAGCGCGTTGGCGAGCGAGATCTTGCCGCTGCGCGTGGCCTCCACGAGGCCGGTGACGCCCAGCGCCGAATCGGCGCGCATCTCCAGCGGATCGGCGAAGGAGCTGTCGAGGCGCCGCAGCAGGACGTGGACGGGACGAAGGCCGGCCAGCGTCTTGATCGAGACCTGGCCGTCGCGCGCGACCATGTCGCCGCCCTCGACCAGCGGGACGCCCAGCACGCGCGACAGGTAGACGTGTTCGAAATAGGTGGCCGAGAGCGAGCCCGGCGTCAGCACCGCCATGTTGGGGTGTGCCACCGCAGGCGGCGCCATCGAGCGCAGCGACTCCTGCCAGCGATCGACGAAGGGCCGGAGATGGCGGACGGGAATGGAGCGGAAGGCCTCCGGCAGGCTGCGTGCCAGTACGCGGCGCATTTCGAGGGCATAGCCCACTCCCGCGGGAAGTTCGGTATGATCGGCCAGGACGTGCCAGCGTCCGTTCCCCAGCCGCACCAGGTCGACCGCATAGTTGCCGAGGTAACGTCGCGGCGCGGCGCCGTCCGTGACCCGGGCAGGCCGCTGGAAATGCCGGTTGGCATGGACCAGCATCGGCGGCAGCAGCTGCTGCTTCAGCAGCGTCTGCGGGCCATAGATGTCGGCCAGCACCTCGTCGAGGAGCCTCGCGCGCTGGATCAGGCCGGCCTCGAGACGGGACCATTCGTCGGGCGCAATGACGAGCGGCAGCGGGTCGAAGGTCCAGCGCGCCGCGCCGCGATCGTCCAGCAGGTTGACGGTGGCGCCCGATTCCGCGAGCTGCCGGCGCGCGCTTTCCACGCGCTCGCCCAGCCCGTTGGGGAGCGAGCGGATGACGCTCAGGATGCCTTGCCAGTGATAGCGGATCGACTTCTGGCCGGTGACCAGTTCGTCGTACGCGCTCGCCGGCGAGGAAGAGAGGCCGCGCAACGACTCCATGGGCCCGGAAACAGAAGAGGAAACGAACGGTCGGACTGCCTGTGAGGCGGGCGAACTATAGGCCTTGGGCCCGCCGCAGGTCGAGCGTCAGCGGATGTTCGGGATTGTCGAGCGGTCGCGGTTCCGGCGAGGGGCCGCCGGTATGTCCGATGGCGAAGAAGCGGGCACGGCGGCGCGCCTCGGCCTCGTTGGCGTTGACCGGCATGCGGTCGTAGTTGCGGCCCCCAGGATGGGCCACGTGATAGGTGCATCCGCCGATCGAGCGGCCGCTCCACGAATCGTGGATATCGAAGGTGAGGGGCGCATGCACGCCGATGGTGGGGTGCAGCGAGTTCGCTGCCTGCCAGGCGCGATAGCGTACACCCGCGACGTATTCGCCGGCCGTGCCCGTGGCGCGCAACGGCAGCTTCCAGCCATTGCAGGCGATGACGTGGCGTTGGTCGTTCAGCCCGGCGACCTTGACCTGTAGGCGCTCCACCGTTGAATCGACGTATCGCACCGTGCCGCCGCCGCCCGGCTCCTCGCCCAGCACGTGCCAGGGCTCGAGCGCATGCCGCAACTCGAGTTCGAGTCCGCGCTGGGCCACTTCACCCAGTCTCGGAAAGCGGAACTCGAAATGCGGGGCGAACCACTCGGGTGCGAATTCGTAACCCGCCTCGGCGAGGTCGGAGAGCACGTCGTTGAAGTCCTGCCATACGAAATGTGGCAGCATGAAATCGTCGTGCAGCCGGGTGCCCCAGCGGCTCAGTGGCCGCTCGTAGGGGCGTTCCCAGAACCTGGCGACGAGGCCGCGCAGCAGCGCCTGCTGCGCCACGCTCATGCGCCAGTGCGGCGGCATCTCGAAGGCGCGCAGTTCCAGCAGCCCGCGCCGGCCGGCGGCGGAATCCGGCGTGAACAGCTTGTCGATGCAGAATTCGGTGCGATGGGCGTTGCCGGTCGCGTCGACCAGCAGGTTGCGGAACACGCGATCGACCAGCCACGGCGGCGTCTGGCGGCCCGGGGCGATCTGGCGGAAGGCGATCTCCAACTCGTGCAGCGCGTCGTTGCGCGCCTCGTCGACCCGCGGATGCTGGCTGGTCGGACCGATGAACAGGCCGGAGAAGAGATAGGAAAGCGACGGGTGGTTCAGCCAGTAGCCCAGCAGGCTCTTCAACAGGTCGGGCCGTCGCAGGATCGGCGAATCGGCGGCGGAGGGGCCGCCCAGGACGACGTGGTTGCCGCCGCCCGTGCCGGTGTGGCGGCCGTCGATCATGAATTTCTGGGCACCGAGCCGGGTCGTGCGTGCTTCCTCGTAGACGATCTCGGTGCGCTCGACGACCTCGGTCCAGGTCGCGGAGGGGTGGATGTTGACTTCGATCACCCCGGGATCGGGCGTGACGCTGAAGTGCAGGACCCGCGAATCGCCGGGCGGCGTATAGCCCTCGATGAAGATCGGCTGGCCCTGCTCCTCGGCCGTGTCCTCGAGCGCGGTCACGAGGTCGAGATAGTCCTCCATGCGCTCGGTCGGCGGCATGAAGACGTGGAGGTGACCATCGCGCGGCTCGAAGGCCATCGCGGTGCGCACGATGCCGGCGGCCGAACTGCCGACGGCCGGCCCCAGGCCCGTGTTCGGCGCCAGCGCGCGGCGCCATGCCTCGCGGCGGGCTTCGGCATCGCCGGCCGTATCGCCTGCAAGGCCGGGTTCCTGGCGGCGCAGCACCGGTGCACGCCGGAAGGCATCGAGCGGCGGCAGGTCGGGATGCGGCGCCATCGGGTCGGGTTCGACGATGTAGTCGGTGTCGCCCGGCGCCGCCCAAGGCAGCGAGTCGAGCGGCAGTCGGTAGCCGATCGGCGAATCGCCGGGGATCAGGTAGCACTTCTCGGAGCGCAGGAACCAGGGACCGCTCTTCCACCGTGGGGCATGCCCATTTCCGGAGCCATGTCCGTTGCCGCGCCCGTTATGATCCCGAATGACCGGCAGCACGTAGCCGACCGAGCTTTCGAGGCCCTTCTCGAAGACCCGCGCCAGACGCTCGCGCTCCAGCGGATCCTTCACCTTCGCTTCGTCGACCACGACATTGCTGGGCAGGCGCCGTTCGCGCCAGAGGTAGTACCAGGTGTCCTCGTAGGCCGGGAAAAGATAGTCCGGGTCGAGTTGCAGGCGCTGCGCGAAGGCGAGCGCGAAGCGGTGCGCCGCCTCGACGGTGGCGCCGACCGGCTTGCTCTCCAGCGCATAGAGTTGCGGATTGCGCCAGATCGGTTCGCCGTCCTTGCGCCAGTAGCAGCCCAGCGCCCAGCGTGGCAGCTGCTCGCCGGGATACCATTTGCCCTGGCCGAAATGCAGCAGCGGTCCGGTCGCGAACCGGCTTGCGAGCTTGCGGAACAGCACGCCCGCCAGCCGCCGCTTCTCGGGCCCCAGCGCCAGTGTGTTCCATTCAGGCCCGTCCATGTCGTCGACCGACACGAAGGTCGGCTCGCCGCCCATGGTGAGCCGCACGTCGTGCTTGCCGATGTCGTTTTCGATCGCCTCGCCGACTTTGAGCAGCGTGGCCCATTGCTCCTCAGTATAGGGCTTGGTCGTACGCGGCGTCTCGCGCACGCGCGTCACCGTCATCGCATGCTCGAACTCGACCTCGGCCTTTTCGAGGGCGCCCTCGATCGGCGCCGCGCTCGACGGCTCGGGCGTGCAGGCAAGTGGGATGTGGCCTTCGCCGGTCAGCAGGCCGGAAGTGGGATCGAGGCCGATCCACCCGGCGCCCGGCAGATAGACCTCGCACCAGGCGTGGAGGTCGGTGAAATCGTGCGTCGGACCTTCCGGGCCCTCGAGCGGCTTCTCGTCGGCGACGAGCTGGATCAGGTAGCCCGAGGCGAAGCGCGCGGCGAAGCCCAGGTGGCGCAGGATCATGACCAGCAGCCAACCGGTGTCGCGGCACGATCCCTTGGCGCGCCCGAGCGTCTCCTCGCAACTCTGCACGCCCGGCTCCATCCGGACGATGTAGCCGATCTCGCGCTGCAGCCGAGCGTTCAGCCCGACGATGAAATCGACGGTGCGCTGCTCCTTGCGGTCGACCACCGCGAGCCAGGCCGCCAGTTTCGGTCCTGGCGGTTCCAGCTTGCGGAACGGCGCAATTTCCTCGGCCAGCCCGGGGTCGTAGGCAAAGGGCCACGTCTCGGCCGAGGGCTCGAGGAAGAAGTCGAACGGGTTGATGACCGACATATCGGCCACCAGGTCGACCGTGACGTCGAACAGGTCGGTCTTCTCGGGAAAGACCAGCCGGGCCAAGTGGTTTCCCTGCGGATCCTGCTGCCAGTTGATGAAATGCTGGGCCGGCGTGACCTTCAGCGAATAGGACAGGATGGGCGTCCGGCTATGGGGTGCCGGACGCAGACGGACGATCTGCGGCCCCAGTTCGATGGGTCGGTCGTACCGGTAGGTCGTCCGATGATGCAGCGCGACTTGGATGCTCATGACGGCCTGCTGTTTCGCTCCGAAGACAGACTAAGCAAGCGACATGCCACTAAGCAAGGAAGTGGCGCTATGTTCGTGTCATGATCCTTTTTTGACTGGACCTCTCAGGATGACCAACTACTTCGATCTCACGGGCAAGGTCGCCCTCGTCACCGGCGGCAGCCGCGGGCTGGGCTACCAGATGGTGAAGGCATTCGCCGATCATGGCGCCGACATCTTCATCACCAGCCGAAAGCTGGAGACCTGCGACAAGGTCGCGGCCGAGGTGCGGGCGATGGGCCGCAAGGCGGCAACATATGCCTGCAACGTCGCCAATTGGCAGGAACTGGACGGCATGGTGGAGGCGGCCTATGCGGCGTTCGGGAAGATCGACATCCTGGTGAACAACGCCGGCTCGTCGCCGCTGGCGCCCTCGTCGCTCGAAACCTCCGAGCAGTTGTTCGACCGCATCGTGTCGCTGAACTTCAAGGCGCCGTTCCGCCTGATGTCGCTGGTCGGCAGCCGCATGGCGGCGGGCGAGGGCGGTTCGATCATCAACGTCTCCAGCGCCGGGGCCCTGCGTCCGCGGCCGCAGATCGCGCCCTATGCCGGCGCCAAGGCGGCACTCAACGCGCTGACCGAGGCCTTCGCCTTCGAGTACGGGCCGAAGGTGCGGGTGAACACGATCTCGCCCGGTCGTTTCCTGACCGATGTCTCCAAGGCGTGGCCAGAAGAGCACAAGGCCAACCCGACGGCGGCGCTCAGGCGCAGCGGCCAGCCCGAGGAGATCGTGACGGCGGCGCTCTATCTGGCGTCGGCCAAGTCGAGTTTCACTACCGGATCGCTGGTCCGGGTCGATGGAGGAATAGCCTGATGAAAATGAAAGCCGGCGTTCTCACGGTCTGCGGTGCGCCCCGCCCCTTCGCGACGTCGAAGCCCATCCAGGTCGTCGAGGTCGATCTCGATCCGCCGGGCGAGGGCGAGGTCCTGGTCAAGGTGGGCGGCGGCGGTCTCTGCCATTCCGACCTGTCGCTGATCAATGGCGACCGGCCGCGCCCCGTGCCGATCGTGCTGGGCCATGAGGGCTCCGGCGAGATCGTCGAAGTGGGCGCCGGCGTTCACGACGTGAAAGTGGGCGACCATGTCTGCTTCACCTTCAACGTGAGCTGCGGCCGTTGCCGGCGCTGCCTCGAGGGCCGTCCCTACATCTGCGAGCGCTCGATCAGCCCGCGCGCGGCGGGCCAGCTGCTGTCCGGCCATCATCGCCTGCACATGGACGGCAAGCCGGTGAACCATCATTCGGGCGTTTCCTGCTACGCCGAGTATGCCGTGGTCGACCGCGGTTCGATTGTGGTCATCGACAGGAGCCTTCCACTCGACGTAGCGGCGCTGTTCGGCTGCGCCGTCGTGACGGGCGTGGGAGCCGTCGTGAACACCGGCAGGATCGAGCCGGGCAGCTCCGTGGCCATCGTCGGCCTGGGCGGTGTCGGCCTCAGCGGCCTGATGGGCGCGGTGCTCGCGGGCGCCGGCCGCATCGTGGCCATCGATCTCTCCGATGAGAAGCTCGGCCTTGCCCGCCAACTCGGCGCGACCGACACGGTGAACGCCAAGGACGTCGATCACGTGCAGCAGGTGCGCGACCTCACCAATGGCGGCGTCGACTATGCCTTCGATCTCGCCGGCACCATCAAGGCGATGGAGACGGCCTACCTCGTGACGCGCTGGGGCGGTACGACGGTCACCGCGGGCCTCTCGCCCATCGTCGCCGACTTCTCGTTCAAGCAGAGCATGCTGGTCAGCGAGGAGAAGACGATCAAGGGTTCCTATATGGGAAGCTGCGTGCCGGTGCGCGACATCCCGCGCTTCATCGCGCTTTACCAGCAGGGCAAGCTGCCGGTCGACCGCATGGTCAGCCAGCGCATCGGCTTCGACCAGCTCAACGAGGGCTTCGACCGCCTGCAGGACGTCGCCACCGTGCGTCAGGTCCTGGTGCCGCACGGCTAGTTGGCGCATCCATCGGCTTGCCAGTCGCGACATAGAAAGCAGTCGCTCGAGCGATCATCGGGCTGAAACATGAAGGCCCTATCACTCGTCGATGGTCACGCGATTGGCATCGACAATCCGACGATGGTTCGGCCGGGAACTGGTGATCGACGGCCGGGAATTCTACATCGTCGATTATGACGAGGGCGCCCTTGCCGGCGGGGAAACCGCACAGGCGCCCTTGGATCACCTGTTCGCGTCGTTCTTGCGGACGGGTAGCGGGCGGCCTCCCGGATTGGAATCCATACAGGGCTGGTCTCTGGCGCAGAGGAAAGTGGCCTTGGAAGCCATCGCGAAGTGCCAGTCACGACTTTCAGGCATCGACGTCATGGATGAAAGCCAGCTCACTCGATTCCTCGTCGAAGCCCGGGCAGCGGCGTCGAGGGACACTCTGGATGGGTTGGCGCAGCGATTCACCATGAAGTGGCATGAGGCGAACTATCTCGCCTACATCCATCTGAGAGCATCGGCCTCCGCCACCGTACTGTGACCCGGCTTCGTTCCGTGGCGCGGTCGTCATAAGACTTTCTCGAGCCTGTGCTTCACTAGAGCTTATGATCTTCGCGGGATTGGCCCGCGACTGCATGCCCCCAAAGCTGCGAGCGAACGAGCCCCGACGTGGCGACCAGACCGAGAAGCGGCGCAAAGGCGGCCGTCACCTTGCGCCAGTTGCGCGCCTTCCTTCTGACCGCCCAGAACGGCAGCGCCTCGATGGCGGCGCGTAGCCTTGGCGTCACGCAGCCGGCCGTCAGTCAGCAGCTGCAGGAGCTGGAGACGGTGCTGCGCGTTCGCCTGATCGAACGGGTGGGTATCCGCATGCTGCCGACGCCCGCCGGCCGCGCGATGATCGAGCCGGTGCGGCGTGCCTTCGCCGCGCTCGATCAGGTCGAGCCAGCCATCGCGCCGTTCCGCGAAGCCGATACGGGCCTGGTTCGCCTGGGTACGGGCGCTACGGCCTGCATTCATTTCCTGCCCGAACCGCTTGCCCGCGCGCAGGCGTCAATGCCGAACCTGCAGCTGGTCGTGGTGACGGGCAACACGTCCGATATCGTCTCCGGTGTCGAGGAGGGCGCCATCGATGTCGGGCTGGTGACCGCAGACGAGCTCAGGTCGAACCCGTCGATCCACCTGGAACACGTCTTCGACGAGGAGCTGGTCGCCATCTTGCCGAAGCGACTGGAACATCAGGTTCCCGGCCGGTTGCAGCCGCACGATTTCTCGCACCTGCCGCTGATCCTGTTCGACCCGGCAGGCCGCACGCGCGACATCGCCGATGGCTGGTTTCGGACGGGGGGCGTGACCCCTATCCCCACCATGGAGCTGGGCAGCATCGAGGCCATCAAGGTGCTGGTGGGCGCCGGTCTGGGCGTCTCGCTGGTTCCCGATCTGGCGACGGGATCGATGCCCGATACGATCGTCAGGCGCCGTCTCGCGCAGCCGGTGCGCCGCCGCCTTTCGCTGATATTGCGCACCGACAAGGTGCTCGACTCCGGGCTGCGGGCCCTCTTGTCCGAGATCCGTGCATCGGCGGAGTCCCTGCAACAACGCCACCCATGCTCATGTCTGGATAAGCAGCGGTGATACCTTGCGATAAGCAAGGCCTCGGGCTTTGTTATCAAAGCGTATTCTTCGCCCCTTAGTCTCTGTGCATCGACGTTTCACGCGCATGGAGGCGAGGTCTTGAACCAACCGAACAGCACGCCCGGGCTCGACCCGGCGCCTGGTCCCATCGGCGGCCGGCTGGCTTGGAAGAGCGCCGATCTCGCTGCGGACAAGTCGTGGATCCACCGCCTGACCGAGGCCGAGGTGGACGAGTTGGAAGCGGCCGCCACTCACTCCCAGGCCGTCGTCGGCGACATCCTGGATCTGCGCCGCGAGCACTTCCCTCTGTCGACCCTGGCCACAAAGATCGCCACCCTGCGTGCCGACATCATGGATCGCTACGGCTTCGGCTATCTGCGCGGCCTGCCGGTGCACAAGTATGATCGCGACACGATCATGCGCATGTACTGGGGATTGGCCTCGCATCTCGGCGACGTCGTTCCGCAGAACCGCAACGGGCACATGATCGGTCATGTGATCGACATCGGGACGAAGGTCGACGACTACAACAAGCGCCTGACCCAGACTTCGGCCGGCCTGTCGTTTCATTCGGACTCCTGCGACGTGGTCGGCCTGTGCTGCCTGCATACGGCGATGGCAGGAGGCGAGAGCGCGCTGGTCAGTGGTATCGCCGTGCACGACGAGATGATGCGGCGGGCTCCGGATCTCTGCCGCGCGCTCTATCAGCCGGTCACCGTCGATCGCCGGGGCGAGGTGCCGGAAGGCAAGTCCCCCTGGATGCGCATTCCGGTGTTCATGTGGCAGGGCGGTACCTTCACGGGCTACGCGCCTCTGCTCGAGTACCTGAAATCGGCACGCCGCTTTACCGACGCGCCACCCATGACCGATCAGCAGTGGCAGGCGGTCGAGCTGTTCTTCTCGATCTGCGCCGACCCGGCTTTTTCGGCGAAGATTCCGTTCGAGGCCGGTGATTTCCAGTTCGTGCACAACCATGTCGTGTTCCATTCGCGCACCGCGTTCGAGGACGGGCCCGATCCCGCGAAGAAGCGCCACCTGATGCGCATCTGGATCTCGCTGCCCGACGGGCGCGAGCTCCATCCCGCGATCGCCGAGCGCTGGGTCCATATCGAGCGCGGCACGGTGCGGGGCGGCGTCAACATTCCCAACCGCAAGGCGCTCACCATTCCGATGGAACCGCTGACGCCAGCCTTCGCGTGAACAGGCGTTTGTTTCGGGGGTAGCGTGCCGGCTCTCAGCGTACGAGGCGTCTTCAAGTCGTTCGGCTCCGGGGCCGTGCTGGCGGATATCGATCTTACCGTTGCAGAAGGGGAGATCGTGAGCCTGCTCGGCCCCTCGGGCTGCGGAAAGTCGACCCTGCTGCGGATCGTTGCCGGTCTGGAGCGCGCCGACCGCGGCATGATTCAGATCGGGTCGCGCGACGTCTCCAGCCTGCCGCCGGGCGCCCGCAACGTGGCGATGGTTTTCCAGTCGCTGGCTCTTTATCCGCATCTCACCGGCCGGCAGAACATCGCCCTGCCGCTGCGCGCCCGCCGGTTGACCCGGCTGCAACGGATGCTCGGCCCGTTGCGGCTCTCGCCGTCGGTGCGGTCGATCGAGCGCGAGATCGACGGCGCGGTCGACGACATCGCCGGCCGTCTCGACATCCAAGGCGTGATCGACCGCGTGCCTGCACGGTTGTCCGGTGGGCAACGTCAGCGTGTTGCGATCGGCCGTGCCCTTGTGCGCGACAGCCGGTTGCTGCTGCTCGACGAGCCGCTCTCCAGCCTCGATGCCAAGGTCCGCGCGCAGGCGCGTGACGAGATCGTGCAGATCCAGCGGGCCTTCGGGGTCGCCTGCGTCTTCGTCACCCACGACCAGGGCGAGGCGCTGGCGATTTCCGACCGCGTCGCGGTGATGCTCGGAGGCCGGGTGGCCCAGTTCGGTACGCCCGCGGAAATCTATCGCGATCCTGTCTCCCTGGCGGTCGCACGCTTCGTCGGCACGCCGACGATCAATGTCCTGGACGGCACGGCCGATGCGTCGGGTCGGGTGCTGGCCGGCGGCTTCGTCTTCGATGTCCGCCTCGACACCACGGCGGGCCAGAAGGTGAGTGTTGCCGTTCGGCCCGAGAATGTGCGGATCGCCGCGGGCCATGACGACAGCAGACCCCTGCTACGGGTCGTGCGGATCGAGGATCACGGCCATGACGGCCTCGTCCATCTCGCTGGCCGGGACGGCGGGGAAGCTCTTCTCGTTGCCCGTGCCGGTCGGGCGCTTGCGTTCCGGCCCGGCGACGAAGTCCGAGCCGCGATCTCGGCCGACGATGCCCTTTACTTTTCCGAGGACGGCTCGCGGCTTGTCGGGCTTCCCGTCTCGATGGCGGCCTATGCACGTGGCTGACGCGCGGTTGCCGCGGTGGCGGGATTCCATTGCCGGTCCCTATTTGATGCTGGCGCCGGCGGTCTTGCTGCTGGTCGCGATGATCCTGGTGCCCCTGGCGCTCGTGGCCGCCACGGCCTTCACCGACTGGCATCTCGGCGGCGGTGCTCCGGAATTCGTGGGTCTCGAGACCTTCCGCACGCTGCTCGAGGATCAGGACTTCCAGATCGCGGTCTGGAACACCGCCCGCTATGTCGGCGCCGTGGTGCCGATCACGACCTTGGCGGGTCTCGCCGTGGCGCTGCTGATCGCCGAGTGCGGCCGCGGGCAGGCCCTCTATCGCATGATCTTCTTCCTGCCATCGGTGGCGACGCTCGCGGCGATGTCGGTCGCCTGGCAGATGCTGCTCAGCCCGTCGGTGGGTGCCGTGCCGCAAGTGCTGCGCCTGCTGGGCTTCGCCCCCGGAAACTGGCTGCAGGACCCGCAAGCCGCACTGCCGACCCTGGCGATGATCGGCATCTGGAGCGAGGCGGGGTTCGCAATGCTGTTCTTCCTGGCAGGGCTCAGGACAGTACCGCACGAGCTGGTCGAGGCGGTGTCACTCGATGGGTGTGGCTCGGTTCTGGATCGGCTGTGGCATGTGACCCTGCCGCACCTCGCGCCGATCACGGTCTTCGTTCTGATCTTCAGTTCGATCCACGCGCTGCGCGTGTTCGATACGGTCGCGATCATCACGCGCGGCGGCCCGGAGAAGGCGACGCTGGTCGCGCTGTACTTCATCTACCAGGAAGCCTTCTCGCTCTTCCGGACGAACCTGGCCGCAGCCGCCACGATCCTCTTCATTGCCGTGGTCCTGGCGCTGAGCCTGGTCCAGCTCTATGCGACGCGCGCGGGGCGCTCCCGATGAGCCGGCCCCGTTTCACGGGACTGGCGCGGCATGTCGTGCTGGTCAGTGGCGCCGTTCTGGTGCTGCTGCCACTGCTCTGGGCGATCCGGATCTCCTTCCTGCCTGCGGAGGACGTGTTCTCGCCGCAGTTCCATCTTCTCCCCAGCCGCTGGATCGGGTTCGAGAACTATGCCCGCGCGCTCACGGCCTCGCCTTTGCTGCGCTTCCTGGCGAACGGTGTCTTCGTCTGCGTTGCGATCATCGCGTGCCAGCTTCTGGTCGCGATTCCCGCTGCCTACGTGCTGGCCAAGGCCCGCGTCCCGGGCCTTCGCCTGATCTGGCTCGTGGTTTTGGTGGCGCTGGTGGTTCCCCCGGCGGCCCTGGCGCTGCCGCTCTTCATCATGGCGGCAGGGGCCGGGCTGATAGACACCTATGCCGGCCTCATCCTGCCGTGGACGATCTCACCGCTCGGAATCTTCCTGCTGCGACAGGCGTTCCTCCGGGTTCCCGACGAGATGATCGAGACGGCGCGGCTCGACGGCCTGGGCGAGGGCGAAATCCTGGTGCGGCTGCTCGTGCCGATGATCTCGCCCGCCATCGGCGCACTTGTCATCATATCCCTCGTGGCGCACTGGAACGACCTGCTGTGGCCGTCGGTGGTGATCACGTCGGGAGCCAAGGCCACGCCGCCCTTCGGCGTGATGCTGTTCCAGGTCCAGGAGATCGGTTCGGACTACGGTCCCCTGCTGGCGGGCGCCCTGATGATCGCGGCGCCGCTGCTCGTCCTGTTCGCGCTGGCCCAACGGCGCTTCCTCGATGGCATGACCTGGCTGGGCTCGAAGTAATGCCGGCCGTTCCCGTGTTCCTCCCTCACAATCAGCGAGCTCTTCGATGAAGCGACTGCTCTTTCTCTTGTCCGCCATGTTGCTGTTCGGGTTCACGGGCATGCGCGGCGCCGGCGCGGTCGAGATCACCGTGCTCTATCCGCAGCCCTACCTCTACCAGGCTCCGATCGAGGAGATCGTGAAGGCGTTCGCCGCGAAGCGGCCGGATATTCAGGTGAAGCTCCTTGCGCCGACCAAGGCCTACGAGGAAACGGCGAGTGCCGTGCTGCGCGGCGCCGTAACGGGCAGCATGCCGGACATCGCCTTCAACGGCACCAACCTCATGCACCTCTTCGTGGATCGCAAGCTCGCGGTTCCTCTCGACGGCTTCGTGGCGAAGGAAGCGGATTGGGAAAAGCAGGGCTACGTGCCGGGCATGATCTCGACCGGCCTCGTGAACGGCAAGCTCTACGGCATGCCGTTCGCGCTCTCGACGCCGATCCTCTATTTCAACGCCGACCTGCTGCGCAAGGCGGGTGGCGATCCCGCCCAGCCGCCGAAGACGTGGCCCGAACTGCTTGGGCTTGCGCGCAGGATCACCGATGCCGCCAGCAACACCCATGGTGCCTACATGGTGTGGACGACGACGGGGAACTATCTCTGGCAGGAGCTCCTGTTCACCCACGACGGCCAGATGCTGTCGCCCGATGGCAAGAAGGTGGGCTTCGACACGCCGGCGGGCCTTAAGACCTTCGAGATCCTGCGCGACCTGGCGAAAGAGGGCGGTATGCCGAACCTCACCGACGAACAGGCGACGCAGGCTTTCATCGCTGGCAAGATCGGGTTCTACATGTCGTCATCGGCGCGTGTGAACAGCTTCACGAGCAAGATCGGTCCTCGCTTCGAGCTGGGCACTGCGCCATTCCCCAGCCCGCGGCCAGATTCGAAGATCGTCTCGGGCGGCGCGACGATGATGATCTTCGCCAAGGACCCGGCCAAGCAGGCCGCGGCCTGGGAGTTCATCAAGTTTGCGGCCGGTCCGGTCGGCCAGACGATCATGGTCCGTCATATCGGCTACATGGCGTCGAACCAGATCGCGATCGATACGCCCGAACTGCTGGGCAACTACTACGCGAGCAATCCCAACATGCGCACGGCAATCTCGCAACGGGCACGCACGACGGCCTGGCTCGGCTTCCCGGGCGAGAACAGCCTCAAGGCGATCCAGGTGATCTACGACGCCATGGAGTCGGTCGTGGCAGGAAAGGCCGCGCCGGAGGAGGCGCTGAAGCGGTCCGCCACTCAGGTGCAGGCGCTGCTGCCGAAATAGCGCGGACGGCCTCGCCCCATGAGCCATGGTCTTCGCCGGGAAGACGGGCCTGAACGCCCGTCTCCCGGCCTCGCGATCTAGCCGGCCGCGGCGTAGAGGCAGTCGAGATCGCCGTCATCGTAGGCGTATTCGGTCGAGCAGAACTCGCACTTCACCGAAACGCGGCCGGTTTTGTCGCGCAGATCGTCGAGTTCCTCGCGACGGATCGAGCGCAGCACGTTGTCGATCCGGTCGCGGCTGCAGCGGCAGCGCGCCGCGAAGGCGCGGCGCTCGAAGACGCGTGGCTGCTCCTGGTGGAACAGGCGGTGCAGGAGCGTCGTGCCGGGCAATGCCGGATCGAGCATTTCCCTTTCAGTGGCCGAGGCCATCAGGATCACGGCCTTGCGCCAGTCGTCCTCGCGCTGCTCGGCATCGATGTCGAGGCGGCCGGCATCGAACTCCGGCATCTGCTGCACCATCAGCGCCGAAGCGTGCCAGCGATGCCCGCCGCCTTCGTCGCTGCGTCGGGCGGCGATCTTGATGCCGGTCGGGAGTTGCTCGGACTGGCGGAAATAGATGTGGGCGCAGTCGGCGAGCGTCGCGCCCTCGAGCGGCACGACGCCCTGGTAGCGTTCCGTATGCTGGCCTTGGTCAACGGTGAAGGCGAGGCGGCCCTGGCCGAACAGCTTCGGAACGTAGCCGTCGGGCGCGTCCTCGTTGCCGCTGCCGAGCGCAATGGCGAGCTTCCAGGAATCGAACTGGGCATAGCCGCGCAGGGCGCCATCGCTGGTGAGGTCGGTGACGAGCAGGCGGATCGGCCCGTCGCCGCTGATCTGCAGGGTGAAGATGCCGTCGTATTTCAGCGAGGTCGCGAGGGTGGCGCACAGCACCATCGATTCGGCCAGTGGCCGCGCCACGGCCAATGGATAGCCGTGGCGCTCGATCACTTCATCCAGAGCAGGACCCAGCCGGACCAGCCGGCCGCGTACGCCGAGCGCGTCCAGCTGGAAAGGAAGGACGCGGTCCCAGTCATCGGAAGGAAGTCCTCCCGAGGCTGTGCTCAAGACAGGCACCAGGCCAGGATGCTCTTCTGGGCGTGCAGGCGGTTCTCGGCCTCGTCGAACACGACCGACTGCGGACCGTCGATCACCTCGGCGGTCACTTCCTCGCCGCGATGCGCGGGCAGGCAGTGCATGAAGATCGCATCCTTCTTGGCCTGCTTCATCAGTCGCTCGTCGACCTGATAGGCACGCAGCAGATTGTGCCGTCGCGCGGCGCTCGGACTGTCGGGGTCCTCGTCGCCCATCGACACCCAGGTGTCGGTGACGACGCAGTCCGCGCCCTTCACCATCGACTCGGGGTCATGGCCGATCGAGATGCGGCCCTTGGACTTCTCGGCCCACTGCACCACGTCGGCCGGCGGCGTCAGCTCCGGCGGGCAGGCGATGCGCAGCTCGAAGTCGAACTGGACCGCCGCATGGATCCAGGACGTCGCCATGTTGTTGCCGTCGCCCGACCAGACCACCGACTTGCCTTCGATGGAGCCGCGATGCTCCTCGTAGGTCATGACGTCGGCCATGAGCTGGCAGGGATGCGTCTTGTCGGTGAGCCCGTTGATCACCGGCACGGTCGCGTACTTCGCCATCTCGAGGAGTTTGTCCTCGACGGTGGTGCGCATCATGATGATGTCGACGTAGCGGCTGAGCACGCGCGCCGTGTCGGCAATGGTCTCGCCACGGCCGAGCTGGGTGTCGGTGCGTCCGAGCATGATGGTCTGGCCGCCGAGCTCGCGCATGCCGACCTCGAACGACACGCGTGTGCGTGTCGAGGGCTTCTCGAAGATCATGGCCAGCGTCTTGCCGGCCAGCGGCTGGTCGTGTCCGCCATTGGCCCGCGCCTTCTTCATCGCCTTGCCGCGATCCAGGATCTGGCGAAGCGTCTTGGGATCGACCTGGTCGAGGTCGAGGAAGTGCTTGGGTGTCGTCATGGTTACTCGGCGGCCTTTGCCGCCGCCTCGAACGACTCCGCCGCCTGCTCGAGAATCGCAATGCCCTCGTCCAGCGCCGCCTTGTCGGCGATCAGCGCCGGGAAAATGCGGATCACGTTCTCGCCGGCCGGCGGGACCAGGAGTCCCAGCGACTGCAGCTTGTTCACCATGTCGCCCACCGCCACCGACGGGGCGCACTGCAGGCCCTGCAGGAAGCCCATGCCGCGCTGCTCGACGAACACCTTGGGGTGCTTCCGGCAGAGTTCCTCGAGCCGGCCTTTCAGGTACTCGCCGCGTTCGCGCACGCCGTCGATGAAGCCCGGGGCCAGCAGGACGTCGAGCACTGCATTGGCGACGCCCGTCGCCAGCGGATTGCCGCCATAGGTCGACCCGTGCGTGCCCGGGACCATGCCGACGGCCGCCTTCTCGGTCGCCATGAAGGCGCCGATCGGGAAGCCGCCGCCCATGCCCTTGGCGATCGCCGCGACATCGGGCTTCACGCCCGACCAGTCGTAGCCCCACAGCTTGCCGGTCCGCCCGAAACCGGTGTGGATCTCGTCGTAGAACAGCAGCAGGCCGAACTCGTCGCAGATGGCGCGCAGGTCCTTGAGGAACTGCGGAGTCGTGGCGCGGATGCCGCCTTCGCCCTGGATCGGCTCGACCAGGATGCCGGCGGTCTCGTCGTCGATCATGTCGCGGACGACGTTGGTGTTGTTCAACGGCGCGTGCTTGTAGCCGGGCGCCGGCGGGCCGAAGCCTTCGAGGTACTTCTCGTTGCCGGTGGCGGCGAGCGCGTTCAGCAGGCGGCCGTGGAACGCCGCCTGGAAGCAGATGATCTTGTACCGCTTGGGCTGGCCGTTCATGTACTGATACTTGCGGATCAGCTTGATGCCGCCCTCGATGGCCTCCGCGCCGGAGTTGCAGAAGAACATCGTGTCGGCAAACGAGTTCTCGGTCAGCCGCTTGGCCAGCTTCTCGCCATTACCGATCCGGAACAGGTTCGAGGTGTGCCAGAGCCTGGAGCCCTGCTCGGTCAGTGCCTTGACCAGGTAGGGATGGCAGTGGCCGAGCGCGTTCACGGCGATACCGGACGTGAAGTCCAAGTAACGTCGGCCGTCCACCGCGTAGAGATAATTGCCCTCTCCGCGTTCGAACACGACGTCCTTGCGACCGTACGTCGGCATCACAGCCGTAATCACAGCGAGCCTCCCTCAAAAACCAAAAACCCCCGCCGTTCCGACGATTCCGGGATGGAAACTCCGGGTCCTGGCGAGGGGCGGGCACTATCTTACCGGGTTCCGGGTGTGTCAACTTGGGCCGGCGGGCCGGCGGCGCGCGCCTTGAGGGGTTCCGACCCCTCTGCTAGGAGACCCGCCTTCCGATGAAAATGTTGCCCACCCGCAATTCCTCGCTGCCCCTGCATCGCGCCGGCTTCGACTCGGTGCCCGCGATGCTCGACTATGCGGCCAGGGGCGAGACCGGCGTGACCTTTTATAATGCCAAGGGTGAGCAACTCTCGGCCTTGCCGTGGCGCGAGGTCCGCGAACGGGCCCAGGTCGTTGCCCGCAAGCTGATCGGTGCCGGTTTCGCGCGGGGTGAGCGGATCCTGATCACGGCCGACACCTGGCCCGGCTTCTTCGATTCCTTCTTCGGTGCCCAGTATGCCGGGCTGCTGCCCGTGCCGGTCTCGATCCCGGTCGGCATCGGCGGCAAGGAAGCCTATCTCGACCAGCTTCGCCGCCAGCTTGCCGCTTCCGGTGCCGTCGCCGCGGTCGGCCTCGACGATCTGGCGGGTTATCTGGCGGATGCGGCGCAGGAATTCCCCGCCATCCGTCTCCATGGCGGCATGGACGCGATCGATTCGCTGCCCGAGAAGCCGGTCGATCTCAGGCCGCTCGGCGCCGACGACCAGTGCTACATCCAGTTCTCGTCGGGCAGCACGCGTCATCCGCACGGTGTGCAGATCACCCAGCGCGCGCTGATGGCCAATCTCGCCGGCATGGTCGGACCGGCCGGCCTTGGCGTCGTCGAGGGTGATCGTGCGGTGAGCTGGCTGCCGCTCTACCACGACATGGGCCTGATCGGTTTCCTGATGGCGCCGCTGTCGACCCAGATCTCGATCGACTATCTGACACCGCGCGACTTCGCGCGCCGGCCGATGCAGTGGCTGAACCTCATCTCGCGCAACCGCTGCACCATCTCCTACAGTCCGAGCTTCGGCTACGACCTCGCCGTCCGCCGGGGCGCGGCCCAGGTCCCGTCCGATCTCGACCTGCGCTGCTGGCGCCATGCCGGTATCGGCGGCGACATGGTGCGGGCCGACGTGCTGGAGCGTTTCGCCGCGACTTTCGCGCCGTACGGCTTCGACAGCACCGCCTTCATCCCGAGCTACGGCATGGCCGAGGTCTGCCTCGCCATCACCTTCTGCCCCCATGATACGGGCGTGCGTACCGATGCCATCGATCGCACGGTGCTCGCGGAGGCGCAGCGCGCGGTGCCGGCATCGGATCCCAACGACCACCAGCGGGCGCGCCGCTTCGTGATCTGCGGCCGCGTGCTGCCCGGGCACCGGCTCGAAGTGCGCGGCGCGGACGGCGCTGTGTTGGGCGACCGTGAAGTCGGCCGTATCTTCGTCTCCGGTCCCAGCATCATGCCGGGCTACTTCGGCGAGCCCGAGGCCAGTCGCGAGGTCCTGTCCGACGGGTGGCTCGATACCGGCGACCTCGGGTACATGCTGGACGGCGAGATCGTCGTCACCGGCCGCGCCAAGGACCTGATCATCGTCAACGGCCGCAATGTCTGGCCGCAGGACATCGAATGGGCAGTCGAGGCCAAGCGCGTCGTCAAGAACGGCGATGCGGCGGCCTTCTCGATCGATACCGGGGAAGGCGAGCGCGTGGTCGTGGCCGTGCTGGCGCGTGTTTCCGGGGACGAGGCGCGTGCGTCGCTGGCGCGCGACGTGGCGGGGGCGGTGCGCGAGGCGATCGCCGTCGATTGCGACGTGGCGCTGGTGCCGCCGACCCTGGGCCTGCCGACGACCTCGTCCGGAAAGCTGTCGCGGGCTCGCGCCAAGGCCAACTACCTGGCCGGCCTCTACGCGCCCAAGCCCGAAGCGGCCTGACCGCGCGCCATGGGCAGGCTGGTCGCCGTCACCGGGGCCACCGGCTTTGTCGGGCCGCATCTCGTGGCGGCGCTCGCCCGTCGCGGCTGGCGGCTGCGACTGCTGGTCCGCCGCTGGTCGCCGCTGCCCTCTTTGGCCGGGGTCGATGCCGACCTCATCCTGGGCGACCTCTCCTCCGAGCAGGCCCTGCGTCAGCTCGTCGACGGGGCGGATGCGGTGGTCCATGCCGCCGGGCTGATCAAGGCGAAGGCCGACCGGGACTTCCTGCCGGTCAACCGCGATAGCGCGGCGCTCCTGTCCGCTCTGGCGCCCGACGCCCACGTGGTCCTGCTCTCGTCGCTGGCCGCCCGGGAGCCCCAGCTCTCTGCCTATGGAGCGAGCAAGCGCGCGGGAGAGGCAGTCGTCGCCAGCCGCGGCGGGCCCTGGACGATCGTCCGGGCGCCGGCGGTCTATGGGCCCGGCGACCGCGAAACCCTGGCCTATTTCCGAGCGGTAAAGTCGGGTATCGCGCCGCAGCCCCGGCTGCCAACCGCCCGCCTGTCCCTCATCCATGTCGCCGACCTGGCCGAGGCCCTGGCCCTGACTGTGGAGCGCCCGCCGCCTCGTTCGATCTACGAAATAGACGATGGCCGCGCCTACACCTATGCCGACATGGCGGAGGCGGCGGGGCAGGCGCTGGACCGACGGCCATGGCGGGTCGCCGTACCGCGGCGCGTCATGGCGTGTCTCGCCAGATGGAATGGGGTACGCCAAGCCTTGGGCGGCGGCGCCCAGATCCTCTCCGGCGGAAAGGTGAGCGAGATCTTCCATGCCGACTGGTCGGCGGCCGATCGGCGCCTGGCCGCAGCGATCGGCTTCCAGCCCCGTTATGACCTCGCGTCCGGCTTCCGGGACACGATCTTGTGGTATCGCGCGAAGCGCTGGCTATAGGACGGGTGAAATACGGCGTAACAATTTGTCATTTCACTAGGAATCGCTGTTTCTGGCACAAGGTGACCGCCCACCCCCGGGCGCTGGAGAGCGTTTTGCGCACTGCCCATCAAATGATCGTCGAAACCGACGGCATGACCGACACCCTCGAACGCGCCCGCGTCAGCGGCCAGTCGCGCGGCGAGGTCATTCGCGAGATTTGTCGTCACCTGGCACCCTTCCAGACCGGCGAGCGGCCGATCACGGGTGACACCGTGATCGCCAAGGACCTGACCATCGATTCGCTTGCCATCATGGATATGGTGATGGAGCTCGAGGATCATTTCGACATCTCGATCCCCATGAACGTGGTGGCCGAGATTCATACCGTCGACCAGCTCGCGGACACCATCCAGAAGCTCTGCGCCCGGCGTTAGCCATGGGCCTGTTCGATCGCCATGCGGGCCTGCTCGAGGCCTATCGGGACGTTCGGACCACCGGCTACGACCCGTTCCAGATTCGTATGGAGCGGGTTCTGTCGCCGACCGAAGCGATCATCAACGGCCGCAAGATGCTGCTTGTCGGCACCAACAATTATTTCGGCCTGACCTTCGACCCGAGCTGCATGGAAGCCGCCATAGAGGCGATCCGTGCCGAGGGCACCGGCACGACCGGCTCGCGCATCGCCAACGGCAGCTACAGCGAGCACGTGGCGCTCGAGCAGGAAATCGCCGAGTTCTACGGCAAGAAGCACTGCATGGTCTTCACGACCGGCTACCAGGCGAATCTCGGCCTGATCTCGACCCTCGCGGGAGAGGGCGACCAGCTGCTGATCGATGCCGACAGCCACGCCTCGATCTACGACGCCTGCAAGATGACGCAGGCCGAGGTCGTGCGCTTCAAGCACAACGATCCGTCGAGCCTCGAGGCGCGCCTGCGCCGGCTGGGTGACCGTCCGGGCAACCGCGTGGTCGTACTGGAAGGCATCTATTCGATGCTCGGCGACAGCGCGCCGCTGCGCGAGTTCATCGAAGTCTGCAAGAAGTACGGCGCCTACGTGATCGTCGACGAGGCCCATTCGCTGGGCGCGCTGGGCGACAATGGCCGCGGCCTCTGCGAATCGGCCGGTGTTCTCGACGACTGCCACTTCATCGTCGGCACCTTCTCGAAGACGCTGGGCGCGATCGGCGGTTACTGCGTCTCGAACGATCCCGACTTCGACATCCTGCGCGTCACGGTGCGCTCATACATGTTCACCGCATCGCTGCCGCCGTCGATCGTGGCTTCGGTGCGCCAGGCACTCAAGGTGGTCAAGGCCAGGCCGGAGCTTCGCACGCAGCTCTGGGCCAATGTCGCGACACTCTACGAAGGCCTGGCGGCGAAGGGATTCAAGCTCGGCCCCGAGCACGGTCCGGTGGTCGGCGTGCATCTGCCGGACCGCATGACCGCCATCGGCTTCTGGCGGGCCATGCTCGATGCCGGTATCTACGTGAACGTGGCCGTGCCGCCCGCGACGCCCAACGGCGTGTCGCTGCTGCGCTGCTCCGTCTGCGCGGTGCATACGAAGGAACAGCTCGAGCACATAATCGAGGTCATGACGGGCATCGGCCGCCAACTCGGCGTCCTCGACGACCGCACGCTCCGCGTGGTTGGCGGCGCCCGCTAGGGGGCGGATCCGCCATGTTCACCCTCGCGCATCTGTCCGATCCGCATCTGCCGATGCCGCCGGCCCGCGCCGTCGAGCTTCTGGGCAAGCGCGCCACCGGCTACTTCAACTGGTGGCGCAATCGGGTGCAACTCCACCGCCCCGAGGCGCTGGCCGGCATCGTGGCCGACATCAAGGCGCAGAGGCCCGATCACATCGCGCTCACCGGCGACCTGGTGAACATCTCACTGCCCGACGAGTTCGCCCGCGCCTCCCGCTGGCTGGCGGACCTCGGCACGCCCGACCAGGTGACGGTCATTCCCGGCAACCACGACGTCTACGTCGCGCCCCTGTGGCGCGAGGGGTTGGGCCTGTGGGGCGCCTACATGGCAGGCGACGGCCAGCCGCCCGCGACCGATTTCGCGGTGTTCCCGACCCTGCGCCGGCGCGGGCCGGTCGCGCTGGTCGGCCTGAACAGCGGTGTCCCGAAGCCGCCGTTTTTCGCGACCGGCACCCTGGGCGAGGCGCAGATCGCCGCCGCCGGGAAGCTGCTGGCGGAACTCGGCCGGGAAGGCCTCTGCCGCGTCGTCATGATCCACCATCCGCCGCTCACCACCGAAACGCACTTCAAGCGACTGACGGATGCGGCCGCCTTCCAGGCGATGATCCGCCGGGTCGGCTGCGAGATCGTGCTGCACGGCCACAACCATCGCAGCGAGGTCGCGCGGATCGCGGGACCGCAGGGGGCCATCCCGGTCGTCGGCGTCACCTCGGCCTCGGCGGCGCCGGGCAGCAAGTATGGCCGCGCGCGCTATCACCTGATCGGCATCGAGCGCGGGACCGCGGGCTGGCGCATCGCCGTCGACATCCGCGCACTCAGGGCCGACGGCACGGGCTGCGAGCCCGACGGCCGGATCGTGTTCACCAGCGGCGCGCCGGCCGCCCTGGCAGCTTGAGGCGGCAATGGCTTCGTCCGACATCGTGGTCAGCCCGGTCGATTCCAAGGCCGACCTGAACGCCTTCATCGCGCTGCCCAAGCGTCTCTACGCCGGGCACAAGGGCTATACCGCGCCGCTCGACGTCGAGCGGCGGGAAGCCTTCACGCCGGGGAAGAACCCGCTGTTCGAGCATGTCGAGGTGCGCTTCTTCCTGGCTCGTCGGGCCGGCAAGGTGGTCGGCCGCATCTCCGCCCAGATCGACCGCGCCCACCTGGAGCGCTACGACGACAGCACCGGTCATTTCGGCTGCCTGGCGGCCGAGGACGACCCGGCGATCTTCGCCGCCCTGTTCGCGGCGGCCGAAGGCTGGCTGCGGTCCAGGAACATGAAGCACGTGACCGGCCCGTTCAGCCTCTCGGTCAACGAGGAAGTCGGCCTGCTGATCCATGGCTTCGACAGTCGCCCAGTCCTGATGGTGCCCTACGACCCGCCCTATGCCGGGCCGCGGGTCGAAGCCTGCGGCTATGTGAAGGCCAAGGACGTCTTCTCCTACGATTACGACGTGCAGAATGCGCCGGAGACGATCGGCGCCAAGCTGCTGGCGCGCGGTGGGCTGGAGGGTCGGGTCAAGGTCCGCACCGCCAATATGAAGATGTTCGATGCCGAGGTACGCACCCTGGTCGGCATCTTCAACGATGCCTGGAGCGACAATTGGGGATTCGTGCCCTTCACCCAGGCCGAGATCGACCATGCCTCGAAGGCTTTCGGCCCGGTGATCGTGCCCGAGCTCGCGGTGTTCGTGGACGTCGACGACGAGAGCGTGGCTTTCATCGTGGCGCTCACCAACCTCTACGAGGCGGTTGAGGAGTTCAACGGCAAGCTCGGGCCCATCAATCTCGCCAAGCTGCTGTGGCGCCTCAAGATCGCCGGCGTCGGCAGCACGAGGGTGCCGCTGATGGGCGTGAAGAAGAAGTTCCGTAACCACCCGCTGCT
This sequence comes from uncultured Reyranella sp., assembly GCF_945957355.1. Taxonomy (GTDB): domain Bacteria; phylum Pseudomonadota; class Alphaproteobacteria; order Reyranellales; family Reyranellaceae; genus Reyranella. Next base: position 268,974 of record NZ_CAMFKM010000001.1, on the reverse strand, counting down.
GGGCGCCGGTCTCGCCATGATCGCCATCGACACGCTTCGGGCAAACGGCAAGCGGCTGGGCAAGACCTCGGCGGAGCTGGGCTGGATCCTCGAGGACAACAAGGCGACCAACAACATCATCCGCTCGGTCGGCGGGGTGCACTACAAGACCCACCGCATCTACGAAAAGGTGCTGGCAGGGTGACGCCAACGGTTCCTGGGCCGGCGCACGCGCGGCCGCCGAAGCCGCCCTCGGCCTTCGCACCCCTCGCCAACCGCTCGTTCCTGGCGATGTGGATCGCCAACCTGATGTCCAACGTCGGCGGCTGGATGCAGACCACGGGCGCCGCCTGGGAGATGACCAGCCTGACGCAGGAGCCGATCTTCGTGGCCCTGTTGGCCGCCGCCGGCACCCTGCCGATGTTCCTGTTCTGCTTCTTCGCCGGCATCCTGGCGGACCGGTTCGACCGCCGGCGCTACATCATCTGCTGCCAGGTCTGGATGATGGGCGTGGCCGCGACCCTGGCGGTGCTGGCCTTCTTCGGCCAGCTCAACCACTGGAACCTGCTGGCGCTGTCCTTCTGCATGGGGTTGGGCAACGCCATGAACGCGCCGGCCTGGCATGCCGTGGTGCCGGAGATCGTTACCGGCCCGCAGCTTCGCCCGGCCATCGCGCTGAACAGCGCCGGCTTCAACCTTGCGCGCACCGTCGGTCCGGTCGTCGGCCAGCTGCTGCTCAGTCTCGTCGGTGTCTTCCTGCTCTTTGCCATCAATGCCTTCACCTATGTGGGCGTCATCCTGGCGATGCGAGCCTGGAAGCGGCCGGCCGAGGCGCGCGCCGCCCAGCGCCGCGAGACGCTGGGCGAGGCAGCGCGCGCCGGCATCGCCTTTGTGCGCGGCTCGGCGGAGCTGCGGGCAATCTTCGCGCGCGGCCTCTGCTTCTTCGTGCCGGGCATCGCCATGGGCACCCTGCTGCCGGTCATTGGCCGCTTCGAGCTCGGCCTCGACGAATTCACCTTCGGCATCCTCTACGGCGTGTTCGGCATGGGCGCCGTCGCCGCGGCCTTCTCGCTGCCGATGGTCAATCGCCTGCTGGGGGCCGATCGCGCCAACATCTGGGCGATGGGTGTCTCGGCGGCCGCCACCCTGGTGGCGGCGCTGGCGATGACGCCGCTCGTCGTCGGCGCCGTCGTCGCCATCAACGGCGCCTGCTGGATCACCGTCATCGCCAACAACGGCGCGTCAGTGCAGATGATCCTGCCCAACTACATGCGCGCGCGCGGCATGGCCGTGCATCAGATGGTGTTCTTCGGCGCCATGGTGCTGGGCGCACTGCTCTGGGGGAAGATCGCCAACTTCTTCGACGTGCGCACCGCGCTGGTCTGCTCGGTGGTGATGCTGGTGCCGCTCACCGTGCTCGCGGCATCGATCAAGTTGCCCGGCTCCTCGCTGCCACGCGTCTGACGTCTCGTGCGCGGCCCGCACTACAAGCGGTCCACTTATTTTCGAGGCGGGGCAGATTCCTCTTGTAACCGTGTCGATTAGTTGTAGATAGCCAACGTACAAGACGCCCAACGCACGTGCCGCTGGCCCTCTGTGGTTACGCAACGACGGAAAGTGTTCTTTTTGGCAGTGCCGGTTTCGAGCCGGGTCCGGGAAGGAGCTTCTGAGATGGTTGCACACCGCGCGGGGCGCGTTCCCCGCTATTATGTCCTTTGCCCGACCGTTGCTCGGGCCTCCTTCCTCGCTCAGCCGCATAAACGGACTTTAGCTCAGTCGAGTATCGGCTGACGTATCGCGCCACGCATGGCGCCGTACGTCATTGTTCGATCCTTTTCCGACAGACTGACTATCCTACGGGGAACCCCCCAGCGATGACCGAGCGTATTTTCCGTTACCTCCGCGAGCAGCAGCCCGAGACGCCGTGCCTAGTGATCGACCTCGACGTGGTCGAGAGCAACTTCCGGCGCATGCGCGAGCTACTGCCGACGGCGCATATCTTCTATGCCGTGAAGGCCAATCCGGCCGCACAGGTGCTGGCTCGTCTGGCGACGGCCGGTTCCAAGTTCGACACGGCGAGCCGCGGCGAGATCGAGATGATCCAGGCGACCGGCGTCTCGATGGACCGTGTCTCTTTCGGCAACACGATCAAGAAGGAAAAGGACATCGCCTGGGCCTACCAGCAGGGCGTCCGCCTGTTCGCCTTCGACAGCGAGGCGGAGCTGCAGAAGCTCGCCCGCGTGGCGCCGGGTGCCCGCGTGTTCTGTCGCGTGCTGGTCGATTGCGGCGGCGCCGAATGGCCGCTCAGCAAGAAGTTCGGCTGCGCGCCCGAGATGGCCAAGGACCTGCTGCGCAAGGCCAAGGACTGGGGTCTCGACGCCTATGGCATCTCCTTCCATGTCGGCAGCCAGCAGACCGACCTCGACCAGTGGGACAAGGCGCTGGGCCAGGTCTCGCAGATGTTCTTCGCCCTGGCCGAGGCCGGCGTCGACCTCCGCATGGTCAACCTGGGCGGCGGCTTCCCGGCGCGCTATCGCGCCGAGGTGAGCGGCCTCGAGGCCTATTGCGAGGCGGTCACCCGCGCGCTGGTGCGCCACTTTGGCAACCGCATGCCCGAGGTCATCCTCGAGCCCGGCCGCTCGATGGTGGGTGATGCCGGCGTGATCCAGAGCGAGGTGGTTCTGGTCTCGCGCAAGGCGTCGGGCGACCGCAAGCGCTGGGTCTACCTCGACATCGGCAAGTTCTCGGGCCTGGCCGAGACGATGGACGAGAGCATCAAGTACCGGCTGCGCACGCCGGGCGAGGGCACGCGCATGGGCCCCGTCGTGCTCGCCGGCCCGACCTGCGACTCCGCCGACATCCTGTACGAAAAGACGGAGTACAAAATGCCTCTGTCCCTGAAGCCCGGCGACAAGGTCGAGATCCTCTCGACCGGCGCCTATACGACGACCTACTCCTCGGTCGCGTTCAACGGCTTCGCACCGCTCAAGGCGGTCTGCATCTGAACTGACACAATTCGGGCGTACGGAACGACGGGGCCTTGAGAAAGGCCCCGTTGCTGTTTTTACTGGCTGCTCAACGATGGAACGGGGACGCTGACATGGCGAAGAAGACTGCACGCAAGCCGGCCGCGAAGAAGTACCTCGATTTCCATGGCCGCATGGTCATGGTGGGCTTCGGCTCGATCGGCCAGGGCGTGCTGCCCCTGATCCTCCGGCATATCGGCATCAAGCCCGAGCAGATCACCATCATCACCGACGACATGCGCGGCGGCGAGGACGAGGCCGAGCGGTTCGGCGTCGAGTTCGTCGAAAAGCGCCTGACCGAATCCAACCTGCGCTCGACCCTCGACAACCGGCTGGGCCAGGGCGACTTCCTGGTCAATCTCTCGGTCGAGGTCGCCTCGACTGCGCTGATCGAACTCTGCCAGAAGAAGGGCGTGCTCTATCTCGACACCTGCATCGAGCCCTGGCCGGGCGGCTATTCCGATCCCAACCTGTCGGTCTCGCGACGCTCGAACTATGCGCTGCGCGACACGATGATGAAGCTCAAGGCCCGCCACAAGGGCGGCTCGACGGCGGTGGTCGCCCATGGCGCCAATCCGGGCCTCGTCTCGCACTTCACCAAGCAGGCCCTGATGAACGTCGCCCGCGACACCGGCGTGAAGACGGCCGTACCGACCACGCGCGAGGGCTGGGGCAAGCTCGCCCAGCGCCTGGGTGTGAAGGTGATTCACATCGCCGAGCGCGACACGCAGGTCTCGCCGATCCCGAAGGACGTGGGCGAGTTCGTCAACACCTGGTCGATCGACGGCTTCGTCTCCGAGGGCGGCCAGCCCGCCGAGATGGGCTGGGGCACGCACGAGAAGGCGCTGCCGCCCGACGGCAAGCGCCACACGTTCGGCTGCGACGCGGCGATCTACCTGAACCGTCCGGGCCTGCTCACCCAGGTGCGCACCTGGACGCCGATCGAGGGGCCGTTCCACGGCTACATCATCACGCACAACGAATCGATCTCGATCGCCGACTACCTGACGGTGCATGACGGCAAGAAGGCCGTGTACCGGCCGACGGTGCACTACGCCTATCACCCGTGCGACCAGGCGATCATGTCGATGCACGAACTCGCGGGTAAGAACCTGAAGCAGCAGAAGCGCCAACGCCTGATCGTCGACGAGGTGACGGAGGGTCGCGACGAGCTCGGCGTGCTGCTGATGGGCCACAAGAAGGGCGCCTACTGGTACGGCTCGCAGATCGACATCCACGAGGCGCGCAAGCTCGTGCCCTACAATAACGCGACCTCGATCCAGGTCGTGGCCCCGGTCCTCTCGGGCATCATCTGGGCGCTCGAGAACCCCAACGAGGGCATCGTCGAGGCCGACGAGATGGACTTCCAGCGCAACCTCGAGATCTGCATGCCCTATCTCGGCCCGGTCGTCGGCAAGTACAGCGACTGGACCCCGTTGCAGGGCCGCGGCGAACTCTTTCCCGAGGACCTCGACAAGTCCGACCCCTGGCAGTTCAAGAACTTCCGCGTGATCTGATAGGCCAATGATCTATATGGTCTTTTGAAGCCTATAAAGACGGTGCGCCGGTTTTGCCTAGGTTTGGGATGCGAGCGATAGGGCCCGCTTCCCATGTTGCGTTCCTGACTGCGGCGACTGTTGAGTGCCTCAATACCAGCAGCAACCAGCCCGATTGACGGGAGGGTTCGCTTGCCTACCGGAAGTTGGCGTCAAGTCGCGCCCACAGACTGATGGCTGCGCTACGACCTGGCCGTAGCGATCAGGCGAGTTCGCTAGAAGCGAGGCGAATCCTGGCCTTATCGCAGCGCCACAAATCATTGGTTGGCGTCCCCGAGTGTTGCCAAGGTTTGCGCTCCGTGTGATATTTGCATATATGGTGCTGTAGCACAGACGCAAGATGGTCCAAGGTCCCTCGAAGGAGACGGCGACGCGTCTCTGCAGGGTGCCCTGCTAGGTGAATAGCGCGGGAGCGCTTGGTCATTGCTGACCTGACATGAACCGATATTGCACCCTCTTCGATCACCTGTTCCTGGATCGCGGGTTGGCGATGATCCGCTCGCTGCGTCGCGTCGAGCCCGGGTGCCGAGTCTCGGTGCTTTGCCTAACGCCATCGTGCGAGCAGGTGCTGAGGCGGTTGTCCGAGCCGGGTGTGACGTTGATCTCGCTCGCGGACTTCGAGCGGGAAAATCCCGACGTGCTCGCGATAAAGGATACCCGCTGCACCCGCGACTACTACTTCACCCTGGGAAGCTGCCTGGTCGCCTCGGTTATTCAGGAGGCTGAACCGAACGAAGTCGTGACATACCTCGACGCCGACCTGTCATTCTACTCGAGCCCGGCGCCGATCTTCGAGGCCATGGCAAGTGCTTCGGTTGGCCTGATGGGCCACCGCTTCCACCGGTGGACAAAGCGCCTCGAGAAATACGGGCGCTTCAACGTCGGCTGGGTGAGCTTCCGGCACGACATCGTTGGCAGGGAAGCCGCGCGGTGGTGGCGCGATAGCTGTATCGAATGGTGCTACGCATGCGTCGACGGTGATCGCTTTGCCGACCAGAAATACCTTGAGCACATCTACGCTCGGTTTCCGAAGGTGGTCGAGATCACGCATCCCGGCACCAACATCGGGCCCTGGAACATTTGCCGGCACTCGGTCAAGCGGGGCGCGGCGGGCACCTTCGTGGTCGATGGCCAGTTCCCGCTCATCTTCTTCCACTTTTCCGGATTGAGGGAAGTCGAACCCGACCTGTATCTCTGCAGCAACGTCTCGTACCTGGGACCCTTCTCGAAAACGGTGAGGACCGGTCTTTATGCGCCTTACATCCGGCTCCTTGAGAAGATCAGGCGCGAACTCGGTGACATTCCTCCGGACCCGTCCCCCGTCTGGATAGACTATCCGCCGCCGCGGCGTCGCATGCTGGCGCCCGTAATCCGGCTCGCCGGCAGGTTGGCGGGCCACTACGTACGAAGGGACCCAGGTGTGGAGCCTCAATAGGTTGTTCCTACTCGGGCCGAGGGTGCTGATGGGTGATGCAACAGAATGCCAGCCGCGATAGCTGGAGCTTTGAGCAGGCCGAAACCCGTCTGGCCGTGATCATGAAGGGCATACATGACGCGTGCTATCAGACCGCGGAGGAGTATGGCGCTCCAGGAGACTACGTGCTGGGAGCCAATATCGCGGGTTTCGCCCGGGTGGCCGAGGCAATGCGGATGCTGGGCGTTACCTGAGGATCCGCACGCCGCTGCTATCGCCTGGTGGGTCCAATGAGTCTCGACCTGGGCATTTGCCCCGGTGCGTTCAGCGGGTTCTGGAGGACCTCAACACCAGGATCGGCGGTGCGTGAACCAAGGTGAAGAACAAGTGCGGCTGCCGAATGCCGTATTTCAGGGAACGAGCATGAGGTTGGGAATGGTGCCGGGTCGGCAGTCCCTCCAACGCCTCATCGTTTGGGATTGAGAACCTGCTGGCCATCGTACCGGAAGAGGCCCGGGCACATGGGGGGCGGGAGGGCGAAGGGGCGGGAAAGGCCGGCTCCCCTGACGATGAGGACGAAGTCGAACTTGTCGGGGTCGCTGGCCGACAGGTTTACCTGGCAATCGGCCTGGAGTTCGCCGAAGGCGTAGCCACTGACGATGAAGCTTCGTCCAATCTGCTCCGGCAGTGAGATTCCCGCGGCGCGCAGGTCCGAATAGACGCTGTCGATCAGCCGGTCGTCCCTCGAGGCGAGGACGCCCGCGAGCTGCCCGACCAGCGGTCCCTTGACGTTCACGCTCTCGACGTTCCGTTGGACCTGCTCGAGCAGGTAGCGCTTGGCCTCGCGGGCCGTCATCGAGCGCGCCTGGGACGGTTCGGCGATACTGGATCCGCCGGTTGCGTGATTGCAGATATTCACGGCCTGCAGTTCGAGGCGGCCCAGCGGCGGTTCGGGCCCGCTGGGGCAGGCGCCGACGGTGAGGAACATCTCGTCGGTGTCGATGTAGAGCCAGGTGTCGGGCGGACGCACCAGCAATTGTGCGATGAAGCCCGCATCGATGCCGAGGTCGGCGGCGTAGCGGATCAGCGCCGAGGCGCCGGCCCTGCCGAGGCCGAAGCCGCGGGCGATTCCCGCCGTGGTGTCGCCCTTCGTCTCGTTCTGGACCACCGTGGAATCCAGCGTGAAATTGTGGAAGCCGACCTGGCCGCCGATTTCGATGGTGCGGCTGGGGATGGGGGTGGGCGGCAACCGGCTGGCCGTACCGCCCAGGAACGCCAGCGCGCAGGCGGACAGGCAGATGTCGCCCTTGCGCACGAGGGTGGCGACCTCGAATTCGCGGAACAGGTACCCGACCTTCATACCTTCGAGCAGGTCGCCGCCGCTGCTGCTGAGTTCGGCAGTTGCCAGTGGCTGACCGGTCATCTTGGCGGCCTTGCCCTTGAGGCCGACCAGCATGACCCGCAGCTTCTCGCCATCGCCCTGTTCGAATCGGCCGGTGATGCGAAGCGTATGGGCGACCAGCGGCGCCTTCGGGGTCAGCCCGGGAATCGACTTGCTGTCGAGGGTAATGTTGAGGGCACGGGCGTCCGGCAGGAAGCTCCAGCAGAGGAAGCTGATCGCAAGCGCCGACAACCACCTAGGCATCTCGGCCACCGCGCGTTGCCATCGGTTCGGAGTGCGTCACGCCTGTTCCCCGTGTCGCAGCAACGCCCGGGAAGAATTCCCCGGCGCCGGCAAAAAAATGTAACATGCAGCCACTTCTATATTCACTATCCCTTTAGGGCATAGGTGCGGGGCGACGATTGCGTTGGATCAAGGACGCAGTCGACGCTCTGGCTAGACTGGGAGAGCCGAACTCCGCGACGCGTTCAGGCCAACGATAGATGCATCCAAGTCGGGGGACGATGAAACAGCAGCAGCTTCCTCGGTCCGGGACGGAACCCAAAGCCCGCTCTGCGCGGTGGATTTTCTGTATTTCCCTGGCGGCGCTCGCCGGATTGCTGCTTCTTGCCGCCGCGCTCACGGTCGAGCACTGGCTGGACTTGGTCCCGTCGTTCCAGAGGGCGATGCAGGACCTGTTTTCGCGGGGAGCGCTGATGGCGATGGGCCTCGTCATTGCCCTGATCGCCTTCGGCTTTCTCTTCCAGCGTTCGTTGGCAAAGAGCGTCCGGCAGGGGCCGCCTGCGGAAGCGGCCCTCAAGGCCGGAGACCGGTTGCTCCTGATCGTGTTCGCAGCCTTTGTCCTGGGCATCGCCGGTACCGGATACCTTCTCAACAACGATCTGCGCACTGCCTTTCGCGATGAGCGCATGTCCCAGCAGGTCGGTATCGCCCGCCTCAAGGCGCAGCAGATCGACCAGTGGGTCGCTGAACGGGCGATCGACCTGGGATTTCTGGTCACATCCCTCAAAGGGTTGCCGCTCGAGCAGATCCAGCAGACTCCGGAACTGCGGCAGATCGTCGAGCTGGTCCTGTACCAGGTGTTGATCGGAAACCCCGAGCGGCGCGAAATCATGCTGTTTTCGGCCGATGGGCAATTGCTGGCGGAGGCAGGCGGCGCTCCCGGTCACAAGGATCATGACCGCGTCGAAGACCTGGTGCGCGACGCGGCCCGCGACGGCAAGCTGAAGATCGGGCCGCCGGTGCTCGATTCCGACACGCCGCCGAGCCCCAGCATGGCATTCGCACAACCGTTCGATGTGGGGACGACTCCGCCGCGCAAGTTCGTCGTGGTGCTCATGGTCGACCCGGCTGTCGACCTGTTCCGGAAAATTCAGGCGTGGCCGACCGACAGCGCGAGGTCGGAAATTCTGCTGGTGCGTCAAGACGGCGATGAGGCCGTATATCTGATTCCACCGCGCTTCTGGGACCGCCCGATCCCGCCCGAGGGGGTACGCCTTCCTTTGTCGACCCCGAACCTCATGGCCACCGCTGCGATCCGCGATGGAGACGGTACACGAGAGGGGTTGGACTATTGGGGCAAGCGGGTTATCGCAGCGTCACGGTCGGCCACGGCCGTTCCCTGGATCGTGATCGCCAAGTCGGACGAAGAAGAGGTGATGGCGCCGGTCGATCGCCGCTCCCAGAAGATCGCCCTCGTGTTCGGCGCCACCATCCTGGTGGCGGGATTTCTGGTGTGGTCGCTCTGGAAAAGGCAGCGCGAGGAAGCCCACGATCTGGCGGTGCGCAACCTGCGGTTCGTGCATGCCGTGCAGGACATGTTCATCGTGATCGACAGCAAGGACCGAATTCTCGAGACCAACGAGGCCGCGCAGAAGGCTGTCGGGTATGGCGCCGAAGAACTCCGGGGAAAGGACGCGCGAATTCTCAGAGCGCCCGACCGGACGGACGAGGACGATCGGCGTGCGATGGTGGAGGACACGGCCGGGCGACAAGTCGCGTTTCGGACCGTGGTTCGTCGCAAGGACGGCAGCACGTTTCCCGCGGAGGTGCGGATCAGCACCTTCGAACTCGAAGGGCAGACCTATCGCCAGGCGATGGGCGTCGACATCAGCGATCGCGTGAGGCTGGAGCAAGACGTTCTGCGGCTCGCACGAGTGAAGCGCTCGCTGCAGGCGGCGACCAGCATCCTGCTGCGGGCCCGGTCCGAAGCCGAGATCTTCGATCAGATCTGCGCTGCCCTGGTCGAGTTCGGCGACTACAGGATGGTGGCCGTCGCCGTTCCGAGCGACGATCCGGCCGAAAGAATTCGGTTTCCTTCCGTCGCAGGGCACGACGACGGCTTTCTCGCCCAGGTCAAGATCGTCTTGAAGGCCCAGCCCGTGGACAGCGGGCCGCCGCTCATGGCGATCAAGACCGGGGCCGTTCAGGTCAATCAGGATTTCGACAGCAACCCGGCGACATTGCTGATGCGCGAGGAGGCGCTGCGGCGCGGCTATCGCTCCAGCATTGCGCTGCCGCTACGGCGTCGCGATGCAGTGGTGGCGGCGCTGTCGATCTATGCGGCGCAGCCGCAGGCGTTCGACGCGGAGGAGGTCCAACTCCTCTCGGCCCTCGCCGACGACATCTCCTATGCCCTGTGCAGGCTCGCCTCGCCGCCGGCGGCAAAAGACTGATGCCGGTTTCGTCAGCGAAGGCTGACAGGAAGCTGGACGACGACGCCGGCGAAGACCTGGAAGGATGGCACGCCCGGGCCGCTCTGGATCACCGAATATTGCGGCTCCACGAAGGTGTTGAGGCGGGCGCCGTTGGGAAGCTCGAACACACGGCCCAGTCCCAGTCCGACCGGGACCACGGCATTCCTGCCGAGGGCGAACGACGCGATGCCCGAGGAGCGCAGATAGAACCCGTCACCCAGATTGTAGAAGAGCAGCGGTTGCGCCGTGACGGTCTGGAGCGTGCCGTCCAACGTCTGCTGCCAGGAGGCGAGGAGCGTCGTCAGGCCCCAGGAATGGGGTGCGCTGACGACCGTCTGTACCCCGGCCTGCCACTTGGAGGTGCCCAGGGCGGGAGCGCTCGCCGTCGGCACGACCAGTAGCGGGCCGATACCGGTCTTCACGGAGCCGAAGTAGAAGACCGCCAGGTCGAAGATCGTGAAATCGCCCACACCGTTGACCGCCTTCTCCGGGTCCCAGGCGCTGGCCACGATGGGCATCGATGCGCGCATCATCTGGTCCACGCCGAGAAGGGCATGAGGCAGGACGAAGCGCAGGTATCCCTGGTCGGCGCCACTGCCAGGCCGCTCCGCGAGAACGGGCTGGGCATAGTTGTGGAACTCGAACGCCATCTTGGGCGTCAGCGGATCGTTGGCGCTGTTCTGCAGGTTTTCCGCACTCGTCTGCGCCATCGCTTGCGCCTGACCGAGGAAAAGGGTGAGGTTCACCAGCAGGAACGCCCGGGTCCACCATCGCCGGGCGCCGGGTGAGGGTCTGCCATGGGCGCAGGCGGCGGACGAGCGGAAAGGCATGTCGGGCATGATCGCATCATTCGAACACGGCTTCATCTTCATCAAGACCCGGAAGACGGCCGGTACGGCGATCGAGCTGGTGCTCAGCAGCCTTTGCGGCGACGCCGACATCATCACGCCCATCCATCCCGACGATGAGAAGATCCGGCAGGCGCACGGCTGGCGCGGACCGCAGAACTTCCGTGTCGGGCCGGCTTCGGCGAGCGGCCATGAGGGCGTGCTCGAGAGGGGCGGCGAAGCCGACTACCAGGAGATGATGAAGGGACATCCCACCGGCAACGAGTACTACAACCACATGCCGGCGAGCCTGGCGCGCCGCATGCTCGGCGAGGCGTTCTGGGAGAAGGCCCACAAGTGGACGATCGAACGGCACCCGTATGAGAAGGCGGTTTCGCAGGCCTATTGGAAGATGTGGTTCATGGGCAGGCCGGCCGCCGACTTCCAGCCCGTCCTCGACGAGCTGATCGCCGGCAACGAGATCGACAACGGCGACCTCTACACCATCGACGGCAAGGTCGCGCTCGACGAGATCATCCGCCAGGAGGATCTGCCCGGGTCGTTCCAGGCGGTCCTCGCGAAGTCCGGGCTCCGGTTCGATGGCGAGCTGCCGCGCGCCAAGACAGTGCAGCGCGCCGATCGACGGCCCGCCGCGGAGATCCTGACGGAACCGCAGAAGAGGGCCATCTACGAGTCGTGCCGCGGGACGTTCGAGCTGATGGGCTACGAGCGATGAGCCCGCCGGCGGCGTTATCGCGAATAATTCGCAATTGCGGTGTGTGCCGGCGGGATGAACACGCCTGAGTCCCGGTGAATAAACGAAACAAACGAATCGAAAAAGGGCGACTTAGCGCCTGACCGACACCAGCGGTAGATCGAAGGGGGCGCTGGCCCCCTTGATGTTGTCTGGCAGGGGCGAATAAGGCGCGCCGGCGCGGACGCCGGCCAGCACGCCTTCGTCGAACTCCGGTTCGCCGCTCGAGCTGATGACGGTGGCGCCGAGCAGCCGGCCGTCCCGGGCGATGACGATCCGCACGACCGTCACGCCCTGGCGCTTCTGGGTGCTCGACTGGTAGCGGTAGCCGACGATCTTGCGCAGGACCTCGGCGAGGTAATTGTCCGCGACCTTGGCGCGCGCATAGGTGTCCGCGGGATTGACGAAGCGGTGCTGCGACGGCTGCTCGGCCGAGGACGCCGAGGGCGGTCGTTGCGACGGCGCCGTCGAAAGCGGCGACGGCTTCAGGGCGGGCTTGGGTGCGGGCGGGGGCGGCCTCGGCGGCGAGGCGAGCGCCTGCTGGTGCGGCGTGGGCTCTGGCGGCTTCGCGGGCGGCGATGGAGCCGCCGGTTGCGGGGGCGGCGGTGTCGGCGCCACTTTCAGCCCCTGTTCCGTCGGCGGCTCCGGCGCGGGCTTCACGGCGGGCGCGGGCGTCGGCGGCGCGGCTTCAGGTTCGGTCAGGAGGCTCGACTCCTCCTTGCTCTCGGGGGGCGGCGGGGCCGCCGGCGGTAGCTTCGACACCTGGTCGGTGGGCGGTGCCTGGGTCGGCCGGTCCCCCGTGACGGGCGCCGGCGGGCGCACGCCGAGATTGATCGGCGGCAGCGTCCGGGGCAGCGGAACCTGCTGCGGCTGGGCCGCGGGCGGCTGCGGAGGTGGCTCAGGCGGAGGGGGATCGGGCGGCTTGGGCTGCTCGAACGAGACGGTGATCGCCTCCTCGACCGGCGGCACTGGCGGCTTCTGCTGCGCCAGCCACCACAGCGCCGCCACCACCAGCACATGCAGCAGGATCGCCAGCGCGAGCGCGACGGGCGACATGCGGTCCGATCGATAGGAAAAGGCGCTTACAGCGTGGGCCACGAGGCAATTCTACAGCTTTTCGCCCCGGCGCCTGGCATCCTCGAGGCGAGGGGCGGGCCGGGTCTGCCTTGGCCGGGGACGCAGGCAACCTACAGAAAAGCGCCGGGCTGATCCTGCGGTTTCTTGTCCGCTCCAGCGGCCGAATTGCGGCCGTATTTCGGCTGCCGGGGGCGCGCCCGGCAAGCCCCGCCCGACCATTGGGCGGGGCTTGCGTCTCGAGCTACTTGAACGAGATCGGTGGGGCGTCGTCGACCGAGGGCGGTGCCTGGATCTCGATCTTCACCTTGTTCGGATCGACCCCGTTGCCCTTGTCGAGGCCTGCCGTGACCATGCCGGGGAAGGCGATGACCAACGCCACCATGATGACCTGGATGCACACGAACGGCACGGCACCCCAATAGATCTGCGCCGTGGTGACGCCATCCATCATCTTGCCCGTGATCTTGTCGACGTAGCTTCCTTCGGGCGCGACCGACCTCAGGTAGAAAAGAGCAAATCCGAAGGGCGGGTGCATGAACGACGTCTGCATGTTCACGCCCAGCAGCACGCCGAACCAAATCAAGTCGATGCCGAGGGCTTCGGCCGGCTTGGCCAGGAGCGGAATGATGATGAAGGCCAGCTCGAAGAAGTCGAGGAAGAAGGCCAGGAAGAAGATCAGTACGTTCACGACGATGAGGAAGCCGACCGGTCCGCCTGGCAGTCCCAGGAGGAGATGCTCGACCCATTGGTCGCCGTTCACGCCGTAGAAGCTGAGGCTGAAGACGCGCGCGCCCACCAGGATGAAGATGACGAAGGCCGTGAGCTTGGCCGTCACATCCATGGCCTGCCGCAGCAGGGCGAAATCCAGCCGCCGGTTGGCGAGAGCCAGAAGCACCGCGCCGGTGGCCCCCATCGCTCCGCCCTCGGTCGGGGTCGCGAGACCGATGAAGATCGTGCCCAGTACCAGGAAGATCAGCGCCAGCGGCGGCATCATCACGATGACGACCTGCTGGGCCAGCCGGCTCAAGAGTCCGAGGTTGAAGCTGCGGTTGGCGATCGCCAGCACATAGGCCAGAACGCCCGACAACGACGCCGCCCAGATTCCCTCCCAGTCCAGCACATGGGCCAGCACGAGGCTGCAGGCGACGACGCAGGCCAGGAGCACGAGCAGCGACGTGTAGCCGGCGCTTCCATTGTCCTCCTTGAGCTGCCGCGCTTCCGGCGGCAGCGCCGGCGCCACGCCCGGCGTGAAGATCGTCCGGGAAAAGACGTATCCGACATACAGGCCGGTCAGAACGAACCCCGGAATGATGGCGCCCTTGTACATGTCGCCGACCGATCGGCCGAGCTGGTCCGCGAGCACGATCAACACGATGCTGGGTGGAATGATCTGCGCCAGGGTGCCAGAGGCGGCGATGACGCCGGATGCGAGTTTCCGGTCGTAGCCGTAGCGCAGCATGATCGGGAGCGAGATCAGACCCATGGAGATCACGGACGCGGCCACGACACCCGTCGTCGCCGCCAGAAGCGCGCCCACGAACACGACCGCATAGGCGAGGCCGCCGGGCAACGGCCCGAACAGCTGGCCGATCGTATCGAGAAGATCCTCGGCCATGCCGGATCGTTCGAGGATCAGTCCCATGAAGGTGAAGAACGGGATCGCCAGGAGGGTCTCGTTCTCGATCACGCCATAGAGGCGATTCGGCAGCGCCTGCATCAGGTTGGGCGTGAACAGGCCCAGTTCGATGCCGATGATCGCGTAGAGCAGTCCCAGCGCGCTCAACGAAAAGGCGACCGGGTAGCCGAGCAACAGGAAGAAGACCAGCGACACGAACATGATCGGGGCCATCTCGGCCTTGACCCAGCCCGCGAGCACGCTTTGCGGCGCAACGAAGGAAGACACCACCAGCGCGGCGATGAAGATGAGGAAGAGATAGAAGATCCCGCGAAGAATTCTCATGGCGCGGGCCTCAGTGAGAGGACGGTGCGGTACGCGGGTCGACATAGACCCCGAGCATCACGCCCACCTGCTTGATGATCTCCGAGATGCCCTGCACAAGCAGCAGCACGAAGCCGACGACCATGATCAGCTTGACCGGCCAGCGGACCAGGCCGCCGGCATTGCTCGAATGCTCGTTGACCCGCACCGACTCGAGGAAGTAGGGCCAGCAGAAATAGAGCATGATCAGACAGAGCGGCACGAGGAAGAAGATGTGGCCGAACAGGGCGATGCGCTGGTTGGCTCGATCCGACAGGTGACTGGCGATGATGTCGATCCGGATGTGCTCCTTGCGCAGGAGCGCATAGCCCGCGCATCCCATGAACACGGCCGCGAACATGTACCACTGGAGCTCGAGCCAGGCGTTCGAACTCACGTTCAGGAATTTTCGGGAAATGGCGTTCAGGGTGCTGACCAGCACCATGACGAGGATCAACCAGTAGAGCGAACGTCCGACGAATTCCGTCATTCGGTCGATCGCAGCGCTCAGTTTGAGAAGTGCGGCCATTCCCGAAGCCTCCCCATGTACTTGTTTAATTTTTGTCAGCCACGACTCATTCTAATGCAGTTTTCTCACTGTGCCAGAAAATCCGGATGGCAAAACCACCTAGGCCGCTCGAGCCTCAGAAGAAGATCAGGGTGAGTAGGAGGAAGAGCGGCAGAAGAATCCCGCACGACCAGGCCATGTAGCCGAAGAAGCTCGGCATACGGATGCCGGCCTCCTCGACGACGGCCTTGACCATGAAATTGGGGGCGTTGCCGATGTAGCTGTTAGCGCCCATGAACACCGCGCCACAGGAAATCGCCGCCAGTGTGCTGGCGAGCGCGCCCATCAGCACGCTGGCATCGCCGCCGGCCAGGTTGAAGAAGACGAGATAGGTCGGCGCGTTGTCGAGGAAGCTCGAGAGGATGCCGGTCAGCCAGAAGTACCAGACATCGTTGGGCTGGCCGTCGGGGCCCGTCACCAGGGCGACCAGCGGCGCCAGGGCGCCGTCCTTGCCGGCCCGAAGGATGGCCAGCGCCGGTGCGATGGTGATGAAGATGCCGGCGAACAGCTTGGCGACCTCGGCCATGGGGCCCCAGCTGAAACCGTTGTCGATGCGCGACGCCCGAGAGGTCAGGCGCAGCGACAGGAAGCAGATTGCCACCAGAACCAGGTCGCGCAGCAGGTTCTGCAGTTCGAGTGTGACGTGGAAGACCGTGAAGTGGACGCCGGGTTTCCAGGTCCCGCTGGCCAGTACGGCCCCGACGATGGCTGCCAGCAGGATGATGTTGACGCCGCCCTCGATCCGCACCGGCGTCTCGGGAGTCGGGTCCGGCTTCGGACGGCCTTCCTTGCGGTACCAGTAGCTGTCGATGGCGTAGAACAGCGCCAGGAGGATGAGGGCGCAGACCAGCATCTCTCCGAACAGATGCTCGGTCGTCCAGAAGAAGCTGACGCCCTTCAGGAAGCCCAGGAAGAGCGGCGGATCGCCGAGGGGCGTCAGGGCGCCGCCGATGTTCGACACGAGGAAAATGAAGAAGACGAAGACGTGAATCTTGTGCCGGCGATCGTCGTTGGCGCGGATCACGGGCCGGATCAGCAGCATCGATGCCCCGGTCGTTCCCATCCAGCCCGCGAGCACCGTTCCGATCGCCAGCAACGCCGTGTTCATCGATGGCGAGCCGTGCAGGTTGCCCTTGATGCGGATGCCGCCGGTCACCGTGAACAGCGCCAGCAGCAGCACGATGAAGGGAATGTAGTCGAGCAGGAGGAGGTGGATGATCTCGTAAATAGCGGTCGGCACGCCATGAAGGACGGCGAAAGGGATCACGATCATCGCCGCCCAGGCGGCGGAGACCTTGCCGAAATGGTGATGCCAGAAGCTCGGCGCGGCCAGTGGCAAGATCGCGATCGAGAGGAGGATGCCGGCGAACGGGATCATCCAGGTGAGGCCGAGATGACGTCCGTCGATTGCGGGCGCGTCTGCCCCCGCCGCCAGTGCCGGCAGCGCGCAGGAGAAGGTGAGCAGACCGGGGAGGAAGTGTCGGAGTTTCATTGGCCCACGTAGGTTGCGGTGACGCCGCCGTCGACGGTGAGGGTATGGCCGTTGACGTAGCTGGCAGCGGGGGAGGCGAGGAAGATTGCCGCGCCGGCGATTTCGGACGGGTCGGCCCAGCGCCTGGCCGGGCAGCGCAGCCGCATCCGCTCGCCGGCTGCCGATGCGATCAGCTCTTCGTTGGTCTCGGTCGCAAAGAAGCCGGGCGAGAGGGCATTGGAGGTGACTCCGGTGGCGCCGAGTTCCGAGGCCAGCGCCCGGGCGAGGGCTTCGAGGCCCGCCTTGGCGGCGATGTAGGACGAAGCGCCCGGGGCGGCGAGCGTCGCGGCGATCGAGGTCACCAGGATCAGCCGCCCCCAGCCCCGTTCGACCATGCCCGGTACGACCAGCCGGATCAGCGCCTGCCCTGCCGACAGATCGGTGTCGACCAGGCGCGCGAAGTCGTCGGATTCGATCTCGGTGAAGGGGCGGCGGTCGCGTTCGCCGACATTGTGGATCAGGATGTCGACCGGCCCGGCATCGGCAAGGGCCAGCTTCATGGCGGTGCGGTCGGCCATGCCGAACACCACGCCGTCGGTTGCCCGCCCGGCGGCCCGCAGCTCGGCCAGCCGCGGCGCCAGCCTTTCGTGCGAGCGGCCGTGCAACAGCACCCGGGCGCCGGCCTCGGCCAGGCCCTTGGCCATTTCCCAGCCCAGGCCGCGGGCCGATCCGGTGATCAGTGCGGTCCGGCCGTCGAGGCGGAATTTCTCCGGGAAGGTCGACATGTATCGGGACATTCGGCTATTGCGGCAGCCGACTTAGCTATGGATTCGCATATGCTGCAACTCCCCAACGTGATCGGCCATCGCGGCGCCATGGCCTATGCACCTGAAAATACGCTGGAATCGTTTCGGGAGGCCCATCGGCGTGGGGCCACCTGGGTCGAGATCGACGTCAAGCTGACGGCCGACGGCGTCCCCATCGTCCTGCACGATTCGTCACTGAAGCGGACGACCGGGGTCGACAGGCTGGCGTCCGAGATGCGTGCGTCCGAATTGCCGCCGTCGGTGCCGAGCTTCGAGCAGGCGATCGCCTGCTTCGGCGAGCTGGGCCTGGGCTGCAACGTCGAAATCAAGCCGTGCGAGGGTCGCGAGGCGGAGACCGCCCGGGTCACCGTCGAGACCCTGCGCCGCCTGTGGCCGGCCGCGCTGCCGGCGCCGCTCCTGTCGAGCTTCAGGGACCAGTCCCTCGCCGCCGCCCGTGAGGTCGCTCCGGAATTTGCGCGGGCGCTGCTGATCGACGAGTTGAAGGACGACTGGCAGGGCCGCGCCGAAGCGGTGGCGGCCGCCGGCATCAACACCAACGGCAAGCGCCTGACCGCGGTCCGGGCCGTCGAGATCCGCAAGGCCGGTTTTGTCCTCAGCGTCTACACCATCAACGACGGCGACGTCGCCCGGGCGCTGGTCGGCATGGGCGTGCAGTGCGTCATCAGCGACGCGCCGGACGTGATCCTGGCCGCTCTCCAGTAGGTTCGACCATTTGGGGGTTGCGCTCGCAGCGCAGTCTTGGTGTTCTGTCATCAGACCGCAACAAAACCGACACATCACAGTCGTGCGGCCCGCCGATACATCGCCGGGGATTATTCTGGGAGGTTGTTCGATATGATACGGATTCTGCTGTCTTCCGTCGCGGCTGCGGCGGCACTCGCGAGCGCGTCCACCGCGTTCGCCCAGACCGAGATCCAGTTCTGGCACGCCATGGGCGGCAATCTGGGCGATACAGTCAATGCCCTCGCCGAGGGCTTCAACAAGTCTCAGAGCGAATACAAGGTCAACCCGGTCTACAAGGGTTCCTATACCGAGACCCTGACGGCCGCGATCGCTGCCTTCCGCGCCAAGCAGGCGCCGCACATCGTGCAGGTCTTCGAGGTCGGCACGGCCAACATGATGGCCGCCAAGGGCGCCGTCTATCCGGTCTACCAGCTCATGGCCGACGCCAAGGAGCCGTTCGATCCCAAGGCCTATATCGGCCCAGTCTATGGCTACTACTCGACTCCCGACGGCAAGCTGCTGTCGATGCCGTTCAACTCCTCGACGCCGGTCCTCTACTGGAACAAGGAGTTGATGCAGAAGGCGGGCCTCGATCCCAACAAGCCGCCGAAGACCTGGCCAGAGCTGGGCGAGATGGCGAAGAAGGCCGTCGCCGCTGGCGCCAAGTGCGGGTTCACGCCGCAGTGGCAGACCTGGACCATGATCGAAAATTACGGCGCCTGGCACAATCTGCCCTATGCCACGAAGGACAACGGCTTCGGGGGCACCGACATCGAGCTGAAGTTCAACGACCCAGCCCGGGTCAAGTTCATTCAGATGCTGGCCGACTGGACCAAGGACAAGACGTTCGTCTACGGCGGCCGCGAGGGCAAGTCGACGGCGCTGTTCACCGCCGGTGACTGCGTGTTCCACATCGCCTCGTCCGGTTCGGCCGCGGGCATCGACAAGGCGCTGGGCGGCACGAGCAAGTACGGCATCGGTATGATGCCCTATTCGCCCGACGTCATTGCCAAGCCGCAGAACTCGATCATCGGCGGCGCCACGCTGTGGGTGCTGCAGGGCCGTCCGGCGGCCGAGTACAAGGGCGTCGCCAAGTTCCTGAGCTACCTCGCCAGCACGCCGGTGCAGGCCAAGTGGCACCAGGAGACGGGTTATGTGCCGATCACCCTGGCCGCTGCAGAGGCGACCGAGAAGGAAGGCTTCTACAAGAAGTTCCCGGGTCGCGAAGTGGCCGTCCAGGAGCTGACGCTCAATCCGCCGACGGCGAATTCGAAGGGCCTGCGCATCGGCAACTTCGTGCAGATCCGCGACATCGTCGACGGCGAACTCGAGAACGTGTGGTCGGGCAAGAAGGACGCGAAGACCGCGCTCGACGACGCCGTGAAGGCTGGCAACGAGCAGCTCAAGCGCTTCGAAGCCGCGAACAAGTAAGGATGGCCTTGTCTGTGACCTTCTTCATGTTCCGCTCCCCCGTTAGGGGGAGAGGTTAGGTGAGGGGGTTACAGGGGGTGCGTCTCCGCCTCACCCAGCCTCTCCCCCGAGCGGGGGAGAGGAGGCTTGAAAGCGGGGAGCGTCTCTGAGCCATGGAAAAGCGCGTCACCTTCAATACACGCTGGCTGCCCTATCTTCTGTTGGGGCCGCAGCTGATCATCACGCTGGTGTTCTTCTTCTGGCCCTCGGGTCAGGCGATGTACCAGTCGGTGCTGATCGAGGATGTCTTCGGCGGCAATTCGAAGTTCGTCTGGTTCGAGAATTTTGCCCAGCTCTTCCGGGATGACAGCTACGCTCACTCGGCGCGGCTGACCGTGATGTTCAGCTTCCTGGTCGCCGCCATCGGGCTCGGACTGTCCCTGCTGCTGGCGGTCATGGCCGACCGGGTGATTCGCGGCGCCACGGCCTACAAGACCTTCCTCGTCTGGCCTTACGCGGTTGCGCCGGCCGTCGCCGGGGTCCTGTGGGGATTCCTGTTCAATCCCTCGGTCGGCATCGTCGCCTGGATGCTCCAGGGCATCGGCATCGAATTCAATTATGTGATCAACGGCAATCAGGCCCTGCTGCTGGTGGTGATTGCCGCGGTGTGGAACCAGATCAGCTACAATTTCCTGTTCTTCCTGGCCGGCCTGCAGTCGATTCCGAAGTCGCTCATCGAGGCGGCGGCGATCGATGGCGCGGGCCCCGGCCGCCGGTTCTGGGACATCATCTTCCCGCTGCTCTCGCCCACCGGCTTCTTCCTGCTGGTGATCAATATCATCTACGCCTTCTTCGGTACGTTCGGTGTGGTCGATGCGTTGACCAAGGGCGGGCCGGGCCATGCCACCAACATCCTGGTCTACAAGGTCTACAATGATGGGTTCCGCGGCCAGGATCTGGGCGGCTCGTCGGCCCAGTCCGTGATCCTGATGATCGTCGTCATCGCACTCACTTTCGTGCAGTTCCGCTTCATCGAGCGCCGGGTGCACTACTGATGGTCGAGAACCGGCCCTTCCTCACCGCGCTCAGCCACTTCATCGTGTTGCTGGGGCTGGCCATCATCGCCTTCCCGGTGTGGATGACGTTCGTTGCCTCGACGCACAGCCAGCAGACGATGCTGCAGGCGCCGATTCCGCTGCTGCCCGGCCCCCATCTGCTCGAGAACTACGCCAAGGTCCTGACCGAGGGCTATGGCAAAGTCGGCAGTACGCCGGTGATGATGACGCTGACCAACAGCCTGATCATGGCGCTGGGCGTCGCCATCGGGAAGATTGCGATCTCGATCATCTCGGCCTTTGCCATCGTGTACTTCCGCTTCCCCGGCCGGATGTATTTCTTCTGGGCGATCTTCGTGACGCTCATGCTGCCGGTCGAGGTCCGCATCGTGCCGACCTACGGGGTCGTCGCATCGCTGGGCATGCTTGATTCCTATTCGGGCCTCATCATCCCGTTGATCGCCTCGGCGACGGCGACCTTCCTGTTCCGCCAGTTCTTCCTCAGCGTGCCCGATGAACTCACCGAGGCGGCGAGGGTCGACGGCGCCTCGCCGATGCGCTTCTTCTGGGACATCCTGCTGCCGATGAGCCGGACCTCGATCGCGGCGCTGTTCGTGATCCAGTTCATCTACGGCTGGAACCAGTATCTCTGGCCGCTGCTGATCACCACCAAGGAAAGCTATTACACCGTCGTCATGACGGTCTCGCGCCAGGCCAATGTGGTCGATTCGGTGCCGAGCTGGAACCTGCTGATGGCCATGGCGATGCTCGCCATGCTGCCACCGGTCCTGGTCGTGGTGTTCATGCAGCGCCAGTTCGTGCGCGGCCTGGTCGAAACCGAGAAGTAGGCGAGACGGAGAAGTAGACCATGGCGCAAGTCCACCTGCGCGGCGTCAGGAAGAGCTACGACAAGCTCGAGGTCATTCACGGCGTCGACATCGAGATTGCCGACGGCGAATTCATCGTGATCGTCGGCCCTTCGGGCTGCGGCAAGTCCACGCTGCTGCGCATGGTGGCGGGGTTGGAGCGCATCACCGGCGGCACGATTGCGATCGGCGATCGCGTGGTCAACGAGCTGGAGCCCAAGGATCGCGATATCGCGATGGTGTTCCAGAACTACGCGCTCTATCCGCATTTCAGCGTCTACGAGAACATGGCTTACGGCCTGAAGATCCGCGGCCTCTCCAAGGCCGAGATCGACGTGCGCGTCCAGAAGGCCGCCAAGATCCTTGAACTGGGGACGTTCCTCCAGCGCAAACCGCGCCAGCTGTCGGGCGGCCAGCGCCAGAGGGTCGCGATGGGCCGCGCCATCGTCCGCGAGCCGGCCGTCTTCCTGTTCGACGAACCGCTCTCCAACCTCGACGCCAAGCTGCGCGTGCAGATGCGGCTCGAGATCAAGCGGCTGCAGCGCGAGCTCGGTGTCACCTCGATCTACGTCACGCACGACCAGGTCGAGGCGATGACGCTTGCCGACCGGCTGATCGTCATGAACGCGGGCGTCGCCGACCAGATCGGCACGCCGATGGATGTCTACGAGCGGCCGGCCTCCGTCTTCGTCGCGGGTTTCATCGGCTCGCCGGCCATGAACTTCCTGGCGGGCAAGGTGGTCGAGGGCAGCCGGTCGATCGAGCTGGCTGGCACGGGCGCCGTTCGCGTCGTGCTGCCGATCGGCCTCGCCACCACGGCCGCCGGCGGAACCCCCGTGGCCGTCGGCATCCGCCCCGAGCATCTGCATCCGGCGGTCGACGGCCCGCTGGAATTCGAGATCGAGCTGGCCGAACCACTGGGCGCCGACACGCTGCTGCACGGCCGTTTCGGCGAGGCGCGCGAGGTCGTGACCGTCCGCCAGGGCGGTCATATCCTCGCCAAGCCCGGCGAGAAGCTGCGCTTCAAGGCCGATCCCGGACATCTCCACCTGTTCGATTCGCAGACCGGCAAGCGCATCGCCGACGCGCCATGACCTTCCTTGCCCGTATCGAACATGCTGGACGCCCGTGTGTCGGCCTCCTTGAAGGTGACCGGATTCGCCTGCACGCGGGCACGATCTTCGATCCCGGTGCGGAGACGGGCGAGGAAGTGGCGGTCGCCGATGCACGCTGGCTGACGCCGACCGAGCCTACCAAGATGGTGGCGCTGTGGAACAACTTCCGGGCCGCCGCCGAGAAGAACGGCTGGGCGATCCCGGCCGAGCCGCTTACCTTCCTGAAGGCGCCAAACAGCTTCGCCGCGCACGACCACGCGATCCCCGCGCCGAAATCCTACGATGGCCGCGTCGCCTATGAGGGCGAACTCGGCATCGTGATCGGCAAGGCCTGTGCCGGCGTGTCGGTGGCAGAGGCTGCGGACCACATCCTCGGCTACACCTGCGTGAACGACGTCACGGCGATGGAACTGCTGCAGCGCGATCCGTCCTTTGCGCAGTGGACGCGCGCCAAGAACTTCGACGGGTTCGGCGTGTTCGGCCCGGTCATCGCGACCGGCCTCGATCCCGCGTCGCTCACGGTTCGTACCCTGGTCAACGGCCGCGAGCGCCAGAACTACCGGGTCGACGACATGATCTTCCCGCCGGCCGAGCTGGTCAGCCGGATCTCGCAGGACATGACCCTCGTGCCGGGCGACGTCATCGCCTGCGGCACGTCGCTGGGCGTGCTGCCGATGAAGGCCGGCACCGTCGTCGAGATCGTCATCGACGGCGTCGGCACCTTGCGCAACCGGTACGGCTGAAGACGGCCAGGATCTGGAGCAGCCGAACCAATTGCAGCCTCAGGAGTTCCTGGCGAATGCCCCTGAATGACAGGCGGCGCATGCCATATTCCGCGCGGTTCCTCGTAGATTGCTGTTGCCTTTATCGAGAAGGCGGAGATCATGGCGAAGGGGGGGGGACTTTGATGACTTTACTTCGGTACATTGCCGCGGCCTTTGGATGCGCGGCGACGCTTTCGCTTTCGACCTTGGCCCGAGCTGACGTCCTGGCCGACGCATGCCTCGACTACGTAAACACCAGCGAAATGCTTAAACAGGCGCCAGCTTCGAACAGATCCAACTGGTGTAGTTGCATCGCCGACAAGATCGCCCCTGGCGACCGCCAGGCCGTGGCAGACGTAATGAAAATGCAGAAGGCAACCGAAGCCAAAGGCCAGGCTTTCGGCGAGAACTCGGTCCCGAAACCCCTGGCGAAGGCCTTCACGCTCTACTTCGATGCGCAAGGACCTTGCCTGCCCGTCATGATGGGCGCTGCGCCCAGCCAACCTGCACCTGCTCCTCCTGCGGCTGCCACGACCGGCAGCAGCACGAGCTTCGGGCTGACGAACGCGACCGGCTCGGCGATCAGCGAACTCTATGTGTCGCCGACGAAGTCAAAGACCTGGGGCAAGGATATTCTCGGTGATCATACCATCGAGAACGGGGAGGCCTGGAAGATCACCGTCCCTCAAGCCAAGGGCCGATGCATGCAAGACCTCAAAGTCGTCTTTGACGACAATTCGGAAGCGATCTGGGAAAGCCTGGACCTTTGCAATCTCACAAAGATCACGTTGACCTACGATCGTCGTTCGGGCGTTACGACGGCGAAGACCGAATAGGATTCGGCCCGACCGCTCTTCGTCCCGAAACTGGCACTTCGATGACCTGCTTGCTGGGCGGCGAGACCTCCACCAGACGGGCAGATCCCGGAGGCAAGGCCGACCTGATCGTTTGGAAGCGCGCCCGACGGTGGTTGTAACGTCGCAGCCTGCACCAAGGCGGGTACTTCAGGGGGTGCTTGATCTAACGTGAAACGAGCACCCCCAAATAAGTCGATGAGTTAGCAGCCAAGATGCTCTTCTGTACTTACAACATTCACTACGGCGTCGGTTCCGACGGACGCTATGACGTGGCCCGCATCGCCGACACGGTGGCGGAAGCCGACATCGTCTGTATCCAGGAAGCCGTTTCCGGCTGGCCGCAGAACGGCTTCGCCGACCAGACCGCCGAGATCGCCGGCCGGCTCAACCGCTATCACTGGTATCACGGGGCCATGGAGTCCGACGCCAGCGAGGTTGGCGCCGACGGGCGGATCGTCAACCGCCGCCGCAGCTTCGGCAATGCCGTTATCTCGCGCTGGCCGATCGTCTGGGCGCGCGGGCACCTCCTGCCCAAGACAGCGCTCGTCGACCGCTTCGACCTGCAGCGCGGCTTTGTCGAGGCCTCGATCGCGACGCCCGCCGGACCGCTGCGCGTCTACAGCGCCCATCTCAGCCATGTCGGACCGCAGCAGCGCCTGCCGCAGGTCCGCGCCCTGATGGACACGGTGCTGAACGCCGAGCGCATCGGTGCGACCTGGGACAGCGCCGCCGGCTCGACCTTCATGTTCCAGGAGCGCCGGCCCGACGTGTCGCGGGCCGCCATCCTCGCCGGCGACTTCAATTTCACGCCGGACCATCCCGAGTATCCGCTGGTCTGCGGCGAGACCAGCTACTACGGCCGCCTCGGGACGACGATGCACCTGGCCGACGCCTGGATCGCCGCGGGCAACAGCGAGGAGGAGGTCGAATCGTTCCCCCGGGAAGGCCGCATCGACCATGTCTTTGTCACCCATGACCTCGCGCCCCGCGTGAAGAGGGCGTGGATCGGCTACGGCATCGTCGCCTCCGACCACTGGCCGGTCTTCGTCGAGTTCGATCTCTAGCGGGGCACGCGGACGTCAGCGCAGCTCGAACGGATAGATCACCTTCCAGTCCTTCTTCATGTCGACGATGGTCCAGTGGC
Source organism: uncultured Reyranella sp. (assembly GCF_945957355.1). Classification (GTDB taxonomy): domain Bacteria; phylum Pseudomonadota; class Alphaproteobacteria; order Reyranellales; family Reyranellaceae; genus Reyranella. Next base: position 243,465 of record NZ_CAMFKM010000001.1, on the reverse strand, counting down.
GGCGAAGCGCTTCGTCCCAAGCCTTGTCGAGCTGGCCGACCGGCGAGGGCCGGTCGTAGGCATATTCGCGCACCGCGTCGGTGTGATGCACCAGCCCCATGAAGCGGGCGCCGCTGCCGGCTGCCGTCCATTCCAGCATCTGCTGGTCGCCGTCGGAATTGCCGAAGGCCAGGACCGGGCGTCGGCCGATGAAGCGGTTGATGCCGATCGGCTTGCCCGGCCCGTCGTCGATGAACTCGACCTTGGGTTCCTTCATCAGGACCGGAGTGCCGTCCGACCTCAGTTCGAACTTCGTGACGCTCGACGTACCGACGACCTGCTCGGGCGGGATGCCGTAGATGCGTTCCGTCCAGGGCCGCATGAACTCGATGCCGCCGCCGGACACGATGAAGGTCTTGAACTGGTGGGCGCGCAGCAGGGACAGCAGCTCGATCATCGGCTGATAGACGAGGTCGGTATAGGGCCGGTCGAAGCGGGGATGGCGCGCGGTCGCGAGCCAGTCGACCACCGTCGCGGCGAAATCCTCCGTCGTCATGCCGGCATGGGCGGCCTCGATCACTTCCACGATGGCCTTGAGGCCCAGCGCCGCCAGCGCGGCACGGTCGTCGGCCAGCACTGACCGGAAGGGCTCCTGCGTGCGCCATTCGGGATGTTGGGCGGCCAGCGCCTTTATGCGATCGACCGCGAAAGCAACCTGGAAATAGACAGGCTGCTCCGTCCACAAGGTGCCGTCATTGTCGAAACACGCGATGCGCTCCGATACCGGCACCCAGTCCGGTCCGCCCGGCGTCGTCGTGCGGGCGATGAAATCGAGAATCGAGCGCTTCACCGGCCCGTCGTTCCAAGAGGGCAGCCCGTCGGCCTGTGCGGCGCCTGGCCGGGTCTTCGCCACCAGCACGGCCGCGCCCATGCCTGTCAAGAATGTCCGGCGTCTCATCGCTTGCTCCCCCGCATCCTTGGCATCCTACGCCAGTTTCGCGCCGCCGCTGAACCGGCGTAGAATTCGCCTTCACGCAATGGGAGATGACAATGGGCGCCAAGATCCGGACCACCGCGGGACGCGGTCGGCTTTACGACAACGTGCTCGACACGATCGGCGACACGCCCTGTATCCGCATCAACGCCCTGGCGCCCAAGGGCGTCACGATCTACGTAAAGGCCGAGGCCTTCAATCCGGGCGGCTCGGTGAAGGATCGGCTGGCCGTCAATATTATCGAGGCGGCCGAGCGCAACGGCACCCTCAAGCCAGGCCAGACCGTGGTCGAGGCGACCAGCGGCAATACTGGCATCGGGCTTGCGATGGTCTGCGCCCAGAAGGGCTATCCGCTGGTCGTCACCATGGCCGACAGTTTCTCGATCGAGCGGCGCAAGCTGATGCGCATGCTGGGCGCCAAGGTCGTGCTGACCCCGCGCGCCCAGAAGGGCTTCGGCATGTACCAGAAGGCGGTCGAGCTCGCGAAGGCAAACGGCTGGTTCCTCGCCCATCAGTTCGAGACGGGTGCCAATGCCGAGATCCACGAAGCCACTACGGCGCGTGAGATTCTGGCCGATTTCAAAGGCGGCCGGCTCGACTATTTCGTGAGCGGTTACGGGACCGGCGGCACCGTGACCGGCGTGGCGCGGGTGCTGCGCAAGGAACGGCCGGAGACGAAAATCATCCTGACCGAGCCCGCCAACGCCCAGCTTCTCGGCAGCGGCAAGGCGCAGGAACGCGCGGAAGACGGCTCCCCCTCGGTCAGCCACCCCGCCTTCGAGCCGCATCCGATCCAGGGCTGGACGCCGGATTTCATCCCGCTCGTGCTGCAGGAGTCGATCGACAAGAAGTACTACGACGAGCTGCTGCCGATCGCCGGGGCCGACGGCATCAGGTGCGCCAAGGCACTGGCGCAGAAGGAAGGCATTTTCACCGGCATCTCCGGCGGCTCGACCTTCGCCGTGGCACTCCAGGTGGCGGCGAAGGCCGCGCCCGGGTCGATCATCCTCTGCATGCTGCCCGACACTGGCGAGCGCTACCTCACCACGCCGCTGTTCGAAGGCATCATCGACGATATGGACGCAGAGGAGATCGCCATCTCCAAGTCCACCCCCGGTTATCAGATGGGATAGGACGGCGACGCCGGAACACCCTTACTCGCGGTTGGTGAACCGGGCGTTGCCAAGGCCGGTGCCGATCGTCATGACGCCCCAGTGCTCGACGTCCTTCATGTTCGGGACCTCGCTCAGGCCCTGGACGACGGCGTCGTTGTGGATCTGGATGAAGATCTCGTGGCCGTCGATCTTCGGGAGATGGGCGGATAGGGCGGCCGCGAGATTGAACGACTTTCCCTCCCAGTTGCCCGGCAGGTTCTGACCGCCCTTCAGAATGAAGCCGTGCTCGTCGATCAGACCGGGGCAACCGATGCCCATGAACGGCGCGAGCTTGATTTTCTCCTGCTTCGCACGGTCGATCAGCTTGTTCAGCATCGCGGCAATCTTCTCGATCGCCTCGTCGCGGTCCGGTTCGTCGTCGGCATGGCGCCACACCTGCCGCTTCCAGACGTCGGCTTCCTCGACCTCGCCGCGCTTGCCGGCATTGAGCTCGACCACGCCGACCCGCACGTTGGTGCCGCCGATGTCGACGGCGAGGATGGCGTCGTGTCCCGCCATCACCCAGCTTGGGGCCAGGTGCACGGCGCCGATCAGCCCGGCTTCGTCGGGATCGTTCTCGATCGCCTGCAGTTCGATCGTCACGCCCTCGGCGGCCAGCATGATGCTGGCGCGTCCCATGGCGAGTTCGCCGATCCGGCTGCCGATCATGCCGCCGCCAATCACGATGCGCTCGGTGTCCTTCCATGAGCCGAGGCGCAGGAAGCGGCGCACCACTGTCGCCAGCTCGCCCGCGAACTCCTCGACCACGGTGTGGACGAGCCCGGCCGAGACCGGATCGCCGCCGTTCAGCATCTTGTCCAGCTTGGACTTGGAGATCTCTTCCATCGGCACGTCGCCGAACGGGTCCTCGCCACGCTCCTTCAACCGGTCGCGCCAGTCGGCGAGGATGGCCTGGAACGCACGCCGGCTGGCGCGGTCGCCCACGAAGCCTTCGTCATCGCGGAGTTCTTCGTTGTAGGTGTCGACGGTGACGGAGGGCAGCACCCGTCCTCCATGTACGAAAACGGACGGAGCTCCGACGGGTTCCCCGGCAGATTGTACTGTGTCGGCTTCGCTGCGGGCGCTCATGCGCATCTCCCCCTGCAAGGCCCCATGAACGGCCGGCGCGGGGTGAAAGTTCCCGTCCAACGGGACGGCAACGCAACATGGCGGCCTGTCGGGCGTTGTGGCGGCCATGAAACTCTTCAAGTGCCAGAGCTGCCAGCAGATCCTGTATTTCGAGAACGATGTCTGTGTGAAATGCGGGCATAAGCTCGGGTACGTGCCCGAGGTCGCGACCGTGTCGGCATTGGAACCCGAAGGCGAGCTATGGCGCGCCCTTGCCTCGCCGGATGTGCTCTACCGCTTCTGTGCGAATGCCCATCACGCGGCCTGCAACTGGCTGGTCGACTCGACGTCGTCCGAGACTTTTTGCCTGTCCTGTCGGCACAACAGGACGATCCCCGATCTCACCATCGGCGACAACTCCGCCAACTGGCAGAAGATCGAGATGGCCAAGCACCGGCTGTTCTACTCGCTGTTACGGCTCAAGCTTCCGCTGCCCACGAAGGCCGAATCGGCGGAGCAAGGGCTGGCCTTCGACTTCCTCGCCGAGCTGCCGCAGCCCGATGCGCCCCGTGTCATGACCGGTCATGACAACGGGCTTATCACCATCGCGCTGGCCGAGGCCGACGATGCGGTGCGCGAGAAGAATCGCGTGGCCATGCACGAGCCGTACCGGACACTCCTCGGGCATTTCCGTCACGAGATCGGTCACTACTACTGGGACCGGCTGGTGCGCGACGGTGGACAGCTCGAGGCCTGCCGGCAGCTCTTCGGAGACGACAGCCAGGATTACGGGCGGGCGTTGCAGGCTCACTACGCCAACGGCGCGCCACCCGACTGGCAGGCGAACTTCGTTAGCCACTACGCGAGCTCCCATCCGTGGGAGGACTTCGCCGAGACCTGGGCGCACTACATGCACATCGTCGACACGCTCGAGATCGCGCGGGCCTTCGGCTTGACGGTGCAGCCCCGTCTCGCGAAGGGAGACGAGCTCGACGCCACCGTCGATTTCGACCCCTATCGCGCAGCCGACATCAGCCAGCTCATCGACGCCTGGATGCCGCTATCGCTGGCGCTGAACAGCCTCAACCGCGCCATGGGACAGGCCGACCTCTATCCCTTCGTGCTGTCGGCCCCGGTGATCGAGAAGCTGGGCTTCATCCACCGGCTCGTCCACCCGGCGTAGGGCAGCGCCCTCAGCGGTGCTGTTGTTGCCGGTAATGATCGGCCAGCGCATCGCGGCCGAAATCGGCGGCGAGGTCGCGCCACACGGCGTGGACGTGATTGGCGTCGTTCTGGGTATTGTCGTGCTCAATCAGCGTCACGGGGCCGTGGACGCGAAAGTAGTGGGCCTCTCCCGGTGTGAGCGATCCGGCCCAGGCGAAGCGGAATCTCGAGAGACCTTGCTCCAGAACGCGCTGCTTCTGCCGGGCCAGCAGATCCGCGGCGAGCGTGCCGAGGAAACGGTCCATTAGCGCCTCGACCAGGGTGCGCTGCGCGCCGGTCATGTCGCCGAGTTGCAGGCCCTTCGGACTGCCGAGATTCCGCTCGCGTTGCGGGCTCGCGACGATCTCGCCGAACGAACGATTGGCGATTGTCGCGGCCTGGCGCTGCTGCTCGTTGAGGCCGGTCATGATCCGGCGGGCTATGTCTTCCGAGGCGCCGAGCAGGCGGAAGCCGGCATTGGGACCATCGCGCACGGCGGCGGGATGGGCACCGGCGAAGAACGGCGTTACCGAGACGTGGCCGGGCGCGGGCAGCGCCACGTTCAGCGACAGATGATGGCCCTCGAAGCGCCAGCCCCAGGGGAAGCGGCCGGGCGTGCCGAAGACCGAGACGTAATAGCGGCCGGGATCGCGGAAGCTGCCCTGCTGCTCGCGCAGCACGCCTTCGAGCAGGCGGACGCCGTCGAGCAGGTCGAGGCCGCGCTTGTTCAGCACCGAGGCGAAGAGCGCGCGGGCTGCATCGGCCTGGTTGGACCGCATCTCGCCCAGGGCCAGCCCGGAGCGGCTGCGCGGAATGTAGTGCCAGTCGAGACGATTGCCCGACTCGAAGGCGATCATCGCCTTCTGGCGCTGACCGTCGTCGAGCGAGAGGAGGAAGCGGTTGGCGGCATCGGCGACGCGCTGGGCGCCATCGACCGTCTGGGCACTGGCGCTCCCGAACGGCAGCAGCGCCGCCGCTGTCAGCACGGTCCGCCGCTTGGGCGGGCCGTGATGGTGGTGGTTGTCGTGAGTCTCGCCGTGCGGATGCCAGCCGTCGTGCGGCATGGCAGCTCCTCAGGTCGAGGTCTTCGGATACTTCAGCGTGCAACCATAGGCGCGGGTCGAGGAGTCGGCGACCTGCTGGCCGGCCTGCACCTGGCCCAGAGCGACGCGGACATACTGCGTGGCCTTGGGAATGTCGGCGACGTTCGAGGACGGGATCGAGTCGATGCCACCCTTGTAGACCAGGATGCCCTTGGCATCGATGATGTACATGTGCGGCGTCACGGTGGCGCCGTAGGCCCGCGCGACCTTGCTCTCAGGGTCGAGCAGCACGGCGGCCGGCGCGGCGTTGCGGCTCCTGGTGAGATCGTTCGCCTGCTGCGCTGTCACATGGCCTTGCTCGCCCGTGGCCGAGGAGGCAACGGTCAGCCAGACGACGCCCTTGGCGGCCGCTTCGCGCTGCTGGTCCTGCATGTTGTTGGACGTGTAGTGCTTGCGCACGTAGGGGCAGTCGTGATTCGTCGTCTCGAGGACGATGATCTTGCCCTTGAGGTCGGCCAACGACCAGGTCTTGCCGTTGCTGTCGACCGCGCTGAACTGCGGCGCGGGCTTGCCGATGTCCGGGCTCGAAGAGGCAAAGGCTGTGGCGGGGGATAGGGCGAGCGCAGCGCCACCGATCATCACGGAACGACGGGGAACATTCAGCTTCGACATGGGTACCTCCTAACGCTTGGCTTGCTGGATCGATGACAACTCCGACAGGATCAGCGACTCGGTGAGAACCTGGGGCAGGATCTTCGGCCGATCCGCCCCCGGCGCCCAGAACAGGTAAAGCGGCACGCCGGCGCGACCGAGTTCCTTCAGGACGCCCGTGATCTCGGCATCGCGATTGGTCCAGTCGCCCTTGAGCTTGACGACGCCGGCCTGCTCGAACGCCTTCCGTGTGGCCGGCGTTTCCAGCGCGACCCTCTCATTCACCAGGCAGGTGATGCACCAGGCGGCCGTGAAGTCGACGAAGACCGGCTTGCCCGCAGCGACGGCCTCGGCCATGCGGGCGCGCGAGAAGCGTTCCCAGCCTTCGAAGCTGACGCCGGCGTTCGGGCCGCCCGACGCCGAGGCGGCGGTGGCCGGGCTGTCGTCGAGCTTGAGCGTGGCGGCAAAGGCCAGCAGGACTGCAGCGGCGGCGAGGCCGCGACGCACCCAGGTTCCCGCCGATGCGCCGCTGCCGATCCGCAGAAGCCAGATGGCGAAGGCGATCAGGATCATGCCGCCCAGCGCATAGAGCACGCCGTCGGCGCCGGTCTGCTGGGTCAGCACCCAGATCATCCAGACGGCGGAGGCATACATCGGAAAGGCGAGGAACTGCCGCAGCCGGTCCATCCACGGGCCGGGCCGAGGCATCAGCCGCTGCAGGGCAGGAGTCATCGACAAAGCGAGATAGGGAAGGGCGAGACCTAGGCCCATGGCCAGCAGCACCGCGACCGTTGCGGGCGCGGGCTGGCTCAGCGCAAAGCCCAGGGCGGCGGCCATGAACGGCGCAGTGCAAGGCGTCGCGACGATCACCGCCAGCACCCCCGTGAAAAAGGCGCCGGTCGTGCCGCCGCGGGACACCAGGCCCTGGCCGACTCCCGCCATCCGGCTACCGACCTCGAACACGCCGGAGAGGTTGAGGCCGACCACGAAGAACAGATAGGCGATCAGCAGCGAGAAGACCGGTGACTGGAACTGGAAGCCCCAGCTCACGTCGCCCACGGTCGAGCGGATCGCGATCACGATCCCCGCCATGGCGGCGAAGGAGACGAGGACGCCCGACGTATAGGCGAGCCCGTCGCGCCGCATCTCGCTCCGCTCGTGGCCGGCGAGGCGAGCGAACGCCGCCGCCTTCATCGCCAGGACTGGGAAGACACAGGGCATCAGGTTCAGGATCAGCCCGCCCAGTAGCGCGAACGCCAGCGCCTGCAACAGCGAGAGCTGCTCGGCACCCATGGCATTCGCGAGTGATGCGGTGGCGACCGGCACGAAGGCCGGATCGAGCTTCGCCGAGAGGTCGAAGGCCTGCTTCACGCTGCCGTCGGCGGTCTTTTCGGTGAGCACCAGGGTGCCGGCGAGTTCGGTGGGCATGACCGCCTTGGCGTCGCCCTTCTTCAGCGGGATGCGGATGCCCTCGGCCGTGACCGTGGCATTCTGCTTGGCCATGGTGGCGACGGGCCCCCACTCGGCCGGAAAGAAGTAGATGTCGCTGATCGCGTCCGGCTTCAGGCCCCGGGCCTCGACCAGCAGCGTCGGGTCACCTGCTTTCGACACGCCGTACCGTGCAGGCCACGGGCTTTGCGTCGGCAGCGCGCGGCGCGCCTGTTCGAACAGGGCAAGCGTCGCGGGCGGCGACGGCGTGGCGGCAGGACCCGACGGCAGCACCAGCTCGAACTTGCCCTCCTCGGGGATGCAGACGTCCTCGCAGACCAGCCAGTTGGCTTCGGCGGCGAGGGCGAGGGGGCCGGTCAGGCCGGTCGGCGGCGTGATGCGCACGAGCAGCATCGACTCGTCCTTGAAGCCGTAGTTGATGACGCCGCCGATATCGAAGCGGATCGGCGCCGGCCAGACGATCGGATCGGCCTTGGCGCCGTCCGGCAGCTTCCAGGAAATTTCCGTGGGCAGGCCCGAGTCGCCCGGATTCTTCCAATAGGTATGCCACTTCGGTCGCAGGGTCTGGCGTAGCCCCACCCAGAACGGCTCTCCCGGCTTCACCGTCGCGACTTCTGACACGAGTTCGGACCGCACATTGTCGGTCTGCACGACCGCCTGCGCAAAAGCGGGGCCCGCCAGAAGCACGAGAAGAAGGGCGAGGAAACGCGTCATCGCCTTCCTAAGTGACCTTCGCCCGTGGCGCTTGCAAGGCAATCCGGATCAAGGCGGCGTGATATTTTGCCCGATGGTACGTGAACGGCTAAGGTCTTGGTTCCACAGGGGAATTCATGTTGCGACTGGATGAAAGGCGCCTGCTGAGCGCCCTCGACGAGCTGGCTTCCATCGGCGCCATCGACGGCGGCGGCTGCGCGCGGCTGGCGCTGACCGACGAGGACAGGGCTGGTCGCGACCGGGTCGTGGGCTGGATGAAGGCGCTGGGACTCGCCGTGACGGTCGATGCGATCGGCAACGTGATCGGCGTGCGCGCCGGCACCGAGAACCTCGCGCCGGTCATGACCGGCAGCCATGTCGACACCGTCCGCACCGGCGGCCGCTACGACGGCAATTACGGCGTGCTGGCGGGGCTCGAGGTCGTGCAGGCACTGAACGAGGCCGGCGTGACGACGCGCCGGCCGATCGCGGTGGCCTTCTTCACCAACGAGGAGGGCGCGCGCTTCCAGCCCGACATGATGGGCAGCCTGGTCTATGTCGGCGGCCTCGGCCTCAACGAGGCCTATGCCGCGGCCGACAAGGACGGAGCCTCGGTCGGCGATGAACTGCGGCGCATCGGCTATCTCGGACCGGCGAAGCCGGGCGCGGTGAAGCCGCATGCCTTCGTCGAGCTGCATATCGAGCAGGGCCCGATCCTCGACGAGGAGAAGGTGCAGATCGGCGTCGTCGAGAGTGTGCAGGGCATCTCGTGGACCGAATACACCGTGACCGGCGTCTCCAACCATGCCGGCACGACGCCGATGCGCCTGCGCCGCGACGCGGGCTATCTCGCGGCCTCGGTCAATCTGTTCGCGCGCAAGCTTGCCTGGGAGATGGGCGGCAACCAGGTGGCCACGGTTGGGTCGCTGGCGTTGCGGCCCAACCTCATCAACGTCGTGCCCAACCGCGCGATCTTCTCGGTCGACCTGCGCAATACCGACGAGACCAGGCTCAAGGAAGCCGAGGCGCGGGTCGCCGCGCACATCGCCGAGGTCGCGCAGACCGAAAGGGTCGAGGTCGAGGCCAGGGTGCTGGCGCGGTTCGAACCCGTGATCTTCGACTCAAGGCTGGTCGACAGGGTCGAGCACCATGCCAGGGCATTGTCTCTCAGCACGCGGCGCATGCCCTCGGGCGCCGGCCACGACGCGCAGATGATGCAGCGCCTCTGCCCGACGGCCATGATCTTCGTGCCGTCGGTGGCGGGCCTCAGCCACAATGTGAAGGAGCACACCGAGGCCGCCGACCTCGCGGCCGGCGCGCAGGTTTTGCTGAACGTGATGCTGGAACTGGCCGACCAGAGATAATTGTCTGACAACTTCAGCGGCGCTAGCATCCACCCCGATGGCCAGGAAGCAGCTGAAAAACAATCTTGCCGAGCAGGTGATGGCGCGGCTGAGCGCCGATATCCGCGGCGGCCGTCTCGCGCCGGGTACCCGGCTGCCGACGGAACAGGCTCTGACGAACGAGCTGGGCGTGAGCCGTACCGTGGTGCGCGAGGCGGTCGCGGCATTGCGCGCCGACGGGCTGGTCGTGACGCGCCGTGGCTCGGGCGCATTCGTCGCCGATCCGGCGGCAGGGCCGTTCCGCATCGTACCGCCCAGCGCGACCTCGCTGTCCGATATCCTGAACATCATGGAGCTGCGGCTGGCGGTGGAGGTGCAGGCCGCCGGTCTGGCCGCCGAGCGTGCCAATCGAAAGCAGCTCGCACCGATCCGCGCGGCCCTTCGTGCGATCGATTCGGCGCTGCAGCGTGGCGAAGGCGCCGTTGCCGAGGATTTCGCCTTCCACCGCGCCATCGCGGAGGCCACCGGCAACGACCAGTTCCCGCGGTTCCTGGCCTATCTCGGCAGTCACGTGATCCCTCGCCAGAGCGTTCGGCTCAGCGTCGACACGCCGGCCGAGCGGCGCGCCTATCTCGAGCGCATCCAGGACGAGCATGCGCGGATCGTGACGGCAATTGCCGAGGGCGAGCCGGTCGAAGCGCGGCGCGCCATGCGCGACCATCTCATGCGCTCGCTCGAACGCTATCGGAAACTGGCAGGAGGAAACGCATATGGCCGGCGCTGAGAACAATCGTCGTATCGTCTTCACCGGCGCCGCCGGCAGCATCGGCACCATGACGCGGCCACTGCTGGCCAGGCTCTATCCCGGTCTGGTCCTCAGCGACCGCGTGAGACCTGCGGACCTGCAGCCGGGCGAGACGTTCGCCGCCGCCGACCTCACGAAACCCGATGAAGTGGCGGCGGTGCTCGAGGGCGCCGACAGCGTCATCCATCTCGGCGGCCATTCGGTCGAGGGCACGTGGGACCAGATCCTGCAGGCCAACATCATCGGCTGCTACAATGTCTTCGAGGCAGCGCGCGCGGCGGGCGTGAAGCGGATCATCTTTGCCTCGTCCAACCACGCGATCGGCTTCTATCCGCGCAAGCAGCGCATCGGCACCAACCTGACGGTGAAACCCGACAGCCGCTATGGGGTCAGCAAGGTGTTCGGCGAGGCGCTGGGCTCGCTGTACGCCGACAAGCACGGTATCGGCGTGACCTGTCTCCGGATCGGCAATGTCGGGCCGGTGCCGCTCGACGTGCGCCGGCTCTCCATCTGGATCTCGCCGCGCGACCTCGTGCAGCTCTTCCAGATCGGGCTCGACCATCCGGACCTGCGCTACGAGATCTTCTACGGGGCGTCGGACAATGCGGCCGGCTGGTGGGACAATTCGCGGGCCGAGCAATTCGGCTATCGTCCGCAGGACAAGGCCGAGGATCATCGCGCCCATGCCGAGGCGGAGCAGGCAAAGATCGGACCAGATCCGGTCGGCGATCTCTTCCAGGGCGGCACTTTTTGTTCGGCTGAATTCACCAACGATGTGAAGCGCATCCTCTCCCAAGGGCTATAATCGTCGCCGAAGAGGTGACGATGACGCGTTTTCTGACTGTCGGTGCGGCGCAGATGGGTCCCATCCAGCGCAGCCATTCCCGCCGCGACGTGGTCGAGCGGCTGATCGCCCATCTGCGCGAGGCCCGGCGCATGGGGTGCGATCTCGTGGTGTTTCCCGAGCTCACGCTGACGACGTTCTTTCCGCGCTGGTGGATGCAGGACCAGGCCGAGGTCGACTCGTTCTTCGAGCAGGAGATGCCGTCCAATGAGACGGCCGCGCTGTTCAACGAAGCGAAGCGGCTGTCGATTGGATTCTGTCTCGGCTATGCCGAACTGGTCAACGAGGACGGGCGCATCCGGCGTTTCAACACCTCGATCCTGGTCGAGCGCGACGGCAGCATCGTGGGCAAGTACCGCAAGGTCCATCTGCCGGGTCATTCCGAGCACGAGCCCGAGCGGCCCTTCCAGCATCTCGAGAAGCGCTACTTCGAAGTCGGCAACCTGGGCTTCCCGGTCGTCAGGGCGTTCGGCGGCAACATGGGCATGTGCATCTGCAACGACCGCCGTTGGCCCGAGACCTATCGCGTCATGGGCCTGCAGAACGTCGAGATGGTGCTGCTGGGCTACAATACGCCGTTACATAACGCGCCGTCGCCCGACCATGACGAGCATTCCTGGTTCCACAACCAGCTCTCGATGCAGGCCGGCGCCTACCAGAACGGCACCTGGGTCGTCGGCGTTGCCAAGGGCGGCACCGAGGAGGGCGTGCCTTCGCTGGCCGACAGCATGATCGTGGCCCCCTCGGGCAAGGTCGTCGCGCGCGCGGGCGGCGATGGCGACGAACTTATCGTCCATCGCTGCGACCTAGACGCCGGCCGGAGCTACAAGACGACGACCTTCAACTTCGCCGTCCATCGCCAGCCCGACCAGTACCGCATGATCGTCGAGCGCAAGGGCGCAATCGATCCGGCCTGAGGCTCAGGCGACCTCGCTCCTGGCGAAGTTGCCGTAGCTTCGCTCGGGCGTGCCGCGGAACAGCGACATGTGGGTGTGGGTGGCTACGAACGGGTCGCCCACCGCCCTGCGTCCCAGCACCACCGTCGTGCGGCCGGGCCGGTCGAAACGGTCGCCGTTCGGGTGGAAGCCGAAGGACTGCCACACGCCCATGCCGACCGCTGTCAGGCGGTCGGCCGAGACGATGGCCTCGATCTTCGAGAGGTCATAGCGGAACTCGCGGATGGTGCCCCAGACGTTGCGCCACTGTTTCTGTTCGGCGAGATCGCGGCCGATCATGAAGTCGGTGAAGGTGCCGAAGGCGATCATGTCGTCGGCGAAGATCGGCCGCGCGCCTTCGTAGTCGACGGCGCGGCAATGCTTCGACAGCGTGTCGAACCACTGGCGCACGGCGGCAAGGTCGTCGGCGTTGACCGGGTTGCGAAGGTTCATCGAAAGCCTCTCCCCTAGAGCCCGAAACGTTGCCAGAGCGCGCGCTCTTCCAGGGCGGCGAGCGTGGCCGGTCCAATAGTGTCGATGCCGCCGCCGATCCCGGTTTGCAGGCCGAAGCGCGACAACAGGCGGCGCCGAGGCCCGATGACGGGCAGTCGCACCTTCTCGCCGTAGCGGGCCTGCAAGGTGGCGCGCAGTTCGCCGAACCCATCGACCAGGCCGAAGTCGATGCCGCGCCGGGCCGTCCAGAACTCACCGGTGAACAGCATCGACTCGTCGCCCTTCAGCAGCTTGCCGCGCCGCTGGCGGACCCAGTCCTTGAAGCCATCATGGATTTCCGCCTGCAGGCGCTTCAGGCGCACGACGTCTTCAGGTTGCTCAGGCCGAAAAGGATCGAGCATCGACTTGTTCTCGCCCGACGTATGGACGCGGCGTTCCACGCCGATGCGCGCGATCAGGTCCTGGAAGCCGAAGCCCGAACTGATGACTCCGATCGATCCCACGATCGAACTGGGATCGGCGACGATCTCGTCGGCGGCGCAGGCGAGCCAGTAGCCACCCGAGGCGGCAACATCCTCGACGAAGGCGATGACGGGCAGCCCCTTCTCGGCGGCATGCAGCCGGATGCGCTGGGCAATCAGGGCGGACTGAACGGGAGAACCGCCCGGGGAATTGAGCGACAGCGCGACGGCCTTGGCCCCTCGCATCTCGAAGGCGCGCTTCAGCAGTGGCGCGACCGATTCGATCGACAGGCCACGGCTGCCCAGCAGGCCACCGGAAGCGATGACGCCGGAGAGGCGAACGACGGGCACGACCGGCCCGCGGCGAAGACGATTCCTGATCCAATCCAGCATGCCGGGCACTGTCGCGGCGCCGCTTCTAGAAGGCAAGCGGCTGTCCGTGACGCAGGATGGCCTCGGCCTCGTCGGTGTAGCCGCCCTCGGGGTGATGCAGGACCAGCGGCTCGGCGTCGTGCCGGCGCAATTCATCCGCGCGACGCGCGCGGACAAGTACGCGCGCGGCCGGCGGCAGTCGCTTCACGGTGACCTCGCCCCAGCCGAGGCGGGCCAGCGTGGCGACGATTTCTTCCAGGCGATCGCTGCGATGGATCATGAGCAGAGTCCCTGCAGATTTCAGCGCTCCCGTCGCCACGGACAGCCACCGTGCGAGATCTGCGCTCGATTCGACTGTGGCGAGCGCCTTGCTGGGATTCGGCGAGGGATCGGCGACGGCCGCCGGAAGATAGGGCGGATTGGTCGCGACAAGGTCGAAGGGACCGAGATCAGACGGCAAAGGCTGCGCCAGATCGTGAACAACCGTACGCACCCGATCTGCCGCGTCGTTCAGTAGCGCATTGCGCTCGGCCAGGGCCGCCAGCACCGGTTGCAGCTCGATGCCGGTGATGTCGCAGCCGGGCACGCGTGCAGCGAGGCAGAGCCCCACGGCGCCGACGCCCGCACCGAGATCAAGCACGCTCTCGCCAGGCTTCACGTCGGCGGCGGCCGCCAACAGGACCGCATCGACGGCAATTCGGTATCCGCGTCGAGGCTGCAAGAGCTTCACCCTTCCGCCCATCACAGTGTTTTCGGTCGGCGCGGATTCCGTGCTACTCATCTCTCACGACTTTGATTCGCAGTAACAGGCTTCACCGGAGAGTTTGGCCTCCGTCATGGCAACCGTCGTCTCTCTCGGAGGCAAGCGCAAGTCGCCCAGCCTCGAACCTCTTCTCGCGCTCTGCACCGACGACATGGGGCGGGTCGATCGCGAGATCGTGGCGCGTATGCGCTCGCCGGTTGCTCTGATTCCCGAGCTCGCCAATCATCTGGTCGGCGCCGGCGGCAAGCGCATGCGTCCGCTGCTCACGGTCGCGGCGGCGCGGCTGTGCGGCTACAGCGAAGACACCGATCGCCACATCAAACTCGCCACCTGCGTCGAATTCATCCATTCCGCCACGCTGCTGCATGACGACGTCGTCGACGTGAGCGCTCTTCGCCGCGGCAAGCCGACCGCCAATACCGTGTATGGCGACAAGGCCTCGGTACTGGTGGGCGATTTCCTGTTCACGCGCGCCTTCGAGCTGATGGTCGAGGTCGGCTCGCTCGACATTCTCGGCGTGCTGTCGAATGCCTCCTCGACGATTGCCGAGGGCGAGGTGCTGCAGCTGGTCAGCCAGCGCGACATCAGCACGCCGGAATCGACCTATCTCGAGATCATCAAGGCCAAGACGGCCAAGCTGTTCGCCGCGGCGGCCGAGGTGGGCGCCATGGTGGCTGGCCGCAACGGACCCGAGAGGGTGGGGCTGCAGAGCTTCGGGATGAATCTCGGCATCGCCTTCCAGCTCGTCGACGATGCCCTCGACTATTCCGGCCGCGAAGCCAAGCTCGGCAAGTCGGTTGGCGATGACTTCCGCGAGGGCAAGATCACGCTGCCGGTGATCCTCGCCTTCCTGCGCGGCGGCGCCGCCGATCGCGAATTCTGGAAGCGCACCATCGAGAAGCTCGATCAGAAGCCCGAAGATCTCGAACAGGCGCAAAAGCTGATCGAGCGCCATGGCGCCCTGTCCGACACGCTGGAGCGCGCCCGCCACTACGGCGCCATGGCGCGCGATGCGCTGGGCCTGTTCCCCGGTACGCCGCTCAAGGCCGCGCTACTCGAGGCGGTCGACTTCGCCATCGATCGCGCCCACTAGGCTCTCACCGCGCGATGGCTGCCCAGCACGTTCTCGCCATAGATCAGGGCACGACCAGCACCCGCGCCATCGTCTTCGATGCGGGCGGCCGTCCGGTCGCCTCGGCGCAGAAGGAACTGCCGCAGATCTTCCCCAGGCCCGGCTGGGTCGAACACGATCCTGAGGAGATCTGGGCGGCGACGGTCGAGGTCTGCCGGGGCGCCCTGGCCAAGGCGAAGCTCGACGCCAAGGCGCTGGCCGGCATCGGCATCACCAACCAGCGTGAGACCACGGTCGTGTGGGATCGGGCCACCGGTAAGCCGATCCACAATGCCATCGTGTGGCAGGACCGGCGCACTGCCGACCGCTGTGCCGCGCTGAAGAAGGACGGGCACGAGAAGCTGTTCACCGAACGCACGGGGCTGCTGCTCGACCCGTATTTCTCGGGAACGAAGATCGCGTGGATCCTCGACCATGTCGCGGGCGCGCGCTCCGCGGCCGAGAAGGGTACGCTCGCCGCCGGCACGATCGAATGCTTCCTGCTGTGGCGCCTGACTGGCGGCAGGGTGCATGCGAGCGACGCCACTAATGCCAGCCGTTCGCTGCTGCTCGACATCCGCAAGGGCATCTGGGACGACGAGCTGATGAAGCTGCTCGGCGTGCCGGCCTCGCTGCTGCCCAGGGTCGTCGACTGTTCCGGTGAGCTGGGTGTCGCCGATGCCGAAATCCTCGGCGCGCCGGTTCCCATCCTCGGCATGGCTGGCGACCAGCAGGCCGCGACCGTGGGGCAGGCCTGTATCAAGCCCGGCATGGTGAAGGCGACGTACGGCACGGGCTGCTTCGCGCTGCTCAATACCGGCAGCATTGCCGTGCATTCTCGCCATCGCCTGCTGACGACGATCGCCTACCAGCTCGATGGACGGCGCACCTACGCGCTGGAGGGCAGCATTTTCATCGCGGGCGCTGCGGTGCAATGGCTGCGCGACGGGCTGAAGCTCATCGAGAAATCCGCCGACGTGGAAAAGGTCGCCGCCGGGGCCAGGGACGGCCACGGCGTCTACATGGTGCCGGCCTTCGTGGGCCTGGGAGCGCCGCATTGGGACCCCGAGGCGCGCGCCGCCATCCTCGGCCTGACACGCGATTCCGGTCCCGGCGAGATTGCCGCCGCCACGCTCGATTCTGTCTGCTACCAGACCCGCGATCTCCTGGAGGCGATGCGGGGTGATGGCGCCCAGATCGACGAGCTCAGGGTCGATGGCGGCATGGTGGTGAACGATCCGCTGATGCAACGGCTCGCCGACACGGTCGGCACGCCGGTCGAGCGGCCGGAAGTCACCGAGACCACCGCCCTGGGCGCGGCTTTCCTGGCCGGACTGAAGGCGGGCCTGTGGCCCTCGCTGGAGGCGCTGTCCAGGACCTGGGTCCTCGACCGGGCCTTCAAGCCTGCCGAGGACAGCGCCGCCCGCGACCGCCGCTATGCCGGCTGGAAGGATGCGGTCCGGCGGGTGCGCAGTTCCTGATTGCTGGTGAGGGGCACGGCCATTACGTTGCGCCCGCCATGAAGAACCGCGCCAATCCCGTCTACTGCAGCATCGACACGACCGATCTTGCCCACGCCACCCGGCTCATCCAGAGCGTCGCCGGGGGGCCAAACCCGGCGGTCGGCGGCATCAAGCTCGGGCTGGAGTTCTTCCTGGCGCACGGCGCGCCGGGCGTGCGCTACGCCTTCCCGACGCCGGTGCGGGCCACGGGCGTGGGCTTCTTCCTCGATCTCAAGCTGCACGACATTCCCAATACGGTGGCCGGCGGCATTCGCGCGGTGGTCGAACTCGCGCCCACCTTCATCACGATCCATGCAGGCGGCGGCCGGGCGATGATGAAGGCCGCCGTGGAAGAGGCCGCTTCGCAGGCGGCGAAGCAGAACGTCGCCCGACCGAAGCTGCTCGGCGTCACGGTACTGACCTCGCTCGACCGGTCCGATCTCGAATCGACCGGTGTCAACGCCGATCCGGCGGACCAGGTGTTGCGGCTTGCGGCCCTGGCGCATGAAAGTGGCCTCGACGGCGTGATCTGTTCGCCCCACGAGATCGCGGCGTTGCGCAAGCAATGCGGTCCCGATTTCGTGTTGATGGTGCCGGGCATCCGTCCCGTCGGCAGCGCCGCCAACGACCAGAAGCGAGCGATGACGCCGCGCCAAGCGGTCGATCTCGGCGCCACCAACCTCGTCGTCGGCCGGCCGATCTACCAGGCTCAGGACCCGCGCGCCGCCGCCGAGGCGATCGCGCGCGAGGCCGGCGTCAACGAACTATGACCGTCGAGGCCAAGATCTGCGGATTGTCGACGCCTGAGACGCTCGATGCCGCGGTCGAGGCCGGCGCGGGCTTTGTGGGCTTCGTCACTTTTCCGCGCTCGCCGCGCCATATCGAATCCCTCGACCTTCTGAAGGCGCTGGGTGAGCGCGTGCCGCGGACCGTGGTTCGTGTCGGCCTGTTCGTCGATCCCGACGATGCGTTGATCGATGCACGGCTGGCGACCGGCGCCATCGACATGCTGCAGCTTCATGGTGCCGAGACACCGGAGCGGCTGGCTGCGCTCAAGGCAAGGACCGGCAAGCCGGTGATGAAGGCGATCAAGGTCGCGGCGCCCGCCGATGTCGAGCGCGGTATCGCGGCTTTCGCCGGCGTCGCCGACCGGCTGATGTTCGATGCGGCGGATGGCACCCTGCCGGGTGGCAATGCCAGGGCCTTCGACTGGACCTTCCTGTCGGGCCGGACGGTGCCGCTGCCGTGGTTCCTCGCCGGCGGCCTCAATCCCGACAATGTGGCCGAGGCGGTCCGCGTCACCGGTGCGCGCGCCGTCGACGTGTCTTCTGGTGTAGAAGCGGCACGCGGTGTGAAATCCACTGAATTGATCCGCGCCTTTCTGGGCGCCGTAAGAGTGCTTTGAGGAGCAGGGGCATGAAAGTCGAAGAGCGGCTGAAGGAACTCGGCATCGAGCTTCCCGAGGCGACGACGCCGATGGGCAGCTATGTGAATGCGGTTCGCACCGGCAATCTGCTCTTCTTGGCGGGCAAGGGGCCCGGCCTGCCGGGCAAGCCGCTGCCGGTGGGCAAGGTCGGACGTGATTTCTCGCTCGAACAGGCCAACCGCCTCGCACGAGACACCGGGCTCAGCATTCTCGGCGCCCTCAAGGCCGAGTTGGGCGACCTCGATCGCGTGAAGCGCATCGTCAAGGTGCTGGGCATGGTCAATGCCACGTCGGAATACGGCAGCCATCCGGAAGTGATCAACGGTTGCTCCGATCTCTTCGTCGAGGTGTTCGGCGAGAAGGGCCGCCATGCCCGCTCGGCGGTCGGCATGGGCTCGCTCCCGCGCGGTATCCCGGTCGAGATCGAGGTGATCGTTGAACTCGAGGACGACGCGCCGCCGCCGAGCGTCGTCTCAGCCAGGCCTGCGGCCGCCAAGCGCAAGACTTCGCCCGCGCCCAAGGCAAAGGCGGCCCCCAAGGCGAAGGCAGCCAAGAAGAAGAAGGCCTAGGGCTTTTGACCGGCCCCTGCCGGGGCTGCTAAGCCGGCCAGTCCCGACAGGAAGAGCAATGTCCACCGTACCCAACAGTTTCCGCACCGGCCCCGACGAGCGTGGGCATTTCGGCATTTTTGGCGGCCGCTACGTCGCCGAGACGCTGATGCCGCTGATCCTCGACCTGGAGAAGGCCTACAACGAGGCCAAGGCCGATCCGCAATTCCAGGCCGAGCTGAAGTATCTGCTGACGCAGTATGCCGGCCGGCCGAGCCCGCTCTACTTCGCCAAGCGCCTCACGGAGAAGCTCGGCGGCGCCAAGATCTATCTGAAGCGCGACGAGCTGAACCATACGGGCAGCCACAAGATCAACAACGTGCTGGGCCAGGTGCTTCTGGCCAAGCGCATGGGCAAGACCCGCGTGATCGCCGAGACGGGTGCGGGCCAGCACGGCGTTGCAACCGCGACCGCCTGCGCCCTGTTCGACATTCCCTGCGTCGTGTTCATGGGCTCGGTCGACGTCGAGCGGCAGGCGCCGAACGTGGCGCGCATGAAGATGCTGGGCGCCGAGGTGCGGCCGGTGACGGCGGGGGCCTCGACGCTCAAGGACGCGATGAACGACGCGCTGCGGGACTGGGTCGCGACCTGCGAGAATACCTTCTACTGCATCGGCACGGTGGCCGGCCCGCATCCCTATCCGGCGATGGTGCGGGACTTCCAGTGTGTGATCGGCGACGAGGTGCGCAAGCAGATCATGGAAGTGGAGGGCCGCCTGCCCGACACGCTGGTCGCCTGTATCGGCGGCGGCTCGAATGCCATGGGCCTGTTCCATCCCTTCCTCGACGACCCGGGCGTGCGCATCGTCGGTGTCGAGGCGGCGGGTCGCGGTCTCGATACCGAGGAGCATGCCGCGTCGCTGACCGGTGGCCGCCCCGGCGTGCTGCACGGCAACCGTACTTATCTGCTGCAGGACAAGGACGGCCAGATCACCGAGGCGCATTCGATCTCGGCCGGCCTCGACTATCCGGGCATCGGGCCCGAGCATTCGTGGCTGAAGGAAATGGGCCGGGTCGAATACGTGTCGGCGACCGACGACGAGGCCGTCGAGGCGTTCCAGCTCCTGTGCAAGCTCGAGGGAATCATCCCCGCGCTCGAATCCTCGCATGGCCTCGCGCACGTGATGCGACTCGCGCCGACCCTGCCGAAGGACAACCTGCTCGTGCTCAACCTCTCCGGCCGTGGCGACAAGGATGTCCCGCAGATGGCCGAGCGCCTCGGAATGAAGATCTGACCATGAGCCGCATCGAAAAGCGTTTCGCCCAACTCAAGGCCGACAAGCGCGCCGGGCTCGTGACCTACATCACTGCCGGCGATCCCGACACCGACGTCAGCTATCAGATCCTGAAGGGTCTGCCGGCCGCCGGCGCCGACCTGATCGAGCTTGGCATGCCGTTCACCGATCCGATGGCCGACGGCCCGTCGATCCAGCTGGCCGGACAGCGTGCTCTGAAGGCCGGCATGACGGTCGACAAGACCTTCGACATGGTGCGCCGCTTCCGCAAGGAGACCGGGGACAACGACACGCCGATCCTCCTGATGGGTTATTACAATCTGATCTACCAGCGTGGGCCGGAGCGTTTCTGCAAGGAAGCCGCCGCGGCGGGCGTCGACGGCTTCATCCTGGTCGACCTGCCGCCGGAAGAGGCGGACGAGCTCAAGCCGTACGCGACGGCCAATGGCATCGACACGGTGCTCCTGACCGCGCCGACCACCGACGATGTGCGCCTGCCGGCGGTGCTGAAATACGCGTCGGGCTTCGTCTATTTCGTCTCCGTGCTGGGCATCACCGGCACCAAGTCGGCGCCGGAAGAGGCTGTGCGCACCCATGTCGAACGCATCAAGCGCCATACCGGGTTGCCGGTGGGCGTGGGCTTCGGCATCCGCACGCCCGAGCAGGCGGCGGCCGTGGCGCGCCACGCCGACGCCGCCGTCGTCGGCACCGCCATCATCGACCACGTCAAGGCGGGCCTCGACGACAAGGGCAAGGCCAAGCCCGAACTCGTGCCGGGCGTCTTCGCCTACATCAAGGCCTTGGCGGATGGCGTCAGGGGTGTGCGGAAGGCGTGATCGTCCACCGACAACTCCGTCATCTCGACCGGAGCGCGCAGCGCGGAGTGGAGAGATCTTCTCTCCACGATTTGCCGGCTTTTTGTCGAGGCAAGGTCTCTCTACTGCGCCTCGCTGCGCGAGGCTTCGGTCGAGACGACGAGACTTAACTAATCCTCGAAGTTCAGGTCCGCGACGTAAGGGTTGGTCTTGCGTTCCCAGCCGAAGGTCGAGGTCTGGCCGTGGCCGGGGACGAAGGTGATGTCGTCGCCGAACGGCCACAGGCGGTGGCGGATCGAATCGAGGAGCTGGTCGTGATTGCCGCGCGGGAAATCCGTGCGGCCGATCGAGCCGCGGAACAGTACGTCGCCCACGAACGCGATCTTTGCCGGCTTGTTCACGAACACGACATGGCCCGGCGTGTGGCCTGGGCAGTGCACCACGTCGAAAGTCACGTTGCCGAGGCTCACCGTCTCACCATGGGTCAGCCAGCGGTCGGGCACGAACGGCTTGTAGACCGGGAAATTGTACTTGGCGCCGGACTCGGGCAGGCCCTCGATCAGGAACAGGTCGTCCTCGTGCGGGCCCTCGATCTTCACGCCGTAATGCTCTGCCATGGTGCCGGCGGCGGATGCATGGTCGACATGTCCGTGGGTCAGCAGCACCTTGGTCACCTTGATGCCCTGCTGGTCGATCGCCTGGCGCAGCATGTCGAAGTCGCCGCCGGGGTCGACGGCGGTCCCCTCCATGGTCTCATCGCACCAGACGATGGAGCAGTTCTGCTGGAACGGGGTGACGGGGGCGATCATGACCTTGAGCATGCTTCCGATCTAATGCCTCCCGCGGGCCGTTGGAAGGGCGTATGCTGTCGGCTTCTCCGGCATCGATGGCAATGAACGTGCGTCTCCTGCTGTGTATTCTGGGCCTGTTCGCCCTCTCGCTGGCGCCCGCGCGGGCCCAGATCGCCTCCGTGGCCTCGCCGACCGGCCCCGTTCCGGCCGGCCCCTACGTCGTCGTCGACGCGGCGACCGGGGAGACATTGCTCGACCGCAATGCAGGCGCGCTCTGGCACCCCGCATCGCTCACCAAGATCATGACGATCTACATCGTCTTCGAGGAGTTGAAGACCGGCCGCCTGCAGCTCGGCAGCACGCTCGCCTTCTCGGAGAATGCGCGCAGGAAGCCCGCCTCGCATCTCGGTCTCGCGCCGGGTCAGGCCATCACGGTGGAACAGGGAATCCAGGCGCTGGTCGCCCGCTCCGCGAACGACGTCGCAACCGCGTTCGGCGAGCAGATTTCCGGCTCGGAGCCGGCTTTCGCCCAGCGCATGACCGACACGGCGAAGCGTCTGGGCATGACGGCCACGATCTTCCGCAACGCCAATGGCTGGCCCGATCCGGAACAGGTGACGACGGCGCGCGACATGGCCATTCTGGCGCTCGCGATCATCAAGGACTTCCCCGAGTATTACGGCTACTTCCGCACCAAGGACTTCATGCTGGGCAAGCAGCGGATCGGACCCGGCGTGAAGTTCCTCGAACTCTATTCGCCCTATGCCGACGGGCTGAAAACCGGGTTCATCTGTGCCTCGGGCTTCAACATCGTGGGCAGCGCGGTGCGGGACGGACGGCGGCTCGTCGCCGTCGCCTTCGGGTTCCGTCGCTCCGACCTGCGCGACGAGTTCCTGGTTCGCCTGTTCGACGAGGCCTATGCGCAGAAGACGGCCGGCAGCCGCCAGAAGATCTGGCAGACGAAGAACTCAGGCGGCGCGCCAACGACGGTATTTCCCTCCGCCGAATGCAATCCCATGCGCTATGACTATCCCGGCGATGCCGTGTGGCTCGGCACTTTCGGCGACTGGCGCACTGCCAAGAACGCGTTCGATGCCGGACAGGCCCGGCTGATGGCGATGGGCATAGCCCATGCCGGGAAGGAATGGATCCTGCCGGTCGCATCGAACCAGGTGACCAAACAGGCGGCCATCATCGCGGACCTGCAGCCGGAGACGGCGCAGAGGCTGTGCGCCGAGTATCAGGCCCGGAAATCCTTCTGCGTCGTGAAGAAATCCTCGGACATCGCCGCGCCGTTCAGCGGGTTCTGGCGCTGACCTTGGCCGGTCCCCTCATTCGTGCGATACCGCGCCCATGAACTGGCTGACCAACTTCGTCCGCCCCAAGCTGCGTGCGCTGGTCGCCCGCAAGGAAGTGCCGGACAATCTCTGGGTGAAGTGCCCCAAGTGCGAACAGATGCTGTTCACGCGCGACTGGGAGGCCAACCAGGAGGTCTGCAGCCATTGCGGCCACCACATGCGGCTACGGCCGATGAAGCGGCTGCCGTTCCTGTTCGACGAGGGTAAGTTCGAGCTGCATCCGCTGCCGCGGGTGAACGCCGATCCGCTCAAGTTCCGCGACACCAAGCGCTATGACGCGCGCCTGAAGGAGGCCCAGGCCAAGGCCGAGGGCACGACCGACGCGCTGGTCGTGGCGAGCGGCCTGATGGGCAGCCGCCTCTCCGTCGTGGCGCTGCTCGACTTCGGCTTCATGGGCGGCTCGATGGGCACGGCTGTCGGCGAAGGTCTGGTGATGGCCGCCGATCTTGCCGTCGCGCGCGGGGCGCCGCTAATCGTCTTCTCCGCTTCCGGCGGCGCGCGCATGCAGGAGGGCATCCTCTCGCTGATGCAGCTCACGCGCACGACGATCGCCGTGCGCAAGGTGAAGCAGGCAGGGCTGCCCTACATCGTCGTGCTGACCGATCCGACGACCGGCGGCGTCTCGGCTTCGTTCGCCATGCTGGGCGACGTCCATATCGCCGAGCCCGACGCCATCATCGGTTTCGCCGGCCCGCGCGTGATCCAGGACACGATCCGCCAGGAGCTTCCCGAAGGCTTCCAGCGCTCGGAATACCTGCTCGAGCACGGCATGGTCGATGCCGTCGTGCATCGTCACAAGATGCGCGAGACTCTGATCCGCATGGTCTCGCTGTTCATGGATCCGCTGATCGTCGAAAACCGCGCCCTCGCGGTGCCGTCTTCACGCTGAAGGAATTGCTGACGTGACCGCGAACGATCCGATCGTTCAGCGTCTGATGAGTCACCATCCGCGGGTCATCACCCTCGGGCTGGAGCGCATCGAACGGCTGCTCGTGCGCCTGGGTTCTCCCGAAAAGAAGCTGCCGCCGCTGATCCATGTCGCGGGCACCAACGGCAAGGGCTCACTGGTCGCTTACCTGCGCGCCATGGCCGAGGCTGCTGGCTATCGCGTCCATGTCTACACGTCGCCGCATCTCGTGCGTTTCAACGAGCGCATCCGCATCGCCGGCCGGCTGATCGACGATCATGAACTCGACGAGATGCTGACCGAGTGCGAGGAGGCGAACGGCGACACGCCGATCTCCTTCTTCGACATCACCACGGCGCTGGCGTTCCTGGCCTTCTCCCGCGTGCCGGCCGATCTCGGCATCATCGAGGTCGGCATGGGCGGGCGCTACGACAGCACCAACGTGATCGAGCCCGTCCTGTCGGCGATCACGCCGGTCGGTTACGACCATACGGGCTTCCTCGGCGACAAGCTCGAAGGCATCGCCTGGGAAAAAGCAGGCATCATCAAGCGCGCGACACCGGCCGTGATCGGCCGGCAGCGCGATGTCAGCGCCGAGGTCATCGGGACCGAGGCGGCCAAGCTGGCGGCACCGCTGTTCCGCATGGGGCGCGAATGGCAGGTGACGCCGCAGGAGACGGGTTTCCGCTACGAGAGCGATCTTCTCACGCTCGACCTGCCCAACCCGGCGCTGGCCGGCGCCCACCAGATCGACAATGCCGCGACCGCCGTCGCGTGCATCGAGCGCCTGCGGGCAGCACGCTTCGACATCGGCGACGCCGCGATCCGCACGGGGCTGGCGTCCGTCGAATGGCCGGCGCGGCTGCAGCGTCTCAGCAAGGGGCCTCTGCCGGGATCGATGCCGCCGGGTTGCGAACTCTGGCTCGACGGCGGGCACAACGAGGATTGCGGCATCGTGCTCGGCCGCATGGCGGCGGAATGGGCCAGGGAGCCGGCAGCACTGCCGCTCTACTTGGTCTTCGCCATGCAGACGACCAAGGACGCGTCGGGCTTCCTGCGCCCGCTCGCGCGCCACGCCACGGCGGCTCGGGCGGTGCCGTTCCCGGAAGGGCACGCCGCCTACACGCCGCAGGAGGCCTGCGCCAAGGCGGCCGATGTCGGCCTCGATTGCACGCCCGCAAACGACATCGGCGCGGCACTGGAAGACCTGTTGGCCACCCAGCCCACGCCGATGCGCATTCTCATCTGCGGCTCGCTCTATCTCGCGGGCGAAGTCCTCGTCCGCAACAGCTGAGCCGTTCCCGTCAGACGACGGTGTTGATCCAGCTCACCAGCTTCTGCTTCGGCTCGGCGCCGATCTTGGTGGCGGCGACCTGGCCGTTCTTGAACAGCAGCAGGGTCGGGATCGACCGGACGCCGTAGCGCGTCGGCGCCATCGGGTTCTCGTCGATGTTGATCTTCACGACCTTGAGCTTGCCGTCCATCTCCTTGGAGATGTCCTCCAGCGAGGGGCCGATCATGCGGCAGGGGCCGCACCATTCGGCCCAGAAGTCGACGAGGACGGGCGTGTCGGATTTCAGGACTTCCTCTTCGAAGGAAGCATCGGTTGCTTTGACGGTCATCGCGGGTTCTCCCAAATACACTACAGGCCGGTCGATGGGACCGGCGCCGCCCTTGGCCCAGAAGCTAGGAACGCACGCCCCCCGAGTCAAGATGCGGCGGCATAAGGCATTGATTTATCTAGGGTTTCTGCGGAGAGCTCCATGAGCCGCGGCGCCGCCGTCCAGAGCAGGAAAGCCCTCACCGTCCGGCCGGGATAGATCCGCTGGAGCAGGGCGCGATACAGCGCGAGCTGCCGGCGATAGGCCAGCGCCACACCGTCGGCCGCTTCGGGCGGCGGGCGGTTCGTCTTGTAGTCGACGATCAGCACTTCCGTGGACGAGACGGCCAGCCGGTCGACCTGGCCGCTGACGGTGAAGGTGCCGCGCGGCGTCTGCACGGTGCCGATCAACGGCACTTCCGCGCGCGATCCTTCGGCGAAAAGCGCGGCATGCGCCGGTGCTTCCGTGACGGAGAGCGCTTCGTTGGCCCATTGCCCGATATCCTCCGGCGAAAGCCCATGCGCGGGCTGCGCGAGGAAGCGGCGGGCGGCAGCAGCGCGCTCGGCGGCGGGCAGGCCGGGAAGATGGCGCAGCAGGTCGTGCAGCAGCAGGCCGCGCTGCCAGCGCCTGGGATCGTCGGCGATCAGCGGACTGTAGGCGCGCGGCGCGGCCGCCGCTTCGTCGGGGAGGGGCTGCGACGGGGCGAGCGGCGTCGGCGGGTCGGGCTCGCCCGGGGCGGGCTCGGTCCACCAGGGTGGCTGCGGCGCCTCGTCGGCGATCGGCAACTCGCGCTGCTCGGCTTCGACGACATGCCCTTCGTTCGTCAGTTCGAAGCCATCGCCCGACCAGCCGTCGGCCACGAGCGAGGTGAAGTCGAACCGCCGCGCCACGGCACGGCCGCTCCCGTCCTCGCTGCTGGCGCGTAGCCCGGCTTCGATGCGCTCGTACCAGCAGCCGCGATCGGGCTTCTTCGAGCCGACCCAGCCGCCGACATAGAGCCGGTCCTCGGCGCGGGTCATGGCGACATAGAGGAGCCGGTTCTGCTCCTCCAGCGCGCGCTCTCGCACGTCGCCGCGCCAGGCGCGCGCCGCTTCGTTGGCATCGTCGGTCCGCGGCAGCCAGAGACGCGCCTCCCCGTCGGCACCGGCCAGCAGCCGTTCGGAATCGCGCGGCACCCGCGTCGTGTCCGGCAGGTAGACGATCGGCGCCTGCAGGCCCTTCGAGGCGTGCACGGTCAGGATGCGCAGCTCGCGCCTGCGGTTCTGGTCAAGATCGCGCTTGATCTCGCCACCGCCGGTCTCGAACCAGCGCAGGAAGCCCTGCAGCGAACCACCCTCGATACCTTCGTACTGCAAGGCGCGCGCCAGCAGCTCGTCGATCGGATCCGAAGCCTCGCGCCCCAGCCGCTCCAGCAGCCGGCGACGGCCGCCTTCCGGGCCGAGCACGCGGGCGAAGAAATCGAAGGGCGTCTGGTAGTCGGCACGCCGCAGCCACTCGGCCAGGGTCGCATGGGCCGCGGCGAACGGCGCCTCGCTGGAGCGTTCGCGCAGGGCGCGCCAGAGATGACTGGGGCGCTTCCACGCCAGGATGAAGAGCTGGTCCTCGCTGAGACCGATCAGCGGAGACTTGAGGAGGGCGGCAAGGTTGAGATCGTCCTGCGGCAGCAGGACGAAGCGCGCCAACGCCAGCAGGTCCTGAATCGCGAGTTCCTGGCCGAGGTTCAGCCGGTCGACGCCCGCGACTTCGACGCCCTCGCGCTTCAGCGCGCGCACTAGCGCGTTCACGAACTCGTTGCGCCGTCGCACCAGCACCATGAAGTGACCGGCATGCAGCTTCTCGCCGTCGCGCGCGCGGCGCTCCGTGGCGATCAGGTGACTGGCGTGCGCGGCGATCAAACGGGCCAGCCGTTCGTGCGGCAACGCCTGAGAAGCGCTGCTTCCCGTGCCCTCGATGTCCTTCGTGTCGACCTTGTCTTCGCCTGCTTCGACCAGCGGCCACAACTCGACCCGTCCCGGCTCGTTCTTGCGGCTGGGCAGGTGGATCACGTCGCCCGGTTCGGCGACGCCCTTCGCCGCTTCGATTTCGCCGAACACCCGGTCGACGGCATCGAGCACGGCCGGTGTCGAGCGGAACGACACGTTGAGGTCGACCGGCACGAAGACACGGTCGGCGATGCGGCTGCGCTCGTCGAACCATACGCGCATCTCCTTCAGCTTGCGCGGATCGGCGCGCTGGAAGCCGAAGATCGACTGTTTGGTGTCACCGACGGCGAAGATCGTGCGGCTGCGGCCCACCGCGCCTTCGCCCACGAAGAATTCCTCGGTGAGGCGACGGATCACTTCCCACTGGTCGGGATTGGTGTCCTGCGCCTCGTCGACCAGCACATGATCGATGCCGCCATCGAGCTTGAAGAGCACCCAGGCGGCGCTTTCCGCCGTCTCCAGCAGGCGGCGCGTCGCGACGATCAGGTCGTCGTAGTCGAGCACGGCACGGCGGCGCTTGGCGCGCGTATAGCGATCGGCGACGTCGAGGCCCAGTCGCAGCAGGGCTAGGGTCAGTTCGACCAGAGCCTGTCCCCGCGCGCATTCGAGACGCTCGGCTTCGGCCTGGAGAATGTCGACGATGCCGGGCAGTCGCTTCTGTGCCGCCTTGGTCGCCAGCGACTTGCGCACCTGCCCTTCGCTGGTGAAGAACACGCCGCGATAGGCGGGACTCAAGTCATTGCGGTTGTCGGCCAGCCAGCTTGCGATCTTCTGGCCGTTCGGCGCATCGGTCTTGCCGCCTGTCTCGATCAAGGCCCGCGCCGCCTCGCGCAGGGCGGCTTCGTCGAGCGTCGGCACGCGCTCGCAGTTCAGTTGCCGGGACAGCCGGCGACTGAGCTTTGCGAGACCGGCTTCGTCGACGACATGGGCCTGCAGCCAGGCGCGCTCGCTCAGCAGCCGCGTCATCAGCTCCGCATATTCGGCGATCGAGACCTTGGCCGCGACCGTGGCGAGGGCGGCAGCCAGCGCAGGGGATGCCTCGCTTTGCGCCAGATCTTCCATCTGCTCGTCCTGCACGCGGCGCAGGATCGTCTGGGCCTCGGCCTCGTCGAGGATGTCGAAGCCGGGCGCCACGCCCGCCTCCAGCGGGAAGCGCTTCAGCAGCGCCTGGCAGAAGGCGTGGATGGTGAGGATGTTGATGCCGCCCGGCGCGTCGAGCACGCGCGCAAACAGGCGGCGCGCCACGATCCTTTGCACCGGGTCGGGCGTCTTGTCGATCAGCCTGGCGATGCCGGCGTCGAGCGTCGCCTCGTCGGCCAGCGCCCAGCGGCCGAGCTGGTGGGCGAGACGGTTGCGCATCTCGGCCGCCGCCGCCTTGGTGAAGGTGAGGCAGAGGATCCGTTCGGGCCGGACGCCGCCGAGCAGCAGCCGCGTCACGCGGTCGGTGAGGACCTTGGTCTTGCCCGTACCGGCATTGGCCTCGACCCAGGCGGAATGGTCGGGTGTGGTGGCGCGCCGTTGCGCGTCGGTCGCGAGCGCGATGGCGTCGAGTACGTCGCTCATTCGTCGCCCCCGCCTGCCGTCGACCATTCGGCGACACGTTCAAGATGGGCGTAGTCGTTGAAGTGCGGACCGTAGGCGGGCCAGGGCAGCGCCGCATAAGGCGTATCCGGGTTGGCGAAGTGCTCCGCCATTTTCTGGACGAGCGCCATCATCTCGGCCACCAGCTCGTCGCTGCCCTTGATCTCGCTCACCTTGCCGCCGTCACCCAGGCCGTTGGCCTGCCAGTAGGACAGGCGCACCGTCTCGGCCTTGCCCTCGATCTTCTCGAAGCCGCCGCGCTCGGCCATCGCAGCCTCGAGCAGGAGCTGTGGCGCGAACAAGGCTTCCAGCTCGTCCTTGGTCGGCACTCGACCGGTCTTGTAGTCGATGATCTCCCAGGTGCCGCGCTCCAGCTCGTCGACCCGGTCGGCCCGCGCCTCGATGCGCAGCGGATGCGCGGCAGGCCCCACGGTCATCGCGGCCTTGCTTTCGCTGGCCAGCAGCCTCGTGCCGGCGGCACGGCGCGCGTTCTCCGCGTCGACGAACCAGCGGGCGAGACGCTGGAAGCGCGGCCACCAGAAAGCCCGTTCAGCCGGCGCCGTCAGCAGGTCGGCGAGATGCTTCTCGCCCAGTTCTTCGAACTCGCGCACGGCATCGGGTGGCAACACGCCGGAAGGATGTGCCTTCAGGAATTCGTCGAGTGCGTCGTGCAGGGCATTGCCACGATCGGCCGCGCCCAGCTCAGCCTCCAGCGGATCGAGCGCCTCCAGTCCGAGGATGCGCCGGGCGTAGAGACCGTAGGGATCGCGCCGCCACTGTTCGACGCTGGAGACGGACAGACGCTTGGGCCGCGCCTCGAGCGGCGGGCGCGGCTCGGGCCGCAGCCACGGTATGTAGTCGTCCGGCCGGTCGATCTTTTCCGCCCAGGCGACGAAGCTGCGGCGGCCGCGCTGGATATATTCCGGGACCGGCGCCGAGCCGAGCTCGTAACCGAACAGGGCATCGAGGCGGGCCAGCCAGCGCGACGGCACGGTCGGCGCGCCGCCTTCGCGCTCGGCGCGCGTCAGCAGGACGCGCTCGGCGCCGAGGGCTGCCACGAAATCGTGCGCAGAAAGGCCGATTCGACGCTCCGGCTGCTGCAGGCCGAGATCGTTGCGCATCGGGCGGTTGATCCACGGTCCGGTCTCGACGGCGGGCGGCCAGGTGCCTTCGTTCAGGCCACCCAACACCAGAAGATCGGCGCGCTGCAGTCGGGCTTCGAGCGGGCCCCAGATCGAGAGGCGCGGATGGCGTCCGAAGGCGGGCCGGATGGTTTCCGGTTCCAGCATCGCGTCGAACAGGCCGGGCCATTCGCCGGATGCAATCGCGGGCCGGTCGGTCCAGGCGGTGCGCAGTCGCCCCAGCACGTCGGCCAGCGCACCGCCCGCGTCGCCCGACCATAGCGCCTCCACCGAGGCGATCTTCTCCGCTGCGGCGACGGTCGCGTCGAGCAGCGCATCCGGCGACGCGTCGCCCTGCATCAGCGCGACCAGTGCGGAGGTGGCGTCGCCCAGCCGATCGATCAACGTGCGCACGGCGGTGCGATCGGCGGGATCGCCGAATTTTGCTTCTTCGATGCGAGCGCGGATCGCGTCGAGGCCCGGCGCCGGCTTGAGGCCGCGCAGGCACTTGCGGTCGAGCCGCCGCGTCGCATCGAGGACGGCCGCGCGTTCGCTGCCCAGGGTGCACAGCGGATGCTTGAGCAGCGCCAGCAACTCGACCGGCGCGAAGCTCGAATCGACGGTGGCGATCAGCGCATGCAGAAGCGTGGCGGGCGGCGTGTCGGCGAGCGCCGCGCCGGCCGAATCGTCGATGTCGATCTGCCAGCGCTTCAATTCGGCGGTGACCCTCCGTGCGAGTTCGCGGTCAGGTGTGACCAGGGCTGCGGTGCGTGCCGGTGTGTCGAGGACGCTGCGCAGCGCCAGCGCCACGACCAGCGCTTCCTGGTGCGGCGTCGCGCAATCGGCGCGGGTCACATGCTCCAGCGACGCCGGCTCCGGCTTGACCCAGGAGTCGCTGGTCTCGGCCGGCCGCATCAGTTCGGTGATGAGGAAATGACGCGCCGAGCCGCCCGCGACCCCGGGCCATTCCGCCACGTCGCTGCGCGCGCGGCCCAGCGCGCTCAGCAATTCGCGAAGACCGTATTGCGGATGCGACGGATCGAGCGCCTCCCAGCTCGCGTCGTCCATGTCGTGATCGAGGCCGGGCAGGACGACCGCGCCCTGCGGCAGTTCGACGATGGCCGCCAGCAGGTCGCGGGTCGCGGGCTGCGAGCCGGTCGAGCCGGCGGCGATCACCGGTGTCTGCGGCGGCCGTTCACGCCAGCGTCTGGCCTGGTTGCGGATCGCCAGGGTACGCCGCTCGATGGCATCGATCCGTCCACGCGCGGCGAGCATCTGCGGCCAGTGTTCGCCGACGATGGCCAGGAACTTCAGCGTGCGCTGCCAGTGGCTGGCGAAGTTGCCTTCGACGAGGCCTTCGAGCCGATCGAACGACACGCCTTCGATGGCGAGTTCGTCGAGCAGGCGGCCGAGCTCGCGGGCAAGTTTCAGCGCCTGTGCCGCCGACTGCGCAATGGGATGGCCCTGGTCGTCGGTGAAGGCTGCCACGAGCTGTGCGAGCAACGCCTCGCGTTCTGCGGGCTCGATGGCGGGCGGCAGGGTGAGCGCGTCGCCGTCGCCCGAGGCGATCTCCCATTCGCCGTCGTCGACGTCGCCCAAAGGCGCCATGCGCGGTAGGATCGTGGGTGTGCCGTCGGCGGCCCGCAGGAAGGCTTCGCGCAAGGCGCGCACCGAGCGCCGCGTCGGCAGCAGAATCAGGACATCGGCGAGGGCGAGGGGATCGCCGCTGTACTCGGCCAACACCACCCGCGCCAGCTCGTCGGCGAAGCGCCGCTCCGCGCCGATGGTGAAGAGACCTTTCATCCCAGCACGCGTTCCGCCTCGGCAAGCGCCGACGGCGTGCCGACATGGAACCAGTCGCCATTGTGCACCAGGGCGAACAGGCGGCCCGCCTGCTCCGAGCGGTTCCACAGCTTCAGCAGAGAGAAGGGACCTTCGGGCGAGCCGTTGAACAGGCGTGAATCGCAGACCGAGACGCTGGCGAAGAGATAGGGTGCGGTCTCTGCCGTGCCGCGATGGCGCGCGCGGCCGTCCGGTTCGAGATAGTAGTCGCCGCGATCCTTCTCCTCGCGGCCGATGGCGCTGGCCAGCGGATGGAGCAGCAGCAACGCATCCATGCGATTGGGATCCCACGCCGACGCCAGCCGGCCCAGCATCGATTCAGGTCCGTCGCGCCACAGCCCGTCGCCGTTCAGGACGAAGAACGGTCCATTGCCGAGCAGGGGCAGGGCATTGCGCACGCTGCCGCCGGTTTCGAGCAGCCGGTCTTCATGAATGATGCGGGCGCGGCCACGCAGGCAGTCGGCGATCTGGTTGCCCAGGTGATGCACGTTGACCACGATGTTCTGCACGCCGCTGCTCTGCAGGCGGTCCATCGCGCGCTCCAGCATCGACCGGCCCGCGACCGGGATCAGCGGCTTGGGTGTCGAGTCGGTGAGAGGGCGCATGCGCTCGCCGCGACCCGCTGCCAGGATCATGGCGCTGCGGATCACGAAGTTGCTCCGATGCGGCGCATTGCCGAAGGCAGCGTGCGATCGACCCAGCGGCGCAGGGGCGACAGCGCCTCATGCTGCAGGGCGCGCTCGAACATGCGCCACACGCGCGGCAGGTGCTGCAGGTAGTCCGGCTTGCCGTCTCGTCGCAGCAGGCGGACGAAAAGCCCGATGATGCGGGCGTGGCGTTGCGCGGCCATCAGTGCGAAGCCGGTGCGGAAACCGGACGCGTCGGCGATCCCGGCTTCGCCGATGTAGCGGTCGAGGCAGGCGGCATGGACGGCGGGCGCCACATCGCGGCGGGCATCCTCGATCAGCGACACGAGATCGTAGGAAGGATGGCCACGCAGGGCGTCCTGGAAGTCGAGCAGGCCGCAGGCCTTCACCCCGGGCCGCGCCGGCAGCCAGAGGAGATTGTCCTTGTGGTAGTCGCGCAGCAGCAGCGTCTCGCCCGTTGCCGGCAGCACCGCCAGGCATTCGCGCCATGCGGCGACGTAGCGCGCGGTCTCCTCCGGCGGCGTCGGCTTGCCGGTCGCTTCCGGCAGGTACCATTCCGGCAGCAGCATCGCCGCCTCGATCAGCGTGTCGCCCGCATAGGCGCCCAGTCCGGGAATCAGGCTGCGCTCGCCCGCACGATAGATCTCGACCAGCACGTCGGTGGCGCGGCTGTAGAGCTCGCCTTCGTCGCCGCCCGCCGCCAGCACGCGCGCATAGGTGTCGTCGCCGAAGTCCTCCAGCAGCAGGAAGCCGTGTTCGGCATCCTCCGCGAGAATCTCCGGTGCGCTGAGGCCGAGGCCGATAAGGTGCCGGCCGATCTGCACGAAAGGCCGCACGTCTTCCTGCGGTGGCGGCGCATCCATGACGACGGCCGAGCGGCGCGGCCGGCTCAGCCGGAAATACTTCCGGAACGAGGCGTCGCCCGCCAGCAGCCGTTCGCCGGCATCGCCCCAGCCGGCCCTGCCCACGAACTCGGCGCGCAGCAGGTCACGTTCAGACTTCGCCAAAGCGGGAATCTCCTTCCAGGATTGCGCGCCGCCCCTCGCCCTCGACCGACAGGCGGACGGTGAGCCGCCGGCGCGGCAGCAACGGGCCCAGACGCTCCGCCCATTCGACCAGCACCACACCATCGGCGCGGGCTTCTTCCCAGCCCAGTTCGAAGACCTGCTCCGGCTCTTCGAGCCGATAGAGGTCGAAATGCCAGAAATTGCCGCGCGGGGTCTCGTAGACCTCGACCAGGGTGAAGGTCGGGCTGGGCACGATCAGCGCCGGATCGCCCGCGGCGGCGCGCAGGATGGCGCGCGCCAGGGTCGTCTTGCCGGCACCCAGGCCGCCCTCCAGCGCCACGACGTCGCGCGGTCTCAGGCGGGCGGCGATCGCCGCGCCCAGCCGCTCGGTCGCGGCCTCGTCGGGAAGGGACAAAGAAAAAGTCGGCATCTTTCGATGCCGACTTCTAGCATGCACGCCTGTGGGCGATTAGTAGCGGTAGAGGTCGCCCTTGAACGGGCCGGCCTCGGGCACGCCGATATACTTGGCCTGGTCGGGACGGAGCTTCGTCAGCTTGGCGCCGACCTTCTCCAGGTGGAGCGCCGCGACCTTCTCGTCGAGGAACTTCGGCAGCGTGTAGACCTGCTTCTCGTACTTGCCGGGGTTGGTCCACAGCTCGACCTGGGCCAGCGTCTGGTTCGAGAAGGAGGCCGACATCACGAAGCTCGGATGACCGGTGGCGTTGCCCAGGTTCACCAGGCGGCCTTCCGACAGTACGATGATGCGCTTGCCGTCCGGGAACTCGACCTCGTCGACCTGCGGCTTCACGTTGTGCCACTTGAAGTTACGCAGCGAGGCGATCTGGATCTCGCTGTCGAAGTGGCCGATGTTGCAGATGATGGCGCGGTGCTTCATCGCCTTCATGTGGTCGAGCGTCAGCACGTCGACGTTGCCGGTCGCGGTCACGAAGATGTCGGCCTTGGGCGCCGCTTCTTCCATGGTGACGACCTCGTAGCCCTCCATCGCGGCCTGCAGGGCGCAGATCGGATCGATCTCGGAGACCATCACGCGGCAGCCGGCCTGGCGCAGCGAGGCGGCCGAGCCCTTGCCCACGTCGCCGAAGCCCGCGACCATCGCGACCTTGCCCGACATCATGACGTCGGTGCCGCGACGGATGCCGTCGACCAGCGACTCACGGCAGCCGTAGAGGTTGTCGAACTTCGACTTGGTCACCGAGTCGTTGACGTTGATGGCCGGCCACAGGAGCTTGCCTTCCTTCGCCATGTTGTAGAGGCGATGCACGCCCGTCGTCGTCTCCTCGGTGACGCCGCGGATCGAGGCGCCGAGCTTGGCGTACCAGCCGGGCTTTTCCTTGTTGGTCTTGAGGATCGCCTTGTAGAGGACTTCCTCCTCCTCGTTGGTCGGCTTGGAAACGAGGGAGGGATCCTTCTCCGCGCGGGCGCCGAGATGGACCAGCAGGGTGGCGTCGCCGCCATCGTCGAGGATCATGTTCGGCTCGCCGCCGTCATGCCATTCGAAGATCTTGTGGGTGTAGTCCCAGTATTCCTCGAGGCTCTCGCCCTTGATGGCGAAGACCGGCGTGCCAGCCTTGGCGATCGCCGCAGCGGCATGGTCCTGCGTCGAGTAGATGTTGCACGAGGCCCAGCGCACATCGGCGCCCAGCGCCTTCAGTGTCTCGATCAGTACGCCCGTCTGGATGGTCATGTGCAGCGAACCGGCAATGCGCGCGCCCTTGAGCGGCTTCTTCGGGCCGTATTCCTTGCGGATCGACATCAGGCCCGGCATCTCGGTCTCGGCCATGTCGAGTTCCTTGCGACCCCAGTCGGCGAGCCCGATATCCTTGACGATGTAGTCGGCCATTTGGCGCTCCTTCTATGCCGGCGTCGGCAGGCGACGAATTGTGAAAAGCGGGCGTGTCATAACAGCGGTGCGGGACCGCCTCAACGCGCCGGATCAACATATAAGCAAGAATTTATGTCGATATGCGCGAGGCTTTATGCCGGGCGCGCAGGGCCTTCAATCTTCGCCGAACTTGCCCTCGACGAGCGTTGAAATGGCTGCCATCGCGTCTGCAGCCTGCCGGCCCGAGCAGATGAGCTCGATCGAGCTGCCGATGCCGGCGGCCAGCATCATGAGGCCCATGATCGACAGCCCCGAGACTTCCTGGCCCTTGTAGGAGACGCGCACGACGGCATCGAACTGGCCGGCGGTGCGGACGAACTTGGCGGCGGCACGGGCGTGCAGGCCGCGCTTGTTGCCGATCGCCAGGCTCCGCTTCAGGGCGCCGATGCCGGCCTCCGCACTCGAATTTTCTGCGATGTCGGTCACGAAGCTTCCTTGGCCAGGATTCGGGAGGCGACGGTGATGTATTTGCGGCCGGCTTCCTGCGCCATGCGCACGGCTTCGGCGATGGGCCGCGTGCGGACGCTGGCGAGCTTCACCAGCATCGGCAGGTTGACGCCGGCCAGCACTTCGACCCGCGCCTGCTCCATGATGGAGATCGCGAGATTGGAGGGCGTGCCGCCGAACATGTCCGTCAGCACGATGACACCCTCGCCCGTCTCGCAGGCGCGGACCCTCTCCAGTATTTCCCCGCGTCGTTTTTCCATGTCGTCGTCGGCGCCGATGCAGACGGTCGACATGCATTGCTGTGGACCGACGACATGTTCCAGCGCGGCTTTGAATTCCTGCGCCAGATTGCCGTGAGTCACGAGTACGATACCAATCATTCTGTGCTCTACCCTGCGCCCCCGGCCTCCCCGGCCGCCCCGACGTCCCGGTGCGAGAGAGTGACGGACCGGCCCGCACTCCGCAACCAGTCTGCAAGCTCCTCGGCCAGCGCCACGGACCGGTGCTTGCCGCCGGTGCAGCCGATGGCGAT
Source organism: uncultured Reyranella sp. (assembly GCF_945957355.1). Taxonomy (GTDB): domain Bacteria; phylum Pseudomonadota; class Alphaproteobacteria; order Reyranellales; family Reyranellaceae; genus Reyranella. The sequence goes on along the minus strand of NZ_CAMFKM010000001.1, from coordinate 206,840 downwards.
GGTCAGATAGCTCTTGCCCTCGGCGTCGAAACGCGGCAGCAGCGGCCCGATCAGCCCTTTCAGCCTGTCGACAAATGGATGGTAGTCGGGGTCGGTTGCGATGAACGCCGCTACCGCCGGATCGCGGCCGGTGAGGGGTTTCAGCGCCGGATCGTAATGCGGATTCTTGAGGAACCGGGCGTCGAACACCAGGTCGGACTCGCGCGGCAGGCCGCGGCGGAACGAGAACGACATCACGGAAATGCGCGTGCCGACACTGAGGCCGAGGCTGAAATGGCCGGCCAGGATCTGCTTCAGGCGGTGCGGCGAAAGCGACGACGTGTCGAGGGAGACGTCGGCTGATTCGCGCATCCAGCCGATCTGCCGCCGTTCCTCGATGATGCTGTCGACCACCGGGCGGTCGGGCGCCATCGGATGCGGCCGGCGGGTCTCGGTGTAGCGCCGCTGCAAGGTCTCGGTGTCGGCGTCGAGGAACAGCAGCCGGACGGCAAGGGCTGGATGCTTCCGCAGTTCGCCGATACGGGCCACGAGTTCCCGGGCGTCGAAGCCGAAGGTACGGGTATCGATGCCGAGGGCGAGCGGTCTGGCTTTCTCGCCCGCGTCGCCGCCGGTCGAGCGCATGAGATCGTCGAGCAGCGGCAGCGGCACGTTGTCGACGGCGACATAGCCCAGGTCGTCCAGCACGTTCAGCGCGGTCGCGCGGCCAGCGCCGGACAGGCCGGTGACCACGACGAACGGCCGGCGCATGTCGCGTTTCGTGTCGGGGGCGGGGGAAGTCGACGTGTCCGGCATGGGCTGTGCGCCGCAAATCATGCCGCTGCGATCTGCGCGAGGGCAAGGCGCAACTTCGCAGGGGCGGACGCCTCGAAGGGCGCGAGGGCCACGACCGGCAGGTCGATGCCCAGCAGATTTTCATGGGCCGGGTCGGGCAGGCGTTCGATGCGGTCGGGCGGCACGAGATCGACCAGGAGGGCGATCGTCGCCCGCGCGAGCAGTCGGGTGCGGCCGAGCTTCACGATGCCGACTCCGCGGACCTCCAGTAGGCCGGCAATCGTGCCCGGCGGCGTGCCGACGAGGCCCTTGCCGTGCTGGATCAGCGCGGTCTGGTCGTCGGCCACCAGGCGGGCGCCGGCCTCGACGAGGCGAAGCGCGAGATCGGACTTGCCGGCGCCCGACGGACCCCGCAGCAGGACGCCGCGCCAGACCTTGCCGGGACCCTGCAGGGCGATGCAGGTCGCGTGGACATAGGTCGTGACCTTGATCGCCACTCAGTACGTCACTTGCGACCGCTGGCCGCGGGCAGCCGTACGGTGAAGCGGGCGCCCAGCACCTTGCCGTCGGGACCGCGCCGGTTGGTGGCCGCGATCGTGCCGCCGTAGGTTTCGACGATCTGCCGGCAGATCGACAGGCCGAGGCCGGAATGCTGGCCGAAATGCTCGGTCGGGCGCTCGGAGTAGAAGCGCTGGAAGATCGATTCGAGATTGTCCTCGGGGATGCCCTGGCCCTCGTCGTCGATGGTGACGACGAAGGGGCCGTTGCGTGGCTCGCGGCTCAGTTCGACGAGAATGCGCGAGCCCTTGGGCGCAAAGGACAGGGCATTGTCGATGACGTTGCGGAACACCTGCCCGTAGCGGCCGTCATGGCCGTGCGCGATGAAGGGGGGATTGGCGGCGACGCGGAACTCGACCTCGACGCCGGACTTCTGGTTCGCGGTCACCGCGTAATGGTGGACCATGTCCCGCAGCAGCTTGTCGAGATCGACCGGCCTCACCTCGCCGCGCATCAGTTCGGCGTCGAGCCGCGAGGCGTCGGAGATGTCCGAGATCAGCCGGTTGAGCCGATTGATGTCGTCCATGACGATGCCCATCAGCTTGGCGCGGCGCTCCGCGTCGAGATTGGGATGGCCCGCCATCTCGATGGCCGAGCGCAGCGAGGTCAGCGGGTTCTTGAGTTCGTGCGCGACGTCGGCGGCGAAGCTCTCGATGGTGTTGATGCGCAGCCACAGCGCCTCGGTCATCGAGCGCAGCGCATCGTTCAGGTCGCCGATCTCGTCGCCGCGCTTGCCGAGGTCGGGAATCTCCGGCCGGCTCTCGCGCGCCAGGCGCACTTCGTCTGCGGCGCGGGCGAGGCGCACGATCGGCTGCGTGATCGTGCCGGCGAGATAGAGCGACAGCAGCACGGTGATGCCGAGTGCCGCCGCGGCGATCGTCAGCATGTCGTAGCGGACTTCGCGCAACGAGGCGGCAATGGCGCGGTTGTCGCGCGTCAGGAGGAGGGCGCCCAGCACCTGCTTGTAGCGCTGCACCGGCACCGCGGCGCTCAGCATCAGCCGTCCCTGCCCGGCGCTGCGCACGGCCGACGCGTTGAAGCCGCGCAGCGCGCTGGCCGCCTCGGGGAAGTCGCGCAGGGTCGGCACGGGCTTTTCGACATATTCGGGATAGTGGTGGACGCGGGAAAGCTGGCGGGCCAGCCAGTCGCTGACGCGCTCGCCGATACTGGCCTGGGTTTCGGACTCGGCCGGCACCTCGGGCGGCGGCAGCGGCACGACATGGATGCGTCCCGCCTCGTTCAGCATTGCCGAATCGCCCAGCAGCTCGCCGGTCTCGCTGAACAGGCGTGCCCTCACGCCGGTCGGGCGGACCAGCCGCGTCAGAAGCTGGCGTGCGGCCTCGGTGTCCATGCGATTCACCGTGGTCTCGCCACCGACCACCGCGACCTCGCCGATGCCGGCCGCCACCATCTCGCCCTGCACCAGCAGCGAGGCGAGTTCGGTGTCGATCAGCTCCTCCTCGTAGTCGCTGAGATAGACCGCACCGAGCGTCAGCAGCGCGACCGGGATGAGGTTGAGCAGGAGGATGCGCCGCGTGAGCGGCGAGTAGCCGCGGCCGGTGCTGCGTCGCCGGCGCAGCAGCGACGGCGACTCGGCCGCGCCAGCCGGTGCAGCACCGCCGGTCGCGGCTGGTGCCCTGCGCAACATGCGCGGAAACAACCGGCCGAGCGCCGTGGCGATCCGGGAGCCTGTGGTCTGGTGCCCGAGCGGCCGTGCGCCGGGGTCAGGAGTCGCGATATCGGTATCCGATGCCATACAGCGTTTCGATCTGCTCGAACTCGCCATCGACCTCGCGGAACTTTCGGCGGACGCGCTTGATGTGGCTGTCGATGGTGCGGTCGTCGACGTAGATCGTCTCGCCGTAGGCCGCGTCCATGAGCTGGTCGCGGTTCTTCACGTGGCCGGGTCGCTCGGCGAGCGACTTCAGGAGCAGGAACTCCGTGACCGTGAGGTGCACTTCCTTGCCCTTCCAGGTGCATTGATGACGGCTCGGGTCGAGGACCAGCTCACCACGCACGATGCGCTCGGCGGCGGATTCGCCCTTGGCGCCCCCCACATCGGCCCGACGTAGCACGGCGCGGATGCGCTCCAGCAGCAGGCGTTGCGAGAACGGCTTGCGGATGAAATCGTCGGCGCCCATGCGCAGGCCCAGCACCTCGTCGATCTCCTCGTCCTTGGACGTGAGGAAGATCACCGGGAACTGCTGCGTCTTGCGAATGCGGTTCAGCAGTTCCATGCCGTCCATGCGCGGCATCTTGATGTCGAAGATGCCGAGATCGGGAGGCGACTGGTTGAGGCCTTCCAGAGCCGATGCACCGTCATTGTAGGTCTTGATCTGAAACCCTTCGGCTTCGAGCAGCATCGACACCGACGTGAGGATGTTGCGGTCGTCGTCGACGAGGGCGATGTTCTTGCGCACGGCTTGGCTTCTCCTGCAGCGGACAACGGCTTCTCTATCATGCTATCATAGACCAGACCGCCGCCGCCGCCTTCCGGTCCACGATATTCACCGAACAATTGCGGCTTTTTTGATCCGAAAATGACCCAAGACGACATGTCCCGCACCGTGCGCGGCCTCTTGCGCGCCCTCGACCGGGCCGCCCTGGCCACCCTCCTGCCGGGCGAACCGGCCGGCTGGCCCTATGCCTCCCTGGTCCTGGTGGCGGTCGATCACGACCTGTCGCCGATCCTTCTGCTGAGCGATATGGCCGAACATACAAAGGCGATCAAGGCGGACGACCGCGTCGCCCTGCTGTTCGACGGGACCGGCGGACTGGACCAGCCGCTGACGGGCCCGCGGGCGACCGTGCTGGGCCGGGCGGAGCGGACCGGCGACGAACGCCTCAAGGCACGCTTCCTGGCACGCCATCCGGACGCCGCGCTGTACGCGGGGTTCAAGGATTTCGGTTTCTATCGCATCGCGCTGGAGCGGGCCCATCTGGTGGGCGGCTTCGGCAAGATCCGCTGGATCGATGAGGCCGAACTCGCTCCGCCGCGGGCCGAGGGCCTTGCCGAGGCCGAGGCAGGCATCATCGATCATATGAATGCCGATCACGCAGATGCCATTCAGCTCTATGCCGCAAAGTTGATCGGCCTGGCCGGCGACGGCTGGAAAATGACGGGGATCGATCCCGAGGGAATCGATCTGCGGCGAGGCGGGGAGGTGGCGCGCCTTGCGTTCGATGCGCCGTTGCAGGCGGCCGGCGAGGCGCGCAAGGTCCTGGTGCACCTGGTGGCCAGGGCCCGCTCGATACCGTGATTCCACCGTGGCGGGTGGAAGGTTTCGCGTCGCAGCATTCTTCTCGCGAGTGCGAAGGCCGATTCACACGCCTGTCACCACTAACTTGTCGCAAGGGACTTGCCTCCCCGCGGCCCTGCCAGTAGCGCATAGTAGTCAAACACCTCAGCCATTCGGATCGGCCGGAAAGCAGGAGAAACGCTGTGCATCAGGCGGGCTTCATCGTACCCAAATTTGGACTGGAAGCGCTCGGACTCAAGAACCTGAGCAATGTCTACTGGAACCTCCAGGTTCCCGCGCTCTACCAGGAAGCGATTCGCCGGCACGAGGGCGTGGTGGCTGACGGCGGCGCGCTGGTGGTGCGGACCGGCATCCACACCGGTCGCTCGCCCAACGACAAGTTCATCGTCGAGGACTCCGAGAGCAAGGGTCGCATCGACTGGGGCAAGACCAACAAGCCGATCACGCCCGACCGCTATCGCGCGCTCTACAACCGCATGATCGCCTACGCGCAGCGTCGCGATCTTTTCGTGCGCGACTGCTGGGCCGGCGCCGACCCTGCGCATCGCATCGGCGTACGCGTGGTCAACGAGACGGCGTGGCACAATCTCTTCGCCCGCAACATGTTCCTTCGGCCCAAGCCCGAGGAACTGGAGGGGTTCAAGCCCGAGTTCACCATCCTGAACCTGCCGGGCTTCCAGGCCGACCCGAAGCTCGACGGCACGGCGTCGGACTGCGCCATCCTGGTGAACTTCACCGAACGCGTCGTGGCGATCTGCGGCACCTGGTATGCCGGTGAAATCAAGAAGTCGGTGTTCACGATCCTGAACTACCTGCTGCCGGACAAGAACGTCCTGCCGATGCACGCCTCCGCCAACCTCGGTCCGAACGGCGACGTCGCGGTCTTCTTCGGCCTGTCGGGCACCGGGAAGACGACGCTGTCGGCCGATCCGACGCGTACGCTGATCGGCGATGACGAGCATGGTTGGGCCGAGGACAGCCTGTTCAACTTCGAGGGCGGTTGCTACGCCAAGGTGATCAAGCTCAGCCGCGAGGCCGAACCGGAGATCTATGCCACGACCGGCCGCTTTGGCACGGTGCTCGAAAACGTCGTGATCGATCCGGCGACCAGCCGCCTTGACCTCGACGATGGCGCCCATACCGAGAACACCCGCGCCTGCTATCCGCTCGACTTCATCCCGAATGCTTCTGATACCGGCATTGCGGGCACGCCCGAGAACATCGTGATGCTGACGGCCGACGCGTTCGGCGTGCTGCCGCCGATCTCGCGGCTGTCGCCGGAGCAGGCGATGTACCACTTCCTTTCGGGCTACACGGCGCGCGTCGCCGGCACCGAGAAGGGCGTGACCGAGCCGCAGGCGACCTTTTCGACCTGCTTCGGCGCGCCGTTCATGCCGCGCCATCCGACCGTCTATGCCAAGATGCTGGGCGAGAAGATGGCCCGCCAGAACGTCAAGTGCTGGCTCGTCAACACCGGCTGGTCGGGCGGCGGGTTTGGCGTGGGCGAACGCATGTCGATCCGTCACACGCGCGCGATGGTGCGCGCCGCGCTCGACGGCACGCTGGCTTCGGTCCCGTCCTCGGCCGACCCGCACTTCGGCATGCAGGTGCCGAACGCCTGCCCGGACGTCCCGGCCGAGGTGCTGAACCCGAAGAACACCTGGAAGGACAAGAAGGCCTATGACAGCGCCGCGCGCGATGTCGCCCAGCGCTTCGAGAAGAACTTCCAGCAGTTCGAGAGCCATGTCGACGACAAGGTCAACAAGTCGGCCATCCGCGCCGCCGCATGACCTGACGGGACATCGCTTCCGCGCGGCGGACATCCTATGATGTCCGCCGCGTGAGCCAGATTGTCGAAACAGCCCCTGCGAAAGCCCCCTCGCGCCGCCCCTGGCGGATGCCGCTGGTCGCTGCGCTGGCGCTGGCCTTCGTCTCGCTCTCGCTGATCTCCGGCGTCGCCTACATCGTCGTGCTGGCCGGTGCGACCGGCACCGCCGAACGGCTGCTGGTCGACCGGGCCGCCCGCGTGGTCGATGCCCAGGTGGCGCTGGTCCGCAGCCGCCTCGATCCCGTGAGCGAGCAGCTCGAGCTGATCGCGGCCCTCGCCGCCGGCGGCCGCGTCGACATCGAATCGCCGGTCGCGGTACGCGAGCTGCTGGCCGTGATGATGCAGCGGGTGCCTGCCGTCTCGGCGGTCGGCTTCGCCACGCTCGATCTCAAGCTCCATCGCGCCGTGCGTGAGCCCGACGGCACGATCGAGCGCGAAACCCTCTCGCTGGTCGACCAGCCGCAGGGCATGGAGCGCTTCCGCCAGCTGCAGACGGCGCAGCACACCTTCTGGGGGGCCCTGTTCTGGAGCGAGACGATCAAACAGCCGGTGGTCAACGTGCGCACACCGGTGAGGCGCATCGACAATGCCTTCATCGGCGGACTGATCGCCACGGTGGCCGTCGGCGATCTCTCCTATCTCATCGGTGACCCGAAATCCGGCGGCGATGATCGCTATTTCATCCTGGTCGGCCGCGACCACGTGCTTGCGTCGCGTCGCCTGATCGATCCGCGCGGGCTCGGCCTCTCCGAGCAACGCCCCTTGCCCACGATCAAGGAGGTGGACGATCCGGTCCTCGCCAAGATCTGGGATCCGCCGGTTCGTTCGCCGCAGATCGACCGCGCACTGGGGGCCTTGGGCCATGTCGTCGAGGAGGGCGGGCGGCGCTGGGTGTTCGTCTATCGCGAGCTCAGGCGGTTCGGGCCCGAGCCTTGGCTGGTTGGGCAGTATTTCCCGATCGAGGACGCGACCGGCGATCTCGACCGGCTGACCAACGGGGCGATTGTCGGTGGCATCACGCTGGCTGTCGCCGCGCTGCTTGCGCTGGTCATGGGGCTCAGCATGGCGCGGTCCATCCGCACCCTGACCTCTGCGGCCGAGCTGATCGAGCAGCTCAAGTTCGACGAGCCGTTCCATCGCAAGTCACGGCTGCGGGAGATCGACGACGCCGGCCACAGCCTCGACAAGGCACGCGGGGCGCTGAAATGGTTCGGTGCCTATGTGCCGCGCCGCCTGGTCTTCGGTCTGATGGAACTGGGGGAGGATGCGGTGGCGTCGCGCCGCCGGGTCGTTACCGTGATGTTCACCGACATCGTGGGCTTCACGCCGCAGGCCGAGGAGCTGCCGGAGCAGGAAACGGCCGACATGCTCAACCATCATTTTGCCCTGCTGGGCAGCTGCATCGAGAACGACCAGGGCGTGATCGACAAGTACATCGGCGACTGCGTGATGGCGGTGTGGGGCGGCCTGTCTTCCATGGAGGACCATGCCGACCACGCCGTCCATGCCGCGCTCGAGATGGGGCGCGTCGTGCACGAGGACAATCTGCAGCGCATCGCCGCCGGCAAGAAGGCCGTCCGCCTGCGTGTCGGCATCCATTCGGGCCCGGTGATCGTGGGCAACATCGGCGCGCCAGGGCGGGTCAACTACACCGTGGTCGGCGACACGGTGAACGTGGCGCAGCGCTTCGAGCAGATGGGCAAGGAGTTCATGGGCCCTGACGAGGACGTGATCATCCTGGTGAGTGGCGACACGATCGCGGCGATGAAGCATCCCGAAGCGCTGGGCGAATTGCCCAAGCCGGAACTGCGGCAGGTGAAGGGCCGGGACGAGCCGGAGCAGGTTTATCGCCTCATGTAACGGGCGCCACGTGGGCGGGCGCCTCCTGTGACGAGGTGCTGCGCTGGACGGGAAGCGGTCTTCGCAAGTAGTGTGCCGCAGGCTTCTTTACCGACATTGTGAGGGAACGAGCAGGACATGGAACGACGCAAACTTCTTGCATTGTCGACGGCCGCGCTCGCTCTCGCCCCCTTCCACGGGCTGCGCGCGCAGGACTCGAACAAGCCGTTCACGACCGAGCAGCTCGACCAGATGCTGGCGCCCATCGCCCTCTATCCCGACGCGCTGCTGTCGCAGGTCCTGATGGCCGCGACCTACCCGCTCGAGGTCGTGGAAGCAGCGCGCTGGTCGCAGGCCAATCCCAATCTCAAGGGCGACGCCGCCGTTGCGGCGGTGAAGGACAAGAGCTGGGACGTCAGTGTGAAGTCGCTCGTCGCATTTCCGCAGACGCTGCAGATGATGAGCAACCAGCTCGATTGGACGCAGAAACTCGGCGACGCGATGATCGGCCAGCAGAAGGACGTCGCGACGGCGGTCCAGCGGCTGCGCGCCAAGGCGCAGGCCGCCGGCAACCTGAAGTCGACCCCGCAGCAGACGGTAACGACCCAGTCGAGCGGCGGCGCCAGCGCGATCGTCATCGAGCCGGCCAATCCCGAGCTGCTCTACGTTCCCTATTACAATCCGGCCTGGGCGTATGGGGCCTGGCCCTATCCGGCGTATCCGCCGCCCTATTATCCGCCGCCGCCGAACTACGGTGCGGCGCTGATGACCGGCATGATGTTCGGCCTGGGCGTCGCCGCGGGTGCGGCCATGTTCGGCGGCTGGCACTGGGGTTACGGCGGCGGTGGCTGGGGCAACAGCTACACGACCGTGAACGTCAACCGGGCGACGAACATCACCAACAACTTCAATGCCGACCGCTATCGCAACGGCCAGTGGAGCCACGACCCGGCGCATCGCGACGGCGTGCCCTACCGGACGCCCGCCGAGCGGCAGGAGTTCGGCCAGCATCGTCCCGATTCGGCGGCGCAGCGTGAGCAGTTCCGCGGCCAGCTCGACGGGCGTGGCAACTACACGCAGCGCCCCGGAGAGAATCGGGCCGGCGAGAACCGGCCGGCGGAGAATCGCAGCTTCGAGAATCGGACGGCCGGCGATCGGGGCGCTTTCGGTGACATCAACCGCGGCGGCAGCGGCGCCACCCGCGACTTCGACCGTGGCAGCCAGTCCTGGGGCAACCGCAGCTGGGGTGGCGGCGGCGAGCGCTTCGGCGGCGGCGGCGAAAGGTTCGGGGGAGGAGGACGGCGATGAGCGGCACGATGTTCCGGCGCGGTCTCCTGGGCCTCGCGGTTTTCGTCGGTCTTGCAGGGGGCCTGGCCGGTGGTGCATTCGCCCAGCAGGCGGCCAAGCTCCAGGGGTTCCCGACAGCCGAGGCGGCCGCGACCGCCTTCACCGACGCGGTTCGCAAGGGCGACCAGAAGACATTGGGGGCTCTGCTGGGGCCGCAATGGGGCGAGTTCGTCCCGACGACGTCCGCGCAGCGTGAGGAGCGTCGGAAGGCCTATCTCGCCGCGTGGGACGAAAGCCATGAGGTGAAGGTCTCCGGTGACAAGGCGACCGTCATGGCCGGCAAGGCCGGCTGGACCTTGCCGATCCCGATCGTGAAGGACGGCGCGGAGTGGCGCTTCGATCCGGTCGCCGGCTGGCGCGAGATGCGCCTGCGCCAGATCGGCCATGACGAAGCCGCCGTCGTGCAGACGATGCTGGCGATCGTCGATGCCCAGCGCGACTACGCGGCCATGGATCCGATGAAGACCGGTTCGCCGGTTTATGCACGGCGCCTTCTCAGTTCGCCCGGCCGCAAGGATGGTCTCTACTGGGAGACCAAGGCCGGGGAGCCGCAGAGCCCGCTGGGGCCGGCGGTTGCCCGCGCCCAGGCCGACGGCAACTCTCCCGACGGCCATTACGGCTACTATTTCCGCCTGCTCTACGGACAGGGCGCGGCGGCGCCCGGCGGCGCGCGCGATTACATCGTGAATGGCCGCATGATGGGTGGTTTCGGCGCCATTGCCTGGCCGGTGCGCTATGGCGTGACCGGCGTGATGACCTTCATCGTCGACTACAAGGGCGAGGTCTACCAGCAGGACCTGGGGCCCGAGACGGCGCAAAAAGCAGGCATGATCAACATCTTCAATCCTGATAAGGGTTGGGTGAAGGCGGACATGACGCCTCCGTGACGGTGGCGTTGGCGAAGGGGAGAGGTGTGATGAAGACGAAGATCCTGACGCTGGTCGTCGCGGCGGGCTTCCTGGGCGGTTGCAACACCAGCAACCTGTCGGATGGCCAGACGGGCGCGATCGTCGGCGCCGCGGCCGGCACCGGCATTGGCCTCGCGACTGGCGGCAGCTTCGGCGCGGTGGTCGGCGCCGGCCTGATCGGCGGCGCGGTCGGCTATCTCGGTGGCACCGCCATCGGCAACAGCAAGTAAGGGGAGATGCGTATGACCTCCAGATTCCTCCTCTCGCTCGCGGCTCTCGTCGGCGTCTCGGCCTCCGCCCAAGCCCAGATGCCGCCGCTCAATTTCGACCAGGCGGCCTACATCACCTGCCGCGAGGCGCATGCGATGAACCCGGAAGCCCGCAAGGCGCTGGCCGTGTTCCTCGCGGAGCATTCGGCGCGGGTGCGCGGCGTCATGATCCCCGATGGCGAGCAGGGCGCCCAGCTCGCCCATCTGGTGCGCGGCGGCTGCACCCTGTCGCCGGATGCGTACCTGTTCACGGTGGTCGATCGTGCCATCGTCGCCGAGAGTTCCAAGCTCCCGAAGCGCCGCTAGTTACATCCAGCTACGGCTTCCAGCGGGTCACGCCGAGAGCTGCCAACACCAGGTGGGCGGCGTGACGTAGCCGGCAGAGGCGAAGGCCTGCGCGTCGGAAGTCCTCCATCTGGAGCGCCGTCGGATACCCCAGATACTGGCCATCCGAGAGCCGCTGCGGTTGTCCTGCGGTCCTGTCGGTCGCGAGACGCGCCACTGCGGCCGGCAGGGCGCGCGCACCGGCCAGGAAGAATTGCGTCGTCAGTTCCCCGACCGAGGTTGCGCCATCGATCGGCACTTCGACCTGGGCAATGATGCGGCCGGCGTCGATCGTGCGATCCTCAATCGCGTGAACCGTGGCCCCTGAAATGTGCTCCCGCCTCGCCTGTGCCCAAAGTACGGGACAGGGGCCGCGCAGTTTGGGAAGCAGGGACGGATGAACATTCAACGCAGCCACCTTCGGCAGGCCGATCAGCGGTGGCTGCAGGATCTGGTCGAAGTTCATGACGACGATGAAGTCGGGAGCGCACGCCTGTACGGCGGCAAGCGTTTCGGCGGAATTGACGTAGGATGTTTCGACGAACCGCGCATTATGACGCCGCGCCAGCTCGGGCAATGTCGCCAGTGCCGGAGTTCGGCGAGTGACCCGCGAAATCCAGCGCGCGAAATAGGCGACGATCGGCACCGATATCAGGTCGAAGCCTAGCCAGAGATTGAGCGGGATGCCGAAGCGCCGGAAGCCGGCGGTCGTCTGCTCCCAGAAGGTGCCGTGACTGGAGCCGAACCGCCGCGAGGACAGGACGAGACCGATGTCGTTCCCGAGTTCCGCGAACATCGCGTTCAATGCCGGGAGGCAACACAGGCTGTCGATATGGCAAAACACGATCGTACGCGTCTTCTGCCCGTTCTCCGGAGCGGACGCCATGCCGCCCTACTCCTTCAAGATCCGCGCACTCAGCCAGACCGGAAGCAGCGCCGTGAACCAGACGCCGAGGGCGACGCCAAAGGGGAAGGCGATGCGCGGTCTGTTGCGGGCGAGACCGTGGCGGATGATCTGCGAGGCTCGCGCGGCACTCATCGATTTGGGTCTGGGATCGGCGATCGCGTCGCTCATGCGGCTCGCCACATAGCCCGGGCAGACGACGCTCAACCCGACATTGGCTTTTGCGAGTGGGAATCGAAGACTCTCCCCCCAGACGCGTATGGCCGCCTTGCTCGCGTTATACGAAGCGGAGCGTGGGCGGCCGAAGAAAGCCGCGAGGGACGAAATCACGCCAACCTGTCCCTGGCGCCGCGCCATGAGGCGATCAATCAGCGGCTCGACCGTGTTCAGTACGCCCGTGACGTTGACCGCGATGGTCCTGTGAGCCGAGTCGAAGGGTTCGATGCCCAGGTTGTTCTGGTCGAGCGATATCCCGGCATTGGCAACCAGCAGGTCGACGGGATGGGCATCGTCGAATGCCTTCAACCAGAGTGCCATTGCGGACCGGTCGGTGGTGTCGACAGTCTCGGCAAGCACTGTCGCTCCCCTGGTCCGGCAGGTGTCTGCAACCGCAGACAGCCGCTTGGCGTCACGGCCCGTCAGGCCAAGAACGATGCCGGGCGCAGCATAGTCGATGGCCAGGGCTTCCCCGATGCCACTCGAAGCGCCAGTGATGATGATATGGCGGAATGTTTTCATGTTGGGCAAATGCCTTGAAATGATAGTGACCTTGCGAGTGCTGGACCACGCAATTATGTTGGCCGACAGCGCATTGACCGATGGTCGAAAGTCGGGACGTGACCCGTAGATTGCTGTTCGACGTCACCGGGCTGCTTCACTGGTACGCCTTCTTCTCGAATCCCTCTGGCACACAAAGGGTGGCTGAAAAGCTGCTTTCCTCGACGGCTGTTCAGCAGAACAGGCAGGTGGAGTTCGTGGCGCGGGCGCTCGGCGGCGACGAATTATACAGGGTCGATGGTGGCACATTGCGTGATCTCCAGGATCCGCGGCGGCGCCGGGCGGCGATAGCGCGCCTGCGCGCCCTCTTCACGATGACCATGCGACAGGCACGGCCAAGGGGCCCGCTGTCGGACATGACCATTATCCATGTTCCCTACTTCCTGCTCGGCATGGCCCATCTGGCGCCGTTGGTCGAGGCTTGGTTCAGCAGGCGATTGCCGACCGCCTTGCCGTCGCTGGAAGTCGTGCGGGAGCCCGGGCCGCAGGACATGTTTTTCAACTCAGGGGATTTGTGGTGGCAGAACCACTACGCCCCGTTCGTGCTTCGGCTGAAAGCCCGCACGGGGGTGAAGGTCGTGCAGTTGATCCACGATCTTTTCTTTATCGAACGGCCTGACTGGTTCTCACCAGCCTTCGCGCGCACTTTTACGTCCACCTTTGGCGGGGTTGCACCTGGCGTCGATCGCTGGCTGGCCAATTCGACCTTCGTGAAGGAACAGCTGGAGGCTTACATGGAAAGCCACCTGCTGCCTCCGAGACCTGTCGAGGTCCTTCCCATGGGCTGGGACAGTTTCGCGGCTTCAAGCGGAGAGGATCGCCCCGGCGCCGCGGCGGTGCTCCGGCGCTACGGCATCGTCGGTCAGCCATTCATCCTGTTCGTCGGAACCGTTGAGCCGCGCAAGAATCTGGCAACGCTCCTCGATGTCATGGAGGACCTGCGCCGGGACCTCGGTGGGCGCGTTCCAGAGTTGGTTGTCGTGGGCGGTTACGGCTGGAGCGCGAAGAGTCTTGCGGCGCGCCTGTGGCGCAGCCCGCAAACCAGGTGGCTGACCAGGGTTCGCGACGCCGATCTGTCTGCCGTCTATCGCGCCGCGCTCTTCACCGTATCACCTAGCTACTCCGAGGGATGGGGACTGCCGGTGCAGGAGAGCATCGCCCATGGCGTGCCCTGTATCGCCTCGACCGGCGGAGCGCTGCGTGAGTCCGGTCGGGGCCTCGCCGTTCACTTCGATCCATTGAATCCGGCGAGCTTGAAGTCTGCGATGGCCCATTGGATCACCGATGGCGCCGCCCTCCGGCGAGAGCGGATGAGAATTGCCGAGGCCCTGGACTCGGAGCATTTCCCGACCTGGGACGATGCGGGAGAGGTGTTGCTGAAGCAGGCGATCCTCGATGGGAACGGACGCGACCCGTGAGTGCAAGGGTGCTCTACGACCTGACGGGGCTGGTCCATTGGTATGCCTACTTCCGGCACCCCGGCGGCGTGCAGAGGGTCATCGAGAAGGTGGCCTCTTCCGATGTCATCCGCCAATCGTCCGCGGTCGAGTTCGTGGTGCGCATACTCGGCAGCGATCGATTCTACAGGATCGAACCCGAACTGATTGCCGACCTCGCCAGCAGGCGCTCGTCGGCAATTGCGCGCCTGCGACGCATCCTGGCACAGGGATTGAGATTGGCGTCGCTGCAGGAAATCGTGTCCGAAGGTCGATATTTCCACTTGCCGTATCTGGCGGCCGGCCTGACCCGGATGGAAGGTCTCATCGAGGCCTTGACGGAAGGAGCCGCGGGGCGCTCGTCGCCCGTGCTCGATATCGTTGCGCCGCCTGGCGCGCAGGACACGTTGTTCAATCCCGGCGACCTATGGTGGCAGAAGAAGTATGTCGCGACGGTCGCTGGCTTGAAGAAGCGAACGGGTGTGCGGATCGTCCAGATGATCCATGACCTCTATCTCATCGAGCGGCCAGAATGGACTCCCGCCGATTCGGTGCAGATCTTTGCCGGGCAGCTTCAGGGGATCGCCCCGAGCGTGGATTGCTGGCTGACCAGCTCGCAGTTCGTCAGGCAACAGGTGCAGCGCTATCTCGCCGACCGATCGGTCCCCGAAAAGCCGATCACTGTCCTGCCGATGGGCTGGGACAGCTTCGAGGCCTTGCGCGACGTGGGCCAGAATCGTCTCTCCGACCGGCTGGTCCTTGGGCGTCACGGGCTGATCGACAAGCCGTTCATTCTGTCGGTCGGCACGATCGAGCCCCGCAAGAATGTTCCGGCGCTGCTCGATGCAACTGATGAACTTCGCGCACGATTTGGCGACGTCATGCCGCGTCTCGTGATCGTCGGTGGCTACGGCTGGAAAGCAGCCGATGTGCGGGCCCGGCTGGCATCTGGATCCCGCAACGGCACCCTGGTCTGGCTCGAAAATCTTTCCGACAGCGATCTCGGGGTCCTTTACAGGAACGCTCTCTTCACGGTCATGCCGAGTCACGGTGAAGGCTGGGGGCTGGCGGTGCAGGAGAGCCTTGCGCTCGGGGTGCCCTGCATCGCCTCGGATGCCGGTGCGACGCGCGAGGCCGGCCTCGATCTCGCGACCTACTTCGATCCCTCGAGTGCCGAAGGCTTGACGCGGGCCATGGCCGCCTGGATCTCCGACGGCGAGGCGCTGACGGCGGCGCGGGATAGGATCGCGCAGGCGCAGGCGACACGGACGTTTCCCAGTTGGAACGATGCGGGAAGCGTGCTGCTCAGGTCAGCTTTATCATGACGTGCCTGGCATAGGCCGGGCGCGTCGTCAGCCGCTCGTACCATGCCCGCAGGTTCTTCAGCTCCGGTCGTTCGATTTCAAGTGCATACCAGCGGTAGACGAAGCAGCCGACCGGAATGTCGCCCATCGTGAACTGGTCGCCTGTGACGTAGCGCCGGCCCGCGAGCCAGCCGTCGAGCCGGCCGAACAGCTTGCCGGCCTCCGTGGCGGCCTTGCCGATCGCCGCCATGTCGCGCTTCTCCGGCGGCGTGCGGATCAGGCCCCAGAAGGCGAGGCGCATCGGCTCGGCGATGGTGCTGAGCTGCCAGTCCATCCATCGGTCGGCCTCGCTGCGCAGGCCCGGCTCCGTGGGCCACAGGCTCCCCGCAGCATACTTGGCCGCGAGATAGCGCACCGCCGAATTGCTCTCCCAGACGATGCGCCCGCCCTCGTCGATGGTCGGCACGACGCCGTTGGGATTCATGTCGAGGTACCATTTCTGGTCGTTGCCCCCGAACGCCCCGCCGACGTCTTCGCGCTCGTATTTCAGCCCGCACTCGTCGGCGCACCACAGCACCTTCATCACGTTGATCGAATTGGCGCGGCCCCAGATTTTCATCGGATCATTCTCCTTGTATTCAGCATTCCCATTCCGGCTTGCCATCGATGATGCGCAGGACTTGCTTTGCCGTCGGATCGTCGTTGGTAAAAAACGGCTCCCCTTCGAATCCGATCCGCGTGTCGTCCAGCCAGACGGGATTGGGGCGCAGAGCGTATTGCTGGCCGGCTCCCGGACAGGCTGGCATGGTCTTCACCTCGAGAATCGTCGGGGGATTCGTCTCCATATCTATGATCTGCAAGCCATTGCCGTAGGCTGGCGACAGGTCAGCTGCAACTGCGTGGCGACCGGACGGTGACAGAAGAGGCGGCGCGAATACCGGCGTGAGATGGCCATCGCGCTCCGAGATCAGGAAGGCCGTCCTTCCTTCGTAGAGGCCGACATCGATCACGTATTGACGATGCTTCGGCCACCAAGCCACCAGCTCGTGTCGGCGGACACTGTCAACAGGGCAGGCGTATGCAATGCAATCGACGATCCGCGCCGTTCGGTTGTCGTCGAGTCTAAGCCATAGGACGCCGCTCATGCGAACAGCTTGCTCGGGGATCGAAGCGAGTACTGCAGCCTCGGGTGAAAGGGCTGCGCTTTTGCGCTGGTCTTCGCAGCAGGTCCTGTTCTCGATTGTGACGTCTGACTCCGCGTGCACTGGCATCGCCAGGAGAAGAGTCAGAGTCGCCAAAATCGCGCGCATCGCTCGCTCCTAGTGCGCCGCCGCCCAGTTGTCGCCGACTCCGGTGTCGACGACCAGCGGCACCGTGAGCGAGGCGGCGCCTTCCATGATCTTGCGGGTCACGTCCCTGGTCTTGTCGAGCTCCTTCTCCGGCACCTCGAACAGCAGTTCGTCGTGGACCTGCAGGAGCATCCTCGCCTTGAGGTTGGCCGCCGTGAGCGCGCCCGGGAGGCGGATCATGGCGCGCTTGATGATGTCGGCGCCGCCGCCCTGCAGCGGGGCGTTGATTGCAGCGCGTTCGGCGAAGGCGCGCATGCCCTGGCTCTTGTCGTGGATGAAGCGCAGATGGATCTTGCGGCCGAACGGTGTCAGCACGTAGCCGTGCTTGCGTGCGAAATCCTTGGTCCGCTCCATGTAGTCGCGGATGCCGGGATAGCGCTGGAAATACTTGGCGATGTACTCCTTGGCCTCCTGCTGGCCGATGCCCAGCTGGTTGGCGAGGCCGAAGGCCGAGATGCCGTAGATGATCCCGAAATTGATCGCCTTGGCGCGGCGGCGCATCAGCGGGTCCATGCCCTTCACCGGCACGCCGAACATCTCGCTCGCGGTGATGGCATGGATGTCGTCGCCGCGCGCGAAGGCTTCCTTCAGCGCGGGAATGTCGGCGACGTGCGCCAGCAGGCGCAGCTCGATCTGCGAATAGTCGGCGCTCAAGAGCTTGTAGCCTGTCTCGGCGATGAAGGCCTGGCGGATCTTGCGGCCTTCCTCGCTGCGCACCGGGATGTTCTGCAGGTTGGGATCGGTCGAGGCGAGGCGGCCGGTCGCGGCGCCGGTCATGTGATAGGAGGTGTGGACGCGGCCTGTCTTCGGATCGACCTGGCGCACCAGCGCATCTGTGTAGGTGCCCTTGAGCTTGGCGAGCTGGCGGTGCTCCAGGATCTTCACCGGCAGCGGATGGCCCTGCGCCGCGAGGTCTTCCAGTACCGAGGCGTCGGTCGCCCACGAGCCGTTCTTGTTGCGCTTGCCGCCAGGCAACTTCTGTTCGTCGAACAGGATCTCGCCCAGCTGCTTGGGCGAGCCGACGTTGAACTCGCGACCGGCGATCTTGTGGATCTCGCCTTCGAGCTCGGCCAGCCGCTTCTCGAAATCGGCGCTCAGCCCCTTGAGCTTCAGCGCATCGACCTTGATGCCGGCGCTCTCCATCGACAGCAGGACCGGGATCAGCGGCCGCTCGATCGTCTCGTACATCGAGGTGACGCGCTCCGGGACCAGCCGCGGCTTGAGGCGCGCCCAAAGCTGCATGGTGACGTCGGCATCCTCGGCGGCGTAGTCGCGCGCCTTGTCGAGCGGCACCTTGTCGAAGGTCACCTGCTTGGCTCCGCTGCCGGCCACGTCGGAGAACTTGATGGTCTTCTGGCCGAGATGCAGCTCGGCCAGCTCGTCCATGCCGTGGTTGTTCTTGCCGGCGTCGAGGACGAAGGAGATCAGCATCGTGTCGTCGACCGGGCCGATTTCGATCCCATGCCGACGGAACACCGCCATGTCGTACTTGATGTTCTGGCCGACCTTCAGAACCGCCGGGTCTTCCAGCAGTGGCTTCAGCTTGGCGATCGCGACGTCGAGCGGAATCTGCCCCTCCAGCAGCTTGCCGGCATCCTGGGCGCCGCCGTCGCCCAGAAGATCGAGCGCCCCCTGCACGGCGGCGCCGGGGACACGATGCATCAGTGGCATATAGGCCGCGCGGCGGCGCCTCGAGTCGACGTCGCCCCAGGGACCTTCCAGCAAAGCCAGCGAAACACCGACCAGACCGGCATTGTTGGAATCGAGCCCATCGGTCTCGCAGTCGAATGCCACCGTGCCCGCCTTCGTCGCCTCGGCGATCCATTCGTCGAGCAGCTTCTCGTCCTGGATCAGCTCGTAGTCGGCGGTCGTGAAGTCGCGATTGGGCTTCTTCGACGAAGAGGCGGCAGGCGCCGGCGTCGGCTCGGCCTTCTTCGCCGGTGCTGGCGCGGAGGCCGGCGTCACCGGAGCGGTCGCGGCACCCAGTTCGCTCGTGAATCGCTGCAGCAATGTCCGGAAGCCCTGCTGTTCGAGCCACGGCAGCAGCACGTTGGGATCGGGCCGGCGCTTGTCGAAGGAATCGGGATCGGCCGGCGCCGGCACGTCGTCGCGCAACGACACCAGCTGCTTGGAGATGCGGATCAACTCGGCATTGTTCTCCAGCGATTCGCGTCGCTTGGGCTGCTTGATCTCCTTGGTGCGCTCGAGCAGCGTTTCGAGGGAACCGTACTCGTTGATCAGCTGTGCTGCGGTCTTGATGCCGATGCCCGGCGCGCCTGGCACGTTGTCGGTCGAATCGCCCGCCAGCGCCTGCACGTCGACGACCTTGTCCGGGGTGACGCCGAACTTCTCGAACACCGCTTCGGGCCCGAGCTTGATCTTCTTGATCGGATCCATCAGCTCGACGCCCGGCCGCACCAGCTGCATCAGGTCCTTGTCGGAGGAGACAATGGTGCAGGTGCCGCCGGCTTCCAGCGCCATGCGGGCGTAGGTCGCGATCAGGTCGTCGGCCTCGAAGCCTTCGAGTTCGCATACCGTGACGTTGAAGGCGCGGGCGGCCTCGCGGATCAGCGGGAACTGCGGGATCAGGTCTTCGGGCGGTTCGGGCCGATTGGCCTTGTACTTGTCGTAGATCTTGTTGCGGAAGGTGACGCTGCCGGCGTCCAGGATCATGGCGATGTGGTCGATCTCGGGGTTGTCCAGAAGATCGGCCACCAGCATGCGGCAGAAGCCGAACACGGCATTGATCGGCGTCCCGTCGGGCCGGTTCATCGGCGGCAGGGCATGGTAGGCGCGGAACAGATAGCCCGAGCCGTCGATCAGGTAGAGGTGACGGATCGGCTTGTTCTCGCCGTCTGCCGGGGTCGTCGCGGGAGCCTTGGATTTCGCCATGGCCAAGGCCTAGCACGCTGGGCCCTGCGGCGGGAGGTGGGGCTGTGTTACGATCGGTGCATGGCGATCGTCCTGTCCGAGAATTTCCGCGCATTGTTCTACGCGCCCTTCTATGCCGCCCATGCCAGCGGTGCCTTCAAACGGGCCGGCGTCGAGGTCGAGCTGCGGCCCTCGTCCGATCCGCTGGAAGCTGCGCGAGCGCTGCGCGCCGGCGAGGTCGACGTGATGTGGGGTGGGCCGCTCAGGGTCATGATCGCGCGCGACAAGGATCCGGCTTCGGATCTGGTCTGTTTCTGCGACGTGGTGGCGCGCGATCCCTTCTTCATCGTGGGGACAAGGCCGCGCCCGGATTTCAGGTTCGCCGATCTCCTGTCGGTCAAGCTGGCGACGGTTTCCGAGGTGCCGACGCCGTGGGTCTGCCTGCAGGACGACCTGCGGCGCGCCGGTCTCGATCCCGCGAAGGTCGACCGGATCACCGACCAGAGCATGGGCGAAAACGAGACGGCCTTGCGCGAAGGCAAGGTCGATGCCGTGCAGGTCTTCCAACCCTACGCCGAGAACCTCGTTTCCACGGGCGCCGGCACCATCTGGAACGCCGCCGCCGATCGCGGCCTCACCGCCTATACGACCCTGGTGACCCGGCGCGCCCTGCTGGGCGACCGCGCCGACGACCTCGCGCGCATGATCCGCGGCATGGATGCCACCCTGAAATGGTTTGCCACGGCGCCGTCCCTCGAGATCGTCGACGTCGTGCAGTCGTTCTTTCCTGACGTTCCGCGCGACCTGTTCGCCGCCTGCATCGATCGCTATCGCACGCTCCAGCTATGGGGCCGCGATCCGGTCATCCACCGCGAAGGCTATGACCGGTTGCACGCCGCGATGCGTTCGTCGGGAATCCTGTCGCGCGACATTGCCTTCGACGACGTGGTCGACACGAAGCTGGCCCGCCACGCGATCGGCGCTTGAAGAGACATAGTCAGCCGAGGTCCTTGAGGTAGCGCTCGACGGGCGCCAGCTTCTCGAGACGCGGCATGTCCTGCACGACCTCGCCGGGGCGGCACCAGGGATAGGGCAGGGCGGTGATCCAGCCCATGATGCTGGCGAGTTCGCGGGCCGGCAGGACTTCCATCACGTCGATGGTGATGACCAGTTTCTCGACCAGACAATTGGCGTCAGACGAGAATTGCCAGTCGTAGAGTCCGCTGCCGACACGAAGCCCGCCGTCGCTTCTGGCCGACATGGCGACGAGCCACGGGCAGGTGAAACGGCGTTGATCGGACGGCGTCGGCTGCCTCAGGCCGAAAGTGTAGACATTCTCGAAAGCCGTCGCGAAGCGTCGAACGAGGATTTCCTCGAGCTCGGGCAATCCGTTGGCGGTGCTGGGGAAGGAAATGGCGTCGGTCTTCACCACCATTTCCAGCCGGGCGTCTTGGGCGAAGGCGTGGCGCATCAGGAACGGGCGGTTGCCGTCCTTGGCGTGGAAGTACGTGCTGATGGCTTCGAGAGGGCTTGGCATGGGGATCAGCCTAGATCGTGGCGCACGCTCTTGCCATGCTGACGGATCGAATCATCAGGGGAGGTGGAAATGGCGCTGTACGAACTCAGGACCTACACGCTCTATGTCGGCAAGATGGGCGAAGCCGTGAAGCTCTATCAGGATTACGGCTTTCCGGCGCTCGACAAGGGCGGCCATGCGAGGAACCTCGTCGGCTATTTCCAGGGCGACACGGGCACCATCAACCAGATCGTCCATCTCTGGAAGTTCGACGACGATGCCCATCGGCGCCGTCACTGGGTCGCAGTCTTCGCCGACCCCGCCTTCATGGACGGCTTCGCGGTCAAGTTCCGTCCCCTAGTGATGAGCCAGGAAGTGAAGCTGTTGAACGCGGCGCCCTGGGGCCCGCATCCCTGACGCGTCAGCCTATTCGGGCCTGATGCCCTTGTCCTGGATGATCCTGCCCCAGCGCGCGGACTCGGCGCGCACGAAGGCGGTGAACTCGGCGGGCGTGTTGCCCCCGGGCTCGGCGCCCAGCGCCGCCATCTGCGTCTTCACGTCGGCGCTACGGAGCGCCTTGGCGACCTCGTCGTAGATCCTGCCGGCGATGGCGGGCGGCGTGTCCTTCACGAGGAACAGGCCGTTCCAGCCCACCACCTCGTAGCCCGGCACGCCGGACTCGGCGATAGTGGGAATCTCCTGTGCGAGCGCCGCACGATGATCCGTCGTCACGCCCAGCGCTTTCAGCTTGCCCGACTTCACCAGCGGCAGGGTGCCCGGCATGTTCTCGATCATGAAGCTCAACTGCCCGCTGACGAGGTCGGCCAGCGCCGGCGCACCGCCGCGATAGGGCACGTGCGTCACGTCGATGTTGGCCATCGACCGAAAGAGTTCAGTGGCGAGGAACGGCGTGCTGCCGACGCCACCCGAGCCGTAGTTGAGCTGCGCGGGCCTCGCTCGCGCCAGCGTGATGAGTTCCGTCACCGAGTTGGCCGGCAGCGAGGGATGCGCGACCAGCAGCAGCGGCGCCGTGTTGACCAGGGTGAGCGGGATGAAATCCGTCATCGGGTCGTAGGGCATCTTCGCCATCAGGAACGGATTCACCACCAGCGACGGGTTGCCCATCAGAACGGTGTAGCCGTCGGCCGGTGCCTTCGCGACGACGTCGGCGCCGATCGTGCCGCCGGCGCCGGGGCGGTTGTCGATCACGATCGGCTGGCCGAAGGCGGGACCGAGATGCTGCGCCAGCAGCCGCGCCATGATGTCGAGCACGCCGGCACCGGCCGGGAATGGTACGACGACCCGAATGGGACGATCGGGCCAGGCCTGGGCGCGGGCAGCGCGCGCAAGCGGCAGGGCGGACAGCGAGAGAGCGAGCAGGCGACGCTTGGACAGAGACGGCATCCGGTACCTCGAGCGAGTCCGCCAACTCTAGTGCACCGTGCCCGCCGCGCCAGCCTGCGTCGCAAGGCGTTCGCTGCAACCCGCGACGTTCCGGGCCTTGCGACGGTCGAGGCGGGGGGCTATCAGCATCCCGTCATCGGGGAGTAGCCGGCCTCACCCCAGAGGCGGATGTGTCAACAGACTTGGGTCCTTCGGGAACCATGGCCCATCCGGCGACCGACGGTCCGCAATGGACCGCGCTTGGCGAGACCTTTGGCTTTCCAGCATCTTCACCCGCGGGATCGGGCGGTGCCGGGAGCCACAGGTTCGTGCTCGGTCCCGCTATGTGTATCCGCCGTGGAAGCCTTCTTCGTTTCAACAGGACTCGTTGCCGTCGCCGAGATCGGGGACAAGACGCAACTCCTGGCCATGATCCTCGCCACCCGCTATCGCCGGCCGGTTCCCATCATCCTGGGAATCCTGGTCGCGACCCTGGCGAACCACGCGCTCGCCGCCTGGGCCGGCGCTGCCGTTGCCGCCTGGCTGGGTCCCGACGCGATGCGCTGGATCCTGGGCATCCTGTTCCTTGCGATGGCCGTGTGGTGCCTGATTCCGGACAAGGAAGACGAAGGCCCGAAGGTCGCCGGCGCCGCCGGCGCGTTCATCGCCACGGCCATCGCCTTCTTCCTGGTGGAGATCGGCGACAAGACCCAGATCGCCACGGTAGCACTCTCGGCACGTTTCAACGACCTGTTCGCGGTCACCGCCGGCACGACGTGCGGCATGATGATCGCCAACGTCCCCGCCGTGCTGTTCGGCGACGTGCTTTCACGCAAGGTGCCGCTCACGCTCGTGCGCTCGCTCGCGGCGGCGGCCTTTGCCGTGCTGGGTGTGATCGCCCTGCTCAAGCTCGATATGGGCCTGCTGGGCGGCTGATCCTCCGGCGTTGGGCCGGCGCTATGCCACCGCGTTCGACAGCCGGCCCAGCCCGTCGATCTCGATCGTGACGCGGTCGCCGCGCTTCAGGAACTTCGGCGGCGTGAAGCCGATGCCGACGCCGACAGGCGTGCCGGTGGCGATGACGTCGCCCGGCTGCAGCGTGATGCCGGCGGAGATCGTCTCGATCAGGGTCGGGATGTCGAAGATGAGGTCGCGCGTGTTGGCGTCCTGGCGCAACTCGTCGTTCACCCAGCACTTCACGCCGAGGTTTTCCGGATCGACCTCGTCGGACGTCACCAGCCACGGGCCCATCGGGCAGAACGTGTCCAGCGACTTGCCGAGGAACCACTGCTTGTGCTTGCCCTGCAGGTCGCGCGCCGTCACGTCGTTGATGATGGTGTAGCCGAAGACGTGGCCGTAGGCATCGGCCTTGGCGATGCCGCGTCCGCCCTTGCCGATGACCAGGCCGAGCTCCGCCTCGTAGTCCACGGAATCGCTGACTCCCTCGGGATAGCGGATGTCGGCGCCATCGGCGATCACGCACTCGGGTGCCTTGGTGAAGATGATCGGCGCCGTCGGAATCGCGTCGGCGGCCGAGCTGGCGCTGCTGTCGAAGCCCGAGCGCGTGAACTCCCTCGCGTGCTCGTGGTAGTTCTTGCCGACGCACATCACGTTGCGCGGCGGACGCGGGATCGGCGCCTCGATCTTCACGGCCGACAGCGGCAGGCCTGCGCCTGAAGGCTTGATCTTCGATCTGATCGTTTCGAATTCACCGACGACGGCTCCGAGGGTGGGGACGGCGCGCCCCAGCATCTCCTCGAGCGGCCAGAAGGTCCTGCCGTCCGGGCTGACGAGCGCGGCCTTCGAGGTGCCGCCGTGGGTGATCGTGGCGAGCTTCATTGTGCCTTGCCCTGCTCGGCGTCCTTGCCCCAGCCCTTCTTCTCGGCATCGAAGAAGGAAGCGAAGACCTTCCGGATGGTGCTCTCGCCGATATCGCGCGTGATGAACACGACGCGGCTCTTGCGGTCGTCGCCTTCCGGCCAGGCGTCGAGCGTGGCCGGCGGGTGGAAGACGTGCTGCACGCCGTGGATCACTACCGGCTTGTCGGTGTCCTTGACGTTCAGGATGCCCTTCATGCGCAGCAGGTCGGGGCCGCGATAGGTCACCAGCGCGTCGAACGCCGCGGCCACCGTCGACCAGCTCATCGGCTCGTCGAAGGTCATGCAGAAGGAGCGGATGCGGTCGTCATGACGGTTGACGTCGTGCGGATCCTGCTCGCCGTGCCCATGGGCGTGGTCGTGGGAATGGCCGTGATCGTGACCATGCCCGTGATGATGGTGGCCATGCGCGTGGTCATGGCCGCCCTCATAGGCCTCCGCCTGCAGCCACTTCTTCACATCGGCGCTCTTGGTCTCGGGATTGTAGAGGCCGGCATTGAGGATCTGGTTGGGATCGATCTCGCCCGTCGCGACCTCGTGGAAGGGGGCGCCCGGATTGAGATGCTGCAGGCGATGCTTCAGGTCCGCGAGCTTCGGCGCGTCGGCGATGTCGACCTTGGTGAGCAGCAGGCGGTCGGCCACCGCGGCCTGCTTCACCGCCTCCTCGTGATTGTCGAGCGTGCTCGCACCGTTCACGCCGTCCACCGTCGTCACGACGCCGTCGAGGCGGTAGCGCGACGCCAGAAGCGGGTCGGTCATCAGCGTGTGCAGGATGGGCGCGGGGTCGGCGAGGCCCGTGGTCTCGACCACCATGCGCTTGAACGGCGAGACTTCGCCGCGCGAGCGCTTCAGGAACAGCTCGCTCATGGTGCGCACCAGGTCGCCGCGCACCGTGCAGCACAGGCAGCCCGAATTCAGCGTCACCATGCCCTCGTCGTCGGACTTCTCGACCAGCAGGTGGTCGAGGCCGATCTCGCCGAACTCGTTGATGATCACGGCCGTGTCCGCCAGCTCGGGCCGGCGCAGCAGCTTGTTCAGCAGGGTGGTCTTGCCGCTGCCGAGGAAGCCCGTCAGCACGGTGACGGGAATGCGCTGCTCGGCAGCGTTCTGCGGATCGCTCATCGAAACATCCTGTGTTCGGGGATCACGCCCGCCAGAAGCGCTCGACCTTCCTGAACTCCTTCCAGGCCCGCTCCAGCTTGCGGCGGCGGCGCTTCTCGCCGCTTGCCGCCTGCCTGGCGAGGACCTTGAGCGGCAGTGCCGTGTCCTCGGAGGGACGGGAGGCCGTCGCGATGTCGGCCAGCATGCGAGCCGCCGTCGCGCGATCGTTCAAGGCGCCGAGCGCGCCCTGCAGGCGCACCGTTGCCTCGATATAGGGCTTGGCCGCGGGCGAGGCAAAGGCGGGGCTGAGGTAAGTCGCGGCGTAGCGCAGCTTCTTGATGCCGATTCGCAGCTGGTGGAGCTGCTCCTCGCTCAGGCGGGCGAACAGCCGGCCGCGGCGGACGACCTTGCCATGGCGGGAATCGAGGACGTGACGGCCGAACTCGTCGAGGCGCAACTCGCCCGGGACCCCCAAGGGGACCCGCTCTGCGGCGAAGGCGGCGAGCCTCTGGTCGAAGGCTTCATAGCGGGCGCTGCCGAGGGCGGCACGGGCCCGCTCCAAGTGGCTGGCCGCCAGCCGCGCACCGACCCGCTTCACGACCGGTGGCACGTCGGTCACGCTTTCGGCCAGGAAAACATGCAGGTCGCGTGCGGGACCGCACTCGCCGGCCAGCCACTTGGCCTCGGCCGACAGGGCGCGGACCTCCGGATTGTCGACCGCAGGGCGAAATACGCTGAACGCGGCCCGCAGGCGGCGCAGCGCGACGCGGGCCTGGTGGATGCCGATCGGCCGCCGGCTCTGCAGGACGATATCCCGGTATTTCGCCAGATCGGCCCGGCATGACGCTGCGATCATGCGAAGAGCCGCCCCGGGAGGCGTTTCAGGGGTGAGTTTTTGCCCGGAAGCCGACATTGCCTTTCGACCGTAGCGGCGCCCGGCGAGGGAGCAACCGCAAAGAGAGACAGTCTGATGAAGGTTTTATGTCATCCGGGCGACGGGGGGATGGTCCCGGTCCTCCGGATTTCACCCGTGGGTCCCGCCGTTTGGGGGCGTCTGTTACGGCGTCTTTGCAGTGGCGGCAGCGGCCCGGCGTGGCCTAGAATCATTCCATGAGTATCGATGCGGCGGCCTTCAAGAAGGGCATGCGCCACCTGGCGGCGAGCGTAACCCTCATCACCACCAAAGTTCAGGACCAGCGCGGCGGGCTCACCGCCACGGCGGTCTGCTCGGTTTCGGCCGAACCCCCGCAGATCCTGGTCTGCGTCAACAAATCGGCCAGCGCCCATGACCCGATCGGCGAAGCCGGCTTCTTCTGCGTCAACATCCTCTGCCCCGAACACCGCAAGCTCGCCGAGCGCTTCGCCGGCATGGACGGCACCGAGGGCGACGATCGCTTCCGTGACATGGGCGAGTGGACCACGCTCACCACCGGCGCGCCGGTGCTGAAAGGATGTCCCGTGTCGTTCGATTGCAAACTCGTCACCGAACTCTCGGCCGGTACGCACACGATCTACATCGGCGAAATCGTCGACGTGGCCCTGCACGACACGGCCGCACCGCTGCTCTACGCGGACGGCGCCTTCGTGCACGGTGACGCCCTGAAGAAGGCGGCCCAGGCAGCCTGACGAAGGCGGGGTTGCGCCCCGGCGCCAACCCACTATGTTCCCGCCCGCCCGAACGGGCGCCTGCTGGGGCGTCGCCAAGCGGTAAGGCAGAGGATTTTGATTCCTCCATTCCCAGGTTCGAATCCTGGCGCCCCAGCCATCGCGCCCCGTCCGGGGCTTCGACGTCCGTCTGCTTTCTTGGATGAACTGCTCGAGCGACAAGGTCTATGAACTTTCTCAAGAATACGCTTCTGGTCGTCGTCCTCACCGCCATTTGTGCGCTCTGCCTCGAGGGAATGACGCGGCTCTTCCTCGATACCGGCATGCTCTACGAACTCGAGATGTGGCGGTACGCACGCGACGTGAAGGTTCGGGACATGAATCCCGATCTCGGGCATCGCCATCGTCCCAATGCGCAGGCCCAGCTGATGGGCGTCGGGGTGACGACCGACAGCCACGGCTTCCGGTCGTCGGAGATCCCCGAGAAGGCGCCGCCGGGCGTGGCGCGCATCGCCTTCGCCGGCGATTCGACGACCCTGGGATGGGGTGTCGCGCAGAACGAGACCGCCGCCGCCCGCGTGACGGCCGCGCTGGTCGGCGAGGGCCGCAAGGTCGACAGCTACAATCTCGGCGTCGGCAATCACAACACGCTGCAGGAACTCACGCTGTTCCGCGAGAGCGCGGCAAAGATGAAGCCCGACATCATCGTGCTCAGCTACTTCATCAACGATGCCGAACCGATGCCGACCTATGGCCAGACCTCGTGGCTCGACGAGCATTCGGCGGCCTGGGTCGTCTTCAAGTATCGCCTCGATTCGCTGATGCGCCAGTTCGGCGAGGCGCCCGACTGGAAGCGCTATTATCGCGAACTCTACAAGGATGACGCCGCCGGCTGGCGGCAGACGCGCAAGGCCCTGCAGGGCTTCGCGACGACGGCGCGCGAGATGGGCGCCAGGCTCGTCGTGTTCAACATTCCCGAGCTGCGCGAGCTGAAGCCCTATCCCTTTCCCGAGGTCACCGCCAAGGTGAAGGCCGATGTCGAGGGGCTGGGCGTGCCGTTCTTCGACATGCTGCCGACGGTCGAGAACCTCGACCCGGCGAGCCTGTGGGTGACGGTTCCGGACCCGCATCCGAACGGCGCTGCGATGGCGGCCTTCACCACGATGATGGTGCCCGAGCTCAACAAGCTGCTGGACGGCCTGTGCCGGGATGAAGGCAAGGGCTGCAAGTAGAATGCGGTTCCTCAAGGACGCGCTTCTTGTCCTGATTTCGCTCGCGGTGAGCGCCGTCGTGGCCGAGGGCGTCGTTCGATACATCGACGGCTACCCGATCCTGCTGACGCCGCTCGGTGAGCCGATGGGCCTGGCCAGCGTGAAGCAGGATTCGGTCGACAAGGTCCCGCGCGCTGCCGGCGTCGAGCGCGCCTGGTTTTTCGACGGACCGCCGCCGCTGCCCAACAAGCGTGACGTGCCCGAGGACTGGGAACGCCTCTATCGCTTCGTCGAGGCCAATCCCGTCGGCGGCATGCGGTTTCGCCCCTCCGACGCCTTCAAGGTCTGGAACACCAGTTTCTCCGGCGATCCCTGCCGGCACTGGTTCCTGCGGTATGCGCCGGGCCAGCTCTTCCTCTACGACGCGCCGGACGGCCAGCCGCGGCCACCCTACCGGTTCCTCCCCGACGTCACGATCCCGAGTGGCCTGACCACCAACCAGATCGGCTGGCGCGGGCCGCCGATCGAGAATCCGAGGCCCGAGAAGACGGTGCGCATCGTCTTCGTCGGCTCCTCCACCGTCGTCGAGGCGCACCATCTGCCCTACTCCTGGCCTGAATATGTCGGTCACTGGATGAACGTATGGTCCAAAGCGAAGGGCCTGGGCATCCGGTTCGAGGTCCTGAACGCCGGCCGCGAAAGCATCATCTCGAGCGACATCGCGGCCGTCGTGCGCACCGAGGTGCTGCCGCTCAGGCCCGATCTCGTCATCTATCACGAGGGCGGCAACCAGTTCCGGCCGGCCTCGATCGTCGAGAAGGTGCCGCAGGATCCGGTGACCCGGCCGTCAAGCGCGCAGGAGCCGGCCGCCGTGAAGTGGCTGAAGGAGGCCGCGCGCTACTCCGCCCTGATCGGACGCGTCCAGGCGGCGTTCGCCATGGCCGGGGCCACCGCCGGCAACAACAGCGGCGCCGAGTGGCCCAAGCCCGACTACAAGGTCATCTGGCCCGAAGGGCTCGACGAGATGAACCCGGATCTCGACTTCGCCAACCTGCCGGTGAACCTGAACGTCATCCAGAAGGACCTCGACCAGATCCGGTCCGACCTCGGGAAGATCGGCGCCGACATGGCGCTTACCTCGTTCTTCTGGATGGTGAAGGACGGCATGGTCGTCGATCCGGTGCGGCACCGGTTCATCATCGAGCAGCTCAATGCCGCCAACTGGCCGTACCGCTATCGCGACCTGGAACGGCTGGCGAAGTTCCAGAACCGGCTGTTCGCCAAGTACGCGGCGGTCCACGGCATCGCCTTCATCGATCTCGTGGGCAACACGCCGTTCGACCCGGACCTGTTCGTCGATGCCGTGCACACGTCCTATGCCGGCACGCGGATCCGCGGCTGGGCGGCGTTCAACCTGCTGGTGCCGCTGGTCGAGAAGAAGCTCGCCGACAAGGCCTGGCCGCGCCCCTGGCCTGCCGGCGCATCGACGGCGCTGCCCACCTTCTCGCCGCGGCTGACCAAGCTGGAGTGCAAACCCTGAGGATCACTCCGCGTGGCGGCGGAGATGATCCAGGAGGAGTTCGTTGACCCGCGCCGGCACCTGGTCGGCGGCATAGTGGCCGACGCCGGGCAGCACCTCGAACCGATAGGGCGCGGCGATGAACTCAGCCGTCCCCTCCGCGGCCGCGCGGCCCACAGTGTCATCTGCATCGCCCCAAAGATAGAGCGTCGGGACCCTGATCGGACCGAGCAGCATCCGCTCGCCGCGGGCGCGATACCAGGCCAGCGCCGCTTCCATCGCCGGCGCGTTGCCGAGCACGGATAGATGAAGGTCGATGGCTTCCTTCGGCACGCCTTCCTTGGCGTGTCGCTTGCGCAGCCACGCGCAGTCGTCGGCCAGGACCTTCGGCACGGCATCGGGTTCGAGGAACGCCTGGTGATGGCCGGAGCGCCGCTTCTGCTCGCCATCGGGCATCGCCAGCGCCCGCGCGAACGACATCGGATGCGGACGCGACAGGATGGTGAGGGAACGCAGCCGTTCGGGATGCTGGAAGGCGATGGCCCAGGCGAGGCTCGCGCCCCAATCGTGGCCGACGAGATGGAAGCGCTTGTCGCCGTGTCCGACCGCCGCCGCCAGGTCGAGCGCGTCGCCGGTCAGCCTGTCGAAGCGGTAGGAATCGAGATTGGCCGGGGCGGGTCGGGCGCCGGCCGAGTAGCCGCGCTGGTTGGGCGCCACCGCGAAGTAGCCGGCCTCTCCCAGGACCGGAACCTGCGCCTTCCAGAAATGCCGCGACACACCGAAGCCGTGCAGCATCAACACCAGCGTGTCGCTGTCATTGCCTGCCACCGACACGTCGAACACCAGTCCGGGCGCGGTCTCGATCCTGCGGACGTCCATCTCGTTCATTCCCCTTCGCCGGCGCGGCCCCATTTCGCCTCGAGGCGGCGCCATGCGCGGGCAAGCCGTGCGGCGCGATCCTCGAACAGGTCAGGGGCAGCTTCCTTGCCCAGCAATGTTTCCTCGACTTCATAGTGGGGCCGCGCGCCGCCATCAGCCAACAGGTGCTCGACCGCGACGCCGCGCTCTGCGAGACGGCGCGACACCAGCACCGTGCGATGACAGTCGAGCGGTTCCTTCTCGGCGCACATCAGGCAAAGCACCGTGTCCGCCGCGCCATCGATCACGCGATCGAGCGCGGCCTTGAACTCGGGCCGCGCGGCGAGCTGGTCGTAGCTGCCGCCACTCTCGGGTTTACCGCCGAGCGCAGCGCCTTCATGGATATAGGTGATGCCGGCCTCGGCCAGAGACCGGACGAGGTTCTTCTGGCCGAACTGCGGATGTCGGCGCGACCACGGTGTCGAGCGCACGTCGACCAGCCGCTCGACGCCGCCTGCCTTCAGGAGCGCCACGAAGCGTTCGATCGGATGGTTGGAGTGGCCGATGGTCTTGACCGGTTTCATGCGAGGTGGCGCACCTTCTCGATGAAGGCCTGGGTCGCGGCGGAGGGATCGTCGCGCCGGCAGGCGAGGTTGAGCGGCACCTTGATCGCGGGCCGCCCGGTGAGAGGGCGGTAGGTTACACCCTCCAGCGGCAGCCGGCTGAGCGATGCCGGCACGATCGTGATTCCAAGGCCGGCCGCCACGAGATTGAGCGTCGAGACGATGCGGGGCGCTTCCTGGCTGACATGGGGGCTGAAGCCCGCGGCGCTGCAGGCCGCGATGATGACGTCGTAGAGGCCGCGCCCGTCGGCCCGGCGATAGAGGATGAAGTCCTCGGTCGCGAGGTCCTTGAGGGTGAGCTTCGGCCGGCGCGCGAGGCGGTGGCGCACGGGCAGGGCGGCCGACATCTCTTCGTGCAGCAGCTCGTACAGCTGCAGGCCCTGTGGCTCGACGAGTCCGGAGCGGATGAAGGCGATGTCGAGCCGCTCGTCGTGCAGCGCGGCCAGCAGGTCGCCCGAACTGTTCTCCTCCAGGACGAAGGAAATGTCGGGCCGCTCGCGGCGGAACTCGCGGATGGCGCGCGCGACCAGCGGATGGAAGGGGGCGGAGGTCGTGAAGCCCACGGCGATGCGGCCGGTCTCTCCACGCGCCGTGCGCCGCGCCTTCACCGTGGCGCGATCGACGGCGGCGAGGATCGCCTCGGCATCGGCCAGGAACGAGCGGCCGGCATCGGTCAGGCTGACGCCGCGCGGATGACGCAGCAGCAGGGCCGCGCCGATCTCCCGCTCGAGCGCGCGGATCTGCTGGCTGAGCGGCGGTTGCTGCATGTGCAGCTTCTCGGCCGCGCGGGTGACATGACCCTCATGCGCCACAGCGACGAAATAGCGGAGGTGCCGCAGTTCCAATGGCATATCCAGAAAGTATGGAAAGTACACTTATCATATATTTGAACACTGTCGAAGCCAGTCCTAGAAAGCCCACGACCTCACCCTGAGGAGCGCGCAAGGCGCGCGTCTCGAAGGGTGGGCAACGGCTCCGGTGGGTGCCCATGCTTCGAGACGCCGCTGCGCGGCACCCCAGCATGAGGAGGCCGCCGGATCGGCGAGGGGTGAGATGGCGATATCGATGGCCCTGGGGCTCGGCCTCCTGATGGTGTTCACCGCCTTCCTGTCCGGCATCTTCGGGATGGCGGGCGGCATGGTGCTGATCGGCGTGCTGCTGTTCCTGCTGCCGCTGCCCATGGCCATGGTGCTGCATGCGGTGACGCAGATGGCGTCGAACGGCTGGCGGGCGCTCCTGTGGCGGCGGCATATCCAGTGGCGCATCACCGCCTTTTACGTGATGGGCTGCTTCATCGCGGTCGGGATCTGGTCGCTGACCCTCTACGTGCCGGAGAAGGCCGTCGCGCTCCTGATGCTCGGCCTCTCGCCCTTCGTGCTGCGGATCGTGCCGACGCGGTGGATGCCCGCGACGCTCGGCCCCATGCAGGCGCTGGGCGGCGGCATCGCCTGCATGGCCCTGATGCTGCTGACCGGTGTGACCGGGCCGCTGGTCGACCAGCTCTTCCTGCGCTCCCCGATGAACCGCCAGCAGATCGTCGCCACAAAGGCCTCGTGCCAGGTGTTCGGCCACGGCTCGAAGCTGCTCTACTTCGGCGCGCTGATTGACCAGGCGGGATCGGTCGAACCGTGGGTTCTGGTGATGGCCGTCGGCGCCTCGATGCTCGGCACCTCGCTCGGCAAGCAGATCCTCGAACGCCTGTCGGACGCCCAGTTCCGCGCCTGGGCGGGACGACTCATCACGGTGCTGGGTCTCTACTATGTCGGCTACGGCTTGGTGCTGCTGGCCGGGATTGCCTAAGATGGCGCGTGGACATTCCAGCAGGTTTTCGAGAACTCACTGAGGCGACCGGATTCACCGCGGCCAACGGGCCGTGGTTCGAGAAGGTCGAAGGCAACAGGGTCTGGCGGGGTTTCATGCCCGGCCCGCAGCATGCCAATGCGCTGGGCATCGTGCATGGCGGCATGATGGCCGCCTTCATCGATGCGGCTCTGGGCTCGGTCGTGTATCACGCCATCGACCGGCGCTGCGTCACCCTGAAGCTGACGCTCGACTATCTGACGCCGGCGCGGGTCGGCGACTGGCTCGAGGCCACCGGCGAGCTGCTGGGGCATGACGAGCATGTGGCGCAGGTGAGGGGCCGTCTTTATGGTCCGCGCCACGATGTGCTGGCCGGGTTGGGCGATTTCGCGCTGCTGCGGCCGGGACGCCCTCTGAAAGTCCGGAGCTAGAGTGTCTTCTTCCGAAATTTCCGACAATCCGCCCGAAGGCTTCAAGCTCGTCGATTTCGCCCGCGGCCGGCCCGAGCCCACCTTCAACACCCATGTCGGCAACATGTACGTGAAACGCGGCGAGAAAGGCACGCGAGACGAGTTCGTGCTGGCGATCCGTGTGCGGCAGAACATGTGCAACCCCGCGGGCGGCCTGCATGGCGGCATGATGATGACGGTGGCCGACCTCGTGGGCACGATGGGCGGCGGCTATCTTGCCGGCCTGCGCAAGTTCCTGCCGACCGTCAGCATGACCTTCGACTTCGTGGCGCCGGCGCGGGTCGGCGACTGGGTCGAGGGCCGCGCCGAGCTGATCCGCCAGACGCGCACCCTGCTGTTCACCAACATCTACCTGACCGTGGGCGAGCAGAAGATCCTGCGCGCCTCGTCGATCGCCAAGATCTCGTCGGGCGACGGCACCGGCTACACGAAGGCCGACGCTACCGCCCCGGCGGCCGCGACCTGAGGGACGACTTCAGGAAGTCGACGAAGGAGGTGACGCGGGCCGAGATGCCGCGTCGCGCCGGGACCAGCGCCAGGATATCGGCGCCCTCGAACGACCAGGGTGCCAGCACGCGTTTGAGTTCGCCGCGCTTCACGAAGGGGCCGGCATCCCATTGCGAGCGCAGCATCAGGCCGAGGCCGGCCAAGGCCCAGTTGCGCACGACCTCGCCGTCGTTGCTCGTGAGGGTCGGCGTCACGCGCACGGCACCGGCGCGGCTGCCGCGCTTGTGGCGCCACAAGGTCACGTCCTCGTTGTTCTCGCGCACGCAGAGGCAGTCGTGCTGCAGCAGGTCGCGCGGATCTTCCGGCGTGCCGCGCCGGTCGAGATAGGCGGGCGCGGCGCACACCCAGCGGTCGTTGCGCGCCAGAACGTGCGCCACCCAGGTCGAATCGCGGACGGCACCGATATGCACGACGACGTCGGCATCCTCGCTGTCGGTCCAGGGCCGTTCCGACAGATCGAGCGTCACGCGGATCGCCTTGTGCCGTTCGGCGAAGCGGGCGACCAGCGGCGCCACGTGCAGCCGGCCGAAGCCGAACGGCGCGACCACCCGCAGCGGACCCGATAGCGCGCCGCCCTCTTTGCCGAGCAGGTCGGTGAGCGCCCCCATCCGGGCAAGCATTGCTTGCGCCTCGCTCACCAGATGCTCGCCTTCGCCCGTGAAGCGCAGGCGCCGCGAACTGCGCACGACCAGGCTAACGCCGAGCACCTGTTCGAGCTTCTTGAGGCGAAGCGACAGGGCCGGCGGGGTGACGTTGAGCGACCGCGCCGCGCCGCTCAGCGAGCCGGTGCGCGCCAGCGCTTCCATGAACTGCAGGTCGGTCAGGCTGATCATTCAGTTTTCCTTAACTGAACTGTTCATCCGATTTAAGCACGAAGGGCCCGCGACTTGCTACGTTCGGGGCATGACGACGACCTTTCCCAAAGCCGTGCTCTTCGATCTGCTGACGGCACTCCTCGACTCCTGGACCCTGTGGAACGACGTGGCGGGCTCGGAAGAACGCGGCCGCGCCTGGCGCGCCGGGTATCTGCGGCTCACCTATGGCTGCGGCGCTTACATCCCCTACGAACAGCTGGTGCGCGAGGCGGCGGTGGCGACCGGCCTGCCGGGCGAGGCCGCGGACGCGCTGGAGGCGCGCTGGCTGGAGCTGCCGCCCTGGAGCGGCGCGCAGGCGGCACTCGATGCGCTGGCGGGCCGCACGAAGCTCGGCGTCGTCACCAACTGCTCGATCCGGCTCGGCCGTCAGGCGGCGAGTCGCCTGAAGGTCCATTGGGACTGCGTCATCACCGCCGAGGAGGCCGGGTGCTACAAGCCCGATCCGCGGCCCTACCGCCGGGCGCTGGAAGCACTGGGCGTCGCGCCCGGCGAGGCCGCCTTCGTCGCGGGCTCCGGCTACGACCTGTTCGGAACCTCCGCCGTCGGCCTCAGGACCTACTGGCACAACCGCGTCGGCCTCGCGCGCCCCGACGGCGCACCGCCCGCCGCGCTCGAGCGCTCGACGCTCGACGATCTTCTCCCCTGGCTGGAAGGACGTTTGTCATGATCTTGCGCCGACTTCTGCTCACCCTCGCGCCGCTCCTGCTGGCGGCCGGCACGGCCACCGCCCAGGGCTTCCCCACCAAGCCGCTCACCCTGATCGTGCCGTTCCCGGCGGGTGGCCCCAGCGACGCGCTGGCACGCGCGCTCGCGCAGGGCATGGCGGCGGATCTCAAGCAGACCGTGGTCGTCGAGAATATCGGCGGCGCCAGCGGCACGATCGGGCTGACCAAGCTCGTGAACGCCACGCCGGATGGCTACACGATCGGCTTCGGCACGATCGGCACGCATGTGGCCAATGCCGCCCTGTTCAAGAAGCTGCCCTACGATCCGCTGACCGGCTTCGAGCCGATTGGCCTCGCCGGCACCGCGCCGCTGTTGCTGGTCGCCAAAGCAGGCCTGCCGGTCTCGAACCTCAAGGAGTTCATCGCCTATGCCGAGACGCACAAGGCGGACATGACCTATGGCAGCGCGGGCGTCGGTTCGATCTCCCACTATGCCTGCGTCGTGCTGCTGTCGGCGCTCAAGCTTAACATCACCCACGTGCCCTATCGCGGCGTGGCGCCGGCGATGAACGACCTGATGGGCGGCCACATCGATTTCATGTGCGACCAGACGACGACGGCGCTGCCGCAGATCGCCGGCGGCAAGATCAAGGCGCTCGCGGTGCTGAGCGACCAGCCTCTGCCGCAGCTCCCGGGCGTCGCCACGGCGGCGAGCCAGGGCTACGACGTGAACCTGCGCTCGTGGAACGCGCTGTTCGCGCCCAAGGGCACGCCGCAACCGGTCATGGCGCGGCTGAACGAGGCGCTGCGGGCCGCGGTGGCCGATCCGGCGCTGGTGAAGCAGATGAATGCGGTGGGCGTTGATCTGCCGTCGCCGGATGCGCTGCAGCCCGCTACCGTGACGGCGCTGATCGCGCGCGGGCTGGAAAAGGACGTGCCGGCGCTCAAGGCGCGCGGCGAGTATCTCGACTGAAGGGTGGAAACTTGAAGCTGATCGACATCGAGACCCCGGCGGCGCTGATCGACCAGCGCCGCATGGAAGGCAACATCGCGCGCATGCAGGGCCATCTCTCTTCGCTCGGCGTGCGCCTGCGGCCGCATGTGAAGACCTCGAAATGCATCGCGGTGGCGCGTGCCCAGCAGAAGGCGGGCGCCGTGGGCATCACGGTCTCGACCCTGAAGGAGGCCGAGCAGTTCTTCGCCGCGGGCTTCGGCGACGTGCTCTATGCGGTCTGCATCGTGCCGGACAAGCTCGACCGCGCGCTTGCGCTGATCCGCAAGGGCTGCGCGCTGACCCTGCTCGTCGATTCGGTGGCGGCGGCCGAGGCCGTCGTGGCCAAGGGCAAGGCGGCCAACCAGAAATTCCAGGTCATGATCGAGATTGATTCCGACGGCCACCGCTCGGGCGTGCAGCCCGAGGCGCCGGAACTGATCGCGATCGGGAAGGCCCTGCAGCAGGGCGGTGCTGCGGTGAAGGGCGTGCTGACGCATGCTGGCAGCTCCTACGATCTCGACACGCCGGCGGCCTTGCAGGCGCTGGCGGAGCAGGAGCGGGCTCTGTGCGTGCGCGCGGCGGAGCGGCTACGCGCGGCGGGCATCGCCTGCCCGGAAGTCAGCATCGGCTCGACGCCGACGGCGATCGCTGCGCAGCATCTCGAAGGCGTCACCGAGGTGCGGGCCGGTGTCTACGTCTTCTTCGATCTCGTGATGTCCAACGTCGGTGTCTGCACGCCGCAGGACGTGGCGCTGTCCGTGCTGACCGAGGTGATCGGCCACCAGGCCGAAAAGGGCTGGGTGATCGTCGATGCCGGCTGGATGGCGATGAGCCGCGACCGCGGCACGCAGCGCCAGAAGATCGACTATGGTTACGGCGCCGTGTGCGACGTCGCCGGAAACATGATCGACGGGCTGATCGTGTCAGGCGCCAACCAGGAACACGGCATCGTCTCGCGCCGCGACGGCACGGCCGACACCGGCCTGATCGAGCGCTTCCCGATCGGCACAAAGCTCCGCATCCTGCCGAACCACGCCTGTGCCACGGGCGCGCAATACCCGGCCTACGTTGCGGTGACGCCCGAAGGAACGACCGCGTCGTGGCCGCGCTTCCAAGGCTGGTGAGCCAATGGAGCGCGCAACTCCAGTTGCGCTCATGTCTTGCCTGTCGACAGAGCTTGAGCGCAACTGGAGTTGCGCGCTCCAATGGGACAGTTGAACCCTAAACGGTCGCGCCGAAGTGGCTCCCGAGGGCGCGGCGGCCTGAATCCGTCAGGCGCACGGTACGGCTGCGGCGTAGCCGCTCGGCCCAGCCGCGCCTGAAGAAGGTGTCGGCGATGGCGGCGCCCAGGGCGCCCGAGATGTGCGGCCGGCGTTCGCTCCAGTCGAGGCACTGGCGCGCGAAGTGGCGTGAGCTTGCCTGGCGCGCCGTGTCGAGATCGACGCCGAGCCGGTCGCAGAACTGTTCGCCCGATTGCGTGAGCTGCCAGTCGCGCGGCCCCTTGGGTTCGAGATGGCCCTGCCGGGTCAGGGAATCGGTGACGGCGATGCCGACCTGGCCTGCGAGATGGTCGTAGCAGGTGCGGCAGAAGCGGAGATCGGGATCGCGCCGCCATGCCGCGCTCATCGATGCCGGCGTCGCCCGGGTGCCGGCCAGCGCCATCAGCGATTCGATGGCGTGGGCCACCTCGGACGAGGCGAGGCGATAGAAGCGGTTGCGGCCCTGGGCGCGGGCCGCCAGCAGGTTGGCCTCCACCATGCGCGACAGGTGCCCGCTCGCGGTCTGGGCGGTGATGCCGGCATTGTGCGCGAGGTCCGACGCGGTATGGGCGCGGCCGTCCATCAGCAGCGACAGCATGGAAGCACGCGCCGGATCGCCCATCAGGGCGGCGATCTCGGAAAGGGCGTTCACGGTGGTCATGGGCGGACTCTATGCCCGGCCATCCGCGCTCGCCACGGTCAATGGTTCGGCGGCGGCCGAAGCGTCAACGCCACTTCGGATTGGCGATGGCGATCTTGTCGGCGATGGTGGCTTCGAGATGGGCCATCAGGGCGGCGTCGGTCTCGTCGCGTTCACCGGTGCGCAGTTGCCGCGCCAGCTCGCGGTTCAGCTCGTCGAGCGGGGCCTCGCGGCCGAGAAGCCTGGCGAGGCGCTCATGCTCTCTCGCATCGGCGGCCGGTCCGAGGCGTACCTCGCGTTCGAGGATGGCGAGCGAGTTCACGGCGACCCGCATCTGGAAGCCGAGCCGCGGCTCGGTGCGATCGAGTGCGGGCGTCGCTTCCTCGCGCAGGAAGTCGGCGATGGCGGCGAGAAGCTCGGCGGCGGTGGGACGGTCCTGGGCCACGATCACGCTCCCTGCTTCAGCAGTTGCAACAGATCGACTTCGGTCTCGACGGCGCGCCGGCCGATCGAGGCGTGCTCCATCGACTTGATCGAGCCCGAGAGGTGCTTCCACGCCTGGTTGAGGCAGATGACGCCCCAGTGCACCGTGCCGAAGACTTCCCACCAGTGCGCGCGAGCCGGATCGACCCTGCCGCCGCCGGCGCGCTCATAGGCGGCCCACAGTTCCTCGCGACTGCCGAAGCCGCCGGCCGGCTTGTCGATCGCGCCGAAGCGCCAGCTCTTTACGCAGAGCCAGCCCAGATCCTCCACCGGATCGCCGAGATGGGCGAGTTCCCAGTCGAGGATGGTCGTCACGCCGGTCTCGTCGACGAGGTAGTTGCCGGTGCGGTAGTCGCCATGCACCAGCACCGGCCGTTCGAGCGGTGCAGGTTTTCGGCGATCGAGCCATGACAGGGCCAGTTCGAAGACCGGTTGCGACCGGCCCAAGGCGTCGAGCGAGCGGCGGAGCTCGGCGATGTGGTCGGCGGCCTCGCGGCGCGGAAGAGGTGGCAGGGTGGCGGAATCGGTCGCATGGATGCGCGCCAGGATCTCGCCGAGCTGGCCCGCGATCTTTCCGCGCGCCGCTTCATAGGGAGCATCGCGCAGCAGTTTGCGCGCAATCGCAATGCCGCCGACCCGGCGCATCACATAGGCCTCGCCCAGCCCGTCCTGCGGCGTGAGTTCGAACAGCGGCTCGGGGGCGCGCACGCCGGCCTCGTGGGCCGCGCGCAGCACCCGGAACTCGGTGGCGCGGTCGATGGCGACGGCTCGTTCGCGCTCGGTCTTCCCCTGCGCCGGCGGGTCACGGCGCAGGATCAGCGGCTGGCGCGTGCCGTTCACGATGGCGTCGAAACTCCAGGTCTGGCGCGAGGCACCGCCGGATTGCCGGCTCAGCCGCTCGATGGTGACGAGGCCGCCGAAATGGCGGCTGGCCGCCTCGCCGAGGACGCGGGCGACGGTTTCTGTTTCAGTCGACGTGTGAACGCTCATTTACCGGGACTGTGGCACAGGCT
The DNA here is from genome assembly GCF_945957355.1 of uncultured Reyranella sp. Lineage (GTDB taxonomy): Bacteria > Pseudomonadota > Alphaproteobacteria > Reyranellales > Reyranellaceae > Reyranella. The sequence continues at coordinate 166,696 of NZ_CAMFKM010000001.1, read as the reverse complement.
CCGCCGCATGGTAAGAGGACCGCGCCAACTGGGGAGATCAAGCAAGTGTCGAGTGCCTTCGCCGCGATGAACGGCCTGTACCTGGAAGACCTCAAGCCCGGCATGTCGGCGATGTTCGGCAAGACCGTGACCGACGCCGACATCAAGGCCTTCGCCGGCGTGTCAGGAGACACCAATCCCATCCACCTGCACGACGGCTTCGCGCGGACCACGCGTTTCCACCAACGCATCGCGCACGGCATGCTGAGCGGCAGCTTCATCTCGACCGTGATCGGCACCAAGCTGCCGGGGCCGGGCGCGGTCTACATTTCCCAGACCATGAACTTCATGGCGCCGGTCCTGATCGGCGAGACGATCACCGCCGTCGCGACCATCACCGCCATCGACGAGAAGCGCCGCCGGGTGACGCTGAAGACCCAGTGCCTGAACGGCGACAAGGTGGTGATCGACGGCGAAGCTGTCGTGCTGGTGCCGCGACGCGACGCGGCCTGAGCGCATCGCATGGTTCCGGTGTTCGACGACTGGCATTCGGTGCCGGCGGAGTGGGCGGGCGGCGTGGTGGCGCTCGGCAATTTCGACGGCGTGCATCGCGGCCACCAGGCGCTGCTGGCGCAGGCGCGCGAGAAGGCCGGGGAGCTCGGCGCACCGCTGCTCGCCTTCACCTTCGAGCCGCATCCGCGTGGCTTCTTCGTGCCCGACACCGGCCCGTTCCGGCTCACGCTCGCGCCGGCCAAGACCCGGCTGCTCGCCGAGCATGGCGTGAAGGCCGTGCTCGCCCAGCATTTCGATGCGGCGTTCGCGGCCCTTCCGGCGGCCTCGTTCATCGGGGACGTGCTCGTGAAGGGGCTGCGTGTGCGCCATGTTGTCTGCGGCTACGACTTCACCTTCGGCGCGCGGCGCAGCGGCAACGTCGAGATGCTGCGGGCCGAGGGCACGGGGCTCGGCTTCGACGTCTCGGTGCTCGATCCGGTGACGCATGAAGGCGAGATCTATTCGTCGACGCGCATCCGCGAGGCGCTGCGCCATGGCTGGGCGCGCGACGCCGCCGGGCTGCTGGGCCATCAATGGGAGATCGAGGGTAAAGTCGAGCTGGGCGACCAGCGCGGCCGCACCATCGGGTTTCCGACCGCGAACGTGGCGCTCGGCGAGCACCTGCGCCCGCGCTTCGGCGTCTATGCCGTGCGCGCGCTGGTCGATGGCCAGGAAAGCCAGGGGTGGCGCAACGGCGTCGCCAATCTCGGCAGGCGTCCGACCTTCGGCAAGCTGCAGGAGAATTTCGAGGTCCATCTGTTCGATTTTGCCGGCGACCTCTACGGCAAGATCCTGCGGGTCGCGCTGGTGGATTTCATCCGGCCGGAGATGAAATTCGCCGGCCTCGACCAGCTCAAGGCCCAGATCGCGGCGGACGGGGAGCGCGCCCGCGCTATCCTCGCGGCCTGAGAAGGGCGTCGAGAAAGAGATCGAGCGCGGCGTCCATCGCCGCGAGGGCTTCGCCCGAAGACGACACGCCCCACTGGGGCAGGTGGCCGTCGATGCGCATGCGCGCCAGTCCGTAGACGAGGGCGCGGGCGGCCAGCTTCGCGCCGGTGGGCGCACCTGCCGCATCGAGCAGGCGGCCCATTAGCGCCTGGATGTCCTCGTTCTCGCGCTTCATCGACGACGAGCTTTCGTAATCGATCAGCCCGCGATTGGAGACGACGGCGAAGTGCGTCGGATTGTCGGAAGCCCAGTGGAGATAGGCGCGGCCGATCGCCCGTAGCTGCGCGAGCGGAGGCTTGGCCGCGATCGGCTCGACGGCCGCCAGCACTGCCGCGTGCAGCCGGTGCGTCGCTTCCTCGGCCACCGCGGTCATGAGGACGGTCCGGTTGGGGAAGTGGCGGAACGGTGCGCCCGAGGACACGCCGGACCGGCGGGCCGCTTCGCGCACCGTGACGGCCTCCGGCCCGCCTTCTTCGACCAGCCGCAGAGTCGCCTCTATCAGCGCTTCGCGCAGCTTGCCGTGGTGATAGGTGCGGCTCGGCTTTTTCTTCGCTTTTGCATCGGGGCGTCTGGCCATCCGGACACGCTAGCATCACGCGCATGTGAATGTAAGCAGTGTCTACATCGCATTGACCGGCCTTCGACTGGCAAAGTAATCAATGCTTACATTGCAGAGGAGTTCCATGATGAAGATCCGATTGCTCGAAGGCTGGTCGCTGCTCGGCCTGCTGTCCCTGATTCTCCTGGCGATTTCCGGTGTCTGTCTCGCAAGCCATGAATACGACGTCGCCGGCGTGCGCTCGGTGATCCGGCTCACCGCGCGTACCTCGCTCGTCCTGTTCGCCCTGGCCTTCAGTGCACAGGCGATGTTGACTCTGTGGCCCACTGCGCTGACTCGCTGGCAGCGCCGCAGTCGCCGGCAACTGGGCCTCGCCTTCGCCGCCTCGCACACGATCCACGCAGCGGCAATCGTGGCCTTCGCCCGAATGGATCCGCAGGGCTTCCACGAGCATGTGATGACAGGAACGCTGGTGAGCGGCGGCCTGGCCTATGTCTTCATCGTTGCGATGGCGGTGACCTCGTTCGACCGGACGGCCGCTTGGATCGGACCGGCGGCCTGGCGGTCGCTGCACTGGCTGGGCGGCTACTATCTCTGGGTGTCGTTCATCGTGACCAACGGCAAGCGCATCGGTCAGAGCCCGCTCTATGCCCTGCCGGTGGTCCTGATGCTGGCGATCCTGCTTCTCCGGATTGCCGCGCGGCGCCGGACGAGGTTGCTGTCGACCGCGGCCTGACGATGCGGAAAGGCAGACCGGCGGCTGCTCGTGAGGTATTGAAGCCCGTCACCTGGCGGGAGAAGGCAGATGAAGGCGTCCGAAGCGGGAGCGTTCTGGGAACGCAACGCCGAGACGTGGACGCGCCACGTGCGCGCCGGCTACGACATCTACCGCGACGCGCTGAACTCTCCGACCTTTCTCGACGCGCTGCCGCCCATCGATGGCCGGCGCGGGCTCGACATGGGATGCGGCGAGGGCGCCAATACGCGACACCTCGCCCGGCGCGGAGCCCGCATGGAGGGCATCGACATCGCGCCGACCTTCATCCGCCATGCGCGAGAAGCCGAATCCACTGAGCCGCTCGGCATCTCCTATGCCGTGGCCGACGGCACGTCCTTGCCCTTTGCCGCTGGCAGCTTCGACTTCGTCACCGCCTTCATGTCGCTGATGGACATGCCTGACATTGACGGCGTGCTGGCGGAGGCACGGCGCGTCGTCCGGCCGTGCGGCTTCCTTCAGTTCTCCATCCTGCATCCCTGCTTCTCGCCGCCGCACCGCAAGGTGCTGCGCGATGCCCGGGGCGAGGCGAGGGCGGTCGAGGTCGCAGATTACTTCAACGGGCGGGACGGCGAAGTCGAGCGATGGGGCTTCGGAAGCGCTCCGGCGGCGGAGAAGGCGGCCAGCCCGCTCTTCGAGGTGCCGCGCTTCCACCGCACCCTGTCGCAGTGGATCGATGCTCTCGTCGGTGCCGGTTTCGTCCTGGAACGCATGGTCGAGCCGTGCGCCACGCCGGAACTGGCGGCGGCCCAGCCGGTGGTCGCCGACACGCGCGTCGTGCCGCAGGCGCTGATCGTGCGGGTTAGGCGGCCGCGGGAGCCGGCGGGCGCTCCTTGACCCCCCGGACCCCCATCCCTAGATTGCGCGCCCTATGTTCACCAGGGCTTTCCAGGAGCGAATTACCCGCCCGGTCCGCTGACCGCGGCCGGGTCGTCTTGCCTGCCAGCGGCCGCCCGACGGGCGGCTGGAATTTGCTCCCTCCTGCGCCGAGTTTCTTGTGACAACTGATTATAAAACCAGCGTTTTCCTCCCGAAGACCGACTTCCCCATGCGCGCCGGCCTGCCCAAGAAGGAGCCGGAGCTCCTGAAGCGCTGGGCCGACATGAAGCTCTGGGACCGGATTCGCGAGGAGAGCAAGGGTCGCCCGAAATTCGTGCTGCACGACGGCCCTCCCTACGCCAACGGCAACCTGCATATCGGCCACGCGCTCAACAAGATCCTGAAGGACCTCGTCTCGCGCACCCAGCAGATGATGGGCAAGGACAGCCACTACGTGCCGGGCTGGGACTGCCACGGGCTCCCGATCGAATGGAAGATCGAGGAACAGTACCGCGCCAAGAAGCAGGACAAGGACCAGGTTCCGATCGTCGAGTTCCGGCGCGAATGCCGCGCCTTCGCCGATCACTGGATCACGGTGCAGCGCGAGGAGTTCAAGCGCCTCGGCGTCGATGGCGACTGGGACAATTACTACTCGACGATGAAGTACGAGTCCGAGGCCGTCATCGTGAAGGAACTGGGCAAGTTCCTGCTGAACGGCGGCCTCTACAAGGGATCCAAGGCGGTGCTCTGGTCGGTGGTCGAGAAGACCGCGCTGGCCGAGGCCGAGATCGAGTATCACGACCACACGTCCGACACGATTTACGTTCGCTTCCCCGTCGTGAAGTCGAAGGGCGGCAAGCTCGACGGCGCCTCGATCGTGATCTGGACGACCACGCCCTGGACCATGCCGGGCAACCGGGCGCTCGCCTACGGCCAGGACATCGCCTACGCGCTGGTCGAGGTCGCCGCCGTCGCCGAAGGCAGCAAGGCCCGGGTGGGCGAGCGGCTGGTGCTCGCGCGCGAGCTCGTCGATGCGGTCGCCGAGGAGACGAAATTCACGCCGAAGCTCGTGGCCGAGGTCACGGCCGAGGATCTGGAGGGGCTGATCGCGGCCCATCCATTCCGCGGCCAGGGCTTCGAGTTCGACGTGCGCCTGCTGCCGGGCGGATTCGTCACAGCCGATGCCGGTACCGGTTTCGTGCACATCGCGCCGGGCCATGGCGCGGACGACTACGAGCTGGGCATCGCCAACGGTGTCGAGGTGCCGGACACGGTCGCCGAGGACGGCAGCTACTATCCGCACGTGCCGTTGTTCGCCGGCAAGCGTGTCTATACGCCGGAGGGCAAGAAGGGCGACGCCAACCGCACCGCCATCGCCCTGCTCGACGAGGCGGGCAAGCTGCTGGCCTCGGGCCGCATCACGCACTCCTATCCGCATTCCTGGCGGTCCAAGGCGCCGGTCATCTTCCGCAACGCGCCGCAATGGTTCATCGCCATGGACAAGCCGATCCCCGAGATCGGCGGCACCCTGCGCGAAAAGGCGCTGGCGGCGATCGACGCGACGCGCTTCGTGCCGCCCGCCGGCTACAACCGCCTGCGCTCGATGATCGAGACGCGTCCCGACTGGAACGTGTCGCGCCAGCGCGCCTGGGGCGTGCCGATCGCGGTGTTCGTCGACAAGAAGAGCGGCGAGCCGCTGCGTGACGCCGAGGTGATGGGCCGCGTCGTCGAGGCGTTCCGCGCCGAGGGTGCCGACGCCTGGTTCGAGAGCCCGCCCGAGCGCTTCCTCGGCAACAAGTACAACGCGGCCGACTTCGAGCAGGTGACGGACATCCTCGACGTCTGGTTCGACTCGGGCTGCACCCACGCCTTCACGCTCGAGGGCAACGACCAGCTGAAGTGGCCGGCCGATCTCTATCTCGAAGGCTCGGACCAGCATCGCGGCTGGTTCCACTCCTCGCTGCTCGAGAGCTGCGGCACGCGCGGCCGCGCGCCCTATGACGGCGTGCTGACGCACGGCTTCACGCTCGACGAGCAGGGCCGCAAGATGTCGAAGTCGCTGGGCAATATCACGGCGCCCCAGGCGGTCTGCGACCAGTATGGCGCCGACATCCTGCGCCTCTGGGTGGTCGGCACCGACTACACCGAGGACCAGCGCATCGGTCCGGAGATACTGAAGCACCAGGCCGAAGCCTATCGCCGCCTGCGCAACACGCTGCGCTACCTGCTGGGCAGCCTCGACGGCTACTCGTCGGACGAGGCGGTGGCCCATGCCGACATGCCCGAGCTCGATCGCTGGGTGCTGCATCGCCTGGCCGAGCTGGACGCGGTTCTGCGCCGTGCGGTCGACGACTACGACTTCCACACGATCGCGACCGAGCTGCATAACTTTTGCGCCGTCGATCTCTCGGCCTTCTACTTCGACATCCGCAAGGACTCGATCTACTGCGACGCAGCCGGCTCGCGGCGCCGTCGCGCCGCGCGCACCGTCATGGCCGAGGTCTTCTCGTTCCTGACGGCGTGGCTGGCGCCGATCACCTGCTTCACGGCGGAAGAGGCCTGGCTGGCGCGGCCCGGCGACATGCCGGATGGCAAGGCCGAGAGCGTCCACCTGCGTCTCTATCCCACCATCCCGCCGGCCTGGCTCGATGCCGCGCTCGGCGAGAAGTGGAAGACCGTGCGCGCGCTGCGCCGCGTCGTCACCGGCGCCCTGGAACTGGAGCGGGCCGAGAAGCGCATCGGATCGAGCCTGCAGGCCGCTCCGCACGTCCATGTCGCGCCGGAATATCTGAAGGCGATGGAAGGTCTCGACCTGGTGGAGATCTGCATCACCTCGGGCGGCGATCTGGTCGCGGGCGAGGCGCCGGCTGGCGCCTTTACCCTGCCCGATGTGCCCGGCGTCGCCGTGGTGGCGAACCTCGCCGAGGGCACCAAGTGCGCGCGCTGCTGGCAGGTCCTGGAGGAAGTCGGCAAGTCGGCCGCCCATCCGCTGATCTGCCGGCGCTGCGAAGAGGCGGTCTCGGCATGAGGCGGATCGACCGCCAGGCCATGATCCTGCTCGCCGTCACCCTGGTGGCGGACCAGGTCTCCAAGCAGCTCCTGCTGGGATTCCTGCTGAAGGCCGGCGCCATCGTGCCGGTGATCGACGGGTTCTTCCGGCTCGTCATCGTCTGGAACCGCGGCGTCAGCTTCGGCCTGATGGGCGGTGACCAGGCGCTGCCGCCCTGGGTTCTGTCGGCGGTGGCGATCGCCGTCTGCATCGGCCTTTTCCTGTGGCTGCGACGAACCGACCGCCCCCTGACCGGATGGGGCATCGGCCTTGTCATGGGGGGAGCCATCGGCAATGTTATCGACCGTGCCCGTTGGGGAGCGGTGTTCGATTTCGCCGATTTCCACATTGGCCAATGGCATTGGCCAGCCTTCAATGTCGCCGATGCGGCGATCGTCGTCGGCGTCGGGCTCATGCTGATCGACTCGCTGCAAGGCGAAAAGAAACCGGCGCCCTGAAGCGGCCATGATCGGCAGACAAATATTCAAGACCAAGGACGGACGATGAAACCGACTCTCCTCCCGATTCCATTGGCCCTCCTGGCCTGCGGCAGCCTCGCACTGGGCGGCTGCGGCGCCTTCGACAATATCGGCGGCGGCAAGAAGACGTCGCCCGATGAATTCAAGATCGTCTCGCATTCGCCGCTGACCATGCCGCCCAACGCCGAATTGCGGCCGCCGCGGCCGGGCGAGCCGCGTCCCCAGGAAGTCACGCCCGCCGACCAGGCCAAGGAGGCGCTGTCGCCGGCGCTCGCCGGCCGCACACAGGCCCGCGTCAATGCCGGTCCCGACGCGGCCCGGTCGGGCAGCAGCTCCGAGCAGGCGCTGGTTGCCCGCGCCGGCAAGGGCGGCATCGATCCCAACATCAGGGGCCAGGTCAACACCGATACCAAGACCCTGGCCGAGAGCGACAAGTCGTTCATCGACAGCCTGATCTTCTGGCAGGACTCGCCGCCGCCGGGCGTGTTGGTCGATCCGGCCAAGGAGCAGCAGCGAATTCGCGATGCCCAGGCCTCCGGCCAGCCGGCCGCCGGGCCGACGCCGACGATCACGCGTCGCAAGCGCGGCCTGCTCGAAGGCATCTTCTGAGTTCGATGCCGCTTCCCGGCCGCCGCACCCTGCTCGGCGGCCTCCTCGCGGGCGCGGCCCTCTCTCCGTCCGGGCCGGCGCTCGCGAAGCTTTTCGCGGTCGGACAGCGCAACGCCGAGACCTTCACGCTCCCCAACGGCCTGCAGGCCATCGTGCTGCCGTCGCGCCGGGCGCCGATCGTCACCCAGGTCGTGGTCTACAAGGTCGGCAGCGCCGATGAGACGTTCGGCCGTACCGGCGCCGCGCATTTCCTCGAACACATGATGTTCAAGGGCACCGACAAGGTGCCCAGCGGCGAGTTCTCGCGCATCGTCTCGCGCAATGGCGGCCGCGACAACGCCTACACCACCTTCGATTCGACGGGCTACCATCAGACCATCGCGGCCGAACGGCTCGATCTGGTGATGCGCATGGAAGCCGACCGCATGACCGGCGTGCACATCACCGAGCGCGAGATCGTGCCCGAGCGGCAGGTCATCCTCGAGGAACGCCGCATGCGCACCGACAACGTGCCGGCGTCGCTGCTCGACGAGGCGGTGCGCGAACAGCTCTACGGCCGGCATAAGCCCTATGCCATGCCGGTCATCGGCTATGTCGACGACATCAAGCGGCTGGGCGTCAACGACCTCGCGGGCTTCTATCGTCGCCATTACGCACCCAACAACGCCGTCCTGATCGTCGCCGGCGACACCACGACGGAGCAGGTGCGCAAGCTGGCGGAGCGGTATTACGGCCCGATCGCCAGCCGCAAGATCGAGCCACGCCTCCGTCCCTCGCAGGGCGGCACCGACCTGCCGCAGAAGGTGATCCGAGCCGACGCACGGGTCGTCGAGCCGCGCTGGTCGCGGCTCTGGCTGGCGCCGTCCTACAAGGTCGGCGATACGAAGTATGCCTATGCGCTGCAGGTGCTGGCCCGGCTGTTCGGCGGTACCGAGACCAGCCGCCTGTCCCGGGTGCTGGTGGAGGAGCGCAAGACCGCACTGTCGGCCTGGGCCTCGTACGGCCCGTCGAGTCTCGGCCTCACCTCGTTCGACATCGGCGTGCATCCCGCCAAGTCGACCAGCCTCAACGCCGTCGAGGAGGCGGTGACGGGCGAGATGAAGAAGCTGCTCGACGGCGGCGTCACGGCCGGGGAGGTCGAGCGTGCGCAGAACCAGCTCCTGGCCGCCGCCATCTACTCGCAGGATTCGCTGGCGAGCGGCCCGCGCATCTATGGCACGGCGCTGAGCACCGGGAGCACAATGGCCGACATCGACGCCTGGCCACAGCGTATTTCCGCCGTCACGCCGGCCGAGGTGCTGGACGCCGCCCGGCATGTCTGGCGCGACGAGGGCGCCGTCACGGCATTGCTCACGCCCGCCGAAGGCAGCCGGTGAAGCCGCTGCGTCTCCTCGCGGCCGCACTCGCCGGCCTGTTCGCCCTGCTGCCCGCGGTGGCGGGCGCGATCGAGATCAAGGAGATCACGACGCCGCTCGGCATCAAGGCGTGGCTGGTCGAGGACAAGAGCACGCCCATCGTGGCGCTGTCGTTTTCATTCTCCGGCGGCACCGCCACGGATCCGGCGGGGCAGGCCGGCATCACCGACCTGATGGCGGGCCTGCTGACCGACGGCGCGGGGCCGCTGGATGCACAGGTTTTCCGCCAGCGCCAGGAGGACGCCGCGGCGTCGCTGGGCTTCAACGCCTCGCTCGACCGGCTGACCGGTTCGCTGCGCGTCCTGTCGGCCAATCGTGACGAGGGCTTCGAACTGCTGCGGCTCGCGCTGACCGCGCCGCGTTTCGATCCCGACATGGTGGCGCAGCGCCGGGCGCAGACGATTGCCGGCATCAACCAGGCGGCCCAGCGTCCGGGCTCGGTGGCGAGCCGCACCCTGATGGAGACGCTGTTCGCCGGCCATCCCTATGCCGCCGATCCCGACGGTACGCCCGAGGGGCTGGCGGCCGCGACGCCGGACCTCCTGAAGAAGCGGGCCGGGGAATTGTTGCTGCGCAACAGCCTGATCGTCGCCGCGGTCGGCGATATCAGCGAGGCCGAGCTGGCGCGTCAGCTCGACCGGTCTTTCGGCCTGCTGCCCACCGGCACGCCGCCGGCGCTGCCGCCGCAATGGGTGCCGCCGACCAAGCCGCGTGTCGTCGTCGTCGAGCGGCCGGTGCCGCAGAGTTCGGCGCTGATGGCGCTGCCCGGCATCCCGCGCGACGATCCCGACTGGTACGCGGCGCTGGTGATGAACCATGTGCTGGGCGGCGGCGGACAGCAGTCGCGGCTGTTCAACGAGGTGCGCGAGAAGCGCGGCCTGGCCTACAGCGTGTCGAGCGGCCTGCGCACCTACAAGCGCGCCTCGCTGCTGGTGATGTCGACCGGCAGCGCCAACGAGAGAGTCGCCGAGGCCATCAAGGTGATCCGTGCCGAGATGGGCCGGATGCGCAACGAGGGCATCACCGAGGCCGAGCTGACCGACGCCAGGACCTACCTGACGGGCGCCCTGGCGCTGTCGCTCGATTCGTCGGGATCGATCGCGGGCCTGCTGCATTCGATGCAGATCGACGGCCTGTCGCCCGATCACCTGACGCGGCGTGCGGCGCTGATCGCCGCGGTCAAGCTGGACGATGTCCGCAAGGTCGCGCGGCGCCTGCTGCGCGACGAGGCGCTGACCACCGTGGTGGTCGGCCGGCCTGTCGGTGTCACACCCGAACCCTGAGGATCGGTTTCTCATGTTCTACAGCCACGTGATCGACGATGCGCTCGAAAGCAAGGTCGGCAAGCAGGGACTGCATCGCGCCGCACTCGATCGCGAAATCGCGAACGCCAGCAAGGCCCTAGACAAGTTCCGGCAGTGGAAGGCCGACGGTACGTTGCCGCTGCTCAGCCTGCCCGGCACGCGCGACGATCTCGCGCTCCTGAAGCCGCACGCCGCGCGATTCGCGAAGTTCGAGCATGTGATCGTGCTGGGCACCGGCGGCTCGAGCCTCGGCGGCCAGACCCTCGTCGCTCTGAAGGACCAGGGGTTCGGGCCTCTGCAGGGTCACCCGAAACTGTGGTTCATGGACAATGTCGATCCGTCGACCTTCACGGAACTGGCCGCCCGCCTGCCGCTCGCGCGCACCGGCCTGATCGTCATCTCGAAGTCCGGCACCACGGCCGAGACGCTGACCCAGTTCCTGACCCTGCTGCCGGAGTTCGAGGCCAGGGTCGGCAAGGACAGGCTCGCCGAACATGTCATCGCGATCACCGAGCCCAGCGACAATGCACTCAGCCGCCTGGCCGGCCGCATCGGCTGCCCGATCCTCGATCACGATCCCCGGGTGGGTGGCCGCTTCTCGGTCTTGTCGCTGGTCGGCCTGCTGCCCGCGATGATCGCCGGCCTCGATGTCGGTGCGGTGCGCGAAGGCGCGGCGAGCGTGCTCGATCCGGTCCTCGAGGCGAGCGATGCCGGCGATCTGCCGCCGGCTGTCGGCGCGGCGCTGTCGGTCGGGCTCGCCAGGGAACGCGGCATCGGCACCACGGTGCTCATGCCCTATTGCGATCGCCTCGGCTATTTCGGCTTCTGGTATCGCCAGCTCTGGGCCGAGAGCCTGGGCAAGGGCGGCAACGGCACGACGCCGGTGCGGGCGATGGGTACGGTCGACCAGCACAGCCAGCTCCAGCTTTATCTCGGCGGCCCGGCGGACAAGATGTTCACCGTGCTGATCCTCGACACGGCGGGGAAGGGCCGGACGATCGCTCCCGAGGCGCTGGGGGGCGACAAGTCGCTGGGCTATCTCGAGAACCATTCCCTGGGCGACCTGCTGCTGGCCGAAGCCGAGGCCACCGCCGCCACCCTGGCAAACAACGGCCGGCCGACGCGCGTCATGCGAATCGCCACACTCGACGAAAGGGTGATGGGCGCGCTGATGATGCATTACATGCTCGAGACGATGTTCGCCGCCCATCTGCTGGGGGTCGACGCCTTCGATCAGCCGGCGGTGGAGGAGGGCAAGATCCTCACCCGCCAGTATCTCGCCGCGCGCGTATCTTCCACAGGACATCGGTCCTAAAATGACGGCGCCATGAGCGCCTCCCGAACCCTGCGTCGCCTGCCCTCGACGCTCGTCAACCGTATCGCTGCCGGCGAGGTGGTCGAGCGCCCGGCCAGTGCGGTGAAGGAGCTGGTCGAGAACGCGCTCGATGCCGGCGCGCGCCGCATCGCGGTCACCCTGAAGGAGGGCGGTCGCACCTTCATCTCCGTGGTCGACGACGGCGTTGGCATGTCGCCCGACGAGCTGCGTCTCGCGGTCGAGCGGCACTGCACCTCGAAGCTGCCCGACGACGACCTGACCGACATCCGCACGCTCGGCTTCCGCGGCGAGGCGCTGCCCTCGATTGCCTCGGTCAGCCGGTTCACCATCACCTCGCGCCCGGCCGGCGCGGACACCGCCTGGAGCCTCGAGATCGACGGCGGCGCCAAGGGTGAGCCGCGGCCCGCGGCGCATCCGCAGGGCACGAGGGTGGAAGTGCGCGAGCTGTTCTTCGCGACGCCGGCACGCCTCAAGTTCCTGAAGGAGCCGCGCACCGAGTCGGGCCATGTCGCCGATGCGATGCGACGGCTCGCGATGGCCCATCCCGAGGTCGCCTTCCGGCTGGAGAGCGAGGAGCGCGCGCTGATCGACCTCGCGGCGGCGAACCCCTCTCTCCTGTCGGGCGATGCCGCGCGGCTGGAGCGGTTGGGCGCCATCATGGGCCGCGAGTTCGCCGACAATGCCGTGGCGATCGACGCCAACCGCGAGGGCTTCCGGCTCACCGGCTTCGCCGGCCTGCCGACGCTCAACCGGCCGACCGGCCAGCACCAGTATCTCTTCGTCAATGGCCGCCCGGTGCGCGACAAGCTGCTGGCCGGCGCGGTGCGCGGCGCCTACCAGGACTTCCTGGCGCGGGACCGCCATCCAATGGTGGCGCTGTTCCTCGAGGCGCCGACCGAGATGGTCGACGTCAACGTCCATCCCGCCAAGACCGAGGTCCGTTTCCGCGACGCCGGCATCGTGCGCGGCATGATCGTGGGCGCGCTGCGCACCGCGCTGTCGGCCGCCGGCCATCGCGCCAGCACGACCGTGTCGGATGCAGCGCTTGGGGCGATTCGCCCCCATACGGGCTTCACGACGCCGCTTCCCATGGGGGGTGGATACAGCAACGGTGGCGGCTACTCGTCCGTGCCGCGCGGCCTTGCCGAATCGGCGATGCAGTTCATGGCGCCGCTCGACGGCCTGTCGGCAAGGGTCGAGGAGCAGCCTGCGAACATCGCGCCCGGCAACTATCCGCTGGGCGTGGCGCGGGCGCAGCTTCACGAGACCTACATCGTGGCCCAGACCGACCAGGGCGTGGTGATCGTCGACCAGCATGCCGCGCACGAGCGGCTGGTGCACGAGCGATTGAAGACCCAGCTCGAGGCCGAGGGCGTGAAGCGGCAGGCACTGTTGCTGCCGGAAGTCGTGGAGATCGGCGAGGACGGTGCGCGGCGCCTCACGCAACGGGCTGCGGAACTTGCCGACATGGGCCTGGTGCTGGAGCCGTTCGGTCTCGGTGCGGTGGTGGTGCGCGAGACGCCCGCCGTGCTGGGCGAGGTCGACATCCAGGGCCTGGTGCGAGACCTGGCCGACGAACTCGCCGAGATGGGTGATCATCTGTCGCTGAAGGAGAAGGTCGAGGAAGTCTGCGGCACGCTCGCCTGCCACACCTCGGTGCGGGCCGGCCGCCGCCTCACGGTCGAGGAGATGAACGCGCTGCTGCGGCAGATGGAGGCGACACCGCACTCCGGCCAGTGCAATCATGGCCGACCGACCTACGTCGAACTCAAACTGGCCGACATCGAGCGGCTGTTCGGAAGACGATGAAGAAGTTTTGCGCACTGCTCCTGATCGCCTGTGCCGCCGTTTCGGGCGCCTCGGCCCAGACCCGCGCGCCGGCGCCCCCGTCCGCTGCGCCGCTCGGCGCGACGCCGACGCCCGCGCCGGCCTCGCCGCTCGACGGCACGTGGCGTGGCACCAGCGACGGCGGCTCGTGCAATGCGCCGCTCGATTACGTGCTCACGATCGAATCCGGCTTCGTCGATGGTTCGGCCTACGACACCACGGCGCGCGGCCCGGTGCCCAATCCGAACAAGTCGGCGCCGCCGCCGCCGGGCCCCGGCCTGTGGCAGATCCACGGCGTGGCCAAGGTGGGGGCGCCCTTCAACCTCCTGAGCCTCGCCTCGGTGAAGGGTCCCGATCACCGCCGCGTGCAGCTCACCGCCCGCGGCGATGGCCAGAGCCTGGTCGTCAGCGAGACCAGCGGTTGCCGGCGGACGGCGCGGCTCACGCGAAGCTGACGAGGCCCAGCCGTTCGCGGCGCAGCCAGCGCACGAGCAGCAGCAACGCCACGACGGTGAGGCCGGTGGCGAGGCCGATCCACAGGCCGAAGCCGGCCAGCCCGCCCTGGAAGGCGAGCCCCACGCCCAGCAGAAGGCCGATGCCCCAGTAGCCGATGCCTGCATAGACCATGGGTACGCGCGTGTCGTGCAGACCACGCAGCATGCCGGCGGCCACCGCCTGGCCGCCGTCGGCCACCTGGAACAGGGCCGCGACCATCAGGAAGCTCACCGCCAGTTCGATCACGGGCAGATTGGTCGGCGTGTCGAGATCGAGGAACAGACCGACCAGGGTGCGCGGTGCCACGATCATCGCCAGCGCCGTCAGCGCCATGAAGCCCACACCCATCACGTAGGCGGTCCAGCCGGCACGGCGAACTCCTTCCCTGTCGTGCCCGCCGAAGGCCCGGCCGACGCGCACGGTCGCGGCTTGCGCGAGCCCGAGCGGCACCATGAAGGAAAGCGAGGCGAGCTGCATGGCGATCGAATGCGCGGCCAGCGCCGCGGCGCCGATCAGTCCCATCAGGAAGGTCGCGCCGTTGAAGACGGCGACCTCGAAGACCAGCGTCGCGCCGATCGGCAGGCCGAGATGCCCGAGCTCGCGGAAGCGCGGCCAGTCGGCGCGCCAGAAGCGGCCGAACAGGTGATAGCGGCGGAACTTGCGGTCGGCGAGCACGACGGCTGCCATCATCGCGAACATCAGCGTGTCGGCGAAGGTCGTGGCATAGCCCGCGCCGACCAGCCCGAGCTTCGGGAATCCGAGATGGCCGAAGATCAGCACCCACGCCATCGCGGCGTTCGCGACGACACCGGCGATGCCCGCGGCGAGCGCCCACAGCGGCCGCTCCAGCGCCGACACGAAGGACCGCAGTACGAGGAAGAAGAAGAACGGCAGCAGCGACCATTGCAGTGCCCGCACATAATCCGCTGCGGATTTCGCGAGCGCCGGCTCCTGGCCCATCGCCAGCAGGATGGCCTCGCTCTGCCACAGCACGATCCAGATCGGCACCGTGAAGCCCACGGCCATCCACAGGCCCTGACGCACTGTGCGGCGCACGTCGCGCACAGAGTGGCCCTTGCGGCCGAGCTCACGCGCGATCATCGGCGCGGTGGCCGTGGTGAGACCGAGGCCGAAGATCATGGTCGCGAAATAGAGGTTGGATCCCAGCGCGCCCGCGGCCAGCGCATCGGGGCCGAGCCATCCCATCATCACCACGTCGGTCGCCGTCATCAGCGTCTGCGCGAGATTGGTGAGGATGAGCGGCCAGGCGAGCAGCAGGGTCGCGCGGGCTTCCTCGCTCCACGTCGTCCTGCCGCCTCGTTCCGTCGTCCCGCCCTGCGCGTCGTTCATGCCGGCGCTTATAGCCGGCGCACCGTTACGGTCACAGGTCGCAGGTGATGCGTTCCTCGCTTCCGGCGAGCAGGCGGAAGAAGGCGTCCTGCGGTTTCTCAAGAACGAACATGGCGCGTGCATCGAGGCCGAGGTTGAGGCCTCGAACGACGGCGCCGCTGACGCCATGACTTACCACGACGGTGCGCACCCCGGACGCCGCGATTTCGGTCAGCACCGCTTCGCAGCGGCGGCGAAGGTCGAGATGCGTCTCGCCGCCGGGCGGGCAGTAGCCGTGCGGGTCGGCGCGCCAGTCGGCGAGCGCCGTCGGGTTATCGATCTCGATCTCGGCCCAGGAGAAGCCTTCCCAGCTGCCGTAGGACAGCTCGGCGAGCCGCATGTCCTCGCGCCATTCAGAGGAGGGGAGCCCGAGTTCCTGGCCAATGATTTCCGACGTCTCGCGGGTGCGGCCGAGCGGGCTGCGCAGGAAGATCGTCGGGCCGGGCTCGCGATCGAGTTCGGCTTTCAGTGTGCGGCCCATCGCCAAGGCCTGGACCCGCCCGCGCGCCGTCAGGTCGGAGTTCTTGTGGCCCTGCATGCGGCGCTCGGTGTTCCACGCCGTCTCGCCGTGCCGCAGCATGTAGAGGGGCGCAACAAGTTTCATGAGGGGAGCTTCACGATATCCGCTTGAGGATCACGATCTTCGCCGCGCCGTAGCGGCGCTCGTCGATCGCTTCGAAGCCATCCGGCGGCAACAGGTCTTCGTTGTGCGCGAGTTCGACGGTGACGATGCAGCCCGGCGTCATCCAGCCGGCGCCCGCAAGCGCGGTGATCGCGGCAGGCGCCTGGCCCGAGCGATAGGGCGGATCGAGGAAGACGAGGTCGCAGGCCTCGCGCGACGGCGGCGGCCGCGTCGCATCGGCGCGCACCACCTTGGCCGCGCCGGTCTCGCCGAGCTTGCGCAGGTTCTCGCCGATCGCCTTGACCGCGGCGGCATCGTTGTCAAGGAAGGTGACGTGGGCCGCGCCGCGCGACAGGGCTTCCAGGCCCAGCGCGCCAGAACCGGCATAGGCATCGAGCACGCGGGCATCGATCAGTGGCGAGGTACCGCCGTCCCCGTCGTCGCGCCAGCGCGCGTGGACCAGGATGTTGAACAACGACTCGCGGGCGCGGTTCGCGGTGGGCCGGGTCGCATCGCCCGGCGGTGTTTCGAGCATGCGGCCGCGGTGCTTGCCGCCGATGATCCGGATCATCAGGCCCGCCGGCGCTTGGCGTGGGGCGGCGTGGGTTTCGGCTTGGGCTTGGCCCAGCCTTCCTTGCGGGGCGGCCGCTTCACGCCCAGCAGGTTCTCGAGCGCCTGCGGCGGAACCTCGTCGACCTGGCCGCGCTCCAGCTCGCCCAGATGGAACGGCCCGAAGGCGACGCGGATCAGGCGCACCACCGGCAGGTCGAGATGGGCCAGCACGCGGCGCACCTCGCGGTTCTTGCCTTCGGTCAGCGCGATGTCGATCCAGGCGTTGGAGCGCTGCTGGCGGTCGAGGCTCGCCTGGATGGAACCGTAGCGCACGCCCTCGATGGTGATGCCGTTGGCCAGCTCGGCCAGTTTTGCCTCGTCGACAGTGCCGTGCACGCGGGCGCGGTAGCGGCGCGTCCAGCCGTTGGCCGGCAGTTCGAGTTTCCGGGCGAGGCCGCCATCGTTGGTCAGCAGCAGCAGCCCTTCCGAGAAGTAGTCGAGGCGGCCGACGGTGACGACCCTCGGCATGCCCTTGGGCAGCGACTCGAAGATGGTGCGGCGTCCCTCGGGATCGCGCGCCGTCACCATCTCGCTCGGTGGCTTGTGGTAGCGCCACATGCGCGCGCGGTCGGCGGCGGGCAGGGGCTTGCCGTCGACCTCGATCACGCTCCGGTCGGTGACGACGCAGGCCGGTGTCTCCAGCACCTTGCCGTCGACCTTCACGCGACCTTCCGCGATCCAGCGTTCGGCATCGCGGCGCGAGCACAGGCCCGCGCGCGCCAGGCGCTTGGCGATGCGCTCGCCTTCCTTGACGGGTTGTTCGCTCACTTTGCCGCCGCCGCTCCCAGGAAGGCGCGGAACAATTTCGCGTCGCCTTCGGAGATATGGAATTCGGGATGCCACTGCACGCCGATGCAGAAGCGGTAGGCCGGCGCCTCGATGCCCTCGATGACGCCGTCCGGTGCGGTGGCGTTGACGACGATGCCTTCCGGCTGGTCGGCGGCGGCCTGATGATGGGCGCTGTTCACCTGCAGTTCCTCGGCGCCGACGATGCCGTGCAGCTGCGTGCCCTTCGCCACCTTGACGACATGGCCGGGCTGGTCACGCGGGTTGGGCTGCTCGTGCGCCAGCGCGTCCTCGATGGCGTCGGGAATGTGCTGGATCAGCTTGCCGCCCAGCACGACGTGCAACAGCTGCTGGCCGCCGCAGATGCCCAGCACCGGCTTGTTCTGCGCGAGCGCTCCCTTGGTCACGCCGAACTCGAAGGCGGTGCGGCGGTCCTTGGTGACCACGGTCGAATGCCGCGCGCCGCCGCCATAGTAGGAGGGGTCGACGTCGAAGGCGCCGCCGGTCACCACCAGCGCGTCGATGCGCTCCAGATAGTCGACGACCCGGTCGGGCTCGTGCGGCAGCGCGATTGCCAGACCACCCGCCGCGTCGATCGCGTCGAGGTAGTTCTGGCGCAGCGCATACCAGGGAAACTTGGAGTATCCGCCTGGCTTTTCAGCATCCAGGGTGACTCCGATCAGGGGACGGGGCATGCGGGCCAAGATACGCGCGCGCGCCGCCGTGCGCTACAGTGCGCGCACGATGCCGGACGACTCGAAGCCCACCCCCATGGACAAGGCCCTCGCAGCCGCCCGCGCCGCCGGCGCGCGCGGCGAGGTGCCGATCGGCTGCGTGATCGTCGGGCCCGACGGTGCGGTGCTGGCCGAGGCCGGCAACCGCACCGAGGCGTTGAAGGACCCGACTGCGCATGCCGAACTGCTGGCGATCCGCGCCGCCGCGGCCACGCTGGGCTCGCCGCGCCTGGTCGGCTGCGACCTCTACGTCACGCTGGAACCGTGCCCGATGTGCGCCCAGGCGATTTCCTTCGCGCGGCTGCGGCGCGTCTACTGGGGTGCGGCCGATCCCAAGGGCGGCGGCATCGAGCAGGGCCCGCGCATCTTCGACCAGCCGACCTGCCACCACCGGCCCGACCTCTATCCCGGTGTCGGCGAACGCGAGGCGGGCGAGCTGCTGCGCAGCTTCTTCAGAGAGCGGCGTTAGGGCTTCACGAACTTCAGGACGAACTCGTCCTTGGGCTGCGGCGGGTCGGGTGTGTTCTTGTCGCGCGGGTCGTTGGGATTGCGCAGGAAGTTGCCCTCGGCGACCAGCTTGAAGCCTGCCGCCTCGACCTCCTTGCGCAGGAACGCCTCCTCGATGCGGTGCAGGGTGCCTGACTCGGAGATGCCGGTGCCCGGGCGGCCCGAATGGTCGGCGATGACGTAGAAGCCACCGGGCTTCAGCGCCTTGAAGGCAGCCGCGTTCATCTTCGCGCGGTCGACGCCCAGGAAACCGAGGTCGTGATAGTTGAACATCAGGGTGACGAGATCGAAGCGGCCGTTTGCGAGCTCGGCCGGCAGCGGATCCTCGAAGGGTCGCGACAGCGCCGTGATCGGTGCGGCGGCGACGCCGGCCGCCTTCATCTTCTCGCTGCGATCCGCCAGCGCCACGGGCGAGGGACGCGGCGGCGCGGGCGGCGTCGCCGGTGCGGCCACCGGCGCGGCGGTCGGGTTGGCATTGCCTTCCGGCGCGGCAGGCCGCGGCGCCGGCTGGCTCGGGTCGCGCGGCGGTCGGCTCTGGCCATAGACCGCACCCGTGGGCCCGATCGAGCGGGCGAGCAGTTCTGTCGTGTAACCGCCGCCGGCGCTGAGATCGAGCGCGGTGCTGCCCGGCACGATGGCGATGAAGGCCAGCATGTCGGCGGGCTTGCGGCGCTGGTCGTTGGTGCGGTCGGCGGCGCTGCGGTCCGGGCTCGCGAGTATCTCGGCGATGCGCGCGGGCGAATTCGGCTGCTGCGCCATGGCAGGGCCTGCCGCCAGCAGGAAGGCTGCGCCGGCGATCATCGCCCGTCTCTTGAAAGTCATTGTTTCACTCCCTGCCGGAGCGCCTCTGCCCATTCGACGCGGACACCGGCATCGGAGTCTTCGGCCGTTTGCCCGCGCCGCGCAATCTCGTCCGGCGCCAGTTGCGACAACGCCCAGACGGCGGCGCCTCGCACCAGCGGTGAGTCGTCCTGCAGCAGGCGTTCGACGGCCGGCAACGATTCAGACGGTGTGCCGCTATTGCCCAGCGCATAGGCGACGTTGCGCAGGAAGCGGTCGCGGCCGATGCGCTTCACCGCCGTGCCCGAGAAGCGCGTGCGGAAGGTCGCGTCGTCGAGAGTCGCCAGTTCCGACAGAAGAGGCGCCTGCAGCTCGGCGCGCGGCGTGAAGGCGGCTTCGTGCGACCGGCGGGCGAACTTGTTCCACGGGCAGGCGGCAAGGCAGTCGTCGCAGCCATAGATGCGGTTGCCCAGCGCCGTCCGGAATTCGCGATCGATCGGGCCGGCATGCTCGATGGTGAGATAGGAGATGCAGCGCCGCGCATCGAGCTGGTAGGGCGCGGGAAAGGCATTGGTCGGGCAGGCGTCGAGGCAGGCGCGGCACTGGCCGCAATGGTCGGTCTCGGCTTCGTCGGGTGGCAGTTCGGTCGACAGCAGCAGTTCGCCCAGGAACAGCCACGAGCCGAAGCGGCGCGACACGAGGTTGGTGTGCTTGCCCTGCCAGCCATGGCCCGCCTGCTGCGCGGCGAGCTTCTCCATCAGCGGCGCGGTATCGACGAACACCTTCAGGCTCTCGTGATAGGTGTCCCAGATGAAGCGGCCGAGCTGCTTCAGCCGGCTCTTCATCACGTCGTGATAGTCGCGGCCCTGCGCATAGACCGAGACGGCGCCGCGCTCGCGCTCTTCCTGCACGAAACGCGGGTCGCCGGCCGGCCCGTAGTTGAGCGCGACCGACACGAGCGTGCGCGCCTCGGGCCACAGGCCGGCCGGGTCGATGCGCTGCTCGGCGCGCTCGACCAGCCAGCCCATGTCGCCCTGGTAGCCGCGCGCCAGGAACGCTTCCATCCGTTCCCGCCGCACCTGCCGCGCCTCGGGCGAAAGCTGGGCGGGCGCGAAGGCCACCGCGTCGAAGCCCAGTTCCAGCGCCTTGGCGGCAATCGCGTCGCGCAGCTCGCGCGGCGTTGCCGGCTTCGGGGGCCGCTTCGGACGGGGCGGCAGCTTCGCCATCAACCCCGGCCGCGATAGGGCGCCACGCCGGTCTCGGGAAGCCACAGGCCCTTGGGCGGCGCGGCGGTCTGCCAGAACACGTCGATCGGCATGCCGCCGCGCGGATACCAGTAGCCCGCGATCCGGAGCCAGCGCGGCGCAAGCTCCTTCACCAGCCGCTTGCCGATGCCGACAGTGCAATCCTCGTGGAAGGCGGCCTCGTTGCGGAAGCTGTTGAGGTAGAGCTTCAGCGACTTGCTCTCGACCAGTTTTGCGCGGGGCACGTAGTCGATCACCAGATGCGCGAAATCGGGCTGGCCGGTCACCGGGCAGAGCGAGGTGAATTCCGGCTGCGTGAAGCGTGCAAGATAGAGCGTGCCCGGGTGCGGATTGGGCACCGTCTCGAGGACGGCCTCGGCGGGCGAGGCGGGGAGGGGCGTCTCATGCCCGAGCTGTTTGAGTTTTGCGTATTTAGCCATGCCCCCATCATATGCTAAGCGGGCCGCCATGACTCACAGGGTTGCCATCGTCGGCGCCGGACCTTCCGGCTTCTACGCCGCGGATGGGCTGCTGCGCGGCCGTCCCGACCTCCGCATCGACGTCATCGACCGCCTGCCGACGCCGTTCGGCCTGGTGCGGGCGGGCGTCGCTCCCGATCACCAAGGTACCAAGGCCGTGGTCCGCCAGTTCGACCGGCTGCTCGCCCAGCCCGATTTGCGCTTCGCCGGCAACATCGAGATCGGCCGCGACCTGTCGTGGCACGAGGTCATCCAGTCCTACGATGCGGTGATCGTCGCCACCGGCATGGTGGTCGACCGCAAGCTCGGCATTCCCGGCGAGGATCTGCCGCATGTCTGGGGCTCGTGGCGGTTCGTCGCCTGGCTGAACGGCCATCCCGACTTCCGGACCGGCCCCGATCTCTCGGGCGTGAAATCCGTGGCGGTGATCGGCAACGGCAACGTGGCGCTCGACGTGGCGCGCCTGCTGGCCAAGACGCCTGAGGAAATGACCAAGTCCGACATCCTGCCCGAGGCGGGCGAGGCGATCGCAGCGGCGCCCCTCACGGACATCCATGTTATCGGCCGGCGCGGCGCCGAACAGGCCTCCTTCACCACCAACGAACTGGCCGAGATGGGCCGCCTGGCGCGCGCCGTCGCGGTCGCCGATGCGAGCGTTCTGACGGCCGAGGCGCCGGCATCCGACCCGACGCCGGAGCGCCTGCGCAAGGCGAAGAACATCGAGACGCTGAAGCGCTACGCCGCGCAGACACCGGGCGACAAGCCGGTGACGGTGCATTTCCGCTTTCACGAGACGCCCAAAGCGATCCGTCCGGGAGAGATCGAACTCTCGACGGGCACCCTGGCCGCCGACCTGGTCGTGACCTGCATCGGCTATACCGGCGAGCCCTTCCCGCAGGCCGAGAACGTGTTCCCGGTCGGCTGGGCGCGCCGCGGCCCCAGCGGCACCATCCCGACCAATCGCGCCGACAGCCACGCCGTCGCCAAGGAAGTGATCGACTTCCTCGAGGATCGCGACCTCAAGAGCGGCCCCGACATCATGCCGCTGTGCGTCGACGCCGAGGGCTGGCGCCGCATCGACAAGGCCGAAGTCGCCGCCGGCGCCGCTCAGGGCCGGCCGCGGGTGAAGTTCGTCGACTGGCAGACGCTGCTCGAGGTCGCGCAGGGCGACTGATCGTTCGGCGCCCGGCGCGGGCATTTCGCCTGTCGCGCGCCGCGTGCTGCGGCTCTATACCTTGCGCCCTACGGGGAAGGCCAAGAGTTCAAGGAGTTTCCATGATGAAGTTCGGTCGTCGTTTCATGGGCGTGCTCGCCGCCGCCGCGGTGATGCCGCTGGTCGTGCCCGCGACCGCCTCGGCGCAGACCACGCTCAAGGCGGCGCTGCATTCGGATCTCAAGATCATCGATCCGGTCTGGACCTCGGCGTTGATCACCACCAACCACGGCTACATGGTCTACGACACGCTGTTCGCGGTCGACGACAAGCTCGAGGTCAAGCCGCAGATGGTCGACAAGTGGGAGGTCTCGCCCGACAAGCTGACCTACACGCTGACCCTGCGCGACGGGCTGGAATGGCACGACGGCAAGCCGGTCACGGCGGAGGATTGCGTCGCCTCGATCAAGCGCTGGGGCGCGCGCGATGCGATGGGCCAGAAGCTGATGGCGGTGACGTCGGACCTTTCGGCGCCGGACGCCAAGACCATCAAGTTCGTGCTGAAGCAGCCCTATGGTCTGCTGCTCTATTCGCTGGGCAAGCCGGGCTCGAACGTGCCGTTCATGATGCCGAAGTCGGTCGCCGCGACCGATCCCAACAGCCAGATCACCGATGCCACCGGCTCCGGCCCGTTCATCTTCAAGAAAGACGAGTGGAAGCCCGGGGAGAAGGCTGTCTACGTCAAGAACCCGAAGTACAAGCCGCGCCCCGAGCCGGCGTCGGGCTTCGCCGGCGCTAAGGTGCCGAAGGTCGATCGCATCGAATGGCTGTGGATCCCCGACACGCAGACCCAGGTCAATGCGCTGCTGGGCGGCGAGATCGACCTCGTCGAGATCGTGCCGGCCGACCTGTTGCCGCTCCTGAAGGCCGATAAGAACGTCACCGTCTATGTCGGCAACAAGGCCGGCCGCCAGTACACGATGCGCTTCAACGTGCTGCACAAGCCGTTCGACAACGCCAAGGTGCGGCTGGCCGCGCTCTACGCGCTCGACCAGAAGGCGTTCCTCGACGCCAATGTCGGCGACCCGGAATACTACAAGGTCTGCAACTCGCTGTTCCCCTGCGGCTCGCCGCTGGAATCGACCAAGGGCTGGGAGGACAAGCTCTCCGGCAACGCCGCCAAGGCCAAGCAGCTCCTGCAGGAGGCGGGCTACGACGGCACGCCGGTGGTGATGCTCCACCAGACCGACGTGGCCGGCCACAACAACCTCGCGACCGTGGCCAAGCCGCAGCTCGAGAAGGCCGGCTTCAAGGTCGACCTGCAGCCGATGGACTGGCAGACGCTGGTCGCGCGGCGCGCCAAGAAGGATGCGCCCAGCGCCGGCGGCTGGAACGTCTTCTTCACCTCGTGGGGCGCGGTCGACGTGATCAACCCGGCCGCCGCCGCCTTCCTCAACGCTTCCTGCGAGAAGGCGACCTTCGGCTGGCCGTGCGACGCCGAGCTGGAGAAGCTGCGCGATGCCTATGCCGCCGAATCCGATCCGGCCAAGCAGAAGCAGATCGCCGAGCAGGTCCAGCTGCGCGTGCTCGAGTATCCGACGCATGTGCCGCTCGGCCAGTTCACCTCGCCGACCGCCGTGCGCTCGAACGTGAGCGGCATGGTCTTCGCTCCGACGCTCGCGATGTGGGGCCTGGAGAAGAAGTGACCGCATAGCCTTCGGATCGTTTGCAAGCTCTGCACCCTGCCCTTAGAGTTTCTATGTTCTCAGGGCAGGGTGAAATTCCCTACCGGCGGTATGCGGCGCGAGCCGCGAGCCCGCGAGCGCCTTCCGCGAGGAAGGGTCAAGCAGATCAGGTGCGAGGCCTGAGCCGACGGTCATAGTCCGGATGAAAGAGAACGTGTGTCCCGCTGCTTTCGCAGAGCAGCGGGTCCGCGCGTGATCGCCTTGGGTGACGTGTCTGTTCGCCAAAGGAGATTGCCGTGACACAAGCCCACCACACACAGGCCCGCTACGCCTTCGTCAAAGCCCGGTGGCACGCCGACATCGTCGACCGTGCGCTCGAGGGATTCCTCGAACTGATTCCCGCCGCGCAGGTCGACGTGTTCGACGTGCCGGGCGCCTTCGAGCTGCCGCTGTTCTCGCGCGACCTCGCCGCGACCGGAAAGTATGCCGCGGTGGCCGCCGCCGCCTTCGTGGTCGATGGCGGCATCTACCGCCACGACTTCGTGGCCCAGGCGGTCGTGGACGGGCTGATGCGCGCCGGCCTGGATACCGGCGTGCCGGTCCTCTCGGTGTCGCTGACGCCGCATCACTATCAGGAAACCGAGCACCACAACGCGATCTTCCGCGCGCACTTCGTCGAGAAGGGCCGCGAGGCCGCCCGCGCCGCCCTGATGATCGGCAAGTCGCGCGCCGCCCTCGCGGCCTAGGCGACCCTTGCCATTCCAAACGAGGCGAGGGACCTTTCGCGGCCTCCGCAAAGGTCCCTCGCTCGCGCTCGGGATGACACCGAGTGCCGTCAGCGGTCGCTGCGGAAGACCGCCAGATCGGCGCGGGTGTCGGCGATCGAGAACCAGCGATGCTGGTTGGCGCGGAACTGGCGCCAGTTGGCCAGGATCTTCTTGAACTGCTCGTTCTGCGCCGCCTCCTCGTCGAGCACCGCCTCCAGCGCACCGCGCAGCGCCTTGATCACCTCGTCGGGCAGCACCGAGAGCTGGGTGCCGGCGGCGACCAGCCGGGCGATGGCCACGGCATTCTTGGCGTCGTAGGAGGCCAGCATCTCCGTCATCGAATAGTTGCAGGCGTATTTCAGGATGGCCTGGTAGCGCGGCGGCAGGGACGCCCAGGCGGCCTTGCCGATCATCAGCTGGTTGACCGCCTCCAGCTCCATGACGCCCGGCGTGTAATAGTACTTGGCGACCTTGTTGAAGCCGAGCTTCTCGTCGTCATAGGGCCCGACCCATTCGCAGGCGTCGAGCGTGCCGCGTTCCATCGCCGGATAGATGTCGCCGCCGGCGATCTGCTGCGGCACGGCGCCGAGCTTGGCGAAGACCTTGCCGCCGAAGCCGGCGGTGCGGATCTTGAGGCCGGAGAAGTCGGCCGGGGTCTTCAGTTCCTTGCGGAACCAGCCGAACATCTGGCCGCCGGTCTGCCCGGCCGGAAGGGCCACGACGTTGAAGCCGTCATAGACCTCGTCCATCAGCTTCCGGCCGTCGCCGAACATCATCCAGGCATTGTGCATGCGCGGGGTGAGGCCGAACGGCACGGAGCCATCGAAGACGAAGCTCGGATTCTTGCCGATGTAGTAGCCGGTGTAGGTGTGGCCGCATTCGACGGTGCCGTTCGACACCGCATCCAGCACCTGCAGGCCCGGCACGATTTCGCCGGCGCCGTACGGCGTGATCGTGAACTTGCCCTCGGTCATTTCGCCTACGACCCGCGCGATCGTCTGCGAGGCGCCGTAGAGCGTGTCGAGGCTCTTCGGGAAGCTCGAGGTGAGACGCCATTTCACCACCTCGCTGGTCTGTTGCCCGAAGGCCGGTGAAGCCGCCGCGACCGCAGCCAGTGAGGCTGCGGCGGGGCCGAACTGTCGACGCGTAACGCTCATGGGTTTCCTCCTGTTCTTGCCTTGTTGTGCAAATTCTAGGAGGGAGTCATTGGTACCGCTACCATAAAAACCGCAGCGATCAGCTGGCGCTCCAGCCGCCATCGACCGGCAGGGCCGCCCCGGTGATGTCGGCGGCGCCGGGGCCGCACAGGAAGGCGGCCAGCGCGGCCACGCCCTCCATCGCCACGAACCGGCCCGAGGGCTGGCGCCCGGCCATGAACTTCGCGATCGCCGCCTCGGGGGCCAGCCCTTCGGCGGCCGCGAATTCCTGCAGTCGCTGCTCGATCGCCGGGCTGGGCGAGGAGCCCGGGCAGATCGCGTTGCAGGTGATGTTGTCGCGCGCCGTCTCGAGCGCCACGGCGCGGGTGAAGCCGATCAGCGCCGTCTTCGTGGTGATGTAGTCGACCCGGTTCACGCCGCCGAACAGGCCATAGACCGAGGAGATGTTGATGATCCGGCCGAAGCCGCGGTCGCGCATGCCCGCGAGCACCAGGCGCGTCGTGTGGAAGGCGGAAGACAGGTTCACCGCCAGCGCCCGATCCCAGTCTTCCGGCCGGAACGTCTCGACCGGCGCGAAATGACGGACGACGGCATTGTTGATCAGGATGTCGACGCCGCCGAATTCCCGTCCGGCCGTCGCGATCAGGTCGTCGATCTGGCGTGGCTCGGCGAGGTCGGCGCCATGATGCAGCGCGCGGACGCCATGCTCCTCCTCGATCGCGCGGCGCCGCGCCTCGATCTGCGCCGGATCGCCGAAGCCGTTCAGCACGATGTTGCAGCCCTCGGCGGCGAGCCGCCGCGCCATCGCCTGGCCGAGCCCCTGCGTCGAGCCGGTGATGAGCGCGCATTTGCCCTTCAGCATGCCTGTGTCCTCAGCTGCTTTCGCGTTGCACGATTTCGAATCCGAGATCGACCCGAACGCGTTCGGCGGGTGCACCCTGCAGGCGGCGGACCAGCAGCTCGGCGCTCCGTTTGCCGATCTCCTGCCGGGGAATGCGCAGCGTCGTCACGCTGGGAACCGCGTGGCGCAGCAGGTCCACGTCGTCGAAGCTCGCGATGGCGATGCGCCCCGGAACGGCCCAGCCGCGACGCTGGCACTCGAACAGCGCCCCCACCGCCAGCACTTCGCCCGCGAAGAAGCCGGCATCGAGATCGGGATGCGCCTTCACCAGCCGCACCAGCGCATCGGCGCCCTCGCTGAAGCCGCCGGCCGCTTCGAGGACGAGGCTTCCGTCGGCTGGCCGGCCGAGTTCGGACAGCGCCGCGAAGTAGCCGCGGCGGCGCTCCTCGGAACGGTCGTTGTCGCGCAACGGCAGGGTGACGAAGCCGATCTTGCGGTAGCCGAGGCGCGCGAGGTGAAGCGTCATGGCGCGCGCGGCCTCGAAGTTCGAGTAGCTGACCGCCATGTCGAGCGGATCGTCGGGCAGGTTGCCGGTCTCAATCACCGGTATGCCGCTCGCCTCGACCAGCTTGCGCACCCGCTTGCTGTGGACCGTGTTGTGCAGGATGAGGCCGCAGACGCGCTGCGCCAGGAAGGCCGCGACCAGCGCCTCCTCGTCCTCGAGCCGGTGGCCGCTGTCGCCGATCATCAGGTGCAGCCCGTTGGCGCGCAGCGCGTCGGACGCCGCCTGGATCATACTGGCATAGAGCGAGTTGCGGATGCTGGGGACGATGAGCCCGACGACGTTGGTGCGGTTTGACGACAGGCTGCCGGCGATGCGGTTCGGTACGTAGCCGAACTCGCGCACCGCGGCCTCGACCTTGCGCCGCATCTTCTCCGATACCGCCGAGGGTTCGCGCAGCGCCCGCGACACCGTCATCGGCGACACGCCGGCATGACGGGCGATGTCGCGCATCTTGAGATTGCCGCCGCCCTCGGCCCGCCGTGCCTTGCTGTTCATTCGCCTGCCCGTTGATGCTCCCACGCGGCGATCATATGCTGGTAGCGATACCAGAAAAACGAAAGAGTGGCCGCGGGCCGGAGGAAATGGACATGACGGGTCAATTGCTGGGTTTCGTGGGCGTGGGGCGGATGGGCGGGCCGATGGCGCACCGGCTGCTCGACGCGGGTTACCGGCTCTGCGTCTACGACGTGTCGGAAGAGGCGACCAGGCCGCTGGTGGCGCGCGGCGCGCAGCTCGCCCAGTCGCCGGCCGACGTGGCCTCCATCGCCGAGACCGTGCTGATGAGCCTGCCGACACCCGCCATCGTGCGCGAGGTGGTCCTGGGTGGGAACGCCGGCATCATCAACGGCTCGGCGATCCGCACCCTGATCGATCTCTCGACCACCGGCCCCGGTGTTGCGGGCGAAGTCGCGGCCCGGCTGGCCGAGCGCGACATCGGCTGGGTCGACGCGCCGGTGAGCGGCGGCGTCACCGGCGCCCAGGCGGGAACGCTCGCGGTCATGGTGTCGTGCCCGACGCCGACCTACCAGGCGCTGCAGCCGGTGCTGAAGACCTTCGGCAAGCTCTTCCATACCGGTGAGAAGCCCGGCCTCGCGCAGACCGCCAAGCTCGCCAACAACATGCTGGCCGCGACCGCGCTCGTCGCCACGTCCGAGGCGCTGGCGATGGGCGTGAAGGCGGGCCTCGATGCGAAGGTGCTGATCGACATCATCAACGTGTCGAGCGGCCGCAACAGCGCCAGCCAGGACAAGTTCCCGCGCGCCGTGCTGCCGCGCACCTTCGACTTCGGCTTCGCCACCGCGCTGTCGCACAAGGACGTGCGCCTCTGCCTCGACGAGGCGCAGAACATGGGCGTGCCCATGCTGGTCGGCGCGGCGGTGCTCGAGATGCTCGCCGTCACCAAGGCTCGGTTCGGGGCGGACTCCGACTTCACCATGGTGGCGAAGGTGCTGGAGGAGTGGGCCGGCGTCGAGATCAAGGGCTGACGGGCGGCGCTCCGGAATCCGGCCGGCCTGCGATCAGGCTGGAACGTAGCTCAACCGGATCACGTCCCCGTCGATCCGGTCGTGCGTTACGAGGCGGAGCGGCGGCCGGGGGCCGGAGAAATAGGGCGTGCCGTGCCCCAGCACGACCGCATGCAGGTAGATCCGGTACTCGTCGATCAGGCCCAGCTCGGTGAGGCTGCCCGCCAGGGTCGGACCGGCGACTTCGATCTCGCCGTCGCGCCCGGCCTTCAGCTCCTGGATCGTGCGCTCCAGATCGCCCCGGATGAGGGTGGCGTTGGGTCCGACCGACTCCAGCGAGCGCGAGACGACCCATTTCGGCTGCCTCCGCCACGCCGCCGCGAAGGCGTGGCGATCCGCATCCCAGTCGGGATGATCGTCGTCCCAGTACCGCATCAGCTCGTACACGTGCCGGCCATAGAGACTGCCGGCCTGCGCCTCCGCCTCGGCGATGAAATGGCGGAAGAGTGCGGGACCGGGGCCAAACGACAGGTGATCGACATAGCCGTCCAGCGACTGGTTCATGCCGAAGACGAGCCTGGCCACCGCGTTTCCTTTCCCGGGCGAATCAGTCGAGACGGACGCTTACGCCTTCGAGGCCGGGGCGCGAGGCCGGGTAGCGCCTGGTGACCTCGGCATCGTGGCCGGGAATCACCATCTCTGTCCGCCCCTCGGCCAGCTTCTTCAGCTTGTCGTAGCCCGCCAGCATGTCGGCGACCGAGTAGACGATCGAGAACAGCTTGTCGTTGTTCACGCCCCAGAAGTAATGGCTGGCGTCGGACGCCAGCACGAGCCAGCCGTTGCGCGTGTTGATGCGCACCGACTGGATGCCCGCGGTGTGGCCGCCGATCAGGTGCAGCGAGATGCCGGGCTGCAGTTCCTCGTCGCCGTCGTGGAAGGCCAGCCGGCCGCCGTAGAGCGCCCGCACCATGCCCACGATGTCCTCGCACTCGTAGGCGTGGCGGAACGGTCCCTTGCACATGTGCCGGCCGGTCGCGAAGTTCATCTCCTTGTCCTGGAGATGGAATCGCGCCTTGGGGAAGCGGTCCCAGTTGCCGATATGGTCGTAGTGCAGGTGGGTGACGATGACGTCCTCGACCTCCTTCGCATCGACCCCGATCTCGGCCAGGAGATCCGCCGGATTCTTCTTCACCTCGCGGCCGCGCTGCTTGCCCACCGTGGCATTGAAGCCCGTGTCGATGACGATCGGCTTGCCGCCGATCGCGCGGTGGCCGTTCTCGTCGAGCGGGATCGCCACCCAGACGAAATAGTCCATCGGGAAGTCGGCGTCGTGCGGGTCGGGATTGATCTGCACTTCCCACGCCTTGCGCGGCAGGTGGGCGTATTTGACCGCATGCACCTCGTAAATGGGTGTCGAACGCATCTTTGTTTCCTTCCCGGCGGGTTTGTTGCCGGGACCCTAGCGCGGCCGCGGGCTCCCGCGCTACACTGACGCCATGGCCCGCACGGACCTCCTTGGAAAGCGAATTAGCACCGCGGTTTGCACAGCAAACCGTTGCGTTGCCGCGTTCGCCTGTCCTTCGTCCAAGGAATCGTCCGATGTCTGCCGTTCTCTCCCTCAAGCGTAGCAATTCCGCCGTCCGTTACTGCTTCGAAGCGGACGCCGACCCCGGCGTGCTGCCGCGCGCGCTCGAACTGATCGCCAAGCGCGGCCTCGTGCCGGCGCGCGTCTTCGCGCAAGCCGACGGCGATGCGTTGAGCGTCGAGATCGAGGTGGAGGGGCTGGAGCCGGCGGTCGCCGAACATGTCGGCCGGTCGTTGGGCCAGATCGTGGGCGTAAGGCACGTGTTTTAGAACGCCTTGACAACAACGACCTCACCCTGAGGAGCGCTCCGCAGAGCGCGTCTCGAAGGGTGGGCACGAGCACCACGTTTGTTACTCATCCTTCGAGACGCACGCCTTCGGCGTGCTCCTCAGGATGAGGTGGTGGTGTGCCGAACGGCTTAAGCCGCCAACCGCTCGACGATCGCGTCGATGTGCAGGCGGGCGACGTCGATCGCGGGAAAGCCCGCCGTCGTCTCGTCGAACATGACGGTGAGGTCGGTGCCGGCCAGCAGGATCGTCTCGACGCCGTCGCGGCGCTGCAGCTCGGCCGCGAGGTCGCGTAACTTCGCGGCGTCGGCGTCATTCGAGCGCTGGCTGTCGAGGATGCGCTGATAGGCGGCGCCGGCGAAGGCGATCTCGTCGGACTGCGGCTTCACGATCTCGACCTCGGGCGCGTAGCGCTGGAGCTGGCCCCACAGGCTGCCTTCGATGGTGAAGACCGTGCCCAGCAAGGCCACGCGACGGATCTTCCGCGCGCGCAGCTCGGCGCCGAGCGTTTCGACGATATCGATGATCGGCAGCGTCGTGAGCTTCTTCACCCGGTCGATGGCGATGTGCGGCGTGACCGCGGGGATCGCCATGACCCCGGCACCGGCCCGCGCCATGCGGTCGAGGAACGACACGAGATAGGCTGCCAACTCGTCGAGCTTGCCGGCCCGTACCAGCCCCTGCCCGAAATCGACATCGGCATGGGTGAAGACGAGATCGGGCGTGACGCCGCGGAGTTTACAGGCCGCGGCGATCCGCTCGTAGTAGTGGACGGTGGCGCCGACGCCTAGCCCGCCCACGATCCCGACGCAGGTCATGGCGGGCTTACTGCGCGATGGTGATGTTGTTGTCGCGGATCACCTTGCCCCAGGTCTCGACCTCGCCCTTGGCGAAGCTGTCCATCTGGGCGGCGGGCCAGTCCTTCAGGACGGTGCCGAGCTGGTTGGCGCGGGCGACGACGGCTTCCATCTTGCCGATCTTGACCATCGCGGCGTTGAGCTTGTCGACGATCGGCTGCGGCGTGCCGGCCGGCGCGAACAGGGCGAACCAGCCGTCGAGGGTGAAGCCCGGCAGGCCGGCTTCCGCCGTCGTCGGAATGTCGGGGAAGGAGGGCAGGCGCTTGTCGCTGGCCAGCGCCAGCGCCTTCACGTTGCCATTGCGGATGTGGCCGGACACGGCGGGCGGCGTCACGATCAGCACCTCGACCTGGCCCGCCACGATGTCGGCGGTCGCCGGTCCCGACCCCTTGTAGGGCACGTGCACCATGTCGAGACCGGCCGCCTTGTTCAGCAGCACGCCGCCGAGATGCGGCACCGAACCCGCGCCTACAGAGGCATAGTTCAGCTTGCCGGGATTGGCCTTGGCGTAGGCGATGAAGCTCTTGAGATCGTCGACCGGCACCTTCTTGGCGACCACGATGACGTGCGGCGCCATCGCGCCCATGGCGACGCCCACGAAATCGTCGGGCTTCCAGTTGAGGTCCTTGATCAGCGCCGGGTTGGCCGAGTGGTAGGCCGAATACTGCATCAGGATCGTGTAGCCGTCGGGCTTGGCGCGGGCGACGAGAGCGGTGCCGATATTGCCGTTGCCGCCGCCCTTGTTGTCGACGATCACCTGCACGCCCAGCTCCTGGCTCAGCAGGTCGGAATAGAGTCGCGCGACGAGATCCGTGCCGCCGCCCGGCGGGGCGGGCACCACCATGGTGATCGGCTTGTCGGGATATGAACCTTGCGCGCGGGCGGTGCCGGCGAGGGCGGTCGTTGCGAGGCCGGTGGTCGCCAGCGCGACGAAGCTGCGGCGTTTCAGCGGGCGTTTCACGGGAAGTTCCTCCTCCAGACGTCTTTCAGTTCCGGCCGTTGATCGGCCTTGCGCGCGATGGCGAAGAGCTTGGGCGTCTCGGTCTCGAACCAGCCGCGCCGCGGGCGCCAGCGGGTCATGACGCCGATATAGATGTCGAGGGCGGAGAAGCGCTCGCCCAGGAACCACGGCGCACCGGCCGCGCTCTCGACCTGGCGCCACAGGCGCTGGGCATAGGCGTCGGTGGCGGCGCGGAACGGATCGCGCGCATTGTTCACCGAGACGAAGCGTGCCGGATCGTCGGCATAGGTGAAGGTCGGGTAGATGTTGGCGACCAGGAACACCAGCCAGCGCAGGAACGCCGCGCGCTCCTTCGCACCCGGCGCGGGCACCAGCGAGTCGCTGCCCGTGACGTCGGCCAGCAGCAGGGTGATGGCCGCGCTCTCGCTCATCACGCTGCCGTCGGGCAGGACGAGCGTCGGCACCTGGGCCAGCGGATTGACCTTCTCGAGCTTCGCCTTGGCGTCAGGGTCCTTGAACAGGTCCCCGACCGGCTCGTAGGTGAAGGGCAGCCCGTACCAGTCGAGCTGCGCCTCCACGAGGGCCGAGCCCCAGCCCGGCCGCCCCCACAGCGTGTAACCGCCGCTGATGTTGCCGCTCACGAAACGCCGCCTACGGCTTTTGCAGCGGCTGGATCAGGCTCGACGTGTCCCAGCGTCCGCCGCCGCGCGCCTGTACCCGCTCGTAGAACTGGTCGACGAGTGCCACCAGCGGCATGGCGGCCTTCTGGCGCTTGCCCTCGGCCAGGGCGATGCCGAGGTCCTTGCGCATCCAGTCGACGGCGAAGCCGTAGTCGAACTTGCCGGCGATCATGTTCTGCCAGCGATTCTCCATCTGCCAGCTCTGCGCCGCGCCCTTGGAGATGGCGCCCAGCGCCTTCTCCATGTCGAGCCCGGCGCGCTGGCCGAGGTTCAGCGCCTCGGCGAGGCCCTGCACGATGCCGGCGATGCACATCTGGTTCATCATCTTGGTGATCTGGCCGGCGCCCGACGGTCCGATCAGCGTCACCGCCTTGGAGAAGGCGTCGGCCACCGGCTTGGCGCGCTCGAACGGCGCGGCATCGCCGCCGCACATCACGGTGAGCTGGCCGTTCTCGGCGCCCGCCTGGCCGCCCGAGACCGGCGCATCGATGAAGTCGATGCCGAGCTTCTGGCCCGCGGCATGGAGCTCGCGCGCGATGTCGGCCGAGGCGGTGGTGTTGTCGAAGAAGATGGTGCCCTCAGCCATGCCGGCAAACGCGCCGTCCGGCCCCAGCACGACCGAGCGCAGGTCGTCGTCGTTGCCGACGCAGCAGAACACGATCTCCTGGCCGGCCGCGGCCTCGCGCGGCGTCTTTGCGGCCTTGCCCTTGTGCTTCTGCGTCCAGGCCTCGGCCTTGGCGAAGGTGCGATTGTAGACCGTGACATCGTGGCCCTTGGCGGCGAGATGCCCCGCCATCGGAAAGCCCATCACGCCCAGTCCCAGAAATGCCACCTTGGCCATCGTTCCCTCCCGCGAAATCCGCCCCGTCCGCGGGGCGGCGGCGATCATAGAGGCAAAATTGGACGGTGCCAGAGGGGCTAACCCGGACGGCCGAAGGTTCGATCGGGAGACGGCGTTGCCGGTGCCCTTAGGCGGGCGCTGCCGTCCGGCGTTGCTCATGGAGCTGAGCCGATTTGCAGAAGAGCAGGAGCGTGTCCGCGATCCGGGTTCGCTTGCGGACGATGCGATCCGTCGGGCCTCCTACACCGACGGCGAGGGGCGACTTGTCGGTGGGGGACATGAAGGGCATTGCGATCGCGGAGCTTTCGGGCACCGAATCGCCGCGTGTCTCAGCATAGCCCTGGGCACGGAAACGTCGAATTAGGGGCAGGAAGGTCCGTGGGTCAACGATATGGGCGCGATCCGATTCCGTGTTGCTGCGGCGGAGCAGTCGGGTGATTTCGGCGTCCGTCTTCGGCATGAGAAGGGCGCGCCCGAGCGCGGAGCGGGTCAGCGACCTGTAGAGGCCGGAGGCGATGATGGGCCGGTCCGGTTCGCTGACACGTTGCACCATGACGTACTGCGCGGCCGCGCCGTTCTGGATGCCCAGGAAGACGGTCTCGCCGGTCGCCGTCTGCAGTCGGTCGAGTAGGGTACCGACGCCGCTCTCGGCAAACAGGCGATCGACCCAGTTGCCGAGCAGAGCGACGCGAATGGTCGGCACGAACCGGCCGCCCGCGGCTTCGTGGTGCAGGTAGCCCAGGACCTTGAGGCTGTGCAGCAACATGCTCGCGCTGGGCTGGGGGATCGCGAGACTGCTCGACACTTCGCCCACGGCGAGGGGGCGCCGCTCGCGAGAAAACAGTTCGAGCAGTGCCAGGGTGCGTTCGGCGGATTTGACGGTGCGGGCAGGGGTCATGCGCGATCATCGCACAGTCCATTACATATGTAATTTCCTGGCGATGCCCTCGGCCCTCCCGTCACACCGGCGTATGCTCATGGCATGACTTTATCCGAGATCGGCGCCTTCTCGGCGACTCCGTTCGGCAAGCTCGACTACGTGGCGCTGCTGGTCGACAGGCTCGACGAGGCTTCGGCGCATTATCGCGAGACCTTCCAGGCGACCGTAACGCCACCCCAGGACTATGCGCAGTACGGGTTTTCCTCGGTCTATGTGGATTTGGGCTACGCACGGCTGAAGCTGATGCAGCCCCTCGAACGCCCCGAAACGATCGTGAACCTCGCCGAGGACCGTGCGCGCTACGGGCTGCACCATGTCAGCTACCAGGTCGAGCATCTCGTGGCGTTGCGCGAGAGGCTGGTCGACCAGGGTTATCGTCCCTACGGAGCGAACGCGGTGACCGACGTTGCGGGTGGCAGGACCACCTTCCTCCGCCCGCCGGATGCCATCATGCCTCTGATGCGTCTGTTCGAACCTCACTGATGAGGCTCTCGCGGAGCTGGAGATAGTCGACCCGTAGCAGGTCGCCAGCGCCGCCACTCCATCGATCCAGTGCTCGTTCCGACCCTGCCGCTGACATCGTCGCGAGGCATAATCGAAACCAACGAAATAAACGAAACAAACGAAAGGAAGAAGCCCCCGCGAGCGCTTCCGGGGCCCGCTGGGGCGGTTTGGCGCCCTGTCGAGCCTCGGAATGTAATTGAACGGAAGGTGCAAAGACTCCTTGCGCAAGCTCCCTCGACATCGGAGAAATCCGACGCTTGGGGGAGAGTGGATGCTGTCGATAACAAAAATGCTGAAGCCGGTGGGATGGGGCATCGCCACTTGTGTCGCCGGCTGGCCGGCCGGTCCGGCCCTGGCCCAGGCCGGTGAGCCCACCAACATTCCCCTGAGCTTCCTGACGCAGAGCGGCGGCACGCAGCGCCTGGTCATCAATGTCGGGATCAACGGCGGCGCTCCCAAGCCGTACCTCTTCGATACCGGATCGGCGCTGTTCAACAGCGTGTACAATGCGGACTGGTGGCCGGGCCTCGCGCCCGATCCCTCGGCGCACAACGTCGCGAGCACGCCCGGCCTGCCGCAGGGCATCCAGTACTGCTACGGCACCTCCAAGGAGTGCCGCGGCTACACCGGCAACATCGTCGCGGTCCCCGTCCTCAACTTCTATGCGAATTCCGACAAGGGGACGCCGGTCGCGGCGACGCTGGCTGCCACGCCCGGCTACCAGATCAATGCCGTCTACGAGCATACGGATTCGAGCACGACGTACTTTCCGGGATACTGGTCGACGCCCGCGTGGACGCAGGATGGCACGCCGCCGATCGAAAGCACCCTGTTCGGCACCTTCGGCGCAGGCAACTTCATCAGCAACAAGACCAGCAAGGTGGAACCCGGCACGAGCTACACGACGGGCGGCGTGCTCGGCCAGACGATCGTCGCGGGCGGCGGCGTCGTCTCCCAAGGCTACGTGGTGGCGGCGAACGGGCAGAAGAACCCGACCTCGTCGGACAACGGACCGCAGCAGGCCAATGGTCAGAGTGTGCTGATCGGCGGCAAGCCCGACCGGGTTGCGATCACGGGCTGCAGCCCGTGCGTGACGGTGGGACTGACGCCACAGATGCTGGGCCAGTTCATGCCGATCGGGCTGCCCGCAAGCAATCCGACGGGCTCCGGCGTGGTGCCGTGGACGGATCCGGTGGGAAGGCTGTTTCCCAATCCCTATGGCGGCGCGCCCCAGACCAACGCTTCGACGGAGTTCGGCGCGAACTTCACGATGACCCTGACGAAGCCCGGCGACTCCCGGCCTTCGGTGGTGGAGACCAAGCCCGGGCTGCTCGACACCGGGACCCAGGATCTCACGCTGAACACCAGGCAGCCCGACGACGGTCTCAAGACCTACTATGACAATCTGGGCGCCTATTACGTGAATGCCGGCGTCAAACTCGACGTCACCGGCGCGAACGGCGCCGCCATCCCCGGCCTGCCGACGACCTCGTCGATCCTGACCGCGCCGGGGTCGGAGAGCTTCAACACCTACAACGCCTCGATCGGAACGAACGCCACGAACACCTTCGGCCTGTCCTTCTTCCTGGCCAATTCGGTGCTGTTCGATCTTTCGGATCGGCTCACGGGCTACACGCCGTTCTTCGTCACCAACCAGGCGCTCGACACGACCGGCGGCCCGCTCATCGTCGACGGCTCGAACGTCCTGCTGGGACTGGCCGGCGCCGTCTCCGGCACCGGCGGCGTCACCATCAATGCCGGCGGCGGCGTGCAACTGAGCGCCACCAATACCTATACCGGGCCGACGACGATCGCTTCCAACGGCCAGCTCTACGTCACGGGGCCGGGCAGCATCGCGCTTTCCTCCGGCGTGGCGAACGACGGCATCTTCGACATCTCGCGCGCCTGGGCTCCGGTGGCGATCCAGACCCTGAGCGGGGCGGGTCATGTGAGTCTGGGGGGGCAGAACCTGCGGATCACCAACGGCAGCAGCCTCTTCTCGGGCATCATCTCCGATCGCAACGACAATGCCCTCTTTGCCTATCCCGCCAGCGGCGGCAGCGTGACCGTGGCCGGCGGTGTCCAGATCCTGAGCGGCGCCAACACCTACACCGGCGGCACGACCGTGACGGGCGGGGCGACGCTCGGCATCTTCCACGACACCAACCTGGGCACGGGCGGCCGCCTGGCGCTCGACGGCGGCACGCTGGCGGCGATGGCCTCTTTCACGTCGTCGCGCGCGATGACGCTCGGGGCCAATGGCGGCGCGATCGACACGCGCGGCAACACGCTCACGCTGACGGGCCGCGTATCGGGGGCGGGCGGTCTCTACAAGCAGGGCGAGGGCCTGCTCGTCCTGTCCGGCCTCCACGACTATCTCGGCGGCACGACGGTCAACGAGGGCACGCTGCGGCTGGGCGCCGGCGCGTCGCTGCCCTCGACCGGCGCGCTGACCGTGAATGGCGGTGTCTTCGACCTCAACGGCAACAGCCTCACGGTGGGCGCGCTCTCGGGCGCCGGCGGCACCATTGCGCTGGGCAGCGGCACGCTTATCTCCGACGATGACGCCGCGACCGTGCTGGCCTCGGTCATCACCGGCACCGGCGGCCTCACCAAATCGGGCACCGGCTCGCTGAACCTCACCGGCGTCAACACCTATACCGGCCCGACCCGCGTCACCGGCGGCCGCCTCGCGGTGAACGGCAGCATCACCAGCGACGTCACCGTGGGCACGGGCGGAACGCTGGGCGGCGCCGGGACCGTCTTCGGCTCGGTGACTAACGGCGGGGTGCTGGCGCCCGGCAACTCGATCGGCACGCTGACGGTCAACGGCGCGCTCGTCGTGAGCGCCGGCAGCACCTACCAGGTCGAGGCCAACAGCCTGGGCCAGGCCGATCGCGTCAACGTCACGGGCGCGCCCGGCACGGCCACGCTCAACGGCGGGGGCGTGAGCGTGCTGGCGGCGCCGGGGGTCTATGCGCCCTCCACGACCTACACCATCCTGAACGCCACGGGCGGCGTCACCGGCACGCTGGCCGGCGCTTCCACCAACCTGCCCTTCCTGCAGGCGTCGTTGAGCTACGATCCCGGCAACGTCTTCCTCAC
This sequence comes from uncultured Reyranella sp., assembly GCF_945957355.1. Taxonomy (GTDB): domain Bacteria; phylum Pseudomonadota; class Alphaproteobacteria; order Reyranellales; family Reyranellaceae; genus Reyranella. Next base: position 128,006 of record NZ_CAMFKM010000001.1, on the reverse strand, counting down.
CCTGGCGCCGGGCGGCTTCGCGCGCGGCGCCGCGACCGCCAACCAGGCCGCGACCGGCGCCGTCCTGGATCGCAGTGTCGCGGGCGCGACCGGCGACTTCGCCACGGTGATCGGCACGCTCGCGGGCGTCAGCCTGCAACAGGGCCAGGCCGCTATGGACGCGATCAGCGGCCAGAACTATTCCGGCTTCGCGACCGCCGGGATCGGCAACAGCCTCGGCTTCATGAACGTGCTGGGCCAGCAGATGAGCCTCGCCCGGGGCGGCGCCGGCAGCGGCACGCGCACGGCGCTGGCGCAGGCCTGCGACGCCGTCGCCTGCGACGATGCCGCGAGTCCGTGGAGCCTCTGGGGCAGCGTGGTGGGCGTCACGGGCAGCGTCGCCGGAACCGGCGGCGCGGCGACGCTCACCTACAACAGCGGCGGCGCCGCGGCCGGCGTCGACTACCGCGTCGCGCCGAACCTGCTGCTGGGCCTGGGCGTAGGGTTTGCCAGCGGCAACCAGTGGCTGAGCGGGTTCAGCGGCCGCGCCACCACCGACTCATACCAGGGCACGCTCTACGCCTCCTTCACGCAGTCGGGTTTCTATCTCGATGCGCTGGCGGGCATCGGCTTCAGCAACAACAACATGACCCGCCAGATCCCGATCGCCGGCCTGATCTCGCGGACCGCCTTCGGCCAGACCTCGGCCAGCCAGTTCCTGGGCCAGGTCGAGGCGGGCTATGCGATCGGCCTGCACGAGGCCTCCCGGGCGCGCGCCACGCCGTTCGCCCGCCTGCAGGGGATCACCAACAACCAGGCGGGATTCGGCGAGTGGGGCGCCAATTCGCTGGACCTCACCGTGGCGCAGCAGACGACCGGGTCGCTGCGCACCACGGTCGGCGTCGACCTCGAGGGTGCCTTCGACCTCGGCTGGCGCGACGCCCTGGCGCTGCAGCTGCGGCTGGGCTGGGCGCATGAATTCGCCGACACCGCGCGGCCGGTCACCGCGACCTTCGCGGGCGCGCCGGGCGCCGCCTTCACGGTCTATGGTGCGGCCCCGCAGCGCAATGCCGCGGTCATCGGCCTCGCCGCCAGCACCGCCATCGCCCCGTCGACCAGCCTCTACCTGCGATACGATGGCGATGTCGGCACGGGCACCGACAACCATGCGCTGAGCGCCGGGCTCCGGATGAGGTGGTGAGCCCGCCCGTCGCGGCCGCCGCTCAGCCGGTGAAGCGCAGGCCCGGCACGTGTGAGGTGAGCCAGGGGCGGAGGCCCGATACCCGCGCAAAGAAGGAATAGTCGTCGTACTGGTCGCCGCCATTGGCGTTGACGCCGACCACCGCCCAGCCGGCCGGCGTCTGCATCCACAGCGAGCCGCCGCTGTCGCCCGAAGCCAGCAGCCCGTCGAGCCGGCCGGCGCCTTCGGTCTCGCGGCGCAGCTTCACCGAGAGCCAGTTGCCGCGGTCGCCGGTGCGCGGCGGCGGCTGCACCAGGTCCATCGTCTCGTGGACGACGTTGGTGGCGGCGGCCTTGCTTCCCGAGGGTCCGTCATAGGCGTCGTTCTGGCCGATCGAACCGATGCCGCGCGCGCCGTAGCCGACCATCACCACCGGGGCACCCTGCTCGCGCGTGCCGCCATAGAGCAGCGGTGCCGGGCCGCCGCCGTTCATCGGCCCGCGGATCCGGATGAGCACGACGTCGTAGCCCGTGGTCTCGTCGTTGTCGCCGTTGAACAGCGGATGGCGGATCTGGCGGTCGCCCTTGCACGGGGTACCGTCGGGCGCGCGGAAGGTGTAGTCTAGGACCGAGTTGTCGCGTGTGAAGAGATGCGAGGCGCTGAGCACCCAGGCATTGCCGCCGTAGTTGCCGAGCCACGTGGCCGAGCCGATGCCCCAGTCCTGGCCGCCGTCGGTCGAGAGCGCGATGACGGGGGCGAACTGGCTCTGGTCGGCCAGCGCCTCATGGGCGCGGAAGCCCTCGCTCTCGCGGCCCGGCCGGCCGCCCTCGGACCGCCAGGTGCGGTCCAGCACGATCACGGCGCCGGCGGGCCGTGCGACGGGGAGTGTGGAGAGGCCGGCGAGGCCGGCGGCGAGCAGGTGGCGGCGGGAAACGGTCATGAATCGAACGCAGCATGACCGGCGCCCGCGCGGCTGGCAAGGGCCGCCAGGGCCCGGTAATCGAAATAAATGAAATAAACGAAACAACTGAAACGAAGGTCGCACCCCCGGATTCGGTCAGTTTCCGAGTGCCAGCAGTGCCAGCAGTGCCAGCACCACCGCCACCCCGGTCACCAGCGGCGGCAGCGCGAGCGGCCAGGCGCGGCGGTAGAGGGCGGCGTCCGAGGTCGAGAGGCCGAGGATCGCGGCGCCCATCGAGACGCGGATCGGCGACAGCATGGTGAGGTTGGCGGTGACGCTGTTCTGGACCGCGGCGATCCAGGCCGGATCAAGGGCGAGGGCGCGGGCCAGCGCGGTCTCCATCGGCATCAGCATGGCGTTGGCCGCGGCGCCGCTGCCGGTCAGGAAGCCGCCGACCGCGGCGAACAGCGGCACGCCCAGCGCCGCGCCGCGTCCCGCGACCGCCCGCAGCGCCTCGGCGATCGAGGTCGCCATGCCGGAGCCGACATAGAATTCCGCCATCACCACGAAGGCGAGCGTCACGGCGCAGGCCCGCCAGGCGCCGGCGGCGGCTTCCCGGGCGACCTTGCCGAGCGGGGCGCGGGCCAGCAACACCACGGCAACGCCGATCGCCAGTAGCCAGAAGCCCGGGGCGTAGAAGGGCGCGAAGGCCGGCTGGTTGTCGAACGGGCGCAGCGCCCACAGGGGCTTCAGGAGGTCGCGCAGCGGCGTGACCAGGCGGGTGGCGCAGAGCGCCAGCGTCAGCGCCACATAGGGCGCGGCGGTGCGCAGGGTGGTGCGCAGGCGCGCGGCGTCGGGCCGCTCGTCGCGCCAGAAGCGCACGGCCAGCAGCAGGGCGGTCGGCGCGGCGGCCGCGATCTCGACGTCGCTGAAGCGGTTGGCCAGCCACACCAGGACCAGCAGCGCCACTGTCCACAGGAGGTCGTCGAGCTTCTGCAGCGCCGGCACCGCGACGCCAGCCTCGCGGGCGAAGCGCCAGTAGAGGAGGAGGTACATCGCGTGGATCGGCACCTGTAGCACCGCCGAGCTGAGACCGAGCTGGCCGGGCGTCAGGCCGGCCAGGGTCGCGCCCACGGTGGTGCCGATGGCCAGCGCGCCCCATGGCACCAGCGACTGGCTGTAGAGGCCGAGCAGCAGGGCCGACATGCCGCCGACACCCAGCCGCCGCAGCGCCGCCAGGGCGATGATGTAGCCGACACCGAAGCCGGTCACCGATTCGGCGAAGGGCGCCAGCAGGAAGCAGACCGAGAAGAGGCGGCGCGGCGAGGCCTCGAGCGTCCCGGCGCCCAGCGCCCCGCCGCGGGCGAGGGTCGCGCGATGAAAGAAGACGCCGGTGACGATGATCGCGATGACGTGCCAGGACAGCCACAGGCCGGCCGGCACCTCGCGGCGGAACAGCAGCGCCACGGCGGCCGGGCCATCCGCCTGCAGAACGAGCGTCGCCGAGGCGGCCAGGGTCGCCGCGAGCCCCGCCAGGCCCGCGACCAGCGCGCTGGCGCGGCCCGAGGCCAGCAGGCCGAGCACGAGGAGGAGGGGCAGGAGCGAGAGGAGTGTGGTCATGCGGGGCTTCTATAGCCTTCCCGCGCGCCGCATGCTTCGGTTCCGGCCGAAGCGCGGGGAGGAGCGGTCGGGCGCCCGAAAACGCCACCTTGCGCCCGCGCTCCCTTTCCCTTAAACCCGCCGCCGATGCCCCGATAGCTCAGCTGGTAGAGCACGTCATTCGTAATGATGGGGTCGGCGGTTCGATTCCGTCTCGGGGCACCATTCTTCCATCCAGACTAGTTCTTTGTCGTCCGCGCTCGTTCGCCGACCCCTCAGAACGCTCGTAAAATCAGGCTTTGAGCGTATATTGACGCTCGGCGCCGTTCGCGGCCGTCCGAAAGAATCCGGCTTCTCTGGGTACACTGTAGGTACGCTGGAAGGGCCGGGTACACTGGCGACTCGCAGTTTACGAGGGACCTCTCCCATGGATGAACTGAGCGACACCAAAATCCGCAATGCCAAGCCGGCCGACAAGGAGTACACGCTCGCTGACGGCCAGGGCCTAAGCGTTGTGGTGCGACCCAATGGGACTAGGCTGTGGCTCTACCGCTACCGTTTCGGCGGCAAACGCAAGAACCTGTCCTTTGGCACCTTTCCCGGCGTCGGACTGAAGTCCGCCCGCGAGAAGCGGCACGACGCAGAGAAATTGCTAGACCAGGGGCAGGATCCGGCCGCAGTGCGCGAGGCGCAGCGAAAGGACGACGAGAAGCACAAGCACACCTTTCGCACGGTCGGCGAGGAATGGGTGAGCAAGAAGCTCGAGAAGGAAAACAAGGCCAAAGCGACGATCAAGCGGGAGCGTTGGAATCTCGGCCAGCTCAATCGCGAGATCGGCGATCGACCGTTGTGTGAGATCGAGCCTCCCGATTTGCTGACGGCGATGCGACGCGTCGAAGCCCGCGGCCGCTACTATACCGTCGGCCGGCTGCGCTCGACGGCCTCGCGGGTCTTCCAATTTGGTATTGGCGCGTCGTATTGCAGCAGCGATCCCACCCGCGATTTGAAGCACGCGCTTACCAAGGCACCCAAGGCAAACCCGCGTCCGGCTCTGACCGACCCGGACGAGGTTGGCGACCTGATGCGCCGCATTGAAGTTTACGACGCCAAAAACGGCGGATTAGTGCGCTACGCGCTCAAGCTGATCGCCTTGACCATGGTGCGGCCGGGCGAGCTTCGGCTAGCGGAATGGACCGAATTCGACGAGGCGAACCGGATATGGTTGATTCCCGCCGAGAAGATGAAGATGCGCGATGATCACGAAGTGCCTCTTTCCCGCCAGGCGCTCGCTATTCTTTTGAAGCTGCGGCCGTTGAGCGGCCGATGCCGCTACTTGTTCTCATACGATGATGATGTGCCTATGTCTGACAACACGCTCAACAAGGCTCTACGGATCATGGGCTACGATACCGGTCCCGGAGGCGACCATTGCGCGCACGGCTTCCGTTCGACAGCGTCGACCTTGCTCAACGAGGAGGGTGCGTTCGACGGCGATGTCGTTGAATCCCAACTTGCCCATTCCACGGAGGAAAAGAAGCGGCGGCGACGCGACGAGGTGGTGCGGCGCCAACTTGGCAAGGGCGACAAGAACAAGATTCGCAGCATCTATAACCGAGCGGAGTATTGGACCGAGCGTGTACGTTTGATGCAGCACTGGGCTGACCGGCTCGACAGCCTTCGCGACGGGAGGCTCACCGTCTCGCTAGGCAGGTCCGCGGCCTAGCTTGTTCTTGATTCGACCCTGGGCAGCGAAGCGTGAAATTCGTCCACGCTGTCGAGGTCGATCATGGTCTTGCCTCCCATTTTATAGGCCCTGATCCGCTGCTGGGCGATCAATTCGTACGCTTTGGTCTTTCCGAATTTTCCATAGCGGCAACCGTCCTTAAATTCGACGAGACGACGCTGCTTGCCGATGCCTTTGTTACTCATGGTTCGCGCAAGTGCGTCGCAAATTTCTCCCATGATCGAATGATCAGGCCAAGCTGCACGAGCGGGCTTTTCCATCTCTCGACAAGGTGTTGAAGCGCACTCGCTGGGGAGACGGCGGCCAGGGTGACGCTGATCGCGCTCCGGCTGATGTTGTTTTGACGTCATCGACACGGCTCCCATCGCCTAGATTTGTCGATCTACGTCTTCGACGGTTACAAAGCCAAGAGCCTGTGATGCTGGCGCTAGCTCCGGCGTGTTATGGAGTGCAATTGGGGCGGATCGGCCGCTAAAGAAGCCTCATTGCCTTGAGATCGTAGTTTCAAATCCCGCCCCCGCAACCAAATCGGACGAAGAACTACAGAAGCTTCAACGAGTTGTTGGGGTTTTGTTTTGGCTGCCAAGTGTGGCCTCACTAAATTCAATGGCTTAGGGGGTAGATTCAAATCACGTCACGCCTAGCTTCGAGCGAGTACGGCAACATGCGCTATGACACGCTGCTCTTCGCCGTCATGGTGGAGCTGTGTGCCAGATGATCGTCGCGACCTGTCACGCGACACGACGGCGCTCGTTGCGCCAGAAGCCGATCAGCAGTATCGCCGCCGTCGCGACCTGCGCCGAAATACCTTGCACGGTTGGATAGAGTCCGACGACTTCCAGGCGGATGAACGCGGCGACAGGCGTAACAGGCAGCCATCCGGCCTCCTGGAGGGCGGCCACGCCTTTGCCGACCAGCACGACGCAGAGGACGGCGAGCAGCGCCGAGCTGTACGCAAAGAACTTGCCCACCGGCAGAGTACGACCGAAGCGCAGCAGGGCCCAGGCAATGACTATCAAGACGGCGACCGCTGCCGCAGCGCCGGCGATGACCGCGCTAGAGTTCCCCCCGTTCCAGATGGCGGCGTAGAACAGGATCGTCTCGAACACTTCGCGGTACACCACAATGAACGTTAGTCCGAACAGCCCCCAGGCGGACTGCCGCGAAAGGGCGTGGCCGAGCTTGTCGCGAATGTAGCGCTGCCACGTATCCGCTTGGCTCTTACCATGCATCCATATACCGACCCAGAGCAGGATGACCGCTGCGAACAGCGAACCCAGTCCCTCGGTCACTTCACGGTGTGCACCGCTGATCGCGATCAAGTAGGTCGCCGCTACCCAGGTAAGCGCGCCGGCGGCCAGCGCGGAAATCCAGCCGAAATGCAGGTAGGGCTCGGCGTCGCGCCGGTCGGTCTTGCGCAGAAGCGTGAGCATCACGATCACGATCAGCATTGCTTCAAGCGCTTCGCGAAGCAGCACGGTGAACGCGCCGAAGAAACTGGACGCCGCCGTCGCTTGCCGAGGATCGAGCGCGGCCTCGGCGTCGCTGAACAATCCATCCAGCACCCTGACCTGGCTGCGGATGTCTTCCACCGCCTCGCCGCGCTGAAGGGTGGATCGAAGCTCGCCCATCGCGGCTTCGATACGCCGCATCAATGCGCCATCGTGGACTGCCAGCAATTTCTCGACCGGTTCGAAGCCGTCGAGATAAGCCGACAAAGCCAGATCCGTAGCCGCCGCGCGATTGCCCTTCTCATAGGCCAGAACTGCTTCGGACAGTCGCGAGCGTGCCAAGGCGAGCGAGGCGTTCGACGTCTGAACTACGGCATCGGGATTGCGCCGCAGATAAGCGGTGAGCCTGTTGGCCGTGTCTTCGCCGAGCGTAGCCGCGAGCGTGACCGGCCTGTCGCCGACCAAGCTCGCCAGCGTGGTGCGGCTACGCAGGCCTGGGTCCGCTTTCCACAGCTGTTCGCCCCTGGCCGCATCCTCGGTGGGATAGGCAAGCGAACCCACATAAAAGGCGAGAGCCCATCGGTCCTGGGACGGCAGATGCGCGAAGCTTGCCATGCTTGTCCCGTCGATTCCCTGGCCGATTACCTGGTAGAGCGCGAAGATGCTGCGCTCCCCGGCACGCTCTTTGTCGGTGAAGGCGATGGGAGGCGGGTTCAGGCCTTCCGAGGCCGGCCCTTTGCCGTTGCCGCTTACGCCATGGCAACTCGCACAATGCTCGGCGTAGAGTGCCTTCCCGCGCTGGAACTCAGGTACCACGGTCGGGGCCAGCGGGACCGGGTAGGCTTTGACCAGGTCCGCGGCAAACGATCGCGACAAGGTGGCAACAACCTCTGGCGCCGCCTTCCGCTCAATCGCGGCCTGGAGGTCGGCGGCCTGTTTCAGGAGAGCTCCCTTCTCGCCGGACGATGGCAAGGCATCCAGCTTGCCTTTCGCCGTACTCGCAAATTCAACCATCTCGGCGTACTCGTCCGCATTGATGACCTCGCCATCGCGGACGGCCTCGCGGTAGTCGACCGCGACATAGTCGAGCAGCCGCCATATGGTCAGAACCGAATCCGTGTCCGCGCGGACTGCGACTCCGGAGATCAACTGGAGGGACAGCAGGAAACAGAACGCCAACGCCCGAATTGTCATAGCCCGCCACTTCATCGCCAATGCGACTTACTTTCAAAGAATAGCGGATTGAACGATCGTCGTCGACCGATGGTCTACTTCCAGGATACTCCAGCGCAGGTCGCGATGACCGCCTTGCTCCTGATTGGCTTCTGGAACAATCAGCGTCTCGCTTCCGCGCAGCGCACGGATTCAGAGGGCTGAAGCGGCACATTATTTTGCGATCAGAAGGTGCCAAAGCGCTCTGATTGTCGCTGCACATTCGTCTTTTGAGCCTCGTGCATTGACGTTGCCAGCAGATCGGTGGCGTTGTGATTCGTGGCGTGGACACGCTCCGCGCTTCAGAAGTGCAGCGCCAGGGAAAACGCGGTGCAAGCACCGAGGATACTTTCCTTCTTGATCCTTTAGTGGCTACAGGGTGCACCATGCGCTTGCATGTGCCGGCGGCAGCGATCTCCCTGCGGGCACGACCTTTGCGACCTGAAACGGAGCCGCTGAAAATGCGTGTGTTGCTACGCCTGGCGCACGCAATCGACGGTCTAAATAGAACCGTCTCTCAGTTCGTACGTTGGGGATTGCTCGCGAACGCCGTCCTCATCACGGCAAACGCTCTGAGCCGCAAATTCTTCTCTCTGGCGTGGGCGTCGGCGTTCGATCTCCAATGGCAATTTTTCGCCGCCGTGGTCTTGCTGATGGCTGCTTATACCTTTCAACGAGACGAGCACGTGCGGATCGACATCCTGGCCGGCCGGCTGGGCGAACGGGGCCTTGCCTGGCTGGATCTCATTGGAATTTGCCTCGTTCTTCTGCCGGTATGCGCAGCCCTCGTATGGGTGAGCCTGCCGCAGTTCGTCATCGCCTTTCTTTCGGGTGAAAGCCGGGCGACGCGGGAAAGTACCAGTCACATTCCTGCATGGATCATAAAGGGCTTCATCCCGGCTGGATTTCTTCTGCTCGCTCTGCAAGGCATCGCCGAAGCCATCCGCTGCGTTGCGTGTCTCAGGGGCGTTCTTCCGCGACCGATGCACCGGCGCAGACTGATCGAGGACCGCTGAGATGACGGAAATCTTTGCGCCGGCGATGTTCCTCTGCCTGGTGTTGGTACTCTTCGCCGGGTTTCCGGTTGCCTTCTCCCTGGCGGCGGTCGCTGGCGCATTCGGCGCCATCGGCGTCACGACGGGCCACTTCAACGTTACCTTCTTGAACAATATGCTTTTCCGCATTCAAGGGACGTTCAACAACGACAACCTGCTGGCGCTGCCGCTGCTGATTTTTATGGGAATGCTGCTGGAGCGCACCGGGATCGCCGAGGAAATGTTCACAGCCCTGAATCGCTTATTCGGGCGTCTTTCCGGCGGGTTGGCGTACACAACCATTGTTGTTGGAGCAGCCCTCTCTGCGATCACCGGATTCGTTTCAGCGTCGGTGGTTGCCATCGGGCTCATATCGCTGCCCGTGATGCTGCGCGCAAGATACGATCCGAAACTTGCCACTGGGGTGGTAGCCGCGGCCGGCACGCTTGCTCAGGTCATTCCGCCAAGCCTCGTTCTCATCATTCTAGCAGAGCAGCTCGAAGTGTCTCTTCTCGAGATCTATCGAGGCGCGCTCTTGCCGGCGGCACTCCTTGTCGCTTTGTATCTGTCGTACATCTTCCTCGTCACGCGCCTGTCGCCCGAGCGCGCTCCTTCCACATTGGGCAGGTATGTTGCGCCACGGTCGCAGATAGTCCTTGAGGTTGTGCGCGCGGCCGTACTGCCGTTGGGTATAGTGTCTGCCGTGCTGGCAGCAATCTATTTCGGTGTAGCGACGCCGACCGAGGGCGGAGCCATTGGGGTCGTCGCCGTAGTGCTGCTGGCGTTGGCAACGCGAAAGTTGACCGGGCGCAACCTTCGCCAAGCAATGGATGTGACCGGCATATTGTGTTCCGGTATCATCTTTCTATTGCTCGGAGCATCCTTCTTCATGTTGGTGTTCCGTGGCCTTGAAGGCCATCTTTGGATCGAATCTCTCTTCACGTTTCTGCCCGCAGGCCAAGTGGGCTTCATCGTATTCATCAACGTGGCGATTTTCTTCCTGGCGTTCTTTTTGGATTTCTTCGAAATCGCTTTCATCGTGCTGCCGCTGATCGCGCCGATCGCGCGCCATCTCGGCATCGACATGGTGTGGTTCACGGTGCTGCTCGCCGTCAACCTTCAGACGTCTTTCATGCATCCGCCCTTTGGAATCGCTCTCTACAATCTTCGAAGCGTAACGCCGTCCTCCGTTTCTACGTCGCAGATCTATTGGGGAGCCGTGCCGTTTCTGGCTCTGCAGATCTTGATGGTTGGGCTCCTTATTGCGGTACCGCAAATCGTGACGCGGACTCCGGCACCAGCTGCCGACCCGGCAACGATCAATATAGAGCTGGCTCCGCCACCAGCTGAGAACTGAGGCAGCCGACCGAGCATCAGCGCATGTTGGTGAGCGCATCGATCACGCGGCAATCAACAACGCGGCCATTCTTGCAGGCACGCACCATGCGTCTTAGTTCATCACGCAGCACGGTGAGGCGGCTCAGCCGGCTCTCGACAGCTGAAAGCTGGGCCGAAGCCAGGTCCGATGCCGCCTTGCAGGACAGTTCGGGCTTCTCTTGCAGGGCAAGCAGAGCCCGTACGGAAACCAGTTCAAACCCCAATTCGCGCGCGTGACGGATGAAGGCCAGTCGGCCAGCATCTTCGTTGCCGTATATGCGGCGGCCGTTGGGCGCGCGGCGTGCCTTCGGCAATACGCCGGCGCGCTCGTAGTAGCGAATGGTTTCAATGTGGACGCCACTTTGCTTCGAAAGCGTGCCGATGGACATCATTGCCGGCCACCTCGCCTGTTTCTGTAGTTTCTACAGGATGTATGCTTGTGACATGCAAAGCAAGGACAATGGCCGCGACAACAACCTTTGATTCTCTCGCGATGTCCTGACCGCGAAACCTCTCGGGAGACAAGCAATTTTGTGGAGCGTCTCGTGACCCGACAAAGGCCAAGCCAGTGCCAATCGCCGGAGTCAATTCGACGAATTGGCACCGCGCGATGACGCGCCCGACAGCCGCGTTATCCGCTCCTATTGTCAGTCGAACGCGTCTCCGAGGGAGCCGCGGCGGCGCCGACGCCCGCGATCAGCACAATCATCGCGACGATCGTAGCCGCGCTCGTCATAGTCGCCGCCTCGATTGCCCTGCGGGATTGGCGCGGGTTGAGGCGGCAGAAAGGGAGTGCCGCCTTGAGGCAGGAAGCTGTCCAGGTCATCGGACCCTCATCGTCTCATTCAGCGGGTCCCTGCTCGATCAAGGCCCTCCTTAATGGATCTCGTTCGCCAGAGGGAGGCAGTCATCAACAGGGTGGCGCCCGTGACGATCAGTACGTCCGCCATATTGAAGGCCGGCCAATGCCAATCGCCGACATGGAAATCGAGGAAATCGGTCACCGCGCCCTGACGCAGTCGATCAACCACATTGCCGGCGGCGCCGCCGGCGATCAGGCCGGCACTGATAGTCTCAAGGCGTTTTTCGGCTCGGATGGCCCAGACCATTAATCCTGTCACTATGACCGCACTGATTCCGGCTAGCAGGAGCGGACGCTCAAAGAAAAGCTCGCGAAACATCCCGAAGGCGACGCCGGTGTTGAAGCCGAGAGAAAGATTGAAAAATGGTGCGATCTCGATTGTGCGCGGCGGCACCATCACAAAGTTGACAATCAGCCATTTGGTGACGAAGTCGATCCCGAGAGCGATGGCAAAAGCAACGCCAGTCCAAGTGGCTCGATGCGGCAATGTTCCAGATTGCACGGTCAATGTGTCCTCATCCGGATGCCATCGCACCGTCTACCGCAGTGACGATTGTTGCGGGTGGTCGTCATCGAGGTCGAATACCTGTATGCCACAATCAGCGCGCTGGGCCTGCTGCAGCAACCGCGGGCCGTTGATGCACGCGCGTCGGAACTCCAGATCCCGTCGATGGACCGTCCATCGTCTGGCCACGGTTGAGCAGGCGCAGACCGTTTAGAACGACCAGAAGTGACGCGCCAACGTCGGCGGCGATGGCACCCCATAGCGATGCGAGACCAATCACCGTCAGAGCTGTGAACACGAGCTTCACGGCGATGGAAAACGCAACGTTCTGCCGGATCACGGCGAGAGTCGCGCGCGAATGGCGCACGAGCCAAGGAAGTTTGGACAGATCGTCCGACATAAGCGCCACATCGGCCGTTTCGATGGCGGCGTCGCTGCCCATGGCGCCCATTGCGATGCCGAGATTAGCACGCCCCATCGCCGGAGCATCGTTGACCCCGTCGCCGACCATGGCAACCGACCCGTGGCGCCGGACCAAATCCTCGACGGCTGCCACCTTGTCGGCCGGTAGAAGCTCCGCTCGGACCTCGTCGATGCCCGTCTGCTTCGCAATCGCTTCTGCCGTCGCCCGATTGTCGCCTGTGAGCATCACGACGTGTTTGATGCCTGCGAGGTGCAGCGCCGTTACGATGTCCCTCGCTTCCGGCCTGACGGCATCGGCAACGGCCACGAGACCCCAGATCTCCTGCCCAATGCCCACCCCGACGATGGTGCGACCGGCGCTTGAAAGTGCATCGGCCCGCAGAAGAACTGCATCTGAGTTGATGCCCTGCTCCTCAAGATAGCGTCGCGAGCCGAGCCACGTCTCGCGACCGGCCACTCGCCCGGTTACGCCTCGGCCAGCGATGGCTTGGACGCCCTCGGCGGGTTCGGCGGCGATCTTGAGTTCGGCGGCTTTCGCCAGGATGGCGCGCGCAATCGGATGCCCGCTGCGCGCCTCCAGGGCCGCGGCCAAGCCGAGAACGTCGGTTTCGTTACGGCCGCCGAGCGGCACGATCTCGACGACCTGTGGCCGCCCTTCGGTGAGCGTGCCGGTCTTGTCCATCGCAACGGCCTTGAGGTGCGCGGGCGTTTCGAGATGAATGCCGCCTTTCACCAAGACACCCTGTTTCGCCGCGCCGGCGAGTGCAGCCACGATCGTCACTGGCGTCGAAATCACGAGGGCGCAGGGGCAAGCGATCACAAGGAGCACCAGCGCACGGTAGAACCAGACGTCCCAGGCGCCGGCCAGCAGCAGCGGTGGAGCCAAAAAGATTGCGACGGCAAGCGCCATCACGACAGGCGTGTAGATGCGCGCGAATTTCTCCACCCACTGCTCACTTGGCGCGCGTCGGCTCTGTGCCGAGCCGACCATCCGGATGATCTGGGCGAGTGTCGTGTCGTTTGCCGCTTTGGTGGTCACGATGTCGAGGGCACCCTCGCCGTTGATGGTGCCGGCAAAGACCTGGTCGCCCTCCGCCTTCAGTACCGGAATGCTTTCACCGGTGATCGGCGCCTGATTGACCTCGCTTTCGCCGGCGGCAACCCGGCCGTCGAGTGGTACCTTGTCCCCTGGCCGGATGATGATGTGCTTGCCAACCCGAACCTCGGTCGCCGGGACATCGCGCTCGGAGCCGTCTTCGAGCTTGACGCGTGCCGTGGCGGGCGCGAGTTCCATGAGGGCAGCAACCGCGCGGCGCGCGCGACCAAGGCTCCAAGCCTCGAGCGCCAGCGCCATCGCGAAGAAGAACGAAACCGTGGCAGCCTCAAACCAGGCACCGATTCCAATGGCGCCCGCAACCGCCACCATCATCAGCAGATTCATGTCGGGACGAAGCCGCTTGGCGGCGAGCCAAGCCTTGGGCGCGACGTAACGTGCCGCACCGAGTACCGCGAACGTGTACAACGCCACGCTGGGCAGCGGGGTCGACCCCGAGCCGTGTTCACCCGCCTCGAAAGCCGCCATGACGCCGCCGCCCAGCCAAGCATGGATCGCAAAGCCCATTGCCGTGAACACGCCGCTCGCGATGGTCAGCCACGATTGCACTCGCCTGCGGCGCTCTTCGGCCTGCGCAGCTTCGCTGGTGCCGCCTTCGATCCAGGGCTCGGCGCGCAGTCCAGCGCGTGCCACAGCCTTCTCTACTCGGGATTCGAGTGCCGCATCCGGCGTCATGTCGATCGACATGCGGCCGTTGAGGAGATCGAAGGCGAGCTTGTCTTCGCCGACCAGCGGCCCAACCTCACGCTTCAATGCCGCGATCTCGTCGGCACAGTCCATGCCGTGAATGCGAAACATAACTTGGCCGGGCAAAAGGGTTGGGGGCGGCGAGTTGAGCGCCTCCTGCGGCTCTGCGGCACCGCTGGATGCGGGACGCTCAGGTACTCTGACGGGCGCGCCAAGGGAAACTGCCGGCGGCAACCAGGGCTCGGCGCGCATACCCGTTCGCTCCACAGCTTCCTGGATCGCGTCGAGTGCCGCCCGGCTCTGGGGAGCAACGGTCATCGTGCCTTGCTCGGTGTCGAAGGCAAGCTTGTCGTCGCCGACGAGCGGACCCAGTTCACGCGTGAGCGCTGCAACCTCGTTCTTGCAGTCGAGTCCAACAACGCGGAACAACATTGCTTCGGCCGTGTCGTCCGCAGAAACGGAGGCACGCATGCCGGTCGTGTCGACGCGGCTGACGATATCGTCGACTGTCGCCTGCCGTTGCGGCGCGACCGTCATGAGCCCCTTCGCCGTATCGAACGACAGCCAAGCTTCGCTCCCAACGAGCGGACCAACCTCACGCTTGAGCATGGCAACTTCGTTCTTGCAGTCGAGCCCCTCGATCCGGAACAGCAAAGTCGGTGCAGGCTGCTGCTCCAGTTCACCTAGGAGATGCGCGTGCATCCCGGTCGTTGCGACCGCCCGCTGAATGGCGTCGACTATCGGAACGCTCTCGGAGATCACCTCCATGACACCGGCTCGAGTATCGAAGGACAGCTTGTCGTCGCCGCCGACGACTGGCCCGACCGCCGCGCGAAGCAGGCGAACCTCGTTTTGGCAATCCAAGCCGTCGACCTGAAAGCGCAGCGATCTTGAAAGGCCCATCGTCGCGTCATCAACTTTCATCATTGGCTCCTTGGTGTCGCGATTCGAGTTCAGCCCCCAGCTGCTTTCTTTTCAGAAGATCATAATTCCTGTAGCCGCTACAGAAGCAAGGGGCGCTTTCAGCAACGATTTCTCGCTACTCTCCCCAAAATAAAGGGCTACCCTATCTATCCCTGCCAGCCTGACCGACCCGATCCGTGAAAAGCTGAGGCAGCCAAGGCACACTCGCCCGTATGGAATCCGATAGGGCGCCATCCGGTGACCGCCTTGCGTCCGGTCCGCGCACAGCGGCGCAGCTCCATGCTCACGCCTGTGATCTTAGGCGGCTTTACTTACGTAGGCTCTTGCTCTTGTTCTACTGTGGGATGTCGAGTGGGCATCCTTTGTGCGAGAAGTAGCGCATGAACCCTTACGGACAAGGCCATCCTCACTTCGGGAGCAGGCATTGCAGGGCCGGCCTTGAGCCTTAGCGTAATGGCTCCAGCGATCCGGCTTCGGGCCGACCATTGTCGAGCGAACACCTAGACTTCGCGAAGGCGGGTGCGTGATTGACTTCCCGGGCACTGGAGTCGACGTGACAGAGCGAATAGGCACTGTGCCGTGACAACACCCCGTCACTCGGGGAAGTTCGCGCGTCACGATGGGCGGATCGCGCGATAGAGAGAGATTGAACCGCTAAGCGTTGGAATGACAACCGTTTCCTCCACGTTCCGGAAACCGGCGCCATGCATCAGCTCCGGCAGAACTCCACGCGCATTGGGTTCGGTGTTCAAGCGTCCATCGAGATTCTGGATTACGCTTCTGAAGAGAACTCGCATGAGGCGGGTGCGCTGACGGCCATAATCCGCAATGTGAAGCTCGCCGCCGGCACCGAGCGCAGCATACGTTGAGGCAAGCGCGGCCTTCTTTTCAGCCATCGGCACCTGATGAAACACGAGACTCGACAAGATCTTTGTCGGACGCCGTCCATCCAACAACTTTGCCGTCTGCCGCGCGAAGCCGACGTGAAGCTCGATCGAGAGGCCAGCGTCCACAAATCGTTTCCGCGCCCTCTCCAGCACGGCCGGGTCCGGATCAATCCCTATGAGCTGGACAGACGGCGCGGTCTTCCCCACCCGCACAAGAAGCGAACCCGTGCCACAGCCAATGTCGACGATTACGTCGGCAGGATCAGGGTGGAGCTGCTCGACAAGAGCACTCCGCCATCGGCCCTCGCGCGTCAGCACTGCGACACCGAAATCGTAGAAAGGCGTGAGCCAGTGATGTCCGGCAGCTGGCGTGTAGCTTACGTCTGACGGCATAATAGTCCCTCTCGGTTCTGCCACTGTGTATCTTGCAGCGCCTAGGTGGCCAGCCGGCAAGACGCGCCCCGTAGTGTTGAACGACTGCGCCTGCGCCACTCCTTTGAGCGCGCCAAGCGTCCCCGATCAGGCCTATCACCTGCTCATTCATAATTGGCCTCAAGTGCGTGGACTCAGTCGCTTGCTGTACCTACAGCCTGTAGCCACTACAGAATCAACTCCCGTGTGACATCAACATTGAAGCTGCGCGTGACGGATGAAGTCGCATCGGCCGCATCTCGTCGCTGTAGATCCGGCCGTTGGGAGCGCGGCCTGTCCTTCGACAATGCGCCGGCGCACTACGGACGTCGCCCTCGAAACGGCCGATGCGGCATTATTCAGGTCGGGTTGGCGATGTCGCCGCGCTTGTCAGCTTGTCGCGCGCGCGGCACTTTCGAACATATGGAAGAACATCACGCTCGCCCTCCACTTGAAAGGTGACTTTCTCGCCACGACTTGTCCTCCAAGCGACGCCGCTCTGTGTGGCGATTCTCGCCGACACGGCGCAACAGTCTTTGTCACGGCTAATGCCCTGCGTCTCCTGCGATTCGGGAGATGGCTTGGGTCGGTCTTTAAGTATCGACACTGAGACACCTTGCCATCTCGCCCCTTGCGCCCAACTGAATCGGCGTATGCAAGTGGGTACAGTAGCGATTGGACAGGGTCTCAAGGAGCTTGTGTGAAAATCGGTTACCCTAGCAACGAAGTGGGAATATCATGCAGTCAAAAATGGGCTGCAAGATGGGTATAATCAGTCGTATGGGAGTGACCAATGAATGTTGGTCTCAGTGGTTGCGGGCTCGCGCCTTGAATCTAGGCGGCCGCTGGGAGAAGCAAGTAAAGCTGGTTGCCCTCCCCCGCAACCACCTCAACCTGCGAAGTCAAGTTAGACAGAACAGCGGCCCCTAACGGGCGGCTTTTTTTGTGTTCGTAAGTTCGGATAGCTGCGTCCTCCCGCGACCACTTCAACTTGCGAAGGCCGTCAAGGAAATTAGCCGAGACATCAACATCGGCGTTGACGCTGAGCCGAACAACTCAACCCGCCGGCGTGCAGTTAGCGACGTTTGGGCATGTACGGCGAGCCATCTCGTGGGCCGGCGCGTTTGGGCGAAGTGTGGCGTCGCAGAAATACGTGCTTTTGTCGGCGTGAACGATCGCTGCGCTTCTCAGTAGTGAGCTTGGCACCTGCCGGGAGCCGAGCGGGCAGACGACTTCGTCAATCGCAGCTCAACGCTGTCTCGAGCGGCCACAAAGGCAATCAGTGAGTAGTCCAGCCAATACCGCCACCGGAGACGTACGATTAGCAGCATTGCAAAGGTAATGGGCGACCCAGGGGATTGGACAATGTCCGTCATGGTGGCGACGTCTTCGGCACTCGGCCTCACGGAGAACGAAGGGTGAGAGTGCCATTCGCCAAGATAGTTGAAGCGCTCGTAGTCCCGACCGGTGCGCTCGAAGAAATCATCGAGCGTCGCTCGATGAATCTGCGGGTCTCGGCGGAAGTGCGTGTGTGAGCCGGAAAAGCCATCGACTGAGAAGTCGACAATGCGAAAATGGTCGGGAGACAATTGTTCGGCCATAAGCATGCCGCCGATCTCACGACGGCCGGCCTTGCGAAGAGCTAGTCGAATGCGCCGTTCAACCTCCGGTGTCTGTTCGACCTTCATCCTTGGCCTTCTTCAAGAGCGCAACCATGAAATCGATGGCTTCCTCTGCTTTCTCTGGAGTGGATGTAGACCATGGTCCATCAGGAACGAAGTCGATCGGCCTAGTGTCGAAGGGGGCGGCAAAGATCCAGGCTGCAGCGAGACCAACGGCATAGGCCGGATGAGGAAAAGCCGATTCCGCGGGCTGAATCAACGTGTCGAGCGCCAGCCTCGTCGCATGCGCGGCGATCACGGCAACGTCGGCGTCATCCGCAATAAGAGGCCGATCGTCCGGGCCGGCCGCACCGTATTCACGATCGTCGCCGTGCCAAGGGACGCCCTGATCGTGGCACCAGGCAAGATATTGCCGCCGGGCCGAATGCGGCGGCGGCTCTTTATCAGGTCTCACCCTGGCTACAAAGCCACCAATGCCACCCGCGTAGACTTCCGCCCACACCATCGGGTGAAGACCGCTGCGCGCCGCCGCGGCGACAAAGTTGAAGGCGTGGGCATCTGCGGTGGCATCAATCAAGAGATCGCAGGTGGCCAACTTATCGAGCACGATTGCTGTGCCGCCCGAGGATTCTTGGCCGCCCAGCGCGACACGAAACGCTCGCACCTTTATGCCTGACGCCAGGGCCAGCAAGCGAGCCTCGAGCGCTTCTACCTTGTGGGCGCCGACACTGCCTCCGTCGAGCTCGTGACGCAGCAAATTGCCCGGCTTCAGGATGTCATCGTCTATTAGGACGATTGCGCCCACACCGCACCGGGCAAGACTTGCGGCAATCTTCGAGCCGAGCGACCCGCAGCCGACAAGCCCCACCTTTTTTGACTGAAGCGTTGCGTAGCTGGGTGGTAAGCGGCCGCCCACGTCGTCCGAGAAGTCGGCGGTCTGGTAGGGAATCACATGCCGTTCGCCGGCCTTCGGATATGAAAAGAACGCTCGTGCCGAATGCTCGGTCGCGAGCACCACAAAGCGGTTCGAATGATCATCAAAGAACTCCGCTGGCGTTCCGCCAGCGTCTTGGACCAATCGCTCCAATGCCGCGTGGTCTGGCCGTGTGGGCACGCTGTCGAGAGTTGCGACGCGCAGCAGGAGGCATGCTTCACCGGCAGTTCCAGGGACGGATAGGCCCGTTTCGAGCCAGTCTGGTGCTGTTTCCGAGCCAAGTCGTCCAACATGCGCCGTCCAGATTTTTTTCGGGGGCTGCGCTTCCTTAACGAAGCCTTGCTGAATGCTGGGGCAGGGAAGGGTACCCACATGCTCGAGTAGGCTTCGCGTCACCAAGAACCGAAATGTCTGGCTTCGCAAGTCCTGACCAATTGATGTGCGATGTGCTGAAGGCGCCGGTGCCCGGTGCTGCGTGTCAGGATCTTCGGCCACCAAGAGCCTGTGAGCGCTCTCGATCATCATCGCGCCGCTAAAGGCAGGGTCCCAATTGTCGGCCCGGTACTCAAGGCAAAGCTCGCCGCCGTCGCCATACTGATGCCCAGATAGGCGCCGGCCGTCTCGTGGCGTGATTTGCGGAGGTGCTGCCGGAAACAACGCCGGATAAGTCAGCAGAAATGGATGGGTTACTCCGCTGACCGTGATGTCGAAGTCGAAACCAAGCCTAAACGCCGGAAGCGCCCGAGGTACTGCGGTTGTGAGCCACGAATGGTCGATCTGCAGCCTCTCGATGGCTGCAACTTCCTGCTTCAGGCGGACAGGATCCTGCACCCACCACATCAGCCAAATCCACGCGGCTTGTCATCAACGCGAGGCGCCTTCGGGAAAGCCAGCGGAGCTGCCGCCGGCACGACAGTACCAACGCCCAACAGGCTCGCCCCAGCCTGCGCCCGCGACTCCGCCCGGTCACTGAAGAAGGTGGTTGCAAACACCTTGTCCCAGCACTTCAAGGCTTGTTGCCGCGTGCACCCGTACTCAAAGAGCGGCGCCAAATTATCGATTGTTTCCGAAAGCTTATCGCGCAGAAATCGTGCACGCGCATCGTCTGGGCCGGAGGTGATTGTTTCGTTCGGCGTGACAGGGTGATCGATTACGAGAGATCCGCGCAGCCGATCCCGGATTGCGACCATCGTATTGTAAAGCGCTCTGTCCTCCCGGCCGGCATCGGCACGATAACGCTCCGTCACCAGTTTGGTGATGCCGAAGCCGCTCAGGACCTGGCCCTTCCAGCTGTCGCGGCTGCGGGCATATTTCTTGATCAGCCGCACGATGCGGCGAAGCTGCCGTCCGTTGCCGGTATCGGGGCTCTGGCGGTCGTTCTCGGCCTCGAACCACGACGCAACGGCGCGCGCATCCGAGCGCTTCCAATCGCTCGCCGCGAGCTCGTAGTGATACGTTTCATTCCCCCAGAGGTTCTTGGTCGTGACGCGTCGATAGACCGGTACGTCGACATGAAAACCGGCTTCGTAATAGACCCGCACGCAGTTTTTCCGGACCTCCGGCGGTTTCTTAAACGATCCATCATCTAGAGCGTCCCGCACCATCTGACGCGCCTGCAGAGCAGACATTTCCGCACCGCGCTCGCCGACGAGATCTTCCTTGTGAAAATAGACGCCGTCGTCGATGTCGTAGTCCTTGCCGGGATGCTGCGTCATGGTCTTCATGGCGTAGCTTCCCTGAACGACGAACTCCCGCGGCGCAGGCTTCCCCGCGCTGCTGAGACCTTTCTTGAGACGATCGCGATTGGCGTTTCGCCGGTTGCGCATATCGGTCTGCTCTGCCTGCGGCAAGGTCACCTTCTCGTTGTGATATGCCAATAGGTCCTTTGCACAATCGAACATGTTCTACGTCCTCTTTCCTGTTGCTAGCCTGCCACCGTGTTTGCTGTCTTCGACGACCCCTCGGTGACTGGCTCGGTACGTGGCGGCGCCGAGCTGAACAGCGCGCAAATCAGAGCCGCCTCTGGATCGCTGTTCGCATACGCACATTTGCTGTTGGTCATGTCGGCGTCCGTGCGCGCCTGGTTGACGAGGGCCTGAATTGCCTCGGGGCGCGTCTCGTCCAGACCGAGATAGGGGATCAGGGCAGCTGGCACCCTTTCACTGGGGAAACGGATGATCGTGCACTTGCGGTCGACGTGACGCGCCAGCTTCTTGGCGACATGGTCGAACGCGAATTGCTGGGCGTCGATGGAAAGCGCGGCCGCTTCGCCGCCGAATTTCCATTCAGCCAGGCCGCGATGAGTGGCGTATTTCGAGATTTGCTCGCCTGCCGGCATCGGGCAGGTCCCAAGGCAGAAGATCTCGATTTCCTGACCGGATTTGGTGAGATCGAGCGCATCGACCAGACCGACCAGTACAGGATTGTTCGCCCACAACCCGCCATCAACGAACATGTTGAAACCGTCGGTCTCGTCCCGGAACTGGTTCAGCGCATCTTGCTCGTTGGCTGGCGCGACTGTTGCAGGATGGTTGACGGCCGCAAGCGAGCGGTACACGGGAGCTGCCGATGTTGCGAGGCAAACATCCACCAAGCTGTAGTTGTCGTCGCGATGATTGGTCCCGGGAAGGTGCGGGGTCTTGAACACCCACGCCCGATGCTGGCTCATCTCGACCGCAGGGATGGCGAGAGCAATGCGCCGCTCGGTGTAGATCTGGCCCATCGTCTTCTGGCCGAGCTGAGCTTGGAGCGCCGCGCGCAGGCTTTCAGTACCGGCTGCCAATGCAGCCGGTCGCTTGTAGAGATCAACGATCGCACTGCCCAAGCCGGAAGGCATTGCCCGTGGAAAGATGCTCGCCCCGTATCGCCGGTAGAGCGCCACGACGTTCTTCAACGGCACGTCGGCGGCGAGCGCGCAGGCGATGATCCCACCGGTGCTGGTGCCGACGATCAGATCAAAGGCCGCTCCAATATCGAGAGCAGAAACATTGCGCTGCCGCGCAAAAGTCGCTGCGACAAGATCCAGATAGGTCGCGGTATACGTTCCGCGCATCCCTCCGCCATCCAGACTAAGGACTCTAAAGGGCCGCCTCTCAGTCATGATCGGTGCTCGCAATTTTCTCGTTCATTGAATCCACTTAACGGCAGTTAAAAAAAATCAGCCCACCCGCTGATACACAAACTCGACTCCACCTGAATTCGCGGCACTCTCTCGCCGGAGCAAAAATCCCTGCTCCCAGAGCTGTTTGAATTTCATGCTCGCATTCGCGATCGTCATATCGCTCTTGCTCTCCGCAAACTCGGCAGCGCGCACAGTTGGGTGACGCAATGCAAACTGAAAAGCCTCCCGGCAACCCTGGGTCGGTTCCGCTCCAATAAGCCGGCCCGTCCTTCCCTCCCACACGAGAAGCGGTTGGCCCTTCCTTGCCGCTGCAGCATCCCAATTCTCGATCAGATCGGGGTCAGTCAAGTCGATCAGACAAAAGCCTTTGCTTCCACGATATCGCCGCGCAATCTCAACCACCGTTTCCGAAGCGAACGATATGTCGACCCGCTTGACGTCCTTCATGGAGATCTTGAACACTAGTGTTCCTGTGTTTTCTTCCACCGATCCGAGCAGACGCTGATAGACCTCGCGTCCCTGTGCACGCCCCCAACCTTCTGGGCGATCCATGATTTCACGCAGGGCAAGCACGCGAACGTCCTCGTTCATTTAATCCATTTAATCAGACTTGGCCGATAAATCAACCCCCTAGCTTGAATCCGAACCCAATGTGCGTGCCCCACATGAGCGGAAGCCCGTCGTAACAGTCCGCAGTGTTGACCTTGTAGGCGCCTCGCGCGGGTAACAGCACGACGCGCTGACGAGGCAGTCGCACATCGAGAACGGCTTGAAATTTGATGGCTTTGGCGGCGCTTCCCTTCAGCCCGCAGCCCCGATCGGGACCGTGCCGAGACAGTCCCTGCCGAAATATTTCGACAAGCAGTTGGGTATCGGAAAGGCCTGTGAGCCTCGGAAATTCATTTCCTATGGTCGGCCGGAGCGTTTGCATGATCCCAAGACCGCTGTCCGACACTGCCACCGAGAGCCGATCGCCCTTCGGATAGACCTGTAGCGCCGCGTATCCGTCCAGGAGGGTGCTGCTATGGGAGAAGACGTTGTCGATCAGTTCGGCAAAGATGGTCCATGCCGCGCCCTCGAGCTCGGCTGCGTCCGCCCGAGTGTGGCAAGAACGCATGAGAGCGGCGGTCAGGCGGGTAGGAAGGTCTTCGTCGCGCTCATCCTTGCTAATACGCGCGATCTCGACCAGGGCCGCGTTACCTCCCCGGTGGGCTTCTGCCGCTGAATAGCCTGGCCGAGACGGGAACACTTCGACTTCAGGCGCGAGATGGTCGAAGAAGCCCATCCGATTGAGGTATCCCATTGTCCCGGTATCGCCCTCTTCGAATTTCATGCGCACGCGTCGTGTTGTCGCCGCCAGTTGATTGGCGAGGGACAGAAAGCGGATTGCCGCTTCGACCATGATCTTGCAGCCGCTGGGGACTTCGAATGTCACCTCGAATGTCCCCGAATCATGGGGGCCGCAAGACGCGCGCAGCGCCAAATCAAAGCGCGAGGCGTTGATCCATTGGGCCGGAAACCGAACTTCGCAGTGCAATGACTACCTATTCAGAAGGACAGGGCGCAACTCATGATAGCACACGGTTCGTGGGGATTACCCACTTTGCTTGCGCGTCCTTGTTCGTCAGCCGCGTTTGTCCTTGGACTCTAGGCAGCGGCGTCCTGTCTTCCTGGTCATCGCAACGGAGAGTGAGAGGGCTGCGCCGGCTTCCGTGACGGATTGGAGGTCGAGAGAAAGTCTCCCGGCCGTCCGTCGCGGAGTATCCCTCATGGCAAAGGCCGTTCAGAAGATCACCCTCAGCGCCTCGCGCGACATCCCCTTCAACCAGCTGGTGCTCAGCCAGTCCAACGTCCGGCGCCTGAAGGCCGGCGTCTCGGTCGAGGACCTGGCTGAGGACATCGCCCGGCGCGGGCTCCTGCAAAGCCTCAACGTCCGGCCGGTCCTCGACGAAGGTGTCGAGACCGGCCAGTTCGAGATCCCGGCCGGCGGCCGCCGCTACCGGGCCCTTGAGCGCCTCGTGAAGCAGAAGCGCCTGTCGAAGACGGCGTCGATCCCCTGCATCGTGCGCGATCCAAAAGGCGAGATCTCGGCGGAGGAGGATTCGCTGGCGGAGAATGTTCAGCGTGTCGCCCTGCATCCGCTGGATCAATTTCGTGCCTTCAAGGCGTTGCGCGACCAGGGCGCCGGCGAGGAGGAAATCGCCGCTCGCTTCTTCGTCGCGCCCGCCGTGGTGAAGCAGCGGCTGCGCTTGGCCGCCGTGTCTGGGAAGCTGCTCGGGATCTATGCCGAGGACGGCATGACCCTGGAGCAGCTCATGGCCTTCACCGTCAGCACAGACCATGCCCGGCAGGAGCAGGTCTGGGAGGCGCTGCAGCAGTCCTACAACAAGGAGCCCTACCTGATCCGCCGCCAGCTCACCGAGAGCGCCGTGCGCGCGTCGGACCGCCGCGCGCGGTTCGTCGGACTCGATGCTTACGAGGCAGCAGGCGGCATAGTCCTGCGCGATCTGTTCGAGGACGACGGAGGCGGCTGGCTTCAAGACGTGGCCCTGCTCGATCGCCTTGCCACTGAGAAGCTGGCGACAGAGGCCGAGAAGACGGCCGCCGAAGGCTGGAAGTGGATCGAGGTGGCCGTCGACTTCCGCTACGGGCATGCGCAGCACCTTCGGCGGCTCGACGGCGTGGAGGTCGAACTCACTCCGGCCGAGCAGGCGAGGTTCGACGCCCTGACCGCCGAGCAGGCGAAGCTAGAGGGCGAGTACGAAGGCGCCGACGAGCTGCCAGACGAGGTCGACACGCGGCTGGGCGAGATCGAGCAAGCGCTTGTCGCCTTCGAGAATCGCCCTGTCCGCTACGAGCCAGCCGAGATCGCGCGAGCCGGTGTGTTCGCCAGCATCGATGCCGACGGACACCTTGCGGCCGACCGCGGCTACGTCCGACCGGAAGACGAGCCGGCGCTGTCCGGCAGTGAAGACCCGGCGACAGGGGAGATCGGCGGGGCGGATGATGCGGCGCCTGCCACTCACGCCCAGCGTACCGTAATCACCATCGGAGGCGAACAACCGGACGACGACGGCGACGATGATGTGATCAAGCCTCTGCCGGAACGACTCGTGAGCGAGCTGACGGCTCATCGCACCCTGGCTCTGCGGGACGCGGTGGCGAACAACCCGCAGGTCGCCCTCACATCGTTACTACACAAGCTTTGCCTCGACACCTTCCAGCACAGCTCGCCAGGCGCGTGCCTCGAGGCTTCGGTGCGGCACGTGTTCTTCCCTGTCCAGGCGGCCGATTTGAAGGACAGCCCCTCGGCCAAGGCGGCCGCCGAACGCCACGAAGCCTGGAAGGCCGAGCTGCCCAAGGACGCCGCCGCCCTTTGGGATTGGCTCGCGGCCCTCGACGACAATCGCCGCGCCGCGCTCCTCGCACATTGCGTGTCGTTCGGCGTGAACGCCCTCTACGAGAAGAGCGACCGCTACGGCGGACCGGGCGTCTCGGCGCACGGTGTGCAGCAGCGGATCGCCCAGGCCGATCGGCTAGCCCGCGCCCTCGGTCTCGACATGGTCGAGGTCGGCTGGCGGCCGACGGTCGACAACTATCTCGGCCGCGTCACCAAGCCCCGCATCCTGGAGGCAGTACGGGAGGCCAAGGGCGACCAGGCAGCACAGCTCATCGACCATCTGAAGAAGGCCGAGATGGCCAAGGAGGCCGAGCGGCTGCTCGACGGCACCGGCTGGCTGCCTGAACCGCTGCGGCTCGCCGACAGCGAGGACGTGTTGGACACACCTGCCGAGTCGGCCGAAGAGCTTCCCGCTTTTCTAGCCGACGGCGAAAGGCAGGCTTCCGTGACGGAAGATTCCGATCCAACTGCCATTGCCGCCGAGTAGCGCGAACGCCGCGAGCGGCCTGGGCCGCCGCGCGCTTTCGCCACCCATCGTTGGACAAGCCCGGCCGCCTTGCCGGGCTTTTTCATTGAGGGATTCCTCACCTTCGAGGCGCAAGGGGAGAGGGAGAGGACGGCCGGGACGGGTTTGAGCCGGCTGGGTCCAGAGAGAGCGCCTTCCGGTCCGGATCGTTCTCGCTCTCCCGAGGTCTCCTCCATGTCGAATGTCTCCCTCCCGGCGGCCGCGCCCGCGCCGCTGCGCTCGCTCGCCGGCGTTCCTGCGGATCCGTCCGCCGGCATTGCCGCGGCCGCACAACTTCTTCTCCCTCACCTCGAGCGTGGCAGCCGCATCGATGCGGTCATCCTGCGCGCAGCCATGGAGCACGTCTTCGGCGGCTCCGATGCGGCCGGCGCCTGGGACTGGAAGACCGCCTACGAGGCCTGCGAGGCGGCGACCGTGCTGTTCATGCGCAAGTTCGGCCCGGCCATTCGGGCACGGGCTGGGTCTCCGGCTGCTGAACTGTCCATGCTCAACAAGATCGCGGCACTTCTTCCCACTCATACCCGCCGATCCGAGGAGAGCCAGGCGCTGCAGCAATTCTCGACGCCGCTCGCGCTCGGGTTTGTCGCCGCCAGCGCCGCTGCGATCGGCCCGGCCGATCTCATGCTCGAGCCCTCGGCCGGCACGGGCCTGTCCGCCATCTTCGCGGAGCTTGCGGGCAGTGGGCTGCACTTGAACGAGCTGGCGGAGACCCGCGCGGCTTTGCTCGGGCGGCTGTTTCCCGCTGTCGCGACGACACGCTACGACGCGGCTCACATCCACGACCATCTCGACGAGGCCGTGCGTCCGAGCGTCGTGCTGATGAACCCGCCGTTCTCGGTCGCGGCGCATGTCGATGGCACCGTGGCGGACGCTGCCCTTCGCCATGTGTCCTCGGCGCTTGCGCGACTCGCCGACGGCGGCCGCCTGGTCGCGATCACCAGTGCCAGCCTCTCGCCGGACTATCCGTCGTGGCGTGAGGCCCTCGTCCGTCTGCAGGAACGCGGCCGGGTCGTGTTCAGCGCTGCCGTCGACGGTCGCGTTTATGCCCGTCACGGCACCGCGGTCGAGACCCGGCTGACGGTTATCGATCGCGTGCCTGCCGATGATCCGAGATCGTTTCCGGCATCACCATGTATGGCGCCCGACGTCGCCACCTTGCTTCAATGGGTGACGTCGAATGTTCCACCTCGCTTGCCTGTTGAGGGTACGGCAGTGGTTCCGGCATCCGTCAGTCTCGTCGCAATCAGACCGAGCCGACGGACTGCACGACAGCCGCTCGCTGTTGCTGGCAGTTCGCTCGAGCGAGCGGCCACCGAACTTGCTTACGAGACCGTCGACTGGAAGCCGGCCGAGGGCGGCAGCCTCACCGAAGCGCTGTATGAAGGGTACGACCTGCAGTCGATCCGAATCGCCGGCGCCCTTCCGCATCCGACGCGGCTCGTGCAATCCGCGGCGATGGCCTCGGTCGCGCCACCCAAGCCCTCTTACCGGCCACACCTGCCGGCCGATGCCGTCAGCGTCGGCATGCTGTCCGATGCGCAGCTCGAGAGCGTCATCTATGCGGGCGAGGCGCATGCGGGCTGTCTCGCCGGATCGTGGGTCGTGGACGAGACCTTCGACACTGTCTTCGCCGCACCCGACGATGCCACCAACGCCGTGCGCTTTCGGCGTGGCTGGATGCTGGGCGACGGCACTGGCGCTGGGAAGGGCCGCCAGGTTGCCGGCATCCTTTTGGACAACTGGCTAAAAGGCCGCCGTCGGGCGGTGTGGATCTCGAAGTCCGACAAGCTGATCGAGGATGCCCAGCGTGACTGGGCGGCGCTGGGCATGGAGCGCTTGCTGGTGACGCCGCTCGCCCGCTTCCGCCAGGGAACGCCGATCCGGCTCGAGCAGGGGATCCTTTTTGCCACCTACGCCACGCTACGGACCGACGCGCGTGAGGAAAGGGTTTCGCGGGTCCGGCAGATCGTCGATTGGCTGGGATCGGACTTCGATGGAGTGATCGTGTTCGACGAGAGCCACGCCATGGCCAATGCTGCCGGCGGCAAGGGTGAGCGCGGCGACCAGGCGCCGTCGCAGCAAGGCCGTGCCGGTCTGCGGCTGCAGCATGCGCTGCCCAGCGCCCGGGTCGTGTATGTCTCGGCCACCGGGGCCACCACTGTGCACAATCTCGCCTACGCGCAGCGGCTCGGACTGTGGGGCGGCGAGGACTTTCCGTTCGCCACGCGCGCCGAGTTCGTGCAGGCGATTGAGGCCGGCGGCGTAGCGGCAATGGAGGTTCTTGCTCGCGATCTCAAGGCGCTCGGCCTCTACGCTGCCCGATCCCTGTCGTACGAGGGGGTCGAATACGAGCTCGTCGAGCACACGCTCGCGCTTGAGCAGATCCGCGTCTACGACGCGTATGCCGGCGCCTTCCAGATCATCCACAACAATCTCGACGCCGCGCTTCAGGCCGCCAACGTCACCGGCGAGCGTGGCACGCTCAATGCGCAGGCCAAGTCCGCGGCGAGGTCGGCCTTCGAGTCCGCCAAGCAGCGGTTCTTCTCCCATCTCATCACGTCGATGAAGACGCCGACCCTGATCCGGGCGATCGAGCGTGATCTGGAAGCGGGACATGCCGCCGTCATCCAGATCGTCTCGACCGGCGAAGCGCTTATGGAGCGTCGGCTGGCCGACATTCCGACCGAGGAGTGGGGCGACGTCCAGGTCGACATCACACCGCGCGAGTATGTGCTCGATTACCTGGCGCACAGTTTCCCGACCCAGCTCTTCGAGCCGTTCACGGACAGCGAGGGCAATCTCTCCTCGCGGCCGGTCTATCGCGACGGCCAGCCCGTGCAGTGCCGGGATGCCGTCGAGCGCCGTGACCGCCTGATCGAGCGGCTGGCCTCGCTCGCTCCGGTCCAGGGTGCCCTCGACCAGATCGTGCAGCGATTCGGCACTGACACTGTCGCCGAGGTGACGGGCCGGTCCCGGCGAATCGTCCGCAAGGGAGATCGGCTGTGCGTCGAGAACCGTCCAGGGTCCGCCAATCTCGCTGACGCGCAGGCCTTCATGGACGACGACAAGCGCATCCTGGTGTTCAGCGATGCCGGCGGGACCGGCCGCTCCTACCACGCCGACCTTTCAGCCCGGAACCAGCGCCTGCGGGTCCACTACCTGCTGGAGGCCGGCTGGAAGGCGGACACGGCCATCCAGGGGCTGGGACGCAGCAACCGCACCAACCAGGCGCAGCCGCCGCTGTTTCGGCCGATCGCCACCGACGTGAAGGCCGAGAAGCGCTTCCTGTCGACCATCGCCCGCCGGCTCGACACTTTGGGCGCCATCACCAAAGGCCAGCGCCAGACCGGCGGCCAGGGACTGTTCCGGGCCGACGACAATCTCGAGTCCCCCTATGGCCGAGCGGCGTTGCGGCAGCTCTACCTCCTGCTGTTCGCCGGCAAGGTTCCAGGCTGCTCGCTGGAGGCCTTTCAGGGCGCCACCGGACTGCATCTGACCGATCAAGACGGCAGCCTGCGCGAGGAGCTGCCGCCGATCACGACCTTCCTCAATCGGCTGCTGGCACTCACCATCGAGTTGCAGAACACACTGTTCGGCGTCTTTGAGGGGCTGCTGCGAGCGAAGATTGAGGGGGCACGGGCCTCAGGTACCTACGACGTCGGCATCGAGACGCTGACGGCCGAGAGCCTGACGGTGATCCAGCGGCAGGTCGTCCATGTCCATCCGACGACCGGCGCCGAGACGCAGGTGTTCACAGTCCGCCGCCGAGAGCGCAACCAGCCTCTCGCCCTGACCGAGGCATTGGACCGGGCCGGCGATCCGCGCGCGGTCCTGCTCGTCAATGCGCAGTCGGGCCGGGCGGCGGTACAGGTCCCGGCGCCGAGCGTCATGCTGGATGATGGCGAGGTGGAACGCCGCGTCCGGCTCGTGCGTCCGATGGAGCGGACAGCCCTTTCGGTAGCGGCCCTTGAGCAGTCGCACTGGCAGCGGTCGGATCAAGCTGCCTTTGCTCAAGCCTGGGCGCGCGAACTCGCCGAGATACCTCATTACACGGAGAGCGAGCTCCATATCGTCACTGGCCTGCTGCTGCCGATCTGGAAGCGGCTGCCGGACGAGTCCATGCGGGTCTACCGGCTGCAGACCGATGCCGGCGAGCGCGTCATCGGCCGCTTGGTTTCGCCAGCATGGGTGGCGCAGGCCGTAAGCGCCGATGACGTGAGCCTCGCGTCAGCGGATGCCTGGACCGCCGTGCTCGACGGTCGGACCATCCTCGAGCTGCAGGATGGGCTGAGCGTGCGCCGCTCCAAGGTGATGGGCCTGTTCCGGGTGGAACTCTGCGGCTTCACCGACGGGATGGTCGATCGCCTGAAGGCGATGGGGCTGATCTCCGAGATCATCGCCTGGAAGCTCCGCCTGTTCGTGCCGACCGGCGCCACCGGCCCTTCGATCCTCGCCCCGTTGGTCGAGCGCTACCCGATCGTGCGCATCACCGATCGAGCCGCGGCTTGAGAAGGGCAGTCATGCCATCGCACGCCGCGGACCTGGCCCGCCGCCTCGCGCGCAATGCCGAGGCGGTGTGCCGTCACTATCTCTCCAACGGCCGTCGCGAGGGCCGCTACTGGCTGATCGGCGATGTCGCCAACACCCGGGGCCGCAGCCTGTTCGTGCGCTTGAGCGGCCCGGACCATGGCAAGGGAGCGGCCGGAAAATGGACCGACTCCGCCACCGGGCAGCATGGCGATCTTCTCGACCTGATCGCCCTCAATCGCGGCTTCGATCGCCTGCGCGATACCCTGGACGAGGCACGGACGTTCCTGGCTTTGCCTCCGGACCTCCTCATTGCCCGGCAGGATCGATATCCTGCACCTCGTGGCTCGCCGGAATCCGCTCGCCGTCTCTATGCCATCTCTCGGCCGATCACGGGCACCTTGGCGCAGAGCTACCTGCACAGTCGCGGCATCACGACTGTGTCCCATGGCGATCCGCTACGATTCCATTCACGCTGCTACTATCGGCCCGACGAGGACAGCCCGAGCGAGACCTGGCCGGCACTGATAGCCGCAGTCACCGATCCTGGCGGCACGATCACCGGAGCACACCGCACCTGGCTCGATCCGTCAGGTCACGACAAGGCGCCCATCGACTCGCCGCGACGGGCCATGGGCCATCTTCTCGGGCATGGTGTCCGCTTCGGTCTGGCCGACGACGTGATGGCCGCCGGGGAGGGGATCGAGACCATGCTGTCGCTGCGCATGATCGTGCCGACCCTGCCGATGGTGGCGGCACTCTCGGCCAACCACCTCGCCGCGCTGCTGCTTCCACCGACGCTGCGCCGTCTCTATGTCGCTCGCGATGCCGACCCGGCGGGTGATGCTGCGATGGCCACCCTGTGCAACCGCGCCGACGCCGCCGGGATCGAGCCGTTCGTCCTGTCGCCCTGCCTCGACGACTTCAACGAGGATCTCCGCCACCTGGGAATCGAATGGCTCCGGGCATCTCTGCGTCAACAGTTCATCCCGCAGGACGTGGAGCGCTTTCTGGCCTCGGCCGTGACGGCATGAGCACGGACAATGTGAATCGTTTCGTGTTCGGTCGCTCCGCTGCCCTTCGGATCGGAGGGGAGCGCGCCCCGGCCTTCTAAGAGGGCGATCGGACGGCAGCCAGCCCGTTCCCGC
This sequence comes from uncultured Reyranella sp., assembly GCF_945957355.1. Classification (GTDB taxonomy): domain Bacteria; phylum Pseudomonadota; class Alphaproteobacteria; order Reyranellales; family Reyranellaceae; genus Reyranella. Next base: position 96,438 of record NZ_CAMFKM010000001.1, on the reverse strand, counting down.
AACGGCGGTCCTGCGGCTTTCTTCCCCTGCCGGCTGCGCCGGCATTCCTCGCGAGGCAAGAAAGCCTCGGCCCGCCGTCCTCCGCTGCGCTCCGGCCGCAAGCGCGGTGCGGGACCGTTCCGCCTGCCGTCTGTCGACGCCCACGAAGGCCGCGATGGGCGCGGCCGATCCGACAAAGGACAGCATCATGGCGACCCACAACGATCCTGACTTCGAGCCCGTGCACGGCTCATCCCCGACTGACCACGCCCTCACCGAGCTGCAGCTCTTTGGCCACCGTCCTTTCCAGGACGAGCCCGACCCCCGGCCGCTGCCGGAAGCCAACATCATCACCGGCGCCGTCGTCGACATCTTCGATGCGCTGGTCTCGTCCCTCACTGACACCCGCCTCGAGCCCGACCTCGAAGACCTGCTGTGGTCGACCGTCAACCTGTTCCATCGCGCCGTCGACCGGATCGAACGCGAGCTCGACGGCAATGAGCAGGCGCAGCGGCGTAGCCAGAAGGAGCAGAACGGCTCGGAGATCCGCTCGGTCGAGCTGGAGCGCCTCGTCGCCGAGGGCCTGACTTTCATCGAGCGCCGCAATGCCATGGAAATCTTCCGGGACCAGGCCGCCGAACGCTTCGAGGTCCACACCGGCTCGACCTGGCGGCCACGCACCGGCTCGATGGTCAACCACCGGGCTCTCACCGCCGCGATGATCGACAGTCGCGAGTTCCTGAATGCGCGGCGACGCGCCGAGACTGAACTTCTCGTTCCGGTCGGACCCAAGATCGCCTTTACTGGCGGTGCTGACTTCAACGACCACCAGCTCATCTGGAGCACGCTCGACAAGGTCCGCGTCAAGCATCCCGACATGGTGCTGCTGCACGGCGGCTCGCCAACCGGCGCGGAGCGGATCGCCGCTCGCTGGGCCGAAAGCCGCAAGGTCACCCACGTTCCGTTCAAACCCGACTGGAACTGTCACGCCAAGGCCGCACCCTTCAAGCGCAACGACCAGATACTGGAAGTCCTGCCGATCGGCGTCATCGTGTTCCCAGGCTCGGGCATCCAGGAAAACCTTGCCGACAAGGCGCGCAAGCTTGGCATCCCGGTCTGGCGCTTTGGTTCGGGTGGCGCGTGAGCGCCACCTCTTTCCTGCGCCCACGGGGATGGCCGACCCGTGAGAGCAAGAGGAAGGCCGCGAGCGGGTGAGCCGCCGGGCCTCAAGAGAGAGCGGGCAGCGGCTCGCCCTTTACGGCTCTCCAGGACATTATCCATGCCTATATCAACCGTGACTTCTGCATCTGCGTCGCTGGGCCAAGGCTCCGTCAGGAATGGCAATCTTTCCGTTCTGCCATCGACAGCGACCACGGAGCAGGATCTGCTCGCCGGATTGCTGGCATCTTCGCAAGGTAGCGAGCGAGCTTCTGCCCTCTTGCAGCACTTTCCTAGCATTGGGCATGTCATCACCGCCGAAACGGCCCAGCTTCGCGCCTTCGGATTGACGGGCCGCGACATCGCCGCGTTTCGGCTTGTTCGCGAGATCGCATGCCGCATCGCCAAAGCCGAGGTGCGCAGGCGTCCCGTGCTCAGCAACTGGCGGGCGCTGATCGCCTACCTGCAGACGGCAATGGCTTACGAGCAGGTCGAACAATTTCGAATCCTGTTTCTCGATACCAAGAACAATCTGATCGCTGACGAGGTGCAGCAGAGTGGCACCGTCAATCACACGCCCGTCTATCCGCGGGAGGTCATCAAACGAGCGTTGATTCTAAACGCCTCCGCATTGATCGTTGTTCACAATCATCCGTCCGGCGATTCAAAGCCGTCGCGGGACGACATTGGGATGACGCGGGAATTGAAAGCGGCCGCCGAGGCTCTCGGGATCGAGTTGCACGACCATATCGTGGTCGGGCACGGCAACCATGCTTCCTTCCGGTCGCTTGGGCTTCTGTAGGTCGCCGGCTCTCACAGCATGCCCGGTCTAAACTGCGATCGTCGGCTGATGACCTTGCCGGCGATCACGAACACGCCGTCACCGGTGTAATGAAGCGTCTCGGGATGCTTCGGCGATGCCGCGACATGCGCCTTCACGACCTCGAAGATGAAGAAGTTGTACTTCGAGATCAGGCGGCTGTCCGCCAGCCGGCATTCGAAGCTAGCGTGGCATTCGGCGATCAGGGGCGCTTTCACATACTCAGCCTGCGCGGGCGTGAGGTTGAACTTCTCGAACTTGTCGATCTGCGCCCCTGACGTGTTGCCGATACCGACGACCTGATCGATGAGCGCCGTGGTCGGAAGGTTGATGACGCATTCCTTGCTGCGCCGGATCAGTTCGAAGCTGTGATTGCCGCCGGCGATCACGCAGCCAATGAGGGACGGCGTGAACTCCATCACGGTGTGCCACCCCATCGTCATGATGTTGCGTTCGGCGCCATGCGCCGATGTGACCAGCACGATCGGGCCTGGCTCCAGATAGCGGCGGATCTTGGAGACCGGCAGGTCGGTCTTGTGGCGGAGCCTCGCCATCCTTCCCCCTTGAGCTGGAATGCGGTTCCTCGAAGTCATCGAAGCGTAGCGTCTCTCATTTGCAACCCAAAGTCTCTCTTCGGCCACTTTCAATCCTGATAAGATGCGGCGGCGCCATGGTGGTGGTGGAAGGCGCGACCGTTCGACCCTTGTCATGGAGATCCACCATGTTTGCTGTCGGCATCGTTCTCAGCATCGTCGGCCTTGGCTTTTTTTGCCGGTTGCTGTTTATGCTGGCCATCTATGCGCTCCCCACCTTCGCCGGACTCTCTGCGGGATTGGCGGCGTTTCACAACGAGGCGGGCGTCACCGGTACGGTCACCGTCGGATTGCTGGTGGGCGGCGCGACCTTGACGCTTGGACAATTCGCCTTTGCGGGCACGCGCACGCCACTCATCCGCGCCATCTTCGGTACGCTCTATGGCGTTCCCGCTGCAATCGCTGGCTATCAGGTGTCGTTTGCCTTGGCGGGCATTGGCATGCCCGGCAATGCATGGCAGACGGCATTCGCCGTGGTCGGCGCCGTTGTCTCCGGCTGCACGGCCTTCTCGCGTCTGGCGCTGTTGGCCGCGCCGCCGGACGGGCGGGGCGCCGGGAGCGCTTACTCGTCTGCGGAGGCGCGGTTGCACAACCAGGGTCGCTGATGCCTTTTCGTCTCCCCACATCGAACAGGTTGGCAAAGATCGTGGCAACGAACGCTTGCCTCGACGCGACAGGCGTACGCATCCCTCTATGACCACTTCGAGGCCCCGTTCCTCTGGCAAGCCGACAAGGTAGAGCGAGCCGCGCTGTCGATGACCGCTTGGGCTGAGACGATGCCGCCCTTTTTCTACGCTATGGCTGCCGCCTCTTCGCCCGGCGTGCCAGTCCTCTTGCGCAGGGCCTCAGGTTGACCACGACTTCTCCCGAGGATGCTGTTCGGCGCGCGACCCACGGCCTCTCTTTGGCTGATCTGGCCAGAGGACGGCTGCGCCTCGATCGCCTGAGCCGCAACGGCGGCGGTTCGACTTTCTTCCCCTGGGCTTCGCCCATTCCTCGCGAGGCAAGAAAGTCGCCCCGCCGCCATCCTCCGCTCTGCTCCGGCCCGTGAACGGGTGCGGCGTCGCTCGCCTCCGGCCTGCAGATCGCCATCGAGGCCGCGATGGTCGCGGGGCTCGAAACAGCACAGGAGAAGTCACATGGCCAACATCGGTACCTTCAAGAAGTCCGGCAACGAGTACCAGGGCGAGATCGTCACGCTCAGTGTTCAGGCAAGGGGCGTGCGCATCGTCCCCGAGGCCAACCGCAGCAACGACAACGCCCCCAGCCACCGGGTGTTTGTCGGCCGGGCCGAGATCGGGGCCGCTTGGTCGAAGCGCTCCAACGAGGGCCGCGACTACCTCTCGCTCAAGCTCGACGATCCGAGCTTCAACGCCCCGATCTTTGCCAACCTGTTCGACGACGAGGACGGCGAGGGCTTCAGCCTGATCTGGTCGCGCAGCCGCAAGAAGAACGGCGAGTAAGCCCAAGCTTCCAGAGCCCCGCCCGAAGCACCGGGCGGGGCTTTTCTTTGCTCGGGCGGCCGTGACTTCTGGAAGGCCAGAAGGCTTGCCATGGGATAGCGCTTGTCAGCTATCGATCGTTCTTTCGTTCGTCTTCAAGGACTGAAGGAATTGGGCGCATCCGGCTTCGCCGGACCGGGCTCTATGCGGCCGATTGGGAGGGAGGCGGCCGCACGAAGCCACCCTTCAGCTGAAGCGAGGGAAGGGTGTCTTCGCCTGACGGTTACGATCCCTTGCGGTCACGACCGTGATTTTTGCACCGGCTCCACGAGCAGGTCAGCCGGACGAACGTTCAAGGACTCTGCCACTTGCAAGATCGTCAGGAGAGTGACGTTCTGCAGCCCACGCTCGATCGCACTGACGTAGGCCCGGTCCACACCCATGCGAGCGGCGATCGCCTCCTGGCTGAGGCCTGCTGCCAGTCGATAGACACGGACGTTGGCGCCGAACACCTTGCGAATGTCCATCCGCAGGATAGGAGGCAATCGCGTATTCTGGCGCTACGTACTATAATACGCGGCCAAATTTGCTGGCGCGACGATGTCTCTATGCTTTTATGCAGATCAGGCCGCAATGATCTTCACGATGCGCTTGGTGAGCATGAAAGTTGATGGAGGTGATGCGTTGCTTGCATCGCCAATGGGCGTTGGGCTGTGACTATGCGGTGGTTGGAGTTCCGACGAATGTTCTTCCCTCGCTGCGATTCCTGAGATGACGACGCCTCCTTTCGACGACTGCCCTCCTGAAAGTGACGTGGTCACGCCGTACGACGAGCGGCACTTCGCGACGTATCTACGTTTGCTGGACGCTGCGGCCGAGGCCGCAGACTGGCGAGAAGTCGTGCGTATTGTCTTCCAGCTTGACCCGACGTTGGAACCCGACCGCGCACGCTTGGTCTACGACACTCATTTGTCCCGGGCTCAGTGGATGACCGAGAAGGGCTTCCGTGATCTCTTGCGCGCATCGCGCAACTGACCGGCAGGCAACCAAGAAAGGACTTTTAGATACCCGCTTGGGGGCGTCTTCGCACGACATCGCGCGTTCGGCGCTCGGGCTCTTCAACAACCCTTGGTCGCATGAAAGGCTTGGGCCCGTTAGCCCTGAGTTCGCGTAACGGAGTCTTTGATGTCCAAGAGACCCGATTGGAGGTCGCCCGACTATGTCGAAGCGTTGAAGGATCTCGATCGTGCCGGGTTCGCATGGGAATTCCTGCGACGCAATCCGGCCTACCGGGAAGAGTACGAACGGATCGATGAAGATCCGGAAGAGTCAGAATTGAGCCCGGAGACAGTGGGAGGTAACTGGGGGCTTTCCTTTCGCCTGCGCCCCTTCACTCGATGCGACTGCCGCGCGGATTCTATGGCGGCCTGAGCTGCTTCCCCATGCCGTGCTGCTCGTTCCCGCACCCAAGGGTTTCGAGGCCGCTTACCGCTTCGAAGCACTTGACGGCTTGCCGCCATCGACAGATCTACAGCGCCGCGGAGAGCGACGCTGCATTGTGAATGATGCCGATGGCCCACATTCCTTGTGGCTCGAGAGTGAGCGCCCAGCACTGCCAATGGCGGCGCTCGTCCCCCTGGATGAGACCGTTCTCCTTCGCCTCGCCGGTTTGCTCCGCCTTAAGCGCCGGCTCGATGGCCACTCGGCAGGCCCGCTTCCGTCCGCTTGGCAGCTCACAGCGCGTCTCCGCAGACGGCTTCTAACCATGATCCGTGCGTTGGACGGTCACCTGGAGGGTGCAAGTTATCGCGAGGTGGCAAGGGCGCTCTATGGCCCGGAAGCGGTAGGGCGATTTCCTTGGAAGACCTCATCGGTCAGGGGTCAGACGATCCGATTGGTCGCTGATGCCGTGGCCATGATGGACGGCGGCTATCGAAAGCTGCTGCGCGCCAGTCGCTAGCCTCTCCCGACACCAGGGCAGGGGGTATCGTCAACCTCAGGGGCCAGTTCGTCATCCTCCCGGCCCGCGAATCTCCGCCACCGTGACCGTCGTTACGCCGTCGCCTCTCGACGGCTCTCGTCACAACCACGGAGCCATCCGCATGCCCGATCCTGCCGCCGGCCTGCCGCCGCGCTTTTTGCGAACGCCGGAAGCTGCACGTTTTCTCAGTCTCTCCGGACGCACCCTTGAGAAACACCGAACCTACGGCACAGGTCCGACCTACCGGAAGATCGGGGGGCGTGTCGTGTACGCCGTCGAGGACCTCAAGGCCTGGGCTGATCGCGGCGCCAAGACGTCGACCTCAGATCCCGGCACCGGGACCGTGCTGCCTGCAAAGCCGCACATGAACCAGCATGCCAATGCGCCTCGAGTTCGTCGCTGAGCGGAGGCCAACGTGACCTTCAAGCACAAGCGCATCAGCGAGCGAGACCAGCTCGAGCTGTTCAGGGCGTTGCCCGGCGATCTCGCACCGCGTGACGCCCAAGACCTCATGGCCTACCCGTTCTTCTCACTCGCTAAATCCAAGCGTGTGCGGCCGATCGACTACCGCACCCGCACGGTCGCCATACGGGTGGAGGCCGTGCCAGATCACGGCATGGCGACCATCTGGGACGCCGATGTGCTGATCTGGGCGGCCTCGCAGATCGTCGAGGCGAGGGACGCCGGCTTGAAGACCTCGCGTCTGATGGCTGCCACACCGTACGAGATCTTGACGTTCGTTGGCCGTGGCACTGGTGCACGTGACTACGATCGACTGAAGGCGGCCTTCGACCGTCTCCAGTCCACCACCGTGCTGACTTCCATCCGTCAACCTGCAGAGCGGCGGCGCCATCGCTTCTCCTGGATCAACGAATGGAAGGAGACTTCGGACAGCCACGGTCGTCCGCTCGGCCTCGAACTTATCATCCCGGACTGGTTCTATGCCGGCGTTCTGGACGACGCGCTTGTGCTCACGATTGACCGTGCGTACTTCGATCTGACGGGCGGTCTGGAGCGCTGGCTATATCGAATCGTCCGCAAGCACGGCGGCCGTCAGGCTGATGGGTGGAGCTTCGATTTTTCGCATCTCCACGCCAAGTCCGGCAGCCTCTCCCCGCTCAAGCACTTCTCCTATGATATGCGCGAGATCGTCCGCCGACAGGCACTGCCCGGCTATCGGCTTTGCATCGAGCGCGGCTTCTGCGGCGCCGAGCGGCTTGAGTTCGTGGCCATCCCGCGCGTCCCGTTCATCCAGCGGCCGGTGGGTCCTTCTGGGGACAAGCTGTGACTCGGCTCGTGCTTTTGGGGACGTGGACCATCGTGCCATCAGGGACCCGATCCTCGTGCTATCGGGGACCAGAATCGCGAGATTCTCTTTGGCACTCAACGGCTTGGTGCGTCCTTAACTTCCCTAACCCAGATTCCTTCGGAATCTGTCTAACGTGCCAGACTTGTCCACTGCTGGGCATAGCAGTCTCGCCGGGAAGGGAAAGACCAAAGCACGCGGGTCCGATCCGGCCACGAGGTCGCGCATGACCGATCTCACGCAAGTCGAATTGTTGTGGCTCGAGAAGCAGATCGAACGATGGATACGCTTCGGCCGGCCCGCAGACGAACAGATCCTCGATCGACGGCGGCGGGTCCTCTATTTTGCGCCCGGTAGCACCTTCGGCTTCGTGCGCTGGGCCGCCAACGACTACGGAACGATCGCTTCGCGTATCGATATCCTGCGCGCCGTGCGCTCAAGCGAAGCCTGCGCAACCATACCCTACGTCCGGCCGGGTGCAGACATCCTGTTGCGCGCTTCCGGCTGGGCGAAGGTGAAGCATGTGTTGCAGATGATCGACATCGTCGAAGGGCTGGGCGTCGATCCCGCGGACGCGGCACCAGATTACTGGCGCCATGTCCACAGTCGTCTGGCGGTCGGGGACGCGTTGAGGCCCTACACGATGGCACGCCATAAGGCCTGGCTGCTCCGGCAGAGACTCGAGCCATGAAGCGCCACGTGTGCGTTTCGCTGATTGCGTTGGGTGTCGTCAGCCTGGTGGCGCCGGCCTTCTTGCAGCTGCATCGCATGATTGTGTGGAATGCGTCGGCCAGTGTTCCCGTGGGGCTTTACCTACTCGAAACCACTGACGGGAGATATATCTCTGAGCTGGTAGCCGTAGTGCCGCCGGAGCCGCTCGCCACCTTCCTTGCGGCCGGCAACTACCTGCCGCGCGGCGTTCCCATGCTGAAACATGTGCTGGCGCTTCCCGGCCAGACCGTGTGTCGAGATGGCCTCGTCGTCACCGTCGATAAGGTTGCTGTCGGAATGGCGCGCGAGCGTGATCGCAGTGGGCGATCTTTGCCGGTCTGGCAGGGCTGCCGCGTCGTCGCCGAGGACGCACTCTTCCTGATGAACTCGCGATCGGCGGACTCGCTGGACGGGCGGTATTTCGGCCTCCTGCCGCGATCTGCCGTCACCGGTCGCGCTCATCCAGTTTGGACAAAGGAGGAATGATCATGAAGTTGTGCCGGCCTGAAGTGCCCGCCCGATCGTACGTGGGACGTCGCGACCCTTCCTCCGTCTCGGCCAAGACCTTTCACAAGGCCATCCGGGCCATCGTATCGATGGCCGCGATTCCTATTATCGCAATCCTCGTATCATCCGGTAACACGGCGCTCGCTCAATCTGCCACCACGATGTTGCGAAAGACCTCATCGGACACTGGTCCCTATGCAAGCTTCGTGCGCGAAGCGGCCCAGCGGTTTGACGTACCGGCATCCTGGATCGGAGCGGTGATGGTGATCGAAAGCGGTGGTGACGTGCTGGCTCTGTCATCCCAAGGCGCGATGGGCTTGATGCAGGTCATGCCCGAAACCTGGGCTGGTTTGCGTATCCGATATGATCTCGGTGACAATCCTTATGACCCGCACGACAACATCCTTGCTGGAGCGGCCTACTTGCGTGAGCTTCATGAGCGCTACGGCTCGCCGGGTTTTCTGGCCGCTTACAATGCAGGTCCCGGGCGTTACGACGACCACTTGGCCACAGGCCGACCATTGCCGTACGAGACGCAACTTTACGTGGCCACTCTTGCGCCGCTGATTGGAGAGCGGCAGGCCGATGACACTGTCGCCACCAGCCGTCGCTTCGTTCCCTGGCCGGAAGCGCCGCTGTTCGTGACGCGGGATCAGGATAATTCTGCGGCCACGCCGTCAGTGCCCAAGACGACAACTGAGCGGCCATCAGGCGGCCGGTCTGCCGAGAGCTTATCGCGGTTTAAAGCACGGCCCGACAGCTTGTTTGTCCGCAATGAAAACGCAGTGCTTCTGCCGTGATGCGGAGAGCAGACGGTTGGATCCTTCAGCTGTGCTCGTGAATTCTTCATGAAGTCATCGGCTCAGGGACCCCAGATCATGGACGGCAAGATAAAGCGGGTGGCCCCGCTGCCGTCGCTGCGCTCCTAGAGGCTTGTCTGCACGTTGTTTTTTGAGACCGCTGCGCTGGCTCTTCGCGACAGACATGCGTCTCTTAAAACAGTTTTCTCTTTGTATTCAATGCTCCGAGCGCCATCGCTTCTGGGACAGCCCCTTCCATTGCTACGCCGGAGATACCTTTTCTACGCCATGAAGCGAGCCCCGCGTTCTGACGCTTGCGGCGCTGCGTTTTGCTGCCAATCGTTATGCCATGTCGCGTGATGACGACGATTTCCGTCTCCGGCCCGGAAGGATCCAGGATCGCGGCGACGCGCGGACCGGGAGACGCCGCGCCGGGAGCCAAGGTGGCCGTGCGTCTAATTTCAACGGGCAAATTCAGCAGGCTATTCGACGGGCTGGCGGCAATCCCTCTCGACTGGGCGAGGCTGGGAAGGGCGGCGGCCGGTTCAACGAACGCGGGCGCGGGGCCTCGGTGGCTGCGGCGCTGAAGAACCGGAAACCCTGGAGCCACGACGGTGGCGTCCGCACACGGTCACGGCGGGTCGCGATCAAGGCTCGGGTCGTGAAGCTCAATCCCCAGTCCGGTGCCACCCGAGGGCGGCAGTTCGTCAGTGGCAAAGCCATCGACGCGCATCTTCGCTATTTGCAGCGCGATGGCGTGACAAGGGACGGTGAGAAGGGTCAAGTCTACTCGGCCAGCCAGGACGTTGAGGATGGTCGTGCATTTGTGGAGCGGGGCCGGGAAGACCGCCACCAGTTTCGCTTTATCGTGTCGACGGAGGAGGGTGTCGAGCTCTCTGACCATCGCGCGACCACCCGCGAACTCATTAAGCAGATGGAGGCCGACCTTTGTACCAGCCTCGACTGGATTGCGGTCGATCACCACAACACCGGCCATCCTCATACTCACATCATCGTTCGAGGAGTGACCGACGATGACAAGACTCTCAACATCGCTGGCGATTACATCGCCTATGGCATCCGCGAGCGGGCTAGCGACATCGTAACCCGGGAGCTCGGCCGTCAGACCGAGCACGAAGTTTCGCGCGGCTTGGAGAGTGAGGTGGATGGCGACCGCTTCACACGCCTCGACCGCATGCTGCTCGCCGAGCAGCGGAGCCGAAACGAGTTTACCGACCTGAGGCCAGACCAGGACATGCTCGAAAGCCTGCGACAAAATCGGGCGCTGCTGATTCGGCGGGCGCGCAAGCTGGAGCGCATGGGCTTGGCCACCGAGGTGGAGCCAGGCCGGTGGACAGTATCGCCCAGGGCCGAACCCGTCTTGCGGGAGCTGGGAGAGCGTGGCGACATCATCAAGGCCATGCATCGGGCACTGGACCGCGAAGGGTTGGCGCACGCCCGCTCAATCGCAGGCTATGTCCTCCATCGCGAGGAGATGACCGCACCGATCGTTGGTCGGGTGCTCGACAAGGGGCTGGCGGGCGACGAGATGGGCGAGCGCGTGGGGCTCGTCGTCGACGGCGTGGACGGGCAAGTCCATCATCTCGAGATGGATCCTGCCGCAGTGGAGAATATTCAGCGCGGCATGATCGTGACGGCTGGTGCCGCCGAGACGGGACCGCGCGCATCGGACCGCAATATCGTGGCCATTGCCGGAGAGGAGGGGATCTACAGGCCGGCCGCCCATCTGGAGCAGGCTGTCGGCACCGTCGAACGCTTGGGCGGCGATCCTGCGGCCTACGTCCGGTCCCATGTCCGGCGCCTGGAGGCGCTGCGACGGGCCGGCCATGTCGAGCGGATCGATGCCGACCACTGGCGCATTCCCGCCGACTTGGCCGAGCGCGGGCAGGCATATGACCGCGCGCTGGACCGCGCGGCCGGTCGGGTGACCGTCCTCTCGACGTTGGGGCTCGACCAGCAAGTCGGCCATGATGGCGCGACGTGGCTCGACCGAGAGTTGGACGCTCGTCAGCGCACCGTTCTGGCAGACGACGGATTTGGCCGGGAAGTGACGGCCGCGCTGGCCAGGCGTCGGCGATGGCTGGCTGACAAGGGGTATGCCACGGAAGTCGGCGACGGGCGGATCCGGATTTCTCGCGTCGTGATGCAGCGACTTGAGGTTCGTGATGTCGAGCGCGTCGGCCGCGCGCTCGCCGCCGATCGGGGGCGGGAATGGCAGCCCGCCATTGCGGGGAACCCTGTTGCCGGGACGCTGGTCGGATCCACGCAGCTTTCGAGTGGACGGTTCGCCATGATCGACGACGGGCTCGGCTTCAGCCTGGTTCCGTGGCGGCCCGCGCTCGAACAGCATGTCGGCCGCCTGGTGACAGGGGTGGCCCTGCCCGGCGGTGATGTCAGCTGGTCGCTTGGACGACGCCGAGGACTTGGGCTGTAGCTCGAAGAGGAAGCGCGTGGCAGGGCACTCCGCCAATTTGCACGCCAGGGCCGCCGCATAAGCGCTCTGCATGTCGCCGGCATTGAACCGATGGCAAGTGACCGCTTGATCTCCTCGTCATGTCTGCGACGAAGATCCTGTGGGGGCAGATCACCCTCGTTTTCGCAATCGTGCTCGTAACTGTATGGGCGTCAACGCAATGGACGGCCTGGCGGCTGGGTTACCAACCCCAGCTCGGGCCACCCTGGTTCGAACTCGCCCATGTCCCGATCTACTTTCCTCCGACCTTCTTCTGGTGGTGGTACGCCTTCGACGCCTATGCCCCCGCGATCTTCGTGGAGGGCGCCTGTATCGCGGCCTCAGGCGGCTTCATCTCGATCGGAGTCGCGATCGGCATGTCGGTCTGGCGCGCGCGTGAAGCGAAGAACGTGGCGACTTACGGTTCAGCTCGTTGGGCGACTGCAGTCGAGGCTCGCCATGCAGGCTTGATGGGTCCCGACGGCGTGGTGCTGGGTAAGCTCGGCGCCGACTACCTGCGGCACGAAGGACCGGAACACGTTCTCTGCTTTGCGCCGACGCGAAGCGGAAAGGGCGTCGGTTTGGTCGTGCCGACCTTGCTGACCTGGCCGGGCAGCTCGATCGTTCATGACATTAAGGGAGAGAATTGGGAATTGACCTCAGGTTTCCGGTCGCGGCATGGCCGCGTGCTGCTGTTTGATCCGACCAATGCGGCGTCCGCCGCTTACAATCCGCTGCTCGAGGTTCGGCGCGGCGAATGGGAAGTCCGCGACGTCCAGAACATCGCCGACGTGCTGGTAGATCCCGAAGGCGCCCTGGAGCGACGGAACCATTGGGAAAAGACCAGTCACGCCCTGTTGGTCGGCGCCATCCTGCATGTCCTGTATGCGGGAGAAGATAAGACGCTGGCGGGCGTAGCCGCCTTCCTGTCAGACCCGAAACGGCCGATCGAGACGACGCTCCGGGCGATGATGACCACAGCGCACCTCGGCGAGGCGGGTGTCCATCCGGTCATCGCGTCGGCCGCCCGGGAACTGCTGAACAAGAGCGAGAATGAGCGCTCGGGCGTGCTCTCGACCGCGATGTCCTTCCTCGGCCTGTACCGCGACCCCGTTGTGGCTCAGGTGACCCGTCGTTGCGACTGGCGCATTCGCGATCTCGTCGAGAACGAGCGACCGACGACCCTTTACCTCGTGGTGCCGCCGTCCGACATCAGCCGGACCAAACCGCTGGTGCGCCTGGTCTTGAACCAGATCGGCCGCCGGCTGACCGAAGAGCTGCACGCCAAGGGGCGGCGGCACAGGTTGCTGCTCATGCTCGACGAGTTTCCTGCTCTCGGGCGCCTGGACTTCTTCGAGTCGGCACTGGCTTTCATGGCCGGTTATGGATTGAAGAGCTTTCTCATCGCCCAGTCCCTCAATCAGATCGAGAAGGCTTACGGTCCTAACAACGCCATCCTCGACAACTGTCATGTCCGTGTGTGCTTCGCCACCAACGACGAGCGAACCGCGAAGCGCGTCTCGGACGCGCTCGGCACGGCGACCGAGATTCGCGATGCGAGGAACTATGCCGGCCACCGGCTGAGTCCGTGGCTTGGCCATCTCATGGTTTCTCGGCAGGAGACGGCACGGCCGTTGTTGACGCCCGGAGAAGTCATGCAGCTACCGGCGAGCGACGAGTTGGTCCTGGTTTCCGGGTGCCCGCCGATCCGGGCCAGGAAGGCGCGGTACTACGAGGACCGGCAGCTCACGGAACGACTGCTGCCACCGCCAGAACCAGAACGGCTGGGAGATTGCGCCGTCACGCCGGATGATTGGAGTGCCAAGGCTGTTCCCGCAGTTCAGGCGGCACGCGGAGAGGGAACCGGCGGTCTTCAGGAAGGGCAGCCCGTCGACGATCCCGCTAATGGCGGCATTCGTCGGGAGCCGGAGCTTGCCGAGCATGAAGACATCGCGCCCGAGCCCGTCACGCCTTCGCCCGAGTTCGAGTTTGCCGAGGAGGAAGCCGACGAAGATGCGGTGCGAGCCCGCCGATTGCGCGCGACGGCTCGGGGGCTCGCCCGCCAGGCCACGATGGATCCTGGCGATGGAATTGACCTGTGAGTCGATAGATGCGCACCAAGCATACGTTTCGTCTGCCGCCCGATCTGGGGCTGAAGCTTGCCGACTATGCGTTGCGCAAACGCGTGCCGCAGGCCCATATCGTGGAGACCGCACTCGCCTCGTTCCTGTCGCCGGATGCGTCCGAAAGGCTGGAGGGAGCGCTCGGCCGTCGCTTGGACCGGCTCGTTCGACAGGTCGAGCGTCTGGAGCGCAATGTCACGATCTCGAACGAGGCGCTGGCGCTCTTCGTGCGCTTTTGGCTGACCACCACGCCGTCTTTGCCTGACGGCGCACAGCAGGCCGCGCAAGCCAAGGGCCGCGAACGCTACGAAGGTTTCGTCGATGCTCTGGGCCGGCGCCTGGCGAAGGGACGGACGCTCTCGGATGAGATCTCGCGGGACATCGGGCCAGACGAGGGCGCGGAACGCGACTCGCCCAAGGAGCCTGTTTAGCGATCCCGCTCATTCGCACGCCTTTCTACGCCAGATCACTACGATCCATCGGTTGTTGTTGCGTCGAGCCTGTTGCTGCTTCTTCTAATCGACCCCGTTCCATGGCCGCTGCTTGCGGCCCTGCATCCCGGGGTGACGATGACGATTCATTCCTTTCAGGCAGAGGTCATTTCTCGGGGCGCGCGGATGCTCCGCACCGCGCTCGGACCCGCGATCGCAACCTGGCTCGAAGACCCGTCCGTCGTCGAGGTGATGCTCAACCCCGACGGTCGGCTCTGGATCGACCGGCTGTCGACCGGCCTGGCCGAGACGCAGGAGAGACTGGCAGCCGCCGAAGGTGAGCGCATCGTGCGGCTGGTCGCCCACCATGTCGGCGCCGAGGTTCATCCCGCCAGTCCGCGCGTATCGGCCGAGTTGCCCGAGACGGGTGAGCGGTTCGAGGGGCTGCTGCCGCCCGTTGTCGCGGCGCCCACCTTCGCGATCCGCAAGCCCGCGGTCGCAGTCTTCACCCTCGACGATTACGCCGGGGCGGGCACCATGACGATGGGCGAGGCCGAGGCACTCCGACGGGCCGTTGCCGACCGCCGCAACATTCTCGTGGCCGGTGGCACTTCGACCGGCAAGACGACGCTCGCCAACGCGCTCCTGGCCGAGGTGGCAAAAACGACCGATCGGGTGGTGCTGATCGAGGACACCCGCGAACTGCAATGCCGCGCCGCCAACCTCGTCGCCTTGCGTACGAAGGACGGCGTGGCGTCGTTGTCCGAACTGGTGCGTTCGTCCCTGCGGCTGCGGCCCGACCGCATCCCGATCGGCGAGGTCCGAGGCGCCGAGGCGCTCGACCTTCTGAAGGCCTGGGGCACCGGCCATCCCGGCGGCATCGGCACCATCCACGCCGGATCGGCGATCGGGGCGTTGCGGCGTCTCGAGCAGCTTATCCAGGAAGCCGTCGTCACGGTGCCCCGCGCCCTGATTGCAGAGACGATCGACATCATCGCCGTGCTGTCGGGTCGCGGGAGTGCCCGTCGGCTGACGGAACTCGCCCGCGTCGAGGGCCTCGGCGCCAGCTCGGACTACGCCCTTTCACCTGCAGGAGAACGCCAATGAATCGCCTAGTCATCCGTCGTGCCGTAGGACCGGTCGCGATCTCGTTGTTGAGCATGGTGATCTACTCTTCGGCAGCCTATGCGGCGGGCTCCAGCATGCCATGGGAGCAGCCGTTGCAGCAGGTCCTGCAATCGGTCGAAGGGCCGGTCGCCAAGATCGTCGCGGTAATCATCATCATCGTCACCGGTCTCACCCTGGCGTTCGGCGACAGCTCCGGTGGATTTCGGCGCCTGATCCAGATCGTGTTCGGCATCTCGATCGCCTTTGCCGCCTCGAGTTTCTTCCTCTCCTTCTTCTCCTTTGGCGGGGGGGTCTTGGTCTAATGACCGAACCCGTTCCCGGCTTCGTGGTGCCGCTCCACCGCGCTCTGACCGAGCCGATTCTGCTGGGCGGTGCGCCGCGCTCGATCGCGATCCTCAACGGCACACTGGCGGCGGCGATCAGCCTGGGACTGCGACTGTGGGTCGCCGGTCTGCTGATCTGGCTCATCGGTCACGGGCTGGCCGTCTGGGCGGCCAAGCGCGACCCGCTCTTCGTCGAGGTGGTGCGTCGCCACCTGCGCATCCCGGGCCGGCTCGGCGTCTGAGGGGACTGTCATGATTAATCTTGCCGAATACCGAAACTCGGCTACGCGCCTCGCCGATTTCCTGCCGTGGGCAGCGCTCGTCGCTCCCGGCATTGTCCTGAACAAGGACGGCTCGTTCGAGCGGACCGCGCGGTTCCGCGGTCCCGACCTCGATTCGGCGGTGCCGGCAGAGCTGGTCGGCGTCGCAGGACGGTTGAACAACGTCCTGCGTCGACTTGGATCGGGCTGGGCCCTGTTCGTCGAAGCCCAGCGGCAGCCTGCCAGTATCTACCCGGAGGGAAGGTTTCCGGACGCGGCATCGGCGCTGGTCGACGCGGAGCGAAAGGCGGCCTTCGAGGAAGAGGGGACGCATTACGAATCGGCCTATTATCTGACATTTCTGTATCTCCCACCGGCTTGGGAATCTGCTGGTGCGGAGCGCTTCTTCTATGAAGGCCGCCACCGCGCTGCGGGAGCGGATGCTCGTGAGATCCTGGCCGGCTTCATCGACCGGACGGACCGGATGCTGCATCTTCTCGACGGCTTCATGCCCGAGTGCCGCTGGCTCGACGACGCAGAGACGCTGGCTTACCTGCATTCCTGCATCTCCACCCGGCGCCAGCGTGTGCGCGTGCCGGAAGTGCCCATGTATCTGGACGGGCTGCTGGCCGATCAGGCCCTAACTGGCGGGCTTGAGCCGAAGCTTGGCGACTGCCACCTGCGGGTGCTCACGATCGTCGGTTTCCCCGGAACGACCACGCCGGGGCTGCTCGAAGAACTCAATCGTCTGGCCTTCGCCTATCGGTGGTCGACGCGGGCGATCCTGCTCGACAAGAAAGACGCCACGCGGCTTCTGACGCGAATCCGCCGTCAGTGGTTCGCCAAGAGGAAGTCCATTGCGGCCATCCTCAAGGAGGTGATGACCAACGAGGCGACGACGCTCGTCGACACCGATGCGCACAACAAGGCGATCGACGCCGATGCTGCCCTGCAGGAACTCGGCTCGGACGCCGTCGGCGCGGCCTACTGTACTGTGACCGTCACGGTATGGGACGAGGATCCGCGCATCGCCGACGAGCGGCTGCGTCTCGTCGAAAAGGTAATCCAGAGCCGCGACTTCACCTGCATGGTGGAGAGGGTCAATGCCGTCGATTCGTGGCTGGGCTCACTTCCGGGGCATGCCTATGCCAATGTGCGCCAGCCGCCGGTCTCGACGCTCAACCTGGCGCACATGATCCCGCTGTCGGCGGTCTGGGCCGGACCCGCGACCGATGAGCACTTCGGTGGGCCGCCGCTGTTTTTCGGCAGGACCGAGGGGGCGACGCCCTTCCGGTTCTCGCTGCATGTCGGCGATGTCGGCCATACGCTCGTGGTCGGCCCGACAGGCTCCGGCAAGTCCGTGCTCCTGGCCCTTATGGCGTTGCAGTTCCGGCGATACGACAAGGCGCAGGTCTTCGCCTTCGACTTCGGCGGTTCCATCCGTGCCGCTGCGCTCGCGATGGGTGGAGATTGGCACGACCTCGGCAGCGCGCTGGGCGAAGAGGAGAGGGATCCCGTGGCCCTCCAGCCACTGGCGGGCATAGACGATGTCGCGGAGCGAGGCTGGGCGACCGACTGGATTGCAGCACTCCTGGCCCGCGAGAAGATCGTCCTCACGCCCGAAGTAAAGGATCATTTGTGGTCGGCCCTCGGGTCGCTGGCATCGGCACCCGTCGAAGAGCGCACTATGACGGGACTGTCGGTGCTGTTGCAGTCGGCCGCCCTCAAGCGGGCCCTACAGCCCTACTGCCTGGGAGGTGCCTATGGCCGCCTGCTGGATGCAGAGGCCGAACGGCTCGGCAGCACTTCGGTACAGGTCTTCGAGACCGAGGGGCTCATCGGAACAGGTGCCGCAGCTGCCGTTCTCGCCTATCTCTTCCATCGAATTGAGGCACGTCTCGACGGCAGCCCGACCCTGCTGATCGTCGACGAGGGTTGGCTCGCCCTGGATGACGAGGACTTCTCGGACCAGCTGCGCGAATGGTTGAAGACCTTGCGCAAGAAGAACGCCTCCGTCGTCTTCGCGACGCAATCGCTTTCAGACATCGATGGCGCCGCCATCGCGCCGGCCATCATCGAGAGCTGCCCGACCCGGCTCTTCCTGCCAAACGAGCGGGCGATCGAGCCGCAGATCACGGAGATTTATCGCCGCTTCGGTCTCAACGATCGTCAGATTGAGATTCTCGCCCGGGCGACGCCCAAGCGCGACTACTACTGCCAGTCCCGCCGCGGCAATCGCCTCTTCGAGCTTGGCCTTGGCGCGGTGACGCTTGCCCTCACGGCGGCCTCGTCGAAGGCCGACCAGGCTCTGATCGAACGGATTCTCGCCGAACATGGCCGTGAGGGCTTCCTTGCCGGTTGGCTTCAGGCGCGCGCGGTGCCCTGGGCTGCCGATCTCATCCCCGACTTCAACACAGGAGAATCGTTATGACATCTATCCGTGGTTACGGCGTGACGCTCGCAGCCATTTTCGCCCTCTCCGGTAGTCCGCTCCCGGCCTCGGCGCAGATGACCGTGTTCGATCCCAGCAATTATTCGCAAAACCTGCTGACCGCGGCGCGCACGCTCGAGCAGGTCAACAATCAGATCCTGTCTCTGCAGAACGAAGCGCAGATGCTGATCAACCAGGCCCGCAATCTCACGAGCCTGCCATACTCCTCCTTACAGCAGCTGCAGCAGTCGATCGGGCGGACCCAGCAACTCCTGGGTCAGGCGCAGAACGTTGCTTACGACGTCCAGCAGATCGATCGGGCGTTCTCGACGACCTATGCGCCTGCATCGACGAACCAGTCGGACCAATCGCTGATCGCCAGTGCCCGGACTCGTTGGGAGAACTCCGTCGCGGGCCTGCAGGATGCCCTGCGCATCCAGGCGACGGTCGTCGGCAACCTCGACACCAATCGCCTGGAAATGTCCGCCTTGATTGATGCCAGCCAGGGCGCTGCCGGAGCACTGGAGGCGGCGCAAGCCGGCAACCAGCTCATCGCGCTTCAGGCGCAGCAGCTGGCTGATCTCACGGCGACGGTGGCCGCGCAGGGCCGGGCGCAAAGTCTTGAGGCGGCCGCGCGCACGGCGGCTCAGGATCAGGCGAGGGAGCAGCTTCGTCGCTTCCTTGCGCCCAACGCCGGCTATCAGCCGTCTACCGTTCGCATGTTTCATGAATGAGGCGGTCGTGTGGGCAGAAGGCACGGAGTGAAAGCCGATGGGCGGTACAGGCGTTATCGACCGGTTCCTCGCAGTCTTTACCAGCTACATCGACAGCGGCTTCGGGTTGCTAGGCAGCGAAGTAAGCTTTCTCGCAGCCACCCTGGCCGCGATCGACGTGACACTGGCCGCGCTGTTCTGGGCCTGGGGCCGGGACGAAGATGTCATCGCCCGGCTCGTTAAGAAGACGCTGTTCATCGGGGTCTTCGCCTACCTCATCGGCAACTGGAACAGCCTAGCCCGCATCATATTTGAGAGCTTCGCAGGTCTTGGCCTGAAGGCCTCCGGCACTGGCCTGTCGGCGGCGGACTTTCTCCGACCGAGGCGGGTCGCCCAAGTCGGTCTTGATGCCGGGCGTCCCCTCCTGGAGTCGATTTCGGGACTGATGGGCTACATCAGCTTCTTCGAAAACTTCATCCAGATCGTGGTGTTGCTATTCGCCTGGGTCGTGGTGCTACTCGCCTTCTTTATTCTCGCCGTTCAGCTCTTTATCACCCTGATCGAGTTCAAGCTGACGACGCTCGCCGGCTTTGTGCTCATTCCCTTCGGACTCTTCAGCAAGACGGCCTTCCTGGCCGAGCGGGTGCTGGGCAACGTCGTGTCCTCCGGCGTGAAGGTGCTGGTGCTGGCAGTCATCGTCGGGATCGGCTCTACGCTCTTCTCTCAGTTCACTTCAGGCGCTGGCGCCCAGCCTTCAATCGAAGACGCCATGGCGCTCGTGCTGGCCTCACTGGCCCTGCTGGGTCTCGGTATCT
Organism: uncultured Reyranella sp.; assembly: GCF_945957355.1. Taxonomy (GTDB): domain Bacteria; phylum Pseudomonadota; class Alphaproteobacteria; order Reyranellales; family Reyranellaceae; genus Reyranella. Next base: position 76,444 of record NZ_CAMFKM010000001.1, on the reverse strand, counting down.
TCGGGCCGGGCATCGCCAACGGCATCGTCTCGGGTGGACCTCAGCTGGGTGCCGGTGCGGCGGTGGGAACCGGGCTGGCGGCCGGCGGCCTTGCCGCCGCAGGCGGCGCCCTTGCGACGGGCGGCGCGAGTGCGCTGGCCGGTGCCGCGGGCGCGGCCGCCCGAGGCTCTGCGGCCCTGGCAGGTGGCGCCGCGACTGCCTATCGCGCCGGTGGTCTGTCCGGTGTGACCGTCGCTGGCGCATCCGCCGCGTCGAACCCGCTCCGCCGGGCCTCAGAAAGCGTTTCGAGCAGCTTCGAAGCCGGCGGGCGCGCTGCTGCGGGCGGTGCCGAGGCCAGCGCTGCGGCGGCTCCGGCGGACGCGCCGCCTGCCTGGGCGCGGCGGATGAGGCGGAGCCAGGCCGCAAGTCACGGCGCTTCCGCCGCCACGCATGCCATCCGGTCCGGCGATCACGGTGGTGGCGGCTCCTCCATCGATCTTTCTGAAGGGAACCATTGATGTTCAAGCGTTCGTCCGTCCGTTACGGCCACACACCCGTGCCGGAGACGCCCTACCAGAAGGCCGCGCAGGTCTGGGACGACCGGATCGGCTCTGCGCGTGTGCAGGCCAGGAATTGGCGCCTGATGGCGTTCGGTTGTCTGGGGCTCGCCGCCGGTCTCGCCGGTGGGCTCGTCTGGCAAGCGGCGAGGGGCACGATCACGCCTTGGGTCGTCCAAGTCGACAGGGTTGGTCAGGCGCAGGCGATCGCGCCGGCCGACGCCTCCTATCAACCCACCGATCCGCAGATCGCCTTTCATCTTGCGCGGTTCATTGAGGACGTGCGCGGTCTGCCATCCGACGCGGTAGTGCTCCGTCAAGGCTGGTTACGCGCATACGACTTCACCACGGATCGCGGCGCCGCGGCCCTCAACGACTATGCGCGTCGCGCCGATCCTTTCGCCAAGCTCGGCAAGATGCAGGTCTCTGTCGAGGTCTCGAGCGTCATCAGGGCATCGCCCGAGAGTTTTCGGGTGGCCTGGACCGAGCGTCGCTACGAGAGCGGCCAGCTCGCGGCCACCGAGCGCTGGACCGCCATTCTCACCATCGTGATCGAAACGCCGCGAGACGCCGATCGTCTGCGCAAGAATCCGCTCGGCGTCTTCGTCAACGCCATCAACTGGTCGAAGGAGCTCGCACAATGAGGTACCACCGCATGCGGCCAGCCATTTTCGTCTCCCTGCTGGCGGTTACGGGATGCGCGTCCACCAAGCCGCCTCAGATCAGTTACGACGAGAGCGTGCCGCCGCTCCCTGTGTCATCCACTTCCACCGAGGATGCACCGCCGCAGCCTCTGCACATCCCCCCGGCCTGGACGCCGGCGCGCGGAGGACTGGGCGATGCAAGGGACCCGGTGGCACGCGTCGAGGCTGCCAATGGCGCCGCGCGGGTGGAGCCGCGCCGCGAGGGCTACTTCAACGCCGTGCAGGTGTTTCCGTATAGCCCGGGAGCCCTCTATCAGGTCTACGTAGCCCCAGGACAGGTCACCGACATTGCCCTGGAGCCTGGCGAGCAACTCACCGGCTCAGGCCCGGTGGCCGCCGGCGACACGGTACGTTGGATCATTGGCGATACGGAGAGCGGTAACGGCGATACGCGTCGCGTACATATACTGGTCAAGCCAACCCGGCCTGCGATCGAGACCAACCTCGTGGTCAACACCGACCGACGTACCTATCTCATCGAGCTGCGGGCCCATGAGCGACCTTATATGCCCTCGGTTGCCTGGTTCTATCCGGAGAGCCGAGGCAAGAGCCTGCGCGCTCTGCCGCCAGTGCCGGTTCTCCCTGAGATCGCCCAGCGCCGGTATCGATACTCGATCGAGGGTGACAAGCCGCCCTGGCGTCCGGTCAACGTCTACGACGATGGGCGCAAAGTCTATGTCGAGTTCTCGCCCGGCATCGTTCAGGGGGAGATGCCACCTCTCTTCGTCGTCGGCGCGGACGGCAAGCCTGAGCTCGTCAACTCTCGTGCATACGGCAACGTCCTGATCGTCGACCGCCTGTTTGCCGCAGCCGAGTTGCGGCTGGGCGGCGATAGCCAGCAGATCGTCCGGATCGTCCGCGCGGATGGAAGACCCTAGCGATGACCGACCAATCTCATTTGGATTCCACACACTCGACGGTCACTCAGCCCTTTAGGCTGCGGTCGGAGGGCCCGCGCGTTACTCGTCTGTCGCGCACTGTGCTGATTGGCGGGACGGCGCTGGGCCTGATTCTGGTCTGCGGCGCCGTGCTGTGGGCTTTACAGGGTGACCGGCTGCGTGGCGTCGCGCCGCAGGAACTCTACACCACCGACCGGTCTCGCGTTGCCGACGGCCTGGCGGCGCTGCCGCGCGATTACACCGGCGTTCCGAGGGATGTCCCGCCACTCGGGCCGCCGCTGCCGGGCGACCTCGGCCGGCCGATCGTGGCAGCTCAAGGTCAGCCCGCCCCCGCACCGCCCGACACAGAGCAACAGCGCCGGGCTCAGGAGACGGAAGCGGCGCGCGTCAGCCGGCTGTTCGCTCCCGGGAATCGTCAGACGCAGCCTGGTGCCGCAACTATTACTCCGTCTCAGCCATCAATGTCGGCAGCATCGTCGGCGACCGATGAAGCCTCGATCCAGAATGGACAGGACCGCAAACTCGCCTTCATAAATGCGCCTGTCGACCGGAAAACGACCAACTATGATCGTCTGGTCCGGCCCGCTTCACCGTTTGTGTTGCAGGCCGGCGCTGTCATTCCTGCGGCCCTCATCACTGGCCTTCGATCCGACCTTCCGGGACAGATCACCGCGCAGGTGACGGAGAACGTCTATGACACGCCGACCGGCGGCGCGTTGCTGATTCCTCAGGGGGCACGGCTGATCGGCGTCTACGACAGCCAGGTTAGCTTCGGACAGTCACGTCTTCTTCTTGTCTGGACGCGGCTGCTTCTGCCGAACGGCTATTCGATCGTGCTCGAACGACAACCCGGGGCGGATTCTAGCGGCCAGGCTGGTTTGGAAGACGGAGTCGATCATCATTGGGGCTCGCTGTTCAAGGCCGCGCTTCTTTCCACCATCTTGGCGGTCGGCACCGAGCTGGGCTCGGATCAGAACGACAGCGATATCGTCCGTGCCCTGCGCCGTGGTGCGGGCGACACGCTGAATCAGGCCGGCCAGCAAGTGGTGCGAAGAAACCTCAATATCCAACCCACCCTCACGATCCGCCCTGGACATCCGGTCCGGGTCATCGTGACGCGCGATCTCGTGCTGCAGCCTTACCGAGGATAGGAGGAACCCCATGTCCAAGCTCAAGCTCGGTGCAATTCTGGACGAGAAGCCTGTGAAGTTGACGGTGGACTTGCCCGCGGCGATCCATCGAGATCTCATCGTCTATGCGGAGGCGCTCGGCCGTGAAACGGGTCAGACGATCGACCCGGCGAGACTCGTGGCTCCGATGTTGGCCCGGTTCATGTCTGCCGATCGAGCGTTTGGCAAAGCGCGCCGGTCCACAAAGGGCTCGGCGAAGAACGCCGAAGCCTAGCTCAGGATGGTGGGATGATGAGTATGCCGAAGCGTTTCCAGGAACCGTGCGAGAGCTGGATTCTTATTGTGCTCCTCCCAGCATGCCGTGAAGGTGATATGGCTCGGGCCTGACGCATCGCGAATTTCCCGAAAACGGACGCCGGCATAGGCAGGACTGATCCACGATTCGCAGTGAATGCTGACATGGTGTCCGGCTTCCACCATTCCCAGAACATGCTCGTTGCTGGCATCCCATGTCTCTATGTTGGGGCCACCGCCAGGCGCTGCGAGCTTCTTGAGAATCAGGTTGCGCAGATCCGATCCGGGGTCCCACTGGCTGAGAAGAATTGTCTCGTCTTTAAGGTCGTTCCAATCGATGACCTCGTTGCTCGAAAGTGGGTGTCGTGAAGACAAAGCCACGACAATGCGCTCCGACCATAGCGACATCGAAAGTCCACTATGTTGTCGCGCTTCCCCGGCAACGATGGCGACGTCGACGTCTCCCGCCCCAAGAGCGGCGACCAGCTGACCGCGAGATCGCTCGGTAACCTGGATGGTAATCCCTGGAAACGCCTTGATGTGCTCCGCCAAGATCGAGCGTACCTTGCTGGTCGATATCGCCGTGCCGAATCCCGCTCTAAGCACGCCGGCTTCTCCGCGGTCTGCCAGCTGCGATGCTCTCACCATGTTGTCTATTTCGTCGAACAGACGACGGGCTGCCTGCGACATGCTTGCGCCTGCAGGTGTGAGGCGTACGCCTCCACTCGAGCGCTCGAACAAAGAAACACCAAGTTGCCCTTCGAGGTGGCGGATCCGGCGACTGAGAGCCGATTGCTTGATGTTTAGGACTGTTGCAGCTTGCCGAAAACTCCCTTGCTCAGCAGCCGCGATTACGCTCCGCAAGGAACTCAGATCGAGGTTCATGATCGGACCGCCTACTGTGATGGAAGAGTGGCCAGTCCCTCTGATAGTTGATGAAATTTGGCTTGCTGGTTTCCACCAGCATACATTTTCGCAATCTTTCGAACTCAGCCTTGCCACGTAAGACGGCGTAGCGATCATGCTTCAACCCACTGACCGCGTCGGGAGTTCTCGGAGAAGTAGAAGTAAAGGTGCTTAGGGCGCGCGATCGCAGCCGGTCCGTGGCAACTGTTCGAACTCGGCCCTGAGGCGGAGACACTCGATCTACCCGCGGGTTGGTCTAATGCACCTATCTCGTGGCCACGCCGATGGTCTTCGGCCCTTCGGTATGGCTGTGAGCCAGCGCCTTGCAATCTCCAGAAGGTGGCCCTGGAAATTACTTCAATAAGTAGCTCATTTGGCGCTTTGCAGCAGCGATTTCATCTGCGCGATCTCCTGCTGCTGGCCGGAAATGATGCCCGCACAGAGTTTCTGAATTTCGGGAGAACTGGGCGATGATTCTTTACACATCAAAATTGCGCCGGCGTGATGCGGAATCATTGAACGAAGGAACTGTTCATTTCCTATTCCGATCTGTTCGCGGATACCGAACCAACAAAGGACGCCCAAGAGCAAACTTACTGCAAAGATCATCGTGTTGAGACGCCAATCGGCATACATGCCTCGCATCACAAGCAATTCTATGAGGACCATCGGCGCAGTCATGAGCCCAGCCATGTAGACCTGATTGAGGTTCGAATAAACATTGGCGAACCGGTCGACCATGGCATACATGAGCGCATACATGGCGACGAACATAAGAGCGGTCATCATAGCCAAGTGCGTGTATTGTTGCGCTCCGCGGCGATGCTTGTCGGGGCTGGCGGAAGTACTACTTGCCATGTTTGATCTCCTTCTCCCGGTCTGCAATCGTTTTCGCCGCCATCTTCTTGAGATCGGGATCCGCACCGAGCTGTAGTTCGGTCTTCGCCATGGCGACCGCAGCCTGATGGTGGGGGATCATATTTTTAGGCCGAAATCGACATCCGCCTGACCACTCAACGGCACATCGATGCCTTTCATGACGTCCATACGCACCCTTTTATACGCCTCAATCACGGGCGCAGGCATTGGCGCCATGTTCGTCGTGCTTGTGCAGGTACTCCGATCCTGCGCGATCGCACCGCTGTACACATCGGAGGACCGCCAGCAATTGAAAGAGCCTCCTCTTGCTGGGTTGCTCCCGCCGGGACTTTTATTTTGTTCACAAGAGCTGAATTGAATTGGCGTGGGCCAGCAGAGACTACCTACTGACTGGGCGCATGCAGTCTCGAAAGGTAGGCAAGTCTCAGCTTTCCGCGTCTGCCATTGATCTCGGCCGCCTCTTTCCAGATCCAATCAACGCTTGAGCGATAATGTGGAGCGTCATCCAAAACGTCTTCCGAGATGACCAGCACTGCGTTGAGTGACCGGCAGAGCCGCTCCAGACGCTCCGCGACATTTACCGCATCCCCAAATACCGTGAACTCGGCGTGTCGACCGCTTTCCAGTACGCCGCCGACCACGGGCCCGGCATGCAATCCAATTCCGGCCTCAACCGCAGTCTTGCCGTGTCTGACCCGCTCGTGACTCCACTGCGCGAGCAGCGTGGTGAGCCTCAGACCACACGCGATCGCCCGTGCCGCATCGTCCTCACCGGTTCGCGGGTGGCCAAATACCGCCATGACGCCATCTCCGATGAACTTGTCGACGGTACCGCCGTGCTCGAAGACGGCTTCCGTCACCAATTGACGATACTCCGAGAGCACTTCGGCGATGGCTTCAGGTTCTGAAGCTTCGCTGAGGAGAGTGAACGAGCGAAGATCTACGAACATCACGAGCGCGTGCCGACGGGCGAGAGTGAGATTCGTGCGGTCATCCTGGAGTTCTGCGACGACACCCGGCGAGAAGAAGCGCGCCAGCATCTGGCGCCGCCGTTCGCTTCCCACCGCTTCGGCGAGTACCACATTGTGCTCCTTTATCAGCAGGTAGCAGACGAAGGCTGCGAATGCGAACGCGGCGGCGAGCGCCCCTTCGGCGCCCAATATCGGCCACTCACTTTCCGCCTTGGGATGTAGACGAGCATGTACGGCGAGCGTGATGGCGAGCAACATCAGCCATCCGGTGAGCACGACGGCCGAGAACAGGACAACTAGCCCCGGTCTCAGGCGCAAGGCCGCATGCGTCAACAGGAGGAAGCCGACGGCCAGTGACGGAGCCGTCAGGCTGTGATCGAATGCCTCACCCGGTGCGAAGAGGTGTGCGTGAAACAGTGCCACCACAAGCAAGGCGTCGATGACGACGAACGCGATCGTCGCCCAGACCGGACCAGTCCGCTTCAGGGCAAGGAGCAAGGCCACCATCGTGGCCAAGCCGTAGCCGCCGATCACCTGACCATGCACAAGAACGCTTTCGCCATGCTGGCTTGCTAGGAGATTGAGCACCAGCACCGCGAACACCAGAAGCCGCAGCCAGGCCGACCGCAGCTCCCGGCGCCATCGACGCTCGTTCGTCGAAAGACCGGCTTCGTTCGTGGCCTGCATGTCCTGTCCGTCAGAGCCGGAAGGCCCTCAGACGCAGGGCATTGGCAATCACGCTGAACGAAGACAGTGCCATTGCTGCCGCAGCGATGATGGGCGACAGGAGGATGCCGAAGGTGGGGTAGAGCACGCCTGCGGCGAGCGGGACGCCCGCGGCGTTGTACACGAACGCGAAGAAGAGGTTCTGGCGAATGTTGCGCATCGTCGCTTCGGACAGTCGTCGAGCCCGCACGATCCCCATCAGGTCCCCTTTGAGCAGCGTGACGCCCGCGCTCTCGATCGCGACGTCAGTGCCGGTCCCCATGGCAATACCGACATCGGCAGCCGCCAGCGCAGGCGCGTCGTTGACACCGTCTCCGGCCATGGCCACGACGCGGCCTTCCGTTCGCAACTTCTCGATGACGGCGCTCTTTTGCTCGGGAAGCACGTCCGCCTCGACCTCGGCAATGCCGAGCCTTCGCGCGACGGCGTCAGCCGTGGTGCGATTGTCTCCGGTCAGCATGACGACCCGTATCTTTTCCGCAGCCAAGGCACGAATTGCCTCGGGTGTCGTGGCTTTGACCGGATCAGCAATGGCGAAGACCGCGGCCGGGGCCCCGTCGACGGCCAGGAAGATTGCCGTCGCCCCCTCGAGTCGTAAGCGCTCGGCGTCGGCCTGCAGGCCGCCAGGATCGACTCCGAGTTCCTTCAGGAATTTGGCATTGCCTAGCACAAGTTTGCGACCGTCAACCGTACCGGTGACTCCCTTTCCGGTGGGCGAGTCGAACTCGCTCACGCCGGAAAGGGCAATCTTGCGGTCGGCGGCTTCGTTTACGATTGCCATGGCGAGGGGATGTTCACTCGCTTTCTCGACGCTCGCTGCCAAGCCCAACACGGTCGCCTCTGCGAAGTCCTTGGTCGGGACGATCGCCACGACCTTCGGCTTGCCCTCGGTCAGCGTTCCCGTCTTGTCCACGACCAGCGTGTCGACGCGCTCCATCCGCTCGAGCGCCTCGGCATTCTTAATGAGGACACCGGCCTGCGCCCCGCGACCGACGCCCACCATGATCGACATTGGAGTGGCGAGGCCGAGGGCACAAGGACAGGCGATGATCAACACGGCTACGGCGGCCACCAGTCCGAAGGAGAACTGGGGTTCTGGTCCGAATATCGACCATGCGGCGAAGGCCGCGATCGAAACGGCGATGACTATGGGTACGAAATAGCCGGAAACCTGGTCGGCTAGCCTCTGAATCGGTGCACGGCTTCGCTGCGCTTCAGCCACCATCTGGACAATGCGGGCCAGCATCGTGTCGCGACCGACCTTGTCGGCCCTCATGACAAGCGAGCCCGTCGAATTGAGCGTGCCGGCGATCAGGCCCGCGCCGGCTTCCTTGGTAACGGGCATTGACTCGCCGGTGACCATCGACTCGTCGACCGCCGACCTTCCGGTCAAGACTTCACCATCGACCGGAATCTTCTCGCCTGGACGGACGCGAAGGCGATTCCCGACGACGATCGAGTCGAGCGACACGGTCTCATCTGTCCCGTCTTCCTTGAGGCGTTGCGCCGTCTTGGGCGCAAGATCGAGCAGGGCTTTTATGGCACCGGAAGTTTGCGCACGCGCCCTCAGTTCGAGAACCTGCCCCATCAGGACCAGGACCGTTATGACGGCCGCGGCCTCGAAGTACACAGCCACTGATCCGTCCGAACCACGGAACGCCCCAGGAAAGAGCTGCGGAGTGAGGGCCGCCAAAACGCTATAGATCCAGGCCACACCGGTGCCGATGGCGATAAGGGTGAACATGTTGAGGTTACGAGTGATGATGGACTGCCAGCCCCGGACGAAGAAGGGCCAGCCGCCCCACAGCACGACCGGCGTAGCCAGCACGAGCTGAATCCAGTTAGACCATTTCTGACCGAGCAGCATGTGCAGCGAGGTGAGATGTCCTCCCATCTCGAGTGCGACAACAGGCAGACTGAGCACCAGCCCGATCCACATGCGTCTCGACATGTCAATCAGCTCGTGGTTGGGCCCGTCCTCTAAAGAGACCTCCGCGGGTTCCAGCGCCATGCCGCAGATAGGGCAGCTCCCGGGGCCGATTTGACGGATTTCGGGATGCATGGGGCATGTGAAGATCGTGCCGGGCGCGATGGAAGAGGCAGGCGCCGCCTCCTCGGGCCTCAAGTAGCGTTGCGGTTCGGTGGTGAACTTCTGCAGGCACTTGGGATTGCAGAAATAGTAGGTTTGCCCCTCGTGCAAGGCCGTATGCCTGGCCGTCGCAATCTTCACCTTCATGCCGCAGACGGGGTCCTTCGCAATATCTTGGCTGGCTCTATGGTGTTGGTGAGCGGCGCTCCCGCCGTTGCAGCAATCGTGTTTCATGACTTGCCACATATACCGTACGGGGGTATAGTGCAAGTCATGAATGACAAATTGAAGAAGTCGCAACTGGCCCGCCTTGGCCGTATTGAGGGCCAAGTCCGCGGGATCGCTCGCATGATCGAGGAAGAGCGCTATTGCATCGATGTATTGACCCAGGTCCGCGCCGTGCGCGCCGCCTTGAACAAAGTTGAGCAGGAAACGCTCGGGGATCACCTTGAGCACTGCGTCGCTCATGCATTCCACGCCGGTTCGGAGAAGGACCGAAGGGCCAAGATCGAAGAGATTCTTGAAGTCCTCGACAGCCGACGCAGCTGATCGTCCGACTCCGCCGATTGACAACCCGCCAGCTCCTGCTCATGTATGTGTCCATGATCGCCGCTCCGTCCTTGAGGAAGTTCGCACAGGCATTCCTGCTTGCGCTTGCGGCGTGGGTGCTTACCGCTGGTGTTGCTTCGGCTCATGGTGGTCATGCGGGCTCGGACGCTCGATCAGCAGCCGAAGCGGTGGCGCCGACGAGCGATGTCCGCCGCGAAGGACCGGTTACCAGTGCAACTGGCTTCGAGGAAGGGGCCGAGGCCGTCGCAGGGCATGATAAAGGCTCCTGCCCGACCGGGGCTCCCGCAAAGCATTCTGGAAACTGCTGCAACATTGCCTGTCATGCGTCGATTCCCGTCTCGACCCTCGACCTTTGGTCGTGCGATTGGGCGGCTTCTTCGCCTGTACCCGGCCTGAGCGACATGCTCGAAGGCCGTTTCGGCGATCGTTCGGAACGTCCTCCCAGACTCGTCTGACCGCGTTCGCGCTAAAGGCGCGTGTCCGGTCCTGAGCCCCTGATAGGCTCGTAGTCCCAGACACCTGACGTGCGCGAACGCCCACGAGCTGCCGCTGTCGATTGACCGTGTCGCTCAGGCCCGTCGCGTTCACGTCATTCCATCTGGGTATTTGCCATGAAAATCCTGGTTCCATCCATGTTCGCGCTTGGAGTGGCCGCCTGCGCCGCGCAGCCTCTTCCCGAGTTGTCGCCGACCGATGCGTCGAGCCCCGAGGCGCCGACCGTGGTTGCGCCTTATCAACCAGTCATGTCCGGCACCGCATCCCATGTGCCGGTGGGGCTGAAGCCGTGGCGAGAACTCAATGATCGGGTCGCGCCTCGCGCGGGACGGTCACAATGAACACCATCACCAAAACCGCCGCCATTGCGATCGTGAGCTTGCTGGCAACGGGCTGCGCGAAGTTTACGGATGACGGCGGCATGGCGCCGGTCACAGATGGCATCCGTAAGGAGATCGGCCGGGACGCCGTCAAACTTTCGTCGCCCGAAGACATCCGACGCGCGCGGGAGCGCGTGCAGACCCTACTGGCCGAACCGCTCACAGAAGACTCGGCGGTTCAGGTCGCACTGCTGAACAATCGTGGGCTTCAGGCCGCCTACAACGACCTAGGTATCTCCGAAGCGGAGTACGTACAGGCGAGCCTTCCGCCAAACCCCGCGCTAACGGTGGGGCGCACCTTTGGTACTGGTAGCTTCGTGGAGTTTGGCTTCCAGCTCATCGGCAACCTGCTGGCCTTCGCGACCCTGCCAAGGAAGACGGAGATTGCCAAGCGTGAGTTCGAGGAAGCACGCTACCGCGCCGTTGCGACGACGCTCAGCCTGACTGTCGATGTGCGCCGGGTCTATATCAAGGCAATTGCCGCCCAGCAGCGCCTCGCTTTGCTGGAGCAGGCGCGCCAGACCGCTGACGCATCGGCGAAGATGATGACGCAGCTCGGTGAGACGGGCGCCGCCAACAAGCTCGACCAGGCGCGTGTCAGCGCCTTCTACGCCGACCTCAGCGCTCAGGTCGCCCAAGCCCGTTTGAGCGTGGCCAGCACGCGCGAGGCGCTGAACCGGATGTTGGGCGTCTGGGGAAGCGATCTCTCCTACAAGCTTCCAGCCCGCCTGCCGGCGCTGCCAGCGGCGGCCGATGCCCTGGCCGACGTGGAAGTCGAGGCGATGAAACGACGCGTCGACCTGATCATCCTACGCTACGAGATCGTGACGCTCGCAAAGTCGGCTAGCTTCGTGAACGCCACGCGATACCTATCGTTTCTTGAGCTTGGCCTCGGCTACCGTAACGAAGTCGAGACCAACGACGCCGGCGAGCAGTCGTCGAAGAACCGGTATGGGCTCGAGCTCGGCATCGTGATCCCGATATTCGATACCGGTGAAGCTCGTGTCGTCACCGCCCGAGAGATCTACATGCGTGCCGTCAACAGACTTGTGGAACGGTCCGTGAATGCCCGCTCGGAGGCGCGCGTGGCCTACACGACCTATCGCGCGACCTACGACATCGCGCGGTTCTACCAGTCGCGACTCCTGCCGCTCCGCCGGCAGATCTCGAACGAGGTGCTGCTGCGCTACAACGGCATGCTCATCGACGTATTCGAGGTCTTGATCGAGGAACGCGAGCGGATCAACGCCAATATCGCGTCGCTCGACGCCTTGCGCGATTACCACCTGGCCGTCGCCGACATGCAAGCCGCCTTGATCGTGGGCGGCACGGTCCCGCCATCCGGCGTCATCAACACGACGCCGGCACCAGAAACCATCCCCCTTGGCCTCTAGGAAAGAAAAACCCATGAGCATTTCCAGGCGTGATCTCGTCGGGGCTTCTGGCCTCGCCCTGCTTGGCGCATCTGCGATCAGTGGGCGCGTCCAGGCGCAATCGATTCCCGAAGCACCCACGACAACGACGAACACGATGCAGCCGCCGCTCTATCCGACCAGTGGACCGGACTACCAGCCGGTCGTGACGCTCAACGGCTGGACCCTGCCGTGGCGGCAGAACGGGGACTGGAAGGAGTTTCATCTGGTCGCCGAGCCGGTCGAGCGCGAGATGGCGCCCGGCATGATTGCCCGGCTGTGGGGCTACAACGGCCAGAGCCCGGGCCCGACCATCGAGGCCGTCGAAGGCGACAAAGTCCGCATCTTCGTTACGAACCGGCTGCCTGAGCACACGACGATCCATTGGCACGGCCAGCTCTTGCCCTCCGGCATGGACGGCGTCGGCGGCCTCAATCAGCCGCATATCAAGCCGGGCCAAACCTTCGTTTACGAGTACCAGCTCAAGAAGAGCGGCACTTTCATGTACCACCCTCATGCCGATGAAATGGTCCAGATGGCCATGGGCATGATGGGCTTCTTCGTCGTGCATCCGCGCGATCCCAAGCTGCATCGCGTCGACCGGGACTTCGTCTTTCTTCTCTCATCGTACGATATCGACCCCGGCAACTACGTTCCCAAAGTCGCGGAGATGACCGCTTTCAACATGTGGACATGGAACAGCCGCGTTTTCCCCGGCATCGACCCGCTCGTCGTGGCGAAGGGCGACAAGGTTCGCGTGCGGGTCGGAAATCTCACGATGACCAATCATCCGATCCACATGCACGGATACGACTTCGAGGTGACCTGCACCGACGGCGGATGGGTGAGGCCTGAGGCTCGCTGGCCCGAGGTCACGATCGATATCCCGGTGGGAGCCATGCGCGCCTACGAGTTCGATGCAATCTATCCGGGAGATTGGGCCATTCACTGCCACAAGTCTCATCACACCATGAACGCGATGGGCCACGACCTCCGTACCTTCATCGGTGTCGACAAGAAGCAGTTCGCCAAGCAGATGAAGCGCCTCGTGCCTGATTACATGCCCATGGGTAGTGCCGGTATGGCTGACATGGGCGAGATGGAGATGCAACTTCCCGACAACACGTTACCGATGATGACCGGCTTCGCACAGTTCGGAGCGGTCGAAATGGGCGGCATGTTCTCCGTGGTGAAGGTGCGCGAAGGATTGGCCTCGGGGGACTACAAGGACCCCGGTTGGTACCAGAATCCGCCTGGCACTGTGGCTTGGGAGTGGAAAGGGCCGAAGCCCGAAGCCACCCGCGCTGCCACGCCCACGCCAGCTCTGAAACCGGGTGTCGCGCCTGTGCGCGTGGTCAAGCCGTCGTCGCACGGCTCACACAAGTAGTTCAACCAAGGAGGCAATCGTGAAAGCTGGAATGTTAATCGTGACGTCAATCGCGGCCGCATTGCTTGCCGGCGCAGCCGCTGCCGCGCCGGGGCACAAGCCGGGCGAAGGCCATTCGCATGCCGACGACAAGGCATATGGCGCGCCCGGCGATCCCAAGAAGCCTGCGCGCATCATCCAGATTGTGTTCCGCGAGGACGACGGGAAGATGCTGTTCATGCCGGACAAGCTCAAGTTCAAGAAGGGCGAGCAGGTTCGTTTCCAGCTCCGCAACAACGGGGCCATCGATCATGAGTTCGTCGTAGGCACTGTCGAGGAGAACCTCAAGCACATGAAGGACATGGAGAAGAACCCCGACATGGAGCACGACGATCCGAATGCCAAGCGGCTGAAACCCAAGGCGACGGGAGAAATCCTATGGCACTTCACGAAGGCAGGGACCTTCGACTTCTCCTGCCTGATTCCCGGGCATCGCCAGGCGGGCATGTTCGGCACCATCGTCGTCGAGTAACCCAACGCAATCGAAGGAGCATCAGATGTTCAAGAGATTCTTCGCTGCAGCATTGACTGCGACCCTGCTCTCGGTCTCGGCGCTGGCCGACGGCAACATGGTCAAGGCCGAGGTCGTCAAGGTGGACAAGGCCGCAGGCAAGGTCACGCTGAAGCACGGCCCCATCAAAGACCTCGACATGGACGCCATGACCATGGTGTTCCGCGTCGCCGATCCCTCGATGCTCGACAAAGTGAAACAAGGCGACCGCATCGAGTTCGAGGCCGCCCGGGTGAACGGTGCGATCACCGTCACCAAGATCGGCAAGCACTGACGACGCCTCGATGAAACAGGTGATGGCAGGCGCAGTCGCCTGCATAGCCGCTTTTGGCGGCACGGGCGGATCGTCGGCAATCGCCGACGACCGCGAGTTGCAGGCAATCCTCGTTAAGCAGGGGTGTGTCGCGGAGGCTATTGACCGGACAGAGTTGTCGTCGGTGGTCAGCGCCTACGACGTTACCTGTCGTGGGTCCGGCCGGGTTCTCACCATCGTGTGTGTGGACTCTGATTGCCGTCTTCAGTCGGCACCGCGTCACGACCAGCGACGCCAGGAGCCAGCAGGGCCGTTGGATGGTTGATCGGTTGTTCACACGGCGCCGCAGGTGGCGGGGGATCGGGGTGGCGGTAGCTTTGCTCATCATCATCCTGGCGGCGAGTGCTTTCGTACTGCTCCGGGAGAAGCCACTTCGGATCGATCCGAGCGACCCCAACCAAGTGGCGTTGGGCAAACGTCTGTATGCAACAGCGTGCGCGAGCTGCCATGGCGTCTCGCTCGAGGGGCAGCCGGATTGGCAGCGGCGCCGCGCCAACGGGCGGCTGCCGGCGCCTCCCCATGACGCCAACGGGCATACCTGGCACCATGCCGATGCCTTCCTCATGCGCATCACCCAGCTCGGCCCCGCAGCCTATCCCGAAGGATATCAAACTGACATGCCGGGGTTTCGCGACGCACTCACGGATCGCGAGATGGCTGCAATCCTAGCCTACATCAAGAGCACTTGGCCGGCGGACATCAGGGCGCGCCAAAACCGCCTGAATGTCACGCGCTGAGCGGAGGCAGGCCCGCTGCAGCCTAACTGAATGGCAAGGGTCGCGCATCCGGGCTTTTTTCCGCCATTCTTGAGGTGCTACAGTAGCGTCGTGGGTACTTTCAAAGCCCTTGCTCGCTTCCTTTCGGTCGTCGCCATGTGTGCGTTGCTCGGCGCGCCATTCGCGCGTGACGCTGCGGCCGTAGTCGGTCCGCAGGCGTTGGTCACGGCGACGGTTCAGGTGAATGTTGCCAGCGACATGGGCGAGATGCCTTGCTGTCCGGGCATGACGTCCGAGCGCGACTGCTCAAAGACCTGCGTGTTAATGGCGGTGTGCGCAACGCCTCTGATGCATATGGCGGCGACCGCGATTCGTGCAGCGTCGCACGTGTTGTTCTCGCGAGGGCACCCGCCCAGCATGCACCCGTTGGCAGGCCGGGAAGATCTCCCGGCGCCGAGACCTCCCAACTCCCACGTCTGAAGCCCGCTTCTCGCCGGTCGTCACGCGGTGAAGACACCGCGTCTCGCTTCAGCGCCGTTGCGATCATCCGCGACGGCGATCCCGGAGTTGCAAAATGATCAGTGCTCTCAGATTGGCCGCTTTGGCGGCTTTTTCCACCGTGCTTCCTACACTTATTGCGCCAGCGATAGCTGACGTGCGCGACTACGAGTTTCAGCTCGTTCACGATCAACTTTCCCAAAACGAGGCGACTGAGGTGGGCGTTCGGCTGGTCAAGAAGTCGACCGGCGCGCCTGTCGCCGATGCGGTCATCTTCGCAAGTCGAATGGATATGGCGCCCGATGGAATGCCGACCATGCAGGCGTCGCTCGCCGCGGTGCCGTCCGCCCAAGCTGGCGTCTACCGCTTCTCGACCCGGCTGGAAATGGAGGGGGCTTGGCAACTCTCTCTCGCCGCGAAGGTCCAGGGCGAAGAAGGCACGGTGGTGGGCAAGCTGATTCTGAAGGTGCTGCCGTGACCCGGCGATGGTGCGTTGCCCTGGCCGCTGGGGCCATCGCAATCGCCGGAGCCAGCGGATACTTCGTACGGGATTTTGGGCTTCTCGAAAGATACCTCACAAGAGGCAAAACGGCCTCACCGGTTGAAGCCATTCTCTATTATCGGGATCCCGACAACAGGCCATTCTACTCGGCCACGCCCACGACCACACCTGATGGCCGGCCATACCGCGCGGTCGCCACCTCCGAAGAGCCTCGCCTTGTCGAAGTGACACAGGATCAGACGCTAGAGGGGACTTCGACCCGACGTATTCTGCATTACCGGCATCCCATGGGCCTTCCCGATGTGTCACCTGTGCCGAAGAAGGACTCGATGGGCATGGATTACATCGCGGTCTACGAAGGCGAGGGGGACGAGTCGGGCACGGTTCGCCTAAGTCCTGCTCGAATCCAGCGCACCGGCGTGGTGACAGAAGTAGTGGCCGAGCGCGTACTGGCGCAGACCATCCGTGCGCCGGGCACCATCCAACTCGACGAACGTCGCATCTCCGTGATCTCCCTGCGTACCGAGGCCTTTGTCGAATCGGTCGAGAACATCACGACCGGTTCGGAAGTCCGCCAGCATCAGCCGCTCATGCGTCTCTACAGCCCGGTAATCAGCGGAGCCGCCGCCGAATATGCCGCCGTTGCAGCGGGAGGCCGCGAAGCGGGGAGGGGGTCGCGTCAGAAGCTCGCCAACATGCTCGTGCCGGAAGATGTGATCGCGGAGATAGAAAGCTCACGGCGTGCACCGCTTTCCCTGACATGGACGGCGCCCCGCGATGGCGTCGTCCTCGAACGCAACGTTGCCGAAGGGATGCGCGTCAATCCTGGAGACGTTCTCTTCCGGATCGGCGATCATTCGATCGTCTGGGCGGTAGTCGATATACCGGAGTCGCAGCTCGCGCGGTTGGCCCCTGGACAGCGCGCCCGCATCCAGGCGCGGGCCTTCCCGGGGCG
Source organism: uncultured Reyranella sp. (assembly GCF_945957355.1). Classification (GTDB taxonomy): domain Bacteria; phylum Pseudomonadota; class Alphaproteobacteria; order Reyranellales; family Reyranellaceae; genus Reyranella. Next base: position 59,532 of record NZ_CAMFKM010000001.1, on the reverse strand, counting down.
CGCGTTCGCAGGAACGGTCGACCTCGTCTATCCCAAGCTCGACGCCGCAACCCGGAGTGCTCGGATTCGGATAGAGCTGCCAAACCCGGGCTTTGCCCTTCGACCCGATATGTACGTCCTCGCCGAGATCGACACGGGTGACGGCATGCCGCGCTCATCTGTTCCGGAAAGTGCCGTCATCGATAGCGGGGATCGTCAGTTGGTCCTCCTCGACAGAGGCGAGGGAAGGTTCGAACAACGGGCCGTCCGTACGGGCGTTCGCAGCGGGACCTACGTCGAGGTGCTTGAGGGCGTTGTGCCCGGGGATCGAATCGTGACATCCGCCAATTTCCTGATCGATGCCGAAAGCAACCTCAAAGCGGCTCTGAAGGCCCTCGTCAAAAGCGAGCCTGCGCAATGATCGCCCGCTTGATCGAGGCCTCGGCTCGCAATCTCGTCCTAGTGCTGATCGCAACGGCATTCGCAGTGGCGGCAGGCGCTTATGCGGTCACCCGCATGCCCCTGGATGCCATTCCCGATCTCTCGGACACGCAGGTCATCGTCTACACCGAGTATGGCGGTCAGGCGCCTCAAGTCGTCGAGGACCAGGTCACATTCCCCCTGACCAGCGCCATGCTGAACGTTCCACGAGCGCGGGTGGTGCGCGGCTTCTCGTACTTCGGCGTGAGCTTCGTCTACGTCATCTTTGAAGACGGCACCGACATCTACTGGGCTCGCTCGCGGGTGCTTGAATACCTGAACGGCGCTTCGCGTCGTCTGCCGGCGGGGGTGACGCCGGTGCTGGGTCCCGACGCTACAGGGGTCGGCTGGGTCTACCAGTACGCTATCGTCGCCGCTCAGCGCTCGCTGGCCGAGCTTCGTTCGCTGCAGGATTGGTCGCTGCGCTTTGGCCTCGCTCGCGCCGAAGGTGTCGCGGAAGTGGCAGGCGTGGGCGGCTTCGTGAAGCAATACCATGTCGTGGTCGACCCTCATCGCCTGCGCGGTCTCGGCCTCAGCCTAGCCGCCGTCAGGGACGCTATCCGGGCGAGCAACGTCGATGTCGGCGGTCGAACGGTCGAGCTGTCGGAGTTCGAGTTTGTCGTCCGCGGCCGCGGCTATCTTAAGGGCGTTCCGGATCTCCGCGCGATAGCGTTGAAGAGTGCCAACGGGACGCCGCTCCTGCTCGACGACGTCGCACGGGTCGAGATCGGCCCCGACGAGCGGCGTGGGATTGCCGAGCTGAATGGCGAAGGCGAGGTCGCGAGCGGCATCGTGTTGCAGCGCTATGGCGCGAATGCGCTCAACGTCATCGACCAGGTGAAGGCTCGTCTCGCCGAGATGAAGGCAGGGTTGCCCGAAGGCGTCTCAATCGTCCCCGTATACGACAGGTCACGATTGATCGTTTCGGCGATCGACACGTTGCGTGTCACGCTGATCGAGGAGGGCCTAATTGTGGCTCTCGTCTGCTTTGTTTTCCTGCTCCATGCCCGCAGCGCCCTCGTGGCCATTCTCATGCTGCCGGTTGGCGTTCTCATAGCCTTCATCGCAATGCGCCTCTTGGGGATCGGCTCCAATATCATGAGCCTCGGCGGTATTGCGATCGCCATCGGCGCCATGGTCGACGCCGCGATCGTAATGATCGAGAATGCCCACAAACACCTGGAGCGCAGCCCGCCGGGCAAGCCTCGCGTGGAGGTCTTGATCGAAGCGGCTTCCGAGGTCGGACCCGCTCTGTTCTTCAGCCTCCTCATCATCACGGTGAGTTTCCTGCCCATCTTCGCGCTGGAGGCGCAGGAAGGGAGGCTGTTCGGCCCGCTCGCCTTTACCAAGACCTTCGCCATGGGCGCTGCGGCGCTCCTGTCCGTGACCCTAGTGCCCGTCCTGATGGTTCTCTTCGTTCGCGGACGGATCGTTCCCGAGCATCGTAACCCGGTGAACCGTTTTCTCATCTGGGTCTATCGCCCTGTAATCCGCGCCGTTTTGCGCGCCAAGCTGCCGACGATAGCGCTCGCCTTGATCATCGCGACAGTCACCCTCTGGCCAGCTCGGCAACTCGGAACCGAGTTTATGCCGGCGCTCGACGAGGGGACGTTGCTCTACATGCCGACCACCTTGCCGGGGCTCTCCGTAACGAAGGCGGCCGAGCTATTGCAGACGCAAGATCGGATCATCAAGTCGTTCCCCGAGGTCGACTCGGTCTATGGCAAGGCTGGCCGCGCACAGACTGCGACAGATCCGGCGCCTACAGAAATGTTTGAGACCATCATAAACCTGAAGCCCAGGAGCGAGTGGCGTCCTGGTCTTACGGTGGAAGGTCTGATAGCAGAGATGGATCGGTCCTTGCAGTTTCCGGGCGTCTCGAACGCCTGGACAATGCCGATCAAGGCCCGGACGGACATGCTTTCGACCGGCATCAGGACGCCGGTCGGCGTGAAGGTTTTCGGCACCGATCTCCGGGAGATCGAGCGGCTGTCGCGGGAGGTCGAGCAGGTCCTGCGCAACGTTCCGGGAACGTCGAGCGCTTATGCTGAGCGCATCATGGGCGGCTACTACCTTGAGATCGCACCGGATCGCGCCGAGATGGCGCGGCACGGCCTGATGCTGGGCGATGTTCAGGAAGTGATCGCGACCGCCCTTGGTGCCGAGACGATAACGACGATGATCGAGGGACGGGAGCGCTATGGCGTGACCATACGCTACCCCCGCGATCTTCGCAGCAGCCCTCGGACGATCGCGCAAGACGTGCTGGTCCCCTTGCCCGGCGGGGCGACCGTCCCGCTCGGCGAGGTAGCGAAGATCGAGCTTAGCCGAGGTCCCACGACCATCCGGACGGAAAACGGACAGCTTGCCAGCTACGTCTACGTCGATATCCGCGATATCGACCTCGGGAGCTATGTTGCCGCCGCCCGCAAGGCAGTTGCCACGGGGGTCATTTTTCCGCCCGGTTACTACGTGACCTGGAGCGGCCAGTTCGAGTACCTCGAGCGCGCGCAAGCCAGGCTGGCTGTCGTGGTGCCTGTCACCCTGCTGATCATCTTCCTGCTGCTGTACCTCAACTTCCGGCGCCTCACCGAGACCCTGATCGTCATGCTCTCGCTTCCGTTCGCCCTGATCGGCGGCGTCTGGCTCGTCTGGGCCATGTCCTTCAACCTCTCGGTCGCGGTCGTCGTCGGCTTCATCGCACTCGCCGGTGTTGCCGCGGAAACGGGAGTGGTCATGTTGATCTACCTCGATCAAGCGCTCTCTGATGTCCGCGCTCGGTGCGCGAAAGCAAACGTGCTGTTCACGCGCGAGCATCTTCACGAGGCGATCATGACCGGAGCGGTGGATCGCGTACGCCCCAAGATGATGACGGTGGTGGCGATCATGGCTGGGCTGTTGCCCATCATGTGGAGCACCGGTACGGGTTCGGAGGTCATGAACCGCATCGCCGTGCCCATGGTCGGTGGAATGATTTCGTCTACCGTCCTTACCCTGCTGGTGATCCCGGCACTCTATGCTCTAATAAAGGGACGATCCTTGGCGACCTAGTGCTCCAGGTGGTGAGCCCAAGAAGACTGGGCGCCAGCCGCCGAGTGTACTCTCTGCGAGCACCACGCCGGCTGAACATGTCCAGCAGCCAACGCTGCGTCATGGTTAGCGATGGTGTCGCAGGCCGCCGCTTCTGATCGTTGTAAGAGAGCGAAGACGCTTTCAACGTGATCTGAAACGCCGTTCCGCGCCATCTCTCTCGCTCGCTATATCGTTCGCGAGGCCTACGACTAAAGAGCGGATGCCCGGAGAAGAGGGGCGACGCAGGCAGGGCCGCCGACACGTAGAGGCTGGCGGGAAGCGCTACGAGCCTGCCTACGAACGCCGCCGGCAGTGCCGGCACCGCGAGTGAGGTGAGCCTGCGCCAACGATCACGCCCGCGCATGCAGGCGCTGCATCGTATATGAGGCGGCCAAAAACGTTCTTGGCCATCACTGCCTGGCCGGAGATCGCCGACTGGTACGCTCGTGACGGCCATGACGGCGGGGTATCCCCTGCCGCTCGCTTGGCCGACATTGGCATAGACCGCCGACCGGCCCGGAGCGTCGCCATCAGATGGCGCTGCGCGGTGCCGATGGACGTTTTGCTGCCAACATCGTTTATCTGAGGCGCATCGCCGCATCATCGGCGGCGTGATTGTATAACCCCTTAGTGCTCCTCGATAATGAGTTGGTGGCGACTATGATGGGTCATCGACTGGTACTGACATTCCGGCGGAGCGCACGCTTCGTTCGAGTGATCTGTGTCTTGTCCTTGGCTATCGCCAGCATCGTCCATGTTGTTAGCGATTTTAGCGCGAACAGCGGAGCGACGGGCACAGGGCAGACCGCAGTTTCGACGCTATCGGACGACCGTGGAGGCGAGGGCGGCCAGGCCGCAGAAGCCTGTCACAGCTGCTCTGTTGCGCCCTATTTCACTGCGGCGCCCGTTCTGCTTATCGCCGACGCCTCTTCAGAAGTGCCAGAAGGACGCCTTGTGCAGGTGTCCGTTGCCTCGCCAAATATAGCTGGGCCGCCTCCCAAGAACTGATCCCGTCGTATTTCCATCGTCGCGCCTGCGTTTCTGGCGTGGCGTACCGATGAACGCTTTTCTGGGATCAGATCATGTCAATTCGCGTAATGGGGGCGCTGTGCGCAGCGCTGCTCCTCGTCACGCATGCTCGCGGGGCATCGTCTCAGACCCCGCAGCCGGCTGCGCAGCGCGCGTCAAATAGCGGTCAGCAGTATGCACCGAGCGGGGCGCTTACTCTTCGTCAGGCTCTGCAGCAGGCGGTGAACGCCAGCCCGCGCATCGACATTGCTGATCGCAACGTCGGCATGGCCGATGGTCGCCGCCGGCAAGCCGGCGCGATGCCCAATCCAACCATCGGCTTCGAGGTCGACAATTTCGCCCCCGGAAACTCCGAAAATGTCGGCGGTGCCGAGACGACGCTAATGCTCAGCCAGCTCATCGAATTGGGCGGAAAGCGCGACGCACGCGTATCGGCGGCTCTCGGCGATGCCGATGCCATGCGATGGGAGAAGGATGCAACCCGTCTCGAGCTGCTTTCGGAAACGACGCTTGCCTTCGTAGAAGCTCTTTCGGTACAGCGGCGCGTCCAGATTCTGGAGCGTCAGGCGGCAACCTTGGAACGGCTCGTGCCGCTGATGCAGCGTCGGGTCGATGCGGGTGCTTCTTCACCGTCGGAAGTCACGCGAACCCAGACCGCGGTTGGTGTTACGAGGTTGGAGCGTGATCGGTCACGTCTGGCCTTCGCCGTAGCCCGAAGGGACCTCACCGGGTTGATGGGGCGCGACCTCCCCAATTTCAACTCTGTCTCCGGAGATTTCAATCGTCTGGTCCGCCCAGCACCACTTGAAGCTCTGATCAAGGCTATTGATGACAATCCGCAGCTTATGCGCTGGACGGCCATACGCGCTCAAAGGGACGGAGAGCTGCTGGTCGCCCGTCTGAAGCCCATTCCAGACGTCACGGCAAGCGTGGGCTGGCGCTACTACTCCGACACCCAGCAGAGTGCCGTCCGGCTGGGCGTTTCGATGCCGTTTCCAGTGCTGGACAGGAACCGTGGCGGTATTCACGAAGCGCAGGAAAATTCGCGCAAGGCCCATTCCGAAAGGGCCTCGAACCGACTGGCTCTGATCACCGTTGTCGCGAAAGCACACGACACCGCAAACAATCAGCTCATCCAGCTCGACCTCATCCGCAAGACGATCCTGCCGGCGGCGCGTCAGACCTACGCGACCATCGAAGCGGGGTACGGACAGGGGCGCTTCACGGTCCTGGAGATTCTGGACGCCTATCAGACTGTCGCTGACGCGGAACTGAAAGAGCACGAAGCGCTGACCAGCTTTCATTCAGCCGTTGCTACAATCGAGGGCCTCACCGCGAGCCCCGTGAACGTTACGAGGGCACGATGATGAACTTCGCTAAAAAGGCACTGGGTTACCTGACGCTGGCGATCGTTTGCGCGGGCATCCTGGCCGCCGCTGGCTACTACGTCTTCGATGCACGATTTGCTAACCAATCCAAAGCCGCCGGCGCCAAAGGCGGGCACGCGGAGAAGGAAGGGGACAGCCACGACGAGGGCGTGAAGCTTACCGATGCGCAAGTGACCGCCGCCGGTATTGAGCTGCTGACGGCCGGCCCTCGTGAACTTCGAGACATTCTGCAACTGAACGGCACGGTTCAGCCCAACCAGGAAACGCTAGTGAAGGTGACCCCACGCTTTCCCGGTGTAATCCGCAGCATGCGCAAGCGACTGGGCGACAAGGTCAAAAAAGACGATGTACTCGCGACCGTCGAAAGCAACCAGAGCCTGACGGTTTATGAACTCAAGGCACCGATCGAAGGCACTGTGATCGACCGTGACGGCACGCTGGGTGAGTTCGCATCCGAAGCGCGGCCGATCTTCACCATTGCCGACCTCTCGACCATGTGGGTCGACTTCGCGGTCTTTCGGAAGGACTTCTCGAAGGTCCGGATTGGCGACGCCGTTTCCATCGATGTTGGTGACGGCGGTGCGATCATCGAAGCCAAGATTGATTATCTCTCCCCGATCGGCGCCAGCGATACTCAGTCGGCCATAGCGCGTGCAATCGTCCCGAACAGCGGACGGTTGCGCCCGGGCTTGTTCGTGGACGGAAAGGTCGTCCTGTCAGCGCGGCCGGTCGATGTTGCTGTCAGTACAAACGCCCTTCAAACGCTCGAGGGCAAGAACGTCGTCTTTGTACGCAACGGCGAAATGTTCGACGCGAGAGAGATCGAATTGGGCAATCGGGATGCCGATTGGGCCGAAATTACGTTCGGCCTCGTCGCAGGCGACGTCTATGCAGCAAAGAACAGCTTCGTGATCAAGGCGGAGATCGGCAAGGCCGGCGCCGCTCACGAGCACTGACGCGAGAAATCCAACATGATCAACAAGATCCTGGAGTTCTCCATCCAGAACCGATGGTTCGTCATTATTGCGGCCATCGCGGTTGGTGCGTTGGGTGCGTGGAACTTTACGCGCCTGCCAATCGATGCGGTGCCCGACATCACCAACGTCCAGGTGCAGGTCAACACCGTCGCGCCGGGCTACTCGCCATTGGAGGTCGAACAGCGCATCACTTTCCCATTGGAAACGGCAATGGGTGGTTTGCCGAAGCTCGAATACACTCGCTCGCTGTCGCGCTATGGCCTGAGCCAGGTAACCGTCGTGTTCAAGGACGGGACTGACATCTATTTCGCCCGCCAGCTCGTGAACGAGCGGATCCAGCAGGCCAAGGAGCAGCTTCCACCTGGCACGGAGACCGCGATGGGGCCGGTGTCGACCGGTCTCGGTGAGATTTACATGTATGCGGTCGAGGCCAAGCCAGGAGCTAAGCGGTCTGACGGCGAGCCCTATTCGGCGACCGACCTGCGGACGATCCAGGACTGGATCATCAAGCCGCAGCTCCGCACCGTGCCAGGCATTGTCGAGGTCAACACGATCGGCGGCTACGAGAAGCAGTTTCACGTCCTGCCCGATCCGGCGAAGCTGATGGCTTATCGCCTCGCGTTCCGCGACGTGATGCAGGCGCTAGCAACACACAATGCCAATGTCGGCGCCGGCTACATTGAACGCAACGGTGAGCAGTATCTGGTTCGCACGCCGGGGCAGGTGAACACGCTGCCGGAAATCCGCGACATCGTCATCGGAACGCGCGGTGGGGTGCCGATCCGGATTTCGGACGTAGCCGAGGTCAAGGAAGGGACCGATCTACGAACCGGTGCCGCGACGCTCGATGGCAAGGAGACCGTAATCGGGACCACGATGTTGCTGATCGGTGAGAACAGCCGGACAGCCGCACAGCGCGTGAGCGCGAGGCTGGACGAGATTGCGCGTTCCCTGCCGGACGGCGTCGTCGCACGCGCGATCTACGACCGGACCAAGCTCGTCGAAGCCACAGTCTGGACCGTCGAGAAGAACCTACTGGAAGGCGCACTGCTCGTTGTGGTCGTGCTGTTCCTGATCCTGGGCAACTTCCGGGCGGCCTTCGTCACAGCCTGCGTCATCCCGCTGTCGATGCTCTTCACCATCACCGGCATGGTCGAGAACCATATCAGTGCCAACCTGATGAGCTTGGGCGCCATCGACTTCGGCATCATCGTCGATGGGGCGGTGATCGTGGTAGAGAACTGCCTGCGCCTGCTTGCTGAAGAGCAACACAAGCGCGGTCGTTTGCTGACACGCAATGAGCGCTTCGCGACGATCCTTGCCGGTGCACAGGAGGTGATCAAGCCGAGCCTGTTCGGAACTGTGATCATCGGCGTCGTCTACCTGCCGATCCTCACGCTGACCGGCGTCGAAGGGAAGATGTTCACGCCCATGGCACTCACAGTGCTAATGGCGCTTCTGGGCGCGGCCATCCTGTCGATGACCTTGGTGCCTGCAGCCGTGGCGCTCCTGGTGACCGGAAAGGTCTCCGAGAAGGAGAACTTCTTCATGCGCGGCGCGCTTCGTGTTTATGCGCCGGCGCTCGAAGGCGCTATCCGGCTGCGCTACGTCGTGGTCGCGATGGCCTTCGTGCTGGTCGGTGTTGCAGGCGTGGCAGCCTCCCGGATGGGCGGGGAGTTCATTCCCTCGCTCGACGAGGGCGACATCGCTATGCATGCGATGCGCATACCCGGCACCAGCCTGACCCAGTCGGTACAGATGCAGGAAGCGCTTGAAAAGGCGATTCTGGAGTTTCCGGAGGTCAAGGAAGTCGCGGCCAAGATCGGTACGGCGGAGGTGGCCACCGATCCCATGCCACCCAACGTCGCCGACAACTTCATCATGTTGAAGCCGCGCTCCGAATGGCCCGATCCCAACCGGTCCAAGGCCGACTTGGTGGCAGCCATTGAAAAGAGGGTCGAGCAGATCCCCGGCAATAACTACGAGTTCACCCAGCCCATTCAGATGCGCTTCAACGAGCTGATCTCCGGTGTCCGGAGCGATCTTGGCATCAAGATCTTCGGCGACGATCTCGATACGCTTCTGTCGATCGCGACCAAGGTCGAAGCTGTTGTTCGGGCCGTGCCCGGCGCTGCCGACGTCAAGACTGAGCAGGTGAGCGGACTGCCGATGCTTACCGTGAAGCCCAACCGTGCGGCTCTCGCACGATACGGCATTACGCTGGCGGAACTGCAGGAAGTGGTGGAAATTGCCGTTGGTGGCCGAGAGGCGGGGCTAATTTTCGAGGGCGACCGCCGCTTCGACATCGTGATCCGGCTACCCGAGAGAATGCGCGTTGACGTCGACGCCCTGGCGTCGCTGCCAATTCCTATTCCTGCGCAGGTGGCAGGAAAGGAGAATGGAGCCAAGGGCAGTCGCGCGATCGTGCAAACAGGCCTCGGTGTGGCGGCCCCGTATGTGCCGCTCTCTGCCGTGGCCTCTATCGACATTGCGCCGGGCCCCAACCAGATCAGCCGTGAGAATGGCAAGCGCCGCATCGTCGTTTCTGCAAATGTTCGCGACCGCGATCTCGGTTCCTTCGTCAGCGAGGTTCAGAGCCGCGTCGCCGCACAGGTCAAGCTGCCATCGGGCTATTGGATTGGTTGGGGTGGTCAATTCGAGCAGCTTGTCGGCGCTACGAAACGCCTGGCGATCGTCGTGCCGGTCGCGCTGCTGCTGATCTTCGTCTTGCTCTGCATGAGCCTTGGTTCACTCCGTGACGCGCTCTTGGTGTTCAGTGGCGTGCCGCTGGCGCTGACTGGCGGTGTGGCTGCGCTCGTGCTCCGGGATATTCCCCTCTCGATCAGCGCCGGCATTGGCTTCATCGCATTGTCTGGCGTGGCCGTGTTGAACGGGCTCGTCATAATCTCCTTCATCCAAGGATTAAGAATCCAGGGACGCTCGGTGGCAGAAGCCGTGCGCGAGGGAGCCATGAAGAGGCTCCGTCCCGTGCTTATGACTGCGTTGGTGGCGTCGCTGGGCTTCGTGCCCATGGCAATCGCGACCGGCGCGGGCGCCGAAGTGCAGAGGCCGCTGGCCACCGTCGTCATCGGCGGAATCATCTCGTCGACTATCCTGACGCTGGTCGTTCTACCGGCTCTGTACGCTCTGTTTCACCGAGACAAACCCGTGCAAAAAGAGGAGATGGCATGAAGAAGTTTCTGATAGCGGTGGCGTTGATGCTGTGGGCCGGCGTGGCTGTCGCGCAGCATAATCACGCAGCCACGAAGGGGCCCAATGGCGGGCCGGTCCATGATGTGGCCGGGGTGCATGCCGAGTTGGTCATGTCCGGCAACACGGTGACCATCAATTTGCTCGACGAAGCGAACAAGCCGACATCAGCCAAGGGGTTCAGCGGTTCCGTGCTTATTGTTGCAGGTTCCTCACGTGAAACCGTGCAGCTTGCCGTTTCCGGTGACAATTCGCTGAAGGGCGACGCCAAGGCCGCCATTCCGTCCGGTGCACAGGTAACGCTCGTGCTGAAGAACGCTGCCGGAAAATCCGGCCAGGCCAAATTCTAGTTGAATTAGGCGCGGCTGCCCTGCGGGGCGGCCGCGTCTTGCGTCGTGTTTGGAGCAGGGGCCGCTGTTCTTGTCGGTGCGTCTGCCCGGAATGTGTTCGTCAAAATGCCAGACCTAGCCTCCGAGGAACTCTTGATGAACGTTGAGCGGCGACGCTGGCATCGTGAGCGTCGGTCGGCTTGGCTGCGTCTGGTGGCGCTCGCGATCTTGGTCGTCAACCTCGGCCTTGCCGGTGCGCAGGACACTGGGATCGTCCACGCGAATATTGTAGTCGCTTACGGTTCCCTTACGATCGTAGCCTTGGTCCTCGCGGAACTTCGCAAAGGTCCGAAGTGGCTCTCTTGGATCTACGTGGTGTTCGATGCCCTGCTGGTCGTCGTTCTGTTCCATGAGCACCTTTTCGCACCCGGCAAGGATCTTGATCACGCACTAACAGCGCCATCACTTGCTATCGGATTTGTACTGTTAACACATGCTGCGATGCGCCTGCGGCCGATGCTCGTCTTCCTGTTTTCGGGGATCGTCATTCTCGGGTGGCTGGCACTGCTGACAGTCGCGGTGGAGGCCTACCTGGGCAAGGGTGCGCCTCATGTCCTGGATTGGTCGGCATTCCTTACAGAGGCGGCTCTCGCAGCGGCATTCGGCTTCGCGGCGTTGGTATGCGGTCTGCTTACGCATGACCACAATGTTCTCTTGAAAACGGCCGTCCTGGCCGAGCGGCGGCGCGCCAATCTCAGTCGCTTCTTTTCGCCGACCGTCCTGACGGAACTGCAGGCGACCGGAACTTCGTTGGCTCTTGGCCGCCGCGAAGTGGCGGTGATGTTCGTCGATTTGCGCGGATTCACTAGCCTGAGTGAGTCTATCCCCTTGGAAGCGCTGGCCAGGCTTCTAGCTGAATTCCGGGAACTCGTGACGCGCGAGGTGTTCGCCCATGGGGGAATGATCGACAAGTTCATAGGCGACGGTGTGATGGCGGCTTTTGGCCAACCGAAGTCAACAGCGGACGACGCCGCCCGAGCTTTGGAATGTGCCGTCCACCTAAGAAGCATGCTGCAACGGTGGGCCGCCATGCGGCGGCGGCGGGGTGACGTGGATCCTCGCGCTGGCATCGGCCTTCATTTCGGTACCGCGATAGGCGGCGTTCTCCGTAGCGGGTCGCATGATGAGTTCACCCTTGTCGGTGACGCGGTCAACGTCGCTCAGCGCCTGGAAAGACTGTGCAAGCCACTGGATGCATCAATCGTTGCGTCATGGGAGGTCGTCGAGGAAGGCAGGGGACAAGAGCTAGTCGACTGGAAGTACGAGAACGGAGTTGAAATCGAAGGGCGGAGTAAGCGAATGCGCATCGCTTACGTCTCCAACGAGCAGGGGAGAGTGACGGGGGAATTGATTCAGCAAGGAGTCTGTCGATGAAAGCGCTTGTCTTGATTGCTGCGTTGATCCTCTCGAGTACCTCGTACGCCCAGCACGGCAGAGACATTGTCACTGGTCCTCATGACGGCAAGATGCAGGACATCGCCGGCGTGGAGGTAGAACTACTGGTAGGAGAACGGGAAGTAACGCTGTGTCCGTATGAGCGGAACGTGCCGATTGATATCCGCAACTACAAAGTTGTCGTTACCATCGTTTCGGGATCGAACCGGGAGCGGATCGAGCTTCGGCCAATCACGAGCGGCAGGTTGACAGGTAGCAGTACTTCGGCGCTGCGGCCGTATTCCGCCTTGTCGCTAGAATTGACCCCGCCCAACGGCCCTTCCGCCACTATTAAGTTCTAGGAAGACATCATGGCGACCCAGTCTCCGACGAAGAAAACGCAGAAGCCGCATTCGCATACTGATCCGAGCGATCGGCACGAAGAGAAGGGGAGCGAACACGCGCATTTACATGCGGGTTTCTTTGGTCGGTATGCCGAGCTGGTATTCTCGCTTGTCTGCGGTCTGCTGCTCGGTGTTGGCTTCGCTGCCGAACAGCTGGGCGGGGCACCTGAAGGGGTGTCGGTGGCACTCTATTGTGCGGCATACCTAGCGGGCGGCTTCTACACGGTGCGTGAGGCCTTCGCCAACATCCGGCGTGGGAAGTTTGAGATCGACACGCTCATGCTGGTAGCGGCTGCAGGGGCAGCAATCCTTGGCGCATGGGCCGAGGGCGCATTGCTGCTGTTCTTGTTCAGTCTTGGCCATGCGCTCGAGCACTTCGCGATGGGACGCGCTACCCAGGCCATTGAAGCTCTCGCAAAGCTGGCCCCTCAGACAGCCATCGTAAAGCGCGAGGGTGAAACGCAGGAAGTGTCGGTCGATCAGTTGATCATCGGAGATGTCATCGTTGTACGGCCGAACGAACGCCTTCCGGCGGATGGCTTCGTGGTTCAGGGACAATCGAGTGTCAACCAAGCACCTGTAACGGGTGAAAGCATTCCGGTCGACAAGCAGGCGGTCTTAGACGCTAGCGCGGCTCGCGCCAGGCCCGAAATCATTGCCTCTTCCTCGCGTGTCTTTGCTGGCACGATCAACGGTTCTGGTGCTCTTGAAATCGAGGTCACACGTAAAGCAGGGGACACCGTTTTGGCGAGGGTCGTCAAAATGGTCAGCGAGGCCGAGTCCCGAAAGTCACCGACACAGCGCTTCACCGACAGGTTTCAGAAGTTCTTTGTTCCGGCTGTCCTAATTCTGGCCATCGTACTTCTTGGAGCCGGGCTGATTGTCGACGAGCCCTTTGCCGCAAGCTTTTACAGGTCGATGGCAGTTTTGGTTGCCGCCAGTCCCTGCGCGCTGGCCATCGCTACGCCCAGCGCCGTGCTCTCCGGGGTCGCACGTGCTGCGCGAGGTGGTGTGCTAATTAAGGGTGGCGCGCCGCTCGAAGCATTGGGGGCCGTCCGCGCGATTGCGTTTGATAAGACGGGCACTCTTACTGAGGGAAGTCCGCGCATCACCGATGTCGAACCGCTGGACGGTGCTACTGCCGAGGAACTGCTGGCAGTAGCTGTGGCAGTCGAATCCGTCAGCGACCATCCCTTGGCGCTCGCAATCGTGCGCGATGGCAGTAAACGCCTTGGTAATCGGAAACTGGACCCTGCCGGTGATCTTCAGAGCTTCACCGGTCGCGGGGTGCGGGCCAAGATCGGAACCGATGTCGTCTGGATCGGCAAGGCGGAGATGTTCGGTGCCGACGGCGTACCCGCAATCGGTCAGGAAGCTCAGGCCGCGATCTTATCGCTGCGCGCATCCGGGCGCACAACGATGGTTGTCAAAAGGGGGACTAGGGACCTCGGCGTGATCGGCTTGATAGACGCACCTCGGGCGGGCGCACGTCAGGTCATTGCGCGTCTGCGAGAATTGGGCGTTGGCCGTATGGTGATGCTCTCTGGAGACAATCAGAAGGTAGCAGACGCGATCGCCAGAGAAGTGGGCCTTGATGACGCCCGCGGTGATCTCATGCCGGAGGACAAGGTCACGACCATTGGAACACTTAAGGAAGAAGCACGCCTGATTGCGATGGTTGGCGACGGTGTGAATGACGCTCCGGCTATGGCGTCCTCGACCGTTGGCATTGCGATGGGCGCCGCGGGTTCAGATGTGGCACTGGAGACCGCCGATATTGCATTGATGGCAGACCGTCTGGAACATCTCCCATTCGTCGTCGGTCTCAGCCGCTATACCCGCTCGATCATCCTGCAAAACTTGTACGTCAGCCTTGGGGTGGTGGGATTGCTGGTGCCGGCGACAATCATCGGCCTGGGAATAGGGCCGGCGGTCGCGGTCCACGAAGGATCGACGCTGCTTGTCGTCTTGAATGCGCTGAGAATTTTGGCGTACCGGGGTGATCTCCCGTGAAGAAAGGAGTTCGCCCCGAGCCCGGGTCGTCAGAAACACCGGTCGTCAAGGCTGGCGTCAGCGACTCCCTAGATGTGCATGTGGGGCAGCAGCTCCGTCGGCGGCGCCTCGCCCTGAAAATTCGTTTGAAGAAGTTCAGCAAGGACGCTGGCGTAAGTCAAAAGCAGATCCAGAGATTCGAGAGTGGTGAAAACAGGACAATTGCCCGGCGCCTGTTTGACTTCGCTCGTTTGCTGAACGTTTCTCCGGAATACTTTTTCGAGGATATGGAGAGCCTTTGAGAAAAAGCGCTTACAGGCGCGCTTCGCATGAGGAGGCTGCGTTTGCCATGGGGCATGCCACTCGGGAGTCTATGGCACTCCTGCGCGCGTTCCAAAAAGTGGAGTCCCAGCCTGTTCGCCAGGACGTCCTCTGCATGATCTTGGACCTTGAGGGCATGTAGATGCCGCATCCTGCGGGACGGTAGATTTCACACAAGAGTTGTTGCTGGAGAACAACATGAGAAAGCCAATCTGCTGCATTTTGCTCCTCTCATTGGTGGGGTGTTCTGGCGCGGTGCCGGCATCGGGCGGCACCTCTGACGGAGAACAATTCACAGGAACCTTTACCAAGCGCTCTGATGGGATGGCGGGCGTGGTGAAGCTGAGCAGCAACAGGGGCAGCGCCTGCGAAGGTCGGTGGCATCTAGACGAGGAGTACACGGGCTCTGCTTCCATGACCTGTAGCGACGGTAGAACCGGCACGGTAGAACTCTCGGTGCAATCGGAAAGCGGCACAATGAAGGGGATGCTGGGCGGCAAACCCTTCAAGGGTACCTTCCAAGATCCAGTGCGCGAGATGTCTAGGTAGGCGGAGATGCGTCTACCGCGCACTGGAGATGATGGCCGAGGCGATCCGCTACACACTGTCACGCTGGCAGGGCCTATGCCTGTTCCTCGACGACGGCCGCGTCGAGATCGATAACAACATCGTCGAACGCGCCACCCGCCCGCTCGCCTTGAGCCGCAAGAATGCGCTGTTCGCCGCTCCGATGCCTGCGCCGAACATTGGGCCGTCATTGCCTCGCTAATCGCTACTTGCAGGTGGATCGACGTCGAATCGTACAACGATCTGGCCGACATCATCATCCGCATCGTCGATGGCCATCCCAACAGACGTACCAACTTGCTTAAAGTGTGACGCACGCCCATTTGCGTGTACCGATGGATCGGATGCGACCTGGATGGTTGATAAGGAAGCGCCACGCGGCTGAGCAGGCATCGACGACGTCGTCATAGGTGTCCCAGATCCGCGAGAAAGGAGTTTTCGCGCAAGTAGCGCCAGACGGCTTCCATCGGGTTGAGTTCCGGCGAGTATGGCGGCAGGGGCAACAGGGCGATGCTGTCGGGCACGCGTAATCGCCTGCCGGTCTGGTGCCAGCCGGCCCCGTCGCAGATCAGCACGGCATGGGCCTGCGGCGAGACCTCTTCGCTGATCGCCTTCAGAAGATGGCTCATCGCCTCGGCGTTGACCTCCGGCATGACGACCATCGCGCCGACGGCGCGGTCGGGACAGATGGCGCCAAAGAGGTAAGCCGAGGCGTACCGGTTATTGCGCACCATCAGCGGGCGCGGGCCGACCGGCGCCCAGATATAGGCGTAGGCCGGCTTGTAACCGACCTGCTTGCCGCGATTGCGCTTCAGCTCCCGAGAGATGCTCGATGGCGCGCGATCCAGAGCTGCCGCCGATCTGGCGGGTCGAATAGCCGGCCTCGTGTAGCCCGGTAACCTGGC
Organism: uncultured Reyranella sp.; assembly: GCF_945957355.1. Lineage (GTDB taxonomy): Bacteria > Pseudomonadota > Alphaproteobacteria > Reyranellales > Reyranellaceae > Reyranella. Next base: position 43,445 of record NZ_CAMFKM010000001.1, on the reverse strand, counting down.
ACCGCTCTTCAAGGCTGAGGTGATCATATCGTTTTCCCATTGCAAAACCATAAGCTGGTGTTGCACTTCGTTTGTGAGTACAGGGGCGACTTCGGACCCACGAGCGAGGGTTACGTGCGTTACTGGATTTCGTCGGTGATGAACGCTCCGCGCGAGAGCGAGAACGTGAGGACGTACTTTAAGGATACCGGCGAATTTCGGATGGTCACGGGCTCGCCTATCATCACCTACAGTAGTTCCCTCAAACGTGGCGTCGACCTTGCCATGGAGTTTCCGCGCCTGGGCGTTCGTTTTGCGCCGAGCCAACCTCGTCTTTAGTCATTTCCGTGCCCTGCCTATACGCGGGGCGGAACTCGGCTTCGCTTGCTTCGACGACGTGCGGTTTCCAGTGGCTGGTGAGGCCGCCCGTCCGCCCAACTTCTCTTCAATCGCACGCTGCGAGACTGGCCTGCCGACGCCCAGGAGGCTTTCTTGACCAAGGTATTGGCAAAGGCGTTCCGGCTGTTCGGCGCGACTCCTTTGCCGAATGCCGTGCCGCGAAGTGCCTGGGCAACAATGATCCTGAACGCGGTCGGACCTCTCCTTGCGTGAACCTCGTCGGTGACCGCTTAGTAAACGTGGACCGTTTCGAGCGCCCCCTGAGTCAACGATGTTGGTTGCAAACATGTACACAGTAAAGACTGGGGGTTGGTGTGGATCGCTCCGGTGACCGCTTCCTTAGGCAAGTTGCGAGCGCCGGCAATCGCCCCGACCGCCGCTCGCACATCCGCTGGCTCCGGCGGGCGGCCGTCGACTTGGGAGAAAGGACCAACGGTCTCCGTCACGATCCGATTCAACGGAAGGTCGGCGAAAAGGGTGCGACCGTGCTCGGGGCGGATCATTTGCGCATTGACCGAGATGTAGCATCCCAATGCGGCGGCGCGCCGTGCTTCGCTCCTGCTGCCCGTAAAGCAGCGGAGCACGACCGCACTACGATCCTGTGGCAGATGTCGTTTGACCATGTCCAAGACTTTGAGGACGCTTCTCACACTATGGACAATGAGAATTCTGTCCCTCGCTTCCGCGCACCTCTGCAAGATATGTCAAAAGACGCTCATCTGCGCTTCAAGCGAAGGTGCTGCTCCCATAAGGATACTGCACCGGCGCGCATTTGGACCAGCGACAGGCCTGCCTTGCCTCCGGTCGTTGACCGCGCGCCCGCATCCTTTCCGGGAATTGAGCCATCGACGATGAGGAATTACTTGCACCAATTCTGCTCGATCGCCCGATCGCGCGCTGCCTCCGCCGCTGCGCCGGCTGCCGATTGAAGCACGTGGTGGTAGACCAACGAGATGGAGTCGAGGATCAAACTCTCCAGAGTTGGCTCGAAGGAGCGAAGCAACGATTCGCTGCAGCCGGTGCATTCTTGTACCGACAGCCAGATCACGCTTGGCCGGGGCTTGGACGCAAGAGCTTGCGCAATCACTTCCGCGCTTCCCGCCGGCAAGGCTAGCACCGAGCTCATGTACCCACAGAACTTCAGGAAGCCGCGCCGTGATACACCTTGGCTTCGTAATTCTTCGTAGAGCGATGGACGGGCTCCCATGGCGCCGCCTCCTTCCGACTAGCGACGGTCTCTTAGTTGGCTTTTGGCGACACCAATGCGGTAAGAAAACGATATCGCGCCCCCTGCTGAGGTTGGGGGATACTGGGTTTACATCAGCCGAGGACGCGATATCGCCGGGGGGCCACGGTGCGCTCGCTTGCTACCGAATGCCCATGTGCGGCGCGATGAGTTCGTTGGCGATTTTCTTCTGCTTGTCGTCGAGTGCCGCATAGAGCTTCGCGTAGGCGGACTTCAACGCCTTCACGCTTTCCAGGCGCACCGTGAGCCAGCGCTCTTGATCGTCCAGTCGGTCGGCGGCGGTTGTCGTGGTCCGCTGCGGCTGGCCTTTTTGGGCGTATTCGACGCGCTTTGCATTCGTTCGCATAACGGTCGCAAACTCGGTCCATGCCGGCATCTGCGGTTCGGTGATCTTCAGCTCAGCATGAAGGTAGGCGATGCGACCGTCGATGTGGTCCGTGGGCAGATCCATCATGCGGGTTTGCATCATCATCTGCATCATCTGGGGGCCCATCATGGCTCCGGGTCCCATTGGCCCAGCCACTTGACCCTGCACGCCAGGACCTTGCATCGCTCCGCACTGTCCGCCAGAGCAATCACCAGGTGTCTGCATGTTCTGCATGCCCGAGCCTCCCATGTTATGGCCTTCCATGCCCATGCTCTTTCCCTGGCTCTGCATGCCCTGGCCTTGCCCGCCTTGGCCCTTCATACCCTTCATGCCCTTATCGTCGTCCATCATCTGCGCAACGACGGTCTTTGTCGGATCGAGGGTCTGCGAAGAACCGATCGCCGGGGCAAGTACGATGGTCGCCATCGTCGCTAGGCTTGCAGCAGACAAGAAGTTCATACGTGTCATGGGAGTTCCTTTCTTCTGAAAGCCAGTTTGTCAGCTACGTGGTTGCCTGCTCTTTCGCAGCGGCGCGGAACGCGGGGCAGTCGGGCGTCCTCTAAGTTGAGGCAATGCCGTTCGTGGCCAGTGACGTAGCAATATGTGTTTGAGCGGTTCCGGGCGGTCGGCGTGCTTTCACGTCAATCCCCCTCTAGAGCCAGCCTTCTGGCCGTGCCGTGCCTCGTTGCGATGCATTTGAAAGTATTCGGCCGACGAGGCTGATCACGCTGTCCCATTTGGGACACGTGCGCGAATTTTGCGGCGGGCTCGTACAGGGACATGCGGCAAAGCAATAGGCCGCCCGTTTCTGCGCCGGACATCTCAGGGGCCGAGGCTATTGCGGTGGGAGTGAACTCGCCAAGCTTGATGCCCTAAGCGATCGCGACAGTCCCAGGTCGAGCAGATTGAGGGGGCGCCATTGAGGGCCCGGCAGGCGGCAGATCACGCTAGAAATCTGCATATGTGTCTCAAATTGGACAGCGCAATTCGCCTCGTTGATCAATAGACGCAGAACCGATGCGGAAAAGGTCGGGCAGTAGGCAAGGATGCTTGTAACCATGCGGGGCAGGGTTGTTCATCCTGAAGTCAACGTCGCTCGTCAATCTGTTGAAGGGGCAACGCGTGCAGAGCGTCCAGCAAAGGTGTGTCAAGAACATCGAGTAATATTGGGAAGCAGCGGTGAAGAGTGAATATCCGCCGGCCCGCAATAAGGCGATGCGCCGTGGCTTGATGCTTCTGGCGGTAGCCGTTTTTGGAGGTGCAGCTCCCGCTGCTGCACAGCCCGCAGATTCCCATTCCGAGCATCATCCCGGTCAGACGCCGTCCGCTCCGTCTGCCGGCCAACCGGCACCATCATCCGCCGGCGGCATGGAGATGATGGGCACGATGATGGGCGGCCCACCCAGAAAGCAGCTCTATCCCCAGCTGATGGAGTTGCCGGTCATGACCCCGGAAGCCCGTCTCAAGATAGAGACGGACGCGCGAGCCCGAATTGTCGCCGGCAACGCGGCACTCGTACAGGGGCAGGACGATTATCACCGCGCTGCGATGAATAATGACGCGGCCGCAATGTCAGCCGCCTTGTCTCGCCAGCGTGCTGCGTTGGCAGAGATCGAGAGCGGCACATCAGCGTTGCGTGCGCTCGCAGAGGGGAGTCCGCCCCACGAGATTGCCTTGAGCTGGTTCCGTGACCAGATGAATCTCGCTCGGCCGACCTCGCCAGTACAAGAAGAGGTTGGACCGCTCAACCTGTCTTGGTTCCACATCGTCTCCATGACGGTGGTACTGCTGTTCGCGCTGACGATGCTTGTCGTCGGTGTTGGGCGTCGACATCGCTCGCTTGCTTTGGTCAATCGTTTGACTCGACCAGCCGGCCCCCAACCAGCGCAGGGTCGTGCGCCCGTACCGATCTCTGCCTCCCCTACGCCCACGACTCCAGCGGTATCCCCTCCACCACCGCCGTCGACAAAGGTCCAGCAGTCACCTCCGCTACCATCGCCTCCAACGTCTATATCGACATGGTCCGGAACGCTGCGCGTCGCCAGCATTGTTCGTGAAACACCTCTCGTAAAGACCTTCCGGCTGGTTGAGCCAGGAGGTGGCGCTATCCCGTTCTCCTATGCCCCCGGCCAGTTCTTGACTTTCTCAGCGCAGATCGACGGCAGACTGGTGCGCCGATCCTACACGATCGCCTCGCCACCAACACGGACCTCGTACGTGGAGGTCACCGTCAAGCGCGAGGAGGAGGGGGCGTATTCACGCTTCCTGCACGACAGCGTCGTGCCTGGCAGCGTGCTGCAGCTTCGTGGCCCCTCGGGTGTGTTCACCTTCGATGGGGGAAACGCCGAAAGTATCGTCCTGATCGCCGGCGGCGTCGGTATCACGCCCATGATGTGCGTGATCCGCTATCTGACGGACATGAGCTGGCCAGGCGAGATCTTCCTGATCCTTGCTGCACGGAACACCGACGAGCTGATCTTCCGTGAAGAGCTCGAGTACCTGCAGTGCCGTCATCCCAAGCTTCATGTTGTGGCGTCGGTCGGCGCGAGGTCGGAAGGATCAGCATGGATGGGCTTGGAAGGCCAGATAACGAAGGACGCACTCGCCCATGCAGTACCTTCACTAGAAAGTCGACGCGTGCACCTGTGCGGTCCACCGCCCATGATGGAGGCTATACGGCGCATCCTGAGCGAATTGGGTGTGCCAGCCAACCAGGTCAAGACTGAAGCTTTTGGTCCGGCCACCGGGGCCGTGCCGCCGCCGCGTCCTCTGCCGCCCCCACCGCCACCTTTGATGGTGACGGAGCTTGTCGAGCGGGTCGAGGCTGCCACACCTCCGTTGATGGAATCCATACCGGTGGCGGGTCCGGCGACGGCGACCATCTCCTTCGACCGGTCTCACAAATCAGCGCCTCTCCCGCCCGACAAGACGGTCCTTGAGGTGGCGGAGTCGATCGGCGTGCCGATCGACTATTCCTGCCGCGTAGGGACCTGTGGCCTCTGCAAGACCAAGTTGCTGGCTGGTCAGGTTGCTATGGAGGTTCAAAACGCGCTGACGGACGACGATAAGGCGTCCGGGATAATACTCGCCTGCCAAGCCCATTCTCTGGGCGACATCACGGTCGACGCCTGACATGGGCGACAAAGAGCGAGTTGTCGTCCTGGCGCTCGGAACACTGCTGCTCTTCCTTGCGCCTGGCTATCTCTTGCACGTTTCGCCGCGCTTTGCGGGCAGCCTGGCCGGCGGAGTACTGGGGATCATGGCAGCAACTTTCATGCTGCTGGCGCTCGTCTACCCCGCCGTCAAGTACATCGGTTGGCTGAAAGTTCGCGTGACGCGGCATGTTTCGCTGGGCCGCCTTCTTAGCTTCCACATCTACGGCGGGCTTCTAGCATCCCTGATTGCCATCCTGCATTCGGGACACAAATATCAAAGCGGCCTGGGCATCGCGCTGATTGCGGATATTGTGATTGTGATCGGGACGGGCTTTATCGGCCGTTACTATCTTGCACATCTCGGGACGGAAGTACGCCGGCAGCAGGCGCTGCTCGGGACGTTACGCACGGCCTATGATCGCATCGCGCTTCACCTCGGGCGCCAAGCCACTGTCGGCGCAGCCGCACCGGATGTCCCTATCCTGACACTCGTCGATGCGATTGCAGACATCGAATACTCGCTCGGGATGCGCGACACCGCCAAACGTATCGCCGGTCGATGGATTGTCGTCCACATCGTCGCGTCGATTCTAATGTACGGGCTCCTGTTGCTGCATATCGGCGGGGGCATCTATTATGGGCTGCGGTGGCTTCCATGAAATGGAAGGCGCTTATTTACCTATCGCTTGTAACGGCGACTGTCGCCAGCTCTATCATAGCTGTCGGTACCGTCTATCGTAAGGGATCGGCCAGCTTGCCTCACTGGGCCACATTGGTGAGGCCGGGCGCCCTTTCAACCAAGCATGCCTTTCTCTCCAATCAGTGCGAGGCGTGCCATACGCCGGTCAAGGGCGCGGAAGCCGCAGCCTGCATCTCATGTCATGCGGCCGACGCTACGACGCTCGCCCGCGAATCGACGGCCTTTCACGCGACCATTCAGACCTGTGCGACATGCCACGTCGAGCATTTGGGTGAAGTCCGTCCGACCCGCATGGACCACGATGCTCTGATCGCAATTGGGCGCTCGAGGCTTGTGAACCAACCGTCTCCCTGGTTTGCGCCACTGTCGGGTCACGCGTCCACTGACCTGGGCACGCTCGATTGCTTCGCCTGTCACAGCAACCGCAGTCCGCACCGCGACCTGTTCGGTAAGGAGTGCGCTGCCTGCCATTCGACGGTGACGTGGAATGTGGCCGGCTTCAAACACCCGTCGCCCAGTTCGACCGAGTGCGCGCAGTGCCATCAAGCTCCGCCCAGTCATTACATGGGTCACTTCGAGATGGTCTCGAAGAAGGTGGCGGGCCAAGAGCATGCCCGGGTCGAGCAATGCTATCTCTGCCATCAAACTGATGCTTGGAACGACATCAGGGGGGTGGGCTGGTACAAACATCACTAGGGGAGTGGACATACGGAAAAGAGAAGAGGGCTCGACGCTTCGCATTGTTGCGCTCAAGCGAATACCTCTGGCGATGTCCCAAATTGGATATCAGCGAAGGGTGAACTACCAGTAAGGTTCATCCCTCATCGCTCAAACCGTATTTCGTTGGTGGTTTCGGAACCTTGGTCCGCTGTTTAACAATCACGGGCTCCTGCATTCTCACAAGCCCCCGACTTGCGGCTCATCTACCATGGTCAATGGCAAGACGCCCAGCCATTCGCGGATCTACAGCGCGCGCCAGTGCACGCGTTCCTCAGAAGGGGCCACGCTCGAAGCGCCCAACGACTTCTGGCGGCGCGCCTCGATCAACACAGAGGGGCCGACCGACAAGTGGATCATACAAATAAGCCAGCTTGGTGGCGTCAACCGTTCCCGTGGGTGCTGATCGGCTTCCTCGCTGCAGGCGGCTTTCTCCTGCTTACCGAACACCGAGCGCACGTTCTAGGTGTTCTGCCCTTCCTCGTTCTCTTGCTGTGTCTTGTGATGCATCTCTTCATGCATTATGGGCACGGCGGTCACGGCGGGCAGCGACGCAACGCTGATGATCGGCTTGACGAAACCCATCCCGACTGATGACGAAGGCGATCTTGCAAGATCACTCTCCTGCCTGTGGGCTCAGGTCTCTGGTCATCGTCAACTCGGTGATCTTCATCGAATTCGCCTTCACCTTTTTCAAGCCGCATACAGGGCGAGACTGGCGTTCCTTTGGCGCCTTCAGTGCCTTCTTGGTTGCCCTGTTCGCCGAAATGTATGGCTTTCCGCTGACGATCTACGTCTTGTCAGGCCGGTTGCAGAGTCGATTCCCTAATGTCGACTGGTTCTCCCACGACGCCGGTCATCTTCTCGAGATGATGTTTGGCTGGCAGGCTAATCCACACGCCGGCCGGTTCCACGTGTTGAGCTTCCTCTTCATCGGTGCGGGCTTCTTGCTGATATCAGTAGGCTGGAAGGCGCTCTATCAGGGCCAACGACAGCACCAGCTGGTCACGACTGGCGTTTATGGATACATGCGTCATCCCCAATACGTCGGCTTCATCCTTGTGATGTATGGCTTCCTGCTTCAGTGGCCGACCTTGTTGACTCTGGGGATGTTCCCCGTACTCGTCTTCATGTATGTGCGCTTGGCTCGCGTCGAGGAGCGGGCTGCCGCCGCCGAATTCGGCAGTCTGTATGAACGCTATCGACGCGACGTTCCTGGCTTTGTCCCGCGGCTATCGAGACTCTTTTTCGTACCCTCTCGCCGGACTGCGAACGATGAAGAATGAGCGACAATCGGGACATCCGGGCAGGAAAGGCATCAGCAGCGCGATATGCCTCGGAGTCTTGGTCATTGCGACTATCGCCCTGCCTGGTATTGCACGGGCCACTGACACATGCCGCAAGGCGCTTGATGACTTGGTATCAGAGTGGCGATCCATCGCCGTGCCAGGCAAGCCCGAGCCGCCCGATCACGTCCATACACCGCTCGAGGTCTGGTATATGCGCGGCCAACTACGGCTGGCGCTCCGCTTGTGCGAAGAGGACAAAGACCATGAAGCCATGCTGCGAATGGATCTCGTAAGAGCTTGGCTCAGGCTTCCGGAAGTGCGCCATCCGGCCGATCACCGCTATCGCTATGACGACGATCGTCGCTGAGTCGGATTCGCAGGTTCGCCGCTTGTCGGGTGTCTGACGATCGCCGGAGGGAGGGGAGGCGCTCGCCAACTGAAGCCCAGATCCCTTTATCGACAACCATTGATTTTACCTGAAGCCGGGCGAGGTCGCGTGCAGCACATGCTCCGCGCTCCATGGGTCTTAGAGGGCAAGATGACTTGCGTCGCATGAGCCATTCCACCTCAACGTTGGACAGGTTTGGTCTTACCATCGTTGCAGCATTGGAGGCCCTCTGCTATCCGCTCATTTTCATGGGTGCGAGCAGTGCTCCGCATTTGACTTTCGCCGCCCTAAGAGCATTGGTTGCTGGCGCAGTATTGGCTGGAGTTGCGATCCGCTTTGGTCGCCCGATACCTCGTGAACCGCGTACGTGGGCATATCTCGCGCTCATCGGCGTCGGAACGATAAGCTTTGGCTACCTGGGAATGTTCAGAGGTTCCGAGTTTGTTTCGCCTGGTATGGCGACCACGATTACTCACGTGCGGCCGTTCATTGCCGCTCTATTGGCATATCCGCTCCGGGCGGAGAGGCCGACTTCCCTTCAGGTCATCGGTCTGATGCGCGGTTTTGGGGGCGTTCTCGTTATTGCCATCCCACCTTGGGTGGGCGGTCGCTCCACCGACTTCTCTCTAGGCTTTTCGTACCTCGTGATTGCAGCCACAGGTGTCGCAACTGGCAATGTCCTCACTCGCAAAGTCGCTGGCAACGTTGATCCGATCGTGGCTACGTCTGCACAGTGTCTTTTCGGCTTCATGCCGTTGAGTGTTGCCGCTGTTGTTGTCGAAGATCCGCTGGCCGTTGTGTGGTCCTACAGTTTTGTTGGAAGCCGGCTCGGTCTTGCCTTGGTTGGCACAGCCCTGGTTCGGTGCCTATTGTTTGTACTCCGGAGCCGCGTCCCGCTGCATGAAGGCAATGCCTTCACTTTCTTGACGCCGTTCATCGCACTGGGCTACGGCGCACTGTTCTTCGGAGAGGATATTGAAACCTCTACCTTCTTGGGCCTGCTCGTCGCAGCCTTCGGTATCTTGTTCGTGGAATCACACAGCGCACGCCAAAGGAAGTAACGGACTTAGCGGCCGACACGATTGGTGAGTCGTCAAGGCTACAAGGAGCGGCACAAGAAGAAGGGCGCGGCCTTGGCTGGGGCTAAGCAATTGCGCCAGGAAGACACACGCCTTACCGGTCCACCAGCGATGCTTGTCTCTCTCCTCGTAGAGCCGGTTTGGCGCTTCATTTGCCCGCGGGCGCGCCTCTGTACCTCGCCTTATCGGAGCGGAAGTGTTGCGGCAGTCCCGTCAGGAGGGGGCCCCGGCCTACTGAGTAGGCTTGCCGGTAGCTGGTCCACTCGAATGGTTAGGCGTGGCCGGCATGGTGTGCTGCTGCTGTTGAATCTCCTTCGTTTCACCCGGCTTAGGCGAAGAGGAGTGGCCGTGCGTCCCGGGTCCGGGTTGCGTCCCGCCCCGCATGTGCTGGCTTTTCGTGGCATCGGTTGACTGCGCCCAGGTGACTTGAGTCAACATCATGAATCCTACCGCACTCGCGGCAATTGCTAAGGCAGGTGTCCAACGATTCGTCATGGCAAATCTCCTTCAGCAAAACCTTGGGCCAAGCGTGCGGTTCGCGCTGTCCAATTTGAGACTCGGAACCATGCGTGCAATGACCTCGCGTCAGTGGCCCGGGGCGTCTGGCGCAGGACTAGTGCTGGCTTCGTCGCCAATGAGGCGACGCAATCGAACGCGTCGGCATCTCAATCTATTTCGCCCATTCGTCTCAAACGAGTATGCACCTTTATTGTGCCGGGCGGCAGGTGGCCTCCGTATTCGATTAGGTTGAGACGCCTGAACTTGTTCAGGAAGTAGTTCACTCTTGGGCGCGTTGAGCCGATGAGATTTGCCAGCATCTCCTGCTTGACGTTCGATGTGATGCCGAAGTCGCGACTCCCGTTGCCGACGTTGGCAAGTTTGAGCAGTACGCGCGCCAAACGCTGTTCGGCCGATCCGACGAGCTGGTCGATCAAGGCGGCTTCGGTTTCGAGGCTGTGCGCAACCAGGAATGCTGTAAAAGCGCCGGCGAGGTCTGGCCACTCCCGGAGCAAGTTGGGCATCAAGCTCCTCTCGATCCTCGCGATTTCAGCGTCTTCAACGACAACGGCTGACGTGGTGCGATACGGCTTATTCGCGAGGCATTCCTCGCCACAAAAAGCACCGGGGCCGAGAATCGCGACAAGCCGGTCATCGCCCTTCTCGGTCGTCACCAACCGGTGCACTTGGCCGTAGCCGATGTAAAAGATTGCATCCGCTGCATCCCCCTGGCGGAACAGGGGGCGGCCTGCTGAGTACCTCATATGCGGAAACTGGACACAAAGCTTTGCCAACGGATCATTGACGTACGCGCGTCTAGCAGGGACATCGCCCAAGTGGTCAATCCCGCTCGCCGGACCGAGTGTCTTGTCCCCCATCGGCCCAGAAGGGTCGCTAACGGGACAAGGTTTGGTCTCAAGCTCGCGACGGCGAAGTTGACTGATAGGCGGCTCTGGGCAAGCGCATGGAAGAGCGTCATGGCTCAGGCACGGTTGGGATTTCATAGCTATGCCGTGATCAAGAAGAGAGAGAAGCGCGAACGTGAAGGCGCACGAATCGTCAGATCCGTGTCGTCCCTCAGATGGTCGTACGCGAATTGCCGCCCCGGTGGCCTAAAGGGCCGCCGAGCTTCTGCCTTTCACGACGACGACTGGATCAGAAGATGCGCGGAGGTCTCTCTAGCCGACCTTGCTTTGAGCCGTGCAGCGATGGCGCTACGGTGATAATTGCGCTGAGTGGCAAGTGCCATGTTCGACTGTCGTAGGTTCTGCCGCCGATTGCGGCATGGCAAGCGACCCCGCAGCAGTCGCCGCTAAGATCGACATCCGATGAAATTTCGTTCGGACTACCGATGTCCCGTGGCAGAGCCAAGGCTGTGAATGCCAAGGCAGCCGCTGCTCGCTCTCGCGGTCCAACTGCGTGTGTGGATCGCGAGGCGTCGCCCTGGACGGAATGATCCGCGTGGGTAGGAGCAGCTCGCTGCTCATGATGAACAGGCGAATGAGCCGACGCCGCACCACCAAAGGCGAGTGCGCATATCAAGGCTACGAAGACTATGCCCAAAACGCGCATTCCACATCCGCGTGGTTCAGGGTTGGCCGAACGGCACACAACTGATGGCGCTTCGACTATGCGTCAGAAGCCGAGAGCAAGCCAGTATCATCGACTGTTGCATAAAAAGACCATGCTAAACCTAGGCCCTGTCGGCCCGGTTTTCCTTGATCTGGATCAACGATGTGCGGTTGCGGCTGCCTCGAGCTCTCAAATCGCGGCGTCGGGCTTCTTGCCCCGTTGGTGTTTGGAGAACCTATTCAGTGCGCTTCCATGGCCATCGTCCTTCGATCTCGACTTCGAGCGAAAAGCTCAAGAAGGTTCGTATTGTGATGATCAACCCCAACACGCCGAGACTGTGAAAGGTCGGTGCCAGGGCGACGGTTCCGATGATATCGGCCGCTACGAGGATATCGGCCGCTACGAGGAACTCCAGCCCCAGCAATATGCCGCGGCCGAGATCAGCCAGATAGCTCGGCATCGCGCCATTCCAGCCACTCCTCACCCCCGCCTTGGCGAAAACGTTAGTCGACGCAACTGCCGCGATGACGATGGCCCCCACGCCCACGACTTCAATGATCGTTGCAATCTTGAAAGCAAGACCTGGACCATTGTGGCGCGTGCATCTCCCGTCGACACGACCTCGAATGAGTTCATGGCGGCGGGATCTCCTCGCCCTTACAGATGCAGGGTGCGCAACCGAAGCGCATTGCCGATGACACTCAGCGAGCTCAGCGCCATGGCTGTTGCCGCGATGATAGGCGACAGCAAGATGCCGAAGAGCGGATACAGCACGTCGGCCGCGATCGGCACGCCGGCGGCGTTGTAAACAAAGGCGAAAGACAGGTTCTGCCGGATGTTGCGCATGGTCGCCTGGGACAAACGCCGCGCCTTGACGATCGCCATGAGAGCTCCCTTGAGCAGGGTGACGCCGGCACTCTCGATCGCGCCGTCGGTGCCGGTGCCCATGGCGATGCCGACGTCGGCTGCGGCCGGCGCTGGCGCGTCGTCGCTCATCCGGAGGAAACGACAGAGGCGAGAGGAGGCTAAGCCTGCACTTGATGCTGCCATCGGACTTTACATTGGTTGTTCTGGGACGGTAATCGGCTGACAGTTGCCGCGCCCTGACCGGTAGTCAGGCGGCTTCAGTCTGATCGATGTTCTGCTGGTTGTCCTCCTTCGGGTTGTTGTTTGCGGGGATGCGATCAACGAAGGCCCGTCCGGGTGTGCGGCCGTTCATGCCACGGCCCTGATGCGGCCGCGCGGTATTGTAGGTGACGAGGTAGGCGTCGAGCGCCTCCTGCATCTGCTCGACGGTCTCGAACCAGGTCCTGCGCCCTTCGATGCGGAAGTGCTCGTCGAGTAGCGTGCGATGGAAGCGCTCGACGATGCCGTTGGATTGTGGGCGCCGGACCTTGGTCTTGCGCTGCTCGATGCCTTCGAGTTGAAGGTACAGCTCGTAGGGATGGCGGTCGGGCCGTCCGCAGAACTCTCGGCCATTGTCCGACAATACGGTCTTGATGGGCACGCCGTATTCCTCGAAGAAGGGCACAACATCGGTGTTGAGCAGATGCACGGCAGTCAGCGGCATCTTGTTGGTGTAGAGCCGGCCCCAGGCGAAGCGTGAGCAGCAGTCGATGGCGGTCTGCAGGTAGACCTTGCCGATCGCTTTCAGGTGACCTACGAAGAAGGTATCGACGGCCACCAGATCGCCGCTGTAGTGGGCCTCGATGTGGCGTTCGCGGAACTCGGGGCTGAAGCGTTCGAGCGCGGCGACCTGCTCTTCGTTGAGCTGCACGACGCGGTCGGCCGAGGCCTTCTCCAGTCGCATCAAGCGGTCGTGCTTGCCAAGCAGGCCGTGGCGGCTCCACACGCCGCGCACCCCGCTCGACGAGACCTGGATGCCAGCCAGCGCCAGTTCGCCGGCGACTCGCAGGGCGCCGTGGCAGGGATGGGCCAGGCAATGGTCGAGGATCGCCTTCTCGACGTCCTCGCCGACCCGGTTGGGGTGCGGGTTGCGCGGGCCGGCGATCCTGTCGAGCAGGCCGTCGGCGCCGTAGGTCTGGAAGTTGCGCCGGATCTCGTAGAACTGCTGGCGGCTGTAGCCGACGATGCGGCAGGCCTTGCTGACATTGCCAAGTTGGCCGGCAAGCTCGAGCAAAGTGAGCTTGCGCCGTGCTACCTTCTTCTCCGTGGTCATGTCGTTCTCCGTTCAAGGTTGGATGTGCTTCACAACACCATCCTAACCCCGGCCGAGAGCGGCGTGGCCACACCGGGCGTCGCTGCACTCGGGGCCTTCGGCCCCTCCCTACGCGACACCCGGTGTGGCGCAATCTGTCAGGTCAATATCGTCTCAGTTCACATTGGTCTAAAGACGGCGGGTGTGCTCGAAAGCGGTCAACACTATGAGTTCACCGTCGTCGGCGACGCGGTGAACGTTGCGCAACGCCTTGAGCGACTGGCAAAGAAGCTTGACGCTGTGCTTGTGGTTTCTGCCGCCATCCTGGAGAGGCGTCTGCCTAGATGTTTGAGCCCGGGATTTGATAGTGCTCCCTTGTCGGCCGATTTGAGGGATGCGCTATGAGACAGGTTCTTCACGGCTGCGCCACAACGACAGAGGCGATCCGTCGAGCGATACAGCATCAATCCCAAGACTGTCGCCAAGTGGAGAAAGCGGGATTCCGTCGCTGATCTGAAGACGGGGCCGAAGGACGCGAAGTCGACAGTGCTTTCGATCGAGGACGAGGCGATCATCTTCGCGTTCCGCAAGCAAACGCTCTTGCCACTAGATGATTGCCGCTACGCCCTTCAGGCCACGATACCGCACCTGACCCATTCGTCCTTGCACCGCTGTCTCCAGCGCCACGGCATCTCGCGGCCGCCGGACGTCCAAGACGGCAAGGCCAGGAAGCGCAAGTGCAAGGCCTATCCCATCGGTTACTTCCACATCGATATCACCGAAGTGCGCAGCCAGGAGGGATGGCTCTACCACTTCGTGGCCATCGACCGGACTTCAAAGTTCGCCTTCACCGAGCTGCACGAGAAGGCCACTACGGCCGTATCGAGAGAGTTCCTGCTGCACCTGATCGCCGCTGTTCCCCACAAGATCCATACAGTGCTCACCGACAACGGTTTGCACTTCACCGATCCCCGGGGCACGAGTTGGACGGCAGCGGAGATCAAGGAGTTGATTGCTCGTGGGGAGCCCTTCCGCGCTCACGCCTTCGTATACACGTGCGCCCAGGCTGACATCGACCATCGCCCTACCAAACCCAAGCACCCCTGGACCAACGGCCAGATCTAACGCGTGAACCGAACGATCAAAGAGGCAACGGTCAAACGATTCTACTACGAGACCCACGATCAGCTTCGCAGCCATCTCGCCGACTTCGTTACCGCCTACAACTTCGCCAAACGCCTCAAGACCCTCAAAGACCGCACGACCTACGAGTACATCTGCAAGCTCCGGGCGAAAGAGCCAGACCGATTCACCCTCAACCCGCTCCAGCAAATGCCGGGAGTAAACATCTAGCCGGCCAACCTCATGCCTAGGTCAAAAAATGCCATCTTTGTCACCAGACGGATACCTGGACCGATATCCGAGGTGTCGGATGGTATAGGAACCAAGGGTGCATGAGCGCCGCAACCTGAATTCTACCGCGATGAATCACGGTGTTCCAGGCCGGACAAAAGCCCGCAAGACAACGAAGGGGGACCGTCAATGCTGACGCTCCTTGCGTTGGTGCCTGCGGCGGGGACAGCAATGTCGCTTGAGCAATCAGGTCTTGCTGGCAGGCGGATGCATGTCGCCGTGCGGGCCGATCGTGCACTTGGAACCGGTCGCCGTGGCATCATCGATGATGCCGTTGGCATCGACTGTGAAGTTGATCATGCAGCGTTGTGCTCGAAAAATGACCTGCGACTTCGGCCCCGTCACTGCCTGATTGGTAATCACATACCCGATGGCGCGACCGCCGTCAGAGGTCGGATCGTCGTGATGCGGCTTGCCCCACGACTGGATGAGATGGGCCGAGCTATGGCCGACCCAGTCCTTCACGTTGAGGTCCTTGACCTGCCCAGTGGACATAGGACCGCATGCAGCGGTGACCATCGCAAGACCTAACGAGAAAATTCCTCCGAGTTTCATGTCCCTCATCTCCTTTACGAGTTTGCCACTCACATCAATGCCTCCTTCATATTTCAGGAGATGGCCCTAGCGTTTGAGCCACATCAATCTCCACGCGGGAATAGAGAGAAGGCAAGTGCGATTGTGACAGCACGATTTATGCCAAGGGTCTCGCCGAAGGTGTGTTGCGATTGCATCGGCAACCACCACGAATATGACCGGTTGGTGTCCAATATTGGACTCGTCTTCTGCCAGAAGATTGGCCAACATTCTCAGGTCCGTGTCTGCGGATCTGACGTTGTCGCACGTTGGCGCTTGTCGCAACGACGTTCGGCGTCAGACTTCATGAGAAGCTCTTGCGGTCTTCATTTTGGCGCAGCGAGAAATAATTGCAGTCGTCGTCGGTTTTGAGGCAAGTGGTGACGTTGCCTTAATAGTTGATCGCTCAGTAGCGTGCGGATGCGCTCTGCGGCATTGGGGCATGATCATCGTGGCAATAGCAAGCGTGCGCCTGTTTCAGGCATAGCGCTGGCCCAAACATCTAGGATCGAAACCCAATATAGTTTTTGAGGAGAGAAACGCATAATGATTCTGTGCTGGCAAGGAGCACAGAGGATGCGAAGCAATCTGTTCTGGCTGGACGACGAGCAGTGGTCACGGATCGAACCGCATATGCCAAGCGACGTGCGAGGCAAGGAGCGTGTCGACGATCGACGGGTGATCAGCGCCATCCTGCATCTGCTGAAGAGTGGCTGTCGTTGGAAGGATTGTCCGCCTGAATACGGCCCATACACGATGGTCTACAACCGCTTCGCCCGGTGGGCCGAGCGGAGGGGCGAAGTTGTTCAAGGAGCTTGCCCAGCGCGGTCGGTCGACGGCGACGCAAATGATCGACAGCACGCATGTCAAATTCCCACCGCTCGGCGTTGGGCGCCCGAAAGGGGGGGGCGAAACAGGCGATTGGCCGCTCACGAGGAGGGCGCAATACGAAGATCCACGCACTGGCAGATGCTAAGGGCCATCTTCTTTCCATCCTTCTGACCGGTGGCGAGGCCCACGATTGTCCGCCGGCTCGGCGTCGGATCCGTCGCACCACGGCCGCCGCCAAGCTGCTCGGCGACAAAGCCTACGACAACGCAGAACTGCGGCAGTGGTTAGAAAAGCGCGGCACCAAGTCGGTTGTGCCCAACAGGTCGAATCCAAAGCAGGCCTTCAGCTTCGACAGAAAATCCTACAAGCAACGACACCGCATTGAGAATGCCTTCGGACGTCTCAAGGACTTCCGACGCATCTTCACCTGATACGACAGGTTAGCTCGAAACTTCCTCGCCTCAGTCTGCCTCGCCGCTGCTATCGTATGGTGGATTTAATGAGTCTCGACCCTAGCCACCACGGCCGTGGCATACTGCCACTCTGGAATGAGCAAACCGCTGAGGGCTGAAGCAGCATCCTCAGCCTATGCTTAGGCCAGTGAATGGCCGCAGGTTGGCGGTCACCACGTCGTCGGAATCTCTTTGATGCAGCGTCCCATGTGGACAGGCAGCGTTGCTGCCAGCAAATGGAATGCGCGCAACGATTGGATCCGAGTGACGATTGTCGCAGCATCGCGCGTCATGCAACGGTTGAGCGCAGGGGTGCGACGACAGGCTTATGTCGAATGTACATTCAAACTCTGTCGCCCAACCGTCACATCGGAACTGCTCGGCACCACATAGGGCCGACGGGAGCCATCGGCACCCTTAGCCATATCGTCCTGCGCAACGCCGTTAGTTCGATCGCTCCGTAATGGCGCAGCGTTTGAAGCAGCTCGAGGAGGAGAACCAGCGGCTGAAGAAGCTGGTGGCCGATCTCAGCCTGGACAAGGAGATGCTGCAGGACGTCATCCGGCGCAAAATCTGAGGCGTGGCCGGGAGCGGCAGATGGTCATTCACGTGCGTGTTGCCTGGCAGGTCAGCATCCGTCACGCCTGTCGTGCCTTGCCGGTGGAGCGATCAACCTACCACTACCGCTCGCGACGGACCGGTCAGGCCGCTCTCATCAGGCGCATCAAGGAGATTGCACGGAATCGCGTGCGCTACGGCTATCGCCGCATCCACGTGCTTCTGCGGCGTGAGGGCTGGCAGGTCAACGCCAAGCGGGTGTGGCGCCTGCACCCCGAAGAGAACCTCCAATTGCGCAACAAATCGCCCAGGCGCCGGGTCAAGGGGAAGTCCCGCGAGGGTCGTTCGTCTGCGGCAGCGCCCAATGAGGTGTGGGCCATGGACTTCGTGCACGATCAACTGTTCGACGGGCGCAAGATCCGCGCTTTGACGGTGATCGACACCTTGACCCGCTTATCGCCGGCGATCGAAGTCCGGCAGGCCTGGCGCGGCAGGCTGTCCCTGTCGCCTGACATGTACCTGCCACTTACCTTTGCGTTTACGGAAAGTCGCCATCGATCCAGCCCCACTGCAACATCAGTGTGACCGGGCCCTGTTTCCAGTGGCCTCGACCCCAACAAATAGTAACCCTTCGGCGAAGGCCGCCTTGTCGGGTTTGGGCAGTGGTCTAAGAGACTGTCCTTATGGCAAGCGTTAAGGACAGCCCTGAAGTGATGCGGCTCGAGGTGGTTGAGACCGGCCGTCGTCGTCGCTGGACGGAAGAAGAGAAGCTGCGGATCGTGATGGAGAGCCTAAGCGGCCCGCGCCTGGGCTTGGTGACGGCGCGGCGTTACGGGATAGCGCGATCGTTGCTGGCGACGTGGCGGCGCCGGTTCGGTGTTCAGGCGGCAGGGGCGTCAAGGTTTGTTCCGGCAGTCGTTGTGCCGGAGAGAACGGTATCGCCATCGCCGTCGAGCCGGATGGAGATCGTGGCGACGAGCGGACGTCGGATCATCGTCGACGTTGGCGTCGATGCGGCGGCGCTGAGCCGGGTGCTGGATGTGCTGGAACGGCGCTGATGATCGCGGTGCCGGCCGGAGTGCGGGTGTGGCTGGCGAGCGGCCCGACCGACGTGCGGCGCGGCATGAACAGCCTGGCGCTGCAGGTGCAGCAGGTTCTGAAGCTCAATCCGAACGGCGGTGATCTTTTTGTATTCCGCGGCAAGCGCGGGCACCTGCTGAAGGTGCTGTGGGCTGACGGACTGGGGATGGCGCTGTACATCAAGCGGCTGGAGCGTGGGCGCTTCATCTGGCCGGCACCGGTGGGCGGCGTGGTGGCGATCAGCGGTGCTCAGCTGGCCATGCTCAAGCGCTGGACGTCATTCACCCGCTTCCTCGAGGACGGCCGCATCTGTCTCACCAACAACGCCGCCGAGCGGGCGTTGCGCGGCCTGGCGCTGGGCCGCAAGGCCTGGCTGTTTGCTGGCTCCGATCGTGGTGGCGAGCGCGCCGCACTTCTCTACAGCCTGATCGTGACCGCCAAGCTCAACGACGTCGATCCCCAGGCTTGGCTGGCCGACGTGTTGGCGCGCATTGCCGAGCATCCCATCGTCAGGCTCGATGAGCTGCTGCCTTGGCATTGGGCGCCCCAGAAAGCTATCCTCAACGCCGCCTGACCATGGCTGCCCCGAGCTACGTATTCACCATTGCCAAGGTTGCCGACATTCTGGGCGAGGACGCGGCCATGCTCGAAGAGCTGGCGATCGGCATGGAACCCGAGGATGGTCGTCTCTTCATCGTCGATCTCGATGAAGACACCAGCGTCACCGCCTTCACGCCGTCCGGTGTTGAATACCTCCGCCAGCTGCTGGCCGACTTCAAAGCTCTACTCCCGCCCGCTTCCTGAGGACCAGCCTTCCGCGGGGTTTACCGTAGGGTTACAACAAATATTGATGGACTCGGCGAGATTCGAAGTCACGATCTCTGCCTTCGGGGGCAACGCTCCGACGCCTGGGGACTCTTAAGAAATCAAACTCGTCCGTCCGGTCCGCACCGCCACTCGCCGCATCGTTGTGAAGCGCTGGGTACATTGGTGGATACACTCGGAAATGTTCTTTAAAAAAAGCACGATTCTTCAGTCAGATAGAAGAAAATGCGATTCCGTCTCGGGGCACCATTTTCCATCCGGCCTAGTTCTTAGTTGTCCGCGCTCGTTCGCCGATTGCTCAGAACCCTCGTAAGATCAAGCTTTGAACGTTTATTGGCGTTCGGCACTGTTCGCGACCGTCCGCGAGAATCCGGCTCCTTCGGGTACACTGCGGGGACACGCGGAAGGCCGGGTACAATGACGGCACGATTACCGACGACCATGGCCTGAGCCTCGTTGTGCGGCCCAACGCGACCTCAGGGGGCATGGCTGATCGACGTCTTCGACAGCAAAGTCAGCTTCGGGCAGTCACGTATTCTTCTGGCCTGGACGCGGCTGCTTCTGCCGCAACGGCTATTCGATCATGCTCGAACGACAACCCGGAGCGGATGCCAGCGGGCAGGCTGGTCTGGAAGACGGCGTCGATCATCATTGGGCTCGCTGTTTAACGCGGTACTTCTCTCGACCGTCCTCGCGGTCGGCGCCGAGCTCGGGTCGGACCAGAACGATGGCGATATCGTCCGTGCCTGCGCAGTGGTGCGGGCGACACGCTGAAACAGGCCGGACAGCAAGTGGTGCGGCGCAACCTCAACATGCAGTCCACTGACCATCCGGCCGGTCAATCGGTGCGGGCAATCGCGACGCGTGACCCCGTGCTTTCGCCGGCCCGCGAATAGGAGAAGCGTAATGTCCGCGGCAGGCGGGCTGGCAGGTCAACAACGAGCGGGTCGAGCGGATCTGACGGCGCGAGGGGCTCAAGTTCCCCATAAGTAGCCCAAACGGGACCGCCTGCGGCTCAACGATAGTTCCTGCACCCGTCTGCGGGCGAAGCGGCCCACCCATGCCTGATCCTACGACTTCGTCGAGGCCCGAAGCCAGATCGTCGTGACGCGACAGCGAGGACCAAGAGGTGGGCTCCCATGGCCACCGTCATTTCGCCAGTCGCGGAATGAGATTTGATCTGATTTGGGGGGCGCGTGGAAGCCAGAAAATGGGGAAGTAGAGCACGGCAAAGCCGAGGAAGGCGGCCGCCCAGGCCATCGCCGCAACAGCGAGAAGCAGGCTGATATGGTTAGGTGCCATGATCGAGCCGAGGCGCGCGAGCGCGGCTATGAATGCGAAGGCGTAGACTGCCTGCAGGGCGGATGAGGCAACAAGCGGCCTTCCGGTGTGGCCTAGGCTCGCGCGACTCATGACAGCAAGTGTCATGATGCCGAAGGCGCCGGCCGTCCAGGCGTGGATGCCCGCACTTGGCGCCGTGATGCCGAAGGCGGAGAGGCCTGCAAGCAGGAAACCCAGTGGAACGAATGCGTAGCCAACATGCAGTACCAGGACAAGCCTGTCCGAGAAGCTGCGGTCACCGGCCCAGCGGCAGAGTCGGACGACATTGAGAGCGGCAGCGGAGACTAGGGTGACGCCGGTTGGTGCTTCTTCGGGCATGACGACCCATAGTGCGAGCGCCGCGCTGCTCAGGGTGATGCAGGCGATATCGAAACGTCCGAAGGGGACCGGGAGCCGGCCGGGTTCACGCCTGATCAGCCAGTTGCGCGTGAAGCTTGGAATGATGCGGCCGCCGATCACCATGATCAGAATGAGCACCGTCGCGATGCCGAGGCGGGATGAATAGAGCGCGATGCCCCCGAAATGCGCCTCTAGATGAAAGCCCAAATTCCCGGCTGCGAGCAGGGATAGAAGGGCGACTATCTTGAGATTTTTCCAGTTCTTGCCAGCCAAGATCTCGCGTGCCACCGCGGCCGCCATGAGGACCAGGAAAGCGCAGTCCACGACCGTCGCACCGAGCCAACCTATACTGGCGGACATGGTGATGGCGCCGCGGCCTGCAAGCCAGACCAGCACCAACCCTGCCAGCGGCAACCCCTGCAGCGGCAGCCGCCCGGTCCAATTGGGGATGGCCGTCAGCAGGAAGCCTGCGACGATGGCTGATACAGAGCCGAACAGCAATTCGTGGACATGCCAGTCACGCGGCGAGAGGGCCGTCGCGAACGACAATTCGCCGTAGAACATCGGCAGCCACGCCAGCACTTCGAAGCCTGCCCAGATCGACCCCAGGAGGAAGAAGGGGCGGAAGCCGTAGGAAAGTAGAGCGGGTCCAGCATAGGGCTTCAGTCGAGGGATCGCAGCCATGGTTGGTCCTTCTCAAGCGCATCCAATATCAGGCCCCTCCATCCGGGCCCTTCAAGGCGCGGGCGCCGGCGAATTCGCGCAGGCGTCCGGGATCGACGATCGTCACCTGGCGGCCTCCACCGCTGATGCCGAGAGGACGTAACGCGGCGAAGGCGCGCGATAGGCTCTGCGGTGTGATGCCTAGCCGGCCGGTAACGAGGCGCCGGCCTCCCGGCAGCGTTACCGTGACGGGGCCGGTCTCGCGTGGCGCCAAAGCGAGAAGGAAAGCCGAAAGCCGCTCTATTGCGGAAAGTAGCTTCAGATCCTTGATCTGCCCTATGAGTGTACGCCAGTAACCTGACAGTAGCAGCACCGCTCCGAAGGCTAAGCTGCCCGTGGCCCGCAACTGGGCACGGAACGCTGCAGCAGGCCACATCAGGATGCGCCCCTCTTCTAGAATTCGCGCGGTCAACAGGTAAGGCGCGTCGAGCACTACCGCCGGCACGATGAAGGCGTCGCCCGGCCCGAAGAATTCCACCAACGCCTCGTCGTGGCCAGCCGAGCCAAACAAGCCGACACGACCAGACAGAACTATATGGAGAAACTCCGCCTTCTCGCCCTGGTGACAGAGGGCCGCGCCGGCGGGAAGTGTCTGGACGAAGCAGGTAGTCAACATCGCCGCGAGATCGATCTCTCCCACCTGGGCGAACAATCTGGAGCGACGAATCAGCGGCAAATCGGTTGTACGCATGATGTGGTTGTGCCTCCTGCGCGCGACATCGTTGCGCTGCCAGATGGCAAGCGTCGTTGATCTGGCTCAATCCAGCGCAGGCTCAAGTGTTACCAAATGTTATCTATGTCTATTCGCAAAAGATAAAAAACAGCCCAAAAGAATCGATGCCGGCCTCCGGCTTGATTCAAATCAAGCAGTCTGTTGCTCCCCGCTCCGACCCTCGATCTGCGCTGTCGATGTGCGACGCGCAGGGGAGCATCAATGCAACGATCGGCGAGTGTTCAACAGGCCCCTCTAGAAGGGCGGGGCATGGCCCTCGGCATGAGCACCATCGCCTTCACGGTGTGCTTTGCCGTCTGGACGATCTTCTCGATCATCGGCGTACAGATAAAGAAGGATCTGGGCCTCAACGACACCCAGTTCGGCCTGTTGGTCGGCACTCCGATCCTGACGGGCGCGCTGATCCGGCTGCTCCTCGGGGTGTGGACGGACCAGTATGGCGGCCGCGTCGTCTTTACCGTCGTCATGCTGGCCGCGGCCGTCGCCACCTGGCTTCTCTCCTTTGCCTACGACTTTCAGACCTTTCTTCTGGCGGCGCTGGGCGTCGGCATCGCCGGCGGCTCTTTCGCGGTCGGCGTCGCCTACGTCTCGCGCTGGTACGAAAAGGAGCGGCAGGGGACCGCCCTCGGCATCTTCGGCGCGGGCAATGTCGGCGCCTCGGTAACCAAGTTCGTTGCGCCGTTCATAATGGTGGCCTACGGCTGGAAGACGGTCGCCGACATCTGGGCGGCCGCCTTGGTCGTCATGGCGATCCTGTTCTGGTTCACCACGAAGGACGATCCTCAACTCAAGGCGCGGCGCAGGAGCGGTGTCAAGCCCGAGTCGATGGCGGCGATGCTTGCACCCCTCAAGAACCTCCAGGTGTGGCGCTTCTCGCTCTACTACTTCTTTGTCTTCGGCGGATACGTTGCTCTGGCGCTGTGGCTGCCGCGCTACCTGATCGGTGTCTATGGTCTCACCATCACCACCGCCGGCATGATCGCCGCGGCCTACTCGGTGCCGGCGAGTCTGTTCCGGATCTACGGTGGCGTGCTGAGCGACAAGCATGGCGCGCGGCGCGTCATGTACTGGACCTTCGGCGTGTCAGTCGTGGCCTGCTTCGTTCTCGCCTATCCCCCGACCGAATATATCGTCAAGGGCATCCAGGGTCCGATCTCCTTCACCATGGAGATGGGGCTGCTGCCATTCACTGTTGCGATATTCGTGCTCGGCTTCTTCATGAGCCTGGGCAAGGCTGCCGTCTACAAGCACATCCCCGTCTATTATCCCAGCCATGTCGGTGCGGTCGGTGGTGTGGTCGGCCTGGTCGGCGGCCTCGGCGGTTTCATCCTGCCGATCCTCTTCGGTGTGATGAACGACCTGACCGGCGTGTGGACCAGCTGCTTCATGTTGCTGTTCCTGGTCGCTGCCGGCTCCCTTGCCTGGATGCATTTCGCGATCCGCGCCATGGAGCGGCAGGCGGTCGGTGAGGCACTCGACAGGCTGCCTCAGCTGCCCGAGATGCAGGAAATCCACCGTCCCGAGCATGTCGGCAAGCTGTCGGGCAAGACGCTTGAGGACTGGCGGCCGGAAGACAAGACCTTCTGGGAGCAGACCGGCCGGCGGATCGCGCGCCGCAATCTCGCGATTTCGATCCCAGCCCTGCTGTTGTCGTTCGCGGTCTGGATGGTGTGGTCGGTGGTCGTCGCCAAGCTGCCGGCGATCGGCTTCCAATACACGACCGACCAGCTGTTCTGGCTGGCGGCGCTGCCCGGCGTCTCCGGAGCGACGCTGCGAATCTTCTACTCCTTCACCGTGCCGATCTTCGGTGGGCGGCTGTGGACGACACTCGCGACCTGGTCGCTGATGATCCCGGCGATCGGCGTTGGCTATGCCGTGCAGAATCCGGCGACGCCCTACTGGATCTTCCTGGTCCTGGCGCTGCTCTGCGGGTTCGGCGGCGGCAACTTCGCCTCGTCGATGTCCAACATCTCGTTCTTCTTCCCCAAGGCGGAGAAGGGCAACGCCCTTGCCCTCAATGCCGGTCTCGGCAACCTGGGCGTCAGCGTCGTGCAGTTCATCGTTCCGGTCGTCATCACGACCGGCGTGTTCGGCTGGCTCGGGGGCGATGCCCAGGTCGCCCGGGAGGCGAGCGGCACGACCAGGCTCTGGCTGCAGAATGCCGGATTCATCTGGGCCCCGTTCATCGCCGCCTCGGCGTTCGCTGCTTGGTTCGGCATGAACGACATCGCGTCGGCCAGGGCCTCGTTCGCCGAGCAGTCGGTGATCTTCCAGCGCCGGCACAACTGGATCATGTGCTGGCTCTATACCGGCACCTTCGGTTCATTCATCGGTTACTCGGCGGGATTTCCGCTGCTCGCCAAGACGCAGTTCCCCGAGATCAACGCCCTTCAGTACGCCTTCCTCGGGCCACTGGTCGGCGCGCTGTCGCGCTCGCTGACCGGCTGGGTCGCCGATCGCTGGGGAGGTGGCCGCGTCACCTTCTGGGTGTTCGTCGTCATGGCGCTGGGAGCACTGGGGGTCGTGCACTTCCTCGGCGAGAAGAACTTCGCCGGGTTCTTCGCGATGTTCCTGCTGCTCTTCTTCGCGAGCGGCGTCGGCAATGCGTCGACCTTCCAGATGATCCCGGCGATCATGCGCAAGGACATGGAACGGCTGATGCCAAATGCATCCGCCGACACCCGGCGCATGCAGTCCGACAAGGAGTCGGCCGCCATCATCGGCTTCACGTCGGCGATCGCAGCCTATGGCGCCTTCTTCATTCCCAAGAGCTTCGGATCGTCGATCGCGATGACCGGCAGTGCGTCGGGTGCGCTCTACGGCTTCCTGGCCTTTTACCTCACTTGCATCTTCGCCACCTGGTTCTTCTACACCCGCCGGGGCGGCCTGCTGTTCGACGTCGAGCGCAAGGGCGCATCGATGTCCGCTCCCACTCCGAAACCCGCCCGCTGAAGGATACGGATAATGTCGCACTTCCTCGATCGCCTGACGTTCTTCAAGAAGGTCAGGGAGCCGTTCGCCGACGGTCACGGTATCACCACCGAAGAGAGCCGCAGTTGGGAGGATGCCTACAGAAAGCGCTGGCAGCACGACAAGATCGTGCGCTCGACGCACGGCGCCAACTGCACGGGCTCGTGCTCGTGGAAGATCTACGTCAAGGGCGGAATCGTCACCTGGGAGACGCAGCAGACCGATTATCCGCGCACCCGCCCCGAACTGCCTAACCATGAACCGCGCGGCTGCTCTCGCGGCGCCAGCTACAGCTGGTACCTCTATTCCGGCAACCGCGTGAAGTATCCACTGGCCCGCTCACGCCTGCTGCGGCTGTGGCGCGAGGCGCGCGCCACCCTGTCACCGGTCGCGGCCTGGGCGTCGATCGTCGAGAATCCCGAGAAACGCAAGGCCTACACCAGCAAGCGTGGACATGGTGGATTCGTGCGCGTCGGCTGGGACGAAGCGACCGAGATCGTCGCCGCGGCCAATGCCTATACAGCGAAGGCCCATGGGCCCGACCGGATCTTCGGCTTCTCGCCGATCCCGGCCATGTCGATGGTCTCCTACGCCGCGGGCTCGCGCTACCTGTCGCTGATCGGAGGCGTCTGCATGTCCTTCTACGACTGGTATTGCGACCTGCCGCCGGCCTCGCCGCAGACCTGGGGCGAGCAGACCGACGTGCCCGAGTCGGCCGACTGGTACAATGCGGGCTTCGTTATCCTCTGGGGCTCGAACGTACCGCAGACGCGCACGCCCGACGCCCACTTCTACACCGAGGCCCGCTACCGCGGCCTGAAGAGCGCCGTGATCTGTCCCGATTACTCGGAGGCGTCGAAGTTCGGCGACATCTGGCTGTCGGTTAAGCAGGGCACCGACTCGGCGCTGGCCATGGCGATGGGGCACGTGATCCTGAAGGAGTATCACGTCGACAGGCAGGCCAAGTACTTCCGCGACTATGTCCGGCAGTACACCGACATGCCGATGCTGGTGAAGCTCGCCAAGCGCGACGGAATGTACGTTCCCGATCGCTTCGTGCGCGCGTCCGACTTCGACACGTCGCTGGGCGAGTCCAACAATCCCGAATGGAAGACGGTCGCCTTCGATGAAGCGACAGGCGATGTCGTGGCGCCGCGCGGATCGATCGGCTTCCGCTGGGGCGAGAGCGGCAAGTGGAACCTGGAGAACAAGGAATCCACGGGCAGGGACGTGACCCCTCGGCTGTCGCTGGCCGACGTGCGGGATGAGGCGGTGGAGGTGGGATTTCCCTACTTCGGCAACATCAAGCATGAGCATTTCGCCTCGACGGATCATGCCGGCGTGCTCAAGCGGCGCGTTCCCGTGAAGTCGTTGAAGCTGGTCGAAGGCGACACGCTCGTTGCCTCGGTCCACGACCTGTTCGTCGCCAACTACGGCGTCGACGCGGGGCTGGGCGGGCCCAACGTCGCTCGTTCGCTCGACGACGACGTGCCCTACACGCCGGCCTGGGCGGAGAAGATCACCGGCGTCTCGCGCGACAAGATCATCCAGGTGGCGCGCGAGTTCGCGTCCAATGCCGAGAAGACCAATGGCCGGTCGATGATCATCATCGGCGCCGCGATGAACCACTGGTACCACGCCGACATGAACTATCGCGGCGTGATCAACATGCTGGCGATGTGCGGCTGCGTCGGGCAGTCCGGCGGCGGTTGGGCGCACTATGTCGGTCAGGAGAAGCTCCGGCCGCAGTCCGGCTGGTTGCCGCTCGCCTTCGCCCTCGACTGGGGGCGTCCGCCAAGACAGCAGAATTCGACGTCGGCGTTCTACGCGCACAGCGACCAATGGCGCTACGAGACGATCAACGTCGGCGACATCGTCTCGCCGACCGCGCCTCCGGGCCAATGGGACGGCGCGATCATCGATTACAACATCCGTGCGGAGCGCATGGGCTGGCTGCCGTCCGCGCCCCAGCTCGAGACCAACCCGCTGCAGGTGTCGCGCGATGCGGCAGCCGCCGGCATGGAGCCCAGGGATTACGTCGTGCAGAAGCTCAAGAGCGGCGAGCTGAAGCTCTCCTGCGAGGATCCCGACGATCCGAAGAACTGGCCTCGGAACATGTTCGTGTGGCGATCCAACCTGCTCGGATCCTCGGGCAAGGGACACGAATACTTCCTGAAGCACCTGCTGGGCACGACCCATGGCGTGATGGGCAAGGATCTGGGGCAGGAAGGCAAGGCCAGGCCGGCGGAGGCGGTGTGGCACGAGGAGGCCCCGCAAGGAAAGCTCGACCTGCTGGTCACGCTCGACTTCCGTATGTCTACGACCTGCGTCTACTCCGACATCGTCCTTCCCACGGCCACCTGGTACGAGAAGAACGATCTCAACACCTCGGACATGCACCCGTTCATCCACCCGCTGACCGCGGCGGTGGATCCAGTCTGGGAGGCACGCAGCGACTGGGAGATCTACAAGTCGATCGCCAAGGCGTTCTCGCGCGTGGCGCCCGAGGTTCTGGGCGTGGAGAAGGATGTCGTGCTGACGCCGATCATGCACGACAGTCCCGGGGAGATGGCGCAGCCGTTCG
The DNA here is from genome assembly GCF_945957355.1 of uncultured Reyranella sp. GTDB lineage: Bacteria > Pseudomonadota > Alphaproteobacteria > Reyranellales > Reyranellaceae > Reyranella. Next base: position 15,476 of record NZ_CAMFKM010000001.1, on the reverse strand, counting down.
ACGTCAAGGACTGGAAGCGGGGCGAGATCGAGCCGATCCCCGGCAAGACCATGCCGGCCATCACGGTCGTCGAACGCGACTATCCCAACGTCTACAAGCGCTTCACCTCGCTCGGGCCCCTCATGGACAAGCTGGGCAACGGCGTGAAGGGCATCGCCTGGCCGACCGGCCACGAGGTCGAGCTCCTCAAGCAGCTCAACGGCGTCGTCATGGCCGACGGCCCGACCAGGGGGCTGGCCCGTATCGAAAGCGACATCGATGCCGCCGAAACGCTGCTGATGCTGGCGCCCGAGACCAACGGCGAGGTTGCGGTCCGCTCATGGGCGGCGCTCTCGCGGACGACCGGCCTCGACCACACTCATCTGGCGCATCCCAAGGAGGATGAGAAGATCCGCTTCCGGGACGTCGTGGCCCAGCCGCGCAAGATCATCTCGGCACCGACCTGGTCGGGGCTGGAGAGCGAGAAGGTCTGCTACAACGCCGGTTACACCAACGTCCACGAACTGATCCCATGGCGCACGCTCACCGGGCGCCAGCAGCTCTACCAGGATCATCTCTGGATGCTGGCCTTCGGCGAGGGTCTGTGCGTCTACCGGCCGCCGCTCGATCTTCGGGCCGTGAAGCCGGTGATCGACATCCGACCGAACGGCGAGAAGCAGATCGTCCTGAACTTCATCACGCCGCATCAGAAGTGGGGGATCCACTCCACCTACACCGACAACCTGATGATGCTGACCCTCTCGCGCGGCGGGCCGATCGTCTGGTTGAGCGAGACCGACGCGGCCCGCGCGGGCATCGTCGACAATGACTGGGTCGAGGCTTTCAACGTGAACGGCGCCCTGGTCGCACGGGCCGTCGTCTCGCAGCGCATGAAGGAGGGCACGCTCTTCATGTATCACGCGCAGGAGAAGATCGTGAACGTGCCGGGGTCGGAAATGACCGGCAACCGCGGCGGCATCCACAACTCGGTCACGCGCGTGGTCATGAAGCCCACGCACATGATCGGCGGCTATGCCCAGCAGGCCTACGGCTTCAATTACTACGGCACGATCGGGACCAACCGCGACGAGTTCGTGGTGGTGCGCAAGCTCGGCAAGGTCGACTGGCTCGAACGCCCGCATAAGGACGCCGTTCCCGTCCTCAGCGCCGCCGAGTGAAGGGGAGAAGTATCATGAAGATTCGCGCTCAGATCGGGATGGTGCTGAACCTCGACAAGTGTATCGGGTGCCACACCTGTTCGGTCACCTGCAAGAACGTATGGACCAATCGCGAGGGCATGGAATACGCGTGGTTCAACAACGTCGAGACCAAGCCCGGCATCGGCTACCCGAGGGACTGGGAGAACCAGACGCGCTGGAAGGGCGGCTGGACGCGCAAGCGCAACGGCAGGATCCAGCCGCGGATCGGCTCCAAGTGGCGCATCCTCGCCAACATCTTCGCGAACCCCGACCTGCCGGAGATCGACGACTACTACGAGCCGTTCACCTTCGACTACGAACACCTGCAGAAGGCGCCCGAGCTGGAAGCCTTCCCGACCGCGCGGCCACGTTCGCTGATCAGCGGCAAGCGGATGGAGAAGATCGAATGGGGTCCCAACTGGGAAGAGATCCTGGGCGGCGAATTCGCCAAGCGCTCCGTCGACGCCAATTTCGAGGGCGTGCAGAAGGAGATGTACGGCCAGTTCGAAAACACCTTCATGATGTACCTGCCCCGGCTGTGCGAGCATTGCCTCAACCCGGCCTGTGTGGCGGCTTGCCCGTCGGGCGCCATCTACAAGCGGGAAGAGGACGGCATCGTCCTGATCGACCAGGACAAATGCCGCGGCTGGCGTATGTGCGTGTCCGGCTGCCCCTACAAGAAGATCTATTTCAACTGGTCGTCGGGCAAATCGGAGAAGTGCACCTTCTGTTATCCTCGCATCGAAGCGGGACAGCCGACGGTATGTTCCGAGACCTGCGTTGGTCGCATCCGCTACCTCGGCGTCATGCTCTATGACGCCGACCGCATCGAGCAGGCCGCCAGCGTTGCCGACGACAAGAAACTCTACGATGCCCAGATGGGCATCTTCCTGGATCCCAACGACGAGACGGTGATCGCCCAGGCGCGCCGTGATGGCGTGCCAGATGCCTGGCTGGAGGCCGCGCGCCGCTCGCCGGTGTGGAAGATGGCCATGGAATGGAAGGTCGCGTTCCCGCTGCATCCCGAGTACCGCACGCTGCCGATGGTCTGGTACGTGCCGCCGCTGTCGCCGATCCAGGCTGCGGCCGAGGCCGGCAAGATGGGCATCGACGGCGGCATGCCGGACGTGCGCTCCCTGCGCATCCCTCTGCGCTATCTCGCCAACCTGCTGACGGCAGGCGACGAGGGACCGGTAGCACGCGGCCTGGAGCGCATGCTCGCCATGCGCGCCTACATGCGCGCCAAGACCGTCGATGGCGTGATCGACGGTGCGGTCGCGGGACGCGTCGGGCTGAGCCCGGAGCAGATCGAGGAGATGTATCACATCATGGCGATCGCCAACTACGAGGACCGTTTCGTGATCCCGACGGCCCACCGCGAGACCGCCGAGGACGCCTACCAGCTTCGCGGTGCCTGCGGCTTCAGCTTCGGCAACGGCTGCTCGTCCGGCGACAGCGGCGGCAATTTGTTCTCCGGCGGAAAACTGCGCGCCAAGAATCCAATGGAGGTCGTGTGATGAAGACGCTCAGGGCCCTTGCCGCACTGCTTTCCTACCCGAGCGCCGACCTCATCGCGGCGGCCGATGAAATCCGCGGGGCCATCGACGGCGATGCCATCCTGCCATTGACGGTACGCACGGAGCTTCATCGATTGATCGATGACCTCGCAGGGGGCGATCTCTACGACCTGCAGGAGCGCTACGGCCTGCTGTTCGACCGTACGCGATCGCTGTCGCTGCATCTCTTCGAGCATGTCCACGGCGAGAGCCGCGACCGTGGCCAGGCCATGGTCGATCTGCTCAAGCTCTACGAAGAAAGCGGCTATACGCCGACCGCGACCGAGCTGCCCGACTTCCTGCCGCTGTTCCTGGAGTATGCGTCGACGCGCCCGCCGCAGGCGGCCATCGAACTGATCGGTCAGCCGGCCAACGTGATCGCGGCCCTCAGGGAGCGCCTGGCAAAGCGGAGTTCGTCTTACACTGCCGTAATGTCTGCGCTGCTGGCGATCTCGAAGGCCAGGCTCGATGTGAAGGCGCTGGCGGCACTGCGGGCAGAACCCGATCCCGAACCGGACGATCTCGAGGCATTGGATGCTGCCTGGGAAGAGGAGGAGGTGACCTTCGGCCCGGGGGCCGCCGACGCGAAGGGCGCATGCGGCGTCGAGGGGCTTTCGACCCGGTTGCGCGCGGCCATGCGGCCCGCCGACGGCGTCGCGCCGCCCCTCGTGCACGGAAGATCCGCCGGGCGTCACGCCACGGCACCCTCCAACCCGGGAGTCCGGTCATGAAGGACTACGTCTTCCATCTCCTGTTCGTCTGGTATCCCTACATCTGCCTGACGGTCTTCCTGCTCGGCAGCCTGGTCCGCTTCGACCGCGAGCAATACACCTGGCGCGCCAGCTCCAGCCAGATCCTGCGGAAGCGTCAGCTCACCTGGGGCTCCAATCTGTTCCATGCCGGCATCCTCTTCCTGCTGCTGGGGCATACGGTGGGTCTGCTGACGCCGACCTGGTTCTACACGCTCTTCATCACCGTCGAGCAGAAGCAGCTGATCGCCGTCGCCGCCGGTGGCATTGCGGGCGTCGTCTGCTTCGTCGGCCTCACCATGCTGCTGCACCGGCGCCTGTTCGATGTCCGTATTCGCGCCAACAGCTCGATGATGGACATCGCCATCCTGGCAATCCTGTGGCTCCAGCTCTGTCTCGGCCTCGCCACGCTGCCATTTTCCTTCGCGCATTCGGACGGGTCGGTGATGCTGATCCTGTCGCACTGGGCGCAGGGCATCGTGATCCTGCATCCGGTCGATGCCAGAACCCTGCAAGGTCTCGCCTGGCCCTACCTCACGCATCTCGTGCTGGGGATGACCCTGTTCCTGGTCTTCCCGTTCAGCCGGCTGGTCCACATCTGGTCGGCACCGGTCTGGTACCTCGGCCGTCGCGGCTATCAGGTCGTGCGCCGGCGGCGTCCCCTGTCCGCATCCGGTCGACCGGCCTCTCGTCAGCCGGCGGAGTGAGCACCATGAGCACGTCTCAGTCCACCGCAGCATCGGCCCCGGCCCGCCGTCGTTTCACCCGCCCCGTACCGGTCAGTGTCAACGGCGTGGTCATCCCGAGTGCGGCCATCGCCCGCGAAACCCAGCATCACGAGGCCTCCGATCCTGATCAGGCCTGGATGCTGGCGGCGCAGGCGTTGGCGATCCGGGAATTGCTGTCGCAGGAAGCCGAAAGACTCTCGATCGTGGCCGAGCCGGCCGACGATGGAGAAGGCCGGCGGGAGACACCGCAGGAGGCGCGCCTGCGTGAGCTGGTGGAGCGCGAAGTGAAGGTACCGCGCGCCGACGACGCAGCCTGCCGGCGCTACTACCAGGCCAATCTCGGCCGCTTCCGCTCCGCCGACCTTTGCGAGGTCGCGCACATCCTGATTGCAAAGGGGCCGCAGGCGCACGAGCTGGCGGTGCGCCTCATTGCCGAGTTGCAACAGCGGCCGGAGCGCTTCGCTGACACCGCAGCCGTCCACTCGGTATGCCCCTCGGGCAAGCAGGGTGGCAACCTCGGCCAGATCGGTCCGGGCCAGACCGTGCCGGAGTTCGAGGCCGCACTGCGCGGGCTGGAAGCCGGCGGGGTTCATCCCGAGCCGATCGAGAGTCGCTATGGCCTGCACATCGTACGCCTCGACCGCCGCATCGAGGGCCGCCAGATGCCCTTCGAACTCGTGCGCGAGCGCATCGCCGACTATCTGGAGGAGGCGGTTCATCGCCGCGCGCTGCGCCAGTACGTAACCATCCTGGCGGGCCGCGCGCAGCTCACCGGCGTCGACTTCGGCGCCGCTGCCGGCCCTCTCGTCCAATAGGGTGCGCCATGATGCTTCTGGGACAGGTCCTCGACCGACTGGGCGACGAGGGCATCGCCGCCGAGACCCTGCTGGGCCTCGACGACCTGCCGCTGATGGTCGAGGTCGAGGCCACTGGTGCCAGGTTCGGTGAAAGCTCGCCGATCTACGCCAGCAATGCCGTAGGCCGCTTCGCCGCTTTCGCCTCGGATGAGGATTGGCTGGCGCTGATGACGGCGCTGGAACGCGCGTCCGATCCGGCTGCGGCCTGCCTGCGCCAGATGCTGCTCTGGTCGCTGCGCCAGGACAGCCATGCGGGCTGCGATGCCGGTCACGAATGCTGCAATCACAGGAGCTGATCATGTCGTCCCCTCTCATCGCTGCCCTGATCTATGCCGACGGCGTCTATCCCGAGCGTGTGATCGCCCATGTCGTCGAGGGCCTGCGGGGTCGTGGCATCGTGCTCGCGGGCGCCTTGCAGCGAACGCCCGAAGACATGGCCGATCGCCATCCCTGCGATCTGCTGATCGAGGACCTCGCCACGGGCGAGATAACGGCCATCGCCGAACACCGCGGCAAGCAAGCGCGTGGCTGCCGTCTCGATGTCGGCCTGCTGACCGAACTCGCCGAGGCCGTGCTGGCTAGCCTGCGCAGTGAGGAGCCGCGCCTGCTGGTCATCAACAAGTTCGGCAAGATCGAGGCCGACGGTGGCGGACTGCGCCAGGCCGTAGCCGAGGCAGTCGAACTCGGCATCCCCGTTCTGGTCGGCGTGCCAGCGCGCAATCTGGATCGTTGGCGCGCTTTTGCCGGGGCTCTTGCCGTCGAATTGCCGGTGGACGAAGTCGCGGTCGCGCGCTGGCTGGCGAGTCACGGGCTCGACGCCGGGGCAGGTGAACGATCGGGCGAACTGGCCAAGTCATGGACGATGTAACCCTGGCCCGCGCCTTCCACGTGCTTGCCATCGTTCATTGGATTGGCGGCATGGCTTTCATGACGCTGGTCGTTCTGCCGGCGGCGCGTGACACCGCCGACCCGCGCGAGGGCCTCGCCCTTTTCGAATCGGTCGAGGGACGCTTCTCCCCGCAGGTCCGCCTGTCCGTGCCCCTGGCGGGGCTCAGCGGCTTCTACATGGCCGAGCGCCTGGATGCCTGGCCGCGCTTCCTCGATCCGGCACAGTGGTGGCTCGGCGCCATGGTGCTGCTGTGGCTGTTGTTCATGACCGTCCTGTTCGTTGTCGAGCCCGCCATCGGGCCTCGCCTGCTCGAGGCGGGCCACTCCGACCCGGAAGGTCTCCTAAGGCGCGTCGCGCGAGTGCATTGGCTGCTGCTCGGGGCGAGCGCTGTCGTTGCCGGGGGCGCCGTCCTGGGTGCGCATGGATTGCTGGGATGAAGTGCGATGTGGCGTGCTCTGCCTCTGGCGACATTGCTTCTGATCACGGCCTGCGCCGGCGAGCCGCCCGCATCGCCGGAACGGCTTGCCGAATGCAACGGGCTGTTCGCCCTGTGGGCGCGCTATGAGCAACACTGGACGTTTCACCATACCGGCCAGCGAGCGCGTGCCGAACTGGCGCTCGATGACTGTCAGCACGGCCGCTACGAGGAGGGCATCGCCGAGTTGAAGCGCCTCTTGCGACGCGGCGGCTTTGCTCTCGCGGACTAGTGAAACAATCTGGCCTGCCTCGCTCGGCTTTTCCAGGAAAGCAATGGCACCGGCTGCCAGTGCCTGCTGTCACACGACAGTGACGGGCTTCCCCATCATGGCTATGGCCGGCACCCTCAGCCCTTGCACGCGCAGACACTGCAGATGCGCCACCACGTCCATTCCCGGCAGGTCGACATCGATCATCACGCGGTCATCATCGGTGAGGCGGCGATGGTCAAGGAAGTCCCGAGGGCCGCCGAAACTACGGGAGGGGGCGCCCCGCGTAACCGCGGTCGCCTCCTCTGAACATGATCCATGTCTTTCGCAGGAGGTGGCCCGTGTTCCGGGGCGATTTTGCCAGGGCCAAGTCGATGAGTCTCAGCGCCTCTGGATAGTCACCTGACGCCGCTGCAGCATGCGCCGCACTGGCTAGTGCATCCTCGTTGGACTCGTCCATGCTCAGGGCGCGAAGAAACGCCTGATACGCTTGTCGGAACTGTCGGGGATCGCCGCCGGCGAGCACTGCCTGTTCCAAGTGGTTTTCACCCAGCAGGCTGCAGCCGGATGCAGACTGCATGTCCAGGCGACAGGCTTCGGCTGCGACGGCGAGCGCGTCCGCCAGAAGACCTTTGGCCTGCAATATTCGCCCCCAGTGATGGAGGCCCAATGGATGCCGCGGCCTTTTCGCCAGGCCACGCAACACGTGATGCTCGGCTGCGGCCAACCTCGTCGAGGGCGAAAAGCTCTCGGCGCGTCTAGAGGAACTCGGGCGCCAGGCCCTCCCTCAAGACTCGGCGACGCTGCCCCGTCCGCCGAAGCGGACGCGTCAAGCCGCTTGAAAGAGAGCCTCAGACCCAAAGCCTGCATGGCGGAGTTTACCGCTATGTTCCCATCGAATGCCCCATGTACATGATGCGCGCGCGTCGTTCTGATAACTCCGACCGTTATTTCGGTCGGCTCTACAAGATCCTCATTGAGCGCGTCATGCGACGACTTACGGAAACCAGGCCTCAAAGAATGGGTACTCGCATCTCTTTTTCGAAGCGAAACATCTCATCACCGATGCCATCATCGCTGTAAGCGTGATGTGGGTCGGAATGCCGCTCGTTGAAGAACTCGACGGCCTTAAATCCGCAGACGTTTATGTAGAAGTGAATGTTGCGCTTCTCGAAATAGGGTGTTTGGGTTTCCCATAGCAGGGTCTCAGGGAACATTGCCTCGATCGCCATCCATGCCTTGCGACCCAGGCCACGGCCATGATGGCCGACGACAATGTAGAACAAGTCCAGCCTGTTGTGGTGCGTTCGCTCGTCGATCACCACCACGGCGCCACCCACCCTCTGCCCGCCCTGCACGATTTCTAAAGTGAGCGCGCCGGGGGCCGCGATGGCGGCGTCGAGGTCGCCATCGGACGGGATCGGGCCATTATCGAGCACGCCGGGTTCATCGGCCACCGCCAGAGAGAAGGCGGTTTGGAGTGCGCGTTTGAAGTCGGACAGAGCCTCTGGTTCGGCGCGGATCAGGGTAAGGGGGCGATCAGTCATGTTGGGGTCCAGGCCTTTACAAAATGCGGTGCAGCACGTCTGTGCCGGGCGTGCGATCGAGGAAACAGTGTTTCAGCACACCGAGCACATGCGCGGCGATCAGCGTGAGCAGCAGATACGCGAGCGTCGCATGAAGCCTGGCGAAGACCGCGAAGGCCGCGTCGTTCTTCGGCAGCAATTCGGGCAGGTGGCCGACGAAGAACGGCACGCCGTCGCTCTGTGCGAAAGAACTCGACATGGCATAGCCCATTAGCGGCACGACGATTGCCAGCCCCTGCATGGCGCGCTGCACCCATATTGAGAGCAGGACCTCCCACTGCGCCAGCGCCGCGGGATTTCCCGGTACGCAGCTGCGCAGACGGCAGACGATGGCCGTGACGCCGACCAGAAAGGCGAGCACGCCGAACTCCTTGTGGACGGGATACATCCACTCGAACTCGGCGGAGGTGCCATCGGGCAGCGTCGTCATTGTCCATCCCAGCGCGGTCAGGCCCAGGATCAGGCCCGCGCGGATCCAGTGCAGCAGCCGCGTCGGCCACGAATAGCGAACGGGCGTGGTCATGATGGTGTCTCCGTCATCGTGTCGCCGCCCAGCGCGCGGTAGAGGGCGATGGCGCTGGTCAATTCATCGCGGCGCGCCGTCAGCAGCGCCTGCCGGGCGGCATAGGCGGAGCGTTGCGCGTCGAGCAATTCGAGACGGCTCGCCATTCCCGCCTGATAGGACATTCGCGCGAGGACGACACGCCGCTCGGCCTGCTCGGCAACCACCTTTTGCTCGGTCAACTGGCTGGCGAAGGTCGCGCGGGCGGCAAGGCCATCGGCGACCTCGCGAAACGCGGTCTGAATGCTCTTCTCATAGGTGGCGACCGCGATCGACGTGCGCAGCCGGGCCAGATCGAGGTTACCGCGCAACTCGCCACCGCGGAAGATCGGGAGCGTGATCGCGGGCGTGTACGACCAACTCTGGTTAGCGGCGTTAAACAGCCCGCCCAGGGCGAGGCTTGCGACGCCGAACATCCCGGTCAGCGACAGGCGCGGCAGGAACGCCGCGCGCGCCGCGCCGATGTCGGCATTGGCGGCGTGCAGTTCATGTTCGGCCTGCGCGATGTCGGGGCGCCGCAGCAACAGGTCCGATGGTGTGCCAGCGGCCAACGCGGTGCGGATCGGCTGCTGCATCAACGCGATCGGGGGCGGCAGGTCGGCGGGCAGCGACGCACCGACCGTCAGCGTCAGCGCGTGGGTTGCCAGCATCCTTTCACGCCGGCGTTGGACAAGGTCCGCCTGCGCCTGCCGCGTCAGTCCCTCGGCTTGCGCCAGATCGACGCCGCTTGCCTGGCCCGCATCGTGCAGCCGCCGTGCGATGGCGAGTGAAGCCTGCCAGTCGGCCAACGTCACCTCTGTCAGCCGCAGCTGCTCATCCGCCAGCCGCTCCGCCAGATAGGCATCGGCCACCGCGCCGATCACCGCGAGCCGCACCGCGCGCTGCCCCTCGCGCGAAGCGAGATAGCGCTCGGTCGCGGCGGCATTCTGCGCGCGCAAGCGGCCGAACAGGTCGATCTCGAACGAGGTCAACGCTGCCTGCGCCGTGAACTGGCCGAAGGTGACGGCAGATGACGCGACATTACCCAGGCCGACGCCCGCGTCTGCAACGCTGCTGGGCTGCTGCTGACCACTGTAGCTGCCGTCGAGGTTGACGTTCGGCAATCCTTGCGCGCGCGTCACGCGGATCTGCGCGCGCGCCGTCTCGGCATTGAGCGCGGCGATGCGCAGGTCGCGGTTGTCCCTCAGCGCAAGGTCGATGAGCGTTTGCAGGCGTGGATCGCCGAACATGCCGCGCCATGCGGGGACCGCCTCTCCGTCGAGCGCGAGCGGATAGGCGGAGGCGACCGGCGCCTCTGGGAGTGTCTGCTTCGGCGTCATCGTGCATGCCGTGGTCGCCAGCAGCAGCGTGAGGGCAAGTTCACGCGTCATCGTTTCTCCTTCCGGCCACGCCGTTCGGCAAGCCCGACCACGACGACGAAGAACACCGGCACGAACAGCACCGCTAGAATGGTTCCCGTCACCATGCCCCCGAACACGCCGGTGCCGATCGCCGCCTGCGTTTCCGCGCTCGCGCCGCGCGCCAGCAGCAGCGGCATGACACCCAGCGTGAAGGCAAGGCTGGTCATTACGATCGGACGCAGCCGGACCTTCGCCGCGGCCAGGGCGGCATCGACAAGTCCCATCCCATCTTCGCGATAGCGCTTGGCAAACTCGACGATCAGGATCGCATTCTTCGCGCTGAGGCCGATGATCGTGATCAGGCCGACTCGAAAGAAAATGTCGTTCGACATGCCTCGCAGCATCACCGCCGCGACCGCTCCGATCAGCCCGAGTGGTACGACCAGCATTACCGCCGCCGGGATCGACCAGCTTTCGTATAGCGCCGCCAGCACCAGGAAGACGACCAACATCGACAGCGCCAGTAGCAGGGGGGCCTGCGCGCCCGCGTCGCGTTCCTGCAACGACGCGCCGGTCCATTCGATCGCGAAGCCGCGCGGCAGTTTTGCTGCGATCTGCTCCATCGCCTTCATCGCGTCGCCGCTCGACACGCCGGACGCGGGTGATCCGGTGATGCTGATCGACGGATAGCCGTTGTAATTGGACAATTGCAGCGGCCCGTGCTGCCACACCGGCGTCACCAGTTCGGCCAGCGCGACCGTCCCGCCGCTGGCATTGCGGACGCGCAGCGCCAGCACATCGGTCAGGTTCATTCGGTGCACCGCATCCGCCTGCACGATCACCTGCAGCAACCGCCCCTCGTTCGGGAAATCGTTAACATAGCTGCTGCCGAGCGACGTCCCGATCATATCGGTGATTGCGGTGAAAGACGCACCCATCGCGCGCGCCTTGGCGCGGTCGATGTCGAGCCGGACGTTGGTCCCGCCGGGCAGTCCGTCGGCATAGACGCCGGACAGCTTGTCACTCTTAGCGGCATGGTCCAGCAACAGGTCGCGCGCGACGCCCAGGGCCTCACGCCCCTTGCCCGCGCGGTCCTCCAGTCGCAGCGTGAAGCCCGACGAGGTGCCCAGCTCCTCGATCGCGGGCGGCATCATGTTCATGACCCGGCCTTCGTGGATTTCCTTCGCCATCGCCGCATCGGCGGCCGCGATCTCGGCACGCACGTCGGTGCCGGGTTTCAGGATGGTGTAGATCGTTGCCGCATTGGCCCCTGAACCGGAGAAGCCGAAGCCGAGGATCGATTGCGTCGTCTGGACACCGGGGCGCATCGCGGCAAAGCGCTCGAATGCGGTCACGGCCTCCAGCGTGCGCGTGGCGGTGGCGTCGGCGGGCAGCTGGAAACTGGTCATGTAGTAGCCCTGATCTTCTTCGGGTAGGAACGAGGACGGCAGGTTGACGAAGCCGATGGCGAGCAGCCCGACGATCAGCACGAACACCGCCATCACCCACCCGCTGCGCCGGAGCAACGTCGCCACCCACGACTGGTAGCGCGCCGCCGTCGCCTCGCACCAGCGGTCGAAGGCGCAGAAGACATGGTTCTTCCGCGTCGTCGTCTCTAGCGGCTTCAGCAAGGTCGCGCACAGGGCAGGCGTCAGGGTCAGCGCGAGGAAGGCTGAGAACAGGGTCGACACCGCCATCGCCATCGCAAACTGGCGATAGATCGCGCCCATCGATCCCGGCGCCAGCGCCATGGGGATAAACACGGCGGACAGAACCAGCGTGATGCCGATGATTGCGGGCGTGATCTCGCGCATCGCGCGGACGGTGGCGTCGCGCGGCGATAGATGCTCGTCGTGCATCGACCGCTCGACATTCTCGACGACGACGATCGCGTCATCGACGATGATGCCAATGGCCAGCACCATGCCGAACATCGTCAGCACGTTGATCGAATAGCCCGCCAGCAGCATCACCACGATCGTGCCGAGCAGCGCGATCGGCGCGACGATCGCGGGGATCAGCGTGTAGCGAATGCTCTGGAGGAACATGTACATCACCAGGAAGACGAGGATCATCGCCTCGACCAGCGTTTGCACCACCTTCTCTATCGAGATTCGCACGAACGGCGCGGTGTCCAATGGCACCGACCAGCTGACGCCTTGGGGAAAGGCATGCGCCAGCTCGACCATGCGCGCATTCACCGCCTTCGACACCGCGACCGCATTCGCACGGGGCGACAGCTGGATCGCGACGGAGGCGGCGACCTTGCCATTTTCGCGCGTCGCGGTGCCGAAGCTCTGCCGTCCCAATTCGATTCGCGCGACCCTGTCGAGCGTCACCGACGATCCGTCCGTCTTCGCCTTCAGGACGATGCCCGCGAAATCCTCGGGTGTCTTCAGCTGGCCCTCGGCGGTCAGCGGCACGGTCACGCGCTGTCCGGCCGTCGTCGGCTCGGCCCCCAGCGCGCCGGGGGCGATCTGAATGTTCTGCTCGCCGATCGCGGCGGTCACGTTGCTGGCGGTCAGGCCATAGCCGGCAAGCTTCGGGGGATCGATCCAGATCCGCATCGCGCGCTCGGCGGAGAAATTCTGCACCCGCCCGATGCCCGGCACCCGCTTCAGTTCGTCGACGATGCGGCGGGTCATGTAATCGGCCAGCGTCACCTCGTCATGACGCCCGTCGTCGGACATTAGGCTCACGATCATCAGGAAACCTGACGAGGCGGATTCGACCGTGATTCCGGTTTGGCGCACGGCCTGCGGTAGGCGGGCCTCGATCGCCTTCAGCCGGTTTTGCACATCGACTTGCGCCATCTCGACATTGGTGCCGGGGCGGAAGGTGGCGGTGACGGTGGCGCTGCCTGAAGTGTCGGTGCTGCTGTCGAAATAGAGGAGGTTCTTCACCCCCGACATCTCGCGCTCAATCAGCGAGACGACGCTGTCGTTCAACGTCTGCGGTGTCGCGCCGGGATAGGTAGCGATCACGCTGACACTGGGCGGCGCGACGCTGGGGAAACGCGCGACCGGAATCTGCGGCAGCGCGATGGCTCCCAGCAGCACGATCACGATCGCGATGACCCAAGCGAAGACCGGACGGTCGATGAAGAAGCACGCCATCGGGTCAGCGCCTGCGCCACGGGAGCGACTTGACCGGCGTGCCCGCCTGTACCCGATCCTGCCCCTCGACGATCACGCGTTCCCCCGCGCGCAGACCGGATAGGATCAGGTAGCGGCCATCCACGACCTCTCCAACCGTGACGGGACGAACGTCGACCCGGTCCTCTTGGTCCACGACGCTGACCTGCGCCACACCGTTTGCATTGCGTGTCACCGCCTGTTGCGGAACGCTGAGCGCGGCGGGCATCACGGCACGCGGCAGGCGGGCGCGGACGAACATTCCCGGCAGCAGGCGCTCGTCCGGATTATCGACTGCGACGCGCACCAGAATGTCGCCGGTGCCCGGATCGACCGCGATGCCGGCAAAGAGCACATGGCCCTTCACCGGATGGACCTGCCCGCCGGTGGTGAGGATATCGACCGACACGTCAGTTCGCCCCAGCGACCGCAGCACCGCGAAATGATCGGCTGGCTGACGCAGGTCGACATAGACGCGATCGATCTGCTGCACCATCGCCAGCGGTTTGGCGTCGCCCGCCGTGACCAGCGCACCCTCCGTGACGTTCGCCGCGCCGATCCGCCCCGCGATGGGGGCGGTCACGAGCGAGAAGCCGACGTCAAGCTGTCGCCGCCGCAGCGTCGCGCTCGCCTGCTCCACCTCCGCCGCGGCTTGTGCGCGCGCAGCCACGGCGTCGTCATAACTCTGGCGGCTGATCGCATCCGCCGCGACCAGCGGCTTCAACCGCTCCGCCTGTACCTGCGCGCGTATCAGGGCCGCGCTGGCCTTTTGCAGCGTGGCGCGTGCGGCATCCGCGTCAGCGCGGTACGGTGCGGGGCTGATCTGGAACAGCGGCTGGCCGTCGCGGACCAGGGCGCCCTGCTCGAACAGCTGCTGCTGCACGATACCGCCGACCTGCGCGCGGATCTCGGCGGTACGCCACGCGACGACGCGGCCGGGCAGTTCGTCTGCGACCGTCATCGGCGCGGGCGTGACCGTGACGGTCAGCACCTCGATCTGGGCCGGCTTGGCGGCAGGTCGCTCGGCGATGCATCCTGCCAGCAATGGGGCGAGGAGCAGAGGAGCGAGCGACAGATGAAGAGGGGTGGCGATCATGACGACGCCCTTCGCTCCCTTGCATTGCGTCCCCGTCGAGATTGTGTGGAGACTGTGGGGAGGCGCACTAGTCGTCACCACGGCATCGCTGCTATCCCATGGTCATGAATCCGCTCGCCCTGATCGCCGAGGATGACAAGGACATCGCCGATATCCTGCGCGCCTATCTGGAGCGCGAAGGCTTTCGTACCGTCCAGGCCAGCAACGGACGTACCGCACTCGACGTGCACTTGGCGCTACGACCCGATATCCTCCTGCTCGACATCACCATGCCGGTGGTCGACGGATGGGAGGTGTTGTCCGAGGTGCGGCGGCGCGGTGGCACGCCGGTGATCGTCATCACCGCGCTCGACCAGGATCTAGACAAGCTTCTGGCGCTGCGCGTCGGCGCCGACGATTATGTCATCAAGCCCTTCAACCCGGTCGAAGTCGTCGCGCGGGCCAAGGCGGTGCTGCGCCGCGCTGCCGGGCTGGGCGTCAGCGGCGTGCAGCGTATCGGCGCGGTCGAGATCGATACCACCAGTCACATCGTCCGCGTAGAAGACCGCGAGGTTGCCCTGACGCTAACCGAATTCCGACTGCTCGCGCACATGGCGCGCAACCCGACGCAGGTCTTCACGCGCGGCGATCTGGTCGACGCTTGCATGCCCGGATCGGACGCGCTTGACCGCACCGTGGACAGCCATGTCAGCAAGCTGCGCCGCAAGCTGCATCAAGCTGGCGCGCCCGACATGCCTGAGGGCGTACGCGGCGTCGGTTACCGGCTGACGTCACGCGCATGAAGAATGCGATCAGCCTGACCCGGCAATTATGGGCGGCGATGGCGGCACTGTCGGTGATGACGATCACCGTCAGCACTGCCGCCTTCTACATCATCTACGCGGTACTGGAACGCTGGCGGATCGTCGCGCCGATGCCCACGGAGATGGAGGACACGACCGGGCTGGACGTCGGCATCACGCTGGGCGTCTGCGTGCTGGGGCTGCTTCTGGCGCTGGGCGTCGCGGCATGGGTGGCACGGCGGATCGTCCGCCCGCTCGCCGCGGTGGGCGCGGCGGCGCGGCGGATCGCCGGGGGCGATCTCGCCACCCGTGCCGACACTGTGCCGGAGGCGC